>NZ_JNIJ01000018.1 GCF_000701345.1 Bradyrhizobium sp. URHD0069 | reverse complement strand
CCCTGTCTCGGCGCAGCCACGCAGAACAACCCGGTGCTCAAGGCCTTTTACAACCGCCTGATTGCCAAAGGAAAGGAGCCGAAGGTTGCGCTCGTCGCTTGCATGCGCAAGTTGATCGTCATCCTCAATATCCTGATCGCACGTCGACAGAAATGGGATCCCAGCCGCTACGCCGTCGCCTAATGAGCGCGTCTACATCGCGCTCGATCCTCGACCGAGCGCGATGTAAAGCCAACAGACCGGTGAGCGGGCGGGGTCAAGGCCGTCAGCCGCCGAAGGCGGTGGCGCCCAGCGCCAGCCTTGAGCCCGGCCGATTCACCGGTCTACCTTCAGCACAGTTGCTCTGAGGGCCGGGACGGCGGGAGTTGTAAGTCTGATTTGGGTCAAACGGGAAGCGGAATATTTTTGCGAACAGGACTGGACTACCCAAATCAGATTGATCCGGTTCAACAAATTCGCACCGCCGCGCACACGAGATAGGCGGCATGGTCATCACGATCGATCTAAGAACGGCCGCTTCTGGCACACAGTCGCGGTCTTTGAGCTGGCGCTCCGACGACTTCTAAAGATGGCTACTTGGCAAACGGGTTCTGCCAGCCTCCGCGACCCGTTGGCGCGCGCGGGGGATAGGCGCCCTCGAGATAGTTCAGCACCGTTTCGCGGTCCTTGTCATCGAGCGGCGGCATGTTGTGGCGGCGGATCATCAGTTTGATCGAATCCTCCCACTGCGCGCGCGTCATGCCTTGCTGCGCCACCAGCTTGAACCCATGGCAGGCGGTGCAGGCGTAGAAGGTTTCATCGCGGCCTGTACCTGCAGCAAAATCCTCCGGACTTTCGTCGCGCGGCGTGAAGGTTGTTTGGGCGATGGCCGGCGCTATCCAAAGCAGTCCGGCCAATGCGCGCCACGCGAAGCGCAACATCACCCGACCAGCACGGCGATGCGGTGCATGGCGTTGCCGCCATAGCCTTGCGGATTCCAGAAGCCGGCCAGATGCGGCTGCATCGCTCCCTTTGAATCGGTCGCGCGCGCCCAGATTTCGAAATAGCCGTCGCTCGGCAGCTTCACGGTCGCGGTCCAGCGCTGCCAGTCATATTTGTTTTTCGGCTTTTCCAGCCTGGCCTGCTGCCAGGTCGCGCCGAAATCGGTCGAGACATCCATCTGCCTGACCATGAGATCGCCGGCCCAGGATGCGCCGCGCAGTTTCAGCTCCTTGATGCCGGCCGCGAACTTCGCGCCGTTCGCGGGATTGGTGATGATCGAGCGCACCGGCATCGATTCCAGGATGCGGAAATTCGCCGGGTCGGCCTTGTCGCCGGGCACCATGGGCTTGATGGCGAGGCGATAGGAAAATTCCGTCATGCCGGGGCCGTCGTGCTCCCGGTCGCGGATGGTGATGCGCGTCAGCCATTTCTGCGACGCCGAGCCTGCCCAGCCCGGCACGACCAGGCGCACCGGCCCGCCGTGGATGTTCGGCAACGGCTGGCCGTTCATGCCCCACACGATCATCGTGTTGGGGTCCATCGCCTTTTCGATGCGCACGCCGCGCGAAATGGTCGGCTTGCCGGCATCGCCCGACAGATGCAGATCGGCCGCATAATGCGCCGTGTATTTCGCGCTCGGCTTCAGGCCCGCCGCCTTCAGCAAATCGGCGAGCGGTACGCCGGTCCATTCGGCGCATCCCGCGCCGCCATTGGTCCATTGGTTGCCGCGCGCCGGCGGCGAGAACGCCGCGCGGCCGTTGCCGCCGCACTCCAGCACCATGCGCCGCGTCACGGCCTTGTATTTCGATTTCAGCTCGCCGAGCGTGATCTCGATCTTGTTGTTGACTTCACCGTCGATGGTGATTTTCCAGGCTTCGGGATTTTTCGTCTCCTCGGGTATCTGCCCGTTGTTGCGAATGTAGAATTTATCGATCGGCGTGGTCTCGTCATCGAGCAGGCTTTCAGGCGTCTCGGCGACCAGCGGCCGCTCGCCGAGCACGACGAGCCCCTCGTTCTTGCCGGGAAATTTCAGATGTTGCGGTCCCTTGGACGCGGCGGGCGCGGCGGCCGGAGCAGCCTGCGCGTGGGCTTGAGGAATGCCGCCGCCGTTTCCAGCGAGCGGTAGCGCGCCGCCGATGATGGCCCCTGTCGCAGCCAAGCTCGCGCTGCCCAGAAATCGGCGGCGGCTGCCATCGAAGCTCTTGCCGTTCGGCGGATTTCGCCCGGGTCCCCGCGCCATGGTATTCCTCCCCCTTTATTGCCCGATCCTGCTTTTGGCCGGACTTCCCCGACTCGCGTGAGTATTAGCGTTTTGCGGCCTTGCCGCAAGATCGCCAGAGCAGCCGCTGGCGGGACGGTGCAGACTCATAGCGGACGTCCGCCGACCGCCCTGAATTTATCGGTCCACGCGCTAGCTGTGAAACTTCAGCCCGTCCACGATCTTGTCGATCACCTTGCGCTCGGCGCGCATCGCAAGGCCAACCAGATTGAGTTCGGCGCGAATCATCGCCCTCACCACCTCGCGGATCGAGGCGTAGCTTCAATACCGCGGCAACGAAAGCGCTCCCAAGTCATCAATTCTGGAGAGGAACAGCTTGAGGATCGGCGAGGTATTTGCCTTGCTGTAACCCACAGCCAGATCGATCGTTGGCGCTTCACCCTCCAGCGGACGGCTAACCACGGACCACGGCAGCAGATTTTGCGCATAGGCGGGCATAAGCGCCAACCCGCGGGTGGACGCAACCAAGGACATGGCCATCGCTAAATTGTCCACACCGTGATCCAGTTTGATGTCGAGCCCGCAGCGGCGCAGATAGTCCTCGGTTACGGCGCGCAGCACTGTGGCTTTGTTCGAACCGCCGATGAAGATCTCGCCCACGAATTCCCGCGGGTGAATCGCTTCGCGGCTGGTGAGGCGATGGTCGCTCGGCATCAGGACGATCAGCGGCTCGTGGTCTACCACCTCGTAGCACAGGTCGAAGGTTGGCTCGGCGCGCATGAAGGCCACGTCGAGCCGGCCGCGGACGAGCGCCTCGGCGAGGTCCGGCGAATAGTCGCTCGAGATCGTGACCTGGATGTTCTTCAACTCGTCGCGCAGCACATGCATTGCCCGCGGCAGCCAGTTCATCTCGTGACCGGTTTGGAAGCCGATGGCGAACGTCTTTCTTGCGGGCTGTGCGGTCCTGCGCGCCGTTTCCAGCGCGGCATCGACCTGCGCCAGCGCCAGCCGGGCATGGTCGAGAAAGGCCTGGCCTGCGGCGGTCAATTCGATGCCGTGCACGCTGCGGTTCATCAACTGGACGCCAACTTCGTACTCGAGATCGCGGATTTGGCGGCTGAGAGAAGGCTGCGCCGTATGCAGCCTTTTCTCGGCCGCGAGCGTCAGGCTGCCCTCCTCGGCGACCGCGATGAAATAGCGAAGGTGCCGTAGCTCCATAACGCTTTCCATATCTGCAAGGCATGCCCCCCAGCTTACAAAGTCTTTTTCATGGGCGCCAGTGAAGCCTACATGGCTTTCACGAAAGCACCTGCGACTGCTCTCGGTCTCTAAACCAAGGCGAGAGGGTCCAGTTCCATACTCTGCCGGTAGGGCAGCAAATTGCGAGGATTTACAAATGAGCAACCCAGTAGTGTTGATCACTGGCGCCTTGACCGGCATCGGTCGCGCCGCCGCCGTCGCCTTCGCCAAGAAGGGCGCGAACTTGGTCGTTGCCGGTCGGCGTGATGAGGCCGGCAAGGCGCTCGTTAAGGAGCTGCGCTCTTTCGGTTCGGAGGCCGAGTTCATCAACGCCGACGTCCGCAAGGAGGATGACGTCCGCGCTCTGGTCGACCAGACCGTCGCACGGTTTGGCCGTCTCGATGTCGCGGTGAACAATGCCGGCACCGAAGGCCAGGTTGGCCCGATCACGAACCAGACCGCGGAAAGCTATGCCGCGACGTTCGACACGAATGTTCTAGGCGTGATCCTGAGCATGAAGCACGAAGTGCGCGTCATGCAAGGACAGGGCAGCGGTAGCATTATCAACATCTCCTCGACCTACGGGCACGAGGGTGGAGCGGGGGCCTCTGTCTACGTCGGCAGCAAGCATGCCGTCGAAGGCATCACCAAGTCGGTGGCGCTCGAGATCGCCAAGTCGGGAATTCGTGTGAACGGCGTGGCGCCCGGTCCTACGGACACCGGCATGTTGACCCGTTTTACGGGCACGCCGGAGAACAAGGCGGCTCTGGTGACGAGTGTTCCGATGGGTCGCCTCGGGCTCTCCGAGGAGCTTGCCAACGCGATCGTCTTCATCGCGTCGGACGAAGCTTCATACATCACCGGCCACGTCCTCAATGTCGACGGCGGTAAAACCGCTAACTGATCCTGTCCGGGCCCGGAGGTTTGCTCCGCGCCCGGACAAGGGGCGGTCTCACCCATGCACCCTTGTCGCAGCGTTCGCTGCGTCCGGACGCCGCCCGCTTTCGACCGCTTCGTTGCGCACCGCGGGTGTGGACCGGCAGTACTCGTGACACGAGACCCATGCCGGACTTGAGGCCCGAGAGTTCCTCTGGAACGACAGATTACCGTTCACATGCTGGGGAGGCGACGACGAGCGTAGCTTCACGTTGCACACTCTCACCCACAGGCAGGGTGAACTGAACGGTCGCGCCGGGGCCGGCAGTGCGAGAGACCCATATCCGTCCCCCGTGAGCTTCGACGATCGAACGGCAGATCGATAGTCCCATGCCCATGCCGCCGGGCTTGGTCGTGTAAAATGCGTCGAACAGGTGGTCAAAACTCTCCGGGTTCAGTCCCGGGCCGGAATCCTGCACGGCGACGAGCACCCCGCTCGATCCATCTTTCCCGCTGCCGATCAGCAACTCTCGCGACCCCTCGCTGATGCCGCTCATCGCTTCGACAGCGTTGATGATCAAGTTAAGGATCACTTGCTGCAGTTGGACTCGATCTCCTTGAATGGGCGGCAAGCCGGCCGCGAGTTGCGTCTGCAACGAGACGCTGTTCTTGACCACTTCGCCATGGGTCAGGGCAATGACCTCAAGGATCGCTTCGTTGATCTCCAAGCCATCCTTCCGCGGCGGCACCTTCTTGATGAGGGCGCGTATCCGGCCGATAACGTCGCCGGCTCGATTGCCGTCCTTGATAATCTCATCGAGGGAGTGCCGAATTTCCTCCAGATCAGGAGGTTGGCCGCCAAGCCAGCGCAAAGCCGCTTCGGCGTTGGTGACCACTCCGGCGATCGGCTGGTTGACTTCATGCGCAATCGAGGCCGCAAGCTGCCCCATCGTCGTGACGCGATTGACGTGCGCGAGCTCTGTCTGCGCCTCGCGCAACGCTTCCGAGGCCATCATCAGTTGGCTGGTCCGTTCCACGACACGTTGTTCGAGTTCCTCATTGAGCCGCTTGATTTCGGCCTTGGCTTGCTTGTGCCCGGCGGTCTCGATGACGTCCCAACTCCCATGTCGCTTTGCCAGGGCAAACTGGTGTGTACGCACCACATCCAGGATTTCGACAGCTCCGCAGGCCGCAAGTGGGTACGTGCACAGCACGGCCAAGCGCTGATTGGCGACAGCTTCGTTGAGACCCTCTTCGTATTCGCAGAAGTCTTTCCAGTCCTTCTTTTCCAACCAGGCCGTATCCCCGGTCACTCTCACGCCGGCGTAACCTCTGGCCGATGCGCGAGCGAGTTTCTCATGCCAACGGCCTGTTACTCTCTTGAGATCAAACGTGCCACCCTGCAGATACCAGTCGCGGGCTGAGACAATTTCTATACTGGGATCCGCGAGGTATCGATCAAGGTCAGGCACCGCGTCTTTCAGCGCATCTATGGCTTCTTCGATCGTCAAGGGCTCGGCAACAACCCACAGGCAGAACTCCCCGCTCTCCAATCCAGTCTTGCAGTATGAGATCAACGTGCCGAGGAGATCCTCTTTTGTCTCGTAGAAGAGACAAAAGTGGGTGCCCCAGGGCATGTCGCCAACGATGTCGATTCCGGTTTTGCGCGTCTCGGGTGCCATCGCGGTCATCCCCAATTTTCAGCTTGGGACTGTTGCCGGATTTGCCGCCAATGTTGTGGAGAGACACAATGCGTGCCGGCCATCCGCGAATGGGATCAGGTTCGGTCCGCGGCAATGTTCGTTAGACCGTGCGATCTCTGCCGTTCAACATGGAGTTATTTATCAAAAGACGTCGCTTTTGTCCACCGACGCCCGTGGCAGATGAGGCGCCAAGGCTCCTGTTCGTTGCTCGAAGGCCAATTGCGTAGCGTCCTTTGCTGAGAACTGATCTTGATGCGGTGTTGGAATGCCGCTTCTACCGCGCGCCGGCGGATATCCCGTCATGCGCGACACCGCCTCCCCTCACTACGCAAGGCATGAGGCTCGACCCCCTTCGGGGAAAAAGTTTTCCCCTGATGGAACATCGCGTCATTTCGCCGCGCTGCGGAATTTGATCATGATCCGATCAGATTGAATCGGATCATGATCTCATCTCTTTGTTTGAGCATGATCTCCTCGCAAACGCCTGGGCGTTTGTCGCGGGGGAAAACCGGTTCCCACTTTTCCGGATTATGCTCTAGGACCGCCGCGCGGCCTCGAGCGCCTGCGGCGTGTCGATATCGAGAAAGGCGCCGTGGCCTTCGACCGGCACCTCGGCCACCGCCTCACTGTGCTTCTCGATCAGATGCCGGGCACCGATGTCGCCGTCGAGCGTCATCAATTCGCTAAAGAACCGCCGCGACCACAGCACCGGATTACCGCGCCTACCATCGCTGACGGGCACCGCGATCAGATTGCCGCGATCCGGCGCAAAGGCTTCGATCAACCGGTCGATCAGATGCGCAGAGATCAGCGGCATATCGCCGAGACAGATCACCGCACCATCGGCGTTGGCCGGCACCGCGGCGATGCCGGCCTTCACGGAGCTGGCCAGCCCTTCCGCGAAATCGGGGTTGCGCACGAATTTCACTTTAAGGCCCAGCAGGGCTTTCTCGACCTGCTCGGCCTGGTGACCGGTCACGACAATCACATCCGACGCCTGCGACGCCAGCACCTGCTCGGTCACGATTCGGACCAGCGGCATGCCGCCGAGTTCGGCCAACAGCTTGTTGGGACCGCCCATCCGGGTGGAGCGCCCGGCTGCGAGAATGACCGCGGCGATATTGCGGTTGCTGTCGGTGGCAAGACTCTCGCGCGGCTGCGGCCGCGTGACGATTTCCATCAACAGCCCGCCAACACCCATGCCGGTGAGTTCGGCGCGGGTGACCTTGAGGCCTGCGAGCAAACGCATCAGCACCCAATCAAAACCGTTCTCGACCGGCGAGCGGGCGCATCCCGGCGCGCCCAGCACCGGCACGCCGCCGGCATTGCCGATCAGAAGCAGGTTTCCGGGATCGACCGGCATGCCGAAATGCTCGATGGCGCCGCCGATGCCTGCGATGGCCGCCGGAATCACGTCGCGCCGGTCGGCAATCGCCGAGGCGCCGAATACGATCACCAGTTCCGCGCCGAGACCGAGCAATTCCTTGATCGCGGCCGCCAGCGCGCCCTCATCATGAGGGACGCGGCGCTCGGCCATGATCGTGGCGCCCGCAGGCGCCAGCCGCTCCACCGTCACCCGCAAGGTCTTCTCCACCACCTTCGACGCCAGACCCGGCAGCAATGTCGAGACGATGCCGACGCGCTTGATGACGTAGGGCGCGATCCGCAACGCACCGCCGCCGGCTGCCGCCGCCACCGCGGCATCGCGCAGCTTCGCCTCGACTCCGAACGGAATGAGCTTGACGGTTGCAACCATCTCGCCTTCGACCACCGGCTTGAAGGCGGCGAGCGTTGCGAAGGTGATGGCTTCATCGACGCCGTTGATGCGATCGACTTTCGCGCGGTCGACCACCAGCACGCCGGCCTTGGTCGCGAACAAATTGGCGCGGCCGGTAAAGGCGCGTTCGACATGGATGCCATCGCCGGCGACGGCCCGGGCGATGCTGGCTGCCGCAACATCTTCGGAAACGTCGCCTTCTTCAAGCCGCACCACGACGATTTCCTTGACGCCGGCGCGGGTCAGTGTCTCCACTTCGGCGGGGCCGATCGTGGTACCTTTCTTGAGCACCAGCGAACCCTGCCGCAGCGTATGAACGGTGACGCCACCGATCGCGTCAGCCGGACTGGCGGGACCGAACTTCATGCCGCGGCTTCTTTCGGCAGCCGCAGCTGCGCGGTGATCTCGGCCATGATCGCCACCGCGATCTCGGACGGCGAGACTGCGCCGATCGGCAGGCCAATCGGCGCGTGAATGCGGGCGATATCGCTATCCTTTGCGCCCTGCGCCGTGAGGCGTTCGCCGCGCTTGGCGTGGGTCTTTCGCGAGCCCAGCGCGCCGATATAGAAGCAGTCGCGCTCGAAGGCGTGCAGCAGCGCCGGATCGTCGATCTTGGGATCGTGCGTCAGCGCCACGAACGCCGTGTAGTGATCGATGTTGAGCGGCGGCAGCGCCACGTCAGGCCATTCCGCAATCAGCGGCACATCCGGAAATCGTTCGGGGCTGGCAAAGGCGGTGCGCGGATCCACTACCGTCACGTCATAGTCCAGCGAGCGTGCCAGCGGTGCCAAGGCCTGGCTGATATGAACGGCGCCGACGATGACGAGCTTGGCGGTCGGCGCGTAGACGTTGAGAAACAATTTCTTGCCGGCGGCCTCGATCATGCCGCTCTTGCCCATCCGCAATTGCTTTGCGAGATCGGAGCGGAGCGGATCAGTTGCGATGTCGGCGGCCTTGACCAGCCGCTGCTCGCCATTGGCGGTATCGGTGACCACAATCACCGGCCGCCGCGCGGCGCGCTCGACATTAACTTGCGCAAGCGTCTCAAGCTTCACGATTACCCGACCTTCTCGACAAACACGCGGATGGTGCCGCCGCACGACAAGCCGACATTCCACGCGGTCTCGTCGGCGACGCCGAATTCCAGCATCCTCGGCTTGCCGCTCGCGATCACATCGAGCGCTTCGGTGACGACCGCGCCCTCGACGCAGCCGCCGGAAACCGAACCCAGAAACGTGCCGTCATCGTTGATCACGAGGCTCGAGCCGGCGGGCCGCGGCGCCGAGCCCCAGGTTTCCACCACGGTCGCCAGCGCCACGCCGTGGCCGGCCTTCTGCCAGTCCTCAGCCGCTTTGAGAATGTCTTCGTCGCGATTGAGCATGGGAGCCTCTTTCAAGCTGCGGAGCGGATCAGGCTGCGGTGATGCGGCGGCGGCACGGAGGAAAGTGCTGCGATCAGCCCCTCGATTGAACTCAAATTATGTACCGGGCGGAATTCGTCAACGTGCGGCAGCATCATTTTGATGCCCTGCGCCTTGGCCTCGAAGCCGCCATAGCGCAACAGCGGATTGAGCCAGATCAGGCGGCGGCAGGATCTGTGCAGCCGGTCCATTTCGAACGCCAGTTTTGCGTCCGCCTCGCGCTCCAGGCCGTCCGAAATCAGAAGCACGATCGCGCCCTGCCCGAGCACCCGCCGGCCCCACAATTTGTTGAAGGTGTGCAGCGAGGTACCGATGCGGGTGCCGCCGGCCCAGTCCTCCACCGCCGACGAACAGCTTGCCAGCGCCTCGTCGGGATCGCGCGCGCGCAGCGCCCGCGTCACATTGGTCAGCCGGGTGCCGAACAGAAACACCGACACACGCTTGCGCGCGTCGGTGATGGCATGCAAGAAATGCAGGAACAGCCGGGTATATTCGCTCATCGAACCGGATATATCGAGCAAAGCCACGATCGGCGCCGGCTTGTCGATCCGCCCGAGGCGATGGATATCGATGATGTCGCCGCCGGTGCGCAAGGAGCCGCGCAGGGTGCGGCGCATATCCAGCCGCAAGCCCCGCGCGTCAGGCTGATAGCGGCGGGTGCGCAATTCGGCCTGCGGCAATTTCATGTTCGCAATGGCGCGCGTGACTTGCGCGATTTCGGCCGCGCTCATCTGCGCGAAATCCTTCTTCTGCAGCACTTCCCTGTCGGACACCGACAGCCTGAGTTCCTGCTCCTGGGCCTGCGGCGTTTCGCTCATGTGCGGTTGCGACAGCGCCTCCTGCACGCGGCGCGAGGCCGGTGGTGGTTTCTTTTTGGCGTGATCCGGCAGCGGCACCGAATCCAGCATGTGCTTCCAGTCCTCGGCGGCGCGGAAGAACAGGTCGAAGGCTTGCGCGAAAATCAGCGCATGCTCATGACGCTTGACGAAGATGGCTTCCAGCGTCGTGAACACGTCGGCGCGGCTGCCGATCTCGATCAGGCGCAGCGCCTGTAGCGCATCGATGACAGCCCCCGGCCCGACCGGAATCCCGGCAGCGCGCAGCGCGCGGGCAAAGCCGATGACATTGTCGGCGATCAGGCCGGTTGGAGGAGCGAGGTGATCAATGGCCATCGGACAACTCTACCTTCGTCATTCCGGGATGGTTCGAGGGACCAGACCGGAATCTCGAGATTCCGGGTTCGACGCTAACGCGTCGCCCCGGAATGACGACAACTAATTCTTCTCGTTCGTCGCCTCTTTCAAAACCTTCTGCAGCGCCTCGCCCTGCATCCGCGCGATGTCGTCCTGGTACTTCAATAACGCGCCGAGTGTATCGCCCACCACCTGCGGCGTCAGCGAGCGGGCGTCGAGTTCGGTCAGCGCCGTGGCCCAGTCGATGGTCTCGGCAACGCCTGGCGACTTGTAAAAATCCTGCTCGCGAAGCGCCTGCACGAAATCGACAACCTGCTGCGACAGTTTTGCGGAGATACCGGGTACGCGCGATTTGACGATCGCGAGCTCCCGCTCGGCCGAGGGATAATCAACCCAGTGATATAGACAGCGGCGCTTCAGCGCGTCGTGAATTTCACGGGTGCGGTTCGAGGTGATGATGACGATCGGCGGCTGCGGTGCTTTCACGGTGCCGAGTTCGGGTATCGTCACCTGGAAATCACTGAGAATTTCCAGAAGAAAGGCTTCGAACGCCTCGTCGGCGCGGTCGAGCTCGTCGATCAAGAGAACCGGCGCGCCGGCCACGTCCGGCTCCAGCGCCTGCAGCAACGGCCGCTTGATCAGGTAGCGCTCGGCGAAAATATCGGATGATAACTGATCGCGATCGGTGTCGCCGGCGGCTTCCGCAAGCCGGATCGCGATCATCTGCGCCGCACTATTCCACTCATAGACCGCGGAGGCGACGTCGAGGCCTTCGTAGCACTGCAGCCGAATGAGTTTTCGTCCCAGCGCAGCCGACAGCACCTTGGCTATCTCGGTCTTGCCGACGCCGGCCTCGCCTTCGAGAAACAGCGGCCGCCCCATCCGCAGCGACAGATAGGTCACCGTCGCCAGCGAGCGCTCCGCGAGATAGCCGCGCGAGGTCAGGAGTTCGAGCATCGCATCGACGGAAGAAGGCGACGCCGATGCAATCATGGGAAAGCCAGCCTTGATGCCGCAGGAATTCGCAATGTCACGCTTTGGCGTTCGCGGCTTCGGCGGCGCGCTGCGCCAGCACCGCGATCAGATGCGCGCGATATTCGGCGCTGCCATGCAGATCGCTGTTCAACCCTTCCGCCGGCACCGTCAGCCCGTCGAGCACCTTGTGCGAGAAGCGCTTCTTCAAGGCCTCTTCGAACGCGGTGACGCGGAACACACCTTCGGAGCCGGCGCCGGTGACGGCGACACGCACATCCGACGGACGCTTGGCCACGAACACGCCGACCAGCGCGTAGCGCGAGGCCTGATTGCGGAATTTGACGTAAGCCGCCTTCTTCGGCACCGGGAACATCACCTTGGTGATGATCTCGTCGCTCTCGAGCGCGGTCGTGAACAGCCCCTGGAAAAATTCTTCGGGTTTCAGGCGGCGCTTGTTGGTGACGATGGTCGCGCCGAGCGCAAGAACCGCCGCGGGATAATCGGCGGTAGGATCGTTGTTGGCGAGCGAGCCGCCGATGGTGCCCTTGTGGCGCACCGCGGGATCGCCGATCATGCCCGCGAGTTCGGCGAGCGCCGGGATCGCCTCGCCGACGATGGCCGAAGCCGCGACATCGGCATGCTTTGCGGTGGCGCCGATCACCAGCGAACGGCCCTTCATCTCGATAGAATCGAGCCCCTCGATGTGGGACAGATCGACCAGATGCGGCGGACTGGCGAGCCGCTGCTTCATCACAGGCAGCAAGGTATGGCCGCCGGCGATCACCTTGGCGTCTTCATTCTTGACCAAGAGATTGGCGGCCTGCCGCACGGTCGCCGGACGATGATATTTGAATTCGTACATGAGGTATTCCTAACCGCCGTGCGCTGACATCAGTTACGCGAGATCGGAGTTCGCCATCGCCTTGGCGCCGGCCGCGATCGATTGAACGATGTTCTGATAGCCGGTGCAGCGGCAGAGATTGCCTTCGAGCTCTTCGCGGATGGTGTGGTCGCTGAGATCATGGCCCTTGCGGTGGACGATATCGACCGCTGCCATGATCATGCCGGGCGTGCAGAAACCGCATTGCAGGCCGTGATGCTCGCGGAACGCCTCCTGCATCGGATGCAGCGGCGCGCCGTCGGGGGCGAGGCCCTCGATGGTCTTGACCTCGTGCCCGTCAGCCATGACCGCAAGCGTGGTACAGGACTTGACCGCCTTGCCGTCGAGATGCACGACGCAGGCACCGCATTGCGAGGTGTCGCAGCCGACATGGGTGCCGGTCAGCCGCAGATTTTCGCGCAGAAACTGCACCAATAATGTGCGGGAGTCGACATTGGCATTGACGGGATTGCCGTTCACGATCAGGGAAATCTTGGCCATTCAGCACTCTCTTCGTCTGCACCGCTGCGTTGCACAGCCGCAGAGTCATTAAAATCATTCCAAAGCCATAATATGGGCCATCCCGGCAATGAGCAACCTCGCCTGGGGCATAGCTTGATATGACTTAGCAGGATCCGACAAGAATTAGCTTTGCACCGCCTTGGCGAAATTTGCGAAAAACTCATCGGCCAGCTTCTTGGCCGAACCGTTGATCAACCGCTGACCGAGCTGGGCGAGCTTGCCGCCGATCTGCGCCTCGACGTCGTAGCTCAGCAAAGTGCCGCCGTCCTTTTCGGCCAGCGCCACCGTCGCGCCGCCCTTGGCGAAGCCGGCAACACCGCCCTCGCCTTCGCCCGAGATCTTGTAGCCGTTCGGCGGATCGAGATCGCTCAGCGTGACCCGGCCTTTGAAGCGGGCCGACACCGGCCCGACCTTCATCTTGGCGACCGCACGGAAGCTGTTCTCGTCGGTTTTCTCCAATTCCTCGCAGCCGGGGATGCAGGCCTTGAGCACTTCCGGATCGTTCAATTTGGTCCACACGGCCTCGCGCGGCGCCGCAAGCTGGACTTCACCATTCATCGTCATGGCCATGGGGTGCCTCCGGATCGCTTCGCCTGTTGCCCCCAAGTAAAGCACGCCCGACCGAAAAGGAAGGGCACAGGGAGCATTTTCCGGGAAGTGGAAACCGGTTTGCAGAAAGAAAATGCTCGTTCTAGGGTGCGCGTATTCTTATCGCAAAACCGGTGCCCACTTTTGCGGAATGCGCGCGAGAATGAGCGATGTATATTCGCAGCGCAACAAGCTTCCGTGAAAGCTTCGGGGATTGGCAGAGGCCGGCGGGGATGGTTAGGTCGGCCGCATCATGAGCACGTCTCTCTCGCCCCTGCTCGCTCCCATGCTGTCGAGTGCCGCCATGCGCGTCGTCTGCGACGATGTGGCATGCCTCCAGCACATGCTTGATTTTGAAGCAGCGCTCGCGCGCGCGCAGGCGGCGACCGGCGTGATCCCCGCAGGCGCGGTGAGCCCGATTGAAAAAGCCTGCAAGGCCTCTTCGTTCGATCTCACGGCGCTGGCTGAAGCTGCGACACGCTCCGGCAACCTCGCTATACCCCTCGTCAAGGCGCTCACCGCTGACGTCGCCACGGCCGACGCTGATGCCGCGCGCTATGTGCATTGGGGCGCCACCAGCCAGGACGTGATCGATACCGCCACCATGCTGAGCTTGCGCGCCGCCATCGATGCGCTGCTCGCGGATCTCGATCGCGCCATCATAGGCTTTGCCAGGCTGGCGCGGCAGCATCGCGATACTGCTGTCGTCGCCCGCACATGGCTACAGCATGCACTGCCGATGCCGTTCGGGCTGAAGCTCGCGGAATATGCCGCCGCATTGCATCGCTCCCGCACGCGGTTAAGACGATTGCGCAGCGAGGGGCTGGCGCTGCAGTTCGGCGGCGCCGCGGGGACGCTCGCGGCGCTGGGCGACAAGGGACTGCTGGTCGCGGAGCGGCTCGCGCAAGAGCTCAGGCTGCCGCTGCCGGATGCGCCGTGGCATACTCATCGCGACCGTATCGCCGAGGCTGCCTCGGTGTTTGCGATTCTTGCCGGAACCTGCGGCAAGATCGCCCGCGACATACAACTGATGATGCAGACCGACGTCGCCGAGGCATTCGAACCCTCGGGCGAAGGCCGCGGCGGTTCGTCGACCATGCCGCACAAGCGCAATCCCGTCGCCGCGGCAACCGCGCTTGCCGCAGCGACCATGGCGCCGGGCCTGGCTGCGACGATTTTTGCTGCCCAGGTGCAGGATCACGAGCGCAGCGCCGGACCATGGCACGCGGAATGGCCGACATTGCCGACGCTGCAGCTCGTCACGTCAGGCGCACTCGCGGCCATTGTCGACATTGCCGAAGGGCTGGAAGTCGATGCTGCGCGCATGCGCGTCAATCTCGACGCTACCCACGGGTTGATCATGGCCGAAGCGGTGATGATGGCGCTGGCCGAAAAGATCGGCAAGAGCGAGGCGCATCATCTGCTGGAGGCTGCAAGCAAACAGGCCATCACGGAGAAAACACATCTGCGCGATGTGCTGACGAAGGATCCAAAGGTCGCCGCCCATCTTGACGCAGCCAGACTGACAAAACTGTTCGAACCGATGGCCTATCAGGGCGCCTCGCAGACCCTGATCGATCGGCTGCTCGCTTCGCTCGACAACAAATAAAGCGGAGGTTTAGAGCCCATGCCGATGATCGATGCCGACGGTTGCCTGCTCAACGTATCCGTCGAAGGCCGCGACGGCGGGCCGACCCTGATGCTGTCGAATTCGCTGGGCTGCAGCTTGCAGATGTGGGAACCGCAGATGAAGGCGCTCACGCAGCTGTTTCGCGTGATCCGCTACGACCGGCGCGGTCATGGCAAATCCAGCGTGCCGCCCGGCCCCTATTCGATGGAGCGCTTCGGCCGCGACGTGCTGGCGATCCTCGACGATCTCAACATCGAGAAGGTGCACTGGTGCGGGCTATCGATGGGCGGCATGGTCGGACAGTGGCTCGGCGCCAACGCACCAGAGCGATTCGGCAAGATCATTCTCTCGAATACCAGCTGCTACTATCCCGATCCGACCAATTGGCTCAATCGGATCAAGGCGGTGAAAGAGGGCGGCATCGCGTCGGTGGCCGACACCGTCATCGCGGGCTGGCTGACGGCGGACTTCCGCGAACGCGAGCCGCAGATCGCTGCGAACATGAAGGCGATGCTGACAGCTTCACCCGTGCAGGGCTATCTCGCCTGCTGCGAGGCGCTGAGCACGCTCGATCAGCGCGACCTCTTGCCGAAAATCAAAAGCCCGACGCTGGTGATCGCCGGGCGCCACGACATCGCGACGCCGATCGCGGCCGGCGAGTTCATCCGCAGCCAGATTCCCGGCGCGAGCCTGACGATTCTCGACGCCGCGCATATTTCCAATGTCGAACAGCCGCACGCCTTCAGCGAAGCCGTGATCGGCTTCCTGACGCAGCGCTAGACGCCAACCGTCATTGCGAGCCAACGGGTCGGCGCGAAGCGCCGCCCGATGATAAACTCCGCGAAGCAATCCAGTGTCGCAAAGAAAGCTGGATTGCTTCGTCGCTTCAAGGAGAGAGTTCAATGGACGATCAAAAACGCAGAGACGACGGCATGGCCCAGCGCCGCAAGGTGCTCGGCGATGCCTGGGTCGATAAATCGATCGCCAACAGGAATTCATTCAACGCCGAGTTCATCGACCTGATCACCCGCCATGCGTGGGGCGAGATCTGGACCCGGCCGCATTTCGACCAGCGTACCCGGCGCGTGCTTGTGATCGGCACCATGGTCGCGCTCGGCCAATGGGATGAATTCCGCCTTCACGTGCGCGCGGCACTGACGGAAGGCGGCTTCACACCTGAGGACATCAAGGAGATTCTGCTGCAGCAGGCGATCTATTGCGGCGTGCCTGCGGCCAACCACGCCGTCAAGGAGGCGTCAGCGATTGTAGGGGAGTTGGGATTGCTGAAACGATAGATCGCCGACAACCGCGTTGCGATCGACCTGCGGCTGAGCGGCCTGGGCGGGACGCTCGACCAGCAACACGATCGCGGTGCCGAGCAGCATCAACAGTTCGGTCGCATGTAGCCTTAGCGCCGCGGTCTCGCCTACCTGCGATGCCATCACCATGCTTGCGAAACTGATCACGCTGCCGATGCCGAGCGCCATGGCCAGCGCTTCGTCGCAGCCTCCGGTCCTGCGGATCGAAGCGCGGGTGATGAACACCAGGAAGATCGCAAAAAACGCGACGACGGTGAGCCTGCCCAATGCCAATAGCCATGCGAAGCGGACGGTGGCCATCCCCGCCAGCTGCAGATGGTCGCTGATGAACAGCGCGACAGAAATACTCGGCCGCTCATAGAGGCCGTGGATCGGCGAAACCATGATCTTGAAGGCGACGATGGTCCAGGCCGGAATAAAGTACGCGGCCAGCAGCGCGCCATTGAATGAACTGATCCGCCAGTCTGTGGACATGTCGCTTCCCGCTTTTCCGCAGCTCCGAAACCGAAGCGGCGGCTTTGCGGCGAGCTAACGCGGTTAAACTGGGACCGGCAATTTAAACCCTTTGTTTACCTTAATGGCTGGACGACCGGAATGGCTGGACGACCGGACCTGCGTACCTTCGCCGCTGAAAATACACTGTTATGGCCGGGCTAGACTTCTGCGAAGCAGCGATGGACCCCCGCGTCATCCAGCGCGAAGACGCGCCTTGCGCCGGGGGCGACCATTGGGGGCTAGCCCCGGTTCAACCAATTTCGGTTCCGCCGGGATTTGGCGTGGCGGCGGCTTATCGCGACTGTGGCAGGCGGAACCGGGCTGAAAAAACTACTATGTACAAGCGCGTTAAGCCGCATCCTGCGCTGTTGCCGCTCCGGGTTCCCACTGTTAGAAAAATGAGATGACGCGTCGCTCCGGCTGCCTGGGCCATCGCCGCGTCGTCCACATAGCGGCAGTATATGGATTATTTCGCCCAGCAACTGATCAACGGCATTGTGCTCGGCTCGATCTACGGCCTGATCGCCATCGGCTACACCATGGTCTATGGCATCGTCGGCATGATCAATTTTGCTCATGGCGACATCTTCATGATCGGCGGCTTCATCGCGCTGATCTCGTTTCTGATCCTGGTCTCGATCGGCCTCACCGTTGTTCCGGTAATCCTGCTGATCGTGCTTCTGGTCTCGATGGCAATCACCGCGCTGTACGGCTGGACGGTCGAGCGCATCGCCTACCGGCCGCTGCGGCACTCGTTCCGCCTCGCGCCGATGCTCTCGGCCATCGGCATGTCTTTCGTGCTGACCAATTTTTCGCAAGTGACGCAGGGCGCACGGGTCAAGCCGGTGCCGCCGATCATCACCGGCGGCTACACGCTGCATGAGGGCAGCGGCGGCTTCGTGGTGCAGCTCTCCAACGTGCAGATCATCGTCGTCGTCACAACCGTGGTGCTGCTCGCGATCTTCACCTGGCTGGTGGCGCGGACCCGGCTCGGCCGCGACATGCGCGCCTGCGAACAGGACCAGACCATGGCCGCATTGCTCGGGGTTGATGTCGACCGCACCATCTCCATGACCTTCGTGATCGGCGCCGCACTCGCCGCGGTCGCCGGCATGATGTATCTTTTGTATTACGGCCTTGTTGATTTCTTCATGGGCTTTGTCGCCGGCATCAAGGCGTTCACCGCGGCCGTGCTCGGCGGCATCGGTTCGTTGCCCGGCGCGATGCTGGGCGGGCTCGCCATTGGGCTGATCGAGACGTTGTGGTCGGCGTATTTCTCGGTCGAATACAAGGACGTCGCGGCGTTCTCGATCCTGATTATCGTGCTGATCTTCCTTCCGACCGGCCTGCTGGGCCGACCCGAAGTTGAAAAAGTTTGACGGGCGTCGGCGTGACAGCACCCGCGCTCGAGGCAACGCAAGTATCGCGCGCGGCAGGCGTCGCCTTCATCTTCAAGAAAGCGGTGATCAGCGCCTTGGTAGCGCTGGTGTTGTTTTCCTTGATGATCGGCATCCGCACCGAGGCGGGACCAGCGGGACAACTGATCTATTGGACGAGGTTCGGCGATCTCGCCGCCATGGTCGCGACCGTATTCGGCGGCAGCATCGTCGTCGAACTGCTGCGGCAGTGGTGGGGACCGGTCGACACTGTCAGGATCGTTCCACCGCGCGTGCAAAGCACCCTTGCGCTCGCACGGCGCGCGATCGCGCCGGTGCTGTTGGTCTTCACCTTCCTGGTGCCCGTGATCTTCTACAATGAACGCTACATCCTCGATCTCGGGATCCTGGTGCTGACCTATGTAATGTTGGGATGGGGACTGAACGTGGTGGTCGGCCTCGCCGGGCTGCTCGACCTCGGTTACGTCGCATTCTACGCGGTCGGCGCCTATTCCTACGCGCTGCTGGCGACCACTTTCGGGCTGTCGTTCTGGGTCTGCCTGCCGCTGGCCGGCATTCTCGCCGCATTGTGGGGCGTGCTGCTGGGTTTTCCGGTATTGCGCCTGCGCGGCGACTATCTCGCCATTGTTACGCTGGCGTTTGGCGAGATCATCCGCCTTGTCATCATCAACTGGCAAAGCCTGACCGGCGGCCCGAACGGCGTCACCGGTATTCCCAGGCCGACCTTGTTTGGCATTCCGCTGACGCCGGCCGATGACGGCCTTGCCGCCAGGCTCGGCATCGAATTTTCGCCGACCCATCGCATCGTGTTTCTGTTTTATCTGATCCTGGCGCTCGCGTTGCTCACCAACTGGGTGACGATCCGGCTGCGCCGCCTGCCGATCGGGCGCGCCTGGGAGGCGTTGCGCGAGGACGAGGTCGCTTGCCGTGCCCTCGGCATCAACACCACCACAACCAAGCTGACGGCATTCGCGACTGGCGCCATGTTCGGCGGTTTCGCCGGTGCATTTTTTGCGACAAGACAAGGCTTCATCAGCCCGGAATCCTTTACCTTTCAGGAATCGGCCCTGGTGCTCGCAATTGTCGTGCTCGGCGGCATGGGCTCGCAGCTCGGCGTCGCGCTTGCCGCGCTCGCCATGATCGGCGGCTTTGAGTTGTTCCGCGGTCTCGACCAGTACCGCATGCTGGTATTTGGGCTGGCGATGGTGCTTCTGATGATCTGGCGGCCGCGCGGGCTGATCGGCCACCGCGCCCCGACCGTGTTCCTGCGGCACAGTCACGCCATTTCATCCGACCTCGTCAAAGAGGGTCACGGATGAGTGGCGATTGCATCCTCACCATCGATCATCTGACCATGCGCTTCGGCGGCATCGTTGCGGTCCACGACCTGTCGTTTGACGCCGAGCGGCGCAAGATCACCGCGCTGATCGGACCGAACGGCGCCGGCAAGACCACCGTATTCAACTGCATCACCGGCTTCTACAAGCCAACCAGCGGCACCATGCGGCTGACGCACGACGACCGCCGGGACATCCAGCTGGAACGGCTGAATGATTTCCGGATATCCAAACAGGCCAAGGTCGCGCGCACCTTCCAGAATATCCGGCTGTTTCCCGGCATGACCGCGCTCGAGAACCTGATGGTCGCGCAGCACAACGCGCTGATGCGGGCCTCGGGCCTGACCTTTCTCGGGCTGATCGGCGCGCCATCCTGGCGCACAGCGGAAAAGCGCGCGATCGATCAGGCAACGCTCTGGCTCGATCGCATCGGGCTCATCGACCGCGCCGACGATGCCGCCGGCAACCTGCCCTATGGCGATCAGCGCCGTCTCGAAATCGCGCGCGCGATGTGCACCGAACCCGCACTTCTCTGCCTCGACGAGCCGGCCGCCGGACTAAACGCGCGTGAAAGCGCCGCGCTGAGTGAATTGCTGCTTTCGATCCGCGCCGACCACGGCGTCTCCATCCTGCTGATCGAGCATGACATGTCGGTGGTGATGGAAATTTCCGACCACGTCGTGGTGATGGATTACGGCGTGAAAATCGCCGAAGGCACGCCGCAGAACGTCCGAGACGATCCCAAGGTGATCGCGGCCTATCTAGGCGCCGATGAGGAAGAAGCGATCGCCGTGATGGAGAGCGGAACGTGAGTGCGTCATCCGCCGCACCCTTGCTCGCGATCCGCGGTCTGCGGGCCGCCTACGGCAAGATCGAGGCGCTGAAGGGCGTCGATCTCGACATCGCCCCCGGCGAGATCGTCGCCTTGATCGGCGCCAATGGCGCCGGCAAGTCGACGCTGATGATGACGATCTTCGGCAAACCGCGCGCCCGCGCCGGGCATATCCAGTTCGACGGCCGCGATATCACCGCTGTGCCGACTCATCAGATCGCGCGGCTGCGCATTGCGCAGGCGCCGGAAGGCCGCCGGATTTTCCCGCGCATGAGCGTTGCGGAAAACCTGCAGATGGGCGCCGACGCCACCGATGGCAGCGAAGCCGAGCGCGCCGCCGGGCTCGAACGTATCTTCACCCTGTTTCCGCGCCTGAAGGAACGCATGACCCAGCGCGGCGGCACTCTGTCCGGCGGCGAACAGCAGATGCTGGCGATCGGCCGCGCGCTGATGAGCCGCCCTCGCCTCCTGCTCCTGGACGAGCCCTCGCTCGGCCTGGCGCCGCTGATCGTGCGCCAGATTTTCGACGCAATCCGGACCCTGAACCGGCAGGACGGCCTTACCGTGCTGATCGTCGAGCAGAACGCCAATCACGCGCTGCGGCTGGCCCATCGCGGCTACGTCATGGTCAATGGCCTGATCACCCTGAGCGGAACCGGCAGTGAGCTACTGCAGCGCCCTGAGATCCGCGCTGCCTATCTGGAAGGCGGACGGCGGGGATAAAGCATCAGCACTGCGGCAAGATGCTGCGAACGGATCGTGGATTTGCCCGAACTTTGCCGATGACTTCACGGCAAAATCAGCTGACAATGGCCCCTATTGACCAACCCGGCCTACCGGGTACTTCCCGTAGCGATCACCGCGAGGACTCCTCATGAAATCACTGAAGCTCATCGGCCTGGCATTGGGCGCATCGTTCGCGCTGTCGACAGCAGCGCTAGCGCAGGACATCGCCGTCGCAGTGGCTGGCCCAATGACGGGTAGCGAATCCGCGTTCGGCCGGCAGATGAAGAACGGCGCCGAACAGGCGGTGGCCGACCTCAACGCCGCGGGCGGCGTGCTTGGCAAGAAGCTGGCACTGCAGGTCGGCGACGACGCCTGCGACCCCAAACAGGCGCGCTCGATCGCAGAAAAATTCGCCAGTTCAAAAATTCCGTTTGTCGCCGGGCATTTCTGTTCGTCGTCGTCGATCCCGGCTTCTGAAGCCTATGCCGACGGCAACGTACTGCAGATCACGCCGGCCTCGACCAATCCGCTGTACACCGAGCGCAAGCTCTGGAACGTGGCGCGCGTCTGCGGCCGCGATGATCAGCAGGGCCTCGTCGCCGCCGAATACATCATGAAATTTTACAAAGGCAAGAACGTCGCCATCCTGAACGACAAAACGACTTACGGCAAAGGCCTCGCCGACGAAACCAAGAAGGCGCTCAATAAAGCCGGCTTTACCGAAAAGATGTTCGAATCCTACAACAAGGGCGACAAGGATTTTAACTCGATCGTCTCGCGCCTGAAGCGGGACAATATCGATCTGGTCTATGTCGGCGGCTACCATCAGGAGGCAGGCCTGATCCTGCGCCAGATGCGGGATCAGGGTCTGCAGACCGTGCTGATGGCGGGCGATTCCATGAACGACAAGGAATTCGCCTCCATCACCGGACCGGCCGCCGAAGGCACGCTGTTCACTTTCGGTCCCGACCCGCGCAACAAGCCGACCGCGAAAGCCATCGTCGAGAAGTTCAAGGCCAAGAACATCGATCCCGAAGGCTACACGCTCTACACCTACGCCGCGATGCAGGTCTGGTCGCAGGCGGTGGCAAAGGTCGGCTCGACCGATCCGAAAAAGGTGATGGACGCGATCAAGGCCGGCGAGTGGGACACAGTGCTCGGCAAGTTGGCCTTCGACGCCAAGGGCGATATCAAAGCGGTCGACTATGTCGTCTACAAGTGGGACGCCAAGGGCAACTACGCGGAGATCAATCCGAAGGGCTCTTGAGGCTCGGTCGATTCTGTCGCGACATCCAACGCCCCGGTTCGCCGGGGCGTTTTTGTGTGTAGAGCAGCAATGCGCTTCGATGAGGTTGACCGGAGCACGGCCGTGCAGTCATCTGCGTGCCGCAGGGTACATGCGATGAAAAACCTACTCACCGACATATCCGGCGTCCGCGTCGGTCACGCCGATGACGCCACGCTGGCGTCCGGCGTCACGGCGGTGATTTTCGACAAACCTGCAGTGGCGGCAATCGATGTGCGCGGCGGTGGCCCCGGCATTCGCGAGGCTGCGGTGCTCGAACTCGCCAACACGGTCGAACGGATCGATGCTATCGCGCTCGCGGGCGGCTCGGCGTTCGGGCTCGAGGCTGGCGCCGGGATGCAGGCCTGGCTCGCCGAACAGGGGCGCGGTTTTGCGATACGCGGCGCGATCATTCCGATCGTGCCCGGCGCGATCGTGTTCGATCTCCTAAACGGCGGCGACAAGGCCTGGGGCCGCTTCGCGCCCTACCGCGATCTCGGCTACGCCGCAGCCGCGGCGGCCGCTACCGATTTCGCGCTCGGCAGCGCCGGCGCCGGGCTCGGCGCCACCACCGCGAATTTCAAGGGCGGACTAGGCTCGGCATCGGCGGCAACACCTGGCGGCGTCCGGGTTGCCGCGCTAGCGGTGGTCAACGCCGTCGGCAGCGTCACAGTCGGCGACGGACCGTGGTTCTGGGCGGCGCCGTTTGAGGCCGACGGCGAGTATGGCGGCCGCGGCATGCCGCAAGCGTTCACGCCGGGCATGTTGACGATGCGCCTCAAAGGCGGCACCGCCGCGACATCGGTGGAAAACACGACGCTGGCGGTCGTCGCGACCGACGCGGTGCTGACCAAGCCGCAGGCCAAGCGGCTCGCGATGATCGCGCAGACCGGATTTGCCCGCGCGATCTATCCGGTGCACGCGCCGCTCGACGGCGATGTGGTGTTCGCCGCCGCGACCTGCGAGAAGCCGATCGATCCCCTGGCCGGCCTCACCGAACTCGGCATGGTCGCGGCCAATGTCGTCGCCCGTGCTATCGCGCGCGGCGTCTACGCGGCGACCGCCCTGCCCTTCCCCGACGCGCTGCCAGCATGGAAAGATCGTTTCGGGTAAAGCGCTTTCAAGCGCAGTGGAGGCCGGTTCGGATCATCAAAGCGCATCAGATCAAGAAGCTAGATTAGGGCGCCGTTTCGATTCTTTCGAAACGGAAGCGACCTAGCAACGACATTGCCCTTAGGCGCTGACCGAAAGCGATGCCGCAGCGGAAGCTGAAATCGCCTTTGCCTCGCGCGCCATCATCTGCTCGATGAAATTGTAGGATGAGGTTGCGGAGCTGGATGCCGCCGTCGCCGCGGACGACGTCATCGTCACCTTTGAGCCGTCAGCATATGTCACCGTGGTCGAACCGTCGCTATTGGTCACCGACGTGCTGGAAGCACCTTGCAATGCCTGATCCCTACCACCCTTCAGCGCCGACGACATTTCGTCGAGGCTGACCGATCCGTCGCCATTGTTGTCCATTTTACTGAACACGTCGCCGGCCTTCGCGATGTTGGTTCCGCCGGCGCCGAGCGAGCTTTCAAATTCGGATTTGCTGACCTGGCCATTGCCGTCAGCATCGAGCTGCGAGAACAGGTTCTTTAAAGCGTCCGACCGGCTGGTCGGTGTCGCTGTGGTTGAGCCGGTCGACGATTGGCTTTGCGCCGCAAGCAGCGCGCTCATGGTGGCCGGCGAAATCTGCGAAAACCCGCCGGACCCGGACGCCGGAGTCGAGCTTCCCGAAGGCGAAGCGCTACCCGAGACATCGAACGGACTCGTCGGGGCCTGAAAACCGGTGGTTTGCGGCGCGGATGATTTCGATGAGGTCAGCGATTGGAGGGCATCCAATGCGGACGACACGGCGCCAAGGGCAAGCAGCATGGCAGAACTCCGACAAATGCCGCGTGGTGCGGCCTTGTACTTTCACACTGAAGGATCAGCAAACCCCGTGCCATCGTGAAAATCCAATGAAATGCGGGTTCTTTTTATCGCGAATGGCCGCCCGGCCCCGGCAATTGATGCAGCTGCGGCAGAATTTTCCACCCTCGCGCGCGGCCTGGCCTCGCATTGCCCCGAGGCTTGGCGCGTGTTACGCGAGGCCGTTCCGCAGGCTTCGAACATGCTCGGGAAAGCGCACATGGCTCAACAATTTGCGTCACGCCCTCTCGTCATCGCGCCGTCGATCCTGGCTTCCGATTTCGCCAAATTGGGCGAAGAGGTTCGCGCGGTGGATTCCGCCGGCGCCGACTGGATCCATCTCGACGTGATGGACGGGCACTTCGTCCCCAACATTTCCTATGGCCCGGATGTCATCAAGGCGATGCGCCCGCACACCCGGAAGATCTTCGACGCGCATCTGATGATTTCGCCTGTCGATCCCTACCTCGAAGCCTTCGCCAAGGCCGGCTGCGACCACATCACCGTACATGCCGAGGCCGGCCCGCACCTGCATCGCTCGCTGCAGGCGATCCGCGCGCTCGGCAAGAAGGCCGGCGTCTCGCTCAATCCCGCCACGCCGATCACGGCCATCGAATATGTCATCGACATGATCGATCTGGTGCTGGTGATGTCGGTCAACCCCGGCTTCGGTGGCCAGGCTTTTATTCCGTCCGCGCTTGGCAAGATCCAAGACCTGCGCGCCATGACCGCCGGACGCCCGATCGATATCGAGGTCGACGGCGGCGTCGGTCCGGATGTTTCCGGCCCCCTGGCCGCCGCCGGCGCCAATGCCTTTGTCGCGGGCTCCGCCGTGTTCAAGGGTGGCACCATGGAATCGTACAAGGCCAATATCTCCGCGATCCGTGGTGCGGCGGCGATGGCGCGGGGCGAAGCGATCTAGTGTGGCGGTTTCGACGATTCTCTTCGTCACTGCAGCGAGCCCACTAAGAGAAGCTTGATCAGCGAAATCACCTTAGCGATCTTGCGGATGAGTTCGTCAGTTTGCTAGTGCAATGCCATATTCGCTGTCGGTCCATATGCAATCAGGTTTGCGCACATTGAGCCCGAGCGGACGCCTAAAGCCGCCTGAAATCTATGACTTTTCGACTGTTGCGGAATCATTACACAGGCTGGGATTCTGTCACAAATTGCCGATTTGATGCGAGGAAAGTAGTCCTGCGGTGTAAGGGGTACTGCATTTCAAAGCTGCAAGCTTATTGGCTGTTTCATTAAGCCTTGGTGTTGTGTCGGGCGCTTCGGCCGCCGACCTGCCGGCGAAGAGCCGTCCTTACGTCGAAGCGCAGGTATTCTCATGGTCCGGTTTCTATTTGGGTCTGCATGCGGGTTATGGCTGGGGCTCAAACAACTGGAACTTGGTCGGGGTTCTTGAAAGTCCAACAATTATTGGCAACCCGCTAAAGCCTAAGACCGATGGCGTCCTAGGCGGCGTCCAAGCGGGCGCCAACTACCAGCTCGCAAGCTGGGTCTTCGGCATCGAGGCGGACCTGGCAGTCATGCACGGCAAAGGCAGCAGCGACGGCACGTTGTTACAGGCTGGTGGTGCACCAATCGGGATCACCTCAACGGCAACCTCTCAAATTGAGTGGCTCGCCCTGTTCACCGGCCGGGCGGGCTATGCTTTCGACCGCACACTGTTTTACGCCAAGGGCGGCGTCGCTGCGGCTGAGACCAAAGACAGCTTCAACCTGTTGCAAATGGCGCCGACACCCCAATTCATTGACTTCGGGTCGAAAAATAACACCCAGGTCGGCTGGACCATCGGCGGGGGTATCGAACATGCCTTCGCGCCCAACTGGTCGGCCAAGATCGAGTACAACTATATCGACCTCGGAACATCGTCAGAAAATTTCAACGTCCTCATTGCCGGTGCTCCCAGTACAACCCTCACGTTTCGGCAGGATATCGAACACACACTTCAGATCGTGAAGGTCGGCGCGAACTACCGGTTCTAAGTATCTCTGATACTTGTCACTTTCTGCCCGCCGCCGTGAGGCCGCGGGCAGATGGGCCGCGATCGGAACAACAACAGCGGCGCCGTGATGCCGGGATGGGTCACGCTCCACAGCGTCGCCATGCCGGCGCTATGGATACGCTCCCCGATCGTGAATCCAGCTGATGACCGCGCCGGGCTGAACCGAAGGCTTGGCCATCGCTCACCTCCCGGTCCGCAGGCGATCGGCTAACCAGAGCGGCAGGCCATTTTCGCGAATCCGCTTCGCCGCCGCTTCGACGTCGTAGGGCACGCGGCAATAACTGATTTCCCGGGAGCGGGTATCGAACATCGCAAACGAGGCCGCCGGATCGCCATCGCGCGGCTGCCCCACCGAGCCGAGCACGGCGACCCAGCGTCGATCGCGCAACAATTTCACTGGGACACCTGACGTCGGGACAAGGCTCGTCATCTTGGCGGCTGAAGACATTGAATAGAGCGCCGGCCTGTGGATGTGACCGCAGAATGTGATGTGCGCGGGTGTCGCAACGATGCTGCGCGCCGCGTCCGAGGTATCCTGGACATAGCGCCATCTCGCAGGTTGGCTGGCTTCGGAATGAACGTAGAGGCGATCGTCCTCCTGCAGCGTAAGCGGCAGCTCCGCCAGAAAACGCCGCTGTGTCGCGCTGAGCCTGTCGCGCGTCCATTCGATTGCGATCTGAGCCTCGACATTCATTGAATCCGTCGTGGTGGCGACGGCGTTGTCGTGGTTGCCGCGCACGGCCACGGCTCCGCGATCGACGAGCCCCATTACCGCTTCGACCGTCCATTCCGGATCGCCGCCATATCCGACGTAATCGCCGAGGCAAATGATCCGTTCCGCGCCGCGCGCCCGCGCGGCATCGAGACACGCACCAAAAGCCTGGCGGTTGGCATGGATATCCGCGAAGACGGCCAGCAGCACGCTTTCCTCCGCAGCAATCTTATCGGTTAGGCTTGGGCCGAATTTGACGGATATCAAACAACACGGCACCGCAGGGCGCGCAACTGGGCTGAAGATAGGGATAGGGATCGCGCAGAGGAGTTCGAACAGATCCGCGATCGCGCGGTTACGACGGCAACGGGGTTACGGCGGCACCTGCGCGCGGAGAGAGGAACTAGCGCTTACGCGGCGCTTCCAGACCTCTGAGCAGGAGCGCCAGCAAGGCGTCGATGCGGGCAGCGAGCGCCGGGTCGCTCCAATCCTCGGAATGAGCCGGATGATGAAAGCGGATGGTGGCGTCGAACAGCGCGCGCGCCGAGGTTTTGACGTCGGCGACCTGGAACGCGCCCTGCTTCACGCCATCGGACAAGATGTGCGCGATCTGATCGACGAGACCGTCCTTGTGCGCCTTCACCACTTTACAGGCCTCGTGCGCCAGCGCCAGATAGGTCGCGAACATCTCGGGATCGTCGCAAACCTTCTTGTGCTTGATCGCAAACATCGTGCGCAACCAGCGCTCCAGCCGAGCGGACGCCGGCCCCGAACCTTCCGCAATCTTCGCCAGGGGCGCATTGACACGCTCGAGCCAGCGCTTTGCCACCGCTTCGCGCAGCGAGACCTTGCTTGGAAAATGCCGGTAGACGCTGCCGTGGCTGACGTCGAGCGCGCGCGCCACATCCACCACGGTCGCCTTCGCCAGCCCGAAGCGGCGCAGCACGTCCTCGGCGACCTCGAGAATTCGCTCCGGGGTCAGAACTACTGTTTCGTTCATGCGCGCGCCATCCGCTGGTCGCTGTCCAGATCTACTTAACGGGTTAATTTTGCTGCCTGCGCCGCAAGGTGGCGGGCCACGCGTTCGTTTAGCCAGCGCTGGATTTCGGCGGAAAAATAAAAGATTTCGATAGCCATGGGGTAGTCCTCTGCACGTCCGGGGCTCGCGACCGATCGGCCAACGAGCCAAGGTGACGCCTTAAGCAACAGCGCCAAATTGTATATAGCGCATCTTGCTGACAGATTTCAATATCTGTCATTCAATGTTTCGTGAGTTGAGAACGGGCGCGGGCGGCCTGGCCGTCAGATGCCCCCCGCTGGCGCAAGGCGGGTGTTTCCGGCGGGCGTTTGTCTCACCGGGGCTGCTCTGCTAAAGCGCGGGCGTACCCCTAACAGTCAGAGTCGTCGATGCTATCGCGCTACGCCCGTCCCGAAATGACCGCCATTTGGGAGGCCCAAACCCGCTTCAGGATCTGGTTTGAGATCGAGGCGCATGCTGCGGATGCGCTTGCAGAACTTGGCGTGGTTCCGAAAGAGGCCGCGAAGGCGGTCTGGGACAAGGCGCGCGACGTCATTTTCGACGTTGCGCGGATCGACGAGATCGAACGCGAAACCAAGCACGACGTCATCGCCTTCCTGACGCATCTGGCGGAAATCGTCGGCCCGGAGGCGCGTTTCGTTCACCAGGGCATGACCTCGTCCGACGTGCTCGACACCTGCCTCAATGTGCAGCTGACCCGCGCCGCGGACCTGCTTGTCGACGACATCGACAAGGTTCTGGCGGCGCTGAAGAAGCGCGCCTTCGAGCACAAGATGACGCCGACCATTGGCCGCTCCCATGGCATTCACGCCGAACCGGTGACCTTCGGGCTGAAGCTCGCCTACGCTTACGCTGAATTCAGCCGCGCCCGCGCCCGCCTCGTGACTGCCCGCACGGAGGTCGCCACCTGCGCGATTTCGGGCGCCGTCGGCACCTTCGCGCAAATCGATCCGCGCGTCGAAGCCCATGTCGCAAAAGCAATGGGGCTGGTACCGGAACCGATCTCGACCCAAGTGATTCCGCGCGACCGCCACGCGATGTATTTTGCGACGCTTGGCGTGATCGCATCATCCGTCGAGCGGCTTGCCACCGAAATCCGGCATTTGCAGCGCACGGAAGTACTGGAGGCGGAGGAATTTTTCTCCGAGGGCCAGAAGGGCTCGTCTGCGATGCCGCACAAGCGCAATCCGGTGCTGTCGGAAAATCTTGGCGGCCTTTCCCGCATGGTGCGCGCCTATGTGACCCCGGCCATGGAGAATGTCGTGCTCTGGCATGAGCGCGATATCTCGCACTCTTCGGCCGAGCGCATGATCGCCCCCGATGCGACGGTGACGCTGGATTTTGCGCTCAACCGGCTGGCGGGCCTGATCGACAAGCTGCTGATCTACCCCGAGAACATGCAGAAGAATCTCGACCGCCTCGGCGGCCTCGTTCACTCGCAGCGGATTCTGATCGCGCTGACGCAAAAAGGCGCCAGCCGCGAGGACGCCTACAAACTCGTGCAGCGCAATGCGATGTCGGTGTGGCGCGGCCAAGGCGACTTCCAGACGCTCTTGAAGAAGGACGCCGACGTGAAAAAATATCTCAGCGACGCCGAGATATCCGAGCAGTTCGATCTCGGCTACCATTTCAAGCACGTCGATACGATTTTCAAGCGGGTGTTCGGCGCAAGCTGATCGAAGCGGGACCATGGGCAGCGTTGTCGCCGTCAGCCTTCGTGCCGGCCATCACTTCAGCAAGACGCCAAGCCTGAGCATTCGCCTGCTCCAGGGATTGGGTGTCGCCGGCGACGCCCATATGGGCGAGACGGTCAAGCATCGCTCCCGCGTCCGTAAGGACCCGACGCAGCCCAATCTGCGTCAGGTGCATCTTATTCATGTCGAGCTGTTCAGCGAACTGCGCGCCAGGGGTTTTACGATAGAGCCGGGCGACCTTGGCGAGAACATCACCACGTCAGGGATCGACCTGCTGGCCTTGCCGACCGGCGCACGGCTGCATCTTGGCGCAGGCGCCTTGGTCGAGATCACCGGCCTGCGCAATCCCTGCATCCAGATCGACAAATTCCGGAAAGGCTTGATGGCCGCAACGCTGGACAGGGATTCGGACGGCAGTCTGATCCGCAAGGCCGGCATCATGGGCATCGTGATCGCCGATGGCGACGTCCGGCCCGGAGATGCCATTCGCGTTGAAGTACCGACAGCGCCGCACCGGCCGCTGCAGCCGGTCTGATCCATCAGCGCGGCGAGGTTTTTTCCAATGTGACCTCGGCGGTTCCGTGGTTATTCCACCGATAGAACGAGCCGTCCGGCACGCATTAACAACTGAATGGTAACCCCGGATCGGCTAAGATCGCACCGTGGCATCACCTCCGACGATTCTCGTATTCGATTCCGGCCTCGGCGGGCTCACGGTGCTGCGTGAGGTCGTCAGGGGGCGGCCTGACGCGCACTATGTTTATGTCGCGGACGATGCGTTCTTTCCCTACGGCCACCATAGCGAGGACCAGATCATCGCGCGGGTGGTGCCGCTGATCGGCGAATTGATCGCCGCGCATGCGCCCGATCTTGTCGTGATCGCCTGCAACACCGCTTCGACACTGGTGATGTCGCATCTGCGCAGCGAATACCAAGTGCCCTTTGTCGGGACGGTGCCGGCCATCAAGCCGGCCTGCGCGAATTCGAAAACAAAACGCGTGTCGGTGCTCGGCACCAAGGGCACCGTCAAACGCGAATACACCAAGGCGTTGATCCGCGATTTCGCGCAAGGCTGCGAAGTGACGCTGGTGGGTTCGCCGGAACTGGCCTCGCTCGCCGAAGCGGCATTGAGCGGCATCGAGGTGAGCGATCGGGATATATCGGCCGAAGTCGCACCGTGTTTTGTCGGGGATGGCGAAGCCGATTTGGCACGCACCGACACCGTCGTGCTCGCCTGTACCCATTACCCGCTGCTGATGGAGCGGCTGGTCAGGCTCGCACCATGGCCAGTGGACTGGATCGATCCGGCGCCGGCGATTGCCAGGCGGGTTGCGGATCTGCTTAGGCCGCCCGGCAGCGAAGTCGATCATGCCGGCGCCGAAATGATCTTCACTTCCAGGCGGCCGCACACGCTGAGCGGGGCGTTGATGCCGTTTTTCGGCGGCCGCGTCCCGGCATAAGTGCATGTTGATCTTCTCGATATCTTGCCGCGCTGCTAGCGTTTCAAACAACCGCCGTTCCCGATAGCCTGCCCAAAGGGAGCTTCCGATTTGACGTCCGCGACGCCTGCACCCCTCAATCGTCTTCGCAAACTGTGGCGAGAGGGGCGTCCCACGTTTGGAGCGATTGCCACAATCCCGAGCATTCAGACGGTCCAGATCATGGCCCGCTCAGGGTTCGACTGGATCATCGTCGACCTCGAGCACGGCCCGATTGATCTTGGCTCCGCGCACGCGATGATCGTGGCGACATCGGGCACGCCCTGCGTTCCGCTGGCGCGGATTGCCGCCAACGAGCCCTGGCTCGCCAAGGCGCCGATGGATATCGGCGCACTTGGAATCAATTTTCCGATGATCTGCAGCCGTGAGGATGCCGAAAAGGCCGTGCGCAGCGTGCGCTATCCGCCGCGCGGCGACCGGCTCTGGGGACCGTTCCATGCCCCGTTTCGCTGGGGCGTCTCGATGCCCGACTATATGGCGACCGCGGACGATGACATGATCTGCATGGTGACCATCGAGCATATCGAGGCGGTCGATCGTATCGACGAGATCATGGCAACGCCCGGCATCGACATCGCGGTGATCGGACCTGGCGACCTCGCCACCAGCATCAACAAGCGCGGCCGCCCCGACGATCCCGAAGTGCTCGCGCTGCTGGCGCGCGCCGAGGCCGGCATCCTCAAGAGCGGCGTCCCGATCGGCGGCGTGGCGCGCACACCCGAACAAGCCAATCAGATGATCGAGCGCGGCTATGTCGGGCTCGCACTGGGCTTCGACTGGTCGCTGTTTCAGCGCGGCATCGCCGCGAGTTTCGACGGGATCAAGCGCTGAAACCGCTCGTTCCCTCGAAGCAAGTTATTGAAAATATTTGAGATTCAGGTAGCGGCGATGACCAGGCCGCCTGCCCCGCCTGCGCCATCAACCAGAACCATCTGGCGTCCGGTCCGCCAGTTCGTGCTAGATCAGGGCTGGCGGGCGGGGCCATCCTGTTCCCCGGTGGCTATTTGCTGGAACCCGAGTGGAACGATGCGCGGTACGGTTCGAAAAATCTCGTTGCCGCGCCGGCTCGTCGCTGACCTCATGCATGCATCGGCCGGCGTGCCCTTTGTTTCGCTCACGCGATCTCTCAACGTCCGTCATCTGTTGGAGGCCCGCGCGCTTGCCGCGCAGCCGCCTGGCTGGGCTGCGATCTTCGTCAAGGCGTTCTCCCTGGTGGCGAGAGACCAGCCTGTGTTGCGCACGCTGTACACCAAGTGGCCATTGCCAAGTTTCTATGAACTGCCGCGCAGCGTCGCAATGGTTGCGATCGCGCGCGTCGAGGACGGCCAGGATTCCGTCCTGCCGCAAAAAATCACCGCGGCGGATACGTTGCCCGTGACCGAGGTCGACGCGCTAATCCGGCATGCCAAGCACGCACCGATTGACGAGGTGCCGGCTTTTAGGAAAATCCTTCGGGCGACGCGGCTGCCGTTGCCACTGCGCCGCCTGATCTGGCTGATTGGGCTCAATTTCGGCCGCCAGCGCGCCAATTATTTCGGCAGTTTTGGAGTGACCTCGGTCGCCGCTTACGGGGCCGGCGAGCTTCATGCGCTGAGCCCCGGGCCGTTTATCCTCAGTTACGGCGTGCTGGCGCCGGATGAGACCATCGACGTCGTGATCCGCTGGGATCATCGGATTACCGACGCGGCCTTGATCGCAAAGACCCTGATCCGGCTGGAACAGGTACTGAACACCGAAATCGCGGCCGAATTGCGTGGCCAAAGGCAGCAGGCGGAGCCCAAGCCGGTTCGGGCGGTCGCGACCTGATCGACGGGCCGGAACCGGCTTCTCAGCCGTCATTCCGGGACGATGCGAAGCATCGAACCCGGAATGATTATGTTAGGTCGATTTTGGCCGCCAAATCGGCGCCTTTTGTTTGACAGAACGGCAGTTTCTCCCTAGAAACCGCCTGCTCGCGGGCCGGTTTCGGCCCGCGATGCGTTTCGCGACCCGTGGTCGGTCCCTTCAAGCTTAAGGGGTTGGCCTGTCGGCTCCGGGAAATTCCCGGCGCACAGGAGGGCGCGTTTCCTCAAAACTCAAACCTTAGAAACGAGGACGCGATGACAAAGCGCAGTGAGGCGAAATACAAGATCGATCGCCGCATGGGCCAGAATATCTGGGGCCGCCCGAAGAGCCCCGTGAACCGCAGAGAATACGGCCCCGGCCAGCACGGCCAGCGCCGCAAGGGTAAGCTCTCCGACTTCGGCGTGCAGCTGCGCGCCAAGCAGAAGCTCAAGGGTTATTACGCCAACATTTCCGAGCGCCAGTTTCACGGCATCTACGTCGAAGCCGGCCGGATGAAGGGCGATACCGGTGAAAACCTGATCGGCCTGCTCGAGCGCCGGCTCGACACCGTGGTCTATCGCGCCAAGTTCGTGGCCACCATGTTCGCCGCGCGCCAGTTCATCAATCACGGCCATGTCAAGGTGAACGGCCGCCGCGTCAACATCTCGAGCTTCAAGGTGAAGGTCGGCGACGTGGTCGAGGTCAAGGAATCCTCAAAGCAGCTCATCCCGGTACTGGAAGCGGTCCAGCTCGCCGAGCGCGACGTGCCCGACTTCCTCGAAGTCGATCATTCCAAAATGACGGCGAAGTTCGCCCGCATTCCTGCTCTCTCCGACGTGCCGTTCGCGGTGCAGATGGAGCCGCATCTGATCGTCGAATTCTATTCGCGCTGATCGCTGATCATTGGCGTTCTTCGAGATCGAAGGCCCCGGTTTTGCCGGGGCCTTTTTTCTTTCGTCATGCCCGGCCTTGTGCCGGGCATCCACGTCTTTATGGTCGCAAATCAGCACCCAACACGTGGACGGCCGGGACGAGCCCGGCCATGACGTGGCTAGCGAAAAGAGAACTCGCCATGACCTACACCCCTGCCCCGCGCGATCCGAAACAGCTGCCGGTCCGCATCAACTTGTTGTCGGATACCCAAACCCGCCCCACCCCGGCCATGCGCGAGGCGATCGCGCGCGCTGAAGTGGGCGACGAACAGATCGGCGACGATCCGACCGTCAATCTGCTGTGCGAGCGCGTGGCCGATCTGCTTGGCAAGGAAGCCGCCGTGTTCATGCCCTCCGGCACCATGTGCAACGTCGCGGCGACGCTGGTCCATTGCCGGCCCGGCGACGAGATTCTGGCACATGAGACCGCGCATATCATCGCCCGTGAAGGCGGCGCCCACGCCGCGCTCGGCGGATTCCAGATCACGCCGCTGCCGGGCGCCGACGGACAATTTTCGCCCGCCACTTTTCGGGCAGCACTTCACCCGCGCAGCCGCTACCAGCCGCCGCAGACGGTCGTCAGCGTCGAGCAAACCGCCAACATCGGTGGCGGCACGATCTGGAAGAAAGCCGCTCTCGATGAGATCGTGCAAATCGCAAACTCCAACGGTCTCGCCACCCACATGGACGGCGCGCGGCTCATGAACGCCTGCGTCGCCACCGGCATCGGCGCACGCGAGATGGCGAAGGGGTGGGATTCGGCCTGGATCGATTTCTCAAAAGGGCTGGGCGCACCGGTCGGTGCTGCGATTGCCGGCTCGCGCGAATTCATCGACGAGGTCTGGCGCTGGAAGCAACGCCTTGGCGGCTCGATGCGTCAAGCCGGCATTTGCGCCGCGGCTTGCGTCCATGCGCTCGACCACCACGTCGACCGGCTGGCGGAGGATCACGCCAATGCCCGCGCGCTGGCGCGGGGGTTATCGCAAATCAGGGGTATCGAGGTGCAGCAGCCCGAAACCAACCTTGTCTTCTTCAGTCCCGACGGCGCCGGTGTGACCGGCGATGACATGGTCGCGCGCCTGCGTCAGCACGGCGTGCTGCTTGCCATGATGGACGGCCGTATCAGAGCCTGCACGCATCTGGATGTCACCGCTGCGATGATCGAGGAGACCGTCGGACTGGTGCGGGAAATTGCGCGGAGCGCGTAGAAGAGACTATCTGCCGAGCGCCTCATAGATCAGCGTCTTTAACTCCAGTTGAATCCGTCCGCGCTGCGACGGCGTCTGCGCCATGAAGACCGCGAACATGTCGTCCTTGGGATCGATAAAGAAGAAGGTGCCGGCGACGCCGTCCCAGCGATATTCGCCCAGCGGCCAGGAGGTCTTGGCCGGCTGCGCGGTGCGCACCGCAAAGCCGAGACCGAACCCGCTGGTATCGCCGGGAAAATAGAACTGGTCGCGCGCGATCTTTGTCTCCGGCCCGATATGGTCCGACGTCATCAAGGCGATCGTCTCAGGTTTGAGGTAACGCCTGCCGTCCAGTGTACCGCCGTTCAGCAGCATCTGCGCGAAGCGCGCGTAGTCGCCGATCGTGCCGATCATGCCCGCCCCGCCGGATTCCCAAGCCCGCGCCAGCATCGGGTCTCTGATTCCAGCCACCGGAGTGACAAAGCGATCATCAGGCATCGGCTCGGCGATGCGCGGCCGCTTCGCAGGATCCGCCACATAGAAGGCGGTTTCGGTCATGCCAAGCGGATCGAGCAGCCGCTGCTTCTCGAACTGAAATAGCGACAGTCCCGACACCACCTCGATGACGCGGCCGAGCACGTCGGTCGAATGGCCGTAGTCCCAGCGCGTCGCCGGCTGTTCAGCGAGCGGCAGCTTGGCGATGCGCGCAGCGAACTCGGCGTTGTCGAAATCGCCCTCGAACAAGCCGGAGTTCGCATAGAGTCTTCTCACGGCGCTGTCGCCATAGAATCCGTAAGTGAGACCCGAGGTGTGGCGCAGCAGGTCTTCGATCGTGATCGGCCGTTGGAGCGGCTCGAGCGCAAGTGCCGGTTTTCCGTTTTGATCGCGCGTCTCGACGCCGACTTTTACCTCACTGAAGGCCGGGATGTATTTTGAGACGGGGTCGTCCAGCCTGAGCTTGCCGTCCTCGACCAGCATCATGGCGGCGACGCTGGTAATCGGCTTCGACATCGAGTACAGGCGAAAGATCGTGTCCGCGGTCATCGGACGCTTGCTGTCGACGTCACGCACGCCGAAATTCTCGAAATAGACGGGATGACCGTGCTGCTGGATCAGAATGATGGCGCCGGGGATCTTGCCGGTCGCAATCTCGTTGCGGATATAGTCGCCGACGCGCTGCAATTTCGCGCGCGAGAAACTGCCGGCGGTGATAAGTGGCGAATCTGCACAGCCGGCGCTCGGTCGTCCGACAGCGATCGCGGCAATCAGGAGTGCTAGCGCCGCGACGCTGCGGCGGCGCGTGACGCCGTCAATTCTCCATCGCTTCATAGATCAACTTCTTCACCGCCGGCCGCATACGCTGGCGCTCCGAAGGCCAAATTCCTGGCTGGAGAATGTAACGGGCGGCTCAATCGGTACAAGGGCTGCCTAACTGAGCCATCGACTGTGCATGCAGCCGCGCACTCTCGTTCGAAAAGCAGCAGAAGATTACTCGACTGACCGCCGGCGCCGCGGGCAACACCCCGACGACCGTCGAGACCGCGATCCGTGCCGCACGATCGGCGGGGAACCGATAGACGCCGGTGGAAATGGCGGGAAAAGCAACCGAAGCAAGGCCATGGGTCCGGCACAGTTCGATCGCGCGGCGATAGCACGATGCCAGCACTTCATCTTCGCCCTGGCTTCCGCCATGCCACACCGGGCCGACGGCATGAATCACGTGCCGTGCAAGCAGCCGATGTCCTTTGGTGATTTTGGCATCGCCGGTGGCGCAGCCCTGAAGCTTGCGACATTCGGCCAGAAGCTCAGGTCCTGCCCCGCGGTGGATTGCACCATCCACGCCGCCGCCGCCGAGCAGCGATGTATTCGCGGCGTTGACGATGGCGTCAACGCTCAAGCTCGTGATGTCGGCGACGATGACTTCGAGCCGCGCAGAGCCGATCCGGCGCGCGGCCAGGCTCAGGCGGAGGCCGCCGCCGCGACGGTGACGCCCTTGTCGGCCAAGAGCTGCTGCAGCTCGCCGGCCTGGAACATCTCGCGGATGATGTCGCAGCCGCCGACGAACTCGCCCTTGACGTAAAGCTGCGGAATGGTCGGCCAGTTGGAATAGGTCTTGATGCCGTCACGTAGTTCGGCCGATTCCAGGACATTGAGGCCTTTATAGCCGACACCGATGTGATCGAGAATCTGCACTACCTGCCCGGAAAACCCGCACTGCGGAAATTGCGGCGTGCCCTTCATGAACAGCACGACGTCGTTCGATTTCACCTCGTTGTCGATAAATTGTTCGATGCTCATATTTGCGTCCTTTTGCGGCACAGCCCTTGGAGCGGCCGTCAGCCCCGTTTACCCTATACTGATCATATATGTATCCCAAACAGTTGTGCATCCAAAGTAAAATGGCGGGGAGCCGCGATGTGAAGGGGCCAGCCATAGCCGGCGAGCGCCGGCATCACGGCCCGGGGAGAGGCTTTTTTCCCGCATCGGAGCCCCTATCTAGGACAGGCTATTCCCGGGGAACCCATCTGCCAAAGCAACGTTTCTCTCCCCCTGACCGGAGATCATCGTGACGAAACCAGCATCCGCTGTGGCCACGCTTGCCGCCCCTTGCCCGTCATTATTCTCCGAGTCCGGCGACCTCGCCCAGGATTTGGTGGAAGCCTTCATCGCGGTCCGAAACGAGACCGAGCGGCGGGCCGCCCCGCTGACACCGGAGGATCAGCTGATCCAGTCGATGCCGGACGCCAGCCCGGCGAAATGGCACCGCGCCCATACCACCTGGTTCTTCGAGCAATTCCTGCTCGGCGAACACTGCGTGGGATACAAGGCGTTTCATCCCGATTATGCGTTTCTGTTCAATTCCTACTACGTCAGCGCCGGACCGCGGCATGCCCGTCATCAGCGCGGCCACCTGACCCGTCCCGGCGCCGACGAAATCACCGCCTATCGTCGACATGTCGATGCCGCCGTGGTGAAGTTCTTTCATGAGGCGGGGGAAGACACGCTGGCGGCGATCGCGCCGCTGGTGGAAGTCGGTCTCAATCACGAACAGCAGCATCAGGAATTGATGCTGACCGACATCCTGCACGCCTTTGCGCAAAACCCGATACCGCCGGCTTACGACCCTGCGTGGAAGTTTCCCGCTTCAACACATGCCGGCGACGATTGGCTCACGCTCAACGAGGGCATCCACAGCATCGGGCATGCGGGGGAAACTTTCCATTTCGACAATGAGAAGCCCGCGCATCGCGCGCTGGTCGGCCCGGTCAAGCTAGCGCGCAATCTCGTCACCAATGCCGAGTGGCTCGCTTTCATGAAAGACGGCGGCTACTCCACGCCGACGCTCTGGCTGATGGACGGCTTCGCGGTCGTGAGCAATGAGCAATGGCAGGCGCCGGGCTACTGGCGCGAGATCGACGGCGAATGGCAGGTCATGACGCTCGGCGGCTTGAAGCCGGTCGATCCGGCCGCGCCGGTCTGTCACGTCAGCTATTACGAGGCGGAGGCGTTCGCGCGCTGGAGCGGCAAACATTTGCCGACCGAAATGGAGTGGGAGGTCGCCGGGCGGGCCGGCCATCTTAATGACGCGTTCGGGATCGTGTGGCAATGGACCCGCAGCGCCTACGCCCCCTATCCCGGTTACCGGGCCATCGAGGGCGCGCTCGGCGAATACAACGGCAAGTTCATGGTCAACCAGCTGGTGCTGCGCGGCTCTTCGCTTGCAACCCCTGCCGGACATAGCCGTATCACCTATCGCAACTTCTTTTATCCCTATCATCGCTGGCAATTCACGGGACTGCGCCTGGCCAACTACGCCTGATTTCCATCCGATGACGGCGCGCCGGAAAGCGTGCTTTGGAGAGTATCATATGAACGTGCATGCCACCGCTTTGGCCGACGCGCATCTTCCTGATGAACAGACCTCGGCATTCGCCCGCGATGCGATCGACGACCTGTCGCAGCATCCCAAGCGCCTGTCGCCGAAGTATTTTTATGACGCGACGGGCTCGGAATTGTTCGAAGCCATCACACGGCTACCGGAATATTACCCGACGCGCACCGAACTCTCGATCCTGCGCGACCGGGGCACCGAGATCGCTTCGATCATCGCGAAGGGCGCGGCGCTGGTGGAGTTCGGCGCCGGCGCGACCACCAAGGTCCGCTTGTTGTTGAAGAACTGCGATTTCGGCGCGTATGTGCCCGTGGATATTTCCGGCGATTTCCTCAATGCCCAGGCCGATGGCCTGGGCAAGGATTTCCCTTCGCTCCACATCTATCCGGTAGCGGCGGACTTCACCGCGCCGTTCGCTTTGCCGGGCGCCATCGCCGATATGCCGAAGGTCGGGTTCTTCCCGGGCTCGACGCTCGGCAATTTCGAACCGCATGAGGCTTGCGCCTTCCTGCGCAGCGCCCGCAGCATTCTGGGCCGCGGCGCACAGATGATCATTGGCGTCGATCTGGAGAAGGATGAGCGCGTGCTGCACGACGCCTATAACGACTCAGCGGGCGTTACCGCGCGCTTCAATCTCAATGTGCTGGCGCGAATCAATCGCGAACTCGGCGGCAATTTCGAGCTCTCCGCCTTCACGCATCGCGCGATCTATAACCGCGAGCGCCATCGCATCGAAATGCACCTGATCAGCAAGAAGACGCAGACCGTGCGCATGCTGGGCACGAGCTTCTCATTCCGCGCCGGCGAAACCATCCACACCGAGAACAGCTACAAATACAGCCTCGAGCGTTTTGCGGCGCTGGCGCGCGTCTCGGGCTGGAAGCCGCGCACGTCGTGGACCGATCCAGCCGGTATGTTCTCGGTTCATGCGCTGGTGACCTCGGGTTGAGTGCGGCCAGCACCCGTCTTCAGCGAGATCGATTCCCAGGCTGCGACAATGATCATGATCGCATTGGTCAGGATCGAGAGCATCAACGGCGATAGCCCGCCGGCGAACCAGGCCAATATGCCGAGTGCGACGATGCCGGTTAGGTGCGAAAGTTGAAGCCAGCCGCGAATGATGTGCTTGAAGAGGATCGTTCCGAGCAGGAACAGCAAGGGTCCGCCAATCGCGCTCAGCACCGTCTTCAGGTCGGAATGGCCTGTCGGATGTTTCAGCACGAGTTCATCGGCGACCGCCGAGAGAATGATGCCCGCTACGATCGGCAGATGCAGATAGGTATAGGCCAGCCTCGCTAATCGCCCCGGCTCGCTCGATCTTGAAATCTGTTCGGAGCCCGCTTCCGCGCCGACATGGAAATAGATCCACCACATCACAAGGCTGCCGATAAAGACCGACACAAAGGCGCTCACGGTTTCTCCGGTCCAGACCAGATCCGAAAATGTCGCACCTGTCACGACAATGGATTCGCCGAGTGCGATGATGACGAACAGCGCAGCGCGTTCCGCCATATGACCGCCTTCGACGGTCCAGTCCTCGATCGAGGACGCGCCGTATTTCGGGATCCAGAACCGCACCGCCGCCGACAGGTATTCAATTCCCAGCGCCACAGCCCACAGCAGCAACCGCGACTGTCCTTCCGCAAAGCCCCCCAAGATCCAGAACACCGCCGATACGGACAGCCATGCCAGGGTACGGATCGCATTCATACGGGTCGAAGGCCGCGTGCGCGGAACCGATGCCAGGAGGAAGGCCGTCCGGCCGACCTGCATCGCGGCGTAGGCAAGGGCGAACCAAAGCCCCCTCGTTTCGAAGGCTTTTGGAATCGAGGTAGAGAGCACGAGCCCGCCGAGCATCAGCAGAAACAGCAGAACCCGGACCGGCGTCAGCTCGGGATTGAGCCAGTTGGTAATCCAGGAGGTGTAAACCCACACCCACCAGACCGCCAGGAACAGCAGCGTGGTCTGCAACGCGCCGAGCGGGGTAAAGTTGTGGAGCAGCGTGTGCGATATCTGCGTGACCGCGAAAACGAACACCAGATCGAAGAACAGTTCGGCGTAGGTGACGCGGCTTTGCTGATGCGGCCCAAATTGACGAAACAGTGCGCCGCGTTTTTTGTCGCCCGCCATGGCGCCCTACCCCGCTGAAACCTGGCTAAAACCTGGCTAGCCCTCCGGCACCCCGGTTTGCAGCGCCAGCGCGTGCAGCACGCCGCCCATTTGGCCTCGCAGCGATTGATAGACGATCTGGTGCTGCTGGACGCGGGACTTGCCGCGGAACGACTCCGAGATCACGGTCGCCGCATAGTGGTCGCCGTCGCCGGCCAGATCGCGGATCGTCACCTCCGCGTCGGGTATAGCCGCCTTGATCATCGACTCGATATCGCGGGCGTCCATCGGCATCCCAGCATTTCTCCCATTCCGGCGTCTCGAATCGCGGCCGGGGACGGCCGCGGGTACACCCGAACCTAGCGTGGAGACCCTTCTACGTCACGTCTTTCGCACTATATTCTCCATCCGATCCTTGCCAAGCCGCTGGGGTCGCGTCGCGCGATCACAACGGCCTGACCGAAAGAGGCTGACGACCATGAAACTCCCCGGTCCCGACCACCCGATCACCATTACCGCGAACCCGAAGCGCGTCCGCGTCTCCGCTGGCGGCGTCGTCATCGCCGACACCACAGATGCTCTGACGCTAAAGGAAGCGACCTATCCGGCCGTGCAATACGTGCCGCGCAAGGACGCCAATATGGCGCTGCTGGCGCGCACCGACCGGGTGACGCATTGCCCCTACAAGGGAGACGCGAGTTATTTCAGTATCGTTGCCGATGGCAAAACCATCGAAAATTCGATCTGGACCTATGAGACGCCGTTCCCGGCGATGACGGAAATCACCGGCTATCTGGCATTCTACCCGGACCAGGTCACCATCGAGCAGGTGGCTTAAGAGTTTGACGCGGACCTACTCATTTAGCCATTTAGAACGTCATGCGGGCCCAACCGACGCAATCCGGAGCCACAAAGCAAGGCTGGGTTGCTCGTCGCTGCGCAATGACGAAAAGGCCTGTTTACCGCCTCACGCTCTAAAGATGGTGAGACCGAGGATCAGCAGGACCAAAAAGATCACGACAAAGACGTAGAACAGGAAGCGGGCGACGTCCGCCGATGCGGCCGAGATGTCGGTGAAGCCAAGGACGCCGGCGACGATCGATACCAGAAAGAAGACCAGCGCCCATTTCAGAATTGTCATCGCCCGCTCCTCAAAGCTTCAACTCATAAGCTTTGGGCCGCGGAATCCGCGGCCCGTGCGAAATCGCTGATCTAACTTCAAGCGTTGGCACTAGTTCCCGTAACCGTTCAGAGACAACGGTGTATCGCCCGTACATATCGCGTGAGTTGGACTACTGCCCGACTTTGCCCGGGAAATCCGGATGCGCCGGATCGTCGCCCGGCAGGCCGCTTGGAGAGGCCCCGGTGCCGGTTATATCCGGCGTAGAAGTCTTGGGAACGCCCGGCTGATTGACGCCGGTGTTCAGGTTCGTGCTCGTACCTGTGCCCATGCCGGTGGTGGTGGTCGATGGACCGCCGGGAGCGGACGATATGCCGGCCGAGCCGGGATTTGTCGGAGTGGCGCCGACCGGAGGCATGCCGCCGGTGCCGGGTACGGTCCCGACTGGCGCACCCGTGGTACCTTGCGCGAATACGGATGTGGTTGCGCCGATCAAGGAGATCGCAACGAGCGCCGAAAGATGCAGTTTGTGTCGCATAGTAGAACTCCGGTTTCTGGAAGCGTCCCGTCAACGATCCCCGACTCCCGCCGTTCCCGCGGTGCACCGCGGGCCCGGATCACATTGATGTTTCATCGCGTGAGATTGGTCCTTGCTGAATCGGGTTCCCGGCGGCAACATCGGACAGAAAAATGACTACCCTGCCGGGGCGCGCTCATGACGACGATTTCCACCACATTGACGTCGGCCGAGACGAGAGCGGCACCAAAGGCCAAGACGCGCAATCCTTCGCTCGACCGCGCCCGCACCTTCCTGACGCTGGTGGTGCTGCTGCACCACGCCGTCATCCCCTATACATATTACGGTCACACCGATCCGACGTCATTCTTCGGCTTCGACATGATCGTGCTGGCCACCGACAGTTTCTTCATGGCGATGTTCTTTTTCCTGTCGGGCCTGTTCGTCTGGCCGGGCATCGCCCGGAAGGGGCCGCTCAACTATTTGTCGGACCGCCTGCTTCGGCTTGGCCTGCCATTCGTGATCTGCGCGTTCACGGTCATTCCGCTCGCCTATTACGCCATCTCCCTGCGGCACCATCCCGAGATCGGCTTTTCGGAATACTGGTGGAAAACCATCACTGTCGGGCCCTGGCCGAGCGGACCGATCTGGTTCCTTTGGGTCTTGCTCGCCTTCGATATGGTTGCCTGCCTGCTGTATCGGCTGTCACCCAACATGCTCGATCCGATCAATCGCCTCTCGCTGTACGGTCGCCGTCGGCCGGCAGTGTTCTTCGCGGTCATGCTTGCCGTCACCGCTGCGTTCTACATTCCCGGGCGGATTCACTTCGGAGCCGGCAGTTGGTTCGAGTTCGGGCCGTTCTCGGTCCAGCACGGGCGCGTGATGCTCTACGCCACCTACTTCTTTTTCGGCGCCGGTATTGGCGTCCAGTATCTGGATCGCGGGCTGTTGGCGGCGGACGGCCGGATGGCGAAGGTCAGCTGGGATTGGTTGGTGCTGGCGCTCGTTCCGTATTACCTCATGTGGGTGCTGATCTCGATCAAGCGCGAAATACTGGGCAATCCGGCGGACTTGCCGGATTGGTATGAGGGGCTCTACGCCGTCTGCTTCACGGTCTTCAGCGTGGCCGTCATGTTTCTGATCCTGGCCTACTTCCTGCGGTTCGCCTACTCAGGCAGGAGTGTACTCGATCCGATGCAGGCTGATGCCTACGGCATGTTCTTGGTGCACTACCCAATCGCGCTGTGGCTGCAGTACTGGCTGTTCGACTTCAATCTGCCGGCGACCGTGAAAGCACCCATCGTATTCGTGCTGACGGTCGCGTTCAGCTGGGGGCTGACGCGCGCGCTGCGGCAGATTCCGGGGGCGAAGCGGGTGCTGTGAGAGGACAGAGGTAGCTCTCTCATCGTCATTGCGAGCGAAGCGAAGCAATCCAGCTTCCTTGTGCAAAGAAAGCTGGATTGCTTCGCCGCAAGCGCTCCTCGCAATGACGTTGTTAGACCTTGGCGTTCATGTAGGCCGGAAACCAGCTTTCGAAGCCGCTCTTGAGCGAGGCAACCGAAACCGGCGTCTCGCTCGCGATGGCGATGGAGTCACTGCCGGTGGTGCCGATGCGGACACATGGGACACCGGCGCCCTTCATTTTCGCCAACACGCGACCGGCCTGCTCCGCAGGCACCGTGACGATGTAGCGCGCCTGATCTTCGCCGAACCAATAGGCGTGCGGCACAATCGATGCCGGAGCCGCCAATAGCTGTGTGCCGATCCCGCCGGCCATTGCCATCTCCGCCAACGCAATCAACAGACCGCCGTCGGACACATCATGCGCCGCAGTCGCCGTGCCGGCGTGGATCATGCCGCGAACCACGCAGCCGTTGCGCTTTTCGGCCGCGAGATCGACCGGCGGCGGCGCGCCCTCTTCGCGGCCGCAGATGTCGCGCAAGTAAACGGACTGTCCGAGCCAGCCATGGGTTTCGCCGATCAGCAGGATCGCCTCGCCCTCGGCCTTGAACGCCAGCGTCGCCGATTTGGTGAAATCATCCAGGAGTCCGACGCCGCCGATCGAGGGCGTCGGCAGGATGCCGCGGCCGTTGGTCTCGTTGTAGAGCGAGACGTTGCCGGACACGACGGGGAAGTCGAGCACGCGGCAGGCCTCCGCGATGCCCTTCAGGCAGCCGACGAACTGGCCCATGATCTCAGGCCGCTCCGGATTGCCGAAATTGAGGTTGTCGGTGATGGCGAGCGGCCGCCCGCCGACTGCCGTGATATTGCGCCAGGCTTCCGCCACCGCCTGCTTGCCACCCTCGAACGGGTCGGCCTCGCAGTAGCGCGGCGTCACATCGACGGTGAGCGCGAGCCCCTTCGGTCCGTCCTGCACCCGCACCACGGCCGCGTCGCCGCCGGGACGCTGCACGGTATTTCCCAAAATGACGTGATCGTATTGCTCCCATACCCAACGCTTCGAGCACAGCTCCGGCGTCGCGATCAGCCTTTCCAGCGCCGGCATGATTCCGATCGGCGGCTCCACGTCGCGCGCATGGATCACCGGGAGCGATGGCGACGGCACATGCGGCCGGTCGTACAGCGGCGCCTCGTCGCCCAATTCCTTGATCGGCAGGTCGGCCATGACGTCGCCGCCATGCTTCACCACGAAGCGCTTGCTCGGCGTGGTGTAACCGACGACGGCGAAATCGAGCCCCCATTTGCGGAAGATCGCCTCGGCCTGTTTTTCTTTCTCAGGTTTCAGCACCATGAGCATGCGCTCCTGGCTTTCCGACAGCATCATCTCGTAGGCGCTCATGCCGGTTTCGCGCGTCGGCACCGCATCGAGATCGAGATCGACCCCGAGATCGCCCTTGGCGCCCATCTCGACCGCCGAGCAGGTCAGACCCGCCGCGCCCATATCCTGGATCGCGATCACGCAATCGGCTTCCATGATTTCCAGGCAGGCTTCCAGCAGCAGTTTTTCGGCGAAGGGATCGCCGACCTGCACGGTCGGGCGCTTCTCGGCCGAATCGTCGTCGAATTCGGCCGACGCCATCGAGGCGCCGTGAATGCCGTCGCGCCCGGTTTTGGAGCCGAGATAGACGATCGGCATGTTCACGCCGGAGGCCGCCGCGTAGAAAATCTTGTCGGTGTCGGCGAGGCCGACCGCCATCGCATTGACCAGAATGTTGCCGTCATAGCGGGTATGGAAACGCACCTGTCCGCCGACGGTCGGCACGCCAAACGAATTGCCGTAGCCGCCGACGCCGGCGACGACGCCCGAAACCAGATGCCGCGTCTTGGGGTGCTCCGGTGCGCCGAAGCTCAGCGCATTGAGGCAGGCGATCGGCCGCGCGCCCATCGTAAAAACGTCGCGCAGAATGCCGCCGACGCCGGTGGTCGCGCCCTGGTAAGGCTCGATGTAGCTCGGATGGTTGTGGCTCTCCATCTTGAACACCACCGCCTGCCCGTCGCCGATGTCGATGACGCCGGCGTTCTCGCCCGGGCCTTGAATGACCCACGGCGCCTTGGTCGGCAACCCCCGCAGATGCAGCCGCGAGGATTTGTACGAGCAGTGCTCGTTCCACATTGCCGAGAAGATCCCAAGCTCCGTGAAACTCGGCACCCGGCCGATCAGCTTGAGAATGCGCTCGTATTCGTCCGGCTTCAGGCCATGGCTGGCGACGAGTTCGGGGGTGATTTGCGGCTGGTTCATGAGGCTCTTGCGCGATTAAGGTCCCTTATTAAGGAGATCGAGAGAGGCGGAAAAGGCCTTTTATGGCGCAATTTCCGGCTGTCCATAGCTTTGCGGGTGCCCGATGCGTCTCGGGGGTTTGCACATCGGGCATGGATCGAATTTAAGGGCTGAAACTCTCAAACCAAGGCCATAGCGCGTGCACGACCTGACCACAGGCGAAATCATGCGGGCGGGAGGCTCGATGATCTTTTTGCGCGGCGTGCTGAAATCCGAAGGCCGTGCGCAGTTCACTTTTTCGACCACGATCAGGCGGGTGAAGCGGCGAACGCTGCCGGTCGCGAGCAACGACGCCGGATAGCGCTTACGCCGCGCGTTCCAGATGCGCCACGAGCCCTGCGAACAGGCCGCGGCCGTCGGTGCAGCCCATGATGTCTTCGACGTGGTTTTCCGGATGCGGCATCATGCCGAGCACGTTGCCACGCTCATTGACGATGCCGGCGATCGATTGCGCCGCGCCGTTGATGTTGGAATTCTCGTCGATGATGCCCTCGGCGGAGCAATAGCGATAGAGCACCCGCCCCTCGCCCTCCAGCCGCTTCAGGGTTTCTTCGTCAGCCTCGTAATTGCCCTCGCCATGGGCGACCGGCACGCGAATGATTTGTCCGGCATTGTAGCCGCGCGTGAACGGCGTATCCGATCGTTCGACCCGCAGATGCACGTCGCGGCAGATGAATTTCAGCCGCGCGTTGCGCATGAGAACGCCGGGCAACAGGCCGGCCTCGCACAGAATTTGAAAACCGTTGCAGACGCCGAGCACAAGGCCGCCATCGCTGGCAAAGCCGCGCACCGCATCCATCACCGGCGAGCGCGCGGCGATGGCGCCGCAGCGCAGATAATCGCCGTAGGAAAATCCGCCGGGCACCACCACGAGGTCAGTGCCCTTGGGTAGCGAGGTCTCGGCATGCCACACCATCGCGGGCGCATGACCAGACGCCAGCTTGAGCGCGCGCGCCATGTCGCGTTCGCGATTGATTCCGGGAAAGACGAGAACGGCGGATTTCATCAGCGGGCGGTGCCTATCCCAGAACCTCAACCCGGTAATTCTCGATCACGGTGTTCGCCAGCAGCTTGTCGGCCGCGTCTTTCAGCGCCGTCTCGGCCTTGGCCGTGTCGGAGCCGGCGATTTCGATATCGAACACCTTGCCCTGGCGTACGCTGGCGATGCCATCGACGCCAAGCGATTTCAGGGCCCCTTCGATGGCCTTGCCCTGCGGATCGAGAATGCCGGATTTGAGAGTGACGGTAACGCGCGCTTTCACGGATAACCTCAGCCCTTCACCAGCACAGGGCCCGAGCCGACGGGCCGCTCGTTCTCCATCAGGATACCCAATCGCTTGGCGACTTCGGTGTAGGCCTCCAGCAGGCCGCCGAGATCCCTGCGAAAACGGTCCTTGTCGAGCTTCTCGTTCGACTTGATATCCCACAGCCGACACGAATCAGGGGAGATCTCGTCGGCGACGATGATTCGCATCATCTCGTTTTCGAACAGGCGGCCGCATTCCATCTTGAAATCGACCAGACGGATGCCGATGCCCAGGAACAGCCCGGTCAGGAAGTCGTTGACGCGTATCGCCAACGCCATGATGTCGTCGATTTCCTGCGGCGTCGCCCAACCGAACGCCGTGATGTGCTCCTCGGAGACCATGGGGTCGTTGAGCTGGTCGTTCTTGTAGTAAAATTCGATGATCGAGCGCGGCAGCTGCGTACCTTCCTCGATGCCGAGGCGCTGCGACAGCGATCCCGCCGCCACATTACGCACCACCACCTCGAGCGGCACGATCTCGACCTCGCGAATCAGTTGCTCGCGCATGTTGAGGCGGCGGATGAAATGGGTCGGCACCCCGATGTCGTTGAGGTGCTGAAACAGGTACTCCGAAATCCGGTTGTTGAGGACGCCTTTGCCCTCGATCACCTGGTGTTTCTTGGCATTGAAGGCGGTCGCGTCGTCTTTGAAGTGCTGGATCAGGGTTCCCGGTTCCGGTCCTTCGTAAAGAACCTTGGCCTTGCCTTCATAAATGCGGCGTCGACGGCTCATTGGGATGTACCGTGTGTTGTTGAAATCCATGAATTTGGTGTGCTCCGGATGACAAGGATTAGGACCCACGACGGAGCTGCCGTGAAGGCCAGGAACGGGAAACAGAACGAGAACCGGGCCTGTTGACAACCTATCCGATTGGGCTGGCAAGCACAATCGATCCGGCTCCTTCGGGCCTAGTTATACCGGGCTCGATTCAAGGCCCGATTCCGCCTATTTAGCTGCGGCTTAAAGGCTCGTTGTTCTGCCGGAATCGCCCGCTTATGTAGGCGCGCGACCGGGCTGCCGCAACGAGGGCCGCCTTCACCGATTGGCAGGATTGGAACCCCACGACATGACGCAATTCGACAAGCGCGAGCAAGGCTTCGAGAAGAAGTTCGCCCTCGACGAGGAGCAGAAATTCAAGGCCGAAGTCCGCCGCAACCGGCTGCTGGGCCAGTGGGCCGCTGAGCAACTGGGCATTACCGGCGATGCGGCCACCGCCTATGCCAAGGAAGTAGTCTCGGCCGATTTTGAGGAAGCCGGCGACAGCGACGTGCTGCGCAAAGTTTTTGGCGATCTGACCGCCAAGGGTGTTGCGATCACCGAGGCCCAGATCCGCGCCAAGATGGACGAGCTGATGGCGACGGCGGCTATACAGGTGAAGGCTGGGATGTAAGCGTGCGAATAGGGAGTGGCGAATAGCGAATTGGGAATTTCTATTCGCCATTCGCCATTCGCCGTGCCGTCCCGCGGAAACGCGCGCGAAAAATATCCAGCAGACGGCGCGAGGCTGCGCTCAAAAACCCGCCGCGCCGCGTCACCGCCACGACATCCTGGCTCGCGGTGAGATCGCCGACAGCGATGGTTTGCAGCGCGGCGGATTTTAGTTCATCCGCGGCGTTGCTTTGTGACAGCAACGCAATGCCGAGACCGGCCTCGACCAAGCGTTTTTGCGCGGTCAGACTGTCGACCGGGGTCCAGGCGACCTCGCCAAATCCATGCGTCTGGAACAGCGCGAACACATGCGAAGCGGTGATCTCCGGCCTGCCCGGCACCAGGGGAAAGGCGATCCAGCGCTCGCCGCGCAGGTCGGCCAGTCTCTTGACGCGGCGGCCGGCACGCCGGTGATCCGGCGCGCACACCACCTGAAGCCGTTCGGAAAACAGCAGCTCGCAATCCAGATCAGGCGACGGGTCGCGGTGATAACGCAATCCGATCGTCGCCTCGCCGCGCCGGATCAGCTCGCTGACCTCGGCGCTGGTCGCCGTGCGCAGCGTCACGTTCACGTTCGGATGCTCCCTCGCAAACGCTTGATGATGCGTGCGAGTTGGCTACCCGCGAGCGTGCCGACCACCGCGAGCGCCACCGGCCCTGAATCCGGCCGCGCCAGCGCCTTCACCGCATTCTCAGCATCCTGCGTCGCCGCCACCGCGCGCTCGGCGTAGGGCACCATCACCCGCCCCGCATCGCTCAGCACAGTGCGGCCGGCGACCCGCTCGAACAGGGGCATGCCGAGCTCCTGCTCCAGGAGGGCAATGCGCCGCGAGATCGCCGGCTGCGTCCGATGCAGCGCCTTTGCCGCGTTCGAGATGCCGCCGCGCTGAAAAACCATCAGGAACGTGTTGAGGGCATCGCTGTCCATTTTCATCCCATGCAAAAAACTGATGGATGAGGAAGAAATAACAAATTTGGCGGATGACTGGAAGAGCAGTAGCTGTACGTGCGACGAGGATTTCACGTTCACTTGCCAGCAGGAGCCGACATGCGCAGCCAGATGGAAAAAGCAAAACTGTTCCGCGAACTGCATGAGCGGCCGGGAGCCTTCATCATCCCCAATCCCTGGGACGCCGGCACCGCAAAGCTGCTCGCCGCGATGGGATTTGAAGCGCTGGCAACGACGAGCCTTGGGCTCGCCAATACGCTGGGCAGCGCGACGGTGAGCCGCGACGCCATCATAGAGAATTGCAGGACGATTTCAGCTGCAACCGACCTGCCGGTAAACGCCGATCTCGAGAATTGCGGCGCTGATGATCCGAAGCAGGCGGCGCAGACGATCAGGCTCGCCGCCGAGGCCGGCGCCGTTGGCGGATCGATCGAGGATTTCACGGGCGACCCGCGCAAGCCAATTTACGATTTCGCGCTTGCGGTGGAGCGCGTGCAGGCGGCGGTCGAGGTCGCCCGCTCCCTGCCCTTCCCGTTCATGCTGACGGCGCGCGCGGAAAATCTGCTGCATGGCCGCAACGATCTCGACGACACCATCAAGCGGCTGCAGGCCTTCGAGGCCGCCGGCGCCGACGTTCTCTATTCGCCCGGCGTGCACGACCTCGCCACGATCAAGATGGTGGTCGCTTCGGTCAAGAAACCCTTCAACCTGGTGATGGGTTTTGCCGACCCGACGCTGACGCTCGATCGGCTCTCAGCAGCCGGCGTGAAACGCATCAGCGTCGGCGGCGCGATGGCGCGCGTGGCGTTGGCGGCCTTCCTGCGCTGCGCGCGCGAGATGAAGGACAATGGCGCCTTCACCTATGTCCGCGACATGGCGCCGGTCAAGGAAGTGCGGCAGGCGTTTGCGGCCCCCGCGAACAGGACCGCCACGTAGACGCTTCGTTCCGACAGGCCCTTATTTGAGGAAGACCTGCAAGTTCATCGAGCCGTTGACGGTATAGCCTTCCGGTTGGTGCGATCCGTAGGATTGGCGGCCGATGTTGATGTTCACCGTCTCCATTCGGCATTCCCTGGCGATGATCTCACGGACGAGGTCGCATTCGCGGGCAGCCATTTCGTAGACGGCGCGACGGGCCTTGTCGCGGAGCCGCTGGGCCTCCTCGCCGTCGCCGCTCGGACCGGGCACAAAGAAACTGATCGAGCTCTGGAACCGCACCGGAGCGTCCTGACGCAATGCATTGGCCTGGCCGGCGGTTTGCGCTGACGCCGGCGCCGACAGCAGCACGAGCACACCAACGGCAAATGCAAATCTTGACGATGTCATGAAAAACGCTCCGGGATTGATGGGCTGGCTGCTCCTATCAATCCCGGATTGCAAATTGACGAACGGTCGCTCGGAGAAGCGCGTGTTTCGCTAAACATCCCGTTAACCGAGAAAGGCCGCGTTTTCACTCCTCCTTGAAGCCATATTCCGGCACGTTGCCGATGGCGCCGTAATATTTGTAAGGCAGGAACTTGCCCGACATCGTGATCTTGACCCGGTCGCCCCTGGGATTGGCGATGCGCTCCATGGCCATGTCGAAATCGATCGCCGACATGATGCCGTCGCCGAACTCTTCCTCGATCAGCGCCTTCCACGCCGGACCGTTGACCATCACCATTTCGTAGAACCGGTAGATCAGGGGATCGGTCGGCGGCATCGGCGTGCCGTCGCCGCGCATCGGCACCTCGTTCAGCATCGCGGTTTCGGATTTTGAAAGTCCGAACAGTTCGCCGGCGTTCGCGGCCTGCGGTTTTGTCAGCTTCATCTGGCCGAGAATGGCGCCGACGATCAGGACTTCGGAATAGCCGCCGATCTTTTCGCAGATGTGTTTCCAGCTCCAGCCGTTCTCGCGCTTGATGTCGAGCAGCTTTTCGGTGAGGTCGGATCGCTTCATTGCAGTCTCCCCTTGTTGAGATCAGCGCGCGATGGCTTGCGCGGAGTTGTCGACCGCCTTGGGCAGCGGGACGATGGTGGGCTCGCCAAGACCCGGGCGCGCCACCAGCACGTTGCGCGGATCGTGACCGGGATTCTCGGCGGTAAAGGTCTTGCTGCGGCTGACCAGGAAATCGACGATGTGGTTGCGCAGCGCGTAGTAATAGGGATGGCGGTGCAGATCGATGCGGCCGCGATCCTTGGGCAGCGGATTTTCGACGATCTCGGCCAGCACGGCACCCGGGCCGTTGGTCATCAGGAAAATTTTGTCGGCCAGATAGATCGCCTCATCCACGTCGTGGGTAATCATGAACGCGGTTTGCCCGGTCTCCAGACAGATGCGGCGCACTTCGTCCTGCAGCGTGCCGCGCGTCAGCGCGTCGAGCGCCGAGAACGGCTCATCCATCAGCATGATCTTCGGCGTGATGCTGAGCGCGCGGGCAATGCCGACGCGCTGCTTCATGCCGCCGGAAAGTTCCGATGGACGCTTGTGTTCGGCGCCGGTCAAGCCCACCAGATCGATGAAGGTTTGCGCGTGCGCCTTGACCTTGGCGCGGTCCCAGTCCCGCCATTTCGAGGTCACGGCATAGGCGACGTTGCCGAGCACCGTGCGCCACGGCAATAGCGCGTGGCTCTGGAAGATCACCGCGCGGTCGAGGCTGGTGCCTTCAATGGCTTGTCCGTCGACGATCACGGCGCCCTCGCTGGGCTGATCGAGGCCTGCGAGAATGTTCAGCACCGTGGTCTTGCCGCAGCCCGAATGGCCGATCACGCAGCCGAATTCACCCCGCGCCATCGACAGCCACAGATTTTCGAATACCGCAATCTCGCCGCCATTGGCGCCTGGATAGCGCTTGGCAATAGCTTCGATGGAAATGAATTTTTCGATCATCGCTATTGCCCCAACGAAGGAAGCGCGCCCCCTCGCCCCGCCGGCTCCCCGCAAGCGGGGCGAGGTGAAACAATGGTTTTCGGGCAAGCCATCTCGCATCACTCCGGAAACGTGACCATGCGCGCGAAGCGCGCGAGAATCTGATCGAGCAGCATGCCGACCACTCCGATCAGCAGAATGGCGATGATGACGTTGGTGATCGAGAGGTTGTTCCACTCGTTCCAGACGAAGTAACCAATGCCGGTGCCGCCGACCAGCATCTCGGCGGCGACGATCACGAGCCACGCGATGCCGATCGAGATCCGCATTCCGGTGAGGATCGTCGGCGCCGCCGCGGGCAGGATCACCGTGAAGGCGCGCCTGACGGTGCCGACCTCTAGCGTGCGCGCGACGTTGATCCATTCCTTGCGCACGGCGGCGACCCCGAACGCGGTATTGAGCAGCATCGGCCATACCGAACAGATGAAGATCACGAAGATCGCCGACAGCCCGGAATCCTTGATGGTGTAGAGCGCGAGCGGCATCCAGGCGAGCGGCGAGATCGGTTTAAGGATTTGAATGAACGGGTCGAGCGCCTTGTTTATCAGCGGCGACATCCCGATCAGGAAGCCGAGCGGGATCGCGACGATCACCGCGAGAAAGTAGCCGAGCCCGACGCGCGCGATCGAATGGCCGAGCTGGATACCAAGGCCCTTGTCGTTCGGACCGTTATCGTAAAACGGACGCTTGAGATGCTCCCACAATTTCGAGCCGACATCGAGCGGCCCCGGCATTGCCGACTTTCCTTGCGTCGCGGTCAGGCCCATCAGCTTGGCGTATTCCGGCGACATGCTGGCAACAGCGCCGGTGCCACGCGTCGCGATATGCCAGGTGCCGACAAAGGCAAGGAACAGTGCGATCGACACGATCGCCGCTCGAAAACGAAGCGAGGAGGTCATGCGGTGTGGCCTCTCACCACGTCGTCCCGGCGAACGCCGTGACCCATAACCCCCGGTGTTGCACTTTGCAGAAGGTCTCTAACCCAATGCCGCAACGAGAGGCCGCGGCGTATGGGTCCCGGCGTTCGCCGGGACGACAAGCGGAATATTCGCGCATCACCCTCACGACGCCTTCCTGATCTTGAAGCCGCTGAGATAGTCCTCGGGCTTGCCGGGATCGAAGGTTTTGCCCATCACCGCAAAACTCTTGGTGGTCGTGGTCGGCGGCGTCAGCCCGGCCTCTTTCATCAGCCTGGTGGCGTCGGTAGCGAGATAGACTTGCGAAGCAATGCCGGCATAATCGATGTCACCCTTGATCTGACCCCAGCGCTTCATCTGCGTCATGATCCAGATCGCAAACGACTGCCACGGAAACGGATCGAAATCGACGCGCTTCGGCTGCGTAACGATATTGCCCAAGCCATCCGCAAACGTGCCGGTGAGAATCTGCTCGAGCACGATCTGCGGCTGGTTCAGGTAATTCGCCGGCGCGATCGCTTCCGCGATCTGCTTGCGGTTCTCAGCCTTGTGCGCAAACGCGGTGGCCTCGATGATCGACTTGAGCAGCGCGCCGTAGGTGTTCGGCATTGTCGTGACGAATTCCCTGGATGCCGCAAACGCGCAACACGGATGCCCTTCCCAGATATCCTTGGTCAGGATGTGGATGAAGCCGACGCCGTCGTAGACCGCGCGCTGGTTCATCGGATCGGGGCCCAAGAAGCCGTCGATATTGTCGGCGCGCAGATTAGCGACCATTTCCGGCGGCGGCACCGCGCGGATCTGCACATCGACATCTGGGTCGAGGCCGTGCTCGGCGAGATAATAGCGCAGCAGATAATTATGCATCGAGTAGTCAAAGGGCACAGCGAACTTGAAGCCCTTCCAGTCCTTCGGGTTGCGCTTGTCCTTGTGCTTGACCGCGAGCGTGATTGCCTGCCCGTTGATGTTCTCGACCGCCGGCATGGTGTAGGGCAGCGGATTGGAGCCGGCGCCCATGGTGATGGCGAGCGGCATCGGCGCCAGCATGTGGGCCGCGTCGTATTCCTTGTTGATGGTCTTGTCGCGAATGACCGCCCAGCCCGCGGTCTTGATGATTTCGACGTTCAATCCGTTCTTGGCGTAAAAGCCCATCGGCGCGGCCATGATGATCGGCGTTGCGCAGGTGATCGGGATGAAGCCGACCTTGAGGTCCTTTTTCTCCAGCGGACCGCCTTCGGCAAATGCTTCGGTGGCGGTCTTCAGCGGGAAGAATTGCGAGAGCGCTGCGGCCGCGGTTGCCGCCCCCACCGATTTCAGGAACGCGCGGCGCGCGACATCGCGCGGAAACATCGCCCGCATTACGGCGGAAGCGACCACGCCCTCGTAGCGCTTCTGCTCGCTCTCGACCGAAGCCTGAGGCTGCAGTCGCATGGCCGCCTGATGCTCGGCTTCGCTGACATGCAGGCCGCAGTTGCAGCCGCTCGAACGAAGTCTGCGGTCGGGATCGAACGGGTTGTCGAATGTGGACATCAATTGCTCCCTGTCGGCGCCTACCGCCAAAGTGCAATCGCTGTGCCATGACGCACGGCATTGACAGAAAGTCGCACGGCTTGTTGCGGTTGCACCCGAGTCCCGCGAAAACCGCTGGTCGGCCGCGCTGCGCTGAGGCGCCAATCAGCCGAAATCCCTCAATGCAGGTCGGAGAATGTATAAAGAGGGCCTACAAAGTAGCAGGACTGCCGTAGTTTTAGGCAAACAACCGGCTTCTAACGGCGATCGAGCAGGCCGGACTCAAGGCGATCGAGTTCGTTGGCGAGGTCGCCCTCAATGTCCGCGACGGCCATATTGATGACCCGATAGCCACGCGCCTCCAGCCACGCCTGCCGCGCGGCGCGCTCATTCGCGATGACCTCTGACTCCTCGGGGTTGATGAGTTCGATCGCCACCCGATGCACGAACGAGACAAAGTCCGGAATGTGCCGACCGACCGGCGTCTGGCGCTTGAATTTTCCGGCGAAGCGGCGATCGGTGGTCAAGGCCTGCCAGAGCATGCGCTCGGCATCGGTCGGATTTCGCCGCAGCAGTCGCGCGAGCCCCCGCACGGTGCCGCTTTCCGATGGCGAGGCGCCCTGCCCGTGCTCGGCGAGCAATGCGCGCAGCCGCGTGGCCTGCTCGCCATCGAGCACGCCGCCCTTGGCCGGGCCCTTGCGTCCCTCGGCGATCGCCATCACCACGCCGTGCAGGGTGTGCATGTCCTGCTTGGTCGGCTCCATGCGGCTGAAGATGTTGCGCAAATTGACCAGCATGGTCTCACGCTTCTCCTTCGGGCGCAGGAATTCGACCTTGTCGAGCTCGCGCACCAGATTATCGAAGAACGCCTGCATCTGATGCTGCGAGGCGCGCTCGGAGCGTTCGGGCATCGCGAACGGCAATGCGCCCTCGGTCGAAAGCTTGAACCATTCGTACCCGATCAGCAGCACCGCCTGCGCCAAGTTGAGCGAGGCGAAGCCGGGGTTGACCGGAAAGGTGACGATGCGGTTCGCCAGCGCGACCTCCTCGTTCTGCAGGCCGTAACGCTCGCGGCCGAAGAGGATGCCGACGGTACCGCCGCCGATGATCTCGGTTGCGATCTCGCGCGCGGCGGCTTCCGGCGGCACCACCGGCTTGGCCTGGTCGTGCGCGCGGGCGGTGGTGGCGAACAGCAGGCTGCAATCGGCAACCGCCTGCTGGACCGTGTCGAACAGCTCGACATGTTCGAGAATATGGTCGGCGCCGGCGGCGGCGCGTTGCGCACTGATATTCGGCCAGCCGTCGCGGGGCTTGACGATACGCAGCCGTGAGAGCGCGAAATTGCCCATGGCGCGCGCTGCCATGCCGATGTTCTCGCCGAGCTGCGGCTCGACGAGGATGACAACGGGTCCGGTGAGGTCGATGCCTGGTTTGGTCTTGTCGGTGCCCGAGCCGGACATCTCACTTCACTTTCTGATTCAGCGTCTGAAGATCTTGAATCAAGTTCCGAAGAAACTGATTCAACACTTCACCGGCGAATCTTTTCGATGGCCCGTCCGGCACAATTTCTCAAGCAAATTAATTGGGTTAGCAACATTTTCGAACTTTCGAGCAAAGCTTCAACCCAAACTTGACGATCCGCAACTTTGCCCGCGTTCGCCTCCCGGATAAAGGAACCTGAAAGCCGGTTCAACGGCGAAGAGGACAAGGGGAAGCTTCCATGCGCCGCAGATGGTCGTTGGCGATTGCGGGACTGATTCTCATCCTGGTCGGCGGATGGATCGCCCATCGGACGCAAACCGCCGGCGGCATCCGCATTGAGGATTGGCGTTTTGCCGGCTCCACGGGCAACACCATGAGTGCCCTAGTCTACATCCCGCCGAATGCGACGCCCGACACACCCGCGCCCGGCATTCTCGTGGTTCACGGCTATATCAATTCGCGGGAAACTCAGAGTGGTTTTGCGATCGAGTTCGCCCGCCGCGGTTATGTGGTCGTCGCCATCGACCAGACCGGCCACGGCTACAGCGATCCGCCGGCCTTCGCGAACGACTTCGGCGGCGCTTCCGGACTGGCGACTCTCCGCAGCCTCCCCTTCGTCGACAAAAACAATATCGGGCTCGAGGGCCACTCGATGGGCGGGTGGGCCGTTCTCGGCGCCGCGAACGGGGCGCCTGATGACTACAAGTCGATGGTGCTGGAGGGCTCTTCCACGGGCCAGCCGTTTGCGGCCGACGGCACCCCCAGCTGGCCACGCAATGTCGCCCTGGTATTCGCGCAATACGAGGAATTCTCCAATCTGATGTGGGGGGTCGAGCGGGCGCGCGACGTCACCCAGAGCCCGAAACTGTGGACCCTGTTCGGCAGCCAGGGGCCGGTCGAACCCGGCAAGGTCTATGGCGACATCGCGCAAGGCACCGCGAGGGTGCTCTACACCCCCGCAATCACCCATCCAGCCGAGCATATTTCGCATCAGGCGATCGGCTACAGCCTCGACTGGTTCGCCAGGACGTTGCAGGGCGGCACGCCGCGCCCGTCCAATGATCAAATCTGGTTCTGGAAGGAGATCGGCACGCTGATCGCGCTGATCGGCTTCGTCGCGCTGCTGGTTGGCGCATTCGATGCCCTGCTCGATGCGCGCTTGTTTTCGCGTCTGAGGCTGCGGGATATTGCCGACGGCACGAAGCCGGCGCACATCGCGGCCGACGGCCGCCGCTGGACCGCGGCCTTTGTGCTCACCGCCTTCATTCCCGCGCTGACATATTATCCGGCGTTCGCATTGGCCGGCACTTTTGTAAAACCGTCCGCATTTCTGCCCCAGGGCGTCACCAATCAGATCCTGGTGTGGGCCGCCATCAACGCGCTGATTGCGCTGGCGCTGATACCGTTCGCGCCCAAACGCGCCAGCCGGACGGGCCTTATCGGGCCGTCGATCCTGATCGCCGTCGCGACCATAATCGTCGGCTATGCCGCGCTATGGCTGGCGGATCGTCTGTTCAAGATCGATTTCCGGTTCTGGATCGTCGCGCTGAAGCTGATGAGCGCAAAACAATTCCTGATCTTCCTGATCTATCTCGTCCCGCTCACGGCGTTCTTCGTGATCACGCTGGATATGCTGCACCGGAATTTTTCTATCATGGGCACAGGCCGCGCCGCGCTTTATCTCACCAACTTCTTTGCGCTGACGCTCGGCTTCATCGTGCTGTTGGCCCTGCAATACGGCACGCTTTGGCTCACCGGAACGCTGTTCAATCCGTTGCCCGATCCCGGCTTCGTGCCGCTTTCCACCATCATCGCCATCCAGTTCGTGCCGCTGCTTGGGATATGCGCCGTCATCGCCACCTTCACCTGGCGGCGCACCGGCTCCAGCCTGCCGGGGGCGCTGATCTGCGGGATCTTGGTGACCTGGTACGTGGTGGCCGGCACCGCCACGCAGGCGGCGTTCTGAACCAAAAGATGGGCTGAAAGTGCCTGCCGCCTTGGCTTTCGTCAGCGCGTTTGCAGTGCTATAGCGCGGATGCAATCTCACCACCCCGCCCGAAACGTGCGATTTCCAAAAAAAGGCCCGACCTGTCATGGCAAAAATCAAGGTGACCAACCCCGTCGTCGAACTCGATGGCGACGAGATGACCCGGATCATCTGGCAATACATCAAGGACAAGCTGATCAACCCCTTCCTCGATATCAACCTGATGTATTTCGACCTCGGGATGGAATACCGCGACAAGACCAACGATCAGGTCACTGTCGACGCCGCCAACGCCATCAAGAAGGTCGGCGTCGGCGTCAAATGCGCCACCATCACCCCCGACGAAGCCCGGGTGAAGGAATTCGGGCTGAAGGAAATGTGGAAATCGCCGAACGGCACCATCCGCAATATCCTCGGCGGCGTGGTCTTCCGCGAACCCATCATCTGCAAGAACGTGCCGCGGCTGGTGCCTGGCTGGACCAAGCCGATCATCATCGGCCGTCATGCGTTCGGCGATCAGTACCGCGCCACCGACTTCAAATTTCCGGGCAAGGGCACGCTGACGATGAAGTTCGTCGGCGACGACGGCAAGGTGATCGAGCGGGAGGTCTACAAGTCCCCGAGCGCCGGCGTGGCGCTGGCGATGTACAATCTCGACGATTCCATCGCCGATTTCGCCCGCGCCTCGTTCAACCAGGGACTGTCGAAGGGCTATTCGGTCTATCTCTCGACCAAGAACACCATCCTCAAGACCTATGACGGACGGTTCAAGGACATCTTTCAGGACATTTTCGATCAGGAGTTCAAGTCGAAATTCGACGAGAAGAAGATTACCTACGAACATCGCCTGATCGACGACATGGTCGCCGCCGCGATGAAGTGGTCGGGCGGCTACGTCTGGGCCTGCAAAAACTACGACGGCGACGTGCAGTCCGACACCATCGCGCAGGGCTACGGCTCGCTCGGCCTGATGACCTCGGTGCTGATGACCCCGGACGGCAAGACGGTCGAAGCCGAAGCCGCCCACGGCACGGTGACGCGGCATTACCGCGAGCACCAGAAGGGCAAGGAGACTTCGACCAATTCGATCGCCTCGATCTTTGCCTGGACCCGCGGCCTGTCGCATCGCGCCAAGCTCGACAACAACGAGGCGCTGGCGAAATTTGCGCTGACCCTGGAGAAGGTCTGCGTCGACACCGTCGAAGCCGGCTTTATGACCAAGGACCTCGCTTTGTTGGTGGGCGCCGACCAGCGCTGGCTCTCGACCACCGGTTTCCTCGACAAGGTTGCGGACAACTTGACCAAGGCGACGGCGTAACTACGCCCTCGCCGTTACGCAGACCCATCAACGTCATTGCGAGCGAAAGCGAAGCAATCCAGAGCCCGGACAATACGACCAGTTACTGGATTGCTTCGTCGCTACGCTCCTCGCAATGACGGCAATTTCAGAGGTGCGACCATGCCGCTCTTTGAAAGAATCACGCTCGCATCGTTGATTTTATTGGGCTCGCTGGCGAGCGCTGCCGCCGCCGAGACCGTTCTTCCCGACGCCATCGCGGCGCCGGGAGAGACCATCGTGCTTTCCGTGCATGCCGAAGGTGCGCAGGTGTACGACTGCAAAGCCGGCACCGACGGCAAGCTGACCTGGGTATTCCGCGAACCGATCGCCACACTTCTGGCCGACGGCAAAACCGTCGGCCGTCACTATGCCGGACCGAGCTGGGAACACAGCGACGGCAGCGCCGTGATCGGGAAGGCCGCCGCGAGCGTCCCGGGCGCGACAGCAAACGATATTCCCTGGCTGAAGCTTGACGTCACTTCCCGGCGCGGCAGTGGCATTCTCAGCGGGGTCACGACCGTGCAGCGGATCAACACCCGGGGCGGAATGCTCGAGGGGCCGTGCGAGAAGGCGGGTGCCTATCGCAGCGTCCCCTACTTCGCGGATTATGTGTTCCTGCGCAAGGGTTGAGCGCGCGACGCCGATCTAATCGAAATTCAGCCGCGCTGGTCAAATCTGACCGCCGCGATCGAGGCCGGCAGCAGCGACGAAGGCGCGCCCGGGCCGCGTCCGGCCTACGGCCCGAACTGGTACGCCGCCTATTTGCGTGATCCCACGGCAACAAGCTCGCAATCGTGTGCGGGAAGCCGGGATAACGCGGCCGTTGGTTCGACGCGCCGCGCTTTCGCCCCAAACGATGTGCGTGCTCCGCCGCGCGAATCCCGGGGAGCGCGAATGCGGCGGATTGTTCGGTTTGGACTGCCTTTTATCATTGTCGTCGCCGGTGCGATCTGGCTCAACAACACCTCGCTCTGGAGTTCGCAGCGCGCCGGGCTGACACGGCTCGCCCATCGCGGTCTGGCCCAGACCTATCCTGCTTCGAGCCTGACCGCGACGACATGCACGGCCGCTCGTATTTTTCCGCCCGAGCATTCCTTCGTCGAGAACACCCTGCCCTCGATGCGCGCGGCATTCGCCGCCGGAGCCGACATCGTCGAACTCGACGTCCATCCGACCTCCGACGGCCAGTTCGCGGTGTTCCACGACTGGACGCTCGACTGCCGCACCGATGGCCACGGTGTCACGCGCGAACACAGCCTTGCCGAGCTGAAGAAGCTCGACGTCGGCTATGGCTATACGTCCGACGGCGGCAAGACTTTTCCGCTGCGTGGCACCGGCACAGGCTTGCTGCCTTCCCTGGATGAGGTGCTCGCCACGTTTCCAGACAAGCGCTTTCTCATCCATATCAAGAGCAACGACCCCGAAGAAGGCCGGCAACTGGCCGGCCGCCTGAAGTCGTTGCCCGAAAGCCAGTTGCAGCGGCTGATGATTTATGGCGGCGCACTGCCGGTGACCGCCGTTCGGCAGTCGCTCGACGTCGCGACGATGTCCGGTACCACGCTGAAACGCTGCCTAATGCGCTATTTCCTGCTCGGATGGTCCGGCTATGTGCCCTCCGATTGCGAACGCAGCGTCATACTGGTGCCGGTCAATTATGCCCCCTGGTTGTGGGGATGGCCGAACCGCTTGCTGAACCGCATGAACGAGCATCATTCCGAGGTCTTCGTCGTTGGACGCTACGACGGCGAGGATTTTTCCAGCGGTATCGATCGGCCTGACGATCTCAGGCTGTTGCCGGCTGGTTTTGCCGGCGGCATCTGGACCAACCGCATCGACCGCATCGCGCCGTTGCTACAGGACCGCTAGAAGCTTCGCGTCGTCGACAGGCCAGCGCTATGCGCCAGCCATCGCTTTTTCGATCGCCGAGAGCGCCGCACCGGCCTTGGCACCATCGGGCCCGCCGGCCTGCGCCATGTCGGGCCGGCCGCCGCCGCCCTTGCCGCCGAGCGCTTCGGAGGCGACGCGCACCAGGTCGACCGCATTGTAGCGGGAGGTGAGATCGCTGGTGACACCGACGACAACGCCGGCCTTGCCGTCGCCGGTGACGCCGACGATGGCGACCACGCCGGAGCCGAGCTGCTTCTTGCCGTCATCGGCGAGGCTCTTGAGATCCTTCATCTCGATGCCTTCGACCGAACGCGCCAGCAGTTTGACATTGCCGACGTCGCGCACGCCCGCGGCACTCGCGCCCGACCCGTTGCCAGCCGACGCGCCGCCGCCCATCGCCAGCTTCTTGCGCGCATCCGACAGGTCGCGCTCCAGCTTCTTGCGCTCTTCCATCAGCGAGGCAATGCGCGCCGGCATCTCCTCCAGCGAGGTGCGCAGCTCCATCGCCGCGGCCTTGGCCAGCGCAATGCTATCGTTGGCATGCTTTCGGGCATGGCGTCCGGTCAGTGCCTCGATGCGGCGAACGCCCGAGGACACCGCACTCTCGCCGGTGACGGAAATCAGCCCGATATCGCCGGTGCGGCGCACATGGGTGCCGCCGCACAGCTCCACCGACCAGCCGAGCGCGTTGCTGCCGCGCTCCCGATCGCTCCTGCCCATCGAAACCACGCGGACTTCGTCGCCGTATTTTTCGCCGAACAGCGCGCGGGCACCGGCTTCGCGCGCATCCTCGAGCGCCATCAGCCGCGTGGTGACTTCTTCATTCTCCAGCACCACGTCGTTGGCGATATCCTCGATGCGGCTCAACTCATCCGGCGTGATTGGCTTGGGATGAGCGAAGTCGAAGCGCAAGCGATCCGGCGCGACCAGTGAGCCGCGCTGCGCGATATGGTCGCCGAGCACCTGCCGCAATGCTTCATGCAAAAGATGCGTCGCGGAGTGATGGGCGCGGATCGACGTGCGCCTGGCGTGATCGACTTCGAGCAACAGCGCCGTACCCGGTTTCAGCGTGCCCTGCTCTACTTTGCCGAGATGCACGTAGAGATCGCCGGCCTTCTTCTGGGTGTCGGTGACGCGAAACCGCAGACCGTCGCCGGTCATCAGGCCGGTGTCGCCGACCTGGCCGCCTGATTCGGCATAAAACGGCGTCTGGTTCAGGACGATAGCGCCGGACTCGCCCGTCTTGAGGCTGTCGACTTCCTTGCCGTCTTTCACCAGCGCACCCACCACGCCTTCGGCGGTCTCGGTTTCGTAGCCGAGGAACTCGGTGGCGCCGAGTTTTTCGCGCAGCGGAAACCACACGGTCTCGCTGGCGGTATCGCCGGAGCCGGCCCATGCCGCGCGCGCTTTCGCGCGCTGACGGTCCATCGCGTCGGTGAAGGATGCAATGTCGACGCTGATGCCGCGGTTGCGCAGGGCGTCCTGTGTCAAATCGAGCGGAAAGCCATAGGTGTCGTACAGCGTGAAAGCCGTGTCGCCGTCGAACATATCGCCTTGTTTCAAGGCGGCGCTCTTTTCGTCCAGGATCGACAGCCCGCGTTCCAGGGTTTTGCGGAAGCGCGTCTCTTCCAGCCGCAGCGTTTCCTCGATCAGGTTTTCGGCGCGCACCAGTTCCGGAAAGGCCTGTCCCATCTCGCGCACCAGCGCCCACACCAGACGGTGCATCAGCGGGTCCTTGGCGCCGAGCAGCTGCGAATGGCGCATCGCGCGGCGCATGATCCGGCGCAGCACATAGCCTCGGCCCTCGTTCGACGGCAGTACGCCGTCGGCGATCAAAAACGATGACGCCCGCAAATGATCGGCGATGACGCGCAGCGACGCCTTCTGCTCGCCCTTCGGATCGGCGCCGGTCAGCTCGGAAATCGCGCGGATCAGGGCGACGAACAGATCGATGTCGTAATTGTCGTGCTTGCCCTGCAGAACGGCGGCAACACGCTCCAGCCCCGCGCCGGTATCGATCGAGGGCTTCGGCAGCGGATTGCGGACGCCGCCCTCGAGCTGCTCGAACTGCATGAACACGAGATTCCAGATCTCGATGAAGCGGTCGCCGTCCTGCTCCGGAGAACCCGGAGGTCCGCCCCAGATCTTGTCGCCGTGATCGTAGAAGATTTCGGAGCAAGGCCCGCAGGGACCGGTGTCGCCCATCTGCCAGAAATTGTCCGAGCCTGCGATGCGGATGATGCGGGACTCAGGGAGCCCCGCGATCTTCTTCCAGAGATTGAACGCCTCGTCGTCGTCGATATAGACGGTGGCCGTCAGCTTGTCCTTGGGCAGGCCGAATTCCTTGGTGACGAGGTTCCACGCAAGCTCGATGGCGCGATCCTTGAAGTAATCGCCGAAGGAGAAATTGCCGAGCATCTCGAAAAACGTGTGGTGCCGGGCGGTGTAGCCGACATTGTCGAGATCGTTGTGCTTGCCGCCGGCGCGCACGCATTTCTGCGACGTGGTCGCGCGCTGATACGGACGCTTCTCGACGCCGGTGAAGACGTTCTTGAATTGCACCATGCCGGCATTGGTGAACATCAGCGTCGGGTCGTTGCGCGGCACCAGCGGCGACGACGGCACGATCTCGTGGCCGTTCTTGGCAAAATGATTCAGAAATGCCGACCTGATTTCGTTAACGCCGCTCATGTCAGTCCAATCGCAAAACCCGTCCGGGATCAGCCCGTAAACGGGGCATTTCAGCACATGCTCCGCCAAAGTGTGAAACGCTTGGCGATAAGGATCACGCGCCCATTTCAACAATTTAGAGCGCGGTCGGGCGCAAAACCGGATTGAACCCCGGATCAAGTCCGAGGACATGCTTTGCTGACCGCGCTCTGGCGCACCGCTTTTAGACAAGGGGGATGGCGGTGTCCAGAAAGTGTGCAGCGGATCAGGGGCTTGCTGCACCAGCACGGAGACCCGTTGATACCTCGCCGCAGCTGCGTTGACAGCCTTGGCACAGCCATGTTCTTCTCCCATCTAGGAGATAGTCACGTCGGGAGAGATCGGCAAAGGCGCCGGCGCCGAAGGAGCAACCGCCCCGGAAACTCTCAGGCAAACGGACCGCGTGACTTGCTAGCATCTGGAAAGAGACGCCGAAGGGCTTAGTGCCCGGACGTGTCCGCCGACGGGATAATACTCTCAGGCAAAGCGACAGATGGGGCTTCGACAGGTTTTTCGAGGAATCATCCTCGGGAACCGCGAGGGCCCTGTAATGCTTGCGTACGAACCCGAAACATCGCTGAAACACACCCCTCTGCACGCCTTGCACATGGCCAGCGGCGGCAAGATGGTGCCGTTTGCCGGCTATGACCTGCCGGTGCAATACGCCGCCGGCGTGCTCAGGGAACACCTCCATACCCGCGAGGCCGCCGGCTTGTTCGACGTTTCGCATATGGGCCAGATCGCGCTCCGTGCGAAATCCGGCAAGGTCGAGGACGCGGCCCTGGCCCTGGAACGGCTGGTGCCGCAGGATATCCTTGGCGTCCCGGCCGGCCGGCAGCGCTACGCGCAGTTCACCAATGGCGCGGGGGGCATTCTCGATGACCTGATGGTGGCCAATTTCGGCAGCCACCTGTACCTGGTGGTCAACGCCGCCTGCAAGACCGAGGACGAGGCGCATCTGCGCGCCAATCTGTCGGACGCTTGCATGATCGAGCCGCTGGCCGATCGCGCGCTGATCGCGCTGCAGGGGCCGAAAGCCGAATCGGTGCTGGCAAAATTTTGCGCGGACGCGCCCGCGATGCGATTCATGGATGCCGGCCCCCGACGCGTCGATGGCATCGATTGCTTCGTCTCGCGCTCCGGCTACACCGGCGAGGACGGCTTTGAGATTTCGGTTCCGGCCGAACATGCCGAGGCACTCGCAAAGGCGCTGCTGGGGAGCGGCGACGTGCTGCCGATCGGGTTAGGCGCGCGCGACAGCCTGCGGCTCGAGGCCGGGCTTTGCCTGCATGGCCACGACATCGACGCCACCACGACCCCGATCGAGGGCGCGCTGGAATGGTCGATCCAGAAGAGCCGCCGCCATGGCGGCGCGCGCGCGGGCGGCTTCCCCGGCGCGGACAGGATACTGCTCCAGCTCGAGAACGGCGCACCGCGCCGCCGCGTCGGCCTGAAACCGGAAGGCCGCGCCCCGGTGCGCGAAGGCGCGCCGCTGTTTGCCGATGCGGCTTCTTCCGAACAGATCGGCGCGGTGACCTCGGGCGGATTCGGCCCCAGCATCAATGCGCCGGTCGCGATGGGTTATCTGCCGGCTTCGCACGCCGCCTCCGGCGGCCTGGTGTTTACCGAATTGCGCGGACAGCGCCTGCCGCTGCGCGTTTCGCCCATGCCTTTCGTTCCCAAACCCTACAAACGCTGAAGGATTAGCCATGACCACGCTGTTCACCCCCGACCACGAATGGCTCCGCATCGAGGGCGATGTCGCTACTATCGGCGTCACAGATTATGCGCAGTCGCAGCTCGGCGACGTGGTGTTTGTCGAACTGCCGAAGGTCGGCCGCAGCCTGAAGAAGTCGGAAGTCGCCGCCGTGGTCGAATCCGTCAAGGCGGCGTCCGACGTCTACGCGCCGATTTCGGGCGAAGTGCTGGAAGTCAACGACGCGCTATCAGCCGACCCGGCGCTAATCAATGCCGACGCCGCCGGCAAGGCGTGGTTTTTCAAGATCAAGATATCGGACAAGAGCGAACTCGACGGTTTGATGGGTGAGGCCGGTTACAAGGCGCATACGGCGTGAAGACGAAGCAAGTCTCGATAGCAATAACCCCGTCATCGTCCGCGAAAGCGGACGATCCACTACGCCGTGACGCTTCCGTTCAATTGCTGCTGTCAGTGAATATTGGATGCCCCGCGTTCGCGGGGCATGACGAGAGAGCGAGGACAAACCCATGACCACGCACCGCAAACTCACCAACGAGGCCGCGACCAGCTTCGTGCGCCGCCACGTCGGACCCTCGCCCCGCGATATCGCGGCGATGCTGGAAACCGTCGGCGCAAACAGCCTGGGCGCGCTGATGGCGGAAACCCTGCCGTCGTCGATCCGGCAAAAAGCGCCGCTCGATCTCGGCACGCCCTTGAGCGAGACCGAGGCGCTGGCGCATATGCGCGAGCTGGCGTCACAGAACGCAGTCTTCACCTCGCTGATCGGACAAGGCTATTCGGGAACGATTTTGCCGGCGGTGATCCAGCGCAACATCCTCGAAAATCCAGCCTGGTACACGGCCTATACGCCGTATCAGCCGGAGATCAGCCAGGGCCGCCTCGAAGCGCTGTTCAACTTCCAGACCATGATCTGCGATTTGACCGGCCTCGATGTCGCCAACGCCTCGCTGCTGGATGAAGCCACCGCGGCGGCGGAGGCGATGGCGCTGGCGGAGCGCGCCGCCCAGGCGAGAGCCAAATCGTTCTTTGTCGACCACGAGGTGCATCCGCAGACGCTTGCGGTGTTGCGCACCCGCGCCGAACCGTTGGGCTGGAATTTGATCGTCGGCGATCCGCTTGTCGATCTCGAGAAGGCCGAGGTGTTCGGCGGATTGCTGCAATATCCGGCCAGTTCGGGCGCGGTGCGCGACCTGCGGCCGGCGATCGCGAGGCTGCGCGCCAAAGGTGCGCTGGCGATTCTGGCCGCCGATCTGCTGGCGCTGACGCTTCTGGCCTCACCCGGCGAACTCGGCGCCGACATCGCCATCGGATCGGCGCAACGCTTCGGCGTGCCGATGGGATACGGCGGACCGCATGCGGCCTATATGGCGGTGCGCGATGCGCTGAAGCGCTCACTGCCGGGGCGCCTTGTCGGGCTGTCGGTCGATTCGCGCGGGCAACCGGCCTATCGCCTGGCGCTGCAGACCCGCGAGCAGCATATCCGCCGCGAAAAGGCGACCTCGAACATCTGCACCGCGCAGGTGCTGCTGGCGGTGATCGCCTCGATGTATGCGGTCTATCATGGCCCGGAGGGACTGACCTATATCGCCCGCACCGTGCATCGCCGCGCTGCCGTGCTGGCGGCGGGATTGCGCAAGCTCGGCTTCGCGCCGCAGTCTGAGGCGTTCTTCGATACGGTGACGGTGGATGCCGGCAAAAAGCAGAACGAAATCATCGCCCGCGCTTTGGCCGAGAAGATCAACCTGCGGATCGGCGAGCGCACGCTCGGCATCGCGCTGGACGAGACCACGACGCCTGCCGTGGTCGAGGCGGTGTGGCGCGCGTTCGGCGGCAATCTGGTTTACGCGGAGGTCGAGGCGAGCGCGCGGGATGCCCTGCCCTCCGAACTGAAGCGCGGCACGCCGTTTCTTACCCATCCGGTATTCCACGCCCATCGCTCCGAGACCGAGTTGTTGCGCTACATGCGCAAGCTCTCAGATCGCGATCTCGCGCTCGACCGCGCGATGATCCCGCTGGGCTCCTGCACCATGAAGCTCAATGCGACGTCAGAGATGATCCCGCTGACCTGGCCGGAATTCGGCTCGTTGCATCCGTTCGCGCCGCGCGCGCAGGCGGAAGGCTATCGCGCGCTGTTCACACGCCTGGAGAAATGGCTGTGCGACATCACCGGCTATGACGCGATCTCACTGCAGCCGAATTCCGGCGCGCAGGGCGAATACGCAGGCTTGTTGGCGATCCGCGGCTATCATGCCGCGCGCCATGAGCCGCATCGCAAGGTGTGCCTGATCCCTTCCTCCGCCCACGGCACCAATCCGGCCTCCGCCAGCATGGCCGGCATGGAGGTCGTGGTGGTCGCCTGCGACGCGCGCGGCGACGTCGACGTCAACGATCTGCGTGCCAAGGCGGCGCGGCACGCCAACGATCTCGCCGCGATCATGATCACCTATCCCTCCACCCACGGCGTGTTCGAGGAGCACATAAGCGAGATCTGCGAGATCGTGCACGGCCATGGCGGACAGGTCTATCTCGACGGCGCCAACATGAACGCGCAGGTGGGGCTGTCGCGGCCGGGCGATTACGGCGCCGATGTCAGCCATCTCAACCTGCACAAGACGTTCTGCATTCCGCACGGCGGCGGTGGCCCCGGCATGGGCCCGATCGGCGTCAAGGCGCACCTTGCGCCATTCCTGCCGGGGCATCCCGCGAGCGGCGGCGCAAGCCCGCCGGCGGTCGGGCCGGTTTCGGCAGCGCCTTACGGCTCGGCGTCGATCCTGACGATTTCCTACATCTACATTTTGATGATGGGCGGCGAAGGCCTGACCCGCGCCACCGAAATCGCAATTCTCAATGCCAACTACATCGCGAGCAGACTCGAGCCGCATTTTCCGGTGCTGTACCGCAACGCCAAGGGCCGCGTCGCCCATGAATGCATCGTCGATCCGCGCCCGTTGAAGACATCAAGCGGCGTCACCGTCGATGATATTGCCAAGCGGCTGATCGACTATGGTTTTCATGCGCCGACCATGAGCTTCCCGGTGCCGGGGACGCTGATGATCGAGCCAACCGAATCCGAATCGAAGGCCGAGCTTGATCGCTTCTGCGAAGCCATGATCGCGATCCGGCGCGAGATCGCCGAGATCGAGTCCGGCCGCTGGAAGGTCGAGGCCTCGCCGCTGCGCCACGCGCCGCACACGGTGCACGACATCGCCGACGACGCCTGGTCGCGGCCCTATGGCCGAGCCGAGGGCTGCTTTCCCGCGGGCACCTCGCGATCGGACAAATACTGGTGTCCGGTCGGACGCATCGACAATGTCTATGGCGACCGCAATCTCGTCTGCTCGTGTCCGCCGGTTACTGACTACGCACAGGCGGCGGAGTGACGCGCGCTCGTCATGCGCAGGCTTGACCCGCGCATCCATTTAAAAAAAGTGTTTTGCGACGAAGATGGATTGCCGGCTCAAGCCCGGCAATGACGGACAAATGCAAGGCATAGGCGGCGTCACGAGGTCACGCTTATGGCGGCGCTCTGAACCAGCGAATCAAAAACCTCCGGTCAAGGCCCCAAGCGTCTCTGAAATCTCGGATTTCCAGATCGGCCGCGCGTGCGGGATGGCGGCAAAGGAATCCATTCGAAAGCAAAAACGGGCACCTTGACGTCGGCAACTCAACGTCTTCGGCGCCCGCTCAAGTCGAACTCTAAGTCATCAGACTAAAGCCCGAAAAACCTCACTCCTCCGCCGGCTCGTCGCCTTCGGCATCGCGCTCGGGGGAGCCGGCCAGGATCTGTTCGGCGATCAGGCCGGAATTCTGGCGGATCGCGGCTTCGATCTTCGCGGTCATGTCGGGATTGGCCTTGAGAAACGCCTTCGAATTCTCGCGGCCCTGGCCAAGCCTCTGGCTGTCGTAGGAGAACCAGGCGCCGGATTTCTCGACGATGCCGGCTTTGACCCCGAGATCGAGAATTTCACCCATCTTGGAGACGCCCTCGCCATACATGATGTCGAATTCGACCTGCTTGAACGGCGGCGCCAGCTTGTTCTTCACCACCTTAACGCGGGTCTGGTTGCCGACCACCTCGTCGCGCTCCTTGATCGCGCCGATGCGGCGAATGTCGAGGCGGACGGAGGCGTAGAATTTCAGCGCGTTGCCGCCGGTGGTGGTTTCCGGCGAGCCGTACATCACGCCGATCTTCATCCGGATCTGGTTGATGAAAATCACCATGGTGTTGGATTTGTTGATCGAGGCGGTGAGCTTGCGCAGCGCCTGGCTCATCAGCCGTGCCTGCAGGCCGGGCAGCGCGTCGCCCATCTCGCCCTCGAGCTCGGCGCGCGGCACCAAGGCCGCCACCGAATCCACCACCAGCACGTCGACCGCGCCGGAACGCACCAGCGTGTCGCAGATTTCCAGCGCCTGCTCGCCGGTGTCGGGCTGCGAGATCAGGAGTTCGTCGATATTGACGCCGAGCTTTCGGGCATAGACCGGATCGAGCGCGTGTTCGGCATCGATGAAGGCACAGATGCCACCCTTCTTCTGGCCTTCGGCCACCGTGTGCAGCGCCAGCGTAGTCTTGCCCGATGATTCCGGGCCGTAAATTTCCACCACCCGCCCCTTCGGCAAGCCGCCGACGCCGAGCGCGATATCAAGCCCGAGCGAGCCCGAGGAAATGGTCTCGACGTCCATCGAGCGGTCGTTCTTGCCCAGTTTCATCACCGAGCCCTTGCCGAACTGACGCTCGATCTGGGAGAGCGCGGCGGACAGGGCTTTTGTCTTGTCCATGGAGGATCCTTCGACGATACGCAGGGCAGTGGCGGACATGGGTCGTGCTCCTTATGGCGGGGATTCGCTAGCGGGACAAACGGGTGATGGTCGGCAACGAGCGGGTAGCTGATGGAAATAATGTACCCCATTTGTTCCAGGTTCGCAATATGTTCTTTTGGCTATCGGGGTACTGGCCTGTTTTAAGCCTCAGTGGCCTACTTTGAATTTCGCAGTGGCCTAATTTGATTTTGAGAACGAAACGCCATCTTTCGTTCTGTGGATAAGTCCCAAATTTGCCGCCGTCCGTTCCAGAAAGGCCGCCTCAGTTGGCGGGTACTGGCCTGTTCTGACCCCCTAGTGGTCTAATTTGATTTGTGCCCCACTGGGGGAACTGACACCCGGTCGAGGGCATATTAGGATCGGCGTTACAAAAATGAACCGTACGGTTAGGACCCGTAAGCGTGAGGTCGTGTCATGCAGCGTCGCCGTTTCAAGAACATACTGACTTTTCCTGATCGGCTGGCAAAGGAAGCCGAGCGATTTCGACAGGAAGCGGAGACCAAGCCGCCGGGCCAGGAACGAGACGACCTTCTAAGAAAGGCCCGTCAGGCTGAGACCGCCGCTCACATAGACCAATGGATTAACTCGCCGGGGTTGAAGCCGCCGGAGTAAGGCCGCCTCACTTGGCGACCTCTTTCATTTCGGGTGCTGGCCTGTTTCGACCCTCAGTGGCCCAATCTGAGAACAGCAGTGGCCTGCTTTGAATTTGCCTGGTGGCGAACCGCGATTCCCGTGGTTGTATGCGGCGTTGACAAAAACCCAGGGGAGAAGATCAGCGGGTAGATAAGTTAACCTTGCGTATTCGTGATGCACGTCCGCCGGTACTGGCCTGTTTCCATAATTAGTGGCCGGTTATGAAAACCGCAGCGGCCCAGGTTGAAAAATCCCGATTGCCTATTTTTGTGCTTAAGGTTGTACTGAGATTGTTTCACACTTTAATTTGGAGGACGCAATGCGAACCGTCACCTTTGCCGTTTTCAGCCTGTTTATTCTTGTTGGCTCGGCCGACGCAGCAATACTTCAATCCAAGCTTATTTGCGGGAAGCCTCAACCAATCAACTACAGTTCCTGGAAGGTGGCTCAGGCCGCGTGTGCTAAGGTTGCTGGAACTGCCTCTGCCCCGGTCTGCGGTGGGACATGCACAGGCGGCAATCTTTGCGATATTTCGATCGATTCGAACGGCAAGTCATCCTGCGCTTGCTCATAAGGACTGGCGAGGCTGTCTTAATTCGCGGCCTCTCCGCGTAGTTCTTCGGACAAGAACAGAGTTCGAGGCCGCCTCAGTTGGCGGCCTCTTTCTTTTGGACTTCAATTTCAGCATCCACGCCGTAGGCGACTTGAAATCCACAATCATCGACAGGACCTGGTTGCAGACCGCGACCTGCACGATCGACATCGCTCGATTTTCGAACCAAACGTTAGTGGCCTGGTTAGCGAGAAATTAAAGATAGCCCAGCCGAGAACCCAGTATAACTACGGAGATTCAAATCCCGTCATTTGAACTTTGGCACACGTCGTGCAGACAAAACCTTGCTGGGGGATTTGAGGGCCCAGTACGTAAACCAACACCGCCGGGCGAGCATATTCCGCTCAGGCGGTGTTGTGCGTTACGGCCGCCAACTGAGGCGGCTCGCCCTCCACAACCGCTTTCAGTTCGGTGCGCGCGTCCCCGTGCCGGCAGGTCCCGGGGCTCTAAACGGCGGCGGCGTGTCCAAAATTCCGCCGCTTGGCGGCTTGCTCTGCGAGGGAAATCTCAGCGGCTCCGGTGGGACGTTATCGAGCTTCTGATCGCTCGTGCAATTCGGGTGGCATTTCACACATGTGTCATGCTTCCCCCTGCATCGTGACTCGCAGCCGGGCCTGAGAGTACCGCCGGTTGTACGCCTGCATTTGTCGTAACAGCTGTCGAGCTTCTTGATGCATGTGTCGTCAACCGCGTGAGCAGGGTCGGAAACGCAGATAAGCGCGACGAACCCCAAGCTCAGGATGATGCGAAATAGCCAGCTAACGTCGGGCTTCATTCCGAGTCTCCAAAATATGAAGACCCCGCGTAGCTCGTTGGGATGATGCTGCAGTCAACCTAACGAATGATTTCGGCCATAAACGACTTTGGCCTGTTTTTCAAATCCCCAGTGACCTAGTCGCCAGTACCTTTCAGCGGTGTTGTGCGTCAAAGGAACGGCCTCAGCTTCGGAGGAAGCTGAGGCCGTGGGGGTTGTGCCGAACCGGCGAGGAATCGGCACGCTCGATAAGCTGCTAGCCTCAATACGGTTCCAAGCAGAGTGTCCTGATATCGAGGTTCTTGACCTTGGAACACGCGGGCATCTGCTCTCAAAGTTCGCTTTGGCACTTTTCTACGGAACGAATCCGCGACTTCCGCATGTACCTAGGCTGTGGGGTGGTATCGCGTGGGGAACATCGTGATCGGCAGGCAATATTTCACGCGTCAGGCGACGACGCTTCTCAAATTCGCCAAATCAACCAGAAACCCTGAACTTGCAGCCGTCCTGATCGAGAAGGCGGCCGATCTGAAATCCCAAGTCGATGAGACTGGGACCCGGCCGGATTCGAGTCCGCTCCCGCCGGATGTGGAACCAGCTGGCTAGCCTTGTGCTCCCGACGCCGGTCGCGGCATTTTTCCTCGGCATTTTCTTGGCGCGATGCGCTGGAACCTCGTCGTCCGTCGCAGACACATTTGTGGCTGGGGGAACGCCGTTTTTCCCCCTGAAGCGTCCGGTGGTCTGCCGCGCTTTATCGATTTCTTAATATTTTTAGCATTCTACAGCGCCATGGACGACCAGCGCACTTTCCCACGTCATCGCGTCTTGAAGAGCGGAACGATCGAGTTCAACGGCGGCGCGATCGATTGCACAGTCCGCAATCGATCGAACGCCGGTGCCGCTTTGGACGTAACTAGTCCGATCGGAATCCCGGAGCAGTTCGTGCTGGTCGCTGACGGTTCGCAGCTGCCCTGCCACGTCGTTTGGCGCAAAGAAACACGCATCGGCGTCGCCTTCGATTGACGGCCAATAAGTCTTGAATTTCGCTGCGGTCGCGTCCGGGCAGACACCTCGTCAAGGCCGGCGCCACCTGACCGGCGCTAGTCGGCGCTGGGCAGCCGCCGCATGGTGAATTCGATCTCGCCGCCAGGCAATTCGCGCCAGCTTTCGACCCCGCTCATATAGGCGGCCTTGGGATAGCGGGTGAGGAAATCGCGCGCCTTGCTCCGCGCCTCGTGGCGCGGCAGGGTGAAGGTCTCCCGCAGGTAGCCGTCATCCGGCTTACGCCGGCCCGCCATCCGATCGGCCAGATCGCGCGGGCGAGAGGCCATGTCGCAACTCCGAACACCATAATGACCGGCTCAATATAGCGCCCGCAGGAGCCAATCCGAGTCCTTTTCCCATCGCAATGGGCAGGAATTGAGTCGCATATGCGACATAAAATTGTTACAAATGGAACAAGTTGTTTCGAATGGAACCCGAAGGTTACAGGCCTTCGCTTGCAGCCTCGGCGCGCTAGGAGCCACCAAACATAGGAAATAACGGGCCATGCCCGACCACGATCGACGGACCAACCGGCTGCTCTCGCTGTTGTCGGATGACAACTACGAGAGGTTGCGCCCGCATTTGTCGCTCGTGGTGTTCGAATATAGAAAAAGCCTCTACGAGGCATCGCGCCCGATCGATCATGTGTATTTCCCCATCGACGGAGTCGCTTCGCTCGTCGTCACGACGGCCGATGGCGCCAGCGCTGAGGTCGGCACGATCGGCAACGAGGGAATGGTGGGATTGCCGATTTGCCTCGGCGATCGCGACGCACCCTCATCGGTGTATGTACAGGTTCCGGGGACGGCTCTCGCCATCGACGCCCGAATTTTCCGCGGCGAACTTGAACGAAGTCCGACGCTGAAGCTGATCATGCTCCGCTATGCCCATGCCTTCTTCAACCAAATCGCGCAATCGGTAGCCTGCGCGCATTTGCATAAAGTCGAACAGCGCTGTTGCCGCTGGCTGCTAATGACGCGCGACCGGATGCCTTCAGGCGATTTCCTGCTCACCCACGAATTTTTGGGAATGATGTTAGGCGTGCGACGAACGACCGTCACCGACGTGATGGGCACCCTGCAAAAAGCGGGGCTGATCCGCTATCGGCGGGGCCACGTCACGATCCTCGATCAAGACGCGCTGCGGCAGCGAGCCTGCGAATGCTACGACATTTCGAAACGGGAGTTCGATCGGCTGCTTGGCGATACACCGGCCGCACCAAGGACCGACAAGAAGCGTCGATTGATCAGCGAAGTCGGATAGACCGGAGCGGAAACATGTCGGTCGAAAGCGCTTTATCCAGGGACCACCGTATTCAACTTAAAGGTGAATCATTGCTATGACGGGTACCGTACCGACAACGCCTCTTCATTTTTCCTATACACAAGCTTCCGCGGAATCGCCCTCTCGGAGCGCCCTCCCCACCCCCGCGGTAAATCGGCCCGACCGACCGGGCGGGATATGATATTGGTAGCATCAAAGAACGGCATGGCCTTGGACAACAAGCTGCTTGCCTCCCTGCCACGCGACCATTTCGATCGGCTGCTTCCGTATCTGTCGATCGTCTCCCTGCACCAGGGCGAGGTCCTGGTTGAAGCCGGCGACGAGGTCGACCAGGTCTACTTCCCGCACGACGGCATGCTCTCACTGCTCGCCGTGCTGCGCGACGGCAAGGCGATCGAAACCGCGACTGTCGGTCGCGAGGGCGTGGTCGGCGCGATGGCCGGGCTTGGCCTGTACAAATCGCTGGTGCGCGTCGTCGTGCAGATGCCGATGGCCTGTACCAAAATCGCCGCCACCCATTTCAGGACGGCAGTCGCCGGTAGCGACCCCCTGCGCAATCTCTGCATCCGTTATAACGAGGTACTGCTGTCGCAGGCGCGGGTAACCGCCGCCTGCAACGCACTGCACTCGATCGAGCCGCGATTTTGCCGCTGGCTGCTCCAATCCGCGGATCGGGCTTCAAGCGACACCGTCGCTTTAACCCAGGAATTTCTCGCCGAAATGTTGGGGGTGAGGCGGACCTCGGTGACGGAAGTCGCCAGCAAGGTGCAAAGCGCGGGCGTCATCACCTATTCGCGCGGCGTGATCAGGATCCTGGACCGGCCGGCGCTCTTGCGGATGTCCTGCGAGTGCTACGAAACCCTGCTGGATCAATCGGCAGTCCTGGCCTGACGGTTCGATTTCAGTTTGCGGTGCTGCCGGTCTTGGTCCGCGGCTTTGCCGGAGCTGAGGCCTTGGGTGCATCGGCGCTGCGCACAGTGCCCCACGGGTCGGAGGAGACCTTGGCGTCCGGTATTTTCTTCAGCGATTCTTTATAGGCTTTGTCCCTTGCCGCCTCAGCTTCCTTCTCCTCGGGAGATTTGGATTGCAGCTCCGGGATCAAATTGACGTTGGGTGTCGACATCTGTGCGTAAGCCGGCGCTGTCAACAATGCGATGGCAGCCGCCAAGCGGAAAACTCTCATAGAATGCTCCCTGCATTTGGCCGCAATATACCACCGGGTGGATCGCGACGCCAAGCGTGCCCAGTTGCGCGGCTCAAAACCGGTCCGACTTGCAGGATTTCGGCGATTGCATCCAATCGTCCCAGATCGGACCGCATTTGGTGCAGCCATTGAGGGCGAGCCCCATAGTGACCACGCTGAAAATCAGTGCCAATCGCCTGAACATGACCGGACCTACTCCCCGCAGTGTATCATAGAGCTTCGAGCCAGGCATTTTCAAGCCACGCCGGGCGTGTGTCCATTTTCCGCCAGTTGCGCTCTAGTTTATGCGCTGGCACCAATGCCAGGGCGAGGAGCATCCGTTCATGCAACCGGAAACGCGGGCGGCCGAATTCGATATCGAGGAAGCCAAGCGCGTGCTTGGCGATGTATTTGCGCCGTGGGTGCAGGATCTCGGGCTGTCGATCGAGCGCATCGAATGCGCTGCTCCGTCAGGTGCCGCGGCCGACTGGCAGCCGGGTGCGATCCTGCGCATGGCCTTCTCCGAGCGCTTATGCCGGAACGGCGGCATCGTCTGCGGTCAAGCGCTGATGGCGCTCGCTGACACCTCCATGGTGATTGCGATACTTGCCGCCAACCGCGGCTACCGGCCGATGACGACGGTGGATCAAACCACGCATTTCATGCGCGCCGCCACCTCGTCGGACGTGCTGGCGGATGCGCGCGTGGTTCGCCTCGGTCGCACCATGAGCTTCGGCCGTGTCACCTTGTCGAGTGCCTCCGACAACAAGCCGGTGGCCATGGTATCGAGCGCATTTGCGATGCTGTGAGAGCAGCCAGCTCGCGGCAGTGGATCTAGGTCAACTCGAGTACGCACGCTCTCCGTGTTGTGATTGGACAGGCCGCAGATTTCGGCTGGACAACCAGATGTGTGACAAGGTGTTGGCGACCCCCGGAGTTGGGGATGTTGCGAAGCCAGCGATCGATAAGCTTCGTGGAAAACTCCATAGGCTCTCGCGCGCTTGATCTCCAGATGCCGTTTGCGCGGTCTGCTCGAGGCAGGCCGCGCGGCGGCAGTACCTGCTAGAGCCGAAGGCATGCGCGCTCTGCCGCTTCGATCTGTAGCAATTCGAATGCATCAGGAGGAAATCAATGGCCGACAAGACCAGCTTCACAAAGGATGAATGGACGCTGCTTCTGAAAAGCCCAATGATCGCGGGAATGGCTGTTACCGCGGCCGACCCAAGCGGGCTTTGGGGTCTTTTGAAGGAATCGTTTGCTGGCGGCACCGCGCTAACGAAAGTCGCAACCGACTCCAACGCTAACAGCCTGGTAAAGGCGGTGGTTGCTGATTTCTCAACAAGCGAGGGGCGAAGCGCCGCGCGCGATGGCCTCAAGGCGGAATTCGCCGGTGGCAAGCCCGCAGACATCAAGACCAAATCCGTCGAGTCGTTGCGCCAGGTTTCAGCATTGCTGAGCGCAAAAGCCCCCGGCGACGCCGCTGCGTTCAAAACTTGGCTGCAGCAGATCAGTCAAAGCACCGCTGAAGCAGCCTCAGAGGGCGGCAGTTTATTCGGCGGCGGAGTTCAGGTGAGCGACGCCGAAAAGGCGACGCTCGGTGAGATATCTAGCGCGCTCGGCGTTTGATGGGTCTTTCTAAGCAGCAGGCAAAAGCGGCCCAGATGGATGCCAATGGATCGCGTCACGAAACTCAGCGACACGCCATAGAAGCCCGGCTCAACATGCTCGCGCGCGGCGCACGGTCGAACCGACAAGCGAACCTGTCTGTTTTGGGTCTTGGTCGTGCAAAAAAAGCGCCGGCCCTAGTCTAGATATCGTAATAGAGATGGAACTCGTGAGGATGAGGGCGCAGCCGGATGGCATCGACCTCCCTTTTTCGCTTGTAGTCGAGCCAGGTTTCGATCACATCCCCAGTGAATACGTCGCCGCGCAGCAGGAACGCGTGATCGCGTTCGAGCGCGTCAAGCGCCTGGTCCAACGATCCGGGGGTCGATTTCACATCCTTCGCCTCGGCAGGCGGGAGGTCATAAAGATTCTTGTCGATCGGCCTGCCCGGGTCGATGCGGTTGTTGATGCCGTCAAGGCCGGCCATCAGCATCGCGGAGAAGGCTAGGTAGGGATTGCAGGAGGGATCCGGCGAACGGAACTCGACGCGCTTTGCCCGCGGGTTCGGCGAATACATCGGAATCCGGCAGCAGGCCGAGCGATTGCGTTGGGAATAGACCAGGTTGATCGGAGCTTCGTAACCCGGCACCAGACGCCGATAGGAGTTTGTGGTCGGGGCGCATAGCGCGCATAATGCCCAGGCGTGCGTCAATAGCCCGCCGATGTAGTAGCGGCCAAGCTCGCTCAGCTCCGCGTAGTCACCCTTGTCGTAGAACAGGTTGGTCTCGCCCTTCCATAAACTCTGATGAACGTGCATTCCCGAAGCGTTGTCCTCGAACAGCGGTTTTGGCATGAACGTCGCGGTCATGCCGTGCTGGCGAGCGGTGTTCTTAACCACGTATTTGTAGATCATCAGGTTGTCGGCCATGCGGGTGAGCGTGGTGAAACGCATGTCTATTTCGTTTTGGCCGCCGGTCGCGACTTCGTGGTGATGGGCTTCGATCTGGATTCCGAGCGACTCCATCGTCAGCACCATTTCCGTGCGGAGAGCCTGCATACTGTCGGTCGGAGGAACCGGAAAATATCCCTCTTTCGGGCGCGGCTTGTGGCCCAAATTCGGCGCTTCCCTCTTGCCGGTGTTCCAGCTGCCCTCGCTGGAATCGATTCTGTGGAATGCGTAGTTGATGCCCTGTCCGTAGCGCACGTCGTTGAATACGAAGAACTCAGCCTCCGGGCCGAAATAGCTCGTATCGGCGCGGCCGATGCCCTTCAGATAAGTCTCGGCCTTCTGGGCGATGTAGCGAGCATCGCGGCTATAGGGTTGACCGGTGATCGGGTCTCTGATGTCGCAGATCAGGGCCAGCGTCGTAGCGGGGGAAAACGGGTCGAGGAAGGCCGTCGTCGGATCCGGGACGACCAGCATGTCGCTTTCCTGGATCTCCTGGAAGCCGCGGATCGACGAACCGTCGAAGCCGATGCCTTCATTGAGAGTATCGATATTCACTGCGCTCGGCGGAACGGAAAAGTGTTGCCACACCCCCGGCAAGTCGGTGAACCGCAGATCGATCATCTGGACCTTCTCGTCCTTGATCGCCTTCAGAAGATCTTCGGCTGTCGCACAATTCGGAACCATGGCTTCACTCCTTGATCGAGAGCGGCGCCTTGAAGATCGTGTTGCCGTTCAGCCGCGGCCAAGCGGCCTGGGGCGGATTCGGTCCACGTTCCACCTCCCGCGCCGCCCCCGCACCGGCCTCGATCCGGCATGGCGGCGCTCGCGTTCGGGCACGTCTTGTCACCCGCGAGCCCGCGGTTTCAGCTTTGGTGCGGCCCACGCATGAGCTTCAAGGCGTCTTCGATATGCCGCCAGGTTCGGGCCAGTTCCACCTCGCCCTTTGCTTCAAGGTCGATAGCGTTCTGGGCAGCTTCCGCAATGGCCCGGGGGCCATGTGCTTCCAGCAACTGTCGCGCATAAGCATGAATTTCGATTTCTCGCATGGCGTCATGCTCCTCTCGTTCTGCGCGCAACCGTGAACACCAGTCGGGCAGCGGAACCGTAGACGTTGACACCTCTCAAGCCGAGCCAGTCTGCCTCCTGGCGCGGGACGTTTGCAAGAGCCCGCTCGAGGTCATGGGCCGCCAAACCGGACACCGGCGACCATTCCGGCGGGCTTACCGTAATTCTTCTGCTCTAGATCGGTAGCAGCGGCGGCAGAACGTCATGGATGGTCAAGTCACCTCGCCACGCCCGGTTGTGGAATGAGATGGGTGAGCAGATCCGTCGGCAGCGGAAAGACAATGGTTGAGGACCGCTCGCTCGCGGTGTCGTGCAGGGCTGCGAAATAGCGTAGCTGCATCGCCTGTGGTTCCCGGGCCAGAAGCCGGCCAGCCTCGACGAGCTTCTCGGCGGCCTGCTGCTCGCCTTCGGCATTGATCACCTTTGCACGCCGCAACCGCTCGGCCTCGGCCTGTTTGGCGATCGCGCGGATCATGTTTTCGTTGAGATCGACATGTTTGATCTCGACGTTGGTCACCTTGATGCCCCAGGCGTCGGTCTGCTGATCGAGGATCTCCTGAATGTCAGCGTTGAGCCGATCCCGTTCCGCCAGCAGTTCGTCGAGCTCGTGTTTGCCGAGGACGGAGCGCAGCGTGGTTTGCGCCAGCTGGCTGGTCGCGGCCATAAAGTCCGCGACCTTGATGACCGCTCGCTCCGGGTCGACGATGCGGAAGTAGAGGACGGCATTGACCTTGACCGTGACATTGTCGCGCGTGATCACGTCCTGGGGCGGCACGTCCTGCACCACGACCCGCAGATCGACCTTGACCATCTGCTGCGCGAACGGAATGAGGATGAAGAGACCGGGGCCCTTCACCCCGGTGAAGCGACCCAGCGTGAAGACGATGCCGCGCTCATATTCTCTCAAGATACGGATCGCCGCCGCGAGAAACATGATCACGACGACTACGAGAACAAGATAGCTCAGATAGTCTAACATCATCACACACCTCCTTCGCTGACGGTTCTTTCGGATCGCCGCCGCACCACAAGCGTCAGGTCCTTGATGCCGGCCACCTCGACCACCTCTCCGGGTGTAAGGGCTTCCGCTCCGTGGGCCTGCCAGCGCTCACCATGAGTGAAGACGTGACCTTCGCTGCCGGACCAGTCGAGAACTTCGGCGGGCAGCCCGCGCATGGCCTGTCCCCCGACCCGGGCCGGGTTTCTGCGAGCGCGCCAGAGCGAGCCGAGCACGACGACGGTCATGCTGACGATCATCGCCATCGCGATGATGACGACCGTCCATGACAGCTGGTATCCAGGTGCTTGGATCTTGAACAGCATGGCGGCCCCGAGAAGAAACGCGGCAATGCCGCCAAGGCCGAGAACCACGGTTGGGTTGAAGGTTTCGACGGCTAGAAAGGCGATCCCCAGCAGCATAAGGGCCAGGCCGGCGTAATTGATCGGCAGCATGTTGAGGGCATAGAGGCCGAGCAGCAGACTGATCGTCCCGACCACGCCGGGCGCTATGGCGCCCGGAGTGGAAAACTCGAAGATCAAACCGTAGATGCCGACGATCAGCAGGATGAAAGCGACGTTGGGATCGGTGATAACGGACAGAAATCGGATCAGCCAGCCGGGATCGAGTCGCTCAATTGTCAGGCCCTTTGTCGCCAGCTGTCGGATATCGCCACCTGCGACCTCGACCGTGCGGCCGGTGATCTGCTCGAGCAGTTCGGCCGGACTGCGTGCGATGAGATCGATAACATTCGCCTGCAAGGCGCTGCTGGCGGAAAGACTGGCGGCGTCGCGGACAGCCTTCTCGGCCCAATCGGCATTGCGCCCGCGCAGCTCGGCCAAACTGCGGATCAACGCGACTGCGTCGTTCGTCGCCTTCGCCGTCATGGCGTCCTTCGGCGCAGGCTGCTTCGCATCGTCCTTTTTGTCCTTGCCGTCCTTGTCTGGAGTGCTGTCTGGCAGACCCGGCAGCGGGCCGCCGATCTGCACCGGCGTTGCAGCGCCGAGATTGGTGCCCGGCGCCATGGCCGCGATATGCGTTGCATAGAGAATATAGGTTCCCGCGCTCGCGGCATGGGCACCGGCAGGAGCAACGTAGCCAATGACGGGAACAGAGGACCCAAGCACATCGGCAATAATCTCGCGCATGCTGGTGGCGAGGCCGCCCGGCGTGTTCAGGCGCAGGACGACGACCTCAGCCCGTCGTTCGCCCGCCGTCGTCAGCGCTTCCTTCACATATCTGGCGGTTGCCGGACCGATCGCTCCGTCGATCTCGATCATCAACGCGGGTCTGCCGCCCTCCTCGGCCGACAGAGGCGTAAGAGGAGCAAATTGAACAGCGGCGGCAATCGCCGCAACAAGGGCCGCCTGCGCCATCTTCACGGCAAGACTCCCTACCAAGGCGATATATGGGGGTAGTCTTCCCGTACCTCAATATGATCTATCCGGCGGACCGGCAGCCGAGCGCGGTCCTGCGCATGGCGTTGTCCGAGCGCCTGTGCCGGAACCGCGGCATCGTCTGCGGTCAGGCGCTGATGGCGCTCGCCGACACCTCCAATGCACCCGATGATAAACGCGCGTGCCCACCGAGCTAGACTTGCAATGACGGCGCGCAAAGCGCCTCGCCTACCCTGCGATCGGCTGATCGGCCTCCATCACCAGTACGCCGCCAATCATTTACGCTACCGCGGCGAACCCACGCGGGCTCACTACGTACTCTCTAAAGATTGTGTCTGTCGCGTCGGCTTCGACGAGCGACACGTCATAGCTCCAGAGATCGGCGAGATGCTGCAGCACCCGCCTCGTGTCGCCTTCGTTCAGTTGAGCTCCTTTGACTACGGCATGGCGCAACATCAAGCGACGATCGCCCGCCAGGTCAACATCGACCACTTCGATGTTGGGATCGATGAACCCAATGTCGTGCTGCCGCGCCAATTCACGACGAACACGACGATAGCCGCGTTCATCATGGATAGCATCGACCCTGACGCCGGCGCTTTCCGCCGGATCGTCATGCAGATGGAACATTCGCAAGTGCCTCATCAGTCGTGGACTGAGGAACTGGCTGATGAAACTTTCATCGCGGTAGTTGGCCCAGACGTCGCGCAATACCGCCATCACGTCACCGGTCCCGGCAATGTCCGGAAACCACTCACGATCCTCGTCGTCAGGATTGGAGACGATGCGTTCGATGTCCTGCATCATCGCGAAGCCGAGCGCATAGGGATTGAAGCCCGAAAAACGCGGATCGTCGAAGTCGGGCTGAAACACCACATTGGTATGCGACTGCAGGAATTCGAGGAAATTTCCGTCGGAAATCAGGCCCTGTTCGTGCAGCCGGGTGATGATGCGGTAGTGCACATACGTCGCGGCGCCCTCGTTCATGACTTTGGTCTGACTCTGCGGATAAAAATACTGCGCGATGTTCCGCACAATCCGAAGCAACTCGCGCTGCCAAGGATGCAGGCGCGGCGCCGTCTTCTCCAGGAAGTACAACAGATTTTCCTGTGGCAACCCAAGCAGCTTGCGGCGCCGTTCGGCGTTCAGCAATTTCGGGCTCTTGATCGGCCCGGTCGGAACGGTTCGCCACAGGTCATTGAAGGCGCTCTCCTCGTGCAAGCGGCGCTCTTCAGCGCGCTTTTCTTCGGTGCGAAGATCGAGCGTCTTCTTGCCGGGATAACGATCGATGCCATGCGACATCAAGGCGTGCGCGGCATCGAGCGTATGCTCGACCGCCAACCGGCCGTGGCGCTCGTCGCATTGCGCCACGTAATTCTTCGCAAAATCGAGATAGTCGAGGATCCCCTCGGCGTCCGTCCATTGTTTAAAGAGATAATTGTTCTTGAAGAAATGGTTGTGGCCGAACGCCGCGTGGGCGATCACCAGCGTCTGCATGGTCGCGGTATTTTCCTCCATCAAATAGGAAATACACGGTGAACTGTTGATAACGATCTCATACGCGAGGCCCATAAGCCCTTTGCGGTAGAACGCCTCGTGATGGGCGAAATGCTTGCCGAACGACCAATGTTTATAGAACAGCGGCATGCCGACCGAGGAGTATGCATCCAGCATCTGCTCGGCGGTGATGACCTCGATCTGGTTCGGGTAGATGTCAAGCCCCAGTTCAGATCGCGCAATCTTTTCGCAGGCGTCGTGGATACGTTGCAGCTTTGGGAAGTCCCAGTCCGCTCCCTCGAACAGGCGCTCCGCTGTTGCGGTCATGGCGCGGCTTTCTCCTGTTTTCGACGACGTTGAAACAGATCGTGAAACACCGGAAAGATCTCGCTGCGGTCGCTGACCTTGCGCATCGACAGCTGTGCGCCATCGGCGCGCAAGCGCTCATACAGCCTCCAAAGCGATGAATCCGGCATATCGAACGTGCCGCCGCCGGCCTCACCGACTTCCAGATAGGCAAAGAACTGGCTGACCGGCAGTATCTTCTCCGTCAGCAGCCGCCGCACGACATCACTGTCGGAGGTGGAATTATCTCCGTCGGAGGCCTGGGCGGCGTAGATATTCCAGTCGGCCGGGCGAAACCGCGACCTGACGATTTCGTGCATCACCTCCAGCGCGCTCGACACCAAGGTGCCGCCCGATGCCGGTCCGTGAAAGAAAGTATCTTCGTCAACCTCCTCGGCCCGGTCGGTATGGCGAATGAAGATGATCTCGACATGCCGATAGCGCCGCGTCAGAAACACATAGAGCAGCATGTAGAAGCGCTTGGCGAGATCCTTCATATGCTCGGACATTGAGCCTGACACGTCCATCAGACAAAACATGACGGCCTGGGCAACCGGCTTCGGCACGTTTTCGAAGCGACGGTATCGGATGTCGATGGGATCGATGAACGGAATGCGGCGAACTTTTGCCTTCAATGCTTCGATCTCGGCCAGCAGCTCGCTGCGGCGCGCCTCGTCGCAGTCTGCGAGCTCGGCTTCAAGTTGCGCGATCGTCTCCGGCCGCGGTCGACGCAACGCGACCCGCCGCGCGAGCGCGAGCCGCACCGTGCGGCTTACCGAGAGGTTCGCGGCCGAGCCCGAGGTCGTATAGCCGGCCCGCTGACGCCCCTCGCTCTCCGCTTCAGCGAGCTTCCGCTTGGCGAGGTCCGGCAATTCGAGATCGTCGAGGAACAGGTCGACAAACTCATCGCGGCTCAGGACGAACCGGAACGCATCTTCGCTGTCGCCCTCGCCTGGCGCGGAGGCCTTTCCGCGACCTTCACCCGAACGCGGAAGCATGTCGCCTTCGACGAATTTCTTGTTACCGGGAAGCACCATGTCGCGGATGCCGCCTTCGCGGCGAAAGCGAGGCTCGTGCATTCCATCGAGTGGAATGCTGACCTCGCCGCCCTCCAGGACATCCTTGATGTCGCGGTCCTGTGAAGATTTCTTGACGGCGCCCTGAACCAGCGCCTTGGCACGACGCAAGAAACGCTGGCGGTTCTCAAGGCTCTTGCCGCCCGGATTCAGGCGCCTGTCAATGATGTGCATGGCCACTGTCGCATCCGCCTCAGCCGGCTTGCTTCACGCGCATGTACCATTCGACGAGCCGACGAACCTGACGCTCAGTATAGCCGCGCCCTACCATCCGCGCGACAAACTCGCCGTGCTTCTTTTCGGTATCGCCATCCTTTTTCGTGCCAAACGAGATAACGGGAAGAAGGTCTTCGACCTGCGAAAATATCCGCTTCTCGATGACCTCCCGGATCTTTTCATAGCTGGTCCAGGACGGATTCTTTCCGCTGTTCTGAGCCCGCGACCGCAGCGAGAACTTGACGACTTCGTTGCGGAAGTCCTTGGGGTTGGCGATGCCCGCCGGCTTCTCGATCTTGCTCAGTTCCTGGTTGAGAAGCTCGCGATTGAGCATCTGGCCGGTGTCGGGATCCTTGAAGTCCTGATCTTCGATCCAGGCATCGGCGTAATCTACGTAGCGGTCGAACAGGTTTTGACCGTAATCCCCATAGGATTCGAGATAGGCTTTCTGGATCTCGTGGCCGATGAATTCCGCATAGCGTGGCACCAGCTCAGCCTTGATGAATTCGAGGTAGCGCTTTTCGACATCGTCGGGGAGCTGCTCGCGGCGGATCGCCTGTTCAAGCGTATACATCAGATGCACGGGATCGGCGCCAAGCTCTGCGGTGTCGTGATTGTATGTTGCGGCCAGAACCTTGAACGCGAAGCGCGTCGAGGCGCCGTCCATGCCTTCGTCGACGCCGGCGGCATCCTTGTATTCCTGGACGCTGCGAGCCTTGGGATCGGATTCCTTGAGGCTTTCACCGTCATAGACCCGCATCTTCGCGAACAGCGTCGAGTTCTCGTGCCTGCGCAAGCGTGACACGACCGAAAAGCGCGCAAGCGTCTCCAGGGTCGCGGGTGCACACGGCGCGGACGCGAGTTCGGATCCCTGAATGAGCTTCTCATAGATCTTCTGCTCTTCGGTCACCCGCAGGCAGTACGGCACCTTGATGACGCAGATGCGATCGATGAAGGCTTCGTTATTCTTGTTGGCCTTGAAGCTTTGCCATTCAGCTTCGTTCGAATGCGCGAGAACGATGCCGATAAAGGGGATCGCACCGATATTTTCGGTGCCGATGTAGTTGCCCTCCTGAGTCGCCGTCAACAGCGGGTGCAGCATCTTGATCGGCGCCTTGAACATCTCGACGAATTCGAGAATGCCCTGGTTGGCGCGGTTCAAGCCGCCGGAATAGCTATAGGCATCGGGATCATTCTGAGCAAAAGTCTCCAGCTTGCGAATGTCGACCTTGCCGACAAGGGACGAGATGTCCTGATTGTTCTCATCACCGGGCTCCGTCTTGGTGATCGCGATCTGCCGCAAGCGCGAGGGCTGGATTTTGGCGACGCGGAATCGGGAAATATCGCCACCGAAAGCCTGGAGCCGCTTGTAGCACCAGGGGCTCATCAGCCCGTTCAGGCGGCGCCGTGGAATCCCGTACTTTTCCTCGATCATCGGACCCAGCGATTCCGGATCGAACAGACTGAGCGGGCTCTCGAACACAGGACTGAGTTCGTCGCCGGCTTTCAGCACATAGATCGGATGAACCTCCATCAACAACTTCAGCCGCTCCGCGAGCGATGATTTGCCACCGCCCACCGGCCCGAGCAGATAGAGAATCTGCTTGCGCTCTTCCAGACCTTGCGCCGCGTGCCGAAAGAACCCGACGATGCGCTCGATCGTTTCTTCCATGCCATAGAATCCAGCGAAAGCTGGATAGACGCGCATTGTCCTATTCAAAAAAATGCGACCAAGGCGGGGGTCCTTGGCCGTGTCGATCATTTGAGGCTCACCAATCGCCGCTAGCAGCCGCTCGGCCGCATTAGCATATCGCATCGGATCCCCTCGACACGATTCCAAATATTCCGCCATCGACATATCGGTTTCGCTTCGGGCTTCGTAGGACCTAGCGAAAGCATTGAACAGAGAATCGTTGTACATGATCTCTCTCCTCATATGATCAACTGCTGGACGCGCTGCTTGGTTCCACGAGCCAGAGCGCTCCCGCATCTGCTCGAATCAGCCTTGGCACATAGGTCCATTGGACACGCGACCCTCTCCCCTACGCAATGCAATAGTTGTTCTGGCGGCGCCGTCATTACCTGCATATGATGTGATTTCGGTGTGATGTAGCCGGCCCGCAACATCCGGGCAAATACTGGCGCCAAGGCTGCGGATTTACCGTGCATTGCTTGAGACTACGGAAGCCAAGCCGAGACAACAAGTTACCATGGGTTTAGGTTGCTTATACGTTGGTTCCTGGTCCGTGTCGGTGCGATGGCCCGTTCCGAGCCCCATTAGCGGCTCCGAATGAGACTCGGCTGAGGCCCGCTTCGGGTCGATTTGCGTCGATTTCGTGCCACCCGGTACTACGTCGATTACCGACTAAGGTCGAAGATGCCGGTTCGGCGCAGTCTTGCGCGTCGGCGCCAGCGCCACAGCGCAGCCGCCGTCAGCACAATCGCGAACACAATAGCGATTGCCTTGCTCCAGAACCGTCCGCCGGGCCGATCGACGGTGCGGGACCACAGCGAAGGCGCTTCGCCCTGCCGCGCCAGACGAAAGGCCACGACGCTGTCACCGATCGTGGTGCCGGCTTCTGAATGACCGCCGGCGCCGACTGCGACATATTGTTCGCCCTTCCAGAGATAAGTCATGGGATTGGCGACGCCGGGGACCGGCAAGCGGCCCTGCCACAGTTCTTTGCCGGATTTGGCGTCGAAGGCCCGCAAATAAGCGTCCATCGCGCCGGTGAAGACCAGTCCGCCTGCCGTGATCACCACGCCGTTGACCAGCGGCGTACCCCAGTTGAAAGCGATCCCAAGCGGCGCACGATCTTCCGTCGTGCCGACAGTCGAACGCCAGAGAATTTTGCCCGCCAGGTCGACCGCGAGCATCTCGCCCCATGGCGGCCTGTTGCACAACAGGCCCAATGGCGACATTGCGACCACGCGCGTCATCGCAAAGGGCGCGCCCTGCTGCGGTCCGAAATCATGACCGGGCGGAGGCTTGAAGACTTCCGCCTCGGTTCTCGGAAGCAGTTTGATGATGTTCACGGCGCGGCTGACGTTGACGTAAAGCATCTGGCTCACGGGATCGAATGCCGCACCACCCCAATTCACGCCGCCTCCGGTCATCGGAAACACCAGCGTGCCTTGCGTCGAGGGCGGCGTGTAGAGTCCCTCATTGCGCGCGCTTTCGAGTTTTTCCCTGCAGGCGGAGCGGCCGAACGTCAAAAACGGCTCCAGCGCATCGACGGTGGAAAACCGTTGCGGCATCAGCGCCGGCACATGGGTGGGAAACGGCTGCGTCGGCGAGAGGTGCTCGCCTTCCGCACCGCCTTCCGGTACCGGCCGTTCCTCGACCGGCCAGATCGGTTTGCCGGTCTCAAGGTCGAGCACGAAGACAAGACCCTGCTTGGTCGGCTGGATCACGGCGTCACGCATTCCAGCGCCGGTGTCGATACGCGCTAGCGTCGGCTGCGCCGGCAGATCGTAGTCCCAGACGTCGTGATGCACGGTTTGGAATGACCACACCAGTTCGCCGGTCTCGGCCCGCAGCGCGACGACGGAATTCGCGTGCTCGTTGTTGCCGGGCCGCTTGCCGCCCCAGAAGTCAGGGCTCGGCGAAGATGTCGGCATGAATACCAAACCGCGGTCTTCGTCTACCGACATCGGCGCCCAGACATTGGCATGCCTGCGACAATGCCGCTGTGAATCAGCGGATCCCAACTCCAGCGTAAACCGCCGGTCCGCGCATCAAAGGCGCGCACCGTTCCAAGCGGCGCGTCGACGCGGCGATTGTCGGATATCGCGGAGCCGACAATGACGACACCTCGGCTCACCACCGGCGCTGACGTGATCTGGAATTCGCCCGGCCACTCCAACTGCCTGCCGATTTCGAGCTTGATCTCGCCATTCGCGCCAAAATCGGCACAGGGGATGCCGGTCGTGGCGTCGAGCGCAATCACACGCACGTCGTTGGTGCCCATGAAAATCCGCGCGCGGCAGACTGCGCGCTCGGGTGCCTGGTCGTCGACCCAGTAGGCGACGCCGCGGCAGACGTAGCGGTTTCCGGGACGCTGATTGGTGTTGATCTTCGGATCGTATCGCCACTTCTGCGCGCCGCTGCCGGGGTCGAGCGCGATGACCTCGTTGAACGGCGAACAGAAGATGATGCTGTCCTCGACAAACAGCGGGGTCGCCTGAAATTTCGTGCGCGCCATCACCGCCGCCGCGCGCCTATCGAGATCGCCGGTGCGAAATTCCCAGGCGCGCACGAGATTGCCGACATTGGCGGGCGTGATCCGGGCGAGCGGCGAAAACCGCGTTCCTCCGCGATCCCCTCCCCAATGCTCCCAGCCAAGCGCCGGCGCTACGGCCAACACGGTGACGGCGAACAGGCCGAGTAGGCATCGCACCGTCCTTCGCGGCGATAGGATGATCGCATTTCGGCTACATTTTCGACAGGCCGACTGCGCCGGTCCGGCGTCAGTATCCGCCCCTCGATCTGCCCTGGTAGCCGCCACGACCGCCACCGAAACCCCCGATGCCAATCCCAATGCCGATCGAAGGCCCGGGAGATGGCTCATAATAGTCGCGTTGCAGCGGACGGCGATAGAGCACGACATCCTCGTCCACTTCACGCAGGCGGCGCGGCGGCGTACTGGCGCGCTTTGGCGGATCGGGATCGGCACGCTTTTTGGGCGGCAGATCGACTTTCTTCAACGGCGAGGACGGCGCGCCGCAGGGACATGTCGGAGCGGCGAGCGAGGCAATGGTCGGCTGATTGGGTCCGCCCGCGGGAGCTGCGCCTGAAGCCGCGTTCGGCGAAGCGCCAGCGGTGGCAGTGACGGCCGTTGCGATGCTCGGCCGGTTGCGCAAACGCTCTTCGAGCTTGCGCGCAGTCGCGGAGAGATCGCTGTCAGCATATTGGGCAAGAAAAGCGCGATATCCCGCCGCAGTGTTGATGATCACGGCATGGTTCCATGCCACCATTCTGCGATGGCGATCGAGCCACTCGCGGGCCTGCGGGCCAAATGGCGATTGCGCGTACAGCCCGACGAACGCCTCGTAGGCTTCGTCCGTGCCGTCAGCCACAATCATTTCGTTGGCCACGTCGGCCGGCTTGCCCTGCAGTTCGCGGCGCCACTCAGCGACGGTGCGCTTTGTCACAGGTGGCTTCGAGGCGACGGTGGCTTGACCGGGAAAGAATCTGAAGTCGTCGGTCAGCGAGGAACTGTCCCAGGGGGTCTGACGCCCCTCGGTCGCCTTGTTGACGGAAACGCGCACGCGCTTGAAGGTATCTTCGATCGAAAGCCCCGGCTCCTTGGCGGCCGTGAGCAGCGCCAGCGTATAGGGACTGTCGGCGCCGTTGCCGTCCTCCGCCTCCGCACCCGGCGATGTCGAAAAAGACACAAAGGTGCCGGGAGCGGCGGTCTTGGCATCGACGATGGCCAGCCCGTGCCCGGAACTCTTGTTGATGGCGGGGAACGGATTGTTACGGCAGGCATCGAGCAGCAAGATGCGCATCTTGCTCGGCACCGAGGTCAAGGTGTTCAGGATGTCATTGAGACGGACCGCTTGCAGCGGAATGTCGGCTTCCCGCTTCGGGTCGACGTCGATAGGCACCAGAAAATTCTCGCCATCGATTTGCAGGCCATGACCCGCATAGAACACGAGTGCGATAGTATCGGGGCCTTTCGCCGCCACTTTGGCGGCGAAGTCGCCGATCTTTTCGCGCATCTCGTTTTGCGAGAGATCCCCCGCCGTCAGCACTTCGAAGCCGGCGTCGCCCAGCAATTGGGATACGGCCTTGGCGTCGTTGGCCGGATTGGGCAATGGGACCACGGCACGATAGTTTGACTGGCCGATGACCAGCGCCACACGATTCTCGGCAAGCGCCGCCTGCGAACCCAGTAACATTCCCGCGGCCAGAAGCGCATTGCGAAGGACAGGACGAGACATGCGGACACCCCAGGCTAACGAATAGGTCGGTTGCGTTCGTCGGAAAGTTCAAGCCCCGAATGTCGCACCCGCCTATTTCGGTTTCTTGGCGGGCTCCGCGGGCCGTGCGACGCCCCACGGGTCATACTTCTCCTTGGGATCCGGAATCCGCTCTAGCGCGGCCTTGTAGGCTTTTTCATCCACTTCCGGCTTCTTCTGCTCGGCCTTCTTTTCGTCGCCCTGATGCCGCTTGGCATTTAGCTGGGCGTGAGCGGGCGTCGCGACCAACGCCAGCATCACCGCCGCAACCGTGTAGGTTTTCATCGCCTCTGTCTCCCTGCCATCCCCATTCCCAACTTACTCTGCGTCCAGATAACGGCAAAGCTCGGACCGGCGCATCGAGGCCGCGGATACTTGTGCATCCGAGATGCTGCGAGCCGATCTAGGCCCCGCGATCAATTTTAAGAGCGCTTTCGAAGCGGGGATGGACAATCCCGCGGATCAGGTTTGATCCGCCGGCGTGGCGATGCGCGATAGCGAGGGGCGATCGGCGAGCCAGCGGGCCAGCATCATGCCAGCCGCCATTGCAGCGACAAAGATGACCGCTGCGGATGAACCGAAGCCGAGCGCTGTCACGGCAGGACCGGGGCAAAAGCCCGCCAGACCCCAGCCGACGCCAAAAATAGCGGGACCTGAAATGATCCGGAGATCCAGCTCTTGCTTGGTCGGCAGATGGAATTTTTCTCCAAAGACCGGCCGCGGCTGCTTTTGAATCCGATTGTAGCCGACAAAGGTTACGGCCACGGCCCCGGCCATGACAAAGGCGAGGCTTGGATCCCAGGTGCCCGAACCAATGCCGGCGAGATCGAGAAAGTTGAGGACCTTCGCCGGATCGGACATGCCGGATATCACAAGTCCAAGACCAAAGATCAGACCAATTGCAAACTGAGAGACAATCGCCATGACGTTCACCCCCAATGTCGCGCTACAAACACCGTTACGATGGCTGCGGCCATGAACACTATCGTGGCAACAGCCGAGCGCATCGAGAGCCGCGACAGCCCGCATACACCGTGACCGGACGTGCAGCCGTTGCCCCATACCGCGCCGAAACCAACAAGGAATCCGGCGAGCGTGAGAACGAAAGCACTTGCCTGAATAGTCTGGACGGGCATTGTTCCGGTCACGACAAGCACAACAACCGGCGCCACAACGAGTCCGGCGACAAAAGCAAGCCGGCCGGCGAATTCATTGTCGGTGTAAGGCGGCAGCAGGCGAGCCGCGATGCCGCTGACGCCGGCAATTCTCCCGGTTAGCGCCATCAGCATGACCGCGGACAGGCCGATGAGCGCGCCCCCGATGAGGGAGGCAATTGGCGTAAAGGCGGTGGTGACCATCGAGCTCAGTCCTGCCTGGTTACAAATTCATACGGAAGTACGGCTAGCTAGCTTGAATGCAACAGCCTCCAGCTTCCGAACGATGAAGAGCCGGTTAACATTACCACTCAAATTGAAGCGCAGCACCAACGGTATTTTCCAATCTTTCCGCTAGCATTTTCCCGATAACGCGGTGGAAGGAGCGGCGCTACTCCGCTCCGCAACCCGCGCGCACGGGGAACGGGACGTGGTCGAGTTGGCGAATTCAGCGGGGGCCCGTCGCGCATCTGCGAAGGATGCGCCCGGCAACCGCGCGCAGCCGGCAGCAGCTTCGGCTGATTGCGGCGCATTCGCGCCACTCACGACGATCGCCGCGAGCCAATGGCGCGCACTGGCCGAACGCGCCGTCGAGCCGAACGGCTATTATCTGCCCGACTGGGCACTGGCGGTGAACGCCTCCGCGCGGGGCCGCACCGGCGTGTCGGCGCTGAGCGCGTGGAGCGACGCCTCGTCAGCGCAGGACGGCGCGGCACGGCTGATCGGCCTCGCGCCAGTCATTTCGATGTGGCGCGCTTACAAGGTGCCCCTGCCCGTTCTGGTGAGCGCCGATCCCTATGGCACGCTTTGCACACCAGTGCTCGATCGCGACATGGCGAACGACGCCGTTGCTGGATTGATGCGTGAGGCGCGGAAAGCCGGCGCACATGCGCTGATTCTGCGCGACGTTTCGCTCGATGGCGCAGCCATGAAAGCCTTCACGGAAACCTTGCGGCAAGGCGGCATGCGTCCGCGCTTGCTGCAGTCTCACGTCCGCGCCTGTCTCGACGCCACGAGCGATGCCGATGAGTTACTGCGCGAGGCGCTGGGCACCAAGAAGCAGAAAGAACTGCGCCGCCAGCGCAATCGCCTGGCCGAGCATGGCGCCATCCATTTCGACGTGGCGCGAACGCGTGAAGAGGTCGCACCGGCGCTCGAGATATTCCTGCGGCTGGAAGCCAGGGGCTGGAAGGCCAAACGCGGTACCGCGCTGATGCAAGATAATGGCGATGTCGACTTTGCCCGCCGCGCCGCTATCGCGCTTGCCGAAATGGGCCAGTGCGAGGTCGTGACGCTACGCGCCGGCGACATCCCGGTCGCGGCTGCGGTCGTGCTCCGGCATCAGGACCGCGCATTTTATTTCAAGCTCGGCGTCGATGAGCGCTTCGCGAAATTTTCCCCCGGCGTGCAATTGACGCTCGAACTGACGCGGCATCTCTGCGCCGATCCTGCCATCGCGCTGGCCGATTCCACCGCGAGTGCCGATCACCCGATGATCAATCCGATCTGGCGTGGGCGCCTTGCGATCGGCGATGTGCTGATTCCGCTGCGGCCGAGCGATCCGGTGGTGCCCCTTATTCATGCGGCGGTGACCTTGCGAAAGCTGGTCCGCGAGCCGGCGCGCCGCGCCGTTCATTTCACAAGGAAACACCGGGAGAGATCGTCATGACCGCCCTCATCGAAACAGCGCCGGTGATTACGGCCGCAAATGGCGCGCTGAGACGCGACTTTCCCTTGAAGCCGTTCGCGATCCGCCACAAGCTGGCAGGCCATCCGCTACTGACGCTGCCGCGCATCGCGCAATTGGCCTCCGAGCTCCCGCGCGACCTGATCGAGTACAATTCGGGCAAGGTCGCCATCAGCCAGGATCCGGACGCGATGCCTCGCGTTGATCTCAACCCGGTCGAAGTGGTGCGGAGCATCGAAACGGCCGGGGCGTGGATGGTGCTGAAGCGCGTGGAAAATTCGCCGGAGTATCGGCGGCTACTGGAAGACACGCTGCTGTCGGTGGCGCGGGCGCGCGGCTTCAACAGCCTGCGCGACGCCGACTTCGAACAGGTGGAGGGTTTTCTGTTCGTGTCCTCGCCGAATTCGACCACGCCGTTCCATCTCGACAGCGAAGACAATTTTTTCGTGCACATCCACGGCGAAAAGCTCTTCACGATATTCGACAACGCTGACCGCGCGGTCGTCTGCGACGAGGAGATCGAACGCTCGATGACCAAGCATCGCAACCTGAAATATGACGAGCGCTTCGCGCCGCGCGGCACGGAGTTTCACCTGTTCGCGGGGGACGGCTGCTATGTGCCGTATCAGTGGCCGCATTGGGTGCGTGCCGCGAATTCCTACTCGATCTCGATGGCGATCACCTGGAAGACGCGCGAAGTCCGCCGCCTCAATGATCTGCATTTCTTCAATTCGATGCTGCGCGGCATCGGTCTGCCGCAGAAGCCGCCGGGCGCGCAGCCCATGCGAGACACGCTGAAACTTGCCTTCTATCGCACCGTGACCACAGCGATCCGGCCGCTACGCGCTTCGCTGGCGATGCGCCGCGCACTTCGTCGCATCGCGCTCGGCAAACGCGCGAATTACTATTTGAAGGATGCGTGAAGACGAGAGGCGGCTCGTCATCCCGAGTGCGACCTCGTGCGAGCCTCGAAGGATGACAGACAGCTGCCGTAGCCCATCCTTCGAGATGCCGCGCAACAGCGCAACTCCTCAGGGATGACGTGGTGTTTGTAGCAACTACTCCGCCGCCTGCGCATTCACTTCCGCCGACACCTGGCGGATCGCGCGGGCGAGCTGTTCGGCGGGCTGCGCGCCGGACACCGCGTATTTCTGCGCGAACACGAAAGTAGGCACGCCGGAGATGCCCTTGTCGGAGGCCTCCTTGGCCTGCCCCGAGATCAGCTCCACGTCTTCATCGGTTGCCAAACGCCGGCGCACGTCGTCGGCATCGAGCCCGCAATCGGCGGCCGCCTGCACCAGCACGTTGGTGTCGGTGAGATCGCCGCCGTCCCGGAAATACAATTCCATCAGCCGCTGCTTCATTTCGGCGGATTTTCCCTGCGCGTCGGCCCAGTGAATCAGCCGGTGGCAATCGATCGTGTTGGGTTGCCGCCTAACCAGGTCGGGCCGGTACACCAAACCCTCTTCATTGGCTGCGGCGACGACGCGCCCCGCGATGCCCTTGTAGGCCTCCACCGAACCGAATTTGGCGGTGAGGTATTCGTCGCGGCCGATGCCCTCGCGCGGCACCCAGGAATTGAGGAAAAATGGCCGCCAGTGAATTTCCACCGGCACATCCGGCGTCAGCGCCAGCGCACTCTCGATGCGGCGCTTGCCGATGTAGCACCACGGGCACACCACGTCGGAGACGATGTCGATCTGAAGCGGTTTTAGGGTGCTCATGGCGGTCTCCTCGCTTGCGGAAGTCCCAGAGATAAGCGGCATTCCGAGCGCGGGCAAGGGAGCCAGAAGCGAGCCACAAGCGAGCTATTTGAGATTGGCCGCCATCGCCCGCATCCGCTGGGCGGTGAGATCGTCGGCCGGAAAGAACGTTTCAACCGCCAGTTCCGACAACGTGATGTCGACCGGCGTACCGAAGATCATCGTCGTGGAGAAAAAGCTCAGGACGTCGCCACCGAACCGCAGCTTGAAGGGTATCGCGACGTTGTCGGGCGACAACGGCCCGGAGCGCGCCGGAATCGGATACGCTTTGAGCTCGTTATAGAGTTTTATCAGCTCGGAATCGGCCGTTGCCTCACACTGCCGATGCAGCCTCTCCAGGAGATGCCCGCACCATTCGGCGAGATTGACGGTGCGCGCCGCCAGCGCTTCCGGGTGAAAGCTAAGCCGCAGCACGTTGAGCGGCTGGCCGAGCAGACGCTCCGGGACGCCCTCGAGCAGCGGCATCACCATCCGGTTCGCCGAGACCAGATTCCAGTGCCGGTCGACCGCCAGTGCCGGATTGGGTTCATGGGCTCTCAGCACGAGATCGATTGCCTGCCGCGCCGATTTCAGCGCGGGATCGTCGAGCGATCGCTGCGGAAACGCTGGCGCATAGCCGGCCGCCGCCAGCAGCACATTGCGCTCGCGTAACGGCACGTCCAGCCGCTCGGCGAGTTTCAGCACCATGTCGCGCGAGGGGGTTGCGCGGCCGGTTTCCACAAACGAGAGATGGCGCGCGGAAATTTCGGCGTCGACCGCGAGATCGAGCTGGCTGAGATGGCGGCGCTGCCGCCATTCGCGCAGGTGATCGCCGATATGGACGGGCTGGGTTCGTTCGGCTCGCGCCGTGGCGGTGAGTGCGTTCATGGTACCAAAACCTACCATGCGAATTTCACGCGTTCCATTACCTCTGACGTAATCGAAATCGCTATCCAGCCCGGTCATCTTTGCCATCACAGGAGATGACCCATGAAGACGCTTTTTCGACCCAGCACCTTCTCACCTGCCGGCATGATCGCCTGGCTGCTCAATCTGGTAACCCGGCTTCTGGCGCGCACCCTCAACATGCCCGAACCGCTGGTGCACACCACCGGCGTCTTCGTGTTCGCGCAGGTGCAGGCGGCCGAGAGCCGCGTCGGCAAGACGCTCTGTCCGATCCGCCTGCTGCGTCAGCTCCAAAAAATCAGAGGCTGGTTCCGCCAGTCCGCGCGCTGATCCCATGACCCGTCCCCACCCCCCAAGGCAAAGGAGAACTGCCATGATCAATCCATCCGTGTTTCTGCGTCGCGCCATCCAGGCTGACGCCGTCTTCAGCGGCGTCAGTGCCCTGTTGCTGGTATCAGCCGCCGGGATGCTGGCGCCGTTCTTGAATCTTCCCGAAGCGCTGTTGCGCGAGACCGGCCTGTTTCTGATTGCCTACACTGCGCTGGTCGGCTGGCTCGGCACGCGCCAATCCATGCCAAAGGCCCTGGTGGTGATCGTGATCGCCGGCAACGCGGCATGGACCCTCGGCAGCATCGCTCTCTTCAGCGGCGCGGTGACGCCGAACCTGCTCGGCGAAACCTTCGTCGCAGTCCAGGCGATTGCGACAGGCGCGTTTGCCGAATTGCAATATATCGGCTTGCGCAAGAGCGGCGGCGCGGTGACTGCCTGAGCGGCCGCCTGATTGTTGCGCGTGGCGGCCGTCGCGAAAGCCCGAGGCTTCGCGGCGGCCGATTATTTGTCCTCAGCTCAACATCACCGCGGCGACCATCCCCACCAGGGTCAGAGCTAATCCTGCCGCAAGCATGGGTACCAGACTACTGCCGGAAAACAGATTCGCCTGCTCCTTGTCCGTCACGACCTGCATCCTGCGCGTCATCGGAGTTCTCCCGCTTCGTCACGACGAAATCGTTCCCCGATTCCGAGCAGGACGCCCTGCCCGCCCGCGATCCCGAGTTCAAGACTCGCGGCAATCCGTCGTGCGCGTTCGACGAAATGCGCTTCGGCCGCCGGAGGACAGATTTCCCGGGCGGTTGTCTCAAACAGCGCCAACCAACAGTCGAAATGAACAGCATCGATGGGCAGCGGCAGGTGTTTGACCATCGGGCTGCCGTGATAGCGGCCCGACATTAGCGCAACCGAGGACCAGAAGGCGCACATCTGCTGCAAATGCGGCTCCCAATCTCCGATTCTGGCTTCAAATACCGGTGCTAGCACCGCGTCGGTTCGGACTTTTTGCGTAGAAGGCGCGCACCAGACGTTCAATCATGGTTTCCGTGATGCCGGTCCTTGCGGTGATCTCGGCTGAGATCTTTTCGCGCCGTTCTGCCCCTGTCATGCGGGTCTCCTTAAATAGGTATTTCAAATGCTTATTTAGACCGCTATAGGTTATTTGCAAAGGCTCATTTGCGAGGTCTTCCATGCGTCTGACAGCGTTCACGGATTTTGCGTTGCGCGCGCTGATGCGGCTGGCGGGCGAGCCGACGCGGTCGTTCGCAACCCACGAAATCGCGTCTGAGTTCGGCATTTCGCGCAATCATCTGGCGAAAGTGGTGCGCGACCTCGCCGATGTCGGATTCATCAGCACCCAGCGTGGCGCGGGCGGCGGTTTCACTCTGGCTCGGCCGCCGCACTTGATCACACTGGGCGACGTCGTGCGTACGCTCGAAGCCCGGCATGCGCTGGTCGAATGCTTTCGTGACGATGGCGGGAGTTGCGTGCTTACACCGCGCTGCCGTCTGAAGGTGCGGTTGGCAGCCGCACGTGAAGCCTTCATGCGAGAGCTCGACGCCACCACGCTTGCCGAATGCGCTTATCCGCCGCGATCCAAACGAAATCCGGCGCGAGGTGCCCCATGAAGCCGATTGAATTCCGGGACGGTGCCGTCCAGGTCGACGCATCATTGATCGCCGAGGGCCTTGGCATCGCGCTGCCGCTTCTGAGGAAGCAGATGCAGGCGGGCGAGATCACAAGCCTTTCCGAGCGGGGGATCGACGCGGACGGCGGCCGGCATCGCCTGACGTTCTTCTCCGGACACCGGCGATTTCGTCTTGTCGTCGACGAAAGCGGAGCCATCATTCAGCGCTCAGCGCTCGATTTTGGAAATTCGCCGCTTCCGAAATCTGTGCGGAAGCCTGGTGGTTGAAGCCTTGGGAAGCAATGAGAGGCGTCGGGTGAAGTCAGCGCAAGTAAGCGGCACGGAAGGATACGCCGAGGAGGCCGAAGAGCTTTTTGAGCTCTACGAGAGCATTTCTGCCGCCGACTCGCACCGCGCGGTGCTGCATCTGATCCCCACCGCTCCGGGGCTTATCCTCGACATCGGTTCTGGAACCGGGCGCGACGCGGCGTGGTTCGCGGCGATGGGGCACCGCGTCGTCGCCGTCGAGCCGACCGACGCGTTCCGCCTGCCGGCAATGGCGCTACATCCATCACCGCGGATCGAATGGCTCGACGACAGCCTGCCGGATCTGGCCTTGTTGCTGGCACGCGGCGAGAGGTTCGACGTCGTCATGCTAACCGCGGTCTGGATGCATCTCGATGCGCAGCAGCGCCGCCGCGCCATGCCGAACGTCGCCTCTCTGGTACGAGAAGGCGGCGCCGTGATCATGGAGATCCGGCACGGGCCGGTCCCGGCGGGACGGCGGATGTTCGAGGTCTCGCCTGAGGAGACGATTGAGCTTGCGCAGACGCAAGGTTTGCACCCGGTTTTGAATCTGCGCACGGAATCCAGTCAGGACCAAAATCGCGTCGCCGGCGTCACCTGGACAAGTCTGGCGTTCGTGAAGGGGAAGAATGAGCGTCCGCCGCCTAAGCGGAAACGCTGACTTCCCGACCCGATCTGCCCTTGGACTTAGCGGGAACACCGGATTTCACTGCAATTGCTTTAACCCCGGCGGACTTTCCGCCGTGGCCATTGAAGTGCTTGCCATTCAACTTCACGCCGTTCGACTTGCCATTCAGCTCTTGCTTCAGCTTTTTCTCGGCCTTCGCGGCCTGCTTTTCGGCCTTTTTCAAAGCCTTCTTCTCCGCCTTGGCTTTCAGGCGCAGTTTTTCGGCCCTCGCCTCGGCGCGCTTCTTCTTGCGTTTCTTTTCGCAGGCGTCGCATTTACAGCCGATCGGCTTCAGATAGGCCTTGAAGTAATCGGTACCGTAATCGTAGTTGATCTCTTCGCCGGGCTCGATGTTCTTGATTGCGCGGATCACGACCTTGCGCTTGCGCGGACTGACGTCGGACTCCGCGTTGGGCTTGCAAGCGTGATTGATATAACGCGCGACGTTCTCGCGCACCGAACCGTCGATGGTCCAGCGGCCGTTGAGCTCGAACAGATACTTGTTTTCGATGGCCTCGTGCTTCTTCTTGCGCGAATCCAGCAGTGGCCCAAAATAGCGGACTATTTTGATGCCCTTCTTGATCGGTTTGGTGGCGAAGAGGCCAAGCCCGGTGCGGGAACGGCCGATGCGATAAGGTTTTTTCGACGAAATGGCAGGCATGATCGACTAGAACTGACACACTATTGAAGGCAGGGTCGATGTTCTAAAACGATTCCGGACCAATGTCAGGTAATTCCCGCATCGGGCCTGAACCTTCCCCAGATTGCGAACGTCGAAGTTGCCTGCAGGTTCCGCAACCAAAGGCGGCCGGATGAGGCGCGGCCCTCGCTTTGGCATCGCAACTGCCGCAGCCGCACTGTTCTGTGCCAGTTCCGGGCTGATTCCACCGGCAAACGCACAAACATTCGGCAGCACCTATAATGCATCGACGGCTCCAAAAGATTGCCGTGTCTCCAGCTGAAAGTGATCGGCAACATCGGCCGCGCCGTGGAGTTGGCGACGCGGCGCTGATTCGCGCTGATTACTGTCCCGACGGCCGGCCGACGCTGGACCTCAGCATGGCGTCCAGCAAGGTTTCAGCGTCCGTGCTTTTGGGGAGCCGCCGCAGAACGTCGGCGAGCCGGCCGTCGAGCAGCAGCATGGTGAAGCCGTGGACCAGTGACCACGCGCGAGCGATGGCCGCGGCCTGTTCGAGCGAGAGTGCCTGTTCGGAAATTTGCTCGTGGCGGCTGGCGCCGATTGCGCCGGCGAGCCCCGCGAACGCCGCACTGGCCGCCTCATGCAGCGAGGGTCGTGTCATATCGAGACGCTCGGTGCGGAACATCAGCCCGTACATGCCGGGATGCGCCTGCGCGTAGGCCACATACGCCTTGGCTCGAGCCATCGCCTTCTCGAGTCCCGAACCGCCCGTCGATCCAGCAGCGGCCATCGCCGCGTTGAATTGCCGGAAGCCGATCGCCGCGAGTTCGCTGACGAGGCCGGTGAGGTCGCCGAAATGATGGGTCGGCGCGGCATGCGACACGCCGGCCTCACGCGCCACCGCGCGCAACGTCAATCCCGCCAATCCTTCGCGTTCGAGCACCCGCTCCGCCGCCTCGAGCAACGCGTCGTGCAACGCACCGTGATGGTACGGGGCATTTTCGCGCGCGCCGGCGCTCCGCGGCGCGCTTTTTTTACGTACCGCCCGCGACGGCCCGATGTTGGGTGCAGCACGACGGACCGGGGCCCGCACAGTATTGGGTTTTCTCGCCATTCGCTTCTTATAGATCACGATTTTGACACTGTAAAGATTTCGCTTGACCGCCGACGCCGGCCTCAATATTCTATCTTTACGATGTAAAGATAGATCAAAGGGAGCAAACGATGCAGCAGGAAACAGCGATCAAGGCGGCCCGGACCAATCTGGCGCCGATTCCGATGGAATGCGATGCGCCGTTCCTGAAGGTGCAGGGCGAACTGCCGCGCGAACTCAACGGCACGCTCTATCGCAATGGGCCCAATCCGCAGTTCGAGTCGCCGGGTGCGCACTGGTTCGTCGGCGACGGCATGCTGCACGCCTTCCACCTCGAGAACGGCCGCGCCAGCTACCGCAACCGCTGGGTCCGCACGCCGAAATGGCAGGCCGAGCATGACGCCGGCCGCGCATTGTTCGGCGGCTTCGGCCGCAAGCTTCCCGATTCGCCGGCTTCAATCACGCAAGATGGCGGCGTCGCCAATACCAACATCATCTTTCACGCCGGACGGCTGCTGGCGCTGGAGGAAGGCCACCTGCCGACCGAGATCGAGCGTGGCACCCTCAATCGACTTGGCTACTGCGACTACAATGGCGGCATCGCCGGGCCCTTCACCGCGCACCCCAAGATCGATCCCGTCACCGGCGAGATGGTGTTCTTCGGCTACAATGCCGCTGGACCGCTGACCCCTGCCCTCTCCTTCGGATCCGTCAATGCTTCCGGCGTGGTGACGCGGTTTGATCGTTTCGAGGCGCCTTACGCCAGCATGGTGCACGACTTCATCGTTACCGAAAACCATCTGCTGTTTCCGGTCCTCCCGATCACCGGCAGCATGGAACGCGCGATGCGTGGGCGGCCGCCTTACGCCTGGGAGCCGGACAAGGGCGCCTATGTCGGCGTCATGAAGCGCAATGGCGCGGCCAGCGATATCGTCTGGTTCCGCGCCGAGAGCTGCTACGTGTTTCACGTCATGAATGCCTGGGAAGAAAGCGACCGCATTGTCGCCGATGTCATGCAATTCGAGGAAGCGCCGCTGTTCAGCCATCCCGATGGCTCGCCGACCGATCCGAAAAAATCACGCGCACGGCTGTGCCGCTGGACCTTCGATCTCGCCGGAAATACCGACCGCTTCACGCAAATCTATCTCGACGACATCACCGGCGAATTCCCGCGCATCGACGACCGCCGCGCCGGGTTCGCCAATACCCACGGCTGGTACGCCTGCGCCAATCCGGACTTGCCGATGTTCGGCGCGCTCTCCGGCATTGTGCATGTCGGCGGCAAGGGATCGCGGCTTGGCCAGTACCTGCTGCCCGCCGGCGACACCATTTCCGAACCGGTGTTCGTCGCCCGCGGCGACGATGCCGCCGAGGGCGATGGCTGGCTGCTGGCAGCGGTCTGGCGAGCGCAGGAAAACCGCAGCGATCTCGCGGTATTCAACGCCACCGACGTCGGGTCCGGCCCCGTGGCGCTGGTGCAACTGGGCCATCGGGTTCCCGATGGCCTTCACGGCAATTGGGTCAATGCGGGCTGAGCGGACCGACAAAAGGAGTCGGCGCGACCGCGCGTCGATTCTTTAAGCCATTGAAAATATTAGAACTTAATTACCATTCTCACACTATTTTGACACTGTAAAGATTTCGATTGACGGTTTCGCTTTCCGCCTCTAGTCTCATCTTTACGATGTAAAGATAACCTCAATGAGGTTTGCCATGACGATCTTTCTCGTTCTTGCCCCGTTCGGTTCTTTCTCCCTGCTGATGCTGGTCACCTCGGCGACCATCAGCCTGTTCGCGGCCGCCGCGATCTGCCTCGCCGTCATCGCCTATGACCTCGTTCGCGGCCGCTCGATCAAGATGCTCGGCGCGGGCTCCGTGGTCCTGTTCGGCGCGCTCGGCTGCTATATCACCCTGGTCGATCCCAGCTTGAGCAGCTCCGCCGTGAAGCTCACCGTCGATGCCGGCGTATTCGCGATCGCGCTGTTGTCGATCGCATTCCGCTTCCCGTTCACGCTGCAATACGCCCGCGAGATGGTCGACCCCGAGACCGCGAAGCAGCCCGGCTTCATGGCCGCAAACTACATCATCTCCTGGGCGTGGGCCGGTGCGTTCCTGGCGATGATGGCGGCCAACATTCTGATGATCTATGCCCCAAGCCTGCCGCTGTGGACGGGAATCGCGATCGTGTTCGCCGCCCGCAATAGTGCTGCCTATTTCACCAAATGGTATCCGCAGTACCGGAAAGCCAGGTACGCAAGCCCCGCCGCGACCATCGGCGCGGCATAGACTTTCATTGCGGGCAATCCAGGGGCTGATACACGCTTTTGCTCCTCTCAAAAAGAGCACAAGGAGAGAAAGCCGATGAAGGACGTATTTGCCAAACTCGCCACCGACTTTTTCTCCACCATCGTGTTCCTCGTGCTGTATCTCGCCACCGACAACGTGGCGCTGGCGACGTCTGTCGCAATCGCGGGCGCGGTGGCCCAGGTGATCTACGCGCGCATCAAAGGACAGCCACTCAGCTTCATGACCTATGCCAGCGTGGGGCTCGTGATCGTCCTCGGCAGCGCGACGCTTCTGACCCACGATCCGCGTTTCGTGCTGGCCAAGCCCTCTATCGCGCATTTCGCGATCGGCGCAATCATGCTGAAACGCGGCTGGATGCTGCGCTACTCGCCGCCGATCGTGATCGAAACCATTCCGGAATACGTCACCATCGCGGGCTACGCCTGGGCCGCGCTGATGTTCGCGCTCGGCGCCGGCACCATTGCGGTGGCCTCGACCGGCGATATCAAGCTGTGGGCGTTCTATGTGTCGGTGGTTTTGATCGGGGCCAAGGTCGTAGCCTTCGCCGTGCAATATGTCGCGTTTCGCGTCCTCGTCACCAGCCGGCTTCGCGCCGCCCGCGCCTGATCGCCGCGGCTCACCCATTGGGCTTGCGCTGCGAGATGCGCTATACCGCGGATCGAGCCCGCCAGATCCCAGAACCATTCCGGTTTTGCGAACAAATCCGAGGAGACACTGATGGCCGTGGACGGAAACTGGAATATCACCATGAGCACGCCGATGGGCGAGCGCAATGCGACGCTTTCCCTGAAGAATTCAGGCGGCACGCTGACGGGGACGCAAGCAGCGGACGGCAATTCGACCGAAATCTTCGACGGCACGGCCAACGGCGATGACGTGGCCTGGAAAGTCTCGATCACCAACCCGGTGCCGCTGACCCTGGCATTCACCGGCAAGGTCTCGGGTGACAGCATATCAGGCGAAATGGGCATCGGCCCGATGGGCAGTTTTCCGTTCACCGGAACGCGGGCGTAGTCGCTCGTTAGTCGTCCCGGCGAACGCCGGGACGACGATACGTGGGGGTGCGCGAACCTCCCTCACCCCAGATTCAATTCCTTGAAGAAGTCATTGCCTTATCGTCGATGATGATGAAGGCCGGAAAATCCACGACCTCGATGCGCCAGATCGCTTCCATGCCGAGCTCGGGATATTCCACCACCTCGACCTTCTTGATGCAGTGCTCGCGATCGCAGGCATACTCCCCAAGATTGTGTGGATATATAGCCACAATCTGCGCCCACCTGCAGAAACTCAGGAGGTAGCGATGTTCACACCGCTTATTCCGATCGACATCGACTCCATCTATGACGGAAAGCCACTTCCGAAGCGGATGGCGCTTTGCACGCCGGATATGTACGCGGCGATCTTTGCAACAAAGACTGACCTCAAGGCGATAGAAATGATCTCGTATTGAGCGATCTGTTCAGGTCGTATGACATGCAGCTTCAGGCCCACCTGGATTACACATCTGGAAAGAAAACTGCCTTTAGCCCGCCGCCTGGCGGCAGCATGCATGAAGCCGGACGCGCCTTCGATCTCGATCTGGACAAAATCAAGAAGTTGACGCTGCCGAAATTCTGGCCGCTGGCCAGGAGGCATGGCCTGGAACCGATCATCGAGGTCCCGAACCCCAGGCTGAGCGAAGCGTGGCATTTCGATTGCCGCGGCAGCCACGACCTCGTCTACCAATATTACTCCGCGAAGAATGGCGACAATTTCAAGAGCCCGTACACCGCGATGGCGGCGAGCGCGATCATATCGATCGGGCTAAAAGTCGACGCTTTGGGCGACGACGTGCGTCCCGCGTACATTCAATCAGGTCTTATCCGCCTCGGACAAAACATCGGCGATCTCGACGGCCAGCTCGGGCCGAAGTCACGGCAAGCTCTTGGACAACTGAACATCGACGACACGCTGGGCCTCGATGCAGTCGCCGACATCATCGACCGCAAGCTGCAGCAGAAATTTCCGACGGAATTTTTTGTGCCGGGTCCCGTTATCGATACCGGACCGGCGCCGAACCATCTCATTAGCTGATTTGGCGAGCTGGAGCTCTCCTCGCAAGCGGGATGAGGTTAAGGGGTCACCCCAGATTCAATTCCTTGAAGAAGTCGTTGCCTTTATCGTCGATGATGATGAAGGCCGGAAAATCCACGACCTCGATGCGCCAGATCGCTTCCATGCCGAGCTCAGGATATTCCACCACCTCGACCTTCTTGATGCAGTGCTCGGCGAGGTTTGCCGCGGCACCGCCGATCGAGCCCAGATAAAATCCACCGTGCTTCTTGCAGGCCTCGCGCACCGCGACCGCGCGATTGCCCTTCGCCACCATCACCATCGATCCGCCCGCCGCCTGGAACTGGTCGACAAAGGAATCCATCCGTCCCGCCGTGGTCGGGCCGAACGCGCCGGAGGCGTAACCATCCGGCGTCTTGGCCGGCCCCGCGTAATAGATCGGATGGTTCTTGAAATAGTCCGGCAGCGGCTCGCCCTTCTCCAGCCGCTCGCGCAATTTGGCATGCGCCGAATCGCGCGCCACGATCATGGTGCCGGTCAGCGACAGCCGCGTCTTGATCGGATGCCTTGAAAGCGTTGCGAGAATTTCCTTCATCGGCTGGTCGAGATCGATTTTTACCACGTCGCCGCCGAGCGCTTGCTCGACGGCGGGCAGGTATTGCGCCGGATTGTGCTCGAGCTCTTCGAGGTAGACGCCGTCTTTTGTAATTTTGCCGAGCACCTGGCGGTCCGCCGAGCAGGATACACCGAGCCCGATCGGCAAGGATGCGCCATGACGCGGCAGCCGGATCACCCGCACATCATGACAAAAATATTTGCCGCCGAACTGCGCGCCGACGCCGAGCGACTGCGTCATGGCAAGAATCTGCTGCTCCATTTCCAGATCGCGGAAGGCGTTGCCGTCGGCCGACCCCTGCGTGGGCAGCGCGTCGAGATAACGCGCCGAGGCAAGCTTCACGGTCTTCATGCAGAGTTCGGCCGAAGTGCCGCCGATCACGATCGCCAGATGATAGGGCGGGCACGCCGCCGTGCCCAAGGTCAGCACCTTCTCCTTCAGGAACGCCAGCATGCGATCCCTGGTCAGCACCGAGGGCGTCGCCTGGAACAGAAAGCTCTTGTTGGCGCTGCCGCCGCCCTTGGCCATGAACATGAACTTGTAGGCGTCATCGCCCTCGGCATAGATCTCGCACTGCGCCGGCATGTTGTTGGCGGTGTTTTTCTCCTCATACATCGACAGCGGCGCCACTTGCGAATAGCGCAGGTTGCGGCGGAGGTAAGCGTCGCGCGCACCCTCGGAGAGCGCCGCCTCGTCGTCGCCGTCGGTGAGAACGCGCGCGCCCTTCTTGCCCATGATGATCGCGGTGCCGGTGTCCTGACACATCGGCAGCACCCCGCCGGCGGCGATGTTGGCGTTCTTCAGGAAATCGAAGGCGACGAACTTGTCGTTGTCGCTGGCCTCCTTGTCGTCGAGGATGCTGCGCAACTGCTTCAGGTGCCCCGGCCGCAAATAATGATTGATGTCGCCGAACGCGGCTTCGCTAAGCGCGCGCAGCGCCTCGCGCGATACCACCAGCATGTCCTTGCCCAAGACCTTCTCGACCCGCACGCCCTCGGTCGTGATCTTCCGGTACGGCGTGGTGTCCTCGCCAAGCGGAAACAGCGGCGTGTGCTTGTAGGGCGGAACCGGCTTTGGCTCGGGAAAAGCGGTGGGGGCGTTCATTGGGGGGCTCCGCGGGTCTTGGCACAACGACACAACAAAATGATCTCGACCGGCTTGATAGACTACCATCTTCGACCGGCGCAACACATCTCTCGGCATGGCAATCGCGGAGGATTGCGGTGGCTACCTTCGTTTTGATCCCGGGCGGCTGGCATGGCGGCTGGGCCTTTGCCGATTTCGTCGCGCGGCTGCGACGATCCGGGCACGAAGCCTATGCGCCGACGCTGACCGGCCTCGATGCGGCGCCCGCCGTCGCGGCCGGGCGCGTCAACCTCGACACCCACATTGACGACGTGCTCGGCCTGCTGGCAGTCGAAGACCTCTCGGAGGTCATTTTGTGTGCGCACAGCTACGGCGGGATGGTCGCGACGGGCGTCGCCGACCGCGCGCCGGAACGCATCGCCGCGTTGGTCTATCTCGACGCCTTCGTGCCGCAAGACGGCCAGTCGTGGTGGGATCTGGCGGGCGACGACTACCGCAAGATCGCGATCGAACGCGCACGCCGCGACGGGTTTAGCGTGGCACCACCCGACAATCTTGATTCCCGTTGCACACCACATCCACTGGCGTCGTTTGTGCAGGCACTGCGGCTAAAAGGACACCCAAGCAAGATCGCGCGACGCGTCTTCGTCTACGCCAGCGGCTGGAGTGCGACGCCGTTCACCGCCCAGTATCAGCGTCTACGCGACGATCCGGCCTGGACCGTCCACACCCTCGACTGCGGCCACGACGTCATCAACGCCGCGCCCGATGCAGTGATGGAAATTCTGACCGGAGTGATCCGCGATCTGTCGTCGTAGCTCACTGGACCGCGACGGAAATCGTTTATGTCCGTCATGTCCGCGCTTGTCGCGGGCATCCACGTCCTTGTAAGAAGTCCTTGTAAGAAATGGAGCGAAGAAAAGACGTGGATCGCCGGGTCATCTAGCGAAGTCGCACTTCGCGCTTTTGGGCCGGGCATGACGAGTCAAAGATTAACAACAAAGGCCGCCCTTGCGCTATCCGTTTGCGGACGCTTCAATGGCGTAAAGGGGCATCCAGAATGACATCGAGAGCAGAATTTCGCCGATCGGCCATCCTTGCCGCCGCGCTCGTGCTGCTGGCCGCATTCAACACTTCGCCCGCGCGTGCCGACCGCTGCGACGATATCGCGGCTCAACTCAAGAGCCATATCGATGGTCTCAAGGTCGGCATAACCGCCGCCAACGTCATCTATCTGTCGCACCCGCAGGCGAAGGAGCTATCGCTCGGCTGCCGGGGCCGCAATTACTCCAACGAGCTCTATGCCAAGGCGGAGCGGAAACCGAAACCGGAATTTTTCGAGCTGGTCGCCAACGCGGGCGCCATTGTCTTCACCATTCCGAAGCCCGACGTGCTCAGAGGCGCCACGCGCTGCATCAAGCGGATGGGGCTGTTACGCGGCGACAATGTCAAGATGCGCTTCCGCCGCCTCGACATGGAATGCACTCGGACCAAGACCGATGCGGCGATCGCGATTTCGCGCGGCAGGGATGAGTAAGGAAGCGCAGGCTTCCTGACGGCACTACGGCCATTCCAGGCAAGACCGAACATTTTTAACGAAGATCGCGCCGTCCCATTCACCATGTCGCGGCATGGGTCCCGTTGGCGCGCAATTGAGGGTTCGGATTCATAAAGCGTTGGTCTCCGCCCCGTCACAGTCGGGCAACCACGCAAGGATGCCTTCAATGAATATTTCGAGTGTTACGGCGTTGCCTCCGGTCAAAGCGCCTGAGGCCAGCGAGCCCAAAGTGCCGGACGTAAAGAATGACAAGGATGCCAGCAGCTCGCGCGCGGCTCAGCCGACGCTTCTGGCGGCGCTTCCGCCGGGACAGGGAACGCGGGTCGATCAGCTGGCCTGAGGACGGCTGAAGCCGGCGCGCCACGCTCAGCGACAGCCAACCGCCGCAAGTTTGCCGAAAACGGCGCGATCATGCTTGAGCATGAGAGTGGGAAACCCGCGTGATCGCAAAACTATTGCCGCACAACCTGGGCTGGCGCGCCGTGATGGGCGCGCTGCGCCCGCGGGTACGCTGCACCGGCAGGCGGCATGGGTGTTCCTAAGCACGATCGCGATCCTCGGCCGGGTGCGCTATCGTCTGGTGCCCGGACTTGGTAAGGGCCTATACTGCGGACGATAGCTATCCCCGGGGCGGAGCGATGCCCGAAACCAGGACCTACACCGGCGGCTGCCACTGCGGCATGGTGCGCTTCGAATGCACCACCGATCTTGCCATGGTGATCGCCTGCAACTGCTCGATCTGCACCAAAAAGGGCCTGCATTTCGCGTTCCTGGCGCCGACCAGCTTTCAGCTGCGCGCCGGCGAGGAAAATCTGAAGGAATATCTGTTCAACAAGCACGCGATCCGGCATCAGCTCTGCATCGACTGCGGCGTCGACGTGTTCGCGCGCGGCAGCAAGCCCGACGGCACCGAAGTGGTGGCGCTGAACGTCAGCTGCATCGACGGGATCGACTTGGCAAAGCTCACGATGACGCCGGTCGACGGGCGGAAACTCTGACACCTTGGCCAGACGATGGGCGCGCCACGGGTTCAGTTTCATCTCTCTCCCTTAGGGAGAGGTGCGCACTTGCTGTTGTTGCGACATCAATGTGAATCCAACCAAGTGCATGTCAGATATCCAGCTCCTTATAGTGCCGGAAGATGCCCTCCTCGTTGAAGGGGATGCGGCGGTCGCTTGAGAGATAGGCCTTGATGTTCGGTCGCGCGGCGACGCGGTCGTGCAGATCGACAAGGCCAGGTATCTCGGGCTCGAAGGCTTCCATGCGCTTCGGAGTTGCGTAGCGCAGCCCCTCGACGATCTGGAACAGCGAGAGGTCGGCGTAACTGACCCTGCGGCCGGTGAGATAGGTGCCGCCATTGCTCGTCAACACGCCCGCGAAATAGCCAAGATATTTCGGCACCCGTTCGTTCCAGAATTCCTCGGTTCGTTTTTTCGCAGGCTGACGCTGGCCCTCGTAATACAGCGACGGACCGAGCGGATGATGGGTGTCGTGAATTTCCAGCACGAAATCCGCCACCGTAAGCTGCAGCTGATGCACCCACAGCCGCCCGGCTTCGCTCTTCGGCGCCAGACCGTGATGCGATCCGAGGTAGAGCAGGATGTTGGCGGTTTGCCCGATCACGAGCCGGCCGGCTTTCAGAAACGGCGGCGCGAACGGCGGCGTGCCGCTGCGCGCCTCCATCATCTTCATCATCGCGGACATGCCGCGGTCACTGCGCGCCACGTCGACATAGTCGGCGCCCGCCTCTTCCAGCGCGAGGCGGACATATTCGCCGCGACCTTGAATGTCCGGCCAGTAATATAGTTCATAACGCATGGAAGGTCCCCGGATGCGACGCGGACATAGCTCCGCCGCCACGGAGCTATGTCCTTTCGCTAACTCGCCAATACGAGCTTAGTTCGCCGCGAAGCAATACAGCAGGCCGTCGCCGCCGGTGCTGATCAGGTCTTTCTGGCTGCAACCGCCATCGGGCCCTCGTGAGGGATGCGCCGCATTCCAGGATTTGACCGTCGGATTGGTGGCGGGTCCGCTGATGTCGGAGTGACCGACCATCGCTGCACCCTGCGTACTGCTTGTCCAGTTCTTGCAAGTGCGATCATCGGCTCCGGCGAATGCCGTGCCATCCGACTGCGATCCCGTGAGAATGTCGTGCCTGTTCGGCTGGTCTCCGTAACCATTGACGGTCTCGCCCCTTTCGGTCAGCGCCGTCTCCTTGTTGATATTGTTGTTGCCATGCAGTTCAGCGACATCCTTGGCGACCACCACGCCCTTGGAGTTCTTCCAGGGTCCGTTGCCGATGCGGGCGCGTGCATTTACGGCCGGCGCCCCGTCGGCGGCTTGCGTCGAAAGATAAGCGCGCCAGGTTTTCGCGCCGGCGCCGGCGGCCTGCGCCAGCGTCTGACAGTGATTGTCGGCGCCTGCGAGACCGCCGAGATTGGCGCCATTGCCGATACCCTTGCTGGTGACGAAGAAGCTGGTGTCGGCCGACTGCGCCTGCACGCCCTCGGCCGCAACCACGACGAATGAGGCAGCGGCCAAACCGAAGCACGCACGCCAAGTAATGGCAGTGAGATTGACCATCGAATCCTCCGGGTTGTTTTTACCTGCCGGCCCATCGGGGCCGGCCTACCGGACACCAACACGCAGCAACAAAAATTATTCCTGCTTCGCCACGCCGAAGTGAAGACCGCCAGGAAATGAAAAGGGCGCTAAATGAAAAAGGGCGCAAAACGAAAAAGGCGCTGCGGAATGAACCGCAGCGCCCTGGTCGTCAACGCTTTTCCAACGATCAGTTGGTCTGCTGGATCGCCGACAGTTCCCAGTCGGAGCCACGCCGCCGCGCGAAGGTCCACACCTCCGTCGCCTCGATCGGCTGTTCGCTGCCTGCGACCAACCGGCCGGTGCCGCGCTCCAGGGTCTTGTCGACCAGCGAGAACCGCATCGCCACGCTGGCGTAGTCGGTCTCGCCCTCACGCCAGGCTTCCGCGAGGTCGCCCTGCAGCAGCTTGACGTCGGACACCTTGTTGATGTCGTTGCGGGCCTTGTTCTCCTCGAGGTCCTTGGTGAAGTAGGACACCATTTCAGGCGTGGCCAGCGTGTGAAGCTTAGCGACATCCTCGTTCGACCACGCGTCCTGGATCTCACCGAGCAACCGTTCGAAGGTCTCGTAATCGGCCGGCGCAATCTCAAGCGGTGCGCTGCCCGATCCCAGCCCGAAACCGCTTCCGGTGCGCAGGCTGTTCAATGGGCCGGGGCCGACAGCCGGTGCGGGCGTCGGAGCGGCATAGGCCGAAGCCGTTGCGTTGCGACGCTGCCACCACGACATCGCAAGCCGAACCACGATGATGATCAGGCCGATCTGGAGGATCAGGCCGATGATCGAAGACAGTCCGCCGAGTCCGCCGAACAGTCCGCCGCCAAACAACATGCCCAACAGGCCGGCACCAAGGAAGCCCGCGGCGAGGCCGCCGAGCATGCCCATGCCGGGCCGGTTGAAGAAGCCTCCCTTGGCCGCGCCTGCGGCAGCGGGTGCTCCCATTCCGGGGCTGCCCGGCTGGGTGATGGTACGGTTGAATGGCTGCGCTGCATTCGGCGCTGTCGATGTGCTCGGCGGAGCGGAGAACGTTCGTCCCCCTCGGGAACCCGAGCTGCCGCCGCCGCCGACACGGGCATCGGCCGCGGAGATCGCGAGCATCAACGGGAGTGCCAACGATAAAACGACGGCGATTGCCTGGACGATGCCGCGCGTGCGCTGCGTGAATTTCATATCGCTTTTCCTCAATCCCCGGCAGGGGGAAGCGCCACTAACATGGGCAGCGCCGCTTAAAATGGAAGCCACTATCGGGAACCACGGCTGCGGCCCTCGGTCGCGGCCATGCGGCGATATCGCTCATTTGCAGACATTTTTCGGGCGTCGCACAGCATGTAGCCCGCATGGAGCGCAGCGTAATCCGGGAACTCTAATCGCGGCCCCGGATTTCGCTGCGCTCCATGCGGGCTACGTTCACCTGCACCGCGTCTGGGACATGCGAGCTCTAAGACGGCGTCATGGTCTCCTTCACCGCGGCAACCAGCTGGCTGAGCGTAAAGGGCTTCGGCAGGAAGGCGAATTGCTGGTTTTCCGGCAGGCTCTTCTCGAACGCATCTTCCGCGTAACCCGACACGAAGATGATCTTGAGGTCCGGATTGCGGCTGCGCATCGTCTTGAGAAGTGTCGGACCATCCATCTCCGGCATCACCACGTCGGACACGACGAGGTCGACGCCGCCGTTCCTTTGTTCCAGCGCTTCCATCGCCTCGATGCCGTTCGAAGCCTCGATCACGCTGTAGCCGCGCGAGCGCAAGCCCCGCGCGTTCAGCGAGCGCAGGCCTTCCTCGTCTTCGACCAGCAGGATCGTGCCCTGCCCCGTGAGATCGGTGCGGGGCTTCGCCTCCGGCGCCTGCTCCTTGGCCGCGCCGTTCGCGGCCACAGCGTCGGGCTGGACCTCCTGTTCAGGATGATGCCGGGGCACAAAGATGTGGAATGAGGTGCCCTTGTCGGCCAGCGAGTCCACATAGACAAAGCCGCCGGTTTGTTTGACGATGCCGTACACCGTCGACAGGCCGAGGCCGGTGCCCTTGCCGACTTCCTTGGTCGAGAAAAACGGCTCGAAGATCTTGTCGATGATGTCGGCGGGAATACCGGTGCCGGTGTCGACAATGTCGATGCGCACATAATCCGCCGCCGGCATACCCTTGTAGGTGAGACGCCCGGACTCCTCTGATGTCACGTTGGCGGTGCGCACTGTCAGCGTGCCGCCGTTGGGCATCGCATCGCGGGCGTTGACGGCCAGATTGACGATCACCTGCTCGAATTGCGAGACGTCGACCTTCACCGGCCAGAGATCGCGGCCATGCACCAGGTCGAGCTTGACCTTCTCGCCGATCAGGCGGCGCAGCAGCATGGTGAGGTCCGATAGCGCGTCGCCGAGATCGAGCACCTGCGGCCGCAGCGTTTGTCGCCGCGAGAACGCCAATAGCTGGCGCACCAGCGTCGCTGCGCGGGTCGCATTCTGTTTGATCTGCATGATGTCCTGGAACGACGGATCGGTCGGCTTGTGCGCGTTCAGCAGGAAGTCGTTCGCCATCATGATGGCGGAGAGCACATTGTTGAAATCGTGGGCGATGCCGCCGGCGAGCTGGCCGACCATGTCCATCTTCTGCGACTGGTTGATCTGGTTTTCGAGCGTCCGGCGCTCCGTGGTTTCCAGCATGTAGACGATGGCGGCTTCGGTCTCGCGTTCGTCTTCCTCGACCGCGGTCACGAAGAACTGCCCCCATCGCTCCTTGGCGCCTTCGAGCATCGCCTCGACCGGTGCGATATCGCCCTGCCCCTCGGCCGCCTGGTTGATGGCTGCGATCAGCAGGCTGCGGTCGCGGGCGTTGACCGCCCTGAAAATCGACTTGCTGGCCGCGCCGTCGGGGCTGAGGCTTTGCGCCAGCTTGGCGAAGCGGGCATTGGCGCGCACCACCGCGCCTTCCCGGTCCACGGTCGCAATCGCCATCGGAGTGTGGTCGAAGAAGCGCATGAAGCGCACTTCGGCGGCGCGTTGCGGATCGGAACGCTCGTCACGGGCGCGGCTGATCACCAAGGTGCGCGATGCGCCGGGCGCGCCGTCCGCCCCGAATGCCAGTTTGTGGTAGAGACGCACCGGCACGGTTTTGCCGCCGCGCATGCGCAGGTCGATGTCGAACACCTCGGTTTTGACTTCGCCGGGCACCGGCATGATCGAGGTCAGCAGCGCAGCGCCATCGCCCGACACGATGTCGGTCAGCTTCAGGCCGCCCGACCCGATCTCCGCGAGATCGTGATCCAGCCAGTTCGCCAGCGTGGCGTTGACATAGACGATTTCTCCGGCTGGATTGACCGAGAAGAAGCCGCAAGGCGCGTGATCGAGATATTCGATCGCGTGCTGCAGTTCCTGAAACACGTCCTCCTGCCGCTGGCGGTCGCGGGTGATATCTGCAATCGACCAAACCGCGTATTTCGCCTCGCGCTTGCTTTGGCCAAGCGGCCGGACCCGCATCCGCAGCCAGCGGCCATGCGCGCCATCGGAACCGGCGATGCGGACTTCTTCCTGCTGCCGCTTGCCTTCCCGGGCCGCCTTGAGCAGGCGAAACACCGCCTCCGACACATCGGGATTGCCGATGAAGACCCGCTCCACGGGTCGTGCATCCTGTGCGGTCGCGGCACCCGTGAGCGCGAGATAGGCGGCGTTGCAATAGACCACATGGCCGCGGGAGTCGGTGACCGCCAGTCCGTCATGGGCCTGGTCGGCGATGCGACCTTTGACGGGATCGTCGGTCGCACGATCGGCGAAACGAATGATTCCCGCGGCAAAAGCGAACAGGTTGAACAGCCCAACCATCGCCAGCAGCGAAAGCAGCCCGAGGATATAGGGCTGCGCCTCCGCACGGCCGATGGTCATAAGCGCGATGGCGATTGCGACGATGCCGCCGGCCACCAGCAGAACCAGCACGATGCTACCGCTCCGCCGCGCCGGTTCGTGGGCGATCGTCTGCTCTCGTCGCGGGTTATAGTCAGTATCGGCGGTCATACGAGGGACGCAGCCTGTCGACATGGAGGTGACGCGCCTTTTGTGCGCCATCTCCTGAGTGCCTGAATCGGCCCCGCAAGCGCAAGTCCGTCAAGGCGCTTTTTCGTTCATTGCACGCATTTCCGGCCCCTCCCTCTTACCGGTTCACGCCCGCCAGCCGGAAAGCCCGCGCTTGAGACCCATCACGTAGCCGATAATTTCGGCGACCGCATGATAATGTTCCACCGGGATCTCGTCGTCGATCTCCACGGTCGCGTACAAAGCGCGCGCCAGCGCTACGTTCTCGACGATCGGGATATCGTGCTGCCCTGCGATTTCCCGGATCTTGAACGCAACCGTATCCACGCCCTTGGCGACACAGACCGGCGCCGGCATGCCACGCTCGTACGAAAGCGCGACCGCGTAATGGGTCGGGTTGGTGATGATAACGGAGGCCTTGGGAACCGCGGCCATCATCCGCTTCTTCATGCGGGCCTGGCGCAACTGCCTGATCCGGCCCTTGACGTGCGGGTCGCCTTCGGATTGCTTGAACTCCTCCTTCATTTCCTGCAGCGACATCTTCTGGCGTTCGAACCATTGCCGGTATTGGAAGAAATAGTCCGCAATCGCGACAACCGCGAGCATCGCCACGACGGCGACCAGCAGATGCACCGTCAGCTCGGTGGTGACGCCTAAAATCGCCGCCGGATCGAACCGCACCATCGCTTCCAGGCGATGACGCTCCGGCCACAGGACCGCGGTCATGACGGTTCCCAGCGCGACGACTTTGAAAACGCCCTTGCCGAAGTTCGCCGCCGCCTGCTTGCCGAAGATCCGCTTGGCTCCCGCCATAGGCGAGACTTTGCTGAACTTCGGTTTCAGGGAATCGCCCGACCACACCAGCCGGTGCTGAATCATATTGCCGGCAATCGCAGCGAGCGTCAGCATCAACAGCGGCACGCCTAGCGTTGCGATCAGCACATACTCGAGGCTATGCGCCAGCGCCATCAGGCCGGGCCCGTCGGCGTGGATCATCCAGGAATTGGCGATCAGATTGCGCATCGGCATCAAAATCCCGCCGCCGATCGATCCGGAAAATGCCGACAGCACCAACGTCGCGCCGGCGATCATGAACCAGGTAGTGATTTCCTGGCTTTTGACGACGTCGCCGCGGTCGTGGGCGTCATCCAGACGCTTTTGCGTGGGGTCTTCTGTTTTATCGGCTGTGTCGCTTTCGTCGGCCATGGCTCAGGCTTTCATTTCCGCGGCGTCAGCTCATGCATGACGCCGATGAAATAATCGAGGAACGTTCCCATCATCGCGGCGATGACGAGGGCGAGGATCAGGAAGCCGGCGAGAATCGAGAGCGGCACGCCGACGAAATAGACCTGCATCTGCGGCATCAGCCGCGCCAGCACGCCAAGCCCGATGTTGAAAACCAGGCCGAATACCAGAAACGGGGCCGAAAGTTGCATGCCGATCTTGAAGGCGGCAGCGAAGGCACGGGTCGCGAGTGCCGCGACGTCGCCGCTCGGCACCAGGTCTCCCGGCGAAAAAATCGAATAGCTCTCGTTGAGCGCGGCGATGACGAGATGATGGGTATCGGTCGCAAACAACAGCGTCACGCCAAGCAGGGTGAGGAAGTTTCCGACCAGCACGCCCTGCTGACCCTGGGTCGGATCGACAGCGGTGACGAAGCCGAGGCCGAGTTGCTGGGCGATCACCGACCCCGCGACCTGCAACGCCGCGAGCGTCACCCGCGCGGTGGCGCCGAGCACAATGCCGATGATGATCTCATGGACCATCAACACCAGCAGCGGCGTGATCGACTGCGTGTCGATGTTATAGGCGGCGCGGTGCAGCGGCAACATGACCAGCGTCAGCAGCAGTGCGATCGCGAGCTTGATGCGAACCGGAATATTGGATTCACCCAACCCCGGCAACAGCATCACCATCGCGCCGACGCGGGCGAACACCAGCATGAAGGTGGCGGCGAGCGCGGGCAGCAGTGAAATATCGATGCGCATGATCTACGCACAGTGCATCAGCCGCCTATGATTCGCGACGATATCCGCATCATGTAGCCATGCATCGAGTCCGCCATGAACGGCAGCGCGAGCAGCAGCGTGACCACCATCGCCAGGATTTTCGGCACGAACACCAGCGTCTGTTCCTGGATCTGTGTCAGCGCCTGAAACAGCGACACCACGACGCCGACGACGAGACCGACGACCATCAGCGGCGACGACACCACCACGATGGTCCAGATCGCATCGCGCGCCACGTCGAGGGTTTCAGCACCGGTCACTTCGACTTCCCTTCTTCTCCCCTCATGGTGAGGAGCGCGCCCTTGCGCGCGTCTCGAACCATGAGGCCAAAGCGCCTCTTCATCCTTCGAGACGCCGGCCGCGCCGGCTCCTCGGGATGAGGTCTCATCAGATCGGCATCCTCATGATATCTTCGTAGGACTGGATGACCCGGTCGCGCACCGACACCAGCGTCGAGACCGCGACGTCGGTTTCCGCCACCGCCGTCACCACGTCCATCACGTTCGCTTTGCCCGAGGCCATCGCGACCGCCTGCGCATCGGATTTTTTCCCGGCGTCCATGACGCTTCCGATCGCCTCCTTGAGCACCGCACCGAACGAGGGGCCGCCCGTTTCGGAACCTTTGCCGGCGCCGCCGGTATCCAGAATGCGGGCGAGATTGGCGTAGGCGCTTGCAGCGACTGTGGGTGAAGCCATGGCTTGAGGTTTCCTGTTCAGGCCTTGAGGATGTCGAGCGTGCGTTGGATCATCCGGCGCGTGGCGCTGATGATGTTGAGGTTCGCCTCGTAGGATCGCTGCGCGTCGCGCATGTCGGTCATTTCGATCAGCGAATTGACGTTGGGATATTTGACGTTGCCGGCTGGGTCCGCCGCCGGATTGCTGGGCTCGTGCTTGATGCGAAACGCCGACGTGTCGGGCCGGACCTTGCCGAGCGCAACCACCCGTGCATCCAGCGTGCGATCGAGTTCGGAGGTGAATGTCGGGACCTTGCGGCGATAGGGATCGCCGCCGGCAGTCGGCGCGGTGGAATCCGCGTTGGCGATATTTTCCGAGATCAACCGCATCCGCCCCGCCTGCGCGCGCAGCCCCGAGGTCGCGATGCTCATCGACCTCGCGAAATCCCCTCCATCGTTGGCCATGATGTCGTCCCCTGGTCCTTGGTCCTGCCTCAGCGCTTGCCGATCGCGGTCTTCAGAAGCTGCAGGCTCTTGCTGTAGAGCGAGCTCGCCGCCGCATAGTCCATCTGGTTCGCCGAGACCTTGAGCATCTGATCTTCGAGATTGACGGCGTTGCCGGCGGGCCTGGTCTGGAACACCCCCTTGCGGTCCTGCGCAAAGCTTTGTCCGCCACCCGACGGGGCAATATGACTGGTCGCGGTGCGCATCATCGCCAGCGATCCCATCGATCCGGCGCTGACGCTGGCGCCGGCGCCGTCGAATTTCGGTTCGATCAGGTCGCGCGGCTTGAAATTCGGCGTATCGGAGTTGGAGATGTTCTCGGAGAGCACGCGCTGGCGTTCCTGATGCCACTGCATCTTGGTGCGCAGCGCCGACAAGTCCGGAAGATCTTTGATGGACATCGCTACCGCCCCCCCTCGCCTCCCGGCACCACGCCCTGAGGTAGGCAGAATTTGCCGCGTGTATGGTTAACAGCGGGTTAAGATGCGCCGCGGCCGATGAAACGAACATCCAGAAGCGGATTTCACGCCGATGACCATTTTGCGCGCATTTTCGCCACGAATGCTGCGTTAACCAGCCAAGTCGTTGGAGTCTGAAGCGCAAGAAGTCGTTTTGGTCCAGCCGATTCCTGGGTTATTAAGGTAGCGGGCAGCAGTTTCTGCTGTGGGCAATCAAGAGATTAGGGCCGATCTCAGGCTGCGGTCGCGGTTTATTGTGTCGTTTTCGATCCGCGTTCGACGAAACCTGAAGAAAAGGCTATTTGCCGGGGACAAATCATGCAGGCACTGACATTTTTCTTCGCATTCCTGGCCGTTCTGGCGCTGATCGGCGTCGCCGCATGGCTGGTTCGCCGATTCGCGACCAATCGCGTCGGTGCCAACACCAATCGCGGGCGGATGCCGCGGCTGGCGGTGATCGATGCCGCAGCCGTCGATGGTCGCCGGCGGCTGGTGCTGGTGCGGCGTGACAACGTCGAGCATCTGCTGATGATCGGCGGTCCGACCGATATGGTCGTGGAATCCAACATCGTGCGCGCGACGTCGGCACGGGATCAGATGCGATCCGCCCTCGGCGCCGAACCAGCGCCCCGGATTGCACCGCTGCCCGATGCCGGCTGGACCGATGGCGAAGGCTCCCGGTCCGACGCGTTCGATCACGCCGAACCGCACATTCCCGAACCATCGCCCCGCCCGGTTCGGCCCTCTTTTGCCGACGAAATACGTCGCCCGGCGCTGTCGGAACGGCGCAGCGATCCCTTGGCAGGCTTCACGCCGGAGCCGCTCGGCCGTCTGGAGCCCCGCCCCGAACTGCGCGGCGAGCCGATGCCCTCGCGCGTCACCTCGCGCAACGAGCCGCTGATACCCCGGCCGCCGCGCCAGAGCGAACCGCCGAAGGCACCGCCGATTCGCGCTCCCGAGCGCGCCACCGCACCGCCGCCGCCTCCGCCCCCTTCGGCTGAGTCGAGCGCGGACCAAAATCTCGCCGAGATGGCGCAACGTCTGGAGGCAGCCCTTCGCCGGCCATCCGGTGAAGCGAGCGAACCGCGGGTCGGTGCCCCGCCGGTGGCGCCCGAGCCGCCAAACCGTGCGGCACCGCGCAACGAGCCATCGCCGCCTGCTGCGCCTTCAAAGAGCGGTTTTGAGAATCTCGAAGACGAGATGGCATCGCTGCTGGGCCGGCCAAAGAATCCTTCGTGAGGCCAGCGCCATTTCCGCGTAGAGTTTTACTTTTTTCAACTCTGATAGCCGCCGGATCGCTGATCGATCCGGCGTTCGCGCAAGATATCAGCATCAGTCTCGGGCAGGGCAATGGCGGCGTCACCGAGCGCGCGATCCAGCTGATCGCGCTTCTGACGGTGCTGTCGATCGCGCCGTCGATCCTGATCATGATGACGTCGTTCACCCGGATCGTCGTCGTGCTGTCGCTGTTGCGCACTGCGCTCGGCACCGCGACCGCGCCGCCGAACTCAGTCATCATTGCACTCGCAATGTTCCTGACCGCGTTCGTGATGGCCCCGGTGCTGCAGAGATCCTACGACGACGGCATCAAGCCGTTGGTCGCCAACCAGATCGGCGTCGAGGACGCGCTGCAGCGCGCTTCGATGCCACTGCGCAGCTTCATGCAGAAGAACGTGCGCGAAAAGGATCTGAAACTGTTCATGGACATGTCGGGCGAAGCGCCGCCGGCAACGCCGGAAGAGATGTCGCTGCGGATTCTGGTGCCGGCGTTCATGATCTCCGAACTGAAACGGGCCTTCGAGATCGGCTTCCTGTTGTTTCTGCCGTTTCTGATCATCGATCTCGTGGTTGCATCCGTGCTGATGTCGATGGGCATGATGATGCTGCCGCCGGTGGTGGTGTCGCTGCCGTTCAAGCTGATCTTCTTCGTGCTGGTCGACGGCTGGTCGCTGGTGGCGGGCAGCCTGGTGCAAAGTTACGGGGGATAGAGCGTTCTCAAGCGAAGTGGAGACCGGCTCGCCTCGAGAAAACGCGTTAAGTCGAGAATCTCGGTCAACCTAGCCGGCGTTTTCAGGAGCGGTCCAATTGTAGGCCTCAAGAACTGTTTTACTCGCCTGCAAGAAGGCAAGGTAATTTCCAAAAAAATTAAAAAGACCAAGATCGAACAATTCAAGCGCGGCTTCCCCTGAGTTCTCTCTCGGCACGGATCGCGCGCGCGCGCCCCCGTGAATAACCAAAGGTTGGAAGCTGCGGCCGTGCCGCCGGTGGTTTGCTTTCGGTCGGATGTCGTTCGAGCAATGAACCAATTGCAGGCGGGGCTTTGACATATCAATCTCCAGATTTGTGGTCGATGAGACGGCGATCGGGCTCGCCATCAAGAAAATCCGGCGTAGGCTATCTCCGCGCTCGCGCCTTCGATTTCTGGAGCGAGCGCGAGCTGTGCGGTGTGAACCTGGGGAAGATCGGCCCAATGCATGTCTTTATAATTGAAGCCGCGCGCGAGCGTGGGCTTCACCACCATGAAGTAGGGCGAAATATCGAAGTCACGCGGCGCATAGAGTGACGGGTGACGGATCTCGGCGATTTCGCGCCGCGCTGCCTGGCTCTCGACGCGCGTGATCGTGGGCAGGATCGGGTAACGCACGGCGTCGAATGCTTGCGCAATCAGCGAAGAACAGATGATGCGGCTGGCATCTCCGGAGCCGAGCGCGATCGTTCGGCGGCGCCAACGCTGCGTCACCGGCCATGGCAATAGATAGCGCATCAGGTCGATGACGTTCTTGAAATCGTAGCCGAGACCGATGCGTTCGGAGGCGTAGCGGCAGACCTTTTCGCAGTCCGCTTCGCTCAGGCCGACCGGCCGGCAGATGCGGGTTTGACAATGCAGATATTTTGACAACGGCGCCGACACGACACCTTCGTCGATATTGGCTTCGATCAGGACGTGGGGCTCGCCGTCGGTTGCGGCGCCCGGTATCGGTCCGACGTACAACGCCGAATGCGACCAGGTCGATTGAGTGAGATATTTGATGCCGCCGGAAATACGACCTTTGCCCTCGACCAGCAAAACATCACCGGGTCGAAGGGTATCCTGTAAGGCCGTCGAATCGTTCGGATTGAACGGCTCACGGTGAGTGGCCGGCTTCTGCAACCGCGCAATCAAACGTCCGACAATGTCGAACATCCAGCCCATGCCTTGTCCTTGCCTTTCGTTTTCCCGTCTGGCAGTTCCAGATAGCTCTCCTGCCGTTCGGCAACCCAGGTTACACCCAAGCCTAATCACAAAGAGAAGGGCCGGACCATTGCACGGAGGTTGATCCGCACGTTACATTTGGTTGAGAAGGGCATACCTAGGTTTAGCAGCGGCCACCGCGGCCTGCTCACGATCACAAAGTACGCAAACTGGAGTGATGCACCATTGCATCGGGGTTCTAAAATCTAAATTTGAATTTAGGAGCGACCTCGCGCGGCGGTGAAGCGACGTGACGATATGTTTCTTCTATCGGTCTGATCGCGTCACCATTTGCATAGGAGAGCCAGACGCTGTTGGCTTTTCATATCAAATGGAGAAATTGAATGACTTGGCTTAAGGGACGGCTTACGGGCGCAACCTCACGACGCAGTGTCTGCACTCACCGGCAGGGTGAACTGAAACATGGCGCCGTGGGGTACGTTGGCCGTAACCCATAGTCGTCCCCCATGAGCCTCCACGATCGAACGGCAGATGGAAAGTCCCATGCCCATGCCGCTGGGTTTGGTGGTGAAGAAGGCGTCGAACAGCCGGGCCGCGTTCTCGGTGGGGATCCCGTTTCCGCAATCAATCACACTTACCAGCACTTGTGTCTCGTCCTGGCCTGATCGGATCCCCAGTTCGCGCGGCCGATCCGTGACCGATTGCATCGCTTCAATGCCATTCATCACCAGGTTGATGATCACCTGCTGCAGTTGAACCCGATCACCCAGGATCATGGGTAGAGCCGGTGTTAAGTCCATTCCCAACAATACCTGATGGCTGATCAACTCACGCTGCACCAACGGGATGGTCTCCCTCACGACGTCATTGACGTCGAGCGGCACCTTCTCTTGGCTGGTCTTGTTGGCGAGCGCCCGGACGCGCCGGATCACCTCACCCGCGCGATTGCCGTCGTCGATAATCCATTCCACCGAGCGGCACGCTGCGTCCACGTCGGGAGTTCCTCGGCGGAGCCAGCGCAGACCGGCCTCGGCGTTGGCGACGACGGCGGCGAGCGGCTGGTTCACTTCATGGGCGATCGAGGCCGCCAGTTCGCCCAGGGTTGTTATGCGCGTTACGTGTGCGAGCTCCATTTGGGCATCGAGGAAGCGCTGTTCGCTGGCGCGCAGCCTCTCTTCCGCTCGCTTGCGGTCGGTCATGTCGATGACAAAGGAGACCCCTTCGTCTGGTTTCCACTCGAAAAGCGCACGGGCGACCAGAACCGGCACGCGGCTGCCGTCTTTGCGAAAGTACTCTTTCTCACGCGGCTGGAGGGTTCCAACCTCTTTTAGCTCTGCAATGATTTGTTGATCGGCGTCGCGCCATTCGGCCGGCGTCAGTTCCGTCCATCGCAGCCGACCGGAGACGAGATCTTCCCGGCCATGTCCGACCATGTCGAGAAAAGCTTGGTTGGCATCGATGATCCGGCCCTGAACATCCCAGATCACGACCCCGATGATGTTCGAGTCGACTAGGCGGCGGATCCTGGCTTCCCGCTCCTGCAGGTCGTTGTACAGACGGGCGTTCTCTAGCGAGATCGCCGCTTGAGATGCCAGCAATTCCAGCACCGAGATCCGGGCGGGCGTGAACACGTGCGATGCCAGCTTGTTCTCGAGATAGAGCACCCCGATCAGCTTCGCCTGCTTCACCAGGGGCAGGCAGAGTACCGACCGGGCGTGCCTATGGCCGATGTACTCATCTGCCGAGAACGGATTCTGCGCCAAGGCGTCATCAAGGATCACGCTTTCCCGCGTGCGGATCACGGTGTGGAGCACGGATTCGGGAAGCTCGGCCGGTGACACGGCCGTTTGGCGCAGCGTGACTTCAACCTGGCCGCGGCCGGTCGTCGCTTCCGCCGCGATCCGTGGCTCATCACCTTCGAACAGGATGAGCAGGCCGCGCTCGGCGCCGGCATGTTCGACCGCGATCCGCAGCAGCGTCTCGATGAGCTTGCCGAGGACGATCTCGCCGGACACCGTCTCCGCGGCCTTGAGTACCGTCCCGACATCCAACTGCTCGACAGGCGCGCCAATGGTAGCGGTGGGAGATGCCGGGACTGGTGCGTCGCGGAGATGCGGATGAAGCTGTTCGAGTTGTCGCACCTTGCCGGCCGCGCCCCAGCGAAGATAGCAGCGCCGCGCCTCCCGCAGACAGGTGTGGGCGATCGTATCGAAGCCGCGCGCCGTGAAGAACCGCGCGGCCGTCTCATAGGCCAGGCCCTCGTGTTGAACGAAGCCGTGTTCGCGCGCCGACTGAATGGCCTGCTCGTACAGACGCATCGCGTCGGCGTCTCGTCCTTCGAGGCGGGCAATTTCGGCCGACACCAGCGCGTATTTGTCGCCGAAAGTCGGTGGATAGTTGTCAGCCCACTCGCGCAATCGTTCTCGGTGTACCGTCAGGAGGTCGCGCCACGCGCTCTGCTCGTCGGCAGAGCCATTCTCATAGAGCACCGCCACCGTCAGCGCGGTGTAGTAAAAGTAGTCGAGCAACTGGATATGAGCGGGCGAAGCCCAAAGGACCGTCTTCGCCTTATCGACTGCCGCGAGCGCCTCGGCGTATTCGCCTGCCAGGAATCGTGCCTTAAGTTTCAGGATCCAGTACCAGGCGATCATCAAGCTCATCCGCCCCGCTGTAAGCTGCGCCTCGAACGTCGCCTCGTCGAACTGCGCGTCGCTGAAGGTGGAGAAGCTCCTGGTCCGGCCCAGCATCGTGGCGATGAAGCGTTGCTGGCTCACCATGAGGTCTTCGGCGCGACGGAACTTGGCTTTCCGGGCGAAGTCCAGGCTCTTCTCCGACTCGCGCCACACGGCATCGAGCGGATCGTTGCGGAGCAGAAGACCCGTGAAGGATTGGAACATGCTTAAGCAGGCGTAGGACAGATCTCCTGTCTCGCTCGCGGCGCGAAAGGCCGCCCGATTGAAATCGATCGCCGTCGCGATCGGCTGCGTCCAGAGGGCAACCCATCCCATCGCGTGGTGAACCTTTGCCTGGTAAGCGATGAAGCGGTGTTTTTCGACAAGGTCGCATGCGAGCTTTGCGAAACGATAACCCTCCCCATAACGGTGAAACGCGGGGCCGAGGATCGTCCCAAGCCGGCCATAGGCGTGCGCCGAAGCGCCGGTCGTCCCGTGCTGCATGCTGACGTTCACCATGCGACACACGAGCAAGCAATAAAATTTGAAGTCGGTAAAGTAAGCGGGAGTGATCAGGACCGAGAGCATATCCATCGCGGCCCGCAGTTCCGGATCGGTTCCCAGCGGCAGATCGATCAAGTGCTCGATCTGGCGCGCCCCAAGATTGCGCCCGACCGTCTCGTATTCGGCCTGGACCTGCTCCCAGGCCGGGTGTGCCGGGAGGTCAATGCCGAACAGGCGCAGGCACGTGAGCCCGGCGACCACAGCTTCCTGGTGTTCGGACTTCAGGAGGTGCAACTGGACCTTCAGGTGGTAGACCGCCGCTTGGTCGACTTTCGACGCGCCGCGCTGCAGCAACTCCGCAATCAGTTGCTCGGCCTTTTCGAAGTTGCCGCTCAGAAACTCGCACTCCGCGCGTTCGAGCCACAGGCTGAACGTCAACTCGTAATGGGTGTCCCACTCCCGCTGGTCCAACAGAGCCATGCCGGCCGCCAAGTACGCGCACGCCGACGCATGAGCCGACGACGCCTTGGCCTTTCGCCCGGCACGCAGATTGATCGTCGCCACCTGCGCTTTCTCGTCCCGGTCGATCAGCCGTGCGGCACCCCGATTGAGCTGGTTTGCGACATCGAACAGATGCTCGGCGAGATCGTCCTGCGTCATGTTCGCGAGCAGCACGCGGCCGATGCGCAGATGGATGTCGGCACGGTCCTCGTCGGGAATCAGTGAATAGGCCGCCTGCTGGATCCGGTCGTGCAGAAATTTGTAGGCGCCGTCCTCGCGAAAAACGAGCCCAGCGTGGACGACTTCCCGGAACGACGTGTGCATCGCCTCCTCTGTTGTCCCGTGAACCAGAGCCAGGGTGGCGATCTCGGCGACATTGCCCAGGCAGGCGAGTTGTTTCAGGGCTTCCTGGGTGGTGGAAGACAACCGCTTCAGCTTCCCGGCCATAAGATCCACTACGTTATCGGTGTAGCTCTTGCCGCGGATGCGTTGCATGTTCCATTGCCAGGCTGACGCGACTGCGTCGAATGCGAGCAGCCCCTCGTCGGCCAACGCGATAAAGAACTGGATCGCGAAGAACGGATTGCCGCCGGTCTTCTGCTGGACTAGCTCCGCCAATGGTCGCGCGCGCTCCGGCTCGCAGTGGAGCGCGTCGGCGACGAGCCGGCCAACATCGTCGAGATCGAGGGGCGCCAGCACGATCTCCTGCACCCTCGCATCGACGGCGCGAATCGCCTCCAGCGTTCGCAGAAGCGGGTGCGCGGGACCGACCTCGTTATCCCGGTAAGCCCCGACCAGCAGCAGGTGCCGCACTTCCGGGTGCGTGACCAGATGCTCGAGGAGGTCGAGGGTTGCTGCATCAAGCCATTGCAAATCGTCGACGAACAGCGCGAGCGGGTGCTCCTTGCTCGCGAACACCCCGAGGAAGCGCCGGAACACCATCTGAAAGCGGTTCTGCGCGTCCTGCGGCGGCAGGTCCGGAACCGGCGGCTGCTTTCCGATCACGAGTTCCAGTTCGGGAACGAGGTTGACGATGAGCTGACCATTCGGGCCCAGCGCCTCGAGCAAGGAGTCCCGCCACCGCCCGAGCGCCGCCTCGCTCTGGGTGAGGAGCGAGCGGACGAGGCTCTGGAAGGCCTGGCCCAGGGTGGCGTACGGGATGTCACGCTTGTACTGGTCGAACTTGCCGGACGCGAACAAGCCACGCGACGGGACCAGCACCTTGTGCAGTTCGTTCACCACCGAGGACTTGCCGATGCCGGAATATCCGGACACGAGCACGAGCTCGGGCGTGCCCGTGGCCACGACACGGTCAAAGGAAGCGAGCAGGTTGTCGATCTCGCGCTCCCGGCCGTAAAGCTTCTCCGGAATCAGCAGCCGGTCCGAAACGTCGTGCGTGCCCAGCGGAAATGGCCCGATACGGCCATGCGACTCCCATTCCGCCAGGCCGCGCCGCAGATCGGCTTCGACACCCGCGGCGGTCTGGTAGCGCGCCTCGGGGGTCTTGGCGAGGAGCTTCATCACGATTGCCGAGAGCGGCTCCGGGATGCCGGCGACTCGCTCGTCGGGCGCCATCGCTTGCCGCGCGATATGACAGTGCACCCACTCCATCGGATCGGCGGCGGCGAAGGGAAGCGTCCCCGTCAACATTTCGTAGAAGGTGACACCGAGTGCATAAAGATCGCTGCGGGAGTCCACCGAGCGGTTCATCCGGCCAGTTTGTTCCGGCGCCATGTAGGCAAGCGTCCCGGCGATCACCTCCGGCGGCGCGGGGACCTGGTGCTCGCGCGGCAGACGCGAGGCAATGCCGAACCCCGTCAGCCACACGCCGCCGCTTGCCGTGTCGACCAGGATGTTTGCCGGCTTGATGTCCTTATGGATCAGGCCTCGCTCATGGAATCGGCGGAGCGCGCCCGCGAGCGGGATCGCGATGCGCAGGAAATCCGATACGTCCAGGGGTCGGCCAAGCAGTCGATCGACCGGCACACCGCCGGGATCCTCAAGCACCAGCGTCATGCGGTCGTCGTAGCGGGTAAGCTCGACGGGTCGCGCCGCCCAGTCAGCGTCAAGTTCGGCTTTGAGCGCATATTCGTGTTGAAGCCGCTCGACGCAACTGAGCGAGGTTTCTTCCGCGGCAACAAGCAGGACCGGAGGCAGGCCGTTGCCGGAGCCCCGGTAGAGAGCGATGTCTCCCTCTCTCAGCGGCGAGAATGCGTAGCCCGAGAGCTCGTTCACGACGGCCTCCTGCCAGGAGGACTGCTTAGTACATTGATCAGGTTACGTTTGCTCTGGCTCCCGTCAATCCAAAAACAGACGCTAAAAAAGCGAACGTATGACGATCGGTGCTATATTATGGCTGTAAGAAGATAACGAGAGCCGCGCTGGCCTTTTGCTCATGGCGCTCGTCTACCTGCCGCTCGTCTGGGTGGGCGATCATTACCTCAGCTATGCACAAGGCCTTGCCGCCGGATTCTGCATGGCGTGTCCCGAGCGCGGTGAGACGGTCGAGCAGGATTTGCGCGAGATCGGCCAACCTTCCAATTCACTCCGCCGCGCGTTTTCGAATCCATGCTGACGCGAGTGTTGATCCGCGTGGTGATAGACCGCGAGGCGCGGGCGCTCGCCGAAAAAGAGGACGTCAAGGAATTCTACCTCGGTATCGCCGGCGAAAAGCGAAAATCATTCCGCGATGTGAAGCACTACAAACGGCGCAAACGTTGGTTCGTTTAGGCGATGACGCCGAGTAATCGGCCCCGGCCAATATGAGGCCTTTTGGATAAGCGTGGGATCGTGTAGTCTTCTTTAGAGCAGCCCTTCGAGACGGGACGTGCCGACGTCTCCGTTCGAGGCGAATGGGCAGCCGGGAATGCCGTCGGCGGGCATCGCACTCTCAGTAGAACCGACAATCCTTTTGTGCCGGTCTCCCACCGAGCACTCGCCGTGCGCCCCCGCACGCGAAAATGCTTACTTTGACCGCAACGAGCGAGCGGTACGAGGTGAACATGGGGAACGTCATTGCAAAGTGCTTGGCTCGAGCCGGCCATCAACCCGCTCTGCGCAACCACGTCAACAAACTTACCGTCGAGCAACCATTGCGGCCGTGTGAGCTGCGGGCTTCGGCATTACGAGCAACCAAGGAAGGAGCTGCAAGATGATGAAATCCACACTGTTAATGGGATTCGTGGGGCTATCCGCCTTGGCGCTCACGGCGGTGACCACAGTTGCGAACGCGCAGGACAAAGTCCGCTGGAAGATGCAGAGCGCGTGGGGCAGCCAGCTGCCACACCTCGGCACCTCGGGCGTGCGCTTCTCAAAGAATGTCGAGCGGTTGTCGGGCGGCAAATTGGAGATCAAGTTCTACGAGCCCGGCGCGTTGATCCCGCCGCTGGAGTGCTTCGACGCGGTGTCCAAGGGCTCGATCGAATCGTGCTGGACGACGCCAGGCTACCACACGGGCAAGTACCCCGCGCTCGCCTTCTTCACCACCGTGCCGTTCGGCCCGCCCATCGGCGAGTTCCTCGGCTGGAAGTGGTTCGGCGGCGGCAACGAGTTGCGCAATGAGATTTACGCCAAGCACGGCTTGATTGCGATCGATGCCGGCGCCATCGCGCCCGAGACCTCCGGCTGGTTCCGCAACGAGATCAAGTCGGTCGAGGAACTGAAGGGGGTGAAGATGCGGTTCTTCGGCCTTGGCGCACAGGTGATGCAGAAGCTCGGCGTCTCCACCCAGCTGCTGGCGGCGGCTGACATCTATCCTGCGCTGGAGCGCGGCGTGATCGAGGCGACCGAGTTCTCGATGCCGACGATGGACACCAAATTGGGCTTCCATCAGATCGCCAAGTTCAACTATTTCCCAGGCTGGCATCAGCAGACCTCGGTGGGCGAGCTTCTGATCAACAAGACGGCGTGGGAGGCGCTGTCGGATCAGAACAAGGCGATTATCGAGATCGCCCTCGGCGAATCCATCATGCACATGTACGTCGAGAGCGACCACTCCCAGTTCGCGGCGATGGCCGAGATGCGCGACAAGCACAAGGTTCAGATCAAGCGCTGGAGCGACCAAGATCTGGCCACGCTGGAGAAGGCTTGGCTGGAAGTGCTGGCAGAGGAATCGGCCAAGGACCCGCTGTTCAAGAAGGTCGCCGACCACTACCTGGACTACCGCAAGAAGTTCTCGGTTTGGGGCGTGTCGCAGACGATGAAAGCCACCTACCAGAAGGATTGAGCGGAGGCAGCCGGTGCAGCGAGCGGCTGCGCCGGTTCCTGCCCCGGAGGTCGTCTCGCCGGCCGGTGAGGGATCAGCCGAACAGCCCGATGACGGATCAACCGCTCGTGCATCTCAATTCCGATGCGGCGTGCGGGCGAGAGGACTTTGTCGCGATGAATGCGTTGCTGAAGCTGGCCGAGAATATGCGGCGGGTGCTCGAGGTTGTTGCCCTGGCGTCCGGTTGGCTGCTCGTCATCATGGCGTGCGTGACCACGTTCGATGTCGTCGCGCGCAAGTTCGGCATGCAGCTGCCGTACACCAGGCTGCAAGAGCTGGAATGGCACTTCCACGCCGCGATCTTCTCGCTTTGGATGGGCTACTGCTACACGATCAACGCGCATCCGCGCGTCGATACGTTCACCGAGAGGATGTCGTATCGCCGCAGGGCATGGATCGAACTCGCCGGCTGCCTCGTGCTGGCGCTGCCATACAGCGCGCTGGTCGCCTACTACAGCCTGGATTTCGTTGCGCAGTCCTATCGGCTCGGCGAGCAGTCCGACAGCACGGTGGGGCTGACCCACCGCTGGATCATCAAGGGCGTCTACGCTGCCGGCCTGTGGATGGTGGTGCTCGGCATCCTCAGCGTACTGCTCCGCGTGATCGTCTTCCTGTTTGGTGAAAAGTCGGAGCGGGAAGTCAATCTGCAAATCGGACATGTGATTACGGACGTTTAGCCCAACCGGGGGACTCTGACGTGCTCGACTGGCTGGCCGACAATCTCGCTCTGATCATGTTCGTGTCGATGTTCTTCTGCATTTTCATCGGCTACCCGGTCGCCTTCATCATGGGCGGGCTAGCGCTCGTCTTTGCGGTCGCGGGCGCTTGGCTCGGCACTTTCCACCTGATCGGCCTGTCCGATATCGTACTGCGCATGTGGGGTGGGGTCGCCAACGATCCGGTGCTGGCGTCGATCCCCATGTTCATCTTCATGGGCGCGATCCTGGAGCGATCGGGCTCCGCCAAGGACATGCTGGACGCAACCGAGGTCCTGCTCAAGTGGTGCCCGGGCGCGCTGGCGGTCTCCGTGATGGTGATGGGCACGATCCTGGCGGCGCCGATCGGCGTGGTCGGCGCGGCGGTGATCACGCTGTCGGTGATCGCCCTGCCCCAGATGCTGGCCGCGGGCTACGACAAGCGGCTTGCCATCGGCACCATCGCCTCGGCCGGAACGCTCGGCATCCTGATTCCGCCGGCCATCATGCTGGTGGTGATGGCGGAGATGTTGGCGACCTCGGCAGGCAACCTGTTTCTCGCCGCCATCATGCCGGGCTTCCTGCTCTCCGGCCTCTACCTCGTCTATATCGTGCTCGTCGCCATCTTCAGGCCGGGTGCCGCGCCCCGGTTGCCGCCCGGCTACGGGCCGCAGACCCGCCGCGCGTTCTGGTACGCCGTCTGGCGGGGCCTGTTCCCCATGACGGCGCTGTTGGTGATCGTGCTCGGCTCGATCTTCGCCGGCTGGGCCACGCCCACCGAGAGCGGTGCTGTCGGCGTGCTCGGCTCCATGTTCATCGCCGCGCTGAACAGGCGCATGACCTTTAAGATGATGAACGAGGCGATCTATTCCTCCTGCCGCGCCAACGGCCTGGTGTTCCTGATCTTCCTCGGCGCGACCGGCTTCTCCTACGTGTTCCGCGTGCTCGGCGGCGACGAGCTGATGATCTCGACGCTCACCTCTTTCGGCATCGACACCAAATGGGAAATGCTCACCTTCATTATGGTTCTGATCTTCCTGCTCGGCTTCCCGTTCGAGTGGATCGAGATCTGCCTGATCGTCCTGCCGGTGTTCGGGCCGATCCTGTTGAAGTACGACTTCTCCGACCACATCGGCAGCAACGCTGCGCTGATGACCTGGTTCGGCACGCTGGTCGCGGTCAATCTGCAGACCGCGTTCATGACGCCGCCGTTCGGGGCGACGCTGTTCTACATGAAGGGCACGGCGCCGCCGGGCGTCACCATGAGCGACGTGTTCACGGCCATGTATCCGTTCGTTGCGCTGCAGGTGCTCGGCTTGATGCTGTGCATTTATTTCCCAAGCATCAGTCTGTGGCTGCCGAGACTGGCCGGCTTCGTCGAATAGCCACCCAGCAATTTGGAGGGGACGTGCGGCGTCTAGTGGCAGCTTCAATCGTCATCGCTCTGGCTGGTACGTACGTGGGCTTCGCGTACCGCTATTTCGCGATGATCCGTTCGAAGCAACGCTCGGAAAAACGTCGAGTGCACGCAGGTCGGCGAACCAAGCGCGGTGCTCGATGGACAGGCGCCGACCCCATTATTGCGGGTTGCCTCCCATCATGCCTTGATTTCTGCACTATTTGAGAAACAAATAGAGCAGCGTAACGCTTTGGGGAGGCAGGCGGTGCCGAGATCCGGGCTCGCGTTGTTGCTCGTGGGGCTGTTCGGGCTCGCGCTCGGCGGTTGTATGCAATCGACACTCGCGCCGTCGTCGGGTGCCAATTTGACCCCAAGGGACCGGCAGTTGCTGGCTCATGCGCCTTATGCGCAGGCGACCATTCCAGAGACCTACCGCCGGCATATCGTCGACTATTCGCGCAAAGAGGGGCCGGGCACGATCCTGGTCGATACTGACGCGCGTTATCTCTTTTACGTACTGCCGGGAGGCAAGGCGATCCGCTACGGCGTGGCGGTGGGAGAGGAAGCGTTGGCCTTCGCCGGCGTCGCGACGGTCGGCCGTATGGCTGAATGGCCTGATTGGATCCCGACACAGGAGATTCAGGCGCGGCTCGGCCCCTACCCGTCACGCATTCGAGGAGGTCCGGCCAATCCGCTGGGCGCGCGGGCGCTCTACCTTTACGAGGGCAACAAGGACACCCTGTACCGCATCCACGGCACCAACCAGCCGGAATATATTGGCCAAGCCATATCGTCTGGCTGCATCCGCATGATCAACGAGGATGTCATCGATCTCTTTGATCGAGTGAAGTTAGGCGCGGCCGTCGTCGTGCTGGCGCCAGGTCAGAGTACATGGATGGGGCGGCCCTTCGCAGGTTCCCGCAGCTGATAAGCTCTCTGGAGGGCCCGCCCTATAATTCCAAGATAGCGTCCTGAGCGAATCCCGGGTCGTCGACCCTGACTTGGCAGCGCGAACGCTTCCGCCGCCAGCATCGCACTCACCGCATCTCGCGCTTTTGCTGGCAGCGTGGATAGGGTATATTGATTGAAGTCCCTGACAGCTATCGGACGTGGATCAAGGCCTCGGCGGGTGCTTTCAACACCTCCCGAGACACCTTCGCGCTCCAATCGATTTCGCCGATGAATCGCGAAGTCGCGGCAACGTTTCTGCCGCATCCGGCCTTGGGAATTCAGTAATATTTTTCGGGGAACCCCGATAGCTCGAAGCGCGACGCCAGAGGCGTATCACGCAGAAGCAGGTCGTCTCTGAGTCCGCGGCAGTTCTTAGCACAGGCCTGAAGCCGCCGCTCGATCGAGGAGGAACCAATGAAGCCCATCAACCTCAGCATAATCGCGGCACCCGCCGCCGCGATGACACTTGTCAAAACTGCGCTTTTTTCCGGGGCACTCGTGGCCTTTGCCCCCGCGGTTGTCCTAGGACAGCCGATTGAAAAGAAGGGGACCACGCCCTACGTGACGCACTTCGTTTTCCGGCCATTGATGAGCATTGACATCGCCGGACTCGGTACGGCCACCACGCTGGAGGCGGTCGGGACTACCCAAAACATGAAGGGAGAGAAGATGCTCGACAAGATGTCAGCACATTGCGCAGCGTTGAACGTTGCATCCGCCGACAAGAAATACATTGACGGCGCCTGCGTGTTAGCCGACAGCGACGGCGACAAGATTTTCTCGACCTTTGATACTCGCGACCTCGATAAGTCACAGCCGAAAATGGATTGTGGCACCCATATCATCACCGGCGGCACCGGGAAGTATAAGGGGATCACGGGGCGTGAGCCATTTGCTTGTATAACAATGCCTGCACTGGCTGGCCCCGGCGGCTATTTTGCGATGGACATCCCGCATAACACGACGTGGGAGATCAAATGATAAGAACCTCGATGGTCCCAAAACCCGGCTACCGACACCGGGCGCCAACCACTGAATGAGAGCCCGGCCCGCCAGCCGGGCTTTCTTTTCGCTGGTTTCATCCGCAGGGATCAACGGTCCATGAACGCCAAGGCTTGGCACAAGAGCTTTTGGGGTTCGGTATCCTCAAGGCGCGCGAACGGAATTAAGGAATGTCGCGACCTCAGCCTTGAGACGGTAACTTTCCCCAGAAAGGGACTGCGCTGCGGAGAACACTTTATCGGAAGCCAATCCCGTCTCCTTGGTGCCGCGCTGCACATCCACAATGCTGGAACTCACCTGCAAGGTGCCTTGCGCCGCCCGCTGTACGTTGTGGGAAATCGCCTGGGTCGCGGCGCCCTGCTCTTCAACCGCCGAGGCGATAGTCGAGGCGATTTCGGACATCCGCCCAATGGTGCTGCCGATCGCCTCGATCGCAATTACCGACTCACGCGTTGCATTCTGGATGCCACTAACCTGTTGGCTGATCTCGCCCGTGGCCTTTGCAGTCTGCTCGGCAAGCGCTTTGACCTCGGACGCCACGACAGCGAAACCGCGGCCGGCAGCGCCGGCTCGCGCAGCCTCGATGGTCGCGTTGAGGGCGAGAAGGTTGGTCTGCCCAGCAATCGTGTTGATCAGGTTGACCACATCACCGATTCGGCTTGCTGCCTTCGACAATTCGCTGACGCGATTGTTGGTCATTTGGGCTTGCTCCACCGCTTCGCCGGCGATCCTGGCAGAGTCCTGCACCTGGCGACTGATTTCATTCACCGAGGACGACATCTGTTCGGTTGCCGAAGCAACCGACTGCACGTTTGCCGAGGCATCTTCAGATGCTGCAGCAACAACATTCGTAAGCTGCTGAGACCGTTCAGCCGTTGCCGTTAGAGTGCTGGCCGCAGTTTCCAGTTCCATCGATGCGGCGGACACCGTGTCGATGATTCGACCAACGGCGCCTTCGAATTCATCGGCCAGTTTGCCCATGTCGGCTTTCCGGGCCGCCGCCACGATCAGATCCTGCCTCACCTTGGCGTCAGCCTCATCTCTGGCCCTCTGCTTCGCCTTAGTTTTGAAGGTCTCGACGGCTTGGGCCATCTCACCCACTTCATCGCGTCGTCCCAATCCCGGCAGGACGACACCAAAATCACCCGACGCGAGCCTCTGCATTGCGTGCGTCATTCTGGCGATCGAATTGGCAATACGCTGGCCGAAATATATTGCAAGGAGGCCAACACAGAGGGTTGCTCCTACGATCGTCCAACGGAGTGATTGCCGCAGTTCGGTGGCACGGGCCTCTGATAACTGGTATCGGGCATCCGCCGCGTTGACTAAGGCATCTAATGTCGGCCGACTTCGCTGGAATACCGTGGCAAAGTCGTCCACTTCGTCGTTAAGAGAACTCTGAGTGACCATAAAGGACACGAAACTGTCGTTGTAGGATTTCATGAGTGAAAAAAGCTCACTCTGAACTCCCGCGGCCAAGCCCGCCGCTACCAACGCGTCGCCAAATTCAGATCGCCGCTTGCCGAAGTCATCACCGTATTTCTCGTCCCCTCGCAGGATGAAATCCTTTTCATGGCGGCGCATCATCAGCATCAAGATGGACAAGCGAGGCTGATTGAGCTCCGCCAGCTTGCTTTCAATTTGGTGAACCGCCGAACCAAGCTTGCCCCGAAGTCCTTGATTCTCGTTCAGCCCGAGCACGCGGCGCATCGACGACAAATTATGAAAGCGAGTCTGATAAAGGTTCAGTCCAGAGCGCAGCGCGCTGATTTGCTTCAGGGGATCGCCATCCTGGAGCTTTTCAACTCGATTTTCGATCTCGGACAAGTGTCCAAGGGCACTCTCCATAACGCCGGCATGCTTGCCGATTAGTCTTTCATCCTGCTTTCTCAAAAATTCAGTCGCGATCTGGTACGCCTCCAGATAATTGGCCGACAGCCCGAGAACATGCAGGCGCAAATCTATGCTTTGGTCAGACTCCAGTTGATTCCTGGCGGCGAGGCCAAGTCCGACCAGGCAAATTGTCCCGGTAAGCAGGACGCCAAGGATTCCCAACAGTGCAATTTGGATTTTTAGGCCAATCCGGACTCGCGGAAAAAACCTGCGATGCTTGCGAATGGGGGCCGCAAATCCAAACATGTGAGGCGCAAATTTTGATTGAGTTGAACTTGAATCGGTCTTTAGTGCAGTGCACCTAACAAATGGATAACCGGTATACTCTTGGCCGAGTCTATCTCGCTATCGGCACCGACGCTCTCGACATGCGACTTTGGAAGGCAGCTCAGTTGGTGGCCTCTCGACGCGCAATGTCGCTTATTGGCTACTTTTCGAATGGCCAGCGCCCCGAACTCGGCCTCAACGGGAAACCCTGCTGGCGGTGACGCTGCTTCTCGGCGTGATCACCTTGGGCACCGGCCGGACCACGGTGCCTCTTCTTTATCCAGTGCGGACACCTCTCGCGATAGTCACGATGCCGGCGTTTTGAACAATGGTCTCTATTAATTTTACACGTTAACTAATAATTAATTATGCGTTTGCGGGCACCAAAGGCCGGGCCTAGCGTGCCCTGGAGTGCGGCTCTGTAACCGACGAAGTGGTACGTGCCATGACGTATAGAATGTATGGGGCGTTGATCGCGTCTCTCAGCGTAGTAGCGCTTATGCTTGCCGCGAACGAGACGTTCGCCAGGTCGGAAGGGGTGCGTAGTGGAGGGTCTGTATCGAGGCATTCGATTTCCCGCCCGCACCTGGTTCCATCGTTCCGGCACCACCGGAGAAACAGAAACCCCGTAGGGCTGTTCTGGCCGGCACTGGAAGACTTCCCATCGAATGGCGGACCCACGGTGGGTGTTGCGCCGCCAATATCAAACGATATTCGTTACACCTATACCTATGATGTTCCCTGGGACTGGGCACATCGATATCCGCCGTCTGTCGTACCTTCTGACCGACCGTATGTGTCGAGTTGCCCCACCGAGACTGTAACGGTTCCTGGGCGGGACGGCAGCGAGCAAACCGTAAACGTCATGCGGTGCAACTAATAAGGGCCGAAGACGAGATTGAACGCCGGTTGAAACGAGCGAAGCCGTCTCAGTTGACGGCCTCTCTCATTTCAAACTTACGCTTCGTGCAGGATTGACCGCAGGCGCCGCGCCAGATCTGTCAGGCGGAACGGTTTGTCGATAATCGGAAACTCGTCCACCGCTCGATATCGTTCCAGCACATCCCCCGCGTAGCCCGAGGTGAGCAGGACTTTGATATCTTTGTTCCGCTGTCTGGCTTCGCGGGCAAGCTCTACGCCATTCATTCCGTTTGGTAGCACGACATCGCTGAACAAGAGTTCAATTTCCTGGCCACTCTCGAGGATCTGGATGGCCTCCGCACCATTCCGGGCGCCAAGAACCTGATAGCCGAACGTGGTCAGCATTTCGGACGTGGCTTCCAGGAC
>NZ_JNIJ01000017.1 GCF_000701345.1 Bradyrhizobium sp. URHD0069 | reverse complement strand
CCAACGCGCTGAAAAGCCATTGCGATAGCGGCCCGGCTTCCAGTCCGATCCGCCTGAAGCGGTAGATGGGGTTCCGCAGAACCTGCAGCAGAGCTTCAGGCTCGCTCGCCACCTTCACTTCCCGCACGATCCTGCCCGTGTCATCCACAATGCAGACGCTGGTCTGCTTGACCGATACGTCTAATCCAGCAAAATGGTCCATGCTGCGCTTCTCCTTCTGATGCTTGAGGCCGTAACCACGGACCTCGTTTCACCATCAGCCTGAAGCGCAGCACCCAAAATCTTCAGCTATCCACAAGCTGGGCCGGCCGATTACCCCATCTTTGGTGCGGATTGCGGGCTGAAGCCGGACATCGCGCGAGATCCGAAAGGTGGCAACAATGGACAAAGGAAACACGGCCCTGATCTTGAATCCCGGATATTGAAGCTCGTGAAAGCGAACCACAGCTGCACAGGTCAACAGATAGCCGTTCGATAGCAAGACTGAATAGGCGTTGGCGGGAGTTACTGATTGGTGCGCACTACGGACTATGGTCGGACATCGCACGAGGTCCGAAAAGTGAAAAAAACTGGCGTCAGGGTAGTTGACTCGTCACTTCACATAAGGCCCATCAGTGCAAACTTCGCGATCAGCAAGATTGGCACCGATCAACTCGATATCTAGGCTGCACACACCGGCAGTAATCCCGAAACAGAATAACGTGGCTCGCTTCGCCGTGCACGCGCAGCGTGATGGCTGGGCGCCTGACGACTCGGCGCGTCCCAAGTTGTGAGCCAACTTGCGCTGAAATAAGCGAATTAAGGAGCGAGAAGAAGCAGGCATGGAGAAAACGGGGGCTGTATCGAAGGCGACAAGCAAGCATGCAAGTGGAAACGCCTTCCGGCTAGATATCAACGCGCTGCGGGCGTTTTCGGTGATCGCTGTCGTTGGCTATCACTTCCAGATACCAGGGTTCGCCGGGGGATTTGTCGGCGTCGATGTCTTCCTGGTAATAACTGGCTACCTAATGACGGGCAAGGTGCTGAACGATCTGACGCTGGATCGTTTTTCGCTCCGTGCCTTCGGCATTATGCGGATGCGCCGGATCTATCCTGCGCTTGCGGTTGTAACCGCTTCGTCCGTCGTCGCTGGCTGGTTCGTGACCTTGCCCGGCGAATACCTGAAGCACCTGCTGCAGGCGTTGTCTGCGCTGACATTCGTGTCGAATTTTGCTTTCAACAGCGACAACGGCTATTTCGCCTTGGCTGCTCAAACCAAGCCGCTGTTGCATACTTGGTCTCTGTCGGTGGAGTGGCAGTTCTACATTTGGATGCCTTTGGTCGCATGGCTGATCTGGCGCCTGGCTTCCGGATCGAAGACTGGGATCAGCACAGTGATGGTTGTATTTCAGGTCGTCGCTGCCCTGTCCTTGGCGTGGTGTTTGTGGAAGAGCTATAGCGACGCCATGGGATCTTCCTTTTTCTCCTTGCGTGCCAGAGCCTGGGAACCCTTGGCTGGCGGGTTGATCGCTGCCGCAGAGATACAGCGCCGATCCGAAGGTGCTGCGAAAGCTTGGTGGCTAGAAACGCGGACTATCGCTGTCATAGGCTGGGCGCTGGCCGCAGCATGCGTCGTCTATCCTTTACCCGAATCGCGATGGCCGGGCGCACTCACAATCCTGCCGATCTTGGGCGCGGCAATGATAGTCGGGGCGGGACAGGGGGCCGGTCGAGGTGGCTTGCTGGGGATGTCTTTTATCCAGCGCGTGGGTGACTGGTCCTACTCGATTTACCTTTGGCACTGGCCGATCTGGGTCTTCGCGCTTGGTTGGCTATCCCTGCGCGATTATGGCGTAGATGCCATGCAAAAGATATTGATGGTGCTGGCGTCGTTTGTGCTCGGCGCCGTCTCCTATCGCTACGTCGAGCAACCGGTCAGAATGCGGCGGGATATCTGGACACCCCGTAGGTTGCTGGCGAGTTCTGGCATAGCGTTTTCGTTGTTGCTCGGGTTCATCGGACTGGCTTTTCTGAACGATGGCTTGCCAAATAGGCTGCCGAAATATCTGCTACCGGCCGAACTGGCGAGAAGGACTAACACGCCACGGGACGAATGTTTCAGGAACTCGAACTCCACCAAGAAGGCGACCGAGACTTATTGCAGCTTCGGCAGCGACGAGGCTGCGGGGAGAACTTCGGCAATCCTGTGGGGAGATTCGTTTGCCAACCAGTACCTCGAGCCAATTTCTTCGGCTGCACTCGATAACGGAATACATGGACTGATCGCGACGCAGAGCGGGTGCAGGGCCTTCCTCGATGACCCTGCAAAAAATTCCGAGGATCAGCGGGCGTGCCGACAGTTCAATCGCAGCACGCTGGATTTCGTGCTGGGCCACACTCAGCCGAGCATAGTTGTGCTTGGAAGTAACTGGGGAAATGCCCTCGAGGTTTCTGCCCTGGTAGACAGACTGCTTTCTTCGGGCAAGACCGTTGTCCTGATCATGCCATTACTGAACATCGGTTTCGACCTGCCGCAACGATGGATCGAAAATCAGATCCGAGCCGGCAAGGCAATAGATGAATGGAAAGTCGAGGCCGATCCCCGCCTGATGATGAGCGGGCTCCGGGACGAGAGTAGTCAATTCCTGTATAAGCATAGAGACAATCCGCGACTAGTTGCGGTGGATCCGTCGTCCGTGATTTGCGAGCATGATTATTGCTATCTAGTCAGGAACGGGCAGGCCAACTTCCGCGATACAGCCCACATTTCCAACGTCAACGCGGTGCAGTACAGGGGCGTGTTCGACGCCGCGTTTAAGTCAGCCCTTCACGCTGCAACTGAAGAAGGGAGGATAACGGACTGAGCGTTGTGTCTCGGCATGCGTGACCACCTTAAATTCCTGAGGACTCTTGCCGCTAGAAGCACGCTGGTCTTTTGTGAATCCCTGGCGTGGCCACAATTAATTCAAGGTCACCTGTCGTCAGCCGATTTCTTACAATTTGACCAGCGGGAGTATCACTTCGTCGCGATTACTCGGCGACGACGGCGCTACGTTCTTCGTGTCAATGACATGATACATGGGGCGGATGCTCCATCTGTAAAACGCCGAATATGCCAAAGCGCCGTGTCAGAGATGGCCTCTGCGCGTCGGAGATGGCCTCGAACCCGGAATTTCAGGCGTGTGCAGGAGGTTTCGTTCCGGTTCGGGGAACAGCTGCCGCCCTTTCTGAGTTGCCAACAGGCTGCGGAGAAACAGTGACCAATGGTCCCGACAGGGTTCTGAACGAAGAAAGGACACATCATGGCGGCCTGCACCGAGAAGCATCATGCCAACCACACCCACCAGCACGGCCCGAAATGCGGCCACACCGCGTTCGCCATGACGGCCATGTGGATTATCTTCACGACGGCCATCTCCACCATATGCACGGGGATCACGTGGATGAACATGTCATCCCGGTCGACGGCACAAATCCCGTGAACTGCACGCCGCAAGTCCACTGCTCACACACACACGGTCCAAGCTGCGGACATGAAGAGGTGCCGCATGGTGACCATGTCGACTATCTCGTAGACGGCCGGCTGCACCATCCGCACGGTGATCATTGCGATGATCACGGGCCGCTGCAGTTAGCCTGAGGGCGTCCACGGCGGTGGTCGAACCGCATGCTCATTTTCGAGACGGGTTCGCCTACCGAAATGGATCGTCCGCGTTGCGACGTGTCTCAACAGTGCTATCGTAAGTACGGCGAGGGCTGATGGGATGGGCCGTCTGCAATCGCCAAGGCGCACAAGATCGCCCGAACAGCGTCAGCTGCACCGCGTTGGCGGATCGACAACTACACCCTCGCAAACAATACGGTTCACCGCTTGCCCGTTGACGGTGCACTGAACCATTTTGAATTCGAGCTTGTCATATCCGGGCAGCGTCTCGCCGGGTTTCGGTGACAGCAACTCGGCCCGCCCTTGAATGTTAAGAGCTGCATGCCCGGCGCCGTGAACGCGGGGATTCCACATTTTGATCCCGGTCTCTAGCCAACGTCGGCGGATTAGCTTTTCTCTGCCGGACTGGTCGTTCGTTTCCGGTACCTCAATCGCGTGGCCGGTGGATTGCAGCAAAACAGCGGCATGCTGATCAACCGTGGTTCTGGTGACGCCGGGCGCTTCGTCAAGGAACTCGCTGACGAGCGGTTCGCCGCTCTTCCTGCTGCGCAGCAGCGCCGCAAATTTAGCAAATACGAACTGCAGCGCTGGAATAATGCGCAGTATAGCGGCCAGTTTCGTCAAAAGTGCCAGCGGTTTTGAAGCGTACTCAGCGTGCGACATCGATGACTCTTGGATATGAAAGGTGCTCCGCACTCGCCCTGCTGTCAAATGACATCGTCCCGATGAATGCAAACGGGGGTGACCCGGCTTCCGTGGACGCGTCCATCAAAGCAGAAGCAGTCGCTGGGGTTTCTGCCCTTTTTGGCGGCGGGCCTTCGCACCGCCAGAGGCGACAATCTTGAGCATAGCTTCGGGCAACGGTCGCTGGAGCTGCAAAAGGCTATGCCATATGACGAGATTATGACCAAACCCCCGTAGAAATACGCAAAAGACACCCAGGTCTGCCGACTTTACCGTGCCTTGGTCAACGCGCCCCAACATCCATGATCCGACCCACGAGCGCGCAAGCTGCCAATCGGCTCCTACTGAAATGATTTAAGACAGCTGTCTATGGGCCTTCGCCGGCTTAAAAAGCAGAGGCTCGGAGCAACGGGCGCCGACCACACGACAGCCCCTACAGAAAAAATCCACAAAGCTAGGCCACCTAAGTTGGCGATGTCCTGATGGCTCTGGCCGAGCCATCGCCGCCAGTATGGTGACAACCGAGGAGGCACCTGTCACCAAGCGATTTCAGTTCAGACCATCGTACTCTTTTTGGATCCAAAGGAATCACACCACTGACGGAAAGGGTCTCATGATGAAGCGCCATACCAGCGTTGGTAATCGACTGTTAGCCGCGCTGCCGGCAGCAGACCTTGGTTTGCTCGCCCCTTACCTCCAGCATGTATTGCTCAAACAAGACGCGGTGCTGGTGCGATCGGGAGATCGGAATGACAAGGTCTATTTTCCCCACAGCGGGGCGATCTCGTTCATGCTCGACATGCCGAACGGACAAACGGTAGCAACCTCGCTCATCGGGCATGAGGGAGCGGTGGGCATGCTATCGGTGCTGGGACCCTCCCGCTCTCCTACCACGGCGGTCGTACGCGTGGCCGGGATCGCATCGCAAATTTCCGCATCACGATTTCATGCAGCCTTCGGCCAGAGTGACGCCATCAAATATGCGGTCCAGACCCACACGAGGGCGCTGTTGATGCAGCTTCAGCATGTGACCGCGTGCAATGCGCTGCACGCTGTCGAGGCGCGCATGGCCAGGTGGTTGCTCCACATTCACGATCGAATCGCTGGCAACGTCGTGCCGCTGACGCAGGAGGCGCTTTCGGAGTTGCTCGGGGTACGACGAACGACGGTGACGCTGGTTGTGCGCAAGCTCCGGGCATCGGGTGCGGTCAAATCTGCCCGGCGAGGTTTGGTCGAGATTGACAGACCGCGGCTCAAAGAAACGGCATGCGAGTGCTATGAGGCCATGCGCTGCAAATATCACCGGATTTTTCCGCTGGATACGCATAGGCTGAGCTCGCGACCGAATGGATCAGAAAATGCGCCGGTTCTGAATTATCGAACATGATTTGGCGTTGAGATCATCATGGCGACGACTCCGTCTCTAAGAGAGCGACGGAAACGCATCGATTGTCCGACGTCAGTGTTCTGCCATATGCCCGACTTTTGCCACCGACTTGGCGGGATCACCAAGCCCAGCGGGTAGACAACAGGAGAAATAGCGCCCGGTTTCCCTTGTACTTGGCCGCTGGTCGGGTGCTTTCAAACCCGCCCATGATCGTGGCTCCGTAGCGGTCACAGACCCGCCATTCCCACCTGGTCCGGCTTCGCTTGATAATCAACACTTCCAGCACGGCCGGTCCCGCGTCCCCGATTGCGTGCCATCAAGATACGTACGGGCCTTGGGGCGTCTGTTCGCTTTTAGACTCTCAGATGTAATTTGATGAACGTGAGTGTTAGAAACACCGCGTGTCCAACGACAGCTTACCGGCCCTCCGCTTGGGCAAGCCACGGTACCGATGCCGAGCTTCCGGCCGATCTTGAGGATGCGGATACAAGGCGAACTGCGAACTTCGCGCTGATGTCATTATGTTCCTTTTTGAGTTATGGGTTTCACGCTGAAGGGCCCCGGAAGGTTTGCACGTGATCCGACTGTCGATCAGAAGAAAGATCATGGGGATTGCCGTGGCGCTCATCGTTCTGATGGCCGTGACAGCTATGCTGTCGATGGTAACGGTGATGCAGGTCAGCGATCACCTCGAAGAGCTCACCCAAAGCTACGTTCCAGCCTATGGAAATTTGGCGCGGGCAAACATTCGTTCGGCTGAACGGGCCTTGGCGCTGCGCCGGATGATCATCGAGAAAATCAGGCCGCCATCGGGCGACAGCCAGTTTGCAGCCCTCCGCAGCGCGTTCGACGCCAAAGGCGCGGAATTCGACCGGGAGGTGCGGGCCGCGCAGGCAGTGATCCGTGCCCTGATCGAAAAAAGAGGCACGTCAGGGGACGCAACCGCGCTGGTTCGACTCGACAGTCGGCTCGATGGTGCCATCAACGAGTCCCGACGCCATCTCAACGATGAGATCGAGCGTTTGCTTCGCGTGCTCGACGCTGGCGATGCCAAAGCCATCGACGATGGCCTTGTTCGGGTGGATGCTCTGCGCGATGAGCTGAACCAGAAGCTCGACGCAATCCGAGCGGATATGCTTGCTCTCCTGCGCACGGAAGCCGAGTTGACCACTCGCAAAGAGCACCAGGTCTTGCTTATCGCCGCGGCCTTGACGGTACTCGCCACCATCCTGGGTCTGGTGTTCTCGATATTGGTCAGTGCTGGCGTGACTCGCCCGGTGCGTCGGCTGTTGGAGGGCGCCCGAGCGGTCGAGGCGGGGCGCCTCGACGAACCGGTCGCCGTCACCTCGCAGGACGAAATCGGTCACTTGACCACCGCGTTCAACCGAATGATCGAACAGCTTCGTCTCAAAGAACGGATCCGGGAGACCTTCGGCAAATACATCGATCCGCGTGTCGTCGAAGGGCTGATCGATCGGCCAGCGCTGGCGGCGGAAGGACAGCGCCGCGTCATGACGGTGCTGTTCTGCGACGTCAAAGGATTTACCAGCACCAGCGAACGGATGACCCCGCAGGGGCTCGTCAAAGTGATGAACCGTTACTTTTCGACCATGTCAGCGCCGATCCGCCATCATCAAGGGGTGATCGACAAATATATCGGCGACGCCATCATGGCCTATTGGGGGCCGCCGTTCGCCGACGACGCGGAGCAGGCGCGGCTCGCCAGCCTGGCCGCGCTGGACATGCTGGCGCTGGTGCCGCAGTTGCGGGCCGAACTTCCCGAGCTCCTCGGCGTTCGTACGCTTCCAAACACGTTTGATATACGCATCGGCATTGCCACAGGTGAAGTGCTTGTCGGCAGCATCGGATCCGAGGTGATGATGAACTACACGGTGATGGGCGACGCCGTGAATCTGGCATCGCGCCTGGAGGGCGCGAACAAGGTGTATGGCTGCCGCATTCTCGTATCCGAGGCCACGGTCGCCGGTGCCGCCTCGGCCGTCGAGGTGCGCGAAATCGACCGGATCGTGACGTGGGGTCAAAGCCAGCCGCAGGCGGTGTTCCAAATCATGGGGAGAAAGGGCGAGTTGACGGCGGTCCAGACCATACTTCGGGATCGCTTCGCCGAGGGACTCGCCGCCTACCGTGCGCAACGCTGGGACGAGGCACGTCGCGCGTTTGAAGCGGCGCTTGCAGCCGTTCCTGATGACGGACCGTCGATGACATTTATCAAGCGTATCGACAGCTTGATCGCAGCTCCACCGGGCGAGGGTTGGGACGGCTCGTGGCATCTTGAGCAAAAATAGCCTACGAGGACAATTTGATCAGCGCATCAGGGTTGGACCTGCAATAAACCCGGATCTGTCGAGATCGGACGCAGTCCATTGGATTCTCGTGCCGCGGCGGCGATCGCCGGCTCTGGGATTCGGATGGGCGGAACTGCCTGGTAATGTTCCCATCCGCCACCAAGTGCCTTGTAGAGAGCGACCAGCTGAACGCCTGCCACACGCCGGGAGATGACGTATTGGGCTTCGAGTTCAAACTGCTGTCGCTCGGCATCCAGCACGTTGAGATAGTCCGTCAGCCCTCTCTCATAGCGCTCGGACGAAAGCTTGACTGCATCAAGGGCGGCACTGCGGGCGCGGGAAAGGCTGTTCAAGCGACTCCGTTCGGCGTTGTAACCCGCGATCGCCTAGTCTACCTCCTGCACGGCACCTAGCACAGTTGCCTTGTATCGAAGCAGGGCTTCGCGAGCCCGATAGTCAGCCACCTCGATACGCGCATCAAGAGTTCCGAAGTCCAGGACCGGCCAGTAGAGCGCCGGACCAATCCCGCCGATGAACGTAATTGGCGTTCCGGTAGCTGCACGCGCGCCGCCTTGGCCGCCCACGGCGCCTGTCACAGCCACGCGCGGAAAAAGATCGGCGATTGCAGATCCGATGCGTGCTGTTGCGGCCCCTATCTCGAATTCAGCTTGCTGGATGTCCGCACGGCGCTGCAACAGACTGACCGGTAGACCGAGGGGAATCTTGGCCGGAAAACGCGGAACGGGTCCCTCCGTTCTCAGTTCTTTCACCAACGTCTCCGGATACTGTCCGAGCAAGACGGCGATGACGTACTGGCTTGACTGGAGCTGGCCCGTGAGCGGTCCGAGGCCGGCCTCGAACGTGGCGAGCTGGCGTTGCGCCAGCGTCACATCGAGTTCGTTTGTGAGTCCCTGGTTGAAACGGGTCTGCACGAACTGAAGACACTCCGCCGGGCGGCTTCGATGCTCCCGCGGGTTACAGCGATCTGCTCCTGAAAACTCCGCAGTTCGATGTAGGCGCGAGCAACGTTGGCGACGACCGATACGAGAACCGCGTCGCGGGCCTTCGCGGCAGCCAGCGCATCCAACTGCGAGGCCTCGATCTCGCGACGCAGCTTGCCAAAAACATCAAGCTCCCACGCCGCATCGAAGCCTCCAGCTTCGTCCACATTATTAAAGCCGGTAGTGTTGCCCGCGCTATGCAACGTTTCCGAGACGCGTCCGCGAGTATTGTCGGTGCCTGTTCCAAAACCAGCGCCCGACGACAGCTGGCCCTTCGGAAGAGCCGCGCCAGTCGCCACGAATTGCCGAGCGCGTGCCTGTTGCAGTCGCGCAAGCGCGATAGCGATGTCCGGATTGGCCGCGATTGACCGCTCGACAAGCGAAACAAGTTGAGGATCCCGGAAGGAACGCCACCATTGTGTGAGATCGACGCTTGTCACCGGCTTGGCAGTGGGGCCGGTCGCGGTGGGGTCCAGCTTGGCGATGTAGCTTCCGGGAAGCCGCGCTTCAGGATTCTTGTTTCTTATCTCTTGTCTACTGGCTGTTTGAAAATCGAATCGGGAATTTGCACGTCGGCCTCATGGTTCGAGACGGCGCACACCATGAGGGAAGCCCTTCCGCCGGCGAGAAGTCGCAAGTAGCTAGCGCAACACGATCCACGCCGGGGCGTGGTCGCTGGCACCTTCCTCTCCACGTATCTCGCGGTCGACGCCGGCCTTGATCAGCCGCGGCGCAAGCGCCGGGCTCAGCAGCAGATGATCGAGCCGCAATCCGGCGTCGCGCGGCCAGCGGTTTCGCTTGTAGTCCCAGAAAGTGTACATCGGCTTTGACGGGTGCAGGTTGCGGAGCGTGTCGGTCCAGCCTTGCGCCACCAACGATTTGAACGCTGCGCGGCTCTTCGGCTGGATCAACGCATCCTGGTCCCATGATTTCGTCGGATAGATATCAAGTTCGGTCGGAGCGACGTTGTAGTCGCCCGCCAGCACGACGGGAATGTCCTGCTTCAGGAATTTCGCGGCGTGCAATTTGAGCCGCCTGAACCAATCGAGCTTGTAATCGAATTTCGGTCCGGGCTGCGGATTGCCGTTCGGCAGATAGATGCTGGTGACGATGATGCCGTTGACGGCGGCCTCGATATAGCGTGCCTCCTTGTCGTCGCGATCGCCGGGCAGCTCCGTCCTGACCAGCACCGGCTCGGCTTTTCGCGCCAGAATGGCGACGCCATTCCAGGTCTTTTGCCCGCGCCAGACTGCGCCGTAGCCGGCCTTGCCAAGCGCCGAAACCGGAAAGTCATCGTCGGTCGATTTCAATTCCTGCAATGAAACGATGTCGGGCTTCGCCTGATGCAGCCATCGCAGCAGGTTCGGCAGGCGGCGGTTGATATTGTTGATGTTGAACGTTGCGATCTTCATGTGCAGACTATTGCAAGACTACTGAAAACGAATCTCGTGAAATGAAACTGGAGTTTTCATGCCCAAACTGGGCTTCGCTGCTGAAGGTCATTGACGCGCAAAAGAAACAGTAAGCGCCAGCACGACTGCCTAGGTGCCGGCGACGGTGCGATCGGCTGCGGCCTCGGCCGCGCCGCCTTTGTAGAGGCGCGCATAGCGCGGGCCGAGGCTGGTCAGCACTTCGTAGGCGATGGTGCCGAAATGGTGCGCGAGTTCGTCGACGGTGATGCCTTCGCCGATCAGCGTCACCATATGACCCCGCCGCGCGGCGTGGTTTGGCAGATCAGTTACATTGACGGCCATCAGGTCCATCGAAACGCGGCCCGCGATCGGGCACCGCTTGCCGGCGACCACGACCTCGGCACTGCGGGTGCCGTCGTTGCTGCCGCCGGCACGGAAATATCCGTCGGCGTAGCCTGCCGATACGATCGCGAGCCTGGTCGGCCGTCGCGCGGTCCAGGTTCCTCCATAGCCGACGGTTTCGCCGCGATCGATGTTGCGCATCTGCACGATGCGGGCCTTCAGATCGACGACCGGTTGCATCGGATTGTCGGCTTCCGGCGTCGGATTGATGCCGTAGAGCGCAGCTCCCGGCCGGACCATGTCGAATTGGAATTGCGGCCCTAAGAAAATGCCGGAGGAATTCGACAGCGACGCCGGCACCCCGGAGAAAAGACTGGCGATCTCGCGGAAGGTTGCGAGCTGTTTGGCGTTGAGCGGATGATTGAGGTGCTCGGCGCAGGCAAGATGGCTCATCACCAGCGCAATGCCGTGATCGCCGGCATTGATCCGGGGTACGATGCCCTGCGCCTCCGCGACCGTCAGGCCCAGCCGGTTCATGCCGGTGTCGATGTGAATAGCCGCGGCGCCTTTCCAGCCGGAGCGCCGGCAAAACACGTCCCATTCGGCAAGCTCGTTGAGATCGCCGATCACCGGCCTGGCGTCGATCTCGGCGAAGGCGTCGCCACAGTTCTGAAAGAAGCCATCAAGCACATAGATCGGCGCCGACGGCACGGCCGCCCGCGCGGCGCGCGCTTCATCCAGCGTGGCGACGAAAAACGTCTTGCAACCGGCAGCGGCCAGCGCGCGCGCCACCGGCCCGACCCCGCAACCATAGGCGTCGGCCTTGATCACCCCGGCGCATTCAGCCGGCACGGCGGTTTTCTCAAGCTTGCGCCAATTTGCGACGATGGCGTCGAGATCGACCGTCAGCACGCCGGTGGCGGTGGCAAGCACAGCCGCCTGGTTCGCTTCAGGCGAGAGGATAGAGCTTGCCGCGGCCGGTTTCGGGTCGGAAACGATGTTCATGCCGCACTTTACGCGCCAGGGAACCGCGGTTCAACCGGGCAAGCCGCCTCAGTACGTTTGCGCCGGTAAATGGCTGTCGTGCGCGAGATCGCTGAACCGCGTGAACTGGCCCTCGAACGCCAGGTCGACCGTGCCGGTGGGGCCGTGGCGCTGCTTGCCGATGATGACTTCGGCCTTGCCGTGCACCAGCGACATGTCGAGCTGCCACTTTTCATATTCCGGCGTCCCGACGCGCGGCTCCTTGTTGGCGAGGTAATATTCCTCGCGATAAACGAACATCACGACGTCGGCGTCCTGTTCGATCGAGCCGGATTCACGCAGGTCCGACAGTTGCGGGCGCTTGTCGTCGCGGCTCTCTACCTGGCGCGACAGCTGGGAGAGCGCGATGATCGGGACGTTGAGTTCCTTGGCGAGCGCCTTCAGGCTGGTGGTGATCTCCGTGACCTCCTGCACGCGGTTGTCGGAGCGCTTGCCCGAGCCCTGCAGCAGCTGAATATAATCGACCACGATCAGATCGAGGCCTTTCTGCCGCTTCAGCCGCCGCGCGCGCGCGGTCAATTGCGAAATCGACAGGCCGCCGGTTTCGTCGACATAAAGCGGCAGCGATTGCAGCTCGATCGAGTAGTCGCGGATTTTCTCGAAGTCGGTCTCGCTAATGCCGCCGCGGCGGATCGTGCTCGACGCGATGCTGGTCTGCTCGGCGAGAATACGCGTGGCGAGCTGTTCGGCGGACATTTCGCAGGAGAAGAAGCCGACGATGCCGCCGTTGACGGACTTCATCGTGCCGTCGGCCTGAACCTCGGCGCGATGCGCCTTGGCCACATTGTAGGCGATGTTGGTGGCAAGCGCGGTCTTGCCCATGCCGGGGCGTCCGGCAACGATGATCAGATCGGAAGGCTGCAGGCCGCCCATCTTGATGTCGAGATCGCGCAGGCCCGTCGCGATACCCGACAGTTTGCCGTCGCGCTGGAACGCTTTCGCGGCCATGTCGACGGCGACGGTGAGGGCCTGCGCAAATCGCTGGAAACCGCCGTCGTAGCGGCCGGACTCAGCCAGCTCGTACAGCCTGCGCTCGGCGTCCTCGATCTGCGCCCGGGGCGCAAAATCCACCGGCGCATCGAAGGCGACATTGACCATATCCTCGCCGATCCGGATCAAATCGCGGCGCAGCGCCAATTCGTAGACCGTGCGTCCGTAGTCTTGCGCATTGATGATGGTGGTCGCTTCGGCGGCGAGGCGGGCGAGGTATTGACCGACCGTCATGCCGCCGATGTCGGTTTCGGCCGGGAGGAAGGTCTTCAGCGTGACCGGGGTGGCGACCTTGCCCATTCGAATCAGGCTGCCGGCGGTCTCGAAAATGGTCTGGTGGATCGGCTCGAAGAAGTGCTTCGGCTCCAGGAAATCCGAAACGCGATAGAACGCGTCGTTGTTGACCAGGATCGCGCCCAGCAGGCTCTGTTCCGCCTCGATATTGTGCGGTGCGCTCCGATAGGCCGGAGTTCCCGCGTCGGGCGCAAGCTTGAGAACGTTCGAATCAGCTGTGGCCATGGGTCAAATTGATCTTTGGATTTGGGCGTTCTTTGGATTCCCGGAAGCGGGCGGCGATAAAGCGCCACTCCCGGGCCCAGTGAAAGCATCAACCTGCCTTATGCACGATTCACACAATGCGCGCCGGGAATCCCTTTGGTGGCGCATTGGCGCTTGATTCGGGGAGAATCGAGCGAGTCACCCGTCCGCTCGATGGAAAACCTGCGAAAACGTCAGCGCGGACTGAACCTTCCGCCGCTCGGGCCTACCCATCCCAAAGGGCAGGAGCGTTCCGGGTCGCGATCTCAGCGCTGATTCAAGTCAGCAGGAGATAGATCAGCGCGATCAGGGCCGCTCCCACGCCGATAGCAATCAAGGCGTAGTCGGTGCCGATGTCGGCTTTCGGATCGAACGACCGTCGGTAGGTTTTCTCTTCCATTTTGAAACTTTAGGACAAACCGGCCGGAGCTTCTGTGAAGCAGGTCACAGCTGGTGGATTTTCTCTGACGCTACGGTCGCCGGGAACTGGTTCGCGACTTCTGGATTGGTCACGGGCGAGGGCAGGCAAAGGACAGGCGATGGGCCAACGACTTCAGCCATGGCGATCGGGAGGCGACGACAGATTGTGGCTGTCGATGCTGATCGACACCATGGAGAAGGTCTCTTGTTCAGACTTGCGCGCGGTGCCTTGCGATCCAGAGCTATTGGCCGCGGTGAAGGCACAGCTTGCCCGACCGGCGTCGCCGTTTCCTTATTGCGCCTCTGATTACAGCCTTCGAAACTAATCTAGGGCTGAAGCTGCCTGCGCCAACCTATTATTCGCCGGCAATTTGCAGCCGCGGCCGCTGGCCGCGCTCGATGCCACGCAGTTTCGCTTCCTCGCGGGCGATGTAGTCGCGCGTCATCGGCACTATGCCCTGGCGCTTGGTGAGCTGGATCTGGAAATTCATCAGGTTCTGCTTGCGGAATGACATCTCCGAGCCCGCCAGGTAAAATTCCCACATCCGGGCAAAGCGCTCCTCATAGAGCTGCACCGCTTCCTCGCGCCGTGCCATGAAGCGCTCACGCCACGCTTTCAGCGTTTCGGCATAGTGCAGCCGCAGGATTTCGATGTCGCACACCAGAAGCCCGGCGCGCTCGATCGCGGGGAGTACTTCGGAAAGCGCGGGGATGTAGCCGCCGGGGAAAATATACTTCGCAATCCAGGGATTGGTGGCGTCAGGCCCCTCCGAACGGCCAATCGAATGCAGCATCATGATGCCGTTGTCGGTGAGAAGTTCGGCGCACCGCCTGAAATAGGTCTCGTAGAAATCCACCCCAACGTGCTCGAACATGCCCACCGATACGATGCGCTCGAACGGCCCGGAAACGTCGCGATAATCCTCAAGGAAAAACTTCGCTGACCGGGTCAGATTTTTCTGAGCCGCGCGGTCGTTCGACACATGTAATTGTTCGCTCGAGAGCGTAATACCCGTGACATTGGCGCCGGTCATTTCGGCGAGATACAGGCTAAGCCCGCCCCAACCGGAGCCGATGTCGAGCACACGGTCGTCACGCCCGATCAGCAGTTTCGCGGCGAGGTGACGCTTCTTGGCGACCTGGGCATCGTCAAGCGACGCATCGGGGGTTTCGAAATACCCGCAGCTGTACTGCTTGTCGGAATCGAGGAAGAGGGAATAGAGCCGCGCGTCGAGGTCATAATGACGCTCGACATTATTTTTGGAACGCCCGCGCGGATTGAACTGCCGTGCATGCCTGAACAGATAACGCAGCCACCATTGCAGCTTGGCCCAGCGCGGCAAGATATCCGGCTGATCGAGCAGGATCGCCAGGGCGTCGGCAATCGAGCCATTTTCGACGACGAACGCGCCTTCCATGTAAACTTCGCCCAAGGCAAGTTCCGGGTTGAGAAGAACCCTGCGCTCGGCGTCGGTGGTCAGGAATCGCACACAGACCGGTTCGCCGGTCCCGTCGCCGCAGGTAAATTTTGCCCCGCTTGCGGTCGTGAACGTCATCGAGCCGCGGCGAATGAATTGCTTTAGAAAGTAACGCAGCAAACGGTCCATCGAAACCACCCAAAAGCGATCCCGTAGAGGCTAGCGTACCGGCCGTCCTACTCGACGCATGGGGAATAGAAATGGTTCCCAAGCGCCAGGAAGGGAACATAGTAGCTGCGGTTCCCATGCGCTAGTGCATTGTAGACACAACGGATATTCGCAAATGTTACGTCCACGCGCTTGCGGCACATGTGCGCTTCCATTCGCGCGATAATCGGCTAAAAGGTGACCGCCTCAGCCAGTGACAATAACGACGCTGGAAGCGATTTCCGCATCTGGAGAATAGGGAATGTTGAGCCGAGCGCTCAGTTTAGCGACGGCGACGCTCCTGATCGGCTGTTTCGCTGCGGTCCCGGCGCAGGCGCAAAATCTCGAGGCCGGCAAAAGCCCCTCCCAGATTTTCGCGGGCACGTGCCATGCCTGCCACAAGAGCCCGCGGGGCCTGTTGAAGACCGTCTCGACCGGATCCCTGCCGGGCTTCCTGCGCCAGCATTACACTACCAGTAGTGACATGGCCTCGATGCTCGCCGCCTTTCTGATCTCGAATGGGGCTACCGATACCCGCCATGTCGGCCAGCCCAAACAGTCCAAGGATGCGACGCCGGAGGGCAGGCCCGCCGGTCCGCCTGACCAGCTCGACCGCTTTGGCCGCCGGCTGCGCCCGGCTCAGCCAGAATCGCAAGAGGCCGCCAAGCCCGACGTCGCGCCGCCACGGGCTGCGAGGCCGGATGCCGACGGACTTCCGTCGCAAGCCGAGCACGGACGTCAGGGCCGCAACGCCAAACAACTGGCGCGGCCGACGGAGCCGCCCGATGCCGCGAAACCGGCTGCGGACGATCAAGCGCCCGCGCAGGCCGCGAGCGAGCGCGGCCCCGATGGCCGCAAATCGGCCACCAAGAAGCGGGGCAAGCCGGGAGCCGATGAACCGCCCAAGACCGATCCGGCTAAAACGGATGACGCTGCAAGGACCGAGGCTGCCAAAGGGGAGCCTGCAAAAGGCGAGGCGGTGAAAGGCGCTACGCCCAGGAGCGAAACCGCCAAAGGCGAGGACACTAAACCCGAGGCTTCAAAGCCGTCCGGCGAGGGCAAGCCTGAAACCGGCAAGATCGAGACGTCCAAAGAGCCGGCTAGCGGAGAGGCCCCGGCACTGCGGGCCGATCCGGTTCCCGCAGTCACCCCTGCGCCGCCGGCTTCCCCCGCGGTATCAGCGCCTGCGGTGGTATCCCCTGCGCAACCCGCATCGTCGGCTGCGACGGCTTCAGCGCCGCCACCGCCGGCAATTGCGCCTGCGGGACCGGCCGTACCGCCGATCTCTCAATAGGCTTCGTAAGAGCAGACTTCCGATCTACGGCCCGGCTTGACCATCAGACTGTCGCTCGGCGAAATCCCCAACCCGGCCTGGGCCGGGTTGGTAAGTCATCAATTCGATCCAAGCAAAAAGCGCTACTTCTCGGAAGCCGCTTCTTCCTGCGGCTCCGCTTCGTCGCGGCGGGCTTCCGGGTCGAAGAATTCGCCGGCGGCGGCGAGCGCTTCAGCGGCTGCGTCCTGATCTTCCTGACGGGTGCTGATGTCCTCGCCGCGGTTGATGCGTTGGGCTTCGTCGGCGCTGCGCGCGACGGTCACGGTCACGCTGACTTCGACTTCCGGATGGACGGCGATGGCGATTTTGTGCTTGCCGATGGTCTTGATCGGTGCATCCAGCATGATCTGGCTACGGCTGATGGATACGCCGTCGCTCTCGAACGATGCGATGATGTCGCGAACGGTCACCGATCCGAACAGCTGACCGGTCTCCGAGGCCTGACGCAGCACCACGACGTTGTGGCCGTCGATCTTCTCCGCGACCTTGGTTGCTTCACCCTTGGCCTGCAAATTGCGGGCTTCGAGCTCGGCTTTCATGCCGTCGAACTTCGCGCGATTGTCTGCGGTGGCGCGCAGCGCCTTGCCGCGCTTCAAGAGAAAATTGCGGGCAAATCCGTCCTTGACGCGGACGACCTCGCCCATCTGGCCGAGCTTGGCGACGCGTTCCAGCAAAATGACTTCCATATTCGTTCTCCGTTATGATGATGAGAGTTACGGGATTAAGTTAGGGTGTTACGTCAGGATGTGGGATGGGCGGCGGCCTGCTCTGCAAATAGCGTTGACGAAGGCCGAAGATGGCATCGGCGAGACCGAGAACCACCATCGCAAGCACCGGCCAGCTGAACATCACCACGATGACGTAGGTGCAGATCAGCAGGAAGCCGCGGCTCTTCACGGAAAGCGTCAGCGTGTGCAGCACCGCAAAGCCGACGAACGCGTAAGCCATCATCAAGGCTGCGCTGACGGTCTGCGCCAGCATCGCCAGCAGTCCGCCGACAAAACAGAAGGCGATAGCAGCCGACAGGGCGGCCAGCGTCATCGGCGGCAGCTCCGTGCTCTTCAGGTCGGGCCATGGCCGCTGCAACCGTCCTGACGTCGCCGTGATTTTTGCGGCGAGCCAAAGGTTGAGCGTCAGCGTCATCATGAAGATGATCGCGGCCGCAGTCGGTGCGAGCACCACCACCGCATCGATCACCTGTTCGACCTGGCCGGTCGGCGGAGTGCCGCTGCGGGACGATAGGATCCGCAGCAAGCCGCGCTTGAGGGTAGCCGTGATGGTGGCGCCGTCGCCGCCAAGCGTGAGCAGCACCGCTACGGTCGTCAATGTCGCAAAGCCCGCGATCCAGAGCAGGATGCGACCGATCGGGTACCATTCCAGATCGGGTGCAACCGGCGCCGCACCGTTGCCTGATGCAGCTTCATTGCCTGTGAGGCGTCCCAACAAAACGAGATGTCCAAGCCACCAGGCCGGCAGCGCCACCGTGATGACGAAGGCGATGCAATAAGGGAGGCCAAAGATGGCGCCGAGGCCGATCGCCGCGAGGATGCCGCCGATGGTGGCGGCAAGCGGTCTCCATCCGAGCCCTGCCACCATCAACGGCAGCGGCGCCAGATAGAGCAGCAGCAACGAGACCAGCGCGCCCGAAATGATCGAGGCGAACATCAAGGCCGACGCAGAGCCGGCCGCTACTGCAATGAGAACGATCGTGATCATCAGCTGTCCCGCTCCTTTCGAGCGGTTAGAGGTTTTTCAGAACCCCAACCATCGGCAACCGGACGACCGGAAGCCTTATGAAGATTTTTGATCGGCGGCAGCAAACGCCGCCGATCAAATATTTCTACCTGATAACGTAAGGCAGCAGACCGAGGAAACGCGAGCGCTTGATGGCGCGCGCGAGTTCGCGCTGCTTCTTGGCGGACACGGCGGTAATCCGGCTCGGCACGATCTTGCCGCGTTCGGAGACATAACGCATCAGCAGCTTGGAATCTTTGTAGTCGATCTTCGGCGCATTCGGACCCGTGAACGGGCAAGTCTTGCGGCGGCGGAAAAACGGACGGCGTGCACCAGCTTCAGCCATGATTCTTACTCCTCAACCGCTACTGCTTCGGCGTCATCGCGCGGACGGCGTGGACCACGGTCGCCGCGGTAGCCGCCACCGTCACGATCGCCCCGGAAGCCGCCTTCGCGGTCGCCACGGAAACCGCCACCGCGGTCGTCACGATCGCGGTCGCGATCAGCCTTGCGCATCATCGCCGAGGGACCTTCCTCGTGCTCATCGACGCGAACCGTGAGATAGCGGATCACATCTTCGCTGATCCGCTCCTGCCGCTCGATCTCGGTGACCGCAGCCGACGGGGCATCGATGTTCAGCAGCACAAAATGCGCCTTGCGATTCTTGTTCATCCGATAGGTGAGGGAACGTACGCCCCAGTTTTCCGTCTTCACGACCTTGCCGCCGAGTTGCTCGACGATGCCGGTCATTTGCGTGGTCAGTTCTTCGACCTGCTGGGTGCTCGCATCCTGACGCGCGAGAAAAACATGCTCATAAAGAGGCATGGGTGTCCTTTCCTTGTGTTGGCGCGGTTCCCGGCGGCAAGCCCTTCGAGACCTTCGGAAAGGACTCGGATTAGCTCAGAAGGCGGAAGCACGGGACGACGGGCCGACTGGCCCTGCCACATCAACATCGCCTGAAAGGTGAGATTGGTGAGACCGTCCGTTCAGCTCCCGGCCGGGATCCACGGATGGCGCGGTTTATACGGATTTTGACCGCGATGGCAAGGGAAAGCGGCCTCAATTAGCCCTACCTGCGGCCGGGAACCGGCACCCGCTTGACACAAGTGTCCCCAGCGGTGTCTTTCGGCCCGACTTTAGCGATTTTCAGCGGCATTCAGGGGGATCGATGGCGGCGGCGTTCACGTTTCCAGGGCAGGGGTCCCAGGCTGTCGGCATGGGCAAGGCCCTCGCGGAGGCCTTTCCGGCTGCGCGCGCTGTCTTCGACGAGGTCGATGCGGCGCTCGGCCAGAAGCTGACGACCATCATTTGGGACGGTCCGAGCGAGACCCTGCAGCTCACCGAAAACGCCCAGCCAGCACTGATGGCGGTGTCGCTCGCGACGTTGCGCGTGCTGGAGACCGAAGCCGGCTTTTCGGTAGGACGGGACGCCGCGTTCGTTGCGGGACATTCGCTCGGCGAATATTCCGCGCTCGCCGCTGCGGGCAGCCTCAGCATCAGTGATACCGCGCGCCTGTTGCGCACGCGCGGCCTTGCCATGCAGAAGGCGGTGCCGGTGGGCGTCGGCGCGATGGCCGCCTTGCTCGGTCTCGATTATGAGACCGTGGTGGCTGTTGCCGATCAGGCGGCGCAGGGGCAGGTCTGCCAAGCCGCCAATGACAATGGCGGCGGGCAGGTCGTGGTCTCCGGCGACAAGGCCGCGGTCGAGCGCGCGCTTGAGATCGCCAAAACCATGGGCGCCAAGCGCGCCATGTTGCTGCCGGTGTCGGCGCCGTTTCACTGCCGGCTGATGCAGCCCGCGGCCGACGTGATGGCGAAAGCGCTTGCGGATGTCACCATCAAGCAACCGACCGTGGCTGTGGTGTCGAACGTGCTGGCAGCGCCGATCGTGGATCCGGACGAGATCCGCCGCCGCCTGGTCGAGCAGGTCACCGGAACCGTGCGCTGGCGCGAATCGGTGGCTTACATGGCGAGCCACGGCGTCACGCGCTTCTTCGAAATCGGCGCCGGCAAGGTGCTGAGTGGTCTGGTGAAGCGCATTGCCGACGGCGCGATCGGAGTTTCAGTCGGCGGACCGAACGATATTGCCGCGGCGAAAGACGCGCTCAATGCCGTGCAGACGGCCTGAGGAGAGAAAACGATGTTCGATCTGACTGGCAGGAAGGCGCTCGTCACCGGCGCGACCGGCGGCATCGGTGGTGCGATTGCGCAAGCGCTGCACGCGCAAGGCGCGACGGTCGCTGTTTCCGGGACGCGGCGCGAGGTGCTGGACACGCTCGCCGGCAAGCTCGGCGAACGCGTTCACGTGCTGCCTTGCAATCTCTCTGATGCCGCCGAGGTCGAGGCGCTGGTGCCGTCAGCCGAACAAGTCATGGGCCAGGTCGATATTCTCGTCGCCAACGCCGGCATCACCCGGGATAATCTGTTCGTGCAATTGCGCGACGAGGACTGGGACGAGGTCATCAAAGTCAATTTGACGGCGACCTTCCGCCTGGCCCGGGCCGCGACCAAGCTGATGATGCGCAAGCGTTTCGGCCGCATCATCGCGATCACGTCCGTCGTCGGCGTTACCGGCAATCCGGGCCAGGGCAATTACACCGCCTCGAAGGCGGGACTGATCGGCATGATCAAGACGCTGGGTGCCGAATACGCCAAGCGCAACGTGACCGCCAACTGCATTGCGCCTGGATTTATCGCAACCCCGATGACGGACGCGCTCAACGAGAAGCAGCGCGAAAGCATTCTTTCGAAGGTCCCTGCAGCGCGGCTTGGAGCGCCCGATGATATCGCCGCGGCGGCAGTCTATCTGAGCTCGAATGAAGCCGGTTACGTTACCGGGCAAACGATTCACGTCAACGGTGGAATGGCCATGATTTGAGCGGGTTACTGATCCCTTTGGCGAGCCGAAAATGCTTTCCGGCGGCCGTCCGAGGCTTGTAGTCAAGGCATGGGAAGTATGATAACCGAACCAGCAACGGATGGGCAAAGAACGCCTTGCAGGATTTTGAAACCCTGTATATTGGCGATGCGGAGCCTGCGTCGTTCGCCGGGCCTTTGTCGGCTATGACGGGGCCAATCAAGACTACGCGCGATTGCGAAGGAAGTTTAACGACCATGATGGCTCGTATCGTCCTGGGGACGGGTCTATGGGAACAAGCACGAGGTTGAACGATGAGTGAGATTGGCGAGCGAGTTAAGAAGATCGTGGTCGAACACCTAGGTGTTGAGCCCGAAAAAGTGGTCGACAACGCGAGCTTCATTGATGACCTCGGCGCCGACAGCCTCGACACCGTCGAGCTCGTGATGGCGTTTGAAGAAGAGTTCGGTTGCGAGATTCCGGACGACGCCGCAGAGACGATTTTGACCGTCGGCGACGCCACAAAATTTCTTGAAAAAAACGCGAAAAGCTGACGCCCGCGCGCGGTGCTGACGAAGCCGGACGGACCGTGGTCGAACGGTCCACCGGTTTCTTGTTGTGAGCCGCGAATCGTGGGTTGGAGTGGTGGATATGAGGCGGGTAGTCGTCACGGGCCTCGGCATGGTGTCGCCACTGGGCTGTGGCGTCGAACCAACATGGAAGCGCATTCTCAACAGCGAAAGCGGCGCCAAGAGGATCGACACGTTTGACGTCTCCGATCTGACGAGCCGGATTGCCTGCGTGATCCCCCGCGGCGACGGCATCGACGGCACATTCAATCCCGACCAGTGGATGGAGCCGAAGGATCAGCGCAAGGTCGACGATTTCATCGTTTTCGCAACGTGCGCGGCGAAGCAGGCGCTCGATGACGCCAACTGGCATCCGGCCACCGAAGAGGACCGTTGCGCCACCGGCACGATGATCGGCTCCGGGATCGGCGGCCTGTCCGGCATTGCCGATACGGCGCTGCTTCTTAAAGAGCGCGGACCGCGCAAGGTGTCGCCATTCTTTATTCCCGGGCGTCTGATCAATCTCGCTTCGGGTTATGTGTCGATCGAGCACGGCCTCAAAGGTCCCAATCATGCCGTGGTGACGGCTTGTTCGACGGGCGCCCACGCAATCGGCGATGCAGGCCGGCTGATCGCGCTTGGGGACGCGGACGTGATGGTCGCGGGCGGAACGGAATCCCCGATTTGCCGGCTGGCGATGGCGGGATTTTGCGCCTCCCGCGCGCTATCGACCGGCTTCAACGATACTCCCGAAAAAGCATCGCGCCCCTACGATAAAGACCGCGACGGTTTCGTGATGGGCGAAGGCGCCGGGATCGTGGTGCTTGAGGAATACGAGCACGCGAAAAGACGCGGCGCGAAAATCTATGCGGAGGTGATCGGTTACGGATTATCCGGTGACGCCTACCATATCACCTCTCCTACGCCGGACGGCGATGGCGCATTCCGCAGCATGAGCGCCGCCTTGAAGCGCGCAGGCATCACTGCTTCCGATATCGACTACATCAACGCGCACGGGACATCGACGCAGGTCGGTGACGAAATCGAACTCGGTGCCGTGGAGCGGCTCCTCGGCAACGCCGCCTCCAGGGTGTCGATGTCGTCGACCAAGTCATCGACCGGCCATCTGCTGGGCGCGGCGGGAGCGATCGAGGCAATTTTCAGCATTCTTGCGATTCGCGATAACGTCGCTCCGCCCACCATCAATCTCGAAAACCCATCGGTGGAAACGGCGATCGATCTCGTGCCGCAAGTGGCGCGCAAGCGCGAGATCAATGTCGCGCTGTCGAATTCATTCGGTTTCGGAGGCACCAACGCGTCCGTGATCGTGCAGCGCGTGGCCTGACGTAGTGCGTATAACGAATACTCCACCGTTTCGCCGTATTCGGTGATAAATCCTATATTTGGGCGTAGACTATCGGCTGCTTGCGGAAATTCGCGAAGCCACGATTAAACCGACGGGATTTAGGTTGCATCGATGAGTGAAAGGCCGCCCATTTCGCCACGGAGCCCGCGCGCCGCGCTTGAGCCCGAACAGGTTCCGCCGCCGCCAAAGCGGTCGGAGCGCGCCCGCAATCCGTTCGTCGTGGTCGGCAATGCCGTCATTACCATCATCCTGGTTTTGATGGTCGGCGTCGGCGGCGCGTACATCTACGGCAAACAGAAGATCGAGGCCCCGGGCCCCTTGCGGGAGGATAAGGTCGTCAACATTCCGGCCCGCGCGGGAATGACCGACATCGCCGATATCCTGCAGCGTGAAGGCGTGATCGACAACAATCGCTGGGCGTTCATCGGCAGCGTGTTTGCATTGAAGGCGCGCTCTGATCTCAAGCCCGGCGAATACTCCTTCCAGAAGAACGCCAGCCTGCGCGATGTCATCGGCACCATCGTCGAAGGCAAGGTGGTCCAGCACGCCGTCACGATTCCCGAAGGCTTGACCTCCGAGCAGATCGTGGCCCGGCTTTCCGAAAATGATATCTTTGCGGGCGCGGTGCGCGAAATGCCGCGCGAGGGCACGTTGCTGCCGGAGACCTACAAATTCCCGCGCGGCACCACGCGCGACCAGGTCATTCAGCGCTTGCAGCAGTCCCAGAAGCGCGTGCTTGCCGAAATCTGGGAACGCCGCAATCCGGAAGTTCCGATGAAGACCCCGGAGCAGCTGGTGACGCTGGCCTCGATTGTCGAGAAGGAAACCGGCAAGGCGGACGAGCGCAGCCGTGTCGCCGCGGTGTTCGTCAATCGCTTGCGGCAAAAAATAAAGCTGCAGTCCGATCCGACCATCATCTATGGGCTGGTCGGCGGCAAGGGAACGCTGGGCCGGCCGATCAAGCGCTCGGAAATCCAGCAGCCATCGCCTTACAACACCTACGTGGTGGACGGCCTTCCGCCAGGGCCGATTGCCAATCCCGGCCGGGCTTCGCTGGAAGCCGCCGCCAATCCGGCACGCACCCGCGATCTGTACTTTGTCGCCGATGGTACCGGCGGACACGCCTTTACCGAGACTTACGACCAGCATCAGAAGAACGTCGCCAAACTGCGGACGCTGGAAAAGCAGATCCAGAATGACACGGTCGAACCGACGGACGATGCTCCGCCGGGCGCGGCGACTGCGCCAACCGATACCAATCCGACCGCCACCACGACAAAACCCGCCCCGGCGAAGAAGCCCGCTCGCGGCAGCGCTCCGGCCCCCCAGGGCGCGGTGCAGTCGACGACTTCGCCGCCCGTGGTTCAACGCTAGCCGAAACGCGCATAGCGTGTGCGTATTCTATTCGCAAAACCGGTATCCACTTTTGCCGAATACGCGCTAAGCTTGCACCGTTCCTTATCTTGCGAATCTCGCACCTGTCACTTCCGGAGAATTTCACACGATGGCGCTGTCGAGCATGACCGGTTTTGCCCGAAGCCACGGTGCCAGCGGACCCTACGCGTTCGAATGGGAATTGAAGTCGGTCAACGCCAAGGGCTTTGACCTGCGCATGCGGTTGCCGCCCGGATGGGACGAGCTCGAAGCATTCGCCAAGAAACGCGCCGCAGAAGTACTGTCGCGGGGTGCGGTGTACGCCAATTTGAGCGTCAAGCGCACAAGCGCGGTCTCCACGGTTCGTGTCAATGAAGAGGTGCTGGCATCGATCGTGAGGGTCGCCGGTGTACTCGCCGGCAAGATCGATGCGGTGGCGCCAAGCATCGACGGGCTGCTGGCGATCAAGGGCGTCATCGAGGTGGTCGACCCGGAAAACGACGATGTGCAAGACAAGGCCGCCAAGGCTGCCGCCGCCGCAGCCTTTGACCAGGCGCTGCTGGACCTCCTTGAGATGCGTCAGCGCGAGGGCGCGACACTCGGGCAGATCCTGTCGCAGCGGATGGATGAGATCGAGCGCCTGGCGAAGAAGGCCGAGGCCGCTCCGGGTCGCAGGCCCGAGGCAATCAAGGCGCGGCTGACCGAACAGATCGCGGCACTGCTGGAATCCTCCGATCGCTTCGATCCCGACCGGCTCCACCAGGAAGCGATCATGATCGCGGCAAAGGCCGACATTCGCGAAGAGCTCGATCGCATCGCCTCGCACATCTCACAGGCCCGCGAGATGATCGGCAAGGGCGGACCGGTCGGACGGCGGCTGGATTTTTTGGCCCAGGAATTCAACCGCGAGGTCAATACCTGCTGCTCCAAGTCGAACGATCTGGAATTGACCAACACCGGTCTTGAAATGAAGAACGTGGTCGAGCAATTCCGCGAACAGGTGCAGAATCTGGAGTGACATATGACGGCTGGCGTCGATGGCTTCGACGGAGTTGAGCGGCGCGGCCTGATGTTCGTGCTGTCATCGCCGTCGGGCGCGGGAAAGACCACGCTGTCGCGGATGCTGGTGGCTGAGACGCCGGCACTGCAAATGTCGGTGTCGGCGACAACACGACCAAAGCGCCCAGGTGAGATCGAGGGCAAGGACTATTATTTCGTCGATCATGACCGGTTTGACGCAATGGTCGCGAAGGGCGAGCTGCTCGAATGGGCCACTGTATTTGACAACCGTTACGGTACGCCGCGCGCGCCGGTCGAAGCCGCCTTGTCGGCGGGAAACGACGTGCTGTTCGATATCGACTGGCAGGGCACACAGCAGTTGCGCAGCCGTTCGCCTAGCGATGTCGTCAGCGTATTCATCCTGCCGCCATCGGTGTCAGCGCTTGAGCAGCGACTACACACCCGCGCGCAGGACTCAAACGAAGTCATCCGCGACCGCATGAAGAAGGCGGGCGACGAAATGAGCCATTTCGACGCCTACGACTACATTATCGTCAATGACAATATTGGAATAGCCTTCGAGGCCGTCAAATCGATCCTTCGCGCTGAGCAGCTCAAGCGCGAGCGGCAAATCGGCCTTTCAGGATTCGTGCGCGAGTTGCAGCGTCAATTGGAGAAATAGCAGGACGTCAGGTTGGGGTGCGCAGTTGCGAGAAGAATTGCGCAATTCTGTCGTTCGGATCACCCGCTTGATCAAGGTCGCGAGCGAAATCGGGCTGTCGCGACGAGACATCCGTTCTCGGGTAGGCGGGTGACGTCCTGCGATCGATATTTGCGCTTTCCCAGTTCACGCCTCGACGTTGGCGAACTTTAGGTAGCGAAAGACGGGGAGTGCTACCGAATTTAAAAATGACGCTTCCGATGATGCCCGCGAGTGCCAGCGCTCCGATGATCGCGGCCAGCAGCATAGGCACGGAATGGCTTGAAGTCTGCGATGACATGTCTGCGGTCGCGAACAGGCCGGCAGCAAGGGGCGACGGCGGCCGGGTTTGCTCGGCTGAACTCACGCTCGTGCCGGGAGCGTCCTTATTTGACGTTGGATCGATCGAGGGGCTTGCGATCGACTGACTGGGCCAGCGCGAAGCGACGAGCGATCTTTGTGTCTCCGCGCCCGGCATCCTCGCGTCCTGGTTATCTTCCCAAGCCGCGGCATCCGCCGCCACCGCCGACGCGAGCGCGCCATCGCGGTTTGGCGATTCAATAGCTATCCGCGGGGGTAGTTCAGCGCGAGCGTCCGCGATCGAATCTTGCATCGCGGTTTCTGCTTTCGGCGAATCCGGCTTCGCGGACGGCGGCGAATTCGGCCGGGCGTTTCGCGCAAGCTTTTGGCCTGCCTCCCCGAGAAACCAACAGTGGCGTTTGGTGGCACGGTCGAGGCGGTAGTACCAATGGCTTCCTGGGGGCGTTTGGCCCTTCTTCGGTCCAGACAGGCACTCCTCGGCTGCGGGTTCCGCGCCGTGCGAGATCGTGGTGAGAAGGGCGCTCGCGAGTAGGCCGGCGAAGATTGCGGACGCGAATTTTGCGGCTCGGGTTGACATCTGCATCTCCGGTGATGGCGGGACACGTCGCATCCCAAATCTCCGCAAAGACTTGGGTCGCAATGGGCCGCAATTCCGGGCAGCATGAGGCGTAATTCGGGCGGGCCTTGGCGTCCGCGAGGCCCGCGTCGGCTTGAAAATGACGGGCTGGCGCTGGCGCTACCGTTTCGCCGGGGTCCGCCGCGAAACGCGCCGGCCAGGCCGCGGGGTGATGTTAGTTCTTCAGCACGATACGCCCGACAACTTTCCCGGCGCGTAACGCGTCGATCCATTTCTGGACGTCGCTCATCGGCTCCTCCCTTGTCGGGGTCGGCTTGATCTTGCCTGAACGCGCGAGCGCCATCAGCTCTTGCGCTTCCGCCAATGTGCCGACCATGAAGCCCTCGATGGTCATGCGCTTGTAGATCCATTGCACCATCGGCAGGCTGAAATTGCCGCCCATCAGTCCGGAGACCACGATCTTGCCGCCACGTGCGACGGTCGAGACCGCAAAGGCCATCGATTTTTCGTTGCCGGCGAAATCGACGATCTCGTCGAAGCCGCCCTCGGTCTCCTTGATGATGCGCTTGACTACGTCGGGTTCGGCGGGATCGTAAGCGACATCAGCGCCATTTTTCAATGCCGCCTCCCGCGCAGCGGGACTGAGATCCGCCACGGAAATCTTCTGCTTGAACATGGCTTGCGCGAACGCGAGGCCCATCATGCCGACGCCGCCGAGGCCGATCAGCAAGAGATTGCGCTGCCGCGGCCGGTCGACCAGGCGCTTCAGCGCGCCATAGGCGGTCACGCCCGAGCACATCAGCGTCGCCGCCTGATTAACCGGCAGCGGATCGTAGTCCAGCAGATATCTTGCGTCCGGCACCAGCACGTGGCTCGCAAAACCGCCGTCGATCGCAACGCCGAGAAAGCGCTGCTTGACGCAGAGATTCTCGTCGCCATTGCGACAATCGCGGCATTGGCCGCAGCCGATCCACGGGAACACCGCTTTCCTGGTGCCGATCAGGTCCTTCGACACGTCGGGACCGACTTCCTCGACAATGCCGGCGATCTCGTGTCCCAGCGTGAACGGCAGCGTCATGCCGCGCGTGGTATCAAGCTTCTTGCCGCCGCCGAGGTCGGCGTAGCCGTCCTGGATATGCAGGTCGGAATGGCACAGCCCGCAGCGCTCGACGCGGACAAGTACTTCCTTGGTCGTCGGCTTCGGCGTCTCGACGATGGTTTCACACAACGGCGCATCGAATTTGACCAGCGACTGACGACGCATGAGCACCATGGTGTTTTCTCCTCGAGGCAGCACGTTTTAAGACAGCGCGTTCAATTTTGTGTTTCGTATATCGGTCAATTCACGAGCCATGGCAACAAAGCCGCTGACCGGGACAGTCTCGGCCCGCCGCGTCACTTCGATCTGCGCTGCCGCGGCCAGTCGGGCCGGATCGACGGCCAGTGATTTGAGGCTCTGCCGCAGCATTTTCCGCCGTTGACCGAACGCGGCTGCCGCTACCTGCTCTAGCGCCCGGCGGTCGCACGCTTCCGGCGCGTTGCGCGGCACCAGTCGCACCACGGACGAGGTCACCTTGGGCTGCGGCACGAAGGCTGCCGGAGAAATATCGAACAGGATTTTCGTTTCGGCGCGCCAGTTCGCCAGTACGCCTAGCCGTCCATACGCTTCATCGTTTTCGTGCGCGACGATGCGCTCGGCTACCTCGCGCTGAAACATCAGCACCATCATGTCGTACCAGGGCGGCCACGGCTCGATCGACAGCCAGTCGATCAAGAGCGCGGTTGCGATATTGTAGGGCAGGTTGGCGACGATTTTCGCTTTTGTCCCGCCGAGCAGCGGCCGGGGATCGAAATGCTGCGCGTCGGCATGGACGATCTCCAGCCGTCCCGGATATCGCCTCGATATCTCCTTGAGCGCGGGCAGGGCGCGCTCGTCACGCTCCACGGCAATGACGTGCCGCGCGCCCAATGCCAGCAGGGCGCGCGTCAGCCCGCCGGGACCGGGGCCGACCTCGATGATTGTTGCATCTTCCAGCGGACCCGCCGCGCGCGCAATCCGCGCCGTGAGGTTGAGGTCCAGCAAGAAATTCTGGCCGAGTGATTTGCGGGCCGAGAGGGCATGCTGGCGAATGACCTCGCGAAGCGGCGGAAGGTCGTCGATCGCGCTCATGCGCCCTGCGCCGCCGCCATGCGGGCGGCCAGCCGCAATGCCGCGACCAGGCTGGACGGATTGGCCCGGCCGGTGCCGGCGATATCGAAGGCGGTGCCGTGATCCGGCGAAGTACGAATGAACGGCAATCCGAGCGTGACGTTGACTGCGTCCTCGAATGCCAGCGTCTTGACCGGGATCAGCGCCTGGTCGTGATACATGCAGATCGCGCAATCATAGGTTTTGCGCGCGGCATCGTGGAACATGGTGTCGGCCGGTAGCGGCCCCCTGATCTCGATGCCTTCGCCGCGCAGGATTTCGATGGCCGGTGCCACGATCGTCTGGTCCTCGCCGCCGAGTGAACCGTCCTCGCCGGCGTGGGGATTGAGGCCGGCCACTGCGAGGCGCGGATTGGTAAGCCCGAAGCGGGTCTTCAAGTCCGCGACCACGATGCGGACGGTGCTGACGATCAGGTCACTCGACAGCTGCGCGATCGCGTCACGCAGCGCAAGATGGATCGTCACGGGTACGACGACGAGGGCGGGGGACCACAGCATCATCACGGGTTGCGGCGTACCTCGCTCCGTCGCCGCCAGCTCGGCCAAAAACTCGGTGTGACCGGGATGGCGGAATCCGGCGCGGTAGAGCACGCTTTTGGCAATCGGATTGGTGACGATCGCGGCCGCCCGTCCGGCGATGACATCGGCAACGGCGTGCCGAATGGAGGCCATGGCGGTAACCGCACTGGTATCGTCCGGCTGACCGGCTCGCGCGGTCGCCGCATGGCCGGTGGCCACCACCGGCAACGCGTCGGAGAACGCGCCCGATGCATCTTCGGCGCAAACGTCGGCGAGCCTGATGTTGAGTCCGAGGGTCTTCGCCCGGTGATTGAGGAAGTCACGATCGCCGAGCAGGTAGAATGGCGGGAGCTTCAGCTCATTGCGGCGCAGCCACGCTTTGATGGTGATATCAGGCCCGATACCCGCGGGCTCGCCGGATGTGAGCGCGAGGGGCTTGGCCATGTTTCAACGATATTCGATCATCGCGGCCTTGCGGACTTCCTGCAGGTACGATTTCGATTTCGCTTCGTATTTTTCGGCGTACATCTTGTCTCGGATTTCCTTCTTTTTCGGCGTGTCGACGGTGGTCGGCTTCCTTCCGCACAGCGCAACCATCTCGACGCCCTGTTTCGTCACTTCGGGAGCGGTCAAATGGCCGATGGGCGTCTTGTCGAGCACTTCACGAAGAACGGCCGGTATGTCGGCCGAGGTCTTGGTCACGGTCTCGCGTATTGCGGCATTTTGCATGGACTTGAAGTAAGCGTTTGCCTCGTCGCAGCTTTGCACGCGGCTCCGTAACGCTTCGGCTTCCTTGCGTCTCGACTCGACGGCAGCCGGCGCTGATCCGCGTGGGACGATCAAAACGATCGGCTGCATCCGGTATTCGAACGATTCCACCTCCTGCTTGTCGTCGCCGTTGACCTGAACAGCGGCGGCGACTTCCTTTTCTCCGACCTGGAGGCTCTGCTTGAATCGGCCGCGGACCAGGCTGGTCCAGATCATCTCGGCCTTCATGCGGGCCTTCAGCGTGTCGGGTCGGATGCCCTGACTTTCAAGAGATTTTGTCAGTTGCTCCGGAGTGATTCGCATCCGCGAACTCATCGCCGCGTAAGACTGATCGATATCGGACGAGGTGGGATCGACCCCGAATTTCTTGCCTTCCTTGATCTTCACCTTCTCGTCGATCAATTCATCGATCACCTGCTGTCGGTTGGCAGGTTTGTGAGTTGTCAGGGCGGTCAGCTTGCTGCGCTGCTCGATGTCGTAATTGGTGATGGGTTCGCCATTGACCATGACGGCCACGGTTTGCGCGCGCGATGGCGAAGCGCCAGTCATCAGGATCAGCCCCGCGGCACAAGCCATGATGAGAGGCGAAAGGCGATGAGAGAGTGTGGTCGTCATGATCCTATTCGCTGTATCAACCGATTCGAACTGGAGCCGCACCGCGGGAATCGTCCTCCGCAGGAGTGTCGGCGCGCCCTATTGGATACCCGCAGATCCGCCACCTGACGCGGACGTATTGGCAATGGTCCGCAGACCGATTTGCAGCATGAAGGCCTGACTGAGCACGGGCGGCGTAGGGCCTGCGGAATAAGAGAAAGAGGTGACATAGTTGGCCGCCAGCACGAAGCAGTCGTCCACATACCCGGCGCCGACGACATATTGGTTGATCTGGTTGGCCACCAGATCCCATCGGGCAGCTCCCGTCACCACCCAGTTCGCCCCTACCTTGACCGATCCGCTGGCCAAAATCCCTTCGCGGCGCGTCAGATATCCTATCTCCGGTTGCGCGGCATAGTCGCCGTACATCAGGCTGACCGACCAGCGGTCGAAATTGGCCCGGCCTTCGGTTTCGAAGCGCTGCAGGCTTCCGGTTGCCTGATCTAATCGCGCGCGCGTGCTGAACGTATAGGTTCTGTTCGGCGAATAGTTGAGGCTGGTGACGTAGTCCGATTTCGGAGTCGCGAGACCGGAGTCGAGACCGGTATTGGTCATGTCCTGGACCCCGAACGAATTCAGGCCGAACAACTGATAGGATTGCCCGAACAGGAATTTGATGGCGCCGCCGCGGTCGAATTGCGTTGTTGCCTGCACGCCGACATTGGCACGGCCGCCGCCTTCGACGCGGTCATAGCCCGAGAATTTATCGACGCTGAACAGGTTGCTGGTGTCGAAAACCAGACTCTGGGCGTCTTCGTTGGGAAGCTGGCCTGCGTAGGATTCGTTCGGCCGGATAATGACCTGCGCGATCGGCTCGATCGTCGTGGTGCCCCAGGGCTGAACGTTGATGAAGGGATAGCGATATTCGAGGCCGACCGTTGGCATCACGCGAAGCGCGTTCGTGTCGCCGACCGGAAGGAAGTTGGAGACGCCCGGCTGGTTCGAGATTTCGGCATTGATCGCATCGGCACGGACGCTCGCAAACGGCGTCCAGATTTGACCGGCGGAATCGGTGAACGATCGCCGCCACTGCCCCTCAGCCGTCAGACGCGTGTAAGTGCCCGGAATGCCGCGAAGCAGGCATTGCGACGGCAACCGCGCGAGCGGATCGGCGGACGCCGTTACACAGAGGCTGGCGGTGTTCGCCAGTGTCGTGATCGGGTCGAAGACGGCGGTATTCCGCGTAAGGCTCGTGAGATTCGTCTTGTAGCTGAACTCACCGCCAAAGATCGGATGGTTGAGCACGTTCGAATAATCGAGAACCGGGTGAATCACCGGGACCTGGTCCTGGAAACCCGAATAGCTCAAATAGTAGATCGTGCGCGCATCGAAGTAGCTGCGATTGCCGACGCCCGTCAGATAGAGCTGGGAAATGGCTTCCGTCGGCAGGCTGAGAAACGAGCCAAACGGATCCCTGTATTGGGCCAGCCTGTAATCCGAGAAAAAGTAGAAGTCCGAGAGCAGTACGCCGTCCCAGCCCCACACCCATTTGTCGTTCGGCGCGAACTGGCCCTTGGTGTCGATGCCACCGCGGAAGGTGCGGTCTCCGGGCAGACCGGCAAAGGCTCCGGGGTCCAACTGGTCGATGCCGTAGGCGCGGATTTGATATGCGCCGTTGATCAGGCGCTGACGAAATTCGCCCTGGAACAGCACGCCTTGCCGGGAGGTGAACCGCGGGTTGAAGGTCGCGTCGTAGTCGGGAGCGATCGCCCAGTAGAACGGGGTTTCGACGGCATACCCAAAGGTCGAAGCCTGGGAGATGCCCGGCATCAGGAACCCGGTCTTGCGCTTCACGGTCGGATCGGGCGTCGAGAAGTATGGCAGATATGCCATCGGAACCCCGAAGAACTCCAGCTGCGAGTTCTCGAAGTACAGCATCTTCTCGGTCTGGTCGTGAATGATGCGCGCGCCCTTGACCTGCCATAGCGGCGGCTTCTTCGGATCGTCCCTACAGGGTGCGCAGGCGGTATAAACGCCGTTTTCGAAGACGGTGTAGTTGCCGCTCGATCGGTCCGCGCGGGTCGCCGCCATTCGCGTCTGGTCGGCGGTGTCGACCCGGAGCGAATCGACGAAGCCGTCGCGGTAATCGTCGCTTAAATCCATAATATTGGCGTAGGTGATTTTGCCGTCCGCATCGGTCATGCGGATGTTGCCTTCGGCATGAAGGCGCTTGGTCTTCTGGTCGTAGATGACCTTATCGGCTTCGACGCTCGTGCCGTTATAGAACAACTGCACGTTGCCGACCGCCGACACGCGCGAGTTGTTGTAGTCGTAATCCACCTCGACCGCCTGGACGAGCATCCTTCCGTCGTTGGCGGCAGGCGGCGGCTTCGGCCGGGGAGGGAGCGGATTGTAGGTGAAGCCTTGCGCTGAGGCCGGGGTCGTTAAGGCAACACCTAGCGCGTCGGCAAAAATCAATCCGAAGACGAGGGCGAGGATCGGTCGGCTCACGGCGGCCAAGCGGGTACGGTGACGGCGCACAGCGGTGCGCCGCCCGAACACAGGCGAGCTTCCTTGGCGGGCGGCGACAACGGCCACTACCCGTCCTCCTGGTACAGCAAGGCCAAAAAGCCGGTGAGGCCGCCCACGCATACGGGCAGCCACGCCGAAGCGATGGGATGCATCAACTCAGCCTTGCTCAAATCCTCAGTTACTTTCGACAAAACGTAGAGCAGAAAGCCTGCTCCCACGCCACTTAAAACCATCTTTTGCACGCCGCCGAAGCGGAAGAACCGCAGGCTGACGGCGGCGGCCAGCATGACCATTGCAGCCAGCAAAAATGGCTGTGCAATCAGCTTGTGGTACTGCAACCGATACCCAGCAGTGGCGAATCCGGAGCTTTCTGAGGATCGGATATAGCTCGGGAGTTGCCAAAAAGACACAGTTTCCGGCGTGGAGAAGCTGTTGCGGACCTGCGCTGGCGTCAGGCTGGTCGTGAGGGAGAAGCTGTCCTGGTCAACCGGCGGTCCGTCCAGAGAGTAACGGCGTGCGTTTTTGAACAGCCAGTGTCCTTCCTCAAGGGTCGCCTCGCGCGCTTCGATTCGTTCCTTGAACTGGTAGTCGGTATCGAATCGGAACACGGTCAGCCCGGTCAGCCGCACGCCCTGCTGCTCGCTGCGGGCGGCATTGATGATGGCCTGGCCATCGCTGTTCACCTGATTGATCCAGAAGCCGGATGCGTCCTGAATGCCGCCGCCGGGAGCGGAGCCGAACAGCTCCGCCTCCATCCGCTTGGAGAGTTCGCGCAAGTTGGCGGAGATCGGGTTGTAAGCGGTCGTTGCCAGGATTCCGAGTACGAGCGCGCTTGCCAGCGCCGGCGCGATGAACTGCCAGGCGGATACGCCCGCGGCGCGCGCCACCACGAGTTCCAACCGCCGCGAGAGCGCCAGATAGCAGGTCATCGCCCCGATCAGAATGCAAAACGGCATCATCTTTTCGAGCAATTGCGGCACACGGAACAGCGAGGTCTCCGCGACCGTGATGGCCGAGGCCGAAACCAGCCCCGAAGTCTTCCGGACCATTTCGATGTAATCGACGAGCACCAGCAGGACGAAAATGCTGGCAAACACGCCCACCGCCGAGACCACGAAGCGGCCGGCGAAGTATCGCCCAAGCGTGTTGGTCATCATGCTCATGCTGTGGCGGGCCGCCCGAAAAGCCGCAAAAGACGCGCGTTCGATTTGTTGATCGCTTCCATCAGCGCAGCCGGCGGTTCGACCACGACGCTGCCGAGGATGATCCAAAGGCTTGCGCCGATGGCAAATGCCAGCATGAGATATTGAACGAGGGGAGCGAGCGGCGATTTCACCGCCACGACGGAGCAGGCGAAACCCGCCATGCGCAGCCCGAACACGGCGAGGATGGCAGTAGAGATCGAAAAGTTGCGGCTCTGGCGCGTCGTGCGCGGCGCGCCGAGAAAGGCAAAGGTGAGCGCCGCGAATGCAAACGGGTAGATTGGCGCCATGAAACGGTCATGCAGCTCGGCGCGGAACTGTCCGGGCAACTGGGCGTAGACCGCATCATCGGCAGGCGGCGAAAGCAACTCCCAAAGGTAGCGTTCGCGAATGCCCAACGTGACGTCGCGGCCTTGATTCGAGAATTTCGACATGTCGAATGCATAACGGCCGAACGCCACCAGCGCGGGGTCGCGCTTGCCGACTTCGAAGCGTTGGAGATTTCCGTCCTCGAGGATCAGAAACGAGCCGGTCTCGTTCTTCATGACCGTTCCGTGGTCGGCGATGATGCTGACACGTTCCTTGGGATCGCGGCGGTCGTCGACAAAGATGCCGACAAGCACGCCGCCGGGTTGCCGCTCTCGAATGCGGATGGTCAGGTTCTGATCGAGCTGAGCGAAGCGGCCGGGCTGCAGGATATTGGCCAGCACATCCGCGGTGATTTCGGCATCCCATTGCTTCAGGCGGCGCATGCCATCGGGCGCAAGATAAGAGGCGATGAAGGCAACCATGATCGCCACCACCAAGGTGGCATAGAGAAACGGACGGAACAGCCGGAATGGCGAGAAGCCGGCCGCGTTCATCACGATGATCTCAGAGTCGGTCGCGAGCTTGTTCAGCGTGTGCGAGATCGCGATCATCAGGGCGATGGGCGAGATGATCAGCACCAGCGCCGGAATGACCAGACTGGTGACGCCGAGGAAGGTGAGGATGGTCTGACCCTGGCTGGTCATCAGGTCGATGCCGCGCAACGCCTGCGTAATCCAGATCACCCCCGTCAGGCTGACCAGAACCAGCGCAAACGACGCGAGCGTCGTGCGAAAGATATACCTGTCGATCGACCCCATCGTTACCGCACGATCCCCGCCCCCTGCGAGCTGAAGCTGCGGCTGGCGACCAATCCCGAATTGGGGATCCCCCTTGGTCGCGCCGCCATTCGTCCAGCCCGCTCCGTCTATCACTAGCATCCCTTTGATCCATCAACAAAATGGCTGGGCCATGGCGCCCGCCGGATATGGTTAATATTCGAGCTATGTGGCCCCCCGGCCACGACCGGCGCTTGGCAGGGCAGCCGCCGACAGGTCATAGTGTCCGGGACCTGCTCTGGACGGACGTGAATCACAGCCGAAGAGAACATTCAAAGCCGCCCGCCGGGTTCCCGACCAGCGACAGCCCTGATTTTGGAGGATTGCCTATGCCCGACGCCGTCAAGGTCGGATTCGTTCCGTTTTCCACCGCCCCGCGTGGGGTTCTGGTGGTATTCTGCGACGATACGTTGAAGTTCGGTGCGGCGACCCGCGAGACGCTGGGCGGGGCGGCCAATCTGGTCAAGCGCGCCGCCGACACCAACCAGTTCAAGGGAAAGAGCGGGTCCACGCTCGATATTCTGGCGCCGGAGGGCCTCAAGGCCTCGCGACTGATCGTGATCGGCGCTGGCAAGCTTTCGGCCATCAAGGACAATGATTTTCTCAAGTTTGGCGGCGCGGCGGCCGGCAAGCTGCGCGCCGGCAACGGTGTCGTGACGATCATTGCGGAATTGCCGACAGGGGCGATGACGGCCGATCAGGCGGCCGCGGTCGCATCGGGCATACGGCTGCGCGCCTATAAGTTCGACCGTTACAAAACCAAAAAGAAGGACGGCGATGAGGCCGCATTGCGCGCGGACGTTTCGCTCGCGGTCGATGATGTGGCGGCTGCGCGAAAGGCGTTCGCCCCTCACGCTCACATCGTCGATGGCGTCGTCATGGCGCGCGAACTGGTGAACGAGCCTCCGAACGTCCTTTATCCGGAGGAATTCGCGCGCCGCGCCAGCCAGCTGCGCAAGCTCGGCGTCGATGTCGAGGTACTCGACGTCAAGGCCATGACCAAACTCGGAATGGGCGCGCTGCTCGGTGTCGCCCAAGGCTCGACGCGGCCCGGCCGCACCGTGATCATGCGCTGGAATGGCGGCAAGCGCGGCGATCAGCCGGTTGCTTTTGTCGGCAAGGGCGTTTGTTTCGATACCGGCGGCATTTCCATCAAGCCCGCAGGAAGCATGGAGGATATGAAGGGCGACATGGGCGGCGCAGCTTGCGTCGTCGGACTGATGCATGCGCTGGCCGCGCGGAAGGCCAAGGTCAACGCGGTTGGCGCCATCGGCCTTGTCGAGAACATGCCCGACGGCAACGCGCAACGTCCCGGCGACATCGTGACGTCGATGTCCGGGCAGACCATCGAGATCATCAACACCGACGCCGAGGGTCGATTGGTGCTGGCGGACGTGCTCTGGTATGTGGCGAAAAAGTTCAAGCCGAAATTCATGGTCGATCTGGCAACGCTGACCGGTGCGATCATGGTCGCGCTCGGCACCGAATATGCCGGCTTGTTCTCCAATAACGATGAACTGGCCGAACGCTTGACCAAGATCGGGCTTGCAACGGGAGAGCGGGTCTGGCGCATGCCACTTGGCCCGGAATACGACAAGCAGATCGATTCGCAGTTCGCCGACATGAAGAACACCGGCACCCGTCATGGCGGTTCGATCACCGCCGCGCAGTTCCTGCAGCGCTTCGTCGACGACACCCCGTGGGCGCATCTAGATATCGCGGGAACCGCGATGGGCGCGCCGAAATCCGACATCAATCACAGCTGGGGTTCGGGTTACGGTGTTCGCCTGCTGGAGCGGCTGGTCGCGGAGTACTATGAAGCCAAGCGATGACCGAAGTTCTGTTTTACCACCTGCAAAACATGTCGCTTGAAAACGTTTTGCCTTCCTTGCTCGAAAAATCGCTGGAGCGTGGCTGGCGGGTCGTGGTGCAGTCGACATCGCAGGAGCGCACCGATGCGCTCGACGCTCATTTGTGGACCTATCGCGACGATTCGTTCTTGCCGCATGCCACCTGGCGCGCCGGCGATGCGCAGGATCAGCCGATCGTGCTAGCGGTGGAAGAGGGCAACCCGAATGGGGCCAATGTCAGGTTTCTGATCGACAATGCCGGCTTGCCCGCGGATTCGCACGCCTATGATCGGATGGTTTTGGTCTTTAACGGCGACGATGGCGAGGCGCTGGCCGCCGCGCGGGGCGCCTGGACGGATTGCAAGGCGCGCGGATTCGAGGTCACCTATTGGCAGGCCGACGAGCGCGGCCGGTGGCAGCGGCGGGAATAGCAATGTCCGGCAATTAACGATAATTTGCAGTTTCGGTCCATGCACTTGCAGCTAGCCACGGTCGTGCCGCAAAGTGATGGTGGGACAAGCGCTTAGGCGACGGGGTGGGAACTTAAGTAATCGTGCGAGACAAAAACTCTCATCGAAAACAACTGTTTGCGTTGCTTCTGCTTGCCCCTGCCGTCGTGGGCTGTTCAGGCGCGTCCGACCTTATGTCGAAAGATGCGGAATGGTTTTCGCGCTCCGGCAGGCTATTCATCCGAAACGTTTCGATTGAAACTCCGCCGCTAAGCCCCAGCAAGGCGGTTACTGCGGAAGATATGGTCAGTGCCGATGGGCTTTGCCCGGGGATGACGCCTGCCGGCGGAGCCGCAGACGCGTTGACCGACGGCGCCGCTGGTGCGCCACCCCCATCGACATCGGGATCGGTGGCACTTGGTCATACCGAATGCGACGTCGTGCGCGGCATCGGCGCACCTGACAGCGTCAATCTCTCCACCAACCCCCGCGGCGATCGGGTGGCGGTGATCAATTACTCGAAGGGGCAGCGCGCCGGAATCTACACCTTCACATCCGGACGGCTGAGCTCGATCGAGCGTGCACCTGAGCCGGTCGCGCAGCCCAAGACTGCAAAGCCCAGGAAGAGGCAGGACGCGACGTAGCCGTTCCCTGCATTCTTGCAGTGAAATTCGCTTAGCCCGCCGCTTCGTCATATTGCGAACTTGCCGCCAGCCATTCTTCCTCGGCCCGCTGCAAGGCGCTCGCCGCACCGGCCCGCGCCTTGCTGAGCTGGGCCGCCTGCTTCGGGTCCCGCTTGAACAGATCCGGCAGCGCGAGCGCCGTGTCGATTTTCGAGATAATGCCGTTGATGCGCGCGATCTCGGCCTCGGCCTCTGAGATTTTCTGCTTCAGCGGAACCCGCTTTTCACCCTTGTTGCGCGCGGCCTTGTCGCGGCCGTTGCCGCGTTCGCGGTCGCGCGAATTCGTGCGCATGCCGCGGGCCGACAATACCATGCGCCTGTAATCGTCGAGGTCGCCGTCATAGGTCGTGACGGCATGGTCGGCTACGACCCACAATTGATCGGCGCAGGCTTCGATCAGATAGCGATCGTGCGAGACCATGATGACCGCGCCGGGAAATTCATTGATCGCCTCCGCCAGCGCCGCGCGGCTGTCAATGTCCAGATGGTTGGTCGGCTCGTCGAGAATGATCATGTTGGGACCGAAGAAGGTCGCAAGGCCCAGCAGCAGCCGCGCCTTTTCGCCGCCCGACAGGCTTTTCACGAGAGTGTCGCCGGCCTTGCCCGAGAAGCCGATCGCCCCGGTGCGGCCGCGCACCTTGGTTTCGGGAGCGTCCGGCATCAGCTTGCGGACGTGATCGTAGGGCGAGCCGTCTTCGCGCAATTCGTCGAGCTGGTGTTGCGCAAAATAGGCGATAGAAATCTTCTCGGCGCGCGTGATCGTGCCCGAAAAAGGCGCCAGCCGGTTGGCAAGCAGTTTGACCAGCGTCGATTTGCCGTTGCCGTTGGAGCCGAGCAACGCGATGCGGTCGTCGGTATCGATCCGCAAGGTGACGCGGTTCAGCACCGGGCTTTTCGGATCGTAACCGACCGAAACATCGTCGACCGCAATGATCGGCGGCGACAGCATCTTTTCCGGTGCAGGGAAGGTGATCTCCCGCACGTCTTGCGTGACTAGCGCTGCGATCGGCTTCATCTTTTCCAGCATTTTCACGCGGGACTGGGCTTGGCGCGCTTTCGACGCCTTGGCTTTGAAGCGGTCGACAAAGGCCTGCAGGCGCTTGCGCTCCGCGTCCTGGCGCTTGGCGTGCTTGGCGTCGAGCATCTCGCGCGTGGCGCGTTGCTCCTCGAACGAAGAGTAGGTTCCGCGGTAGAGCGTTAGTTTGCCGCGGTCCAGATGAAGGATCTGGTCCACCGACGTATCCAGTAGATCGCGGTCATGACTGATGACAATGACCGTGCGCGGATAGTTCGCGAGATGGTCTTCAAGCCACAGCGTGCCTTCGAGATCCAGATAGTTGGTCGGCTCATCCAGCAGCAGCAGATCGGGAGCTGCAAACAGCGTCGCGGCGAGCGCCACGCGCATCCGCCAGCCGCCGGAAAATTCCGAACATGGCCGCGCCTGATCTGCGGTCGAGAACCCGAGGCCGCTCAGGATCGCCGCGGCACGGGCGGGCGCCGAATGGGCGTCAATGTCGACAAGCCGTGTCTGGATTTCCGCGATCCGGTGAGGATCATGGGCGGTGTCGGCTTCGCGTAGCAGGGCATCGCGCTCTAGGTCCGCCTTGAGCACGACCTCAAGCAGGCTTTCCGGCCCGTTGGGTGCTTCCTGTGCCAGACTGCCCACGCGCCAGCGAGGAGGGATGGTGATGGTGCCGGTCTCTGTCGGCAGTTCGCCGCGAATGGCGTGGAACAGCGTCGATTTACCGGCGCCGTTGCGACCGATCAAACCAACGCGCGCGCCGGGGACGATCTGCGCGGAGCCATGATCGATCAGAAGCCGTCCGGCAATCCGGACCGATATGTCGGTGATTGAAAGCATGCGGGGTTGTCACCGGACCCGGCGCCAAACGCAACCCGTTTATGAGCGAAATTTGCCCCCGCCGATCGCCTATGCCGAAAATTCAGTCAGCTAATCCCAGCATCGGTCTTCGCCGTCCCGCCTGCGCAATTCGTCCATCAGACCCTGCAAATGCGGTGACAGGCGCGAAGTTTCGGGGCGCAGATCTTGCTGCAGCCGTTCACCTATCGCGTCGCAGATCGATCGAGTCGTCCTGTGATCCATTTGTTCGCTGTCGTCGGTGATTCGGCTGTTCATCACGCTTCCGTGCACTTCCGCTTCAAGGAGATCGCACCGGACCAAGTTACTAGGATGCAAATTGTTTCCCCTTGGTGGTCAATTGCCTGCCTTTTCCAGCCAGAATGGAACGAAGGATGCCGGATGGTTCCTCCTTAATGACTAAAAGGAAAGCCCCGGCCACAAGTGGGCCAGGGCCTTTTGACTTCGGAGCGCTTTTGACTTCGGAGGGCCTTTGACTTCGGATGGGGAGTTCAGATCAATAACAGCGATTTACCGAGCGCCATCTGGGCCCCCACGGGGTTGGGACCAATCGCCGCATATAGCAGCCGCCGTTACCATAGCCATAGGCCGGGCCGCCGACGAAGAAGCGGGGACCGCCCCAGCCATGATGCCATCCGCCCCGCCAACCGTGACCGCCCCAGGCGGAGGCGGAGGTCGGCGCCAGCGCCGCCGCACCCAGCGATGCCGCGGCAACTGCAACAAGCGAGAGTTTGCGTAACATGGTCGTCTCCTCAAGGTTCGGCGCTGTGTCGGCGCCTTCGGAAAGTGCTGCCGTCCCCCCAATCCGCGAGGCGTTCGGCTGATTGAAGCCTATCCTTGAGAAGGTGAACGAGATCGGGATGTTGGTTTCAGAGAAGGTTCATCTTTGTGAAATTGTTGCAATTCGAAGGCTTCGGTTGGCCGCCGAGACAGCCCGAGTCTTTCGCTGATCGCTTGCCGTTCGCCGACAGCGCCGATATAAGCGCCGCAACTCCCATCCAGCCCTGTTCAAGGACGAAATCATGGCGATTGAGCGCACCTTTTCGATTATCAAGCCCGACGCAACCGCGCGTAACATAACGGGCGCGATCAATGCGCTGATCGAGAAGGCGGGGCTTCGGATCGTTGCCCAGAAGCGCATTCGCATGACCCGCGAACAAGCCGAAACCTTCTACGCCGTCCACAAGGAGCGTCCGTTCTTTGGCGAGCTGGTGGATTTCATGACTTCCGGTCCCGTCGTGGTGCAAGTTCTCGAAGGCGAAAACGCCGTGCTTAGGCATCGCGAAGTCATGGGCGCGACCGATCCTGCCAAGGCGGCCGATGGTACGATCCGCAAGCTGCACGCGAAATCGATCGGTGAAAACTCGGTGCATGGATCGGATGCGCCTGAGACCGCCGCAATCGAAATCGCACAATTTTTCTCAGGCAACGAAATCGTCAGCTGATTGATACGGGCAGCGGCAAGCAAGCCGCGCGGAAACGGCCTCCGGCCGAGGGGAATTCACTGTGAATTGGGTGCTGCAAATTTTCGATCCGGCGACGATCACAACATTCATCGCGCAATTTCAAAGCGAGATGCAGCAGCCCGCTTTTTGGGTCGCGCTCGGCAAGATCATGTGGATCAACATCCTGCTGTCAGGTGACAACGCGCTTGTCATCGCGATGGCATGCCGCGGCCTGCCGCCGCGCCAGCGGTTCTGGGGCATGATCCTTGGCGCCGGCGTCGCCGTTTTCCTGCGCATCATTTTCACGGGCATCGTCGTGACGTTGATGGCGCTGCCGTTCCTCAAGCTGGTCGGTGGATTGGCACTGCTGGTGATCGCGGCAAAGCTGCTGGTACCTGAACACGAGGGCGAGGGCGACGTGGACGCGGCTGCGCATCTGTGGGCGGCCGTGCAGATCGTGGCGATCGCCGACATCGTAATGAGCCTCGATAACGTAATCGCAGTCGCCGCGGCCGCCAATGGCAGCATTCCCCTGCTTGTCATCGGGCTTGCCATCAGCGTTCCCCTGATCGTCGCCGGAGCTGCGCTGATCATGGCGCTGCTCACGCGCTTGCCCGCCCTGGTATGGGCCGGCGCCGGCTTATTGGGCTGGGTCGCCGGCGAGGTGATGGCGACCGATCCCGCGATTGTTCCGCATCTGCAGGCGTTCTTTAACGGCCCGGTCGGCGTTACGCTCGACGCATTATTCGCGCCGCTCGGCGTGATGCCGCACTTTGCCAATGACGGTCATGGCGGCGAGGTGGTCTTCGGGATCCTCGGCATCATCATCGTGCTGGTGGCGGGATCGGTCTGGCGGAAGCGCAAGCTTTCGCAGATCGGCCAGCATGCAGCACCCGCGGCTTAGCCTCTAACGCCGCACGATCGATCCGGAGCGGCCGACCAGCCGTGCCAGCTGCTTGAAACGGCTGCCGACGCGATCCGCAACGAGATCGACCATCCGGTGCTCGAACACCAGCATCAGCTTGCGGTCGCGGCTTCGAAAGTGGGTTGCCGGCAAAACACCCGGCCGCGCCGCCGATATCAGATGGGCGACGCGGAACGCCGCCCCGAGCACGCGGGCACGCTCGACCATGGATGGCGGCACCAGCTTTTGAATAATCGCCGGCGGTTCATTCTGTTCGTTCAAACCCGCATAGCGATAATATACCGACAGCGCGACAAACGCCCGGCCTTGATGGCTGATCGCGCCGAAATTTCCGTTGGTGATGAGATTGAGTGTCTGCTCGCCGCGGTAATCGGGATGTACCCGCCATCCGATGTCCGACAACAGGCACGCGGCATGGCGCAGGCGGCGATCTTCCTCGGTTTCCCGCAATCTTACGACCCGCACCAAACGATCGGTCCATTCGATCAGTTCTTCGGCATGGCGCGCGGATCGCGACAGCAACTCGTTGAGCGTCTGCGCGGCGCAAATCAATCCATCCTTGGAGCGCTCGGCCTGCGGCAACATCGAGTAAAGCAGGCCTTCGCGCACCCCGAAGGTCGAAAACACAATGGTCTTCGGTTTGGCGACACGAATGATGTATTCGAGAACAAGCGCTGCATAGGTCAGTAACGGCCGTCGTGCATCGGCGACGACTTCGATATTGGCCAACATGTTCGCCGAGACGAGGCGGCGCAGGCGCTGTGCGAAATCGAGCGCGTCCGCTGCCGGTATCGAATAGCCGTGCATCACCCGCAACGGATAGCCGCTTTGGACGATGTGGATGCGCGCCAGCGCCCGCCATGTCCCCCCGACCGCATAAAACGCGCGGCCGCGGCCGGCCCTGAGCTGGGCAACTCCGGAAAGATCGGTTTTGACCATCCGCTCGGCGCGCTTCAGCGATTTCTGCGATGCGTCCTGTAACGCCAGACTGCCGAGCGGCAGCGTCACGCCGCGGCGAACGCGGTTGCCCTGAACGTCAATCAGTTCCAGCGAGCCGCCGCCGAGATCGCCGACGATGCCGTCGGGCTTGTGAAGGCCTGACACAACGCCCAGCGCGGATAGTGCCGCTTCGCGCGGACCCGACAGAATCTCGATTGCGACGCCGCAGATGCGTTCGGCCTTGGCGATGAAATCGGGACCGTTGGTGGCGTCGCGGCACGCGGCGGTGGCGATCGCGTGCACGCGGCCGACTTTCATGATCCTGCACAACGCGCGAAAACGCCGCAACGACGTCAAGGCCTTGGCGACGGCGTCGGGCGCCAAAAGCCCCGTGGTCTGAACCTCGCGCCCGAGACCGCAAAGGGTTTTCTCGTTGAAGATCGAGACCAGGCTCCGCGCCATCGATTCATAGACGACGAGACGCACCGAGTTCGAACCGATGTCGATGACCGCGACGCTGGATGGGCGTTTGCGCGGCCGCTTCACCGGAAAGCTTCCTTATGACGAATGCTGACGCTCGGTGCGGCGTGTGAGGCGGCGCGGCGAAGATTCCTTAAGCGACTTTCCACGGCCTGACAGACTCGGATTCGTCATGAAGTAATCATGCAGGTTGAAGGGCTCTTCGCCCTGAACGGTCTTCATACGCGTTGACGTCCCGTCCGGCAATAACCGCCAGCTTTGCTCTGTATCCTTGAGATTCGCGACCATGATTTGTTCGAGAACCTGCTGATGCACCGTAGGATTTTGCAGCGGACAAAGGATTTCGACCCGCCGATCGAGGTTGCGCGGCATCATGTCGGCGGACGAGATATACACAGCAGCTTTTGAGCTTGGCAGGCCTTGGCCCATCCCGAAGCAGTAGATGCGGCCATGCTCGAGAAAACGGCCAATGATCGATTTGACGCGGATGTTCTCGGAAAGTCCGGGAACGCCGGGCCGCAGGCAGCAGATTCCGCGCACCACCAGCTCGATCGACACGCCGGCCTGCGAGGCTTCATACAACGCATCGATGATATCCGGATCGACCAGCGAGTTCATCTTCATCCAGATCGCGCCCGGCCTGCCGTGCCGGATGTGGTTGGTCTCGCCGCGAATATGCTCGATGATGCGCTTGCGCAAAGTGAGCGGCGATACCGCCATCTTCTCGATATCGCTCGGCTCGGCATAGCCGGTGATGTAGTTGAAAACCCGCGCGGCGTCGCGTCCGATGATTGGATCTGACGTGAAGTAGGAAAGGTCGGTGTAGATGCGGGCCGTGACCGGATGATAGTTTCCGGTGCCGGTGTGGACATAGCTCGTGAGACTGCCGCCCTCACGGCGCACGATCAGCGACAGTTTGGCGTGGGTCTTCAGTTCGAGAAATCCGTACACCACCTGCACGCCGGCGCGTTCGAGATCTCGCGCCCAGCGGATATTGGCTTCCTCATCGAACCGCGCCTTGAGCTCGACCAGCGCGGTCACGGATTTTCCGGCCTCGGCGGCCTCCGCGAGCGCCCGCACGATCGGCGAGTTGTTCGAGGTGCGATAGAGCGTCTGCTTGATTGCGACGACATCGGGATCGCGGGCGGCCTGTTGCAGGAACTGCACGACGACGTCGAATGATTCATAGGGGTGATGAACGATCAGGTCCTTTTGTCGGATCGCAGCGAAGATATCGCCGCCATGATCGCGCACGCGTTCGGGATGACGGGGCACGAAGGGCGCGAATTCGAGGTCGGGCCGGTCGAGCCGGGTCAACTGCGACAGCTCGTTCATCGCCAGCACGCCGTCGACCAGCAGGACCTCGTCGTCGGCGGTCGAAAGCGCCCGCTGCACGAAGGCGCGGAGTTCTTCCGGCATCTTGGCTTCGATTTCGAGCCGGATCACCGAGCCCCGCCGCCGCCGCTTCAGCGCGGTTTCAAACACCCGCACCAGATCTTCCGCCTCTTCTTCGATTTCGATTTCAGAATCGCGGATGATGCGAAACGCACCCTGACCCTTGACGGTATAGCCGGGGAACAGCCGACCGATGAACAACCCGGTGGCTTGTTCGAGCGTAATCAATCGCACGGCGGAATCCTTGCCCGCGGGCAGGCGGATGAAGCGATCGATCTTGCCGGGCATACGGATGAGCGCGTTCATCGGTTTGCCGTCGGAAATCCGTGCGAGATGCAGCGCGACGGTAAAGCCGAGGCTCGGGATGAACGGGAAGGGATGCGCGGGATCGATCGCGAGCGGCGTCAGCAGCGGGAAAATGTTATGGAGGAAATGATCCTCGATCCAGGCTCGCTCGGTCTTGCTGACATCGCGGCCGTCGACCAGAATGATGCCGACCTCGGACAGGATGCCGCGCAGATCGCGCCAGATGGACTGCTGGTCGTTGGCGAGTTTTGAAACGGTCTCGTTGATGAGGACGAGCTGTTCCGCAGGGGTCAGCCCGTCCGGACTGCGCTCGGCAATGCCCTCCCGCACCTGGGCCTTGATGCCGGCGACGCGGACCATGAAGAACTCATCAAGGTTATTGGCGGAAATCGACAGAAATCGCACCCGCTCAAGCGCGGGATGGCCGGAATTGACCGATTCCTCGAGCACCCGGCGATTGAAATGCAGCCAGGAAAGTTCGCGGTTAATGAAGCGTTCGGGGCTGGCGCCGATGCTTGGGCGGGTCTCGGCTTCCGATTCTTTTTCTTTAATTACAACGGCTTGCGCGGATTCCATCAGAGTTTGATCCATCCCAAAATTAGACACGGCACCATCCGGCTGAGAGGGCACGAAGCATGTGTTATCGCGATGACGTTTCAATGACATTGATGTTCCCAGCGCTTGCGCCGTCAAGATGCGAGACGGGCCGCGGGATCAGGCATTGCGCAGCAATTCAGCCGCCAGCGCCCGGGTAACCGGCCGGCCCAGCCGCAAGGCCTCGGTGTCCAGGAGCTCAACGGCTTGCCGCGCGGCAGCATAAGAGCGCTCGATCCGGGTTGCGAGATAGCTCACCACGGTTTCATCGACAGCCAATTGGCGGTCTGCGCAAAACTTGACAACCAGGGCGCGAAACAGCTGATCGTCAGGCGGCAACAGCGACACCGTCGGTGCCGCGCGCAGACGTGACCGGAGATCGCGCAGCTCGATCTGAAACGCCGACGGCGGCTCGCGCGCGGTGATCAAAACGAAAGCTCCATCCTCCCGCGCCAGATTCATCAGGTGGAACAGCGCCCGTTCATCAAAGTCCGCGGGCTTCAAATCTTCCACGACCAGCGCCCCGGTCGCCAGCGCGCCCGGCACTGCGTCAGCGGTCAGCGCATGCGCTGATGTCGAGCGTGCACCGGCGTGTTCGGCCCAGATGGCGGCGAGGTGGCTCTTTCCGCAGCCCTCCGGTCCCACCAGCAGCATGATGCGGTTTGGCCATTCGGGCCAGCTGTCGACCAGCACCAGGCCTGCCGCATTGGCCGGTCCCTCGAGAAAATCGTCGCGGCCAAGGCTCTCTGCATGCGGAAGAGCAAATGCAAGCTGACGAGGGTGAACGCGGGTCGCCACGCAGTTACTCCATGCCGGGACGGCGCACGATCTATCTTGCTTCGATCGTGCTCATGTGCCGCACCCACTCCACGAGATAGAGCGATACGGAAACCAAAGTAAAGACCGTGACAAAACCCATCAGGATCAGATCATACGGCGCTGGCTTGAAGCCGAAGCCGAGTGCCGCAAGCACCAATGCCGCGAACGCCACCTGTGCCACCGTATTGAGCTTCGACACCATCAACGGCTTCATCGGGATCGGCCTGTCAAACAGCCATGATACGATCACGGCGGCTACAATCATGATGTCGCGGGAAACCACAAGGATGACGAGCCACCGCGGCACCGCCCCCCAGATCCCGAGCGCCACGTAGATCGAGACCAGCAGCGCCTTGTCGGCCAGTGGATCGAGCAGCGCGCCCAATTCACTGGCCATGTTGAACCGCTTGGCGAGAAAGCCGTCGACCGCGTCGCTGACGCCGGCGATGACGAAGATCGCGAACGCGATTTCCATCTGGCTGGAGGCAATCGCCCATACGATGAACGGCACCAGCAGGATGCGGCCGAGGGTAATGATGTTCGGAATACTCACGGGGCGCTTCCCGGCTACCGGCCTGATTTCGCGAACGATCCGGCCCTTGGCAGGGTGAACCGGTTCCTGTCTACATAGTTTATTCTGAAAGCCGTTTCGTAGGCTCTCACCGAACTTCACAGAATTTCAGAAACGTAGGCATTGCAGGTATTTCTTGCATTTTTCCTCTCCATTGCATCTCATCGGCTATCGCTCAATCTCCGACAAAATGATGCCCCGGTGATGCCCCGAGATGCCCGGATAGGTTCATATATAGTTTCCAGACAGGAACGATAGCAGATGCCCCGCCAACCTGAAAAAGCCCTGACCGACCGCAAGGTCCTATCCCTCAAAGCCGCCCCTAAAGGCAAGCGCTATCAGGTCATGGATGCCTTGGTCCCCGGCTTCGGGGTCCGCGTCACCGACACGGGCGTCAAGACCTACATCTTCCAAGCCCGCTTCCCCGGCTCGACCTTCCTGTCCCGCCGGGAGATCGCCAAAACCACCCTGGAGGCGGCCCGCCAGACCGCGCGCGAATGGTCGGACCTTATCAAGCAAGGGGTCGACCCAAAACAGGTCGAGGACAAGGCGAGGGAGGAGCAGGCGCAGATTCGCGCCAATACGTTCGGCGGCATCGCAGGCGACTATTTCGACCGCAAGTTGGCCAGGCAGCGCTCGGGCAGGGCGGTCAAGAAGCGGATCGAAAACAACCTGTTCCCGATCTTCAAGGACACACCGATTGCCGAGATCACCGATCTGGATATTCTCGGGAAGGTCGTGAACCCGAGGGCCATCGAGACGCCAGCGATGGGCCGGCAACTGTTCAACGATTTGGGCGGGTTCTTCTCGTGGGTGATCGATCAGCGCATCTATGGCCTCAAGATCAGCCCGTGCGCCACCATCAAGATATCGAAGATCGTCGGCAAGATCGAGCCGCGCCAACGAATCCTCAATGACGACGAACTGCGTGCGCTGTGGATCGCGGCAACGCGGCTGCCGTATCCGATTGGCCCGCTGTACCGTGGCCTTGTGCTCTCGGCATTGCGGGTTCGCGAACTGTCGAATACCGACCGCCCCGAATGGAATATGCGCGGCAATTCTTGGGAGTGGACGATCCCGGCATCGAGGATGAAGGGCAAGATCGCCCATGTGGTTCCGATTACTGCCGACCTGCGCAAGATTTACGACGCCTGCCCGAAGCGAGGCAAGTTCCTGTTTTCGTTCGACGGCGGCGAAACCGCCGTCAAGGTGGCCGGGCGGATGAAGAAGCAGATCGACGCGGAGATGCTCAAGGTGCTGCGCGAGATCGCGGTCGAGCGCGGCGATGATCCCGATGAGGTGGTGCTGGCGCACTGGACTAACCACGACATCCGCCGCAGCGTGCGCTCGCGCATGTCACGGCTGAAAGGAATTTCACTGGACGCCCGCGAGGCGGTCCTCGCCCATGTGAAACCGGGTATCCAAAGGGTCTATGATTTATACGAATACTTCGACGAAAAGCGCGAAGCCTTGGAGTTGTGGGCTGGTTATCTGCAGCAGATCGTCGAGCCGCCAGCGGCACCTAACGTGGTGCCGATCCGCGCGAGCGCCTAACGCTGGTCGGGAAGAAAGCGGGCTGGGTCGGGCGTTTTTCCGTTCGCACGAGATGACGAACGACCGATCAATTCGGCGATATCATCACCGTTCAGAACCGGACGGCTCAGAAGCGCTTTGGCTACCGTGTCAATCGCGGTCCAATGCTCATCAACGAGGTTGCGAGCCTTCTCGCTGCAATGCTGGAACAGGTCTGCCGCAAACTCAGCCTGATAGGCGGTTAGGCAGCACTCGAAGTTTTCATCGAGCCGGCGCAGATCGATTCCGGTTGCGACGAGCCCTGCGCGCGCCGCTAAACCGCTTGCCGTCTCGATATCGTCTTTCCACTCGTCAGGTTCTTTCTTTTTTGGCCGGCGGTGCTTTGCCTGACTGTGGGGACCCGCCAAACAGACGATGACGTCTTTCCTGATCGCCTCGAGTTGCGCCGGATGATCGGCATCCCGGGCCAAATACGTCGCGCTGTGGGTCAGCGCGGCTGAAGCATCCTCAAGCGTCGTGACATATTTCACCGCAATGCCGAGCGCATGAGCGATCACAGCATGTCCGGCCTCGTGATAAGCCAACACAAGTTCTTTTTGTTCTTTTTGCATCCTTGCCGCTCCAATTGCCGCGCCACCCACTTGATTTGGTTCTATCTGCCCCGCATGGCGCTTCTCCCCGCGCTATGCCGCCTTCGGCTTCTCGTTGGTCTCTCAGTTCGTGGCACCGGCGTCGCGTTCGGCGACCCGCGCGGCGATGTAATCGTCGATCTCCGCTTCGACGTAGGCATAGCGGGCAGGGCCGATGGGCACGCGCTTGGGGAATTTGCCTGCTCGCTCCAGCCGCCACAGGTGGGGCTTGGAATACGGCACGCCCTTGGCCTTCAGATCACGGTAGGGAATCAAAACCTGCGCTTGTGGCATGGGAATTCTCCGTTACGCACGAATACAAAGCTCATCGTAGGTTATCGTCTCACGTTCGGAGAATTTGTCGCGAAGCAATTTCGTTCCTTGGTGTTATCCACACCCGTGTTCACAACGCTGGTCATAGCGCAACATTATGCGACGGTTTTTCCGGCGAGCCGTGTCTCGGATTGAACACCGTGCGCATTTATTTTTCAGCAGCGAGTCCCATCGCTGCGCGAAAATTTCCGCTTTAAGTTTTACTTGCCGCGCACGATCAACTGCTGGTCAATGCGCACGATGCTTGCAAAAAATAATCTGGCGACATGTAACGCCGCGCGCCAGGACGCGCGGCTTTCCGGTCGCCGTTGCAAGTTACGGCCGGATTTTCGCGGAAACTGAGCCTTTGAATCCTGCGTTACAGGTGCTTGCAAATTCTGCAGGAAATGACTGCGGCGCTGGCGCTTCTATCATCGCGCGCGGCGTGGCCCTTGCATCGATCGTCGGCTTGCATCAATTTTGGCTGGAAAAACGAGAAGGCCACCCCGGAATAAACCGAGGTGGCCGCGCCGGCTAGAGCAATACCCGCCCCGCAAAGGCGGAACGATCCCAATGGAGCACCAAGGAGAACGTGCTGTGAGTAGTAATGCCCAGCATACTGAACCGCAAGCGCCATCAGCATCCCCAATTGCACATGTGACCGTCGTCGATCTCAGGACGCGCGACCGATTCATGATCGCGGCCAGCGAGGCCGGCATGCCCGACAATGTGTATCGAACCGCAACCCGGCTTGCTCTGCATTTCAATTGCAAGACCCGCCAATGCAATCCCGGCTACGCGATGCTGGCCGACAAGCTCGGCGTTTCACTCCGCACGATCATGCGCTGCATTGCCGCGCTCGAAGACGAAGGCTGGCTCCGGCGCAAGCGCGGCGGAACCTATGATGCGGTCAGCTTCACGCTCAGCATTCCGGCCGCGCCGGCAACCACGGAAGACACCTCCATAGATGACATAACTGTGTCACCTATGAATGGTGATCCATACGTGACAAAAACCGCATCCATAGGTGACAAAAACGGCATCCGTACATGCCACCACGCTGTCAGACATAACACAGGAACAGAGGAACAGAGTAGCGCGCCTCCGGCGCGCGCTCCTCGACTCGTTGATAGTCCTGTACCTGTAATCATCGACGCCAGAGCGCGCGCTTACAGCGCGCTGGTCCAAGCCTATCCGAAATACCCTCCCGACTGCTCCGACGACGACTGCCGAGAAATATTTGACCTAAACCTGCACCCCTGCCAAGCCTCTTGACTTAATGGGGTGTGTCGCAAAATCGGCGTGTGCGTGCCCGCGATCCGATCTCGCGGTATTGTCCGGAGCATGAACGAGACAACGTCAACATCTGATCGTGGCGATCACCGCGATCAACACGGCCGTTTCTTCGCGGGCAGTACCGGAAACGGCGGGCGGCGTCGGGGAAGGGGCAGCAGTCTGTCTAAGAGGCACCGCTATGACCGCGCGGAGCGCCTTGCGTTGAGCGGCAGGGATGTCAGGCGGGGAAGTGTGACGGCTAAGGCAAACGCACCATCGGCCTCCGGGGGCGAGTTGGGCGAGATCGAACCGGCACCGGTTCGCTTGCGCAGGAGAAACTCCCGGAGGTCAAGTAAGGAAGCCTGAGGTGGTGTGGGTCATTCCGGCGATCAGGCCACCATGTAATTCGCGTTGCTAACTTCCACCACTAAATTCTGGGCGGTGATCTGCAGCCCCGCGACGTCACGGCGCTCGCCACGACGCAAGTTAATTAGCCGCGGCAACATAGTTGCCCACCTCCGTTGTATGCTTGTGGCGGCCAATCGGCGCGCTCTCGACGTATGCTTAGAACCAATGCGCGGGATATATTGATCCAAATTAACCCCAACAACGACATCAACAGGTCGATCCCGCAATGACGAGCGCCGGTCTGACGCCGTGTGATCCGCGGTCGGTCGTATCAAATCATTCTTCGCAGAGACGCTAGTTTCCGCGGCTGCACTAAATCGTTGTGCGCGCCTCAAGTGGCAACGCATTTTTTGATGCAAAAAAATTGTTCTCTACCTGCCGAATCCAAGAGTCCAAGTTGTGCCTGTGCCGCAGTCGTTTGTTGGTGCTCGCTCTTTGTTGGTGTTCTCTTTTGAACACGTTGACATCTGGAAATGAACAGATCAGGTTTCATCGCGACTATTCAGCAGCCTATCGACACCAAGCATTGAGGATCAATCGCATGGCCTCCATGAAAGAGGGCGAAGTTGTTATTTCCGCTCGGACACGCGAAAATATTGACGGCTGGTTTGAGAAGCGGGCTCGCTATAGCGGGTCGACTGTTCCGGCAGAGATCAGCAGCGCCGTCCTCAAGAAAAATGGGCAGGAGTGGGAAGCACGGGCGGCCAAGCAGCCCGCGCTCGCACCCGCCGGGGCGTGACTCCAATGGAATTTCATCCGCTTGCGAATATTTTCCCGATGATGATCGACGAAGAACTCAACGATCTCGGCGATGATATGGTCGCGCATGGTCAGCGCGAGCCAATCTGGAGTTATGAGAGCAAAATTCTCGATGGCAGGAACCGCTACCGTGCGGGCCTGCTGAAAGGAATCGAACCTCGCATCGTGGAATATCTGGGTATCGATCCCCTCGGCTTCGTGATCAGCATGAATCTCAAGCGTCGTCACCTGGATGCAAGCCAGCGGGCGATGGTGGTGGCGGGTATAGCAAACCTGCCGAAGGGGTCTCATCCGCCAATTGGCGGATCATCTGCGACGCAGCAAGTCGCATCAAAGCTCTTGAACGTCAGCGTTCGCAGCGCCCAGCGAGCTCGTTATGTCAAAGATCACGGCGTACCTGGTCTGGTACACGCTGTGGAACAGGGAGACGTGAAGGTTGCTGCCGCAGCGGAGTTTACGAAGGCCATCCCACCGCAGGATCAGGCCCGGTTGATCGATGAATATGGATCACCTGCATCTGCCGTGAAGGCCGCTGTGAAGGCCAAGGCTGACAGAGCCTCTGTCTGGAAGCCAAGGCCGGTCCCTGATCCCAAAGCGGCCGCCGATCGAGCTGAGCGCCGGAGTCAGCGCCACCGCGAGAGATACATGCAGCTCAAGAGATTGCTTGAGGCATGCTGGGCTTTGTCTCAGAGCGGAAATCCCGCCCAAGTAGCGCGGTCTATGCTTCTTCTCGAAGCTCGCGAGGCAAAAAGTATTATCTCCCGTCTGCGGGAGGTCGCAACGTTCGCGAACGACGTCGCGATCTGGATGGAAGGTGCGGACACCAGTGCAGTACTTCCACAAAATCCAGACGCACACCACGCAGAGGGTGATGTGACCCCATAAGCCTTGCTGACGTCCCATCTCGAATTGAATTCGAACAACCAACCTGAACAGGACAGGCAGATGACGACCGTCGTAAACAAAGAACAAGCACCAGAGTTGGCCACCGAAGAATGGCTCGCGATCCGAAAGGAGGCCGGTTTTCGAATTGACCCTGCGACCGCTAAGGTGACCTGGTGGTGGGCACGAGTAATGGACCCCTACGGTGTCCTGCCGCATTGCCCGGAAGCCGACTGTGTTGGGAGACAGTATTTCGCTCGCTCTCCGGACGGAGATGTTTGGGTCAGCTTCCACGATATTCCCCAGGCGACGGTAGATGCCCTGAGGGAAAGAGCAGACGCCATCGATGATGATCACGATCTGCCTTTCTAGCGTCCGAGTAACCCTTGCGCCGCACGTTCAGTATTGAGCGCCAGCGCCTCAGCATGAGGTGCCCATCTATGCAGCCCACCAACGGAAACTCCACACCCAACGAGCCGGCTCAATATCTCACATTGGGCTGGCAGTTTCTCAAGGTCGCCCGCCATCGTCGCGACGGCTCCGGGCCCTCCCTCATCAAGCTGACGCGCGCCGTTCGCTATGGGCGGTCGGCATTGGACGTCTGGATGGCGGTGCACGACCATGCAGCGACGCAGCACGCGAAGTAACAGTAGCCGAGGTGCATCATGTCCAATTCAATCAAGATGTCACAGAGGGCCAAGCTCATTGTTGATCGTTGCCACGACGACGGCCAACGATTGTGCAAGTCCTTCCGCATCAAGACCACTGGCGACGCCGAGGTCATGTACGTGCTGGAGCCGAGCGGCAAGAGAGTCGGGCCGAAAGGTGCGCAGGAAGCTATCGATACGGGACTCTTGAAGGCACTTGATGACGGCTTGTTCGGTGCGTTGACCGCGCAGACGTGGATCGCATGAACGTCACTTCTGGAGGTTCGTGCGCACGCAGCACCGCGATGAGGATGATGGAGGACTGATCGTGCACCTAAGTCGAAAAGCATGGCACCGGCAGCAGCTCGAAATTCTCATCAACGAGGCCGAGACCCTTGATGATCTGAAGGTGCAGCAGCTTCCTTCGTACCGCTTAATCAAATGTTCAAGCTGCGGTCACGTCGGTCGCGCAAGCATCCCGCACCAAACCAAGGCGCCGTCGTTCAGGTGTTCACGGTGTGCGCGGCGAACTTAAACACGCGTAAACGCTTACGCGCGAAGTGTATGGAGGTCTAGATTGCCCATCGATCAACCAGACTCGCGCGTGACCTTCGGCGCCGTGCAGTCCGGCACCGTCATTCCATTCCCGCAGCACACCGCCGTGCCTTCATTGATCGTCATGCCCGCCTCATCGCGACGATGAGACCGGAGGTCGGCGAACGTTACCTGGATCGTCAGCTCCAGGTCCAATTCGAAACCCTGCAGCGCCGTGGCATCGATCTCGAGATCATCAACCGGGAGATCGTCGCGATGGATGCTGCTATTCGCGCAGCGCTCTGGCGCGCCGTCATTACGCGGGGACAACGCTGATGCCCCGCAAAGATAGCCCGAGGGAACGCGGGCCTCGTCACATCCGGCTGCTGGAATACATGCTCGATTCCGAGGCGTGGCAATCGCTCGATCCGGTAGCGCGCGCATTGTATATCGAAATCACCCGCCGGTACCGGGGGCCAAATTCAAACAATGGAAAGATACCTTACAGCGTCCGGGAAGCAGCAACCGCTTTGAATGTCAGTCGGAACACGGCAGCCCGCGCATTCCATCATCTTGTCGAGCGCGGTTTTATCGTCGCCAAGAAGCGCAGCGGCTTTAACGTCAAGGGTCGCACCTCGACCGAATGGCTGTTGACGGAGTTTCCCGATGACACGCTGGCCAGCGTCAACACCGCGACCAAGACCTTCATGAGTTGGACGCCAGCACCGCCGGTGCGAAGTCCCACCAGGGAGACGCAAAATTCATTCAACAGTCCCACAGGAGAGACGCACAGTCCCATGAGAGAGCCAGTCGTGGCTCCGAGGCGGGACCATGTTGCTCGATAGCAACGTTTATGGCGCTCTGGTGGGACTGTGGAGGCCCTCAAATTCATTTCACAGTCCCAAGAGAGTGACACTATACAGTATGCCATACCCCCTGCGTATTGAGCGGCACCCAGACGACCGCGCCGTGCCGGATGAGACCAAGACGTTCGGGGCAGTCATCGACCCTGGCGTTGCGCCGGAGCATGTCGAATTCGCCGACAGCATTAGCCGGCGCGGCCAGCCCGCTGCCATTCACCGAGCCAAGTCAAGGTATCGGCTGAGGAGCCGTCGCGCTTCTTCGCTGCAGCTTTGCTGGACATTAGACGCGCGCTCGTTGCCGGCGCGTCTGGGCGCTTCATCGATCACGACGACTTGTCGATGTCGAGACCCAACAACGACACATGCTTCACCTCTATCGAGAGCAAGAGAGCAGGCCCCCGACCAACCTGAAAGGACACTCAGATGAAGACGGTTGAAAACAAAGAACAGACTCCAGAAATGACGACCGAAGAATGGCTCGCGATCCGCAAGGAGGCCGGTCTAACAATCGATCCCGACACCGCCGAGGTATGCTGCTGGTATGCACAAATGGTAGACCCCTATGGTGTGTTCCCGGAGCTTGCGAAAGAATACGACTGCATTGGAAGAGAATACTTCGCTCGCTCTCGGGAAAGTCACGTTTGGGTCTGCTTCTCCGACCTTCCCGAGGCCACGCGAAACGCGTTGTGGCAAAACCGCGAGCAAAAAGGCGAAACGATTGATGAGGACATTCCGTTCTGATCGCCAGCAACAACGCGCGCCGGTAACGCGGGCCGGCGTGCATGGCGCACCAGGCCAAAGCGGCGCGATTTAGGTGCTCCCGGTGTGGGCGGCGCACCGGCAGCACTTGCCGCGACTTACGTCGTTCGCTTTTCTCTGCAATGTCGGTTATCGTTCCAAATGTGCTCGTGAAGAATCTCCGCGAGCAATCGTGCAATTGGCCATCCAAGCTTAAGCCAACGCGTGCCAGGCAACCGGATAGTACCCTGCAGCCCATGCCAGCACTCGCCAACGTCAGACATGAACGTTTCGCCCGCGCTTACATCAAGAGCGGCAACGCTGCAGCGTCTTACCTCAAAGCCGGCTATGCGCCATCAACGCGGGAAAGTCTGGACCCGGCCGCGTCGAAGCTCACAAGATTGCACAAGGTCGCAAGCCGAATACGGGAACTACAGAAGCAAATGGCCGCGAGAAACCGGATATCGGTGGACACGCTGCTGGAAGACCTCGCAGCCGACCGCGCACTCGCCCGCAGGCTTGGCCAGCCGAGCGCGGCCATCGCGGCGACGCAACTGAAAGCAAGAATCTGCGGCTTGCTCGTCGACCGCAAGGAGACTGGCCAGCCGAGAGACTTCGTGGGACTACAGTCCGAGGCCGAGGTGCTAGCGCTGATCCGGCGCGAGCTGGGAGAAGAGGCGGCAGCAGCCCTGGCTACCGCGCTGGCGCAGCAGGACGCCGCGCCAGTAACAGAGCGGAAATCTTCCAAAAATTAGACCGGTGATCCTGCAACAACCCGCTGCACAACACTGGTGCCGACACCAACTGTGCGGCCGATCCTCAAGACGCCCATGCCGCCGGCCCTGAGCTCGCGTATGCGCGCTTCCACTGAGGGCTTCACTCTGTTGCGACCGAGCTTCGTACCCGTCGCTCTGGCCCGCGCTAGCCCGGCGTTGATACGTTCGCGGATGATGCCGCGCTCGAATTCAGCGAATACGCCAAGCATCTGGAACATGGCCTTGCCGGCGGTGGTCGACGTATCGAGCCCTTGCTGGTGCAGGAACAGATCAACGCCTTTATCGTGCAGGCCCTGCAGGATGCCGAGCAAGTCGGTAAGTGATCGGCCTAAACGATCCACCGACCAGGCGGCAACCATATCGAACTCGCGTGCATTGACGGCCTTCAGCATAGCGTCGAGCCCAGGCCGCTTGTCACGACCTTTAGCGCCGCTGATGCCCGCATCCTCGTAGACCTTGACCACGTCCCAGCCCGAGCGAGCGGCCACCGCCACCAGCTCCCGGCGCTGGTTGTCCGTATCCTGTTTCGATGTGCTGACTCGCAGATAGATTGCGACGCGTTTCATTTTGAAGCCCCGTTGCTCGATTACCTCATCAAGCATCCTACGGGAAACATCTGATTGCCGTATAATTTATATGCGCTCAGAAAGCCCAGCAAACGCGCGCTTTGTGATCGGCGAATCCGAATAGGTTTTCGGTATAGGTCGGGCAAACTTGCCGGATTGCCAACTTGGCGGCAGTGTTATCCGTCGTGACGCTGGGCGATGGCGGTAGCGCGCTATGCTGAGACAGCTATGGCGCAGGACTTCGCGGCGTGGCCGAAACTGTAACGGACCCTATCACCCCCCGGGGGGGCCGGGATCGGCCTGGGCTTTATTTTAATTCAAACGCCCTTCGTCTCGTATCTACAAAAATTTTTTCGGGAATTTTTTCGAACCGGCAGCGGACTATTCGCGCCATCGCGGCTGGATGGGCCGTTAAACCGTGCGCGGGGCACCAAGGTAGCGTCGCGTCCACGGACAGGTTGACAGAGCGGCACGTCCTTCCGCGCGTTTCCTAGTCGCCCAACTACCGGCCCCACCGCCCCGGGTTCGCGTCCTTCACACCAGCAAATAGACCTTCCGGTTTCCAAGGGTAATATGTCCAGAAAGAGAACCAACCTCCCAGAATATGAGATAATTTGCCCACCCGCTATAGGCCCCTCCCGCTGTTGGCGCACGGACGCGTGCAGGCCGTCGTGATCACGCCGGGTTATCGACTACATGCCGCATCTGAATGACGCTTGAGCGCCGTCGCCGAATACCATGCTGCCGTGTGAGGCAGAAGGGACGGATGATGGCCACGACGATTGCAGACCCTGTTGGAAGTCACGACAACGGCTGGACGTCTGCAGAGACTGCTGCCGGGCGCAACGTCGGCCTCTCCCTTTGGAGGGGCGTTCGAGGAAGGTGCCCGCGCTGCGGGCGCGGTCGCCTGTTTTGTGCGTTCCTTAAAGTCGACGACCACTGCTCTGTCTGCCGCCTCGATTTTACCAGCCACCGGGCCGACGATCTGCCGGCCTACTTAGTGATCGTCATCGTCGGACACGTCTTGGTTCCGGTAATTCTCTGGGTCGAGGTGGACTATGCACCGTCGCTAGCGTTTCAGCTTGGCGTCTACCTTCCGATTACGGCCTTGGCCTCGATAGCTCTCCTGCAGCCGGTCAAGGGCGCCGTCGTGGCGCTGCAATGGTCGCTCAGGATGCACGGCTTCGGCGCGCATCCGCCCGACGAATTTCAGGCTTGAGGCGGAAGGTGCCTCAACAGAACGGCGGCCGAGAAGCGGGCGCAAGCGCCAGCAATTTCATTCGCAGCATCATAGCGTCGGACGTCGAGGCCGGCCGCACGCGTATCGTAGTCACGCGCTTTCCACCCGAGCCGAACGGCTTCCTCCATCTGGGGCACGCGAAGTCGATCGTGCTGAATTACGAGCTCGCGAAGGAATTTGGCGGCCGCTGCAACCTGCGCCTTGATGACACGAACCCGGCAAAGGAGAGGGTGGAGTACATCGATGCGATCAAGCGCGACGTGCAGTGGCTCGGATTCGACTGGGCACAGGGCCTGCGCTTTGCCTCCGACTACTTCGAGCAGCTCTACGCCTGGGCCTGCCATCTTGTCCGCATCGGCAAGGCATACGTGGACGACCAGTCCGTCCACGATATTAGAGAGGGCAGGGGGACATTGACGAGCCCGGGCCGGAACAGCCCGTTCCGCGACCGCAGCGTGGAGGAAAACGCCGAGCTGTTTGCGCGGATGCGCGCAGGCGAGTTCAGGAACGGCGAGCGGGTGCTCCGCGCGAAAATCGACATGGCGTCAGCGAACCTCAACCTGCGCGACCCCGTCATCTACCGTATTCTCAACGCCAGCCATCCGCGCACCGGCGCGGCCTGGCACATCTACCCGAGCTATGACTTCGCGCACGGCCAGTGCGACGCGATCGAAGAGGTGAGCCACTCGCTCTGCACTCTCGAGTTCGAGGACCACCGACCTCTGTACGACTGGTTCCTCGACAACCTCCCGGTGCCATCGCGACCCCGACAGTACGAGTTCGCTCGCCTGGGCATTACGCATACCGTCCTCTCAAAACGCGCGCTGACGGAGCTAGTGCGCGACGGCCACGTGGCGGGCTGGGACGATCCGAGGATGCCGACGCTTGCGGGCCTGCGCCGACGCGGCGTGCCTCCCGAGGCGGTGCGCCGGTTCATACGCGGCGTCGGTGTTTCGAAGGCCAACAGCACGGTCGACGACGGCGTCCTAGACGCAGCGATCCGGGATGTCCTCAATGTGCGGGCTCCGCGACGAATGGCGGTGCTCAAGCCTCTCAAAGTGACAATCGAGAACTACCCTGCGGGCCGGATAGAGGAGTTCGACGCACCAAACCACCCGGCGGACCCGGCCTTCGGGACGAGAGTCGTCCGGTTCTCCCGCGAGGTGTACATCGAGCAAGACGACTTCCACGAGGCGCCACCACACAGTTTCCGGCGCCTCGCGCCGGGCCGCGAGGTGAGGCTCCGCTACGCCTACCTCGTCACTTGCCATGATGTCGTGAAGGACGCAGCAGGCCGTGTGGTCGAGCTACGCTGCGCCTACGACCCCGACAGCAGGGGTGGCGCCGGCGCTGGCGGGCGAAAAGTCGGGGCGACAATCCACTGGGTGAGCGCCGTCGGCGCGTTGCCGGCCGAGGTCAGGCTCTACGGCCGGCTCTTCTCAGCAGCGATTCCGAGCCCGACGGACCTCGCACCCGACCTCGACCCGCATTCCATGCATACGCTACGCGGCTGCCTCGTCGAGCGCGCAACCGCCTCTGATCCCCATGGCCAGGCATTGCAGTTTGAGCGCCAAGGCTACTTCAGCCACGACGATGATTCCCGCCCCGAACGGCTGGTCTTCAATCGAACCGCCTTGTTGCGCGACAGCCCGGGAAAGCCGCCGACAGCGCACCCCGACCTTCTCAGGAAATGAGACGGTGCTTTCCGAAAGCACGCGATTATCTGAAGAAGCGAAAGCCCGTACTTCCACTCACGAGCATCGAGGTCACGTGGAGGCTACAATGAATAGCGTTTGTCGTTGCGGAAACGCTGAGAATAGTCAGTCGGCTTGCGCGAGGCGCGGCAGCGCAGGCTCGTCGAGCGGTGGCAGGCGGCGGCGACCTCGGATCGATCGCGCAAACGAATGCCACAGTTTACCACGACGCACCAAGGGCGAGCTGAGCTTCAGCCGTTCGGCCGCACTGCGTCGCTACTATTGAAACCCACGCGCAGCGTGCGTCAAAACCACGGTCCCCGGGACGCCAGCTTCTCGCGTAGCAGGGCGTTCTCGGCCTTGAGCGCTTCCATCTCTCGCTTCAGACGCGAGTGCTCCGGCCGGCTTCATTCTGTCGGGCGCGACCTCGGAGATCGTCACCAGGACGCTCCCCGGTTCGAAGTCGGCAGCGCTCGCCACCGCAGAGGCGACGGCGTCGCGTAGCGCCGGCCCGCGGGAATGCCCCGCGTCGGCAGCGACGAAGCCATGGACGAAGATCTGGTGGCACTCCAGCGGCGTGCCGTGCAGCCAGAGCATGCCGACGAGATCTCAAGCACGGTTGCTTGCGTGAGGTCGCGGGGCGCACCGGTCGTTTTCGCGTGCGCGTCCTTGACCGCCTCCGGAAGCGCGGCCTTGCGCTCATCGGAAAGCTGGCCTCCCGGAATCTGTATCGTGTAAGTCGCCATCCGTCCTCTCAATCCTCTGTGGAGGTCTCAGGTCCGCTCGTCCCGCGGGCGGGGGGTCCACCCGGTGCGCATAAGCATCCTGGCTGACCGCCTCGTCGACGATCCGCCCGATGCAGGCCTCGATCTCCTCCTCGTAAGGCGACACCGGACTTGCGTGCTGATCGTCGTCTGCCACGAACCGCGGGACGTGCCGGGACGCCCTGCGCAGGCGCGCCAGGAGAGCGTCGGCCGCCTCTTGCGTCGGCTCGAGTGCCAGGACGTGTGCAAGCAGCGTCTGCACGACCGAGGTGAGGGCCGGCACATGAGCCCCAGTGGGTGTGTATTCGTCGCTTTGCGGCATGCCTGATCCCGTCGTGGTGGCGGCCTCTTAGAGACTGAGTACCACGACGGTCCGTGACGATCTCATCCCGGCCGGTTATCGATTGGATGCCCGATTTCTATGATCTCACCACGGCGGCGACCGCTACTCTCGCGCGGCGGCTCTGGCCGGTCGGAGGAGACCTAACATGACGACGGAGAAGGCGGTGCTGGCCGGCGGATGCTTCTGGGGCATGCAGGACATGTTCCGCCGCCTGCGAGGCGTAGTGTCGACGCGAGTCGGTTACACCGGCGGCGACATCGCCAATCCGAGCTACGGCAACCACCAGGGGCACGCCGAAGCAATCGAGATCGTCTTCGATCCCGCGGTCGATGTTGTACAGGGGATCGGCGCCGCCGCCGCGGCAAACGAGACCACCAGGGAGACTACCGCAGATAAGAATGCCAGCCGGAGCATTCCGCCCCGGTGAGCCTGGTTGATCACTGGTGCGACGTTTTGCATCGAGCTGTGCATCCGTCGTCTCCCGGAGAATTCGGGCGCACAGGTCCAAAATCTCCGACCAGGTAGTTTCACCACGTGGCGGTGATCGTCGACGCCAGTCTGAAGAGCGGCTCCATCGCTGAGAGCTGCCGTGGCGCATATACGTCAGGCGGGATGTCGCACCGCCGTGCCTTGATTATTGTCGATTATGTACCGCCAGAACCCATCCGCGCCGCGCCGCATGATGTCGCTCGCTGTGCCGTGCATGTGCACGATCTTGCCGTCAGGACCTGTTCCGTCAATTGACCAGTCCAGCACAATCTGGGCGGTGTCGCCGCCGACGAACACATGGCGCACATTTGCCTTCAGCGGCAGGCCGAGCTTGATATCGTGCTCGAGTATGGCCGTGAACTCGGCGCGATCAGTGATGGTTCGCCCGTCGTTCGCGACGAATACCGCCTCCGGGGCGTACAAGGCCATCATTGCCTCGATCTTTCCGGAGTTAAATCGCTTGAGCAGAGACGGGATAACGCCTTCGGGTTCAGTAGGGAGTGAATAGGACTCGGACATCATTGATCTCCTGTTCGTGTTGGTTGAAACGGTTGCCCTGGGCGTTACTCGATGAAATCTGCGACAGTGGTAGCTATTGATCGCAGCGCGGGACGAAATTTTCCAATAGCCGGCACGTATCGTTTCGATAGCGGCGGGGAATAGCGCTGCGACAGTCCTCACTGCCGTTCGTAAATCAAAGCAAGTTGCGCAGGCCGTCGCCGGGCCTGCTGACGATGTAGTCGATGATGGCCCCGGACTCGGCGATGATCCGATCGCCTTCGGTGATCACGGGCGACTTGCCGAGCGGGTGGATCTCGCGCAGCTCCACCGGCACCAGATTGGTGCGCGCGTCGCGCTAGTAGAACGCGACCTCGTAAGGGGCCCGCAGCTCCTCCAGGAGCCACAGGATGCGCTGCGACCGCGACTCGTTCAGGTGGTGGACGACGATCATCAACTTGATCCTAGAGGGGATTACGGCAGTCGATGGCCGCGCAGTTTGCGATCTGCTGGAGGGCAGAACAGCTCGCCCCTCCCGAGTCCTCACGGACGAACATCGGCAACGTCTCGACCCTCGACGACGCCGTCGCCGCCTTCAACCCGCTGTGCGCCTGTCAAATCCCGAACGCGTCGCGACTGGCTCCTCAGGCGCGTTAAAGACTGACGTCGTGAGCAAAACAGCGGCAGCGAGGACCCAGTAGTACCAGGCGTCGAGCCCAGCGAATTTGAAGGCAAACGGTGCGATGACAAACGCCACCCCGACGGCGCGATCGACCCAAAGGTGCAGCCAGTAGGGAATGATGCGGACGAGCCCGGTGGGATGGTCGGTCAGGGCGGCCAAGAGCAGCGCGGCCACACCGACAACAACCGAAAGCCAGATTGCGACCGGTCCGCTCTGGCCGAGCTTCAGCACGAACGGCCCCGCGATCAAGACGATCGCGACGGGATAATCGATCAGGTAGGCGTGGATAGACTTGGTGATGAAGCGGAACGACATCGGTGACTCCTACGTGCTTGGTTGCTCGAGCGGGTCCTTGCGACGCGGAGATTGCATTTACCCAAGAGGACGATCACGCCACCCTATGCTGGCACGCACTCCGCACAACCGTCACGGGTCAGCCCGGTTCGACGCTCAGAAAGGCTATGCCGACACGCCAACGATTAGAAATGCCCGGTCGTTATCGTTTCCATTCCACTCGCCCGGCGCCATGGAAGCGGGTTGGTGTGGCGTCGAGCGTCGACCGCCAGTCCAAGGGCGGAGTGAACTTCAGGCGCACGACGCGACGGTGGTTCAGTGTCCGGCGGTCGAGGTCAGGGAACGCTTGGGAAGATCGCCCGGGCCGTGCCATACGACATCCGCTTCCTTCCTAGGCACCCCACAAGATTCGGGACGGTTGCCGTGCGTTATGCCGAGGGGCAGCATTCGACGTTCGGTGTCGCAGCTGTCAGGCGACCTCCTCGATCACGAGCTCCCGTCCGTTGAACGAGATCGCGTCACCGGCGCACTTGCCCTCCAACTCAGCATAGATCGGTGCCTGGGTGGAGATGCCCATGATCTCGTTGCCGTCGCACACAAACTTGCTTGTCGACACGGCAATAACGAAAAACCGTCCGCCTAGCTTCACCACTGCGCCTTCCTCGACCTTGCTCTTCGGCCCGAAGTCCATCGCCGAGAGCTTCTCGATCTTGTCGGAGTGCGAGTGAACGGTGTCGTCGAACGCTTCGGACAGGTCGCTCGCGAGCTCTGCCTGCGCTTGCTCGTCGTCTTCGATCGGCTCGCTTCTATCGAGCCGGGCGCTCCCGACATATTCCAGGTATTTCTCTCTCGCGCTCTCGAGGTCGCGCGCCTCAAGCAACAGCATTGTTTGCTTCACGATCTGTTTGTTCATCTCACGTCCTTTGTAAGAGGCGCCGCGGGGCCGGGGCTGTGGTGACACCACCAGCAAGCCTGACCATCGCGCGCTCATTCGTTGTCGGGCACGTCGGCCCCGTGGTAGGGGACTCTCTCAAGCCTAGAATCTCGCAGGATGCTGGTGACCAGCCAGACGTAGGATTGCTCCGCCGTGTCGAACCCGAGCATCGAGAACGACTGCCCGAACGGGCACGGGGGGAAGTCAGGAAACCCGATGCGCAGTACAAACCGCTCGGGATCCCCGTCGAATTCCTCCTTGAAGACCTTCCGCAGGCCATAGCGGCTCGCTATTTCGCCTCCGTTGTCGTGACGTGTGGGGCGGTTCGCGTTTAGCTGTTCGTAGAGTTCTCGCGAGCACTCCTGGTCCAAGGCATCAAAGGCGTCGATCAACAGGCCGTTGCTGCCGGCCTTCCGGTCGGCGATCGCGTAGATGTTTGAATCGTCCCCCGCATCAGGCGCGCTCTCGAACCTCATCGCGGCATCCACGTGCACGTCGCCGATGGCGACAGGCTGGTCGGCGGTCAGGTCGTAGAGCTGGCCGTCCCGTATTCGATACTCGTGATCGTAGCCGCGTCGGCGGAGATCCGAAACCGCCTCGACCATGTCCCCGACGTCGAGGTTCATTTGCACTCTCCTGGATTTCGCTGCGCTCAGGCCGCTGCGACAAATGCATCGGTCAACACAGGGGCAAACCTGCGGACGCGACCGTCGCACGACCGGTGGACCCGTAGACACGCCACGCGAAACGCTATGTTTCGTGCAAGGCGTTGGGAAATGCCGTGCTGTTATCGTTTCCATTCCCGCAACTGCGGCAGGCTGAGACCCGGCTGCGGCCTAGCCGTCTGTCGCGGGGTAGGCGCTGCCCGAACAAGGCTGCCAGCCCGCCGACACTGCCCCGGAAGCCAACGCGGCCAGCAGAGCCGGCGCGGTCGCTCCGCGAGTCGCCGCCAGGACGGCGCTGGCGCCGGCGAACGACGCGACAGTGGCCGCGAGCGAGGTCGCAAGCGTGCGAACCTGCTGCCGGTCGTCGCTCAAGCCAATCTCGACGCGGGGCAGCCGCTTAATGTTGCAGCCGACGGCGCCCGCACAGGACGCTGCAATCTCCTCCTGCGCCAGGAAGCTTATGCGAGCGCGGTCGATCCCCGCGGCTCCCAACTCTCTTACAGCAGCCTCGAATTCAACTTCGCTTTGCAGCGCGCCAATGACCTCTCGCAACTCGCTCACTAACGGCATCATCTAAACTTGCTTTCCTGCCTTGAAGGCCTCGGCCCGAGCCGCGCACCGCGCCCGCCTCTCACGAGTAGTCACCGCCGCTCTGCTGAGTGAGGTTGCCGAGGTAGTCACGCTTCCCGATCTTCGCTCCGAGGTGCCGGAGGATCGCGTGCGCAATCGAGATGTGGAAGAAGAAGTCGGGCAGAACCAGGAGCCGGATGTAGTCGTCGCCGCCGAACCACCCGCGCACGATAGGCGGCGTCAGCTCGTATGTGTGGGACTGCGCGCCGGCAATCTCGTCCGGCTGCACGTTTTGCAGGAAGCCGCGAGTCTCAAGAAGCCGTCCCTTCAATGCCGGATACATCATCGGGGTGTTGCGGGGCGCTGGCGGGTCGCGCTGCATCAGCTTCGCCATGTGAGCGTCGACCTTGTTGCAGCTTACGGAGAACTGTTCTCCGAAAGTCAGCATGTCGGGCGCGAGCCGCTCGCCAAGTATCCTCCCAGGCTCAAACCCCTTGGTCCGCTCGAGCGCTTGGGCGTGGTCGAGATAGTCGTCCATCACGTTCAGTCCATGTACCATGACAGGGACTGTGATGTCATAGACCGAGAAGGACACGCCAACCTCCATGCGCTCGTTTGTAGTCTGAACGTCGGTCGGACCCGAAAGGTCGCTAACCGAAACGATTGGTCACAATAAGCCCTTCAATCTTCTGGCTTGCCGCACCAGCTTGCCGGACTCGACATTGGCCTCCGCGAAACCGCGGCAAGAGGAGAGCGCCTAGCATGCGGCCGCCTAGTGACGCAGGACGGGATATCCGTTCGCGTAAATCCAGTCAGTGGCCTTGGCGGGCACGTGGCATCCCTGGCAGTCCGAATGGTAGTCCGTCGAGGTGGTCTTGAGCGGCTTGTCCGCGTCGAACCACGACCATCCCCATCCGTCGCCCCACAACGGGTTGCCGGGGTGCGTTCCCTTGCTGTCTCTTACCATAACGAACCAGCCCTTGAGGTTGTCTGCGTGGCTTACCGTGCCGGTGGTCATCTCGTTTGTCGAGGTCGCGAAGACCTCCTTCACCAGAACGGCGCCATCCGGGAAGTGTCCCGTCTTCCGGTAGGCGTCGATCGCCCCCGGGGATGCGTAGACGGCGTGGATTTCCTTCGAGCCCTGGCCGCTGTCGGCGGCAATCGCCCAGCTCCCGAGCGCTTGGTAGAGGGTTCGGTAGTCTGCCGGCACGCGCAGGTGCCCGGCGGCGTCCACCACGTTCGCGGTCGGGCTGGCCGGAGCCGCTCCGCTGATCTGAGCGATCGCCACCACGGTGCCGGCGACCAGCGAGACGGCAACAGCCAGGCCGACAGTCCTCGGTAATTTCATGGGGGTCTCCTTTGCTGCTCGCGCGTGGCACGGTGACTCGGCGCAACGGCTTCAATCGCTGTCGAGGCGGCCGCGCGTGCTCGGCCGGCCCAGCGGACCCAAAGATGGGACACAGCCGACGAAATTAGAAATTCCCTTTGAACATGCATTCGATAGTCATGGGGTATCGTCGTCCAAAAGCGCTGTGCGCGCCAGCGGCCCGTCCGTCTGCAATCAGCCGCCGTTGTTCGGGTGGTGCACCACGATCATTGCGGCTCTCCGTGGGTTGTTGTTCTTGCCGCCGTCGCGGACCTCACTGGAGGCGTTCGGCGATCCTGCGGCGGAGCGTCTGCAGGTCGTGCGCGAACACGCGAATGCCTTCGGCCAGCTTCTCGGTCGCCATCGCGTCCTCGTTCATGATCCACCGGAAGGTTGTCTCGTCCATCGGGCCCGCGGGGTCCGGGCGTTTTATGTCGACGGCGTCTCCGCTCACGAACCAGTGGCAGATCCCGTCTTCCGGCGTCCGGAGGGAGCGCGGCTCTGCGGCGGCCAGCGCCAAGACGCGTTTGAGCTCGCCCCCCTCGGACGTAAGCGCGTCCATAAGGGCTGGCGCTATCGTAAGCCGATCGCATCCGGCCAGCGCCTCGATCTGGCCGGTGTTGCGAAACGACGCGCCCATGACGATCGTCTCGATGCCGTTCGACTTGTAGTACTCGTAGATATCCCGCACGGACCGGACCCCTGGGTCCTCGTCGGCGGTGAAGTCCTTTCCAGCAGACTTCCTGTGCCAGTCGTAGATGCGGCCCACAAACGGCGAGATCAGGAAGGCGCCGGCCTCAGCGCTCGCGACCGCCTGGGCCCGGTTCAGCAGCAACGTCATGTTGCACTTCACGCCTTCGCGTTCGAGGATCTGTGCAGCGCGTATTCCCTCCCACGTCGATGCGAGTTTGATGAGCACGCGCTCGGGCCCGACGCCTCTCTGTTTGTAGGCGTCGATGATCTGGCGGGCCCTCGCGACCGATGCTGCGACGTTCAAGGACAGGTTGGCGTCCACCTCAGTCGACACGTAGCCCGGTACAAGCCGCAACAGCTCGACGCCGACGGAGACTGCGAGTCGGTCGGCAGTCGCGGCAGCGACGCGTGCAGCGTCGCCGCTCTGTTTTCGTCCCGACGCCAACGCCTCGTCGACGGCATCCCTGTACTCGGGAGCGTCGACCGCCTTCAGGACGATCGTGGGATTCGTCGTGCAGTCTACCGGCCTGAGACGCGCGACCGCGCCAAGATCACCCGTGTCGGCGACCACCGTCGTCACTGCGCGTAGTTGATCCAGCTTCGACGCCAAGGCCTTTTCCTTTCGATGTCGGCCCAAGCCCCTTGACGGCGGCATGCGGTGGAAAATCGCTTTCTTGCCGCCGGTTCGCGCTCTTCTATGCCTCGCGCATGGCCAGGGTCATCGGGCCTGCTTGTTCAGACGGGCTTTCCCGACTGCTCCTCCTCGAATGTCACCGCCACAGCCGCGTTCGCAGAAAGACGAACCCTCTGCCCCTCGACGTCGGCGACAAGTCCAAGGTCGATGAAATGCGCGTGGCCTTTGTGCTGGCCCTCGCCGCTGTCGCGCTTCGCGAGCCTGATGCGACCGTTGGCGACACCGTCGACGGTGCCGACGTGGACGCCGTCCGCGCCGATCACTTCCATGTTCTGGTCGATCTTGTCCGTGGTCATCTGGTCTCTCCTTGTTGTTTCACGCGATTGCGCTGGAGCTACACGTCCACCGCCAAGCGGAGTCCCGCGAATTGCCAACGCGTGTGCGCCAAGAAACCGCGGTCTCGACCGACACCGGGGCAGGGTCGCGGTAGGCTGGTCGGATCGGGTTTTGCGCGAACAGATGGAGGATGTCCGTGAGCAGAAGCTCCTGGTGCTGCTGCTCGTGGTGGCATCCGAGCTCGATCAGCTCAGCGACCTCCCGGGTCGGCCGCGAGCCAAGCAGCCTGGCGATTGCCTGGTCAACATGCGCCCGGTATGCGTAGACTTCGTCCAATGCCGGCCGCGTGATCATGCCGCGCCGAGGACGCGGCTGCCGCGCCCCGAGTGTCTCGTAGTAAGAATTGAACAGGAACGTGAACCGCTCATCGAACGGCCTGTAGCCCTTCAGGTGAGGCGAGAGAACCATCGCCTCAAAAAACCAGGTCGTGTGCGCGAGGTGCCACTTTGCAGGGCTCGCATCGGGCATCGACTGCACCGTTGCGTCCGCGTCGGAAAGAGGTTCGCCGAGCCTCTCGCTCGTGTGCCGGACCTCGCGGTAGAACCGCTCAAGGTCGCTGAGCGCGAGCGCCGACTGGAAAAGATGCGCGGGGGCCATTGCAAGTCCTCACGATGAATTTGGAATGGGCTGTCGCAACGGGCATGGCACCGCGCACGCCAAACGATATGCAATAATCCAAGGTCGAGAATCTCAAAGCTGCGTCCGGCCGTCCAAACCTCGCCACCTTGTCGCGTTGTGAGCGACTTCGCGGGGGCGGCGAGGACACTTGGCAAACATCTTACGACACACACGCCGTGAGGCTGCGCCTGCCGCAGGCCACGGAGACCGCGATCGCCGTCAGGCGGCGCTCCTCCCCGGCAACTTCCACTGCGGGCGGACGAAGTGGCAGGTGTAGCCGTTCGGGTAGTGTTCCAGGTAATCCTGGTGCTCGGGCTCCGCCTCCCAGAAATCGCCAGCGGGCGAGAGCTCGGTCACCACCTTGCCCGGCCACAGCCCTGAGGCCTCAACGTCGGCGATGGTGTCTTCGGCGACGCGGCGTTGTTCCTCGCTCGTGTAGAAAATCGCCGACCTGTAGCTTGCGCCCCGGTCGTTTCCCTGCCGGTTGGGCGTCGTAGGGTCGTGGATCTGGAAGAAGAACTCCAGCAGGTCGCGGAAGCTCGTCTGGCTCGGATCGAACGTAATCTCGATCGCTTCCGCGTGCGTACCGTGGTTGCGGTACGTGGCGTTCTTGACATTGCCGCCCGAGTAGCCGACCCGCGTCGAGACGACGCCGGGCAGGCGCCGCACCAGCTGCTGCATTCCCCAGAAGCAACCCCCTGCCAGGATCGCGCGCTCTGTAGTCGCTGCCATCGTCAGGCCTCCTGCTTTGCGAAGAGCTTCGCGTACTCGCCGTACCCCTCGCTCTCCAATTGGTCGCGGTGGATGAATCGCAGGGAGGCCGTGTTCATGCAGTATCTCAATCCGCCCTTGTCGCGCGGCCCGTCCGGGAAGACGTGGCCAAGATGACTGTCGCCGTGCTTGGAGCGGACCTCGGTCCGTGTCATTCCGTGCGAGCTGTCAACGTTCTCGACGACGTTCGCGGCTTCGAGGGGCCGCGTGAAACTCGGCCATCCCGTCCCGCTGTCGAACTTGTCGAAGGATGCGAAGAGCGGCTCGCCGGAAACCACGTCGACGTAGAGGCCAGGCTCCTTGTTGTCCCAGTATTCGTTGGCGAAGGGGCGCTCGGTTCCGTCAGTCTGCGTGACGCGGTACTGCTCGGGAGTCAACTTCGAGACCGCTTCTGGGGTTTTCCTGTAGGTCGGCATTCGCGGAACTCCTTTTTGTTCTGCATTGAAGATAGGCACGGGGTGGGCGACCGTCCAATCACCTCCGGCTATCGAAACGATGCCGTGAGTGTCGATACTTGAGGTGTTTCAATCTGCCGGGGCCGATTCAATTGCCCCAGGCGACGGGTCTGACATTGCTGGAACAGGACTTTGAATCGGTGCTCGCTGCGATACCGAGCGGCTACGGCGAGGGCGTGTACGAGGGGCTGCGGTACGGCGTCACCGTGAGGAAGTCTCGCGACGGAAAGCGGACCACCCTGTTCGCGCGAGCGCTCGCGGGCGGCGACTTCGTCAGCTTCAACCTTTACCGGCTGAGGTCGGGCGAGGACTCTTTGCGTCCCTGCGAAATGCCGGCCGAGAAGGTCGTCGCGTTTGTTCTCGGGTATGTCCCCGACCTTCCTAAGGCTTGAGCAAGGCTGCGCGGTCTCGTGCGACGTCTGCGTCGCTGCCCGCTGAGCGAGCCCCGAACTCAGTTTGCCCGGCGACGTTCGGAAGGCTCATTGCCGAGCCGGGCCAGTGCCATCGACGCGGCGGCCACGGCGAGCGCCGCCGCGGTCCACATCACGCGCCGGTACGCTTCGACAACCGCGACCGACGCGACGTCCGAGGCAGACGTGCCGCCAAACGCGAATCCGAGCGCGGCGACCGCGACGAGGCCGCCAAGCCGTGCGGCCGCATTGTTCATCCCGGACGCCGAGCCACCCAGGTCGCAGGGCGGCGCCACGCACGCGGTCATGCCGATTCCGGTCAACACAAGGCCAGGCAGGAACCCGAGCCAGTACTCGGGCCGCTCGGCGGACAATGCGAACACGGCGTAGCCGGAGGCGGTGACCAGGCTGCCGGCCGCCAGCATCGCCCGGCTCCCGATGCGCTGCGCAAGACCTCCAGCCGTGCGTGAGCCGGCGGCCATAATGGCGGAGAACGGCAGGAATGCAGCCCCGGCCGCGGCGGCAGAGTAGCCGTACGTGTAAATCAGCACGCCGGTTGACGCCTTTGACTGGAATTGCCCGCATAGCACATCACGCCGCGCTTCACCGAGGCCGAGTTGACGCAAGCGCTCGAGCCGGTCAGGTAGCGCATCCTAGACCTGGAAAACGAGGTGAGGGCGCTCCGCGCCGCCAGCTTCTCCCCCGGTCAGCGCGGCGAGGAGGGCGCAGCTGAGGACGAAGTCCGGGACACGTGACATTAGTGCGCCGGTCGGTGCTCAGCCGATGACCTGCCGTTATCGATTGCATGATCAAGAAATATGATCGCCGCGTCGCGACCCGCCCTAGTCTTCGAGGCAGTCCAGTGGCCACCACTGGCTGAGACGGTCGGCGTCAGTGACGGCCTGCATCGTCACCAACCGAATAATCGTTTGCGGTCTACGGCAGGAGGATCAAATGCCCCGTATTGCCATTCCGAAGCGCGAGGACGCCCCCGCGGAGTCCAAGCCGATCCTCGACAACGTCTACAAGGTGCTGGGCTTCGTGCCCAACCTGCAGCGCCTCATGTCGATCAGCCCGAACGCGCTCTCCGGCTGGGCTAGCCTGATGGGATCGCTTGCAAAGACGCTGGACGTCAAGACGAGAGACGGGATCGCGCTGGCGGTGTCGGAGGCGGACGGGTGCGACTACTGCCTGGCCGCGCACAGCTTCATCGCAGGCAAAATGGCCAAAATCTCGGCGGACGAAATCGAGCTGAACAGGGAGGGCCGCTCGAGCGATCCCAAGCGTCAGGCTGCGGTTGCCTTCGCGAAAGCGCTCATCGAGACGCGCGGCAAAGTTTCCGACGCCCAGTTTGCAGCGGTCAGGGATGCGGGGTGGACAGACGCCAACATCGTCGAGATGATCGCGCTGACTGCTCAGTTCCTCTTGACCAACTTCATGAACAATGCGGTGCAGACCCCGATCGATTATCCCGAGGTCAGTCCCGCGAAAACAGCCTAACGCGAGGTGCCCTCCTTTGGAGAGGGGAGGGCTAGAGAATCCAATGTCTCGACGGTCCCCGCGGCCTGGTGTCAAGCGCGTCTACGAGCCGCCCGAGGCCTCGGACGGCACGAGGGTGCTCGTCGACCGCATCTGGCCGCGCGGGCTCACGAAGGAGCATGCCAGCGTCGACGTGTGGCTGAAGGACATCGCCCCGAGCGCCGGCCTCAGGACCTGGTTTGGCCATGACCCGAACCGCTGGCGTGAGTTTCACAAGCGATACTTCAAGGAGCTCCGCGCCAATCATGTCGCAGTCGATCACCTGACGGATCTTCTATCGGCGGGCAAAGTGACGCTGCTCTTCGGCGCGCACGACACCGAGCGCAACAACGCCGTGGCGCTCGCGGACTACCTCGCGGTACACTAGTCGGGGTCGATGTTCGGGATCGGAAGCTCGCTCAAGTCGTCGTCATAGCTTGCCGCCCGCCCGACGCTGACATTGTCGTTCGTGCGGATGTCGGCGCTGAGGCCGAGCGTCCGCCCGACGGGACACATGTTCGCGGCCTGCATCAGTTGGGCGCGCTCCTCGTCGCCAAGGTTTCCTTCGAGCCTGATGGAGCGCTCGAAGGAGTCGCGGCCGCCATCCGCGCCATGGTGGTACGACACAGCTACCTCGACGCGGGAAAGCGGAAATTTCCGCCTTCGCGCCTGCAGCCGTATCGTCATCGCCGTGCACGCGGCGAGCGAAGCGCTCAGCAGCTCGTAGGGGTTCGCCCCCGCCTCCGCGCCGCCCCTGCCGTCGGGGCCGCCGATCGAGAACTCCGATGTGCCGGCACGGCCGTTGAGCGTGCCGGCGCCGTCAAGATCGCTGGCCACCACAGCCTGTGGGCGGGGAGCGCCATCGTCGTTCGAATTCGTCATCGTGCTTTCCTTTCAGATTTTGACAGGGCTTTTGGCTGGCCCGTCAGAGCGGGTCGCGGCAGTCGATCAGTTTACACGCCATCTTTGCGGGAGCCTCCGCGCGCATCGGCGCAGTCTCACGCTCGCTGATGAGGATGAGCACGTAAGCGCTGATCACCCACTGGACGTCAGCGAAGGACGCTTCGAGCGACCGCCCAATCGAAGGCAGCGAGACCGCTACGATGTTCGAGCCGAACATGATGAGGGACGAGACGAGCGACGCCGTCAGCAGAACCCGGAATTTCGGCGACGCCTCGACGCCTCGCTCGTCCACCGCGCTCGTCATTTCGGCGGGTCTCCTTGATCGTGTGTCGTCACTGCCGCTTCGCGAGATCGACCCTGTCTCCTCCACGGCTCGTGCCTGGGCGAACGCAGGTCGAACTCGCAGCAGGCCGGCCCTTCCCGACGGAGTGTCAGGCGTGGAGGGTCTCGCCGCCCTTGGCGTCTGCGTAGTACTGAGGCGCCTCGCGACGGTCGTATTTCCCGTAGTCGCGCACGATCCGCACTCTCCGGACCCTCGCCTTGTCATTCGGCGCGGAAGCTTCCTCGTAGGCCTGCGCTGCAGCGGCGTCCTTCCAGGATATGAGCAGAATCAGGTCGCCGGGCGTGAGCAGGGCGTCGAAGATGTCCCAGGACGTGCTGTCGGCGGCCCACGGGTTCAGGCCGAGCCACTCGGCGCAGTCGTACGGGTTGTTGGTCTGCTTCCACTCCGCCGGGTGAGTCGCGTTGATCAGCGTGACCGTCGTTCCCTCGCCGACTTCGGTCTCGTCGAGCCGCTGCTCCGTGAGGGCGTATCCCGCGGGCACCTGATTGTCCGCAGTGATCTGGCCGACGCGCAGGTGGTAGTCTGCGAGGATTTCGTCGCGGCCCTTCTGCTGGACCTCGTGATGGCGCATGCGGGTGCGCCAGCGGACGAGCGACTTTTCGTCCCGCCAGTTCGAAAGCGAAAGGATCCAGCCCTCGCGGGTCAGGCTCTTGTAGCGGATGCTGTCGACGAAGCCCTCGACCTGCTCCAGCTCGGGGCGCAGCATCTCGGCGCTGTCGAGGTAGTCATCCCAGTTCTCTTTATTGGGAAGGACTTCGAAAATCACTGAAAACATGGTCGTATCCAGCTCCTAGAATGATGGCACGTAGTCGATCTCGATGTCTAAGTGCCCCGGCCAGGCGTGCCGCCTTCCCGGCAGAAGACCTTCAAGCCGTCGACAACGATCGTCTTGGACAGCATCCGCGTGGCTCCCGTTTCATTCACCGTTGCGTGTTCTTGCATTCAACGCGACCGTAATTGCCGCAGGCCGCGCGGATAATCTGGCGTTTGCGAAAACTATCCTCTCGCAAAGCGAGAGGGATCGTCTCTCAAGCGCCGTAGCGTTCGGTCTTGATCGCCCTCGCTTTCAGTCCCAAAGCGAGCGCCGTGTCCGCCGCGATGTCGACGAAGGCGTTCGACCCGCACACGAAGGCGCAGCCGGGGGACACAGGCAGCCGCGCCGCGACGTCAGCGACCATCCTGGCGTCGATCCGCCTGCTGAAGTCGGTGCGGCGCGTCGCCGGCTCGCGTGTCAGCGCCAAGGCGAGCGCGAAATCGGGTAGCGACCTCTCGAGCTCGAGGAGCTCGTCCCTGAACAGCACGTCACCCCAGGTCCTGGAGGAGAGCAACAGCGCAACAGGCATTGGCTCGCCGCTGGCCTTCCGATACCGGATCATGGCCATGAGCGGCACGACGCCGGAGCCGGCGCCGATCAAGAGCACTGGTTTGTTGGAAGGCCCCGGCCAGAGAAAGTGTCCGCCAAGCGGCCCGCGAAGCTCGATCGTGTCGCCTGCTTGGGCGACGTCGTGGAAGAACGGGGAGACCTCGCCGTCCGCGAGGCGCTCGATCGCCAGCTCGATCACCTTGGAATCGCTCGGGGCCGAGGCGATCGAGTAGCTGCGCATGGCAGTGTAGCCGTTGGGCGCAGTCAGCCGCACGTCAACGTGCTGTCCGGCCGTGTAGTCGAACGTTTCGGAGAGGCGGACAAAGAAGCTCTTGATAGCCGGCGTTCTCGCCACGACCTCGAGAATCGCGCAGCTCTGCCAACGCGCGGCTGCGGCGGACGCGTCAGTCATTCGTATACCGCTGCTCACGCCACGGATCGCCGTATATGTGGTACCCGCGCAGCTCCCAGAAGCCGGCCTCGTCACGCTCCGTGAACTGAAGCCCGTTCACCCACTTCGCCGACTTCCAGAAGTAGAGATGCGGCACGAGCAGGCGCGCCGGCCCCCCGTGGTCGCGCGGGAGCGGCTGGCCTTCGTAGTTGAGCGCGACCATCGCCTTCCCCGTCGCGAGGTCCGCGAGCGGCACGTTGGTGAAGTACCCGTCGTAGCAATGCGCGAGCGCAAACGGAGTGGGTGCGCTAAGGTCAGCGTCGGCGAGGATGTCGTCGACGGCCACGCCCTCCCAGGCGGTGTTGAGCTTCGACCACGAGGTCACGCAGTGGATGTCTCGCGTCATCCTGGTTCGTGGGAGCGCGTTGAACTCCGACCAGCTCCACGCTTTGACCGGACGAGGTCCCACCTTCAGCGTGAAAGTCCAGTCCGCGGGCTCGATCCGCGGCGTGGGGCCGGCCGTAAGTACCGGGAAATTGTCGACGAGGTGCTGTCCCGGGGGAATCCGGTCCGATAGTTCTGATCCGGATTGGCGGCCTGTGAAACCGCGAGTGACCATGGCGGATTTCCTCCGTCGGCGGGTGAAAGGAGCGTCGTCCCGCACAATACGCTAAGTTGTTGTGCGCTGGATGAGCAAGGTACCGTCGAAGTATGGAGTTCCGCGCGGCGAATGGGAAATGACGTCACGCCATGAAGTCGATAACCGCGCGTTATGACGGCCGTCCGCCTTCCGCATCGGACTCGCGTGCACCCGACGCCGACTGCTCCAGCAACTCGGTCAGCATCCTGACGGCCTCCGTTAGCTTCAGGACTTCGCGCTCGCGCAGTTGGTCGATCTTCTCATGCAGCAACTCTATCTCGAGCTCCGCCTTCACGTTGATCCGGTAGTCGTTCTCCGCGGCCTTGCGATCGATTTCCTGCTGCCGGTTTGGCTCATCATGATGACTGGCGCGGCGTAGGCCGCCTGGAACGAAAGCGCGAGATTGAGAAGAATGAACGGGTAGGGGTCCCAGCCCCTCATCGCGCCGACCAGGTTGGCGGTTGACGTAACGCCAAAAGAGCACGTGCCTGACACGCGGCGTTGCCGGCTGGAACAGAGGGCGCGAACGGACAGCCGCAGACTCGGGAAAACGACTGAGCAATGTCTGGACTTACCGCATTCGAGCTCCTACGAATTCAGTCCGACTTCACGATACCGTTTCATCTTTGCTACGACGCCTATCGTCTTCGCTCGAAATTATTCGCCGTGAACTTCCCGATGGACGTCGGTTCGGAGGATAGTCATGGCGTACCAGTTCGTCCCGCTCCATGGTTGGCTTTTGCCGCCTCATCCTGTCGCTCGGTATGCGGGAGCACGGGCGCGGTGACTATAAGAGTCATCGGTCGCGGCCTCCTCTACGGAAGGGGCGCCTAGTGCTTCGTTTGCCCCGCGGCACATCGCAATATTTGGGGCCGCCGACTATTCCTAACGATTATTCGTCAACGACTACCATTCCAAAGTTGAATTTTCGTTTTCCAGAACGCACGGTCACCATGCAAGAAACATACGCGGACAGGTGACCGCGAGGGGCACCGTTGGGGGGGGAGAACTAGAATGGACGACGAAGTTTCGAAGGGGCGCCCGGTCAGTACGCCGATCGAAGCCTCCGCGGAGACCTTGAGCGGCTTTCGCACGCTGGACATCCAAACCGACCGGCTGCTTTCATCATGGCTGCGAGAGGCGGGCGTTCCTGACGGCGCCCTGAAGGCGAACGAACCTGCCCCCGATTTCCTTCTCCCCGAGGCAAATGGAAAGCTCGTTTCATCTTTGGAATTGCGACAAACTGCACCGTTGATCGTCACCTTCGTTTACGGGACTTGGTCCCCATTGTGCGCAGCTGGACTACGCGCTCTTCACGGGGCCACCCCTAGTATCCGCGCTGCCGGCGCCAGAGCAATTGCCATAACGCCCGAGACTGGAGACTTGCCACGCAATTTCAAACGCGATCACCGACTGGATCTGGAAATCCTCTCCGACCTAGATCTTGGGGTGAGCCTTTCGTTCGGCCTGGTGTCCGTGGTGCCGGCGGAGATAAAGAGCCGTCTCTTGCAGCGCGGCCTTGATCTCTCCGCTCCCCATGGCTTCTCCTTTTGGATGTTGCCAATGCCGGCCACCTATGTCCTCGACCAACGAGGGATCATCCGTCGAGCGTGTGTCGGGCCGGACTCCATTACGGGAGCGACGACCGAAACCGTGCTTGCTGCCCTGTCCGAATTGGATGAGCCTAAGCCTCGCCCTTAGAGTCTGACCGAAAATGAGACGAGTCAATTCAAGAGGCTACGCGTGGCGACTGCAACTGCGTCATGACCTGACTTGTCCCGGCCATCCACGACTTCGCGTCACTTCAGCAACGACGGTTGGATGCCCGTGACAAGCTCGGGCATGAGGAGGCGAGACCTGGGCCCGTGATTTGGATCAAGGAGCCTGCACCTTGTGCGTCAGCCTTGCGAACATTGTCCTTGTTCGAGGCAGGGGCAGATGCGCGGCGGAGTTTGTCCAGCGCACTCGTCCAGTCGCGAACACGAGCAACCTTGATAAAGGCGTCAAGCGCCGGCGAATACTGCCTCCCCGCCACGGCCAAAAGCTGCACCTCGCGCCGGACGGGGTCGCCCTCAATTGGAATAGCGGCGAGCGACGGCAGCCTGGGAGCGTGCTCTGGCGCCAGGATGGCCCCAAAACCGGCGGATGCCATTTGCTGAAGATGCCTTTCCTGAGCGCTCCTGTGCACAACTTTAGGGCCTGGATGGTCGGCAAAACAAGCCTGCTTGAATCGGCCTGCGACGTCGCATCCGACCCTTTCGAGAAATACCGCCTCATGCAAGTCTTGGAGCGGGATAACGGTTTGCCTCGCCATCGGATGTTTCCGAGACAGGACGAGCACGTACCGCTCCTCGAACAGCGGCCAGCGGTCGATACGCTCAGGTAGCTCCACGGCGTCACCGACGAGTGCGGCATTGATCTCGCCATCCAAAAGCATCGCAACGAGCCCGTTGGCATCCGCCTCGCGCAGATCGACTCGAAGGTCAGGGATGATCCTGGCGAGCTCCAAAAGCAATTCCGTGATGAGTGCGGCGGAGACTGACGGCACCAGCCCGATCTTGAGCGGGGCGATTGTCTTCTTTTGATAGCCTCGCGCCTGAAGCCGTACCGCCTCAGCGGCGGCAAATATTTTCTCCAGCGTGGGCAAAATCATCTTGCCCAGCTCAGTGAGCTGGGTGAGGTGACGTTCACGGTGAATCAACGCGCCACCGAGTTCTTGCTCCAGCTTTTGTACCGCCTTTGTCAGCGCCGGCTGCGTCACATTGCATTGCTCCGCAGCCCGCGTAAAATTGAGTGTCCTTGCTAGGGCTAAGAAATATCGCACCTGATAAAACTGCAGCTGCATACTCATCCTCGAAAGATTTGCCGTGGTTCGGACCGTTCCAGTTCGTTGCCATAGTAGGCAGGGGCGATGGTCAAGCGGTTTGTCGCGGAGCTTCCGCGGAAACAGAGATTGTGCGCCGGCTCGGAATTGTCGACCCGCGTCTAGCGGAAAGTGTTCTCACCGACGCTGTTTCCTATTAACGTCGCTGTTGCGTAGAACATCCTAGGCGAGACCAGCAATAAATGTCAGGGTTTGCATCGGGATCAGCTTGGCCATCTTTTCATCAGGTGTTTTTTGCTCATTTAGGATCTCCTAAGGTCTCAGTTCTGGACGGTTGGAATGAGGGCCGCGGCAAGCGCGGTACGCTCACGCTCGTCAAAGAGATTCCCAGCTTCCGCCAGGCCGCTGGTCATGGCGAGCAGATGCGCACCGTCCTAGCCATAAAGCAGTACCAAGATTTGCAATTCTGAGTGCACCATCGCGCGATGACTGCGCTCCCCATCGACCGCGTTGTCCTGTCCCAAGACTAGGACACCAGCTCAATCCGAGGGTCCGAAAGACATGTCCGATCGTCCAAATCTTGCATTGCCTCGGTCCGATCTCGATGTGCTGATGGCAACCTTGGATGTCGACGTCATTGGGCTCGTCGAGTGTTTGGTCAGTCCAGGTTGGCGCCTGTCATTCGGGAGCGCGGACGCGCCGGCTATCCACTACAATCTTTCCGGGACCGGACGAATGGTCGTGGGTGGTTTCTCCGCATTTCCTCTGGTGCCTCACACCCTTGTGATCACACCGGCCAAGAAGCCGTTTCACATCGAGGTCGATGACCGCACAGCGGCCACGACAGTGAATGTGGTGGAAGCGCAATGGGATCCGCGCTTCGGCGATCGTGTCCAGCGATTCGTCGCCGGGGACGTCGACCCGATGGTCATGCTGATCTGCGGGTACTTTCGCGCCACCTACGGCTCGTCGATCGACCTCTTTGCAGGCCTTTCCACGCCGATTGTCGAGCGCTTCGAACCCGCCGATGAACTGGGGTCAAAGTTGCAGGCTGCGTTGGCAGAAATCAGCGGCCGGCAGGTTGGAATGCGGGCGATAACGACCGCCATCCTGAAGCAGGTGCTCGTCACGCTCGTCCGTCGGAGTCTGAATTCGACCAGCGTTTGGCTGGAACGCTTTTCTATCCTGAGTGACCGTCAAATCGCTCTTGCGTTCGCCGATATGGTGGCGCGACCATCGGCCGATCACTCTGTCATGGCCTTGGCGCAGAAGGCCGGCTTGAGCCGATCCGCATTCATGGCGCGCTTTGCGCGCGCAATCGGATGTTCGCCAATGGTCGCGCTCCGGCAAATGCGGATGAAGCGTGCAGCCGATATGCTCGCCGCGAGGACATTTTCAGTTGAGCAGATCGCGCGGGCGGTCGGTTATAGGAGCTGCAGCAGCTTTCTCCGTGCCTTTCGCCAAGTGCATGGATACGTCCCGGCAGAATCTGAGGGTGATGGACAGAACTCCGATTGAAGATACGGCGAGGTGGCCACGGCAGCCGCAGCAGGCAAGGCCGCCGCGATGCGATCGCGCCCGAATTAAGGTCTATGATAAATGGTTATCGGATAGATAGTCACAGGGCATTTCCCTTTATCCGGCGGCGGCGACATCCTCCAACTAATTCGCAGTATGCGTTTAAGGCCGCTGTGCTGTGGCACTCAGCCTCGGGTGGGTCGGCCGACGCCAGAGTTGGAGGAATCCCGTGGAGAGAGCAACTTCGTTAGCTCGACGAGAGGGGGCGGATGTATGCGACCGATCGCGGCGGACCGTACTGAATTGGGCGGGGGCCACGCTGGCCGGGGGCTGCTGCGTTCGGCTTTGACCCGCTGTCGCTTCGACTCACGGAAGCACTTGCCAAAAACGGTGTGGTCGACCTCGGCACCGGCGACATCGCGCTGCTGAACTATGCATATGCGCTCGAGCAACTTGAAGCCGCGTTCTACACGGCCGTCATGGCATCGCCGTATTCGGGCATGACTCGATACGAGCGTTCGGTGCTGAGCGATGTCAAAGGTCACGAGATTGCCCATCGCGAGTTCTTTCGGAAGGCGCTCGGCAGCAGCCGCATTCCGGAGCTCGAGATAACATTCCCATCGGTCGATTTCGGCAATCGCGGCAGCGTGCTGAGAACGGCCTCGATGTTCGAAGACCTGGGCGTGTCGGCCTACAACGGCGCCGGTGCGCTGCTGACTGGCGCTGAGCATGTGGCTGCAGTTGGCACCCTCGTTTCGGTCGAAGCCCGGCATGCCGCGATCCTGCGGGACCTGTTGTCGCCGGATTCGGAAGCGTTCGCTGGTGCCGCCGTTGTCGATGCCAATGGGCTCGATGTCGCGAATCGGCCGCATGCGGTCTTAGCCAAGGCAGGGGCGTTCTACAAAATGAAAATCAGCGCAGCACACCTTCCCTGAGGTTTCGCCGCATGCAGCCAGGAGCGGCCTCAGGAGCAGACTTCACGAGCAGCTTTCAGGAGCAGTCTTCATGACCGAGAGTCACGTTTTCGACGCCATCGACCCCGACCTCGCCTCCCGCGTCGTCGCGCGACGTGATCTTTTCCGTAGCAGCGCGCTCAGGCTTGGCGCGTTGGCCTCGGCACCAATGATGCTCGCTAGTGTATCGAGCGAAGCATTCGGACAAAGTTTACCACGTCAGATCGTCGATATTCTAAACTATGCACTGACGCTAGAGTACCTCGAAGGTTCTTTTTACCGTGTCGCTCTGGATCAAGCCGATCTCATTCCGTCGCACGCGCTCGCGGTTTTCCAAACTATTGGTAAGCATGAGGCCGCTCACGTTTCGACGCTGAAGAATGCCTTGGGCTCGGCAGCCGTTGAGACACCGAATTTCGACTTCACAGCCGGCGGAAAATACGCTGACGTTTTTCAGAACTACGAGACGTTCATTGGTGTCGCTCAAACATTTGAAGACACTGGCGTGGCGGCCTTCAAAGGGCAGCTGCCCAGTTTGACCGGGCACGGGGAGGTGCTCACGACGGCACTTAAGATTCATTCAGTCGAGGCTAGGCACGCTGCCGAGGTGAGGCATCTGCGTGCCGAAAGGGCCTGGGTCGGCGCGTTCGACAAGCCAATGACAAAGGAGCAAGTGCTGGCCGTGGCAAAACCCTTCTTCGCGCATTGATTGATAACAAGCATTGGCCAGGCATGTCGGCCACACCTCAACGAAAGGCATCAAAATGCGAGCATCTGCTTATCTTGACATTGCCGAGAGAACATTCGGATCACGTGGATCTCTTGCCTTTCTCCGCTGGGCGCTTGCGATCGTGTTCCTTTGGTTCGGAGGAATGAAGTTTACGAGTTATGAGGCTCATGGCAATGCGCCGCTCATCGATCACAGTCCTATCATGAGCTGGCTTAACGTCCTGTTCGGCGTGCAGGGAGCAAGCTATGTGATCGGTTCGATTGAGTTGTCGACAGCGGTGATGCTTATACTTGGGGCTTTTAATGCAGCCGCGTCCGCGCTCGGGGCGGCGATGTCCAGCGTGACATTTGTCATTACGCTTTCGTTCTTTCTGACCACACCGGGAGTAGCGGAGCCAACCGCAGGTGGGTTCCCGGCGATATCCGCGCCGATCGGGCAGTTCCTGCTTAAAGACCTTGTGCTTTTAGCAGCCTCCGTCAATCTTTTACTCGCCTCGATCCGTGTTCACCCGAAGTAGGTGCAGGATGTTGGAAGTGAATCAAAGGTTCTTACCCCGTGTCTGATCGTGTACCGGTCCGGAATGCTTTGACTTCATCGCGCTGTGGCGAAATATCATCGTTCGGTGACGAAGCTGTTCGGACATCACAAGCGAAAATGTTGAGCTTGTTCACTGTCGGAGGGGGCGGGTCGGGGGAAGTGCGAAAGCACAGTATGCGCCGGTTTGACTATCCCCTTCGGGAGTTTGGGAAGCGGCCACCAGTTTTGTGCTGGCTGAGGCTGTAGAAATACTTCGTACGATGGGGTGCGATCCTGTCCGCCCGGCTACGACAAAATCCCTGGAGAATGTTGGATTCCAGTTCCTCTCCCTCCGCCAGCTCCTGACAAGCCCCTGAGCATCGAGAGTTGCTCCGGCTGATTGGGACATTGGTGGAGTGTGATCTTTCCTTGGAACGTGGAACGCGTGCGCGGATCAAATCGCACGCAAAGAGTCACATGCTGAGGCCGAAATTCAGGCTTTGCCGATCGAGGACGAATTTTGGCTCTCATGTTCTTGTCGACCAATCTGACGGGTCCAGGGTGCGGGCTAGCGACACGAGCACCGATTGGCCGGTCGAAAAACTGCGCAACTCCTTGAGACTTGGCTGATGGTCGCGTAAAGGCCGCGAACAAGCCTCGCGGGCCAGATTTTCCTGCATCCCGTGAGGGCTTTGGAGTGGGCCGGCAAGCGATGGTCATGGCTACCGCGCTGATGATGACATTTATGTTTCCATTCTCATTCTAGGCGATTCGAACCCAAGCGCGCGCGGGCCGTTCGGGGCGCTATTCGCGCAGCCTCTCTTCTTGTCCCTTACTCGCCAGATTTTGAATCAGATCGAGGAGGTCTTCGCCAAGCTTTTGCGAAGAGCCGACGATCGAACATTCGACGGCTGTTCTGGCACCGCATCGGACAACTCCTCCGTGCTTCACCCCGCAGCGTGCGCCGCATACCTCCGAAATGACGGATATGCTTGAATCTAATCTGGTACGACTCTAGCGCCTGGATTCGGCGAGAGCCTGCAATTGCTCGCTCAGTAAAGCATCCGTTTGGCGGATGCGTTTGACGGCGTCTTGAGCCTTTCGGAAGATGCGGGATTTGTCATCGACACGGCTCGCCCCGTGGGCCGCACGGCGCCGGTTCCCCTTGACGTGCCGTCGTCATGGCATGCAGCGCGATCGTCGATCTGAGCATGTGCGTCCTTGAGTTTATCGTTTTGCCGGGTCCCCCGCCTGGTCGATGCGGCCATCCACATGCACGGATTGCGGTGCTTGACGGCTACTTTGTTCGAGCGTCGCAGTGGCGGCGTAAGGCAATGCTGCGCCGTCGGTCTTGGCAGCGGCCCGCGATAGGACGCACTTTGCCATGTCCTCGATGCGCGAGCCGGTGACTCCCGTGATCAGTCGCGTTCCGCGCTGGAGCGTCAGGTAGTTCCATACCCAGTTCATCGCCACGATGGTGCGATTGCGGAAACCGATCAGGTAGTAAATGTGTGCGACGCTCCAGACGAGCCAGCCTAGCACGCCCGTGAGCTTCAGCCGGTGCATTTGCACAATTGCGCTCTTGTGCCCAATCGCTGCGATCGAACCGAGGTCGCGGTATCGAAATGGCCGGAACGTCTTCGACTTGCTGCGTGCGATCAGTAGCTTCGCGACATATTTGCCCTGTTGCTTGGCGACCCCTGCGTCGCCGGGCATCGGCTTGCCGTTCGCGCCGAGCATGAGTGCGGCGTCGCCGATGACGAAGATGTTCGGATGTCCGGGGACCGATAGGTCCGGCTCGACCATGACGCGGCCGGCGTGATCGTGCTCTGCGCCGAGCCATTCGGCGGCAGGGGTTGCCTTGACGCCGGCAGCCCAAATAATGGTGCGGGACTCGATGCGTTCCGAGCCGATCGAGACGCCGCTGCTATCGCATTCGGTGACGCCCGTTCTGAGACGCACCTCGACTCCGAGCTGCCCGAGTGAGCGCCGCGCCGTCTCGGAAAGTGACGGGTCAAAGGTCGTCAGCAGCCTTGGCGCTGCCTCGACCAGGACGATGCGGGCGGAGCGCGGGTCGATGACGCGGAAGTTCGACGCAAGCGCCCGATTTGCGAGTTCCGCGATAGAGCCCGCCAATTCGACGCCGGTCGGGCCGCCGCCCACCACGACGAAATTCAACAGCCGCCGCCGCTCGTCCGCGTCCGGCTCGGTCTCGGCGAGCTCGAAGGCGATCAGAATTCGGCGACGAATGTAGGTGGCGTCGTCGATGGTCTTGGGGCCGGGTAAGAAATGCGCCCAGTCATTCCCAACACAGGCATTCTCGGCGCCGGTGGCGATGATCAGGTCATCGAACGGAATACGGCGCCCGTCGGCCAGGACTTCCCGGCGCGGGAGATCGACGCCGGACACTTTGGCCAGGATGACCCTGATGTTGTCGACGTTCCGAAGAATGCCGCGAATGGGAGAGGCGATGTCGGCCGGTGACAGGCTAGCAGTTGCCACCTGATAAAGCAGCGGCTGGAACAGGTGATAATTGTTTTGATCCACGACGGTGACGTCGAGCGGCGTGTTCGCCAGCCGTTTGGCGGCGGTTAGGCCACCAAATCCGGCTCCGACGATAACTATCCGTGAGTGAGACTCTGTCGGGGCCTGAGACATCGCTCCTCGCTCACGTTCCATTGGCGTCGGCCCTGCCCATCTCCCCATTCGGGGCGATCGCGGCGATTGCCAATGAACCCTGCCATGCTGGTGGCCACTGCGTTGACGACCCTGATCTCTTCATCCGTTTTTTGGCGAATCGAACCCAAGCGCGCGGAGTCGGTTGCAATGTAGTCGTAGCTGGCCGTGGAAACGATCTATCGCGCACCGTTTGGTAGGTAAGGCACAAAATCATAAAATGAATAAGCCGCAATTATTTTTTCCCGTCTGCATCTTTTTAAATTTGTAAGACGCCATGCGTCGCGATGTCGATGTGGCGACGAATAAGTACTAGTTCATGCAGGTTGCTCAGGTCGTGCACTGCGTCATCGTTCTTTGACTCCGTCACGACCTTTTCTCCCTCCCTGATGATCGGGAACCTGCCGAGGGGATGCACCGCCTTCAATTCAGCCGGCGCACCGTTGGTCTTGGGGGCCCTCTGGTAGAACTTGATTTCGTAGGGCAGCCCCAGCTCCTCCAGCAGCCACAGAATGCGCTGCGATCTGGAGTTATTCAGGTGGTGCACCATCGCGGGTCTCCTTTTTGCCATTGCCGCTCGCGCCGTCGGCGCCTCACCAAAAACGGTTGCTTATCGTGGCGCAGACGGTCCGGCTGATCCCTTGCGAGAACGCGAACGCGCCGCCAGAAGATCGCCGACTTGTAGCTGACGCCGCGGTCGGGGCCCTGACGGTTTAACGTCGTCGGGTCGTGGATTTGGAAAAAGAACTCCAACAGGTCATGGAAAGTCATCGTGTCGGGGTCGAAGACGATTTCGATTGCCTCGGCGTGTGTGCCGTGGTTGCGGTAGGTCGCGTCCCTCACGTCGCCGCCCGTGTAACCGACACGGGTTGACACAACGCCGGGGAGCCGCCGCACCAGCTGCTGCATGCCCCAGAAGCAACCGCCCGCCAAAATTGCGCATCAGTCTTCGCAGTCATCGCTAGGCCTCCTTCGAAAAAAGCTTCACATACTTACCGTACCCCTCGCTTTCGAGCCGGTCGCGGTGGATGAAGCGAAGTGAGGCAGAGTTCATGCAGTATCGTAGGCCGCCCTTGTCGCTCGGGCCGTCGGGGAAACGTGGCCCAGGTGACTGTCGCCGTGCTTGGAGCGAACCTCGATGCGCGTCATGCCGTGGCTAGGCTCGTGAACACCTCTTCGCGGTCGCCGAGAGTTCCGCTCCGGCGAGGCGGCGTAGAGGGAAGCGCCGCACTCCCGCCGCAGCGCGCCAAGCGTCTCTCAGCTATTCCGATAACGGTCGGCTATCGACTCCATGGCGAGAGGTGATTTTCCTTTCGACCGTCATAGGCTCAATCTTCGAGCCATCGTCGCCCGCCCTCGTGTACGGGCCGAAGTCGGCGTTCCGTTGAACGATCGCGGGCCAGGAGGTCCGACATGCAGATCAAAGAGACACTCGACGTTTCCTTCCCCGGCGCGGTCGAGAGCCCGCCGCTGGAGGACGTCGTCGTGCTCGCGGACAGCGCCGGCGTCGCGCTTGGAGTACAGCGCACATTCAGCGCGAGGGTGCGGAGCGTCCGCGATGACGGCAGCGGCCTCATTGCGTCCAGGTGCGTGGAGATCCCGCTCGTCGGGCGCGACGGCGAGATCTCCGGGGTCCTGTGCCGGGCCGCTCCACGGTCCGACACGCGCGGCGGGCTCTCCTCCGGCGGGCCGGAGAGGGTGAGGGCGATAGCGGACGTGGCGCAGTTCGTCGTCCACGACATCAACAACCTTTTCGCTGTGATCGGCAGCGGCCTGCGGCTGCTTGAGTGCCAGAGCGACGCCGCATACCGAAAGGCCATCGTCAGCAAGATGCAGCACGCGATCACGCGAGGAGCGTTGCTCAGCCGTCAGCTCCCCGACGCTGCGCGACCGTGCCCCGAGTCGATCGGCGGGTTCGTCGCAGGCAGTCGCCTCGCAGCGCTGGCGGGCACGCTAGAGCAGGCGTTTCGTCCGAACATCACGGTCCGCACCGAGATCGCCCCTGACTTGTGGGCCTTCAATGCCGACCCGGAAGAGCTGTACTTCGCTTTGCTCAACCTCTGCCGAAACTCGGCCGATGCTATGCCAGACGGCGGCGCGATCACCGTCGCGGCGCGGAATGTCGAACCTTCCGCTGGCACGGCCCGGGGGTTCGTCGAGATCGTCGTCGCCGACGACGGGGAGGGCATGCCCGAGGAGGTCCTCTCGCAGGCCTTCACGCCGTACTTCACGACAAAGGCCGCGGGCAGCGGCACCGGCCTCGGGCTCACCCAGGTCCAGCGCTTCGCCGAAGGACGAGGAGGTGCGGTTGGTATAGAGAGCGAGCAGGGTGCCGGCACGCTGGTGCGCCTCTTCCTCCCGCGCGTGCACGCAGCTGGGCTCCCCAGCAGCATCGTCGGCACGGAGATCGCGTACACGCCGTCACCCAACGGCGGCGTATTCCACGTCGTCAACCCAGCGACAGTGGCGCCGACGTCGTAGCAGGCGCGAACGCGTGGAGACCGGTTCAGCGATGGAGCAAATGATTCCGCCCGGCCGGCTCGACCGTCCGGTCGACCACGCAACGGAGCACGTGCTCGGCCCCGCCGATGCCGAGATCACGCTCGTCGAGTACGGCAGCTACGCGTGCCCGCACTGCAGGGCCGCCAACGAGCGCATCGCGCAAGCACGCGACCAACTCGGCGACCGCGTCTGCTACGCCTTCCGGCACAGGCCGCTCACGGACAACAGCCTTGCGTTTCGGGCCGCCGAGCTCGCTGAGCTGGCCCGGACGCCCGAGGCGTTCTGGTCCGCGCACATCAAGCTGATGACAAAGTCGATGCAGCTCACAGAGGATGACCTCGTGGCTGTGGCCACCGACCTTGGCGTGAGCGCCGACTTCGCACTCGGCGACAGCGATGACGTGCGGCGCGCGAGGGCGAGAGTGGAGGCGGATGTCGCAAGCTCCCGCGCCAGCGGCGTGCGGTTCACACCCACCTTCTACATCAACCGCCGGCGCTATGACGGACCCTGGGACGAGAGCTCTCTCGTCGACGCGATGCTTGGCACGCTCGGCCACCGCGTCCGTACGGCGGCCCTGGACTTCGCGAGCTGGGGCCCGTCCGCCGGCATTTTGCTGGTCCTCGCGACCGTGGCGGCGATCGTCGTGACGAACTCTCCGATCGGGCCGGCGTTCGAGGCGCTCTGGCGCCAGGAGTTCGGCGTGAGCTTGGGCGCCGCAACCTTCCGGATGTCCATTCTCCATTGGGTCAACGACGGCCTCCTGACGGTCTTCTTCCTCGTCGTGGGCTTGGAAGTGAAGCGGGAGATGACGGTCGGCCACCTTGCGAGCCGGCGCTCCGCCGCGCTTCCGCTCGCGGCCGCTCTCGGCGGCATGGTCGTGCCGGCACTTCTGTATGCGCTGGTCGTTCCTGTGGGGCCGTGGTCACACGCGTGGGGCGTCCCGATGGCGACCGACACTGCGTTCGCGATCGCCTTGATCGCCGTGATGGGCGCGCGCGTCCCCGTGGAGCTGCGCATCTTTCTCACCGCGGCGGCCATCGTCGACGACATCGGTGCGATCGTCGTCGTCGCTGTGTTCTACTCCGGCGAGATCCATCCGGGCTACCTTGCCGCGGCCACGGCGGTCGTCGTTGCACTGGCGCTGCTGAGCCGGTCGAGGGTCTACCTGCTGTCGCCTTACATCCTGTTGGGCGTCGCGCTGTGGGCGTTCGTCTACGCGGGCGGCCTTCACGCGACGCTGGCCGGCGTGGTGCTCGCGCTGTTCATTCCGACGCGCCCGCCCGCCGACTTGGCTGCCCTGATGACGCAGGCCAGCACGATCATCGCCTCCGAGGCCCGCCACGAGGGCGAGGTGCTCAGGCACGGCCCCTCCACGCCGGCGCTGCACGCGCTCGACGCGATCTACGACAGAATTGAATCGCCGGCCGACCGGCTGCTGCGGCACGGCGGCGCGCGGTCGAGCTACGCTGTCCTTCCCATCTTCGCACTAGCTAATGCGGGCGTTGCAATCAACCCAGGCATCTTCGTTGGGCATGGTTGGCTCATGGCCGCAATCGTCGCAGGTCTCGCCATAGGAAAGCCGGTCGGCGTCTTCCTCACGGCCGCCGCGGCCGTGCGCGCAGGCGTAGCCGTCAAGCCGGCGGAGTACACGTGGCGGCAGTTGGCCGGGGCGGGGGCCCTCGCCGGCATCGGCTTCACGATGTCGCTCTTCATCGCGGAGCAGGCGCTTCCAGGCGCCACCGACTTCTCGGCCGCCAAGATCGCCGTGTTCGCCGCGTCGGTTCTTTCGGCCGCCGTCGGGACTGCTCTGCTCTGGGGAGCTTCGCGCCAGGAGCTTTTCGAAGAGGCATCGCAGAGCGTCGGTACGCAAGTATCAAAGCCCGCCGGCGTCACGCCGGACCGTGAACAGGAGGTTTTTCGATGATTCTACCTACCGGTGCGACAATAGCAGTCGCTGACGGCGAGACGGTCCGCCTGTTCCGCAACACGGGCGTGAAGCCTGGGGTGCACTTGGTCGAGATCACGGCGGCTCCGCCCGCGTCCGTCCATGCGGGTTCGGGGGCGCGCCACCACACCGGCTCCGCCAACCCCGACAGCAGGCGGCTCGTCGAGGATGACTTCGCGGCAGCGACGGCGGCGTTCCTGAATAAGCTCAGCTTGGACGGGACCATAGAGCACCTGGTCCTTGTCTCCGATCCCAGGACCCTGGGCGAGATGCGCAAGCACTTCCACCGCGACCTGAGAGGCAAGATCATAGGCGAGTTCGCCAAGGACTTCAGCCGGCGTCCGCTCGCGGACATCGCCTCACTGATCGCAGACGCTTGAAGTCTCTCACTTTCTCCGCAGACATCGCATCGTTTGAGAGATGCGATGCCCGATCCCAGACGGTATAGGTTGAAACTGACAATGTCTGTTCCGGCCAATTCTCGCCCAAACAGGCTGTTGCGTCGTCCATCGTCGGATCGGCGAAGGCTCACACCATATCGCCGTCCCTCGTAGACCCCTTCGCTGTAGCTCTCAGGGAGTGCTCCTAGCGCCGTCTCGAAATCATTACTCTCCACCCACCAACGCTCCCTTTCGACGTGAGAAGCATATGTTTGTACCGCACCTTTGATTTTCGCGCGCTGCGTCGATGGCATCGATTCGATAGCCACAGGTATTTGGACCATCGAGTTTCGCGGTCGCATTATCGATGGTCTGCAAAAGGAATTCGAAAGATGACGACATACCACACACAAGGAGGTGGACGATGAAGGCGATAGTGGTGACGGACCAGGCTGCGGGAACGGCGGGGATGATGTTGGTGGAGCGGCCGAAGCCGCAGGCAGCGATCAACGACGTCGTCGTTCAGGTTCATGCGTCCGGATTCACGTCGGGTGAACTGACGTGGCCCTCGACCTGGACCGATCGCCTCGGCCGTGACCGGACGCCGGTGATTCCCGGGCAAGAGCTGGCCGGAGTGGTCAGCGCCCTTGGCTATGGTACGAGGGGGCTGTCGGTGGGACAGCGGGTGTTCGGCCTCACGGACTCGTATCGCGGCGGCACCCTGGCGGAGTATGTGGCCATCGAGGCGCGCAACCTCGCGCCGCTGCCGGGCGACGTCGACTTCACGGTGGGCGCGAGCGTGGCGATGCCGGGCCTGACCGCATGGCAGGGACTGTTCGAGCACGGCCACCTTCAGGCGGGGCAGAGCCTCCTCGTGCACGGCGCGGCCGGCGCAGTCGGTTCGATGGTAACCCAGCTTGCACGTGAGTTCGGCGCCTACGTCATCGGCACCGGACGCGCTGCCGACCGTCAGAAGGCGCTCGACTTCGGCGCACAGGAGTTCGTCGACCTCGAGAACGACGCCCTGGAAGACGTCGGCGGCGTCGACCTGGTGTTCGATGTCCTCGGCGGCGACATCGCGAAGCGGTCTGCAGGCCTGGTTCGAGCCGGAGGAACGCTCGTGACCATCGCCGGGCCGACCGACGCGCGGCCCGCCGCCGGCTTGACGGTCGACTTTGTTGTCCTGCCCGATCGCGCCCAGCTGAGTGAGATCATCCAGCGGGTGCGCGATGGACGGCTGCGGACGAACATCGGCAACGTCTCGACCCTCGACGACGCCGTCGCCGCGTTCAATCCGAAACAGCGGATCAACGGAAAAACGATCATCCGCGTTCGTCCGTGACCCACGCGCGCTCATTGATCCACGCAGCTGGCCGGCGCTGTCCAGGTCGGCCGGCTGCATCCTATCAGCCCCAGCCACAAAGAGGCATCTATGGCTTTCACGTTGAAGATAAACGGCACACCCCACAAAGTCGATGTCGACGGCGACACCCCGCTGCTGTGGGTGCTGCGCGACGTGCTCGGCATGACCGGGACCAAGTTCGGTTGCGGCCAGGCGCTGTGCGGCGCCTGCACCGTGCATCTCGACGGCCAGCCGGTCCGCTCCTGCCAGACGCCGGTCGATAGCGTCGGCGACAGTGTGATCACCACGATCGAGGCGATCGGCAAGACTCCGCAGGGCGCGGCCTTGCAGAAGGCGTGGCTGGAGCTGGAGGTGGTGCAGTGCGGCTACTGCCAGTCCGGCCAGATGATGTCGGCGGCGGCGCTGCTGAAGGGCACGCCGAAGCCGACGGATGACGACATCGACACCGCCATGTCGGGCAATGTCTGCCGATGCGGCACCTATCACCGCATCCGCGCCGCGATCAAGCACGCTGCAGGAGTGTGAAATCATGGATGAGCTTATTCTGAGAGAGCAGATTGTCGATGAAACAGCGATGTCGCGGCGCGCCTTTCTTCAGGGCACAGGTTTGCTGCTTGGTTTTGCGCTGACCGGTGCAAGCACGGAGTCCGTCTTCGCGGCACCTGCTTCGCAGGTGGTCGAAAACGAGGTCACGGGTACTTTCGCGCCGAACGGATTTATACGGATCAATCCAACCGGCGCCGTCACCCTGGTCATTCCGATGATCGAGATGGGACAGGGGGTTTACACGTCGCTCTCGATGCTTCTCGCTGAAGAACTGGAAGTGAAGCTTGACCAGATTCAGCTTCAGCATGCGCCGCCAAATCATGCGCTTTACGTCAACTCGATCATAGGCATTCAAAATACAGGTGGTTCCGCCTCTGTCCGCGCCTTCTGGACACCGCTGCGTCAGGCGGGGGCAGTAGGTCGTAATCTGCTGATTGCGGCAGCCGCAAAGCGCTGGAATGTCGATCCAGCGACTTGCCGCGCCAAGGACGGCGTCGTGTTCGATGCGTCAGGCTCGAAGCATCTGAGCTACGGTGAACTTGCGAAGGCCGCGGCGAAATTGCCTGTGCCGCCTGCGGCAAACGTCAAATTGAAGGATCCGAAGGATTTCACCCTGATCGGCACGCGTGCCAAGCGCGTGGATTCAGCAATAAAGGTCGATGGGCGCGCGCTCTACGGCATCGATACGCGACTGCCGGGTATGAAGGTTGCGGCGGTTGCTATTTCGCCCGTGCTCGGTGGCAAGGCGAAAACGGTGGACGAGAAGGCCGCGCTGGCAGTGAAGCGCGTCCGGCAGGTGGTCAATATCGATGAAGTTGTCGCCGTGGTAGCGGATCACATGGGTGCGGCGAAGAAGGGGCTCGAGGCCGCCGCCATCACGTGGGACGACGGGCCGAACGGCAAAGTCAGCAACGCCGATATCGTCAAGCAATTGGAGGAGGAATCCAAAAAGCCAGGCGTGGTTGCCCGTAACGTCGGTGATGTGGGGAAGGCACTTGCGGGGGCAGCGCAACGGGTTGACGCCATCTATCAGGTGCCTTTCCTGGCCCATGCGGCCATGGAGCCGATGAACTGTACCGTTCATCTGCAGAAGGATCGTTGCGACATTTGGGTCGGGACACAGGCGCCTACGATCACGCAGTCTCAGGTGGCCGAACTCACCGGCCTGCCAAAGGATGCGATCAAAATTCACAATCATCTGATTGGCGGTGGCTTCGGCCGAAGGCTGGAAGCCGATGGCACGATCCTCGCCGTCAAGATCGCCAAGCACGTCGACGGCCCGGTGAAGGTGATCTGGAGCCGCGAGGAAGACATCCAGCACGATATGTATCGGCCGTACTATCTCGATCGGCTGTCGGCCGGACTTGATGCGGCCGGCAAGCCGGTTGCCTGGACGCATCGGATCGCCGGCTCCTCAGTCATGGCTCGCTATTATCCCCCTTACTTCAAGGACGGATTGGACCCCGATGCCGTAGAAGCGGCGGCCGAGCCGCCCTATGCACTGCCCAATATCCACGTCGACTATGTCCGGGTCGAGCCCCCCGGTGTCCGGACGTCTTGGTGGCGCGGTGTCGGACCGACTCACAATGTTTTTGTGGTCGAAAGCTTCATAGATGAGCTCGCGCATGCCGCGAAGCAGGATCCCGTCGCTTATCGCAAGGGATTGCTTGGTCATAATCCGCGAGCGCTTGCTGTTCTGTCGCTTGCTGCAGAAAAAGCAGGGTGGGGATCACCACTTCCCGCACGGCATGGCCGCGGGATTTCGGTACAATTCGCATACGGAAGCTACACGTCGCAGGTCGCCGAGGTCGAAGTGGCGGCCGATGGCTCTGTCAAAGTCAAGCGGATCGTCTGTGCGATTGATTGCGGTATGTACGTCAATCCCGATACGATCGAAGCACAGGTTCAGGGTGGAACGCTTTTCGGGCTGACCGCTGCGCTCCATGGGTCAATCACTTTCAAGGATGGACGCGTCGAGCAGAGCAATTTCGACACCTATCTGCCGATGCGTATCGACGAGGTGCCGGTGGTGGAGACGCACTTGATTAAGAACGCAGAAGCTCCAGGTGGCGTTGGTGAAGCTCCGACGGCCATTGTCAGTGCCGCAGTCACTAATGCGATCTTCGCCGCCACCGGCAAGCGCCTGCGCAGCCTGCCGATCGATACAAATTCGCTGAAGTCGTCGTCTTAGTCCTTGCCCGGAGCCGAGTGGCCCGAACGGGAAGATTCCGTGAAATGCACTATTCGAGGGATTGAGCTCAGATAGTGCGGCGCTGCGAGGGTTGTAGAAGGGAGTTGGTCCAGGAGCACTAGATGGCCGACGATGTTTTCCGAGACATCCTGGAACGGTCGATAGATGAGTTGCCCGATGATCTGCGCATCGTGTTGGTGGCCTGCGTAGTCGACGGCATGACGCCGGAGCACTTTGCCGAGTTGTTTGCACTCACATCGGAAATCGTAGAGGCACGTCTGCACAACGCCCGAAATTTGCTGGTTGAAGTGCTTATACGCCAGTTCGGTCCCGCCTTCGGTGGCGTCTATCAGCTTGACGATTGTCGTTCCGAGCGCATTACGAACGCAGTAGTGGACCGCCTTTTCCCGCGCCGGTGAAGCGCCGAAACATGAAAGCGGCTAAGCCGGCGCGTCGATTCTGTCGCAAACCCATCGCGAGGACAGTTGGCTCGGAGACGGGACTGTTCAGGCAGCAAGGATTTCGAACTGCTCGGCGAGCGATGGTACCGGAGTGAAGGTGTACCTCGCTTGTCCTTTGCCCATCACGGGGTTCATCTCCTGCCGGTGACCATGCGCTTTCGCCTGGTGAACCGCTTCAGCAACAGCGGCAAGAACCGGACTGCCCAGCGGTGAAACGTGGAATGGTCGACGCGCATACCGCGCTCGGCCATCATCTCTTCCAGGTCGGGAAAACTGAGATTTCAGGCCAGCGTACGCACAGCAGGATCACTGACGGACGAAATGACGGCCTGAAAACATGGAACACTCCTGATCACGAGGAGCGGCATCCATGTATCAGGCTTCGTTGACGTCGAGTTTGCGATAGAGCCATCACACGCCTTCATGTTCATGGTCGTTCGGCAATTATCTGCCGCTATGGAAACTATACATGCCAGGTATTGGAAAACTTCGTCCCGCGCTGCGATAAATGAGTACCATCATCGCAGATCTCATCGAGTAACGTCGAGGGCAACCTGGGACGCATATCACTCAATGGCGGCTGCAAGCTTTCCGGCAAATAGACAAATAACCGAGGAGACAATTCCCATGAAACTGACATGGTATGGCCATTCCGCATTTCGCATCGAGGTGGGCGCGGCCAAGATCCTGATCGATCCGTTTCTGTCCGATAACCCGTCCTGGAAAAGGGGGTGGGAGGAACCCGCCGAGGGTGTCACGCATGTGCTGCTCACGCACGGCCACAACGATCACGTCGGCGACGCGCTCGCCATCTTGAAAAAGACTGACGCCATGCTGGTCGCCAATTTCGAGATCTGCAACTATCTGGCCGGGCAGGGCGCCAATGGTGACAAGGTCAATCCCGGACTTCACGGCGGCACAGTGGACTGCGGCGGTTTCACCACTGCTTTCGTCAATGCCTTGCATTCCTCGTCATTCGGTATGAAAGACGGGCAGAATGTCTATCTCGGCAATCCGACCGGCCTAGTCCTCCATTTCCCCGATGACAAGACGCTCTATCACATGGGCGACACCGACATCTTTGGTGACATGGCACTGATCGAAGAACTGCATAAGCCGGACGTCGGAATCGTCCCCATCGGCGATCGCCTTACCATGGGCGGCGCAGTGGCTGCACTCGCCTGCCGCCGCTATTTCAACTTCGACAAAGCGATCCCTTGCCACTACGGGAGCTTCCCCATCATCGATCAGACCGCGGAGAAATTCGTCGAAGGGCTGAAGGGCGCGTCGACCGAGGCCGTGGTGCCGAAAGTCGGCGAGACAATCTCCGTCTAGCGCGATTTATGCGCCATCCAGACATAGGCGAGTGGAAGTGGGCGCCAGCTTCCACCACAGCGCTCAGGGCGAAAGAGATCGCTCGAGCGCACTCCCATGCTGGAGGGAGAACTCAACGCGCAACAGCGCGCGTTCTTCCTGGAAGCGGCAAACCTCTGCCCCGTTGGCGTAATTCTCGGCATTACTGCGGATATTCATATACGCCCGGACGCCACCGCTTCCGGCCACAACGCAAGCACTCAGGCTAGCTATGAGGATGATCTGGCCGAGCTCCAGATTCCGAATATCGATCCGGATTGAGATCAACATCCTCAGGGCCGGAATGCGGCCCGCGGTGAGAGAGCCGATTACGGCCTCTGTGACCCGCGACTCTCGGTGGCTGCCTAAGCGGACAACACCCCTTACCCCTTCCTCCGTCGAGGCGGACAGTCGAAATCACGGAGTAGTTCTATTTGACGCTGCCTAAACAAGTGAGACTCCTTCCGTTGGGTTTCCCCCTTACTTCCTGGGCTTTCGCTATCCGAATCTGGCTAGCGGCAATCGTTGCATTGTATGTGAGCTTCTGGCTCTCGCTCGAAGCGCCGTCGACGGCGCTAATAACAGTTGCAATCGTCGCCGAACCAACTCGTGGCCAGGCCCTGGAGAAGGCAGTCTTTCGTGTGATTGCGACGATCATTGGCGTTGCAGTTTCCATTGCAATAACGGCGCTCTTCTCCCAGACGCGCGATCTTTTGCTGATAGCCTATGCCGGCTGGATGGGCCTGTGCGTGTACGTCGCAGGATTGCTCGACGGCAATCGTGCATACGCAGCGGTCCTCTCAGGCTTCACGGTGGCGTTGGTTGCGATCCAGCAAATCGACAATCCGGAGCACGTGTTCGAGGCGGGCATGATGCGCGGTGCAGGAATCCTCGTCGGAATTGCATCCCTTACAATTGTCAGCGATCTACTATGGGCGCCTAATCGTCATACGAAGCTAGTGGAGCAGCTGGCTGACATCCGTCGTCGGATCGGCAACTACGCGAAGTCGGCTATCATTGGTGAGGCCACGCAGCCAATGGAATCCGCTGCTCTGCTCGCTGAAATTTCGGCGCTCCGGCCGGAAACGTCTAGCCTGGCGTTTGAGTCGAGCAGCGGCCAAGCCAGAAGCGTAGCGGGCGACAACGCGGCAGCTGCGCTTGTGGCGCAGCTTCATGCCGCGCGGAGTCTCAACGTGCTTCCGGTCACCGCTGATAAGGCGACATCCGAGAGGATAGCGCGCGCGCTTGAGCGCAACGAAAGCGAACTCCCGCCGCCGACGGTCGTGTGGCGTGCCGACCCGCAAGGGGACGCAGGCACGACCGCCTCGCTGGCGTGGACACTCAAGGAATTACTCAGAAGAGATGAGCAGGTTCGACAGAATCTTGCCGCCCTACGCACTGATGGACGTCCTCCATGGCATTGGCGTCCGCTGATCTATCGATTCCACCGAGCTGCTGTTGAAGGTGGCATTCGAGCAGCGATCTGGGTTGCGTTGGCGGGGATGTTCCTTGTGTATGCGGGCTGGCCTGCGGCAAGCACTTCCCTTGCCCTCATTGGAGCCTTCGTCGGCCTTGGAGCAATGACGCCCAACTCGCGCGCGACGACCGCCCTGGCGCTGTTTGCGGCACCCATTGCCGGTTTTCTGGCTGGGCTTCTCGAGTTCGTCGTCCTCGATGGCGTTGACGCCTTCACGTTGCTTGCAATCGGACTTGCTCCTCTCGTGATCGGCGCCGCACTCGTGATATCGTTGCCCAACCGGACAGTGTCGGCTGTCGGTCGATTTATCCTCATACTCGGCGTGATAATATTCTCTCCGGCCAATCCGCAGACCTACGACGGACAGTCGTACGTTATCTTCTTTCTTTTGGCTTGTGTTGCTCCCGGCGTGTTGTTGGCGACGCAATTTCTTGTGCCTCCAGTCTCGCAAGAGCGGCGGAGACGCTGGATGTTGATGTCTGCTCGCGAAGAGTTCGCTCAGGGGCCATCCCGTGATCGGCGAGATGAGCCCGAAGAGGAGATGTTTCGTGACGCCGTCAGGATTGGTCAGATCCTGTCCGCCGGAGGGAACGCTCCGAATAGCGCGGAGACAATCGAGGAGGTTCTTTCCTATTTCGACCAATCTTCGATTATCCGGTTGTGCGACGACAAGCTGAAGATGCTCGCCGGCGGACCGTTAACGGCGTTGGCTGAAGAGGTGCGCGCTTCGTTCAACAAGCACGAGCCGCAGGCACTTCGCGCCGCGTCCCAGGTATTATGCAAGGCGTCGCCGTCAGATCATATTGTGGCCGATCTCTCTGCTGCGCTCATGGTCGCGAGCTACCACATCGAGGCGGCGCTCGGACGACCCGTTCATCTCGACGAGGCCGCGTGATGGCGCATACCTTCCGCGAATTAGTCATCGGCGGCGTTTTGGTTGCGCCGTTCATCACCCATGCGGTGGTGGCTCTGTTTGTCGTGCTTCTGATCAGGCCGCTTCTGCGTTTTGTTGGATTTTCGCGGATCTTCAGCAATGCGGCGATTGCCGAGCTCAGCCTCTACGTGACCATTCTGGGTCTGCTTGTCTTGCTTTTTTGAGGGAAATTTCCATGCAGGCTGTCAGCCAAGATCAGGCGATCGATCGAGAAGAACAGCAGTCGGAGTCCTCGTCGGGGCCGACCCAAAACGAAGCGTTGCCCGAACTCAGTGCGGTTGCGCGTGCGAAATCCAAGCAGCCTTCACCATGCGAGCAAAAGCCGTCCGTACTATCCCCCAAACCACCGGTCGCCTGGCGAAGAGCCATCGGGCAGTTTCTGTGGTCGATGTCGCGGAGGCTTGCGACGTTCGCGATCTTCCTCGTCGCCGTGCTCGTCTCAATCGTGGCATGGGACCAGTATGTAATTGCGCCGTGGACCCGCGACGGCAGCGTCCGTGTCCAGGTCGCAAGCGTCGCACCTCAAGTGTCCGGCCAGATTACGCAGCCGCGGGTCGCCGACAATCAATTCGTTCACAAGGGAGACGTCCTTTATCAGATTGAGTCTTTTGATTTCGACGTTGCATTGCGGTTGAGCAAAGCGCTGTTGGAGCAAAGGGAAGCCGACAGGTACGTCAAGGAGCTGCAGTCCGAACGGCGGAAGCGGCTATCCGATCTTTCCACCTCGCGGGAAGAGCAGCAGGTATTCGAAGGCAGTGCCCTACAGGCGAAAGCCGCGGTCGACGCGGCGCGTAAACAGGTCGCCCAGGCAGATATTAATCTGAAGCGAACGGAGGTTCGTAGCCCGGTGAACGGCTACGTCACGAATCTTCTGTTACGAGTAGGCGACTACGCGCATGCGGGGGTCAGCAACATTTCGATCGTCGATACCGATAGCTTCTGGGTGGATGGCTATTTCGAGGAGACAAAGTTGGCGCAGGTGTGCATTGGGGATCGTGCCGAGGTCAAGTTGATGGGTTATTCTACCCCGATCATCGGCCACGTGACGACGATCACTCGAGGTGTCAGCGTGTCCAACGCGGCGGCCGGCGCTCAGGGTCTCCCCAATGTTGATCCCGTCTACACGTGGGTACGGCTGGCACAACGTGTTCCGGTCAGAATCGCCATCGATCGGGTACCGCCTGGCATGCCGCTCGTCTCCGGTATGACGGGAACCGTAACGTTGCGCGACGACTCTCACGCTGAGGAGAAAACATGGCTTTATCGCGCGAAGGCTGTGCTCAGGACGAGTCTCTCCCACATAATAGGTGGGGTATCACCGCAACCTCGCTGCATCGCGTCCAAGACTTGAGTGAGATCGCATGTCAGTGGCCCGATTTTTGGAGCGCGATCCAGTTCTAAGAAGCCGGTGATACGCACCAAGTGTATCACGACCTCTATCGTCAAGAGCATCTCACCGAAACAGCCTCTCGATACGCTTCGCTAGGCAGGGAAGCGCATTGCGTAACCGCCGCTGCTCTCGAAGCGCACATGCAGCATACTCATAACGCGCATGGCGGTGAGGGTGTCAGGCAGAGGATCACGCAATTCGGACGCCTGGACACATTAGTCGGCGGTATCGATGTGTAGCCCCGGTTGGGCTAAACCTCGACGCGTTCATAATTCGTGAATTGATTTTAATTGATTTTGCCGCGGATCGGATCAGGCTTTGTTGTTGCGTGTGATCAAGTCGAAATCGAGCTAAAAGACGCCACGCTACGCATCTCGCTGCGCCTCCGCGCTACGCTAGGCGACTTGCCGCTTCGCAAGGGCGTGACACGCAACGGTTCGAGCCGAGCTGACACGGTTCGACACGGTTCCAGGTTCCAAGGGTAATGTCAGTCCCACCTTGACATTTTTTCACGGCACGTCAGCGCCTTTTTCACGACACGTCAGTGCCGCTGCGTGAATCCGCCGCGGCGGGTGCGAACATGCCATTTGACGGTGCCTGAGCGCGGCCATGACGGATCGCCGCCGTCCAGGCGCAACTCCAGAAGCAGGGAGTGTCGTTCCATGCTCAAGACCATTCGCCGGCTATCGATCCACTTACTGCGGCAGCGGACAAGCGGGGTGGTGCTCGCCGCCCTGTCTGTGGGCGCGGTCACCGCGGTCACCATGGCTGTGGGCGCGGTCACCATGGCTGCTGAGCAGATCGAGCAGGATCCGTATATCCCCACGAGCTCGTCCGACCCGTTCCGTCGTCCCGAACAGCTCTCGGTCCCCATACCCTCTGCCGCAACCTCCCGAATATCGCCAAAGGGCGCCGGCATTCAGCCGCTCCACATCGAGCAGCGCGGCGTCATGGACGGCCCCGGTATTGACATCAACCCCAACCCGGACAAGCTCGGCGATCCCATCAGCGGCCAGCGGGTCTACCGCTACGAGACCTTAGGCAACGAGACGTTCTGGACGGACGCGATGCGCTTGGTGGACGGCTTCAAGGCCGCCAAGGTAACGCCGATGGATGGCCTTCGCGCAGGCTTCCTCTACAACACGGAGCGGATCCAGCCGGACCTCCTCGCGAAGTTCATCGCAGAGGCGAAGACCGATTTATCACCCGAGAACGCCCCGACGCTGAACGACCCCGCCACTTTCATTCGCCTCCTAGAGATGAACGCGGTGAACGGCATGCCGGCCGTCGACGTCAACGGAGACGGACGCATCGACCTCGCGAAGGGCGACAAGGTGGGCGTCGCCTGCTCGATCTGCCACGCCGTCACCGACGCGAGCATCCTCGAGTTGCCGGATGGCGGCTCCATCGGCCGGCAGATCGACGGCCCGTCGGCCCTCGTCATGGACATGGGCCAGTTCCTTGCCTGGGCCGCTAACAGCAAGGCCTACTACCCCAACCTCCAGGTCGAGATGCCTGGCGGCAAAACGATCGGCCGCGCGCCGAAGGGCCTCACGCCCGACTCCTCCGAGGAAGAGTTCGACGCCTACCTCCTCAACAAAGAATACTATCCGCGCGGCACCTTCGACGAGACACAGGACGGCATCGGCAACTCGGTGGTGAACATGCCGCTGTTCCGGCAGGACCTTGCCGCGCCCTGGGCGAGCTCGGCCGAATTCCGCTTCCTCGACAATATTTCGAACGGCTCCTTCACGCAGAATCTCGACCCGACGACGCTGCTTACGGAAGCCGGGCGCCACTTCCTTGAGGAGGAGGCGAAGCACCTCGGCCTCGCGCTCCGAGCCAATTACCAGGCCGTGATCGACAAGATAGGTGTGAAAGGTTACCCATTCGTCAAGGGGACAAAAAGTGGAAAGGGGGGGCCGGAGTACGCCCAAACCGGCATACGCGTCGACAACCAGCTGCTCTTCGACCTGAACGCCTACATGCACAGTCTCCCGGCACCGAAGGGCGCCAAGGTGGACGAGGCGGCGTTCCGGCGCGGGCGTGAGGTGTTCCGCGCCAACTGCACCGCGTGCCACAACGTCGATCAGTCAAAGCCCGTGCCGCCCCTCATCGTCAGCCTTGAGAACCTGTGGCCCGACTACAAGCCTGAAGTGATCTTTAAGCGCGACCCGCCCTACTCCCCGGTCCAGAACTCGCCGGGCACCTTCGACGACAAGATGGTGATCTCCGACGGCAGCCAACGCGGCGATCCGCGCGGCGTGCCGATCCCGCTCCTGTTCGACCTCGCGCGCAAGAAGGTGTTCCTGCACGACGCTTCGGTGCACGGGCTAGACTCGCTCTTCAACCCCGAGCGCGGCGCGAGAGAGCCGCACCCGTACTACATCGCGGACGCGCAGCAGCGTTCCGATCTCATCGAGTTCATACGCGGGCTCGACGAAAACACGAAGTAGCGAGGGACGTACTCTTCAAATCACGCAGGCAACTGACCGGCGGAGCGCAAGAGTGGTCGCGAACAATATGGGTTGACAGGATCGGAGGATGCCATGGCCTTCACTATCAACTCAACCTCAGACGCGGAGCGTCGATGTCGACGGCGACACGCCGCTGCTCTGGGTGTTGCGCGACGTGCTCGGCATGACCGGCACCAAGTTCGGCAGTCATTATCATTTCGCCGAGACCAATTCGGCTCTCGCTTTTGATCGACAGGCTGCTCTTGGGTATCGCCTAAACATTCCGGCGGGAATGGCTGTGCGCTTCGAGCCGGGCCAGTCCCGTGAAGTTTGGCTGATCCCTTACGGGGGCGCGCGCTTGGTTTATGGCTTCAACACGAGCATCGAGCAGGTGGCAGCGGTCCTAGCGCGAACTTACCCAAGCACGGTGACAGGAGATAGGCATCCGCGGCATTGAGGACCCGGCATCAAGGACCCGAAGCGATCCCCGGACACGCAGCTGCGCGCGAATCGTAGTAGGCGGAAGGCTTCATCCGGCCGGAATCATCAAATTGTTCGAAGGTAGCTTCAGCCGAAGCTTCCGCAGAGACTGGTCATCTCCTGAGTGATCTTCGAATGCGTTGGCGCGCAAAATGACCAAGTCGTCCAAGAGGCGCTAGATCGTGAAATGCGTTTGAGTTATTCATGCGGATCATGAATGACCCACAGTGCCCTGCGCGCTTCTTGCCGTTCTCGTGCACCATGTACGAGCTTCTCTCGGGGCTCACGGCCCGAACCTCGCCGCACCAGTTGTGCAAACTGCGACGGCATTGATTGCCGATACAGCGACTGAACGCGGCTTAGACTTCTCCGCAGAATAAGGACGTCGGTTTCGAGGTGCGATGCGGCTGGTGGCATTCCTCGCTACGGCATCACGCGGCGCGGCGGCAATAACGATCGCCTATCGACTCTATGGCGAGAGGTGATTTCCCTCGCCGGCGTTGCAAGGTCATTCTCGTCGGGTGGTTGATTGTCATTTTTAACACGAACAGGAGCTACCATGAAGATTCAAGTCCGCAGCCTCGCGATTGCGCTCGCAATTGCTGTTCCTATCGCAGTGGCCGCCACGGCCAAATCGTCTGCTGCGCCGATCAATGGCACGTCGATCAAGGCGGCGGTACCAGCCGTGATGACGGACGTGCGCTATCGGGTGCGTCGGGATTATCCCTACCCTTCGTACTGGGGCTATCCCACCTATAATTCGTATTGGGGCTATCCGACGTATAATTCATATTGGGGCTATCCGACCTATAATTCATATCGGAGCTATCCGACCTATAACTACTCCTATCCCGGCTACGCTTACGGCGAGTGGTGACTCAAGCATTGGCAGCGTGCGGCTCCCTCGAGCCGCCGCTAGCCAACATGTATTTGAGAGATTTTAGCGTTCCTCGGTCATGCGCACGTCGCTCTTGGGTCAATCGCTACCGACCGCGCGCCGCCGCGTAGGACGCGAAGTCCGCTTTGGCTCGTTACCCACCTGATTCCAATGCCTAATCCGGTGGCACATGCTTCTCGCCTCTGTAACCGAGCCGAGGAGTATGACCATGCAAGATCAAGTGAATGCGACCCCAGCATCCCAAAGCCGAGTGCCGTGGAACAAAGGCAAACTAACGGGGGCAAAGCTGCCGCTACGACCCAAGCACGTCTGGTCGATTCGGACGAAGCTCCAGATCGAAGGCCGCGCTCGCGACCTCGCCATGTTCAATCTGGCGATTGATAGCAAGCTTCGTGGATGTGACGTTGTCGCCATTCGGGTCGAGGATGTCGCCGCCGGCGGTTACGCTGCCGACCGCGCAACGGTTCGTCAACGGAAGACCGGGCGACCCGTTAGATTGAATTGAGCGAACAGACCCGCCACGCCATCGATGACTAACTAAAGGTCGACAATAAAAGGCCGGGCGAGTTTTTGTTCACAGGTCGTTGTGGTGCGAACACCAGCATGACCACCCGCCAATATGCGCGCCTCGTATCGGAGTGGATCGGCGGCGTCGGGTTGGACCCGAGGCTGTTTGGGACGCATTCGCTTCGACGTACAAGAACCACCCTGATCTATCGCCGGACAGGAAATCTCCGAGTTGTCCAGCTTCTGCTCGGACATACCAAGATCGAAAGCACGGTCAGGTATCTCGGCATCGAGGTCGATGACGCCTTGGCAATAGCGGAACAAGTTGATGTCTGAAATACCCGGGCAGAGCGGACATGCTCTGCCCGTCCTCTGATCGCCGCTTTGGGCCAAGAGGCGACGTAACGCGTCCGGGTCAGCTCGGATCGAGTGGCGGGTCGGGGGACTTGGCTTCGTGCCACCACCAGACCTGAGTGTGCAAGAACAGCTTGGTCGTTACCCAGGTAACGCAATTCCGGATTTCCGAAATTTTTCTGTAGGCATCCTGCCCCATCTGCAAAATGGCGATGTCTTTCCCTCTCTTACCTCGGTCCGGCATCCGGTCGGCGACGTGGCGCACGACAAATCCACCGTAGGAGCGGCGTCATGGTCAAGGACGGCGGCGCGTTGGCGCGCGCAACCTCGATTGGTCCAAGGGCGGCAACGGGAGTCTCTGCAGATGCGGCTGGTGGCATTCCTCGCTACGGCATCACGCGGCGCGGCGGCAATAACGATCGTCTATCGACTCTATGGCGAGAGGTGATTTCCCTCGCCGGCGTTGCAAGGTCATTCTTCAAAGCATCTCGTACTGAAACTTTCAGTGCCGCCACCGAGACGCGATGCCAGATTGAGAAGCCAGGAGGCTGGATATGCAAAGCAACGACGTAAACGCAGCCGCAGTGAATGGTAAAGAGGCCGCCTATTTCGGTGTGCCGTGGGAAGATGCTTCCGGATACGCACAGGCGATCAAGGTTGGTGACACTATCTATGTCTCCGGCCAGCTCAGCCACGACGAGAAGGGGAACCTGATCGCGCCCGCTTCTCTCGATGAATCCGGCAAGCCGGCCGAGTTCTCGATGATGGAACAGCAGATGCGGGCGACCTACGCCAATGCCGTCAAGCTTTTGGCGCGCTTCGGGGCAACGCTGGACAACGTCGTCGAGGATACGCTCTATGTCCTCGATGTGGATTCGGCGTTTGCCGTCCTAGGCAAGGTGCGCAAGGAAGCCTACGGCACCGCGCGCCCTCAGTGCGCCAGCAATCTGATCGGTGTGACGAGACTGGCCTTTCCTGAACAGCTCATCGAAATCACCTTCAAGGCTATAATGTCGGGAGCAGAAGCGAAGCCGCGGTGATAAATCCCCGATGTCTGGAGTTAACGAAATCATGACACAAGGACCTGGAACCGCGAGGGCAATGCCCGACATCCTGATCGAGCCGAAGGATTGCGCCTTGGTGCTGGTCGATCAGCAAGCCGGACTTGCTTTCGGCGTGGGATCGATCGACCGCCAAATGCTTCTGAACAACGTGATCGCTCTAGCGCGCACTGCCACCGTTTTCGGCATGCCGATCGTGGCGTCCACGTCCGCCACCAAGGTCTACAGCGGTCCCCTGATGCCCACGATTCACGCCGCGATTCCCGAAGTGGTCGCGATCGACCGCCGCAACATGAACATGTGGGAGGACGACGCTGCGCGCGGCGCGATCGTGGCGACCGGACGGCGGAAGCTGATCTTTTCGGGGCTGTTGACGGAAGCGTGCGTGACTTTTCCGGTGCTTTCCGCTCGCGCGGCGGGGTATGAGGTACACGTCGTCGGCGACGCTTGCGGCGGGCTCACTCCGGTCAGTCACGATCTGGCGATGCGACGGATGGAAGCGGCGGGGGCGAAGCCGACGTCGTGGATCCAGGTCCTTCTGGAACTCCAGCGCGACTGGACCCGGCATGAGACCTATGACGGGGCGCGAGCAATCGTGGAGGCTCACGGCGGCGGATACGGTATCGGCCTGGCCTATGCACGGGATATGATCAAGCCCGCGTAAGAAACGCGCCGATTGTCCATCGGAGTTGTTCCTGCGCCACGTGCCCGGGCTGCAGCCCACGCTGCGCGAGAAAACGCGCGTGAAGTAACTTTGATCCCCGAAACCGCAAATCAGCGCGGTATCGGCAAGCGGAAGCTTGGTTGTCAGCATCACCCGCTTGGCTTCCTCGACCCTAAAGTCGGAAAGATATTTGTGCGGAGCCACACCGGTGGTTTTCTTGAAGGCGCGCGCGAAATGACTGGCCGTGAGTCGGCACGACAGGCATTAGCGAGCCGCGAGAGATCGCGGAGATGGCCGTGGTCCGAATTGGCCTACGGTAAGGCCGCCTCAGTTGGCGGCCTCTTCATTCCGAACGTCACCTGTTGGCACTTTTCGGACCTAGCGCGATGTCTGACTTGAGTCCGTAATGCGCCTCAAAGCAGACGTCGACTACGCGAACAGCTCCGCCCCGGCTTGCGTGAACGACAGGTAAGCGCCGGACGGATGCATGGTGAGCCAGCCGTGCGCGATAGCCGCTTTAACCGCCGAGCCATATTCCTCGTAGCTGCCGCCAGCATTCCGAAATTGCGTGTTGATGACGGCGACCGACAGGCGACCGGCGTGATCGGCTTCGACCGCGTTCGCCAGCTCAAGCAGTTTGCGCTCGGCGGCGTCGGGCGTAGGGAAGGGGCGTTCCTCTTTGAATTTCACTTTCCAAGCATCCTATCGAATCTGGCGAGCGCCTCTGCGCCAGGCCTCGGCATATCGATTAGAACGCAGAGTCGCTATAGCTGATCAGAACAGCTAACAGGTGATCCCGCCTGTTCTTCTGCAAGTGCGATAGCGCCAAGGTTCTTGGAAGCTACTGCGGCCAGTCCAGTGCAAGACCACTGCGGACAAGCCACTCCCCGAGATCAACCCCATTTACCGAACACGTGGCAACCGTGCAGGAAACCACGCTAGCAGACGCAGCATCACGCGCGGTCTTCCACGGGCTAAAGCGGGCACTCGACAAAAAAGAGTGTGACTGCAAGACTGCCTTCATAACCAGAACAATGGAGGAAACCATGGATATCGAGCGTCGTAAGCTGGCCTTGCCGGCGCTTGCGCTTGCACTCCTGAGCGTGGTTCCGGTGAGCGTGATCCCGGCCTTCGGGGCTTCGGCGGATGAAGATGCCGTCGCGAAGAATGTAGAGGCATTCCGTGCGGCTCAATTCGCCGCCGACGCCAAAGCACTCGACGCGCTCTGCGCGGCGGAATTGAGCTACAGCCACTCCGATGGCAAGCTCGAGGACAAGGCGATGTTTATCGCCAATGCCACCAGCGGAAAATCGAAGTTTTTGTCGTTAGAGTACAAAGACACCAATATTCGTGTCGTCGGCCCGGCAGCGGTCGTGCGTTTCCACTGGGTGGGCGAAAGTGAGGCCGTCGCCGATGGCAAGAAAAGTGCCACCAATCTCCACATCCTGATGAACTGGCAAAAACAGGGCGCGGACTGGAAACTTCTGTCCCGAGCAGCAACCAAGCTCTGATCGTGTGATCGTTTCGCTCGTCGCAATGACGGGGTAACTTACGCTTGGATTTTTTTCTGAGAGGCCGTCACCGCGATGGTGGCTTTCTGCTGGCCTGTCGTTGCGCCTTACGTCTGGGTGCATCCGGACGAGGAGCGATAAGAACGCGCAGCCGCTCTGGCAATGAAGCGTGGCAAGAGCGTCGATTTCACCGGGTACTGGCAAAAGAAGCGCCCCAACACGGGGGCGAGTTGAGGCCCGGTTTAGTTTCCGTGCCGGTGCTGATCGGCACAGTCCAGGACCTGCCAACCTAAAAACCGTTCCCGGCCCGTTGAACCCTTGCACGCTCTGCGCAGACACAACGGTACTGGGGGATTGTAATTTCCAGTTCGGTGACTGAGAGTGTTGGGCCGCCCCCGCCTGGTCAAACAGCGGTGCATCACATGCCTGAATCTTATAGTCGCCCCGAGCCATCGCTACTTCCGATCGAGCCGCCTCGTTGCCCCAAGTGTCACGACCACATGATGCTGGCACGAATCGAATATGGTCCCAACAGTTCCAATGTGCGAACGTTCGAATGCCCGCGCTGCGACCATGTGCAAAAAATGCTGGTCGAGTACCTGTTAAAGTCAGTGAACACCGGCTGGATAGCAGGCGGGCTCAAGCCGCCGAATTGAGACGCATTGATCAAGATCAATGTGCCATGTGATTTAACGATCGCATTTGATCGCGCTGCACTGCATCCAAGGCGGTAACTAGCGGGGAAGAAAACTTATTCAAATGAAAGAGCCAGCCGCGAATCCGATTGAGCATAAATGTCCGGCATGCAATGGCACTGGCTATCCCGTGGTAACGCAGCCAGTGCAGCCAGGCCGCAAAATCTATCCTGCACCGTGCACCAAATGCGGTGGTAAGGGGCGGATAACAGAGGCCGCCAACTGAGGCCCTTAATTTCTGTAGGACGCGATCGATCTCGTGTTCAGCAATCCTGATTGCCGAGGCCCGGCTTATCGGAGTCACACCGCTCGGAACAGGCCGGATTGCGAGATCATTTCGGCTTACGTTCCAGTCGGATTATCAAGCGTGCTCCGCTCCGAAGCTCTATGTCGTGACCATCAACTAGCTGCTTTGCCCACTCGATTGCGTCGGGATCGTTATCGCAGGAGAACGCTCGGGAGTTGATGAAATGCCCATCGTCGCCGATGGTGTACACACGGTAATCTGCCATTCCCACCTTTCCACCCGACTCTCTTTGGTCCGTGGTGGTATTCCAATTCCCTTCATTGAAATCAATGCGGCGTCTGGTCCCGGACTCAGATTCAATTTAGGCCGCTCCATGCTGGCGAAACCGCCGAGCAGAAGACGCGCGACCGAATACCTGCACGCCAGCCGCGCGGCTGCGATCTGGTTAATCCTTGGCGACGAAGGAGTTTGCACGATCCACACCGACAGCAAGACCACCAGCAATGGCTGCTCTAGTGGGATCACCAGTGCTATCGCGGCTCGATGGTGGATCGCCGCCATTCTTCAAAGGAACAGATCGAGGTGACAGTTCAGTTCTTCAGCAGTTGTTTGATCTGCCTGTCGAACTCTTGGAACGAGATTGCGCCTTTGATCCTCTCACCATTGATGAAGAAGGTCGGCGTCGCATTGACCTTCAGCACCTCGTGGGCGAACTTTTCATCGGCGGATAGCTTGTCGAAAAGAGCCTGATCCGTGATACAGGTCTCGACCGAGTGTTCGCTCGTGCCAGCCTGCTTACCGATCCGCTTCAGGGTTGCCATGGTCTTCACTACCCACTCATCCTGCTCTTTGAACAGCATGTCGATCACGGCGAAATATTTTCCGGCATCGTCCTTGGCGATGCAGCGCGCCAGCACCGAGGCCACTGCGGCCTTGATGTCGAGCGGGAATTCCCCGGAACACGTAACGCACCTTGCCCGTGTCAATATATTCCGATTTGATCTTCGGAAACACGTTTGCGTTGAATGCCGCGCAATGTGAACAACTCATCGATGCGTATTCGGTGATCGTTACCGAGGCGTTGGCGGGACCGAGCGCCATCTCCGGCAGCGATACTGGCTTGGCGACGTCGGACGCGCTTTGCGCCATCGCGTCTGCGATCAGGCGCAGCGGTGAGAACCCGGCGAGAGCGGCAAGCCCGATCAGCGACAGGGCGCTGGTAAAGACGCGGCGGGTGATGAACATCAGCCTGCTCCGAAATTCGGCGCTGGTCCACACGCACAAGCAAGAATCCAACGGTCAGAGGCTGCGTGCCCTCCGCATTCCAGCAAGGTCTTTCTAGACAGCGCGGTGGAGGCATCCATCGTGCACACCATCTCCAATGAATAGCTCAAATCGCGGCGAACAGATGTGAGCAGGTTCACATGGCGGCTGAAATGCCGATCATGCAGGAGCCTGCCGACTCCTGACACAGATCGGAACGGTGACATTCTGTTTCGCTGCTCGGAAAATGCCTAGACAGTGACTAATGGTCGCGAAGACGCGACACGATCAACTTCGTAATCGCTTCATAATCAAGTTTCGGAGTGGAGAGATCGCGTACAGCTTGCGCAGCTTCGGATTGCACGCGATCCAATCCGCAGCCAAATGAGACTGGCAGGGCGAGCATTTTCTCAGGGTCATCCCAAACTAGCGTCACAGTTGACCGCTTGCGGAGGAGATCGTGCGTCAGAGTCGCAACGCTCATTGATTCTGGCATCTATCCCTCCTGTTGTTTTCGAGTTTACAACATGGGAATAATCATGGTGCTTTGGGGTCATAACGCCAATTTGTGGAAGGATCGCGTTGAGTTGGGGAATGGTGGGGCGGCTCTGCGGCAAAATCGTGGGATTCTCTCTGTTTTGCGCCGCCCTGTAGCTGCTCCCAGCGAGGGTCATTTCGGGGCGGGACTGATGACGTGCAATCAAAACAGGCGACTGCGTAATCCACAGTAGGCTACGCGCGATCGAAACAGGCCATTACCCACTTCTCGGTCCGGCCGAATTAGGCCACTCGCGAAATCAAAGTAGGCCACTAATCGGAGGGAGGTTTTGGCTTCACCTTTTTAAGAGCCTTGTCGATAGCCCACACAACAAAGGTCTCGGCGAAGTCCCGTGTTTTAGTGCTGCCGGATTGGACGGTCTTTTCGTCCAGGCGGACCGTCCACTTCCAAGAGTCCGACCCGGAGCCTTGGACGATCGTGTAATGCTTTCCTCGATATTCCATGATGAACCAATCGGCGGTGCCCATATGGGTAATTAGAGAAAGAATCATCCTCGCCGTCTGCCCAGTTTGTAACACTGGAACTCATCAGAATCGCGACGCGCCCCAGCGTTCGCCGCTGCGGTCGCTACCCGGTAATACCGTCCAGCGGTGATGGCATCCTCAAGATCGGCCGGAAGCTCGGTATCGGCACCAGCGTCGTGCAGCGCGTTTTCAAGCAAGAGCCGCGGCCATCATGATAGGATGCGGCGGACTCGTGTACGCGGCGTCGTTGGTGTGTCGGCTACGACGCCGAAATCCGGTGGTCGATCAGCTCACCGACGTCTGCTCCCGCAAGGTCTCATAGCATTCGCAGGACAAGGCTTTGACCGCTTCGCGATCGATGATCTTAATGACGCCACGGGAATAGCTGATTGCACCTGCCGCCTGTATTTTATGGGCCACCTCGGTAACTGACGTGCGCCGAACGCCGAGCATCTCGGCGAGGAATTTCTGCGTGAGTTGGATGTTGTCACTCTCGGTTCGGTCGCGGGTTTGCAGCAGCCATCGGCAGAACCGCGCCTCGATCCGATGCAGGGCATTACATGCCGCGCCGATCCGCGCCTGTGTGAGCAACTCCTCGCTACAGCGTACACAAAGATCGGCAATGGCTTTGCTTGAGGATGCTGCCTTCCTCAATTCGGTCGAGGCGATCTTTCTGGCGAACATCGGCATTTGGGCGATGGCTCTCACCTGCCATTTACAGGGGGCAATTCCGGACATAGCGCCGACGGCGCCCTCGCGCCCCACGGTGCCGGTCTCGATGGCCTTGCCATCGCGCATGACGACCAGCAGCGAGACCGCGCCGGATAACGGGAAATAAGCGTGATCGACTTCGACACCGGGCTCGGCAAGGACGGCACCTTGTGCGAGTTGCACAGACGAGAGATGCGGAATTAGGAGCTGGAAGTCTTCGCGCGGAAGCGACGCCAGCAACTTATTGGTGCGCGGTCCCGGATCAATGCTGTGCACAGCGCAAGCCCCCGCGCGGTTTATTGGACATTGGTGACGCCCTCGAAGGAGCGTGGGCGTAATTCACCCCGGGTGATGAGATCGCGATCGTGCAGGGCAAAGTTGAGAGGCGTGCCGTCTGCGTGGCGGCGAGCGTCGGGATGGTGCTGAACACCTCGACGATAACGGGCGCCCCGGTCATCGCGGGCGTCGGCGATGTCGATGGGCCACCGCTGGCGGCATCCCCACGCTCACAACGCGGCCCAGGGGCGACATCGGCGATCTGGGGCATCAAATCAGCACAGCGATTAGCCGGGATCGCCGCTGCTGTTGCGGTCGTCGGAATGCTGCTGGTGGTCGATCGTTACTGAGGGGAGTGGGGGTGGTCGTCGAACGGACTTTCGTCCGTCGTACTTCTCTGCGAGGTCCAACAACCTGCGCTTGGTGAAGGGATCGGCGTTGCTGGCGATATTGCGGAGGCGCGCCGCGTGCTCTTTGAAATAGTCTTCGTTCATAAATTAACCTGAGATTTTATTCAAAGTGACAATATACTCCAGTTTCGCAAGTTGAGTATTTTTTTGTGACCTAATGGTTAAGCGTACCGACACCCGCGCGATCGAGGGCGCGACGCCTGCGAAGATGCCGGGCTTCATCAAGCCCCAACTGGCTAACGATAAGGGTGGTGACCGATTGTAACCCACCCGTATCAGCGACACGGCCCGGAAGCGGACATGCCCGCTGAGGCAAGGTCTACTGGACGCCTTGGCAACACCATCAGGCGCGGCGCCGACCGACATTCGCCGTCACCCTGTGTTTTCGCAGTTGCATTGAGTTGCACGACCACGACTGTTAGCCGCAAACCCGCCGCTGTGCCGGCGCGAGCGTATCGCGGCAATTCTGGGATCAAGAGGCAGGATGAGCGAATCAAAAACCGCATTCCCCACGATTGATGAGGTTGCTGTCGATCCGGCCGAGATGGCGGGCTACACTCGCGAATGGGATTTCATGGTGTTGGCCTCAGAGCTGCTGCGGGAAGCTACATCCTACGTCTGCGTGGCGGCGTGCACGCTCGGACCGGCACCGGCATGGACGCGCGATCAGGCGGCCGTAGGTGGCAACATGGTTCGGCTGTTCAAACTGCTCTCGGCATTTCTCGACCAGACCGTACAAAAACGGGCTGACACGAGCACGATCATCAGCCGGCTGGCGTTTGAGACCATCGTCAATGCGCGGTATTTGATCGCGAACTTCTCCCCGGAACAGGTTGACTCGTTCGTCCGCCACTCGCTGAGGCACGAGCGCAGGTTATGGGACACCATCCAGGCCAACGTTGCGCAGCGAGGGGGAGAAATGCTTCACATCGAGCAGCGCATGGTCAAATCGATCAGCCGAGCGGCGCGAATTGCCGGCATCGAGCTTGACAGTGTTGACCTGAAGAACAGGGCTGCCTGGGGCGGGAAAGACCTCCGTCAGAAGGCGGAAGCAGTCGGCTTAGACAGGGCGTATCTCGCCATGTTCGGCGGCATGTCACACAATGTGCATGGCGCCTGGCACGATCTTTATCAGTATCACCTGGAGGAGGACGGAAATGGCGCATTCACGCCGAAGCTCGAATGGGGCCGCCCGCGCCCGCAGCCGCTGTTCATGCTCGGCCTTCTTGCAGTGGATGCGGTCCACGATTTTTTTGGTTTCATAGGCGGTGACACAGCCCTGGATCAGTTTAGCGAAAAGCTGGTTGGGCTGAAAGTTCGGCTACACGCAGCGAACGACGGTCATGAAGCCTACCTCGTTGGGAAGACGTGGCCCGAGATCTAAAAAGCGTACCCTACAGATCTTCCCGCAGGCCCTCGAAGAACGGATGGCGCAATTTGCCTTCGGCTGACTTGGTGCGATATTCGATTTCCGCCCCCATGCGTCGCCCGCGATCTTTCTAAAACGGTTGGTCCCGTCGTTACCGCGCCGGAGGCAGGGTCTATCGGACACGGCACCGCCAACTCTGGTGGGTGAGAAGCGCGACGGGGCAGCTACCCATGGCCGTCGGCGGTTATCGATGGCCCGAGTTCAAGTGCTCCAGATGCAGGATGCCAAGGTCTATCGACTTGACGATCATCGAGCAGCGATTAGCCAGCAGGGAAACGTGAGCGTCCTCGCAAGGCGCCGTCGCTGAGGAGCGACATTGTGAATACTCCAACGCCGCCGAGCGCGAACAATGTGCCGACCCATCCGGTCGACGTCCAACCATAGCCCGCAGCAATAGTGAGGCCGCCGACCCAGGCTCCTAGCGCGTTTGCGACGTTGAATGCGGAATGGTTGAGGGCGGCTGCAAGCGTCTGCGCGTCAGCAGCGACGTCCATTAGCCGAGTCTGCAACGCCGGCACATGGGCAAAACCTGTTCCAATCAACAGCACGTTGATCACGGCAAGCCAAGCATGGCCAGCGGTGAAGATCAGGAGACCGAGCACGATTGCGTTCCAGATGAGAACGCCACCGATCGTGGGCAGCAGGGCGCTATCAGCGAGACGTGAACCGACAACGTTGCCGATAATCATCCCTGTACCGAACACGCAAAGCACGAAGGGCACGATGCTTTCGCGAATGCCGGCGACATCGACGAGCATCGGCGTGATATAGCTGTACACGGCGAACATGCCGCCCGACCCGATCGCGCCGATGCCCAAGGTCAGCCAGACTTGCAGGCGACGGAGAGCGCCAAGCTCGCGGAGGGGGCTGGCGTCGGCGTCGGTTGAAACCGCCGGAATGAAGCGCCATATCAACAGAATTGCCAGGCTACCAATGGCGCCGACGGCGGCGAAGGCTGCCCGCCATCCCAGGGTCTGCCCGAATGAGGTGGCCAGAGGCACACCCAGTAGAGTTGCGACCGTGAGGCCCAGCATCACGCGGCCAACAGCGCGGGCGCGCTGGTTCGGTTGCGCCATATCGGCGGCAACGAGCGATGCTACGCCGAAATAGGCTCCGTGCGGCAACCCGGTTAGAAACCGCAGCACGACGAGCCAGCCATAATCGGAAGCGAGCGCGCTCGCGAAATTGCCGGCTGCAAAGGCAATCATCAACGCAAGAAGCAACATTCGCCGCGGCAGCTTCGCGGCCAGAACTGCAATTACTGGCGCGCCGACCACCACACCGAGCGCATATGCGCTGATAACGTGCCCCGCCAATGGGATCGACACGCCGATGTCGCCGGCAACATCGGGCAGCAGCCCCATTATGCCGAACTCGCCCGTACCGATGCCGAAGCCACCGACGGCCAACGCGAGCCCCGCCAAGTGCACCTGACGTGTTGATCCAGACGCAGACTTACTCGGCGAGTGGCCGGGTGGTTTGAGCGCAACAGGTGCCATGAGAACGTCGCCAGCAACAGAAGAACAACAAGAAGGCGAGCCGCGTGCTCTCAATGCCTACCGCATTGCAAAATAATCCTTCGCAGGTGCAAAATTAGGCGGGTTACAGGAATGTGATCTCGTGAATTTCGCCGGCAATCGGTGCATCCCAGCGAAATGGCGCTTTGACCGGATTAGACCGGAGTTTCCGCCGTGGCGCGAGGCGGTGACGGTCGGCGTCACGGCGGCGACCAGCGTCGTGGTGATGAACGCGACGAGGATCACAGCGGAAGGCATCAGCCCAACCTCGGGGACGACGGCCGCGCGCCACGGCGGTGACGATGCTTAATTTGAAAATGAGAACATACGGGGTGCACAAAATGGTCTTAATTTATATCACCCTTCGGACATAGCGCGGGTGTAGCCTTTGCCCATCACCGCACCGTACCCGGCTGCTATCGGTGACTGAGAGTATTGCGCTCCCGCCTGATCCAAACAGGGAAGGAGGGGCCATGCTCCGCTCCATCTCACATCCCCATACATTCCAGGAACGATTGGCCGAACAGAAGGCGCGCCTTGAACAAAGGGCGCACCAGTTAAAGCCAGGGCCAGAGCGAGATGAACTTCTCAAGAAGGTCGGGCAAATCGACACTGCCACGCATGTCAATGAGTGGCTGAATTCCGGCCTCCAACCGCCGCGATAGCGGGCGGCGAACGTTTGATTGTCCGTAAGGCCGCCTCAGTTGACGACATTGATAGCCGTCAATGTGCACGGCGATTTGACGATTATGTTCGGTAGAGCATTAGCCGAGCGGTCCCGAGGGGGACGCTGTTCCGGTCCTTGTTAGGGGTCCTGCATCATCCTCTCCGGACCCCGCCTCAGTTGGCGGCCTCTTTCATTCTGGACGCTGCAAGCGTTTCTTTTTCGGTGCCAGCGCCTTGTCGATCGCGCGCTCCGCCAGCTTGACGCCGGCCGGGCGGCTGACCGCCATGCCTGATCGGCACTGCCCTTCAATTTCGGCGGACCATTTCCATTTGCCGCTGATGGTGAGGATCACGCTGTACTGCTTGCCGCGATATTCCATCGGTCACGCCGCCGCCTTATCTTCCTTGTCGGCGCCGCGCATGACGATCTTGAGCAGGTCGTCCGGCAACGGGCGCTGCAACGTTTTTGCTTCGTCCCATGGCGGGCGCATCCAGACGTCACGCTCCTCGTTCGTCGTCAAGATCACCGGCATAGCTTGGGGGTGCATAAGGGCCCTCGCGGGTGCCCTGATCGCGCTGTCCCTGTGCCGTCATCGTCATCGTTGCTGCCGCACTATTCAGCACACAATAATGCAAACTGAGGCGGAGTCCGGAGAGGGAGCCCGGACCCCTCACATTTACCGAGTGCCGGAACAGCGCCTCCCTCATGGCCGCTCGGTAAATGCTGTGCCTAAAAAACACATGCCGAAAAATGCTCCGCCGACTGAGGAGCCTTACTTATTCAGTTCAAAGGCCTCGGCAGAACCGCTGCGATCGGTACCGTGCAGAGTTCTCGCCCCGCCTCATCTGCGATCACGAGAGCCTCGGGGATCTCTCGCCTACCACTCTTGATCGCTTCGGCCAAAAGTTCACGCAAAGCTAGTAGCGCCTCGCGCTGGGCCGCGGAAAAATCCGGTAAGTCTGTTCCTTCCTCATCAGGGGTTAGTTCGTTGCCTACACGGAGGTGAAAATAAAATCGTCCCATGGTGAACTTCCCGTGTTCAGGATGGAACGCTATCCCACGGCGAGCATCAGCTTGAGCTGTCTACCTTTACAGGTATCCTGTGCGGTACGTGGCTCTACGGAGAACAATTAGGGTAGCCCCGAACCTGCGAACAATCCTTGCAGCGCATGTAGCGATCCAATTCATGGATGGGTGTCGCCTTCGGTCGACGGACGATATTCAGCGCGACCGTTTGGTGCGTGTTGCAGCCAAGGCATTTGACTTCGAGATACAGGTAGCCGGCGTTCAGCGCGTCACCCAGTGCCGGGGAGGGCTGGGCCGGTCCCTGAAAGCCGAGCATGCGCTTGTTCCAGGCCTCGCAGGCGAGCTGATCGGCTGCTTTCCGCGCTTCGGCCGCGCGCTCCGCCGATGCCCTGACCGATGCGCCGTAGATCGTCTCGCGTGACTTGGTGCCCATGCCGCGCAGAATGCGCCCGGCCGGGCGGTACCGGCAAGCCGCTACGGATTGCGTGTTGTCGACGCAGTTCCACAAGCCGTTTGCTGAAACCGCCGTGCCGGTCATGCCGGAAAGGCCCCGCCGGTCCACATGATCAAGCTGACCGAGACGCTGGAGATCACGCCGTACAAGGGGGCGCATCCGGATGAGGAGAGATGAACGCGATGCTTACTGCTCCAATGGACATCTAAAAAATTGGCCGGCCTGAAGTGACGTCAGAGGTCCATCGGGCGGAAGCGCGTGAACATGCACAAGCTCTCAATATCAACTAGGTTAGGGCTTTGCCCGCAGACGGGCCTTCGTGCTATTCCCCGGAGGAGCCAAGACGATCACCTTGAAATCGAGGAAGCCATCTTTGCCCTCGTAGATCGAGTACAATTCGGCAGCAACAGCGATTCCCTTCGATACCAAATCGCTGGTAATCTCTGCCGCAACGTCTCGATCCAGATAACCTATGTGCCACTGGCCGATGCTGCGGCTAAACCAGCCCTTCTGCTCCGCTACTCCAATAACTGCGATGGCATTGGTATCGTGCGGGTTATCCGGGCGGTGCTCAAGCTGAACACCATATACTAAACCCTTTACTTCGGCCCTTCGCGCTGCACGCGCAAAGGCGATAGCATTTGCTTTCCGATGATGAACACCGACGATGCTTTCGGCGAGCGTGGTTTGCACCCATTTGCCATCAGGCATATGTCGATCTTGCGCGTAGCGCACCTTTTGTGCCCCCCAACTGACGGTAAGGATGCTAGTCGCCCAAGGGCATCCTTGGGAAGTCGGTTATTTCTGAGCGCCTCGCTTGGGAGTTGGCAGAAGGAGGCCTATGCGACAGCCGGTGCCGGTCGGGTATGTCGATAAGTCGGGGCAATTCACTCCCGCGAGATCACGCCTTACAAGTGGTTGCACCCGGATGAGGAGCGGTGAGGGCGGCCGTTCACGCCAGCGGACCAGGTCCGCTGCCAAACGTCAGCCGAGGAAAGGCACCGCTCGCCCGACTTGGTCGTACACACCGTATCCGAATCTAACGTGGCGGGCCTTTTGGTCTTCCGGGGGGAGTTCAACGACGTAAATTTCCATGCCTGCGATACGTTGGGTAAATTTCGAGCTCATGTGCACGATCATCATCTGGAAATAACTCAGCATAGCTTTGGCAACTTCGTCCATGAGGTTCGAAACCGAACACCGTGGCAGCTTGCTCTTTCGGAAATTCAGCTCGATCGTCGGCGGGGCGACGGTGCCGTCTAGCTCCATTGCGAAATCCCGAACCGTCACCCCTGGCAGTTGATGTTCAAGACTGTCGCGCATGTTCAGGATGAGCACCAAAGTTGGCTTAATGCTCGCCACAAATTTCGAAAATTGGTCATCCTTCCCATAGTTTGCTTCCGCGATCTCTTGAAGTTTATCCCAATTGCTCGCTGCTGGATAAAACAAACGAACGATCGATAGCATCGCCTTGCCGAAGTGGTGCGCCCTTTGAGCAAATGTCTTACAATGACTCTCGACGTGTCCGACGGACGGAAGTCCGATTGATCTCGCCTGCTGCTTCGCTTGCGTGTGGTGTTCGACGGCAGCATTTTCCATGCTAGTGAACTCCCTCAGCGATTGGTCCATCGCACTGAACTCTTTGAGAGCTTCGATGGTCAAGGACATCGCAACGTTGACATCGACGATAGTGAAGCCTTCTCGGAATAGTGCCTTTCCTTGCAGCAGCGTCTTGCACAGCGCATCGGAGCTGGTTCCATAATCGAAAAGTTTGCGGCGGACGTTATGAGGCAAATCGGGGTTCGTCCGCTTTGGATCAATTTGATCGGCAAGTTGAACCTCATAAGTGCATTTCTCAGTAATCACCAACATACGATCCTTCAACGACAACATGTCCTTTATCGGGGTGCCGTCGTCTGGGTTATCCAATTGGACAGAGCCCGCTGCGTCTCGAACGTGCATGAAAGGGTGCTTGGTTTTCCCAGCCGCCACGACCGATCTTTCAAGGTTTTAACGGGAGCCCGACGCATCCCCGTCGAGTTCTTTGAGAACGCGTTCCATCGCCGCCATCACCGGACGAACCTGCGGTTGGGAGATTACGATCCAGACATCTTCGTTTTCGTCCCAGGCTTGCCGACGCCGGATAACAAGGTCGCCGGGCGGGGTTGGCATACACGGCGATCGCGTCTTGCTGTTTCACCATCACTGAGACGGTGTCATTCCACTTGAAGTCAGAACTGTCGTCGTCGGTCATGATCTTCCTCCTGCGAATCGGGCGGTCAGGGAAGATGACACGGAACTCTAGCGGCGATCCCGCGGATCGGAGCTTCTCCCGCTCTTCACAGGTCAGCGCACGCTGCTAAGGCCTTAGCCAAGGCCGGCACCGAAGCGCTCGCCAGATATGACCGAAAGCGTGGGAATGACCGCTGCCCAAATCTGCAAAATGATGCCCCGGGTGATGCCCCGGGGCTTTTTTGTGCGTCAAATCGCCCCATGAGAACGGGCAGTAAGTGCCCGTCCTCATTGAAGAAATGGCCTGTGCGGAAAGCTAAGTGGATGAATTTACATAGTATATGCGCGTGGCGCTTGCGAGCCATTGCACGCTGGCGGAATCCGACGTAACCAGCCGCCATCATCTGGAATCGGGCATGATCGACCGCAAAAACGGGCTCACTTACGCGGATTCGGGCGTCGATATCGATGCCGGCAATCATCTGGTCAATCTGATCAAGCCGATGGTTCGCGCCACCGCCCGCGCCGGTGCCGACGCCGAGATCGGCGGGTTCGGCGGGTTGTTCGATCTGAAGGCCGCTGGATTCAAGGACCCGGTTCTGGTCGCGGCCACCGACGGCGTCGGCACCAAGGTCAAGATCGCGATCGAGACCGGCCTGCACGGCGGCATCGGGGTGGACCTGGTGGCAATGTCGGTGAACGATCTGGTGGTTCAGGGCGCAGAACCGCTGTTCTTTCTGGATTATTTCGCCTGCGGCAAACTCGATCCGGAAGCCGCCGCAGCCATCGTCGCCGGAATAGCAGAGGGCTGCCGCGAATCCGGATGCGCGCTGATCGGCGGCGAAACCGCGGAAATGCCCGGTCTCTACAAGGATGGCGACTACGACCTTGCGGGCTTTGCAGTGGGTGCGGCCGAGCGCGGCACGCTGTTGCCGCGCCCCGACATCGCTGTTGGCGACGCAGTGCTCGGCCTGGCCTCGTCGGGCGTTCACTCCAACGGATTTTCGCTGGTCCGCAAGATCGTTGAAAGGTCCGGCCTCGGCTTCGATGCGCAGGCGCCATTTTCGCCGGTCATGACGCTGGGTGGCGCACTGCTGACGCCGACGCGGCTCTATGTAAGATCATGTCTGCGCGCGATCCACGAGACCGGCGCGGTCAAGGGTCTCGCTCACATCACCGGCGGCGGCTTCACCGACAATATTCCGCGCGTGCTGCCAAAGCATCTCGGCGTCGGGATCGATTTGGCGCGTCTTCCCGTGCTGCCGGTCTTCAAGTGGTTGGCAGAGCAGGGGGGCATCGCCGAACTCGAGCTGCTGCGCACCTTCAACTGCGGCATCGGCATGATCGCGATCGTGAAATCAGATGCAATCGAACAGGTCACCGGCATTCTCACCGAAGGCGGCGAGGGCGTGACGCTCCTGGGCGAGGTGATCCCAGCTTCGGATGAGCATCGGGTGGTCTATAACGGTCATCTCGATCTCACATGGTGAGGCCATGAAGCGCCGTGTCGCAATCCTGATTTCCGGGCGCGGATCGAACATGGCCGCCCTGATCCGGGCTGCGGCGGCAGAGGACTTCCCGGCCAAAATCGTCGTTGTGATATCCAACCGCGCCGATGCCGGCGGCCTCGAAAAAGCAAGGGCAAGCGGCATTCCGACGGCCACCATCGAAAGCAAGTCATTCGGCAAGGATCGCGCAGCTTTCGAGACGGCTTTGCAATCCGCCCTGGACGAACACAAGGTCGACCTGATTTGTCTGGGGGGCTTCATGCGGTTGTTCACCACCGGATTCGTACAACGCTGGTACGGCCGGATGCTCAACATTCATCCCTCATTGTTGCCATCGTTTCCCGGGCTCGATCCCCATGGCCAGGCGCTAAAGGCAGGCGTGAAAATATCCGGCGCTACCGTCCATTTCGTCATTCCTGAAACCGACGCCGGTCCTATTCTGATGCAGGGGGCGGTTGCGGTTCGCGATGACGATACGCCGGACGCACTGGCGGCGCGGATCCTTGAGGTCGAGCACCGCATCTATCCCGACGCGCTGCGGCTGGTCGCCGGTGGTCGAATTCGGCTCGACGGCGATACCTGCAAGACGGCCGGCAGCGCCGCTTCCGATGCTACCTTGATCTCGCCCGCGGCAGGCTAGCTGCGCGCGTCGGGTTTGCATGCACGGAGAGTAAAATGGCGAAAGTCGCGGTTGTCGGCTGTGGGGCGATGGGGTCGGTCTATGCGGCGCTGATGGTCGACGCCGGTCACGAGGTTCACGCCGTCACGCTTTGGCCTGACCATGCCGAGGCGATGGCTTCCAAGGGCCTGCGTTGTGAAGGTGCAAGTGGCGACCGCACCGTGCCCATTCACGCTTCCACGACGACGGACGGAATAGGCCGCTGCGATCTCGTCATCATTGCCACGAAAGCCTTCGACGTCGAGGCGGCGGCGCGTTCCTGTCTTTCGCTGCTTGGTCCGGAGACGATCGTCCAGACCATCCAGAACGGCTTGGGATCGCCGGAGATCGCAGCGCCGATACTTGGCGCTGATCGTCTTGCCGTGGGCGTTGTCGGCGGTTTCGGCGCTTCGATACGCGCGCCGGGCCATGCTCATCACAATGGAATGGAGATGATCCGGTTCGGCGCATATGCCGGGCTGCCGAAGCAGCTTCTGCAAGCCTCGGCCAAAATCTGGGAGCAGGCCGGCTTCAAGGTCGCCCTGTTCGACGATATCAAGCAGATGGTCTGGGAAAAACTGATCATGAACGTCGCCTTCTCCGGGACGTCCTGCACGACCGGGCTGACGGTCGGCGAGATCCTCGGCGACGCGGATGCCTGGAGCGTGGCCCGTGGCTGCGCGGAGGAAGCCATCGCCGTGGCGAAAGCCTCCGACGTCAGGCTGAACGTCGGTGATCCCATCGAGCACATCCGCAAACTGGGCGGCAAGATTCCCGACGCACGTCCGTCGATGCTGCTGGATTATAATGCCGGCCGCCGATGCGAGGTGGACGCCATCAACGGCGCGATTCCTCGTTTGGGCAAGCCGCTCGGAGTGGCGACAACGAGACGGTCGTCGGCATCATCAGGGCGCGCGAACGCCGGATGCTCGCATAGTCCTGGAACGAACGCTCAAAAAAATCCCCGGCGAGGGCCGGGGGGCATCAGGATTGCTTGCGCGGATCGTGACGAAGCTTAAGAGACCTTCAGATTTTCCGCGGAGGTTTTGCCGCGATTTTCCACAAGGTCATATTCGATAACTTGATTTTCGTTGAGGGTTGAGAGCCCGGCACGCTCGACCGCCGAGATATGGACGAACACGTCCTTATCGCCGGCCATCGGCTTGATGAACCCATAACCCTTGGTCGGGTTGAACCACTTGACGGTGCCTTTCTGCATCGCCTGTCTCCTGGTCTAGACGTAAAAAAGACGCGGCCACGCTCTTCGCGTGCCACGCCACAAACGGGCTTCCGGATGTCTGCTCAATTTCTTAGTCGCGAAACGCACAGTCGATCGGCCTAGATCCGATTGCACCTGATATTGCAACACGAATCTTGCTTGTTAGCAAGCTTCCGCCGCGGCGGAGATAGCGGAGCGCGTTATCAACTCGCCCCTCATGACCTGTGGCACCGGAACAACAGGCTCGGCTATTCGCCCTTTGCGAAGGACCAAGACCGATTGACGCTTCCTCAGGACTGGGAGCAAATCGACCCCGGCCGATGCAGATTTTGCAGTTTTGTCGGGCTGGCGCTCCCTTTGGAAATGGCATTCATGTACTGCTCATCGCGGCCTTCGCGAGCAAAGCAGATCGGTACCGGCCGCAGGCTTGTAAGGTCCATAGCAATCGTTCTTGTCCTGATCCTGGCCGTAGCCGGCACGTCGTCAGCACAGGCACAAGCGCTGCCAACGCCTACGCCTAATCCGACGCCGACCGCCATCAACTCCGGTCTGTCGGCCGGCTCGGCCCTGACCAACCTCGGCAGCAATTTCCTTGAGCGCCTTGGCAATCAGGCGAGCCACGGGTTCGGCAGCGCCTTGCGGAATAATCCGGGCGGTGGCGGCGCCTCGGAAGCCACAGACGCGCCGCGTTTCCGGGCCTGGGGCGACGCCTATGGAATTTCGGCAAGGGCCGGCGCGCAAGGCGATTTCGTCGGCGACCGGCGTCAGACCTGGGGCGGGGTCGCCGGCGTCGGCGCACAGGTTGCGCCGGGCGTCAATATCGGCATTTCGGTCGACCAGAGCCGCACCTCAATCGACGTTCCGCTGGCGTTGCAGTCGGCGACGCTAGACTTGACCCAACTCGGCGTCAACGCCTCGGTCGATAGGGGTCCGTGGACCTGGGCGATCGCGCTGGTGCATGGTTTCGGAAAAATCAATTCGAGCCGCGACACCGGGTTTGGTATCGCCAGCGCCGGATACAACGGCCGCACCGACGGCGCGCTGACCGAGCTCAGCTATTACTGGAGCATAGACCAGAGCCGCATCGTGCCGAAGGCGGCGTTCGAATATGTGCGCGCTGCGACCGGATCGTTACGCGAGTTCGGCGGTCTCGACCCGGTGATGGCGAGCGGTGCAACCGCGGAGCGTTCGCGGATCCTGATGGGCGCGGAAATCGGGCACTACTGGATCTTCGATCGAAAGATTTTCGATCTTTCCGCCTACGGCAAGTTCGTCGACAACGTCTCGCAGAATTTCAGTTCGATCACGGTGAGCCTCGGTACCGAGAGCATCACGGTGCAGGGCATCGGCGAAAGCAGATATGGCGCGGATGCCGGCGCGTCGGCGTCGCTCAGCCTGACCAATACGGCGCGACTCTATCTCAACTATGACGCCAAGTTTCGCGCCGTGCTGCAGTCGCACCAGGGCACGCTCGGCGTCGAGTTGAAGTGGTAGATTCAGCGTAGAACGTAGAGCCTTTTCCGTTTCGATAGAATGACGCGTTTTCTTGGCGCGAACCCGGCGCCACTTCGCTTGAAAACGCTCTAGTTTCGGTCGACCCCGACCACCCGGCCTTTTTCGATCGCGAGCGCCAGCTGGCCATGTTTCAGCGACAGCGCCGCCTCGCCGAACAACTCGCGGCGCCAGCCGTGCAGTGCGGCTACATCGGCATTATCGTCGGCCGCAATTTGCTCGAGATCGTCGACGGTTGCGATCACCTTGCTGGCGACGGCGTGCCGCTCCGACGTCATCCGCAGCAGAACTTTCAAAAGCTCCACGATCGCCGCGCCGTTTGAATTGCCGCGCGGCTTTTCGATTTTCGGCAGCGTCGCGGGATCGCGCGCGATGCCGCGCTGCACGGCGGCCACGATGTCGACGCCCCATTTCGAACGGTCAAAACCCTTCGGCAGCGAGCGCAAATTGGCCAGCCGTTCGAGGCTGGTCGGCGCATGGGTGGCGATGTCGCCGACCGCATCGTCCTTGAGAACGCGGCTGCGCGGAACGTCGCGGCTTTGCGCCTCCTGCTCGCGCCACGCCGCGACCTCGATCAACACCGCAAGCTCCTTCGGCTTGCGTACCCGCGTCTTCAGTCGCTCCCATGCCCGTTCCGGATGAAAGTCATAGGTCTTTGGCGAGGTCAGAACCTCCATCTCCTCGCTCACCCAGTCGCTGCGCCCGCGCTTTTTGAGATCGGCATCGAGCGCGGTGAACACATCGCGCAAATGGGTGACGTCGGAGACCGCGTAGTGCACTTGTTCTTCGCTCAGGGGCCGACGCGACCAATCGGTGAAGCGGTGGGTCTTGTCCGGCCGATGGCCGGTGATGCGCTCGACCAGCTGGTCGTAGGCAATGGAATCGCCGTAGCCGAGGACCATGGCCGCGACCTGGGTATCGAAGATCGGGTGCGGAACGATGTTTGCCTGATGCCAGACGATTTCGATGTCCTGACGGGCGGCGTGAAAGACCTTCAGTACCTTCTCGTTGCCCATCAGCTCAAAGAATGGTCTGAGGTCGATGCCTTCGGCCAGCGTATCGACCACGACCGCTTCCTCCGCGCTCGCCATTTGCACGACGCAGAGCAGGGGATAGTAGGTCGTTTCACGCAAAAATTCCGTGTCGACGGTGATGACCGGGTGTTTCGCGAGGCGGGCGCAGGCGGCAGCGAGTTCCGAAGTGGTGGTAATCAGATTCATGAATGGTCCATAGCGCTTCTGAAACGGCGTTCTGCCGAAAGCGCTGATATGTCAAGGGGGGTCTTGAGGCGAATTCGAGCCTTGCATTTCCGCCTGACAGCGACTTTTCGCTTGGACTCAAGCCACCGGCCCGCGCTGCTCGCCCGGCTCGATTTCGGTCGTTAAGGAGATCGACCCGTCAGTAATCGCCAATACGCCGGGCAGGCGGCCGCCGCGAAGGGACGGCAAGCACGACGACACAAAGCGCGAGCATCGCAAGTCCCAAGAATTCAAAAACCAACGCGTCCACGGCAATTCCCCCCAACAAACCGATAGATTTGTCGGTGAGCAATTGAACCTTTGTTAATTCCTCGCGGCGGGGGCGAACTGGCTGGCCAAATGTTGAACGGAAGGTTAACGATTCACGTCCCGCAAAACGTCTGCAGCACCCGCTGGTGCGGTTCGGGCGGCTCCGCATAGGCTGCCAACGCCGGCTGGTCTTCGTACGGCTTCGACAGCACCGTCAGAAGCTCCTCGAAAGGTGCGAAGTCGTCGCGATTCACGGCCGCGTCGATGACCGCTTCGATCCGGTGATTCCTCGGAATGAAGCCAGGATTGACCGATCGCATCGCGGTCTGCCGGGCGGCGGGATCTTGCGGCTCCTCGCTGATCCGTTGCCGCCAGCGTACCGCCCATTCGTCATAGGCGGTGGGATCGGCGAACAATTGCCGGACCTCGCTATCATCAGCCGGGGCGAGCGCGGCGTCGCTCAAACGCCGGAAAGTGAGGGTGAAGTCGGCGTGGTTCTTGGCCATTGCGTCCAGCAGGTCTTGCGCGAGCGCCTGATCGCCGTCGCGCGCCGTGAACAGTCCAAGCTTCTCTCGCAATCCCGCCTGATAAGAGGCGTTGAAGCTCTCAGCGAAGTCGCCGAGCGCCGCCTGCGCCTGTTCGATGGCCTTGCCCTGCTCATCAGCAAGCAGCGGCAACAGGCATTCCGCGAAACGCGTCAGGTTCCAGAGCGCGATCCGCGGCTGGTTGGCGTAGGCGTAGCGGCCCATCTCGTCGATCGAGCTGAATACCATCGCCGGGTCGTAGTGATCCATAAAGGCGCACGGACCGTAATCGATGGTCTCGCCGGATATCGAGGTGTTGTCGGTGTTCATGACGCCGTGGATGAAACCGACCAGCAGCCAGCGCGCGACCAGATCGGCCTGCCGTGCGATCACGCCTTCCAGCAACGCATGGTAGGGACGCTCGGCATTCGCCAGATGCGGATAGTGCCGGCCGATCACATGATCCGCCAGCCTCCGCACGCCGTCGGTATCGCCGCGCGCCGCAAAATACTGGAAGGTTCCAACGCGAATGTGGCTGGAGGCGACGCGGGTGAGGACGGCGCCCGGCAACGGCGTCTCGCGCAATACGCTCTCGCCGGTCATGACTGCGGCGAGCGATCGCGTGGTTGGAATGCCAAGCACTGCCATCGCCTCGCTGACGATATATTCGCGCAGCACCGGACCGAGCGCCGCACGGCCGTCGCCGCGGCGCGAAAACGGTGTCGGGCCGGAACCTTTCAATTGAATGTCGCGGCGGACGCCATCCGCGTCGATCACCTCGCCGAGCAGGATGGCCCGGCCGTCGCCGAGCTGCGGAACGAAATGGCCGAACTGGTGGCCGGCATAGGCCATCGCAATCGGGTCCGCGCCTTCCGGAATGCGTTTACCGGCAAGGATCTCGGTTCCCTCAGGGCTACTAAGCCGATCCGGATCAAGGCCAAGGTGCACCGCCAGCGGCCGGTTCAATTTGATCAGTCTCGGCGCAGTGACCGGCGTCGGCGAAACCCGCGCGAAAAAGTTCGCCGGCAGCGCCGCATAGGTGTGCTCGAAGGGGAAATGGACCGTCATAATACCAAGATAGGCATCGCCCGGGATTAGACAATTGGCTCGTGCTCCGGTTGCCCAGGGGGCGCATTGTTTTTCCGCCAGTTTTTCGGATTTTTCGTCATTTTCTAAGGGCAGGTTTAGGCCGCATTCGGTTGCCGCGCTGGTTCGCGTCGGCTAAACCCTCACCTTCTTTGCGGGGCAGTCCATGACCCCCGATTCGATCCTCCGACAGCTGTTTTTTGGAATATCCATGCATCGTTACCGGTCCCACACCTGCGGCGCGCTCCGCGAGAGCGACATTGGCCAGACGGTTCGCTTGTCGGGCTGGTGCCATCGCATTCGCGACCATGGCGGTGTGCTGTTCATCGATCTGCGCGACCATTACGGCCTGACGCAATGCGTTGCCGACCCGGATTCGCCGGCGTTCAAGGACGCCGAAAAACTGCGCTCGGAGTGGGTGGTGCGGATTGACGGCAAAGTCCGCCGCCGGCCCGAGGGCACTGACAATCCGGAATTGCCGACCGGCGCGGTCGAGCTTTACGTCAGCGAAATCGAGGTGCTGGGGCCCGCCGGCGAGCTACCGCTGCCGGTGTTCGGCGAACAGGATTATCCCGAAGATATAAGGCTTAAGTACCGTTTCCTCGACCTTCGTCGCGAGAAACTTCACCAGAACATCATGACCCGCGGCGCGATCGTCGATTCCATGCGCAAGCGGATGAAGGAACAAGGCTTCTTCGAGTTCCAGACCCCGATCCTGACGGCGTCCTCGCCGGAAGGCGCGCGCGACTTCCTGGTGCCATCCAGAATTCACCCGGGCCGCTTCTATGCGCTGCCGCAGGCGCCGCAGCAGTACAAGCAGCTACTGATGATGTCCGGCTTCGATCGCTACTTTCAGATCGCGCCGTGTTTCCGCGACGAGGACCCGCGCGCCGACCGCTTGCCGGGCGAGTTCTATCAGCTCGACGTCGAGATGAGTTTCGTCACGCAGGACGATGTGTTCGCGGCGATGGAGCCGGTCATCACCGGCGTGTTCGAGGATTTCGCCAAGGGCAAGCCGGTGACCAAGGGCTGGCCGCGGATTCCGTTCGCGGAAGCTTTGCGTAAATACGGCACCGACAAACCGGATTTGCGCAATCCGATTCTCATGCAGGACGTCTCCGAGCATTTCCGCGGCTCCGGTTTCAAGGTGTTCGCGCGGATGCTGGAAGATCCAAAGAACCAGGTCTGGGCGATCCCCGGCACCGGCGGAGGCTCACGTGCGTTCTGCGATCGGATGAATTCCTGGGCGCAAGGTGAGGGCCAGCCCGGACTCGGCTACATCATGTGGCGCGAAGGCGGCGAGGGGGCAGGACCGCTTGCCAACAACATCGGGCCGGAACGGACGGCGGCGATTCGCGACGCGCTCGGATTGAAGGAAGGCGACGCCGCGTTCTTCGTCGCCGGCGATCCGGCAAAGTTCTGGAAATTTGCCGGCCTCGCACGCACCAAGCTCGGCGAGGAGTTGAACCTGATCGACAAGGATCGGTTCGAACTCGCCTGGGTCGTCGACTTTCCGATGTACGAGTACAACGAGGAAGAGAAGAAGATCGACTTCTCGCATAATCCGTTTTCGATGCCACAGGGCGGTCTTGAGGCGCTGCAGACTCAGGATCCCCTGACCATCAAGGCGTTTCAGTACGACATCACCTGCAACGGCTACGAGATCGCCTCCGGCGGTATCCGCAATCACCGGCCCGAGGCGATGGTGAAGGCATTCGAGATCGCAGGCTACGTCGAGACGGATGTCGTCGAGCGCTTCGGCGGCATGTACCGCGCGTTCCAGTACGGCGCGCCGCCGCATGGCGGCATGGCGGCCGGCGTCGATCGTATTGTCATGCTCCTGTGCGGCACCACGAACTTGCGCGAAATCTCGTTGTTTCCGATGAATCAGCGCGCCGAAGACCTGCTGATGGGCGCGCCTTCGGAGGTCACGCCGAAGCAGTTGCGCGAACTTCACATCCGGCTCAATTTGCCGCAAAACTAAACACCAGCCGCCGAAGCCTTCAATTCGGGGGCGAGAAGCCCGCGGGGGAATCTATGTCATCCTACTCTGAAGATCTCCATTCCGCCGCGCTCGCCTATCACCGGCTGCCACGGCCGGGTAAACTTGAGATTCAGGCGATCAAGCCGCTTGCCAACCAGCGCGACCTCGCGCTTGCCTACTCGCCGGGCGTAGCAGCCGCCTGCACCGCGATTGCCGAAAATCCGGCGGAGGCGGCGTCGCTGACCACCCGCGCCAATCTGGTGGCGGTGGTCTCCAACGGTACTGCGGTGCTCGGCCTTGGCAACATCGGCCCCCTGGCATCGAAGCCGGTGATGGAGGGCAAGGCGGTACTGTTCAAGAAGTTCGCCGGCATCGACGTGTTCGACATCGAAATCGCCGCCGACACGATCGACCGTGTGGTCGAGACCGTGGCCGCGCTGGAGCCCACGTTCGGCGGCATCAATCTTGAAGACATCAAGGGTCCGGAGTGTTTCGAAATCGAGGCGCAGCTCAAGGCGCGCATGAAGATCCCGGTATTTCACGACGATCAGCATGGCACCGCCATCATCGTCAGCGCCGCGATCACCAATGCGTTGCTGCTGAACGGCAAGCAACTGCAAGACGTCAAGATCGTCACGTCAGGCGCGGGGGCGGCGGCGATCGCGTGTCTCAATCTTCTGGTTTCGCTGGGCGCGCAGCGCAAGAACATCTGGGTTTGCGACATCGACGGCGTGGTCCACGAGGGCCGCAACACGCTGATGGATCGCTGGAAGTCGGTCTATGCGCAGAAGACCGATAAGCGCGTGCTGGCGGAAGTGATCGGCGGCGCCGATATTTTCCTCGGCCTGTCGGCGCCCAATGTGCTGACGCCCGAGATGGTCAAGCAGATGGCGGACAAGCCGTTGGTGATGGCGCTGGCCAATCCGACGCCGGAGATCATGCCGGATGAAGCCCGCAAAGCGCGCCCCGACGCGATGATCTGCACTGGCCGCTCCGACTTTCCCAATCAGGTCAACAACGTCCTGTGCTTTCCCTTTATCTTTCGCGGCGCGCTCGATGTCGGCGCTACCGCGATCAACGAGGAGATGAAGAAGGCCGCGGTCGATGCGATCGCCCAGCTTGCGCGCGATCCGCCGTCGGATGCGGTTTCTCCCGGATTCGACAGCGGCGAAGCGCAAGGATTTGGCCCGGGCTCGCTTATCCCGAGCCCGTTCGATCCGCGGCTGATCCTGCGCATTGCGCCCGCGGTTGCGAAGGCGGCGATGAAGTCGGGCGTCGCCTCGCGTCCGATTGCAAACTTCGAGGACTATACCGCGCAGCTCGAGCGCTTCGCGTTCCGCTCCGGCCTCGTCATGAAGCCGGTGTTTGCCAAGGCGAAGACGCAGCCGGTCCGCGTGATCTATGCCGAGGGCGAGGACGAGCGCGTCCTGCATGCCACGCAGGTGGTGCTGGCAGAGAAGCTGGCGCGGCCGATATTGGTTGGACGTCCGTCAGTTGTCGAAGCGCGGATCAAGCGGTTCGGTCTTGCCATCAAGGCCGGCCAGGACTTCGATCTCATCAACCCCGAGGACGATCCGCGCTACCGGTCCTATGTGCAGTCCTACATCGACGTCGCCGGCCGCCACGGCGTGACGCCCGATGCGGCGCGCACGATGGTCCGCACCAACGCCACCGTGATCGCGGCGCTTGCGGTGGTCCGCGGCGAAGCCGACGCCATGATCTGCGGCGTCGAAGGCCGCTACATGAGCCATCTGCGCCACGTTCGCGAGATCGTCGGCTTCCTCCCGGGCGTCAGTGATTTCGCCGCGCTCGCGCTGATGATCACCAGCAAGGGTGCCTATTTCATCGCCGATACCCAGGTGCGGCCGAACCCGAGCGCTGAGGAGCTTGCGGAAATGGCGGCGCTGGCGGCGATCCATGTCCAGCGGTTCAGTATCAAGCCCAAGATCGCGTTCGTGTCGCATTCCGATTTTGGCAGTTACGACACCGACTCGTCGCGCAAGATGCGCCGCGCCACCGCGTTTTTGAAGCAGAACCATCCGGAAATCGAAGCCGACGGTGAAATGCAGGGAGATACCGCGCTCTCAGCGGCCGCGAGAAAGCTGATCCTGCCGCACTCAAAGCTGGAGGGCGAGGCCAATATCCTGATCATGCCGAATCTCGATACCGCCAACGTCGCCTATCAGATGATCAAGGCGCTGGCGGACGCGCTTCCGGTCGGGCCGATCCTGATTGGTCCCGCGCTTCCGGCACATATTCTCACGCCCTCAGTCACCGCACGCGGCGTTCTCAACATGACGGCCGTGGCCGCGGTCGAAGCCCAGGAGCGAGCCAGCCGCCAACAGCCGACCTTGTTTGGGTAGTTTGTGAAAATCGGCCGGGTTTAGGTTGCAACGCACCGGCGCGTCGGAGTCGATCTGGTTGTTTGAAAACCCGCAGCGAAACGCCCATAATCGCGCCGTTCTGCCGCCCGCGACCCGCATTTGCAGCATTCAGTGAGGCCGACTATGCCAGTATTCATTACTTTGGGGCGAATTTTGTTCGCCTTGCTCTTTATCTACTCGGGAACAACCAAGCTTTTCACCATTCAGGCCACATCGGATTCTATCGCAGCGAAGGTCGTCATTCCCGCGCTGTTTGCCCCCTATACGTCGCAGCTCGAAACCATGACGGGAATGTCCACGCCGCAAATGCTCGCCATTGCCATCGGAGGCTTCGAGGTGATCAGCGGCTTGATGATTGCGCTCAATTTCGGTGTGCGGTTCTTTGCAATTGTTTTGATCTTCTTCGTTGCCGCGACAACCTTCTATTTCCATGATTTCTGGAATCAGTCCCCGCCCGAAAATGCCACGACGCTGTTGGAGGCGCTGAAAAACCTTTCGATCATCGGTGCGCTGTTCATGATCGCAGGGTATGGCCGGGCGCCGCGGACGGTCGAAGCGGCCTATGGCGACGCATAGCGCGTTAGCCGGAAAATGCTCTATGCGGCGCGCCGCCAAGGCGTGACGCTGACACCATCGGCGGGGTCAAGGATTTGCGCATCGCCGGCTTTCAGGCCGTGTGCGGCCAGAACCTCCTGCGGTGAACGCTCGGGCACCCCGGGAAAGCATGGCTCGCCACCGGGCAGACGCACCCGCGGGGCCTGCGAGAGCCAGAACGTGTCGTAGCGGTCCATGAACATTCCGAACACGCTCGGCCCGCCGATGATCGCGACAGTGCCGGAACGTACGCCCGCGACATCGCAGGCGGCTTCGAACGCAGCTCCGGCGGGATTCCACAGCGTGGCTTTGGGATTGGACGGGTCGGGCGCAACCGCGCCGATCCGTCGGGTGACGATGATCCGCGTTCGTAGCGGCGAGTTCGGCTGGTCCTCATAGGAATTGCGGCCATGCACGATCAGGTCGGCGCGATCGAGCGCGGCGGTAAAGAATTTCTTGTCGCCTTCGAATTTCAATTCGTCCGGCATCACGCCATCGGCGTTCGCGAGCATGCCGTCCGCGGAGACGATGACATAGCCTTCGATGCGCAGCGCCGGCACGGGATTTGTCGCGCGCCGAATTCTATTCAGAAATCGTCTGCACCACGCTGGACACGGGCCGCGAACTTACGGTCGGTAACTTGGAGTCCTTGAGGATTTCGGCGTCATACTGCGCGAGGGTTTGCACCGGCGCCTTGGCCCTCATTTGGACGACCTTGTAACCGCCGGCCTTCAGCTTGTGCAGCAGCTCGGGGAGGGCTTCGGCCGTGTGCTTCTGAAAGTCGTGCATCAGGATGATGCCCTTGCCGAGCTTCTCGACCTTCCTCATTATGTTATCGATGACGACTTGTGGCTTGCTGGCCCTGAAGTCGAAGGAGTCGAGATCGCACGAGAAAATTCCGACATTGCGGGTGCCGAGGTAGGTCACCATTTCGGGCGGATGTTGCAGCGCCGGGAAACGAAAGAACGGTGCGGGTGAAGTGCCCAGGGCCCATTTGACCGCGCTGAAACCTTTCTCGATCTCTTCCTTGCGCTGATCCTCGGTCAGCTTCTTGTTGTTCAGATTGGCGTGCGACCAGGTATGCGATCCGATGGTATGGCCCGCCGCGGCCACCTGCTTGAGGATTTCAGGATAGTAGGTTGCGTGCTTGCCGATCGGAAAGAAAATGCCGGTCGTGCATTCTTCCGCCAAGGTCTTCAACACGGATGGTGTGTTGACCGGCCATGGACCATCGTCGAACGTCAGCACCACTTCATGGTCACGCAGAAAATCGAGCTGCTTGAAATGCTCGAAACCGAATCCGGGGCCGGCCGTGGTATCGATTTCGACGATGCGGCCGATCCCAAGCGCATTTGGATTGGCGCAAGGCGCTTTGGCGGGGGCGGGCGCTGCGGCAGGAGCGGGCGCCGGAGCCGGAGCTGCCGCGGCTTTGCTGGCGGCGGTCTGCGACCATGCTGAGCCTGACGCACAAAGCGAAACCGCGCTTGCAAAGATCAATCCTGCCGCAATACGCATTGTATTTCCCCTTAGCTGATCCCGGCTCGGCCTCGGTCTTGGCCTTCGCCCGAGCCATTTCTGCCCTTGGTCTGCCTTTGGTCATCGTAGCCTAGTTGGACCTGCGCCGCCACGGCAACGGCTTTTATCCACGGCAGCCGGATTGTTGGCCGACAGGTCAATTCCGGCGCCGTCAGGAGACCGCAAGCGCCCGTGCGATGGCGGTTTTGACGCGCGTATCTGACGGTTCGACGCTCGCGGGGAATACCTCGGCGATGTAGCCGTCGCGGCCGATCAGGTATTTGTGAAAGTTCCAACGTGGTACATCCATTGGCCGAGCATCGGCCGCCCATTTGTAGAATGGATGCGCATTCGCGCCTTTTACAACGGCTTTTGCAGTAATCGGAAAGGTAACCCCATATTGGTGCTGGGCGGTCTGCGCGATGTCGGTGGCGCCGCCCGGCTCCTGTCCGCCGAAATCGTTGGAGGGCACGCCGATAATCATCAAGCCCCGGTCGTGAAACTGGGTCCACAATTCCTGCAATCCGGCATATTGCGGCGTGTACCCACACAGTGAAGCCGTGTTGACGACGAGCAGCGGCCGGCCGGCATGGTCTGCCAACCTGATATCGCCGCCGGCCAAGGCAGGAAACGAGAAAACATAAGCGGTGATGCGGCTCATTGCGGCCTGTGCGATAGCCGTCCGCGCCGAGACCGCCCCTCCGATCGCGGAGAGCGTCCCCGCGATCATTGTCCTGCGGTTGATCATAGCCCCTCCTGCAAGAAATGACGCAGTTGCGATAATAGCCCAGCAGGCGCGCGCCCGCTTCTCAACAAGCCGTTATGGCCGCACCGCAGGATAGGCCCATAAGTGGCCTCCGGTGCAAAAGAAACGCCGGCCAAAAGCGCCAATGCCTAAAGCTGTCTAGCGCAGCGAAACGACGAAATCCGTACCTTCGCCGGTTTCACCCCCACTGATGCCTTGATCGGAAACGATGATCGAGCCGCCGGTCGAAAGCGCTTCGGCAATTCGTGCCATCGCATCCGCAGGGATGGTGAGGCGATCCAGAGCTTCGGCGGCGCTGTCCGCTACCGGCAACGCCTTCGCCTCGACCGCGCCGGCGATCTTGCGCCTGCGCGAGACGCGCTCGTCCTCATCGCGCCGCTCGGCGGATCCCGCCCGCACCGGGAGCGAGATCACCGACCAATGCAGGACATTGGCATCATCTTTGTCGACCCGCGCCGTGAACACGTGCGTTCCCAGCGGCCGGTCGCTCGGTGCGATCGTCACCGGCACGTCGAACAGCGGCGCGAAATTCTGCCGCACATAGAGCTTTGAATCCTTGCGGCTGATAAACACCGCGATCCGCTCGGCGCGCTTTGGCGACGCTGCGGTTGCGGTCGGATCGGGTTTCGAGGCGGCCGGCTTTTCGGTGTCGGGCAAGCGGGTCTGATCTGTTTTCGCATCCGGGGCGCTTGGGCTGATCTCCGTTACCGCCTGGACACTCACGTCCGTTTCCTTGCCGGCGTTGTCAGACCCCTTGGTCTCAGCAGGGTCGATTTCCGCCGTCGGTGTGTCAGACGATTTGGCGGTCGCCAACTCACCCTGCGATTTTGCAGCTTCGGAAACATCCGCAGTGGCCGAGGGTGCGCTCACGGTTGACGCGGCGGTCTCATCGCGCGGCGAGGCGTTGCTGCCTGATGGCGTTGCATCGGACATCATGGTGGAAGCTTTGGTGGCCAGCATATTGCCGCTGGCATCGGCGGTCTGGGTATGTTCGCGCAACCGCGCGGGGGCCGACGGTTGGTCCATGACGGGTTTTGCGCCGCCGTTATGGCCGACGGTGGCTCTCAGTTGAAGGCTGGCTTCCGAAATTGCGGGCTTGGCGGTTGCGTCAGCATTTGCCGCCTTGTCGGCCTTTACGGCAGGTGGCGCATCCGGCTGCGGCTCGTTGGCGGCAGCCGGTCGTGGCGCCACCTTCTGCGTGGCGAGCAGGGAATGCGAAAAAGTGGCAGGGGTCATTTCGCCCGGCGTGATGACGACCCGCGCGCCCATCTTGGTCCAATTCCACATCTTCATGGCAAAGGCCGTGGGCATGCGGATGCAGCCATGGGAGGCAGGATAACCGGGGAGTACGCCGGCATGCATGGCGATGCCCGACCAGGTGATCCGCTGCATGTAGGGCATCGGCGCACCGCTATAGATATTCGAGTGGTGCAGCTTGCGTTTTTGAATGACGCTGAATACGCCCATCGGCGTCGGATGGCCACGCACGCCCGTCGATATCGGAGTTTCCGCGAAAAATCCGTTGGCGTCGTAGATCTTGAGGTTCTGCTTCTGGATCGAGATCGCGATGATCAGCGGTCCCTGCGGCTTGGCCGATTCCCTCGCCGGCGCCTCGATCTTCTTGGCCTGATGGCGGCGTACATTGGGCTGCTGCCTTGGGACCGTCGGCCCTGGCTGATAATATCCTGGATCGAAATCCGACCAATAATAGCGCGCAGCTCTCGCCTCGGAGGTGGTACCGATCGCGGCGGCAGCCGTCAAAACGGCAATTCGCCAAAGCCGTCCGGTCGCAATAGAGGCCTCATGCCGGCTCATGCGCATCATCGTCGAATCCTCAGTCATTTGCTGTCTGGTGTTGCAGACGAGATACGCGTTCACCGGCGTAGCTTCCAATTCATATGACTTTCGACCGAACGCTAGCAAAAAAGTCTCACATTCGGTTAAACGGCCGAGGTCGCGCGCTCCGGCAACCTTCCTGCCGGGCTTCCCAGCACCTACATGGGTTAAAGCCCCGCCGACGGAGACATCCATGACACGCAAAGCCCTGATCCCCTGTGACACGAGATGGAAAGCTTGGGCTCTGCTGCTGACTTTAGCGTTGTGGCCGGTCTCCCAGGCATCAGCCGCCGACGAGCCGGATCTGATCTTCGGCCGCTCGACCGTATTCAAATGGATCAGTCCGAACGACAAGCTTGCGACCTATGGCGTCGACGACCCCGAGGTCGAGGGCGTCGCCTGTCATTTCACGGTGCCGGAGAAGGGCGGCTTCAAGGGCTGGTTCGGGCTTGCCGAGGAGGTTTCGGACATTTCGCTGGCGTGCCGCCAGATCGGGCCGATCCATTTCAATCGCAAGATGGAGCAGGGCGACGATATGTTTCGGCGGCGGCGCTCGCTGTTTTTCAAGAAGATGCAGATCGTCCGCGGCTGCGACGCCAAGCGCAACGTGCTGGTCTATATGGTCTATTCCGACAAACTGATCGAAGGCTCGCCGAAGAATTCAACGTCCTCGGTACCGATCATGCCGTGGGGAGCCACCGACAGCGCGGTTCAGAAATGCGGCGAATTCTTTCAGTGAGCTGATCTAAACCGCGCATCGCTAAATTACTGCTAACGGCGCTGGGGGCGAGTGGAGCCACGGCTCAGGCCGGACTTTGGGATCGTGGCAGTTCATCAGGTGCAGGAGCCAGGGCTGTTCCATCAACAGGACTGTTCCATCAACTGCATTCGACTGAAACCATTCGACTTAATGACGATTGTTTCGCCGGGCATCGAGCGACGAAACAATTCTCCGACGCGACGAAACCATTTCCCGCTTCGCCGCAGACCTCCGGAAACATCCGATAGTTATCAATCGGACAACAAAAACGGCGGGCAGCGCCGGCACCTATACCGGAGACAGTCAAATGCGAACCCTCAGTTTCATCCTGGCCTTCGCCTTCGTGCTGGCCGGCCCCTCGATGGCCGGTTCGTCGGACCGCGGTCTGCCGGGCATCGGCACCTTCGCCTATAGCGGCTCACCGATCGCCACTTCAACGCCTCGGACGATCGTTGTTGCCGCCAATTGATCCGCAGTTAAAATCCCAGAAAATTGCCGGTAAGGCCATCATGCCTTTTCGTATTTTCAATGCGGCGATCCTCGCGTCGTTCATTCTGGGTGGTTCGACGCAAGCCCAAATCCAGCAGAGTCAATTCCGCTCGCTGACGAAGCTACCCGATCCGCGCGGGGAGTTCGTGCGGCTGTGCGCCCCTCACATGCTGGGACGCTGGGCGCATCCGGAATCCATCTGCAGTTGCTTGCATGATTATGCGGCTGCCACCGTTGAAGACCCCGACCTCCGCGAAGCGCTGCTGCGCGGCATCAGCGAAACCGGCGTGCCGACCATCGAGACCGAATGGGTCCCGCCCTCAAAGCGATCCGAGATCGGCACAACTTTCACAAAGATTGCAAAGCCGACGCTGCAATGCATGTTCGAGCCGCGGAACTAGGCTCATTCCTCAAAATCTGATGTCTGTGCCCGGCTGGCGGCGACGCTCGCCGGTGTTCTTGCGTGCCCGTTTGCCCGTTTGCCCGCTGGCGGGCTGATGGCATCGGCACTATCGTTCGGCATCAACAACGACAAATCCGGGGGAAACCCATGACGGCAATTCGCAAAGACGACCGTCTCAAGGACAAGGTCGCCATCGTCACCGGCGCGGGCTCGCGCGCCTCGGGCATCGGCAATGGCCGCGCCACAGCGGTGGTTCTGGCGCGGCACGGCGCCCAGGTGACGCTGGTGGACAGCGTTGCGCAATGGGCGGAAGAAACCAAGCACCTGATCGACGCGGAAGGTGGCATTGCGCAAATCATCGAAGGTGACGTCAGCGTTCCCGCGTCGTGTCAGGCGATCGTCGCGCGTACGGTGGCAGCCTGGGGCCGGCTCGACATCCTCGTCAACAATGTCGGCATCACCGGGCCGCGCGGCAACGCCATCGAAGTCGATCCTGAGGCGTGGGACAGCGCGATGCGCGTCAACGTTGCCTCCATGATGCTGATGGCGAAGTATGCTATTCCGGAGATGATCAGGAACGGCGGCGGCTCGATCATCAATCTCAGTTCGGTGGCGGGCTTGTCGGGCGGCCATCCAAGCCTGCTTTATCCGGCGTCGAAGGGCGCGATCGTGAGTTTGACGCGTGCAATGGCGGCGCATCACGGCCGCGACGGCATCCGCGTCAACTGCATCGCGCCGGGCACGGTCTACACGCCAATGGTGGCATCGCGCGGCATGACGCCGGAGATGCGCAAAGCCCGCAGCGAAGGCACGCTGCTCGGCACCGAGGGTACCGGCTGGGATATCGGCTACGGCGCGCTGTTTCTCGCCAGCGACGAGTCACGCTGGATCACCGGCATCACGCTGCCAATCGATGGCGGAGCGACGGCAGGCAGCAGGGGATCGCCGGTGCCGCCAAGCGAGCCGGCGTGATCCCAGGAGTGAGCGCATGGCGCTTACGCAGGGATGACGGTCGCAACTATCTCTTCTTCGGACCCACGCGCGGAATGCATCTTAGCACGCGGAGGATTCCCGTGGCCGTCATCTTGGCGCCGGAGACTTCCTTGATTTGACCGGCGGGACACGATCCGTCGTCGACCAGGATGCGCTGACCCAGCCGCAAATCGGGGATGTCCTGCTCGCGCGACACCACCTGATCCGCCATTGCTGAGGCTGCGAACGCGGCCAGGGCGAAGCCGCCAAGCAGCGCAACCGAAAACTGCCTGTAGCGCGAGGCCTTCATGATTTGCGTAGGAACCTGCTTCACTTGTTCTGTATCTTCAGCCCGTCCGGACCGAGATTGATCTGCAGGCCTTCCGGTTCTTTCTTGGTCTGGTAAAGATTGTAGCCGAGCACACCCACCGCGATGATCAACGCGCCGATAACGAAATAGAGAATATTGCGGGTGCCGGGCATCCGTGTCTCCATGGGACGCGAAATTTGACGTTCAGTGTATTGGCAGGCTCGCGATTCTGAAAGCGACAACAGGAAAAGTGACGGAAATGAGCGCCATCGATACCAAGCAAAGGATCCTTGATGCGGTCGACGCCAATTTCGATGCGCAGCTTGCGACCACACGAGATTTTGTCGCGATTCCCTCTACCCGCGGTGCGGAGGGGCCGTGCCAGGACATGATCGGCGATCTCCTGCGGCAGCGCGGCTACGAGGTCGACGACTGGCATATCGATGTCAACGATCTCAGGGATCTGCGCGGCTATGGCCCGATTCTGCATGATTTTTCCAAGGCGCGTACGGTGGTCGGCACTTATCGGCCTTCACGCAACGCCGGAAAGTCGCTGATCGTGCAGGGCCATTGCGACGTCGTACCGGCTGGCCCGCTGGAGATGTGGGAGACGCCGCCGTTTTCGCCTGTCGTGAAGGACGGCAAGATGTACGGCCGCGGCGCCTGCGACATGAAGTCAGGCACCATCGGCGCGCTTTATGCGCTCGACGCGATCAGGGCCGCGGGCCTCAAGCCGACCGCGCGGATCCATTTTCAATCCGTGATCGAGGAGGAGAGCACCGGCGTCGGCGCGCTCTCGACCTTGCAGCGCGGCTATCGCGCCGACGCCTGTTTCATTCCCGAGCCGACCTCCGGCAAGATGGTGCGCTCGCAGGTCGGCGTGATCTGGTTTCGCCTGAAAGTGCGCGGCCATCCGGTGCATGTGTTCGAGGCCGGCTCCGGCTCCAACGCCATCACCGCGGCCTATCACCTGATTCATTCGTTGGAGAAACTGGAGGCCGAATGGAACGAGCGCGCGAAGAGCGATCGGCATTTCAAGGTTCTGACTCATCCGATCAATTTCAATCCCGGCATCATCAAGGGCGGCGACTGGGCCTCCAGCGTGCCTGCGTGGTGCGATGTCGATTGCCGGATTGCGATCCTGCCGGGCTGGTCGGTCGCCGATTGCCAGGCCGAAATCCGCGCCTGCGTCTCGGCGGCGGCGCGCGACCATCGCTTCCTTTCCAACAATCCGCCCGAGGTGGAATGGTCCGGCTTCCTGTCGGAAGGCTATGAGCTGAAGGATTCCGCCGAACCGGAAGCCGCATTCGGCAAGGCCTTTAATGCAGTCTATGGCGGCGCGGTGCAGGACCTCGTATTCACCGCTCTCACCGACACGCGCTTTTATGGGCTGAACTACAACATCCCAAGCCTGTGCTTCGGCGCCAGCGGAGCCGCGATGCACGGCTTCAATGAATATGTCGATCTGGACTCGCTGCGAAAGTCGACCAAGGCGACCGCGCTGTTCATCGCGGAATGGTGCGGGGTGGAGGCGATTTAGAACCCTCATGGTGAGGAGGCGCTCTTGCGCCGTCTCGAACCATCAGGCCACGGGCCTATCCCATCCTTCGAGACACGGCCAAGTGGCCGCTCCTCAGGATGAGGTTCAGGCAGTTATTGGCCACAGCGCCTTCACCGATCGCATCCAGCCCGTCGGTCAGGGCTGCCGGCCCAGGCTGCAGGATCAGCGGCGATGTGCGCGACGCGCTCAAAGCACTGATCGTTGCGAATGAGTTTTTGGAGTCGGAAGTCTGCGAGTTGATACAGGCTGTTTTCGCACGCCTATGCGTGGAAGGCCAAAACCTATACCGGCTGACACTCGATCGACCAGGAGCCAGGAACATGGCTGAGGTACTACGTTGCGCTGCTGTTCCAACAGGCAACGAGCATAAAGCGCGGGGTGAGGATGCCAACCATTGCCGAAAAGTCCGCGATGCACACCCGGTTGAATTCGCAGAACTTCGCGAGGAATAGTCAGAGCGGCTTAACTATAGGGGATGTCCTCATAAAGGCGTAGATGTCGGGTTTTGACGAAAGCGGAAATCTCACGATCAGTCAGAGCATTACCGCTCGTGATCCAGGAGCGACATGCGCATGATCGAGGAATCTCGCAAATACATGTTGGCTAGCGGCGGCTCAAAGGGAGCCGCACGCTGCCAATGCTTGGCGTCACCACTCGCCGTAAGCGTAGCCGGGATAGGAGTAGTTATAGGTCGGATAGCTCCAATATGAATTATAGGTCGGATAGCCCCAATACGAATTATAGCTGGGATAGCCCCAGTACGAAGGGTAGGGATAATCCCGACGCACCCGATAGCGCACGTCCGTCGTCACGGCTGGTACCGCCGCCTTGATCGACATGCCATTGATCGGCGCAGCAGACGATTTGGCCGTGGCGGCCACTGCGAGAGGAACAGCAATTGCGAGTGCAATCGCGAGCCTGCGGACTTGAATCTTCATGGAAGCTCCTGTTTGTTTTAGAAGTGACTGTTCACGAGGCGACGATGATGGGGCAGGATGCCTACAGAAAAATTTCGGCCGCCCGGAATTGCGTTACGTGCGTAACGACCGAGCTGTTCTTGCACACTCAGGTCTGGTGGTGGCACGAAGCCAAGTCCCACGACGCGCCACTCGATCGGAGTGGACCCGGACGCGTTACGTCGCCTCTTGGCCCAACTCGGACCTCTATTGAGGTCTGCGATTGCGCCGCTATCAGGGGCACAGCTGGACCCCACACGCGCCCCGGGAGATTTTCTAGGCGATTGGCTGAAGCGACGTTACTCCGCCGTTCGCGTTGTTGCACTAATGAAGGTCGCTGCCTTCACGCTGCTTCTGGCGTTTCTCGGCTTGGGTTCACGCTCAAAATTGCGGCGCTGAATGCGTCGACCGGCGCGGCAGCGCGTAGGATGGGTGGAGCGAAGCGATACCCATCATGTTTCGCAAACGCAGTGATGGGTTTCGCGAAAGGTTCAACCCATCCTGCGAGCTGAGTTCTTCTCAGTTTGACGGCGGGCTCAATTGGTCAGCGCAACACTCTAATCTTTTAGCAAAGATGGAGTGTGGGCATGAAACAGCGACGTCGCATTTATTACTCGACCGCTCAGCGGTCTGAGATCTGGGATCGCTGGCAGGCCGGCGAGCCGATGAGTTCGATCGGACGCCGATTTGACCGGGAGTCCTCGTCGGTCTTCTCTGTGATCTCGCCAACCGGTGGCATACGTCCTCCGGATCGGCACCGTGCCAAACAGGCGCTCGGCCTTTCTGAACGAGAGGAAATCTCTCGATGGCTCAGCATGCGCTGCTCGTTGCGGTCGATCGCGCGCCACTTGGGA
>NZ_JNIJ01000016.1 GCF_000701345.1 Bradyrhizobium sp. URHD0069 | reverse complement strand
CCGGTCCCAGGTCAGGGACTTATACAGCTCCTCTGGTAGCTTCTTCGCCTGCTTGATGAGCGCGGAGACGACCGTCTGGGTGTCCTTACCTGCCACCTTGGCCAACATCACGTAACGCGTATGGCGCTCGACCAAGGTCGCGATGTAGCTGTTGTTCGGTCCGGACAGGAGATCGCCTTCCCAATGGCCAGGCACCGCCCGATCTTCAACCGCCGCCGGTCGCTGACGGATTGAGACAATATCCTTGATATGCCCCCGTCTATCGCCATTCGGATCAACCGGCTTGGAGCGACGCATCGAGCGTTTCGATCGAAGATGACCAAGCAGCTCTTTCTTGAGCACCCCGCGGGCTTGAACAAATAGACTGCGGTAGATCGTCTCGTGTGACACCTGATTACACTCGTCTTCAGGATGCGTTCTCTTCAGCCAACCGGCTATCTGCTCGGGCGACCAATCCAATCTGAGCTTCCCCGCCACCGCTCGCCGTAGCCGCGGACTGTTCGCCAATTTACAACATTTTGGACGACGAGCTCGCGCCCAGGCATTCTCATCCGCAAGCGCCGCTCGGTAGCGATCATAGCCGCCATTGCGGCTCATTTCCCGGCTCACCGTCGAGGGCGAGCGACCAAGCAACTTGGCGATCGATCGTGCCGATTGATGTGCCGTAACGCCTCTGGAAATCACCTCGCGTTCCGCGAGCGTCAATGCCAGCCTGGAGCGACGACGCTGGGCAGGACGAATCCCACCATGTGGAGCCACCAAAAAATAGATCGACGATGACTGCTTACCAAAAGCTCGCCCGATCCCCTTCAGCGACTCTCCGCGCTTCCAGCGATCCCATAACTCCGTTTTCTCTCTGCCGCCGTAAACCCTCGATGAAATCTATGACCCATCAAAGCACACTCCATCTCGCCTTCAAGATAAAGTGTTGCATCGACCGGTTGAGACCACCGCCTGATTAAGGAAAGCAAAGCAAGGTGAAGGCCGGCGGCCGGCTTTCACTGCAGAAGCATCACCATCGCTCCGAGCACTGGATTGTGGTGCGGGGTACCGCGCGCGTGACCGTCAACGAACTGATCAAGATCGTGCACGAAACGAATCAATCTACATCCCGATCGGCGCCACCCACCGCCTGGAAATTCCGGGCAAGATTTTGCTGGAATTGATCGAAGTCCAGACCGGAAGCTATCTCGGCGAGGACGATATTATCCGCATCGAAGACGATTACCGGCGAGTTTGAGGTGAACGCGTTCCGAAAAGGCGACGCAGTCATCGAGAGTTGCCGATGCCTGCCATCACAGGAGCTTCGCGAAGACGAACTCGTTGCACCCGGCCCCAAATAGTCCGGTCGTCGCCGGTAAACGGAATGATCGCACCTCTTTGAAGCCGAGCGCGCTCACGCGCTCCAGCAACTCCTCAGGAGTTCCGGTTTCGTAGGGGTATCCGCCAAGCCAATCGTGAGCATCATGGGAAAAGTTCATGCCGCGTACTTCGGAATAGTGCCGAACGTAGGAGATCGGATTTCCTCCCAATAGGGTCTTCGCGGCCAAAAAGGCAGCCATGTAGACTTGCCTGATGCTCCATTGGACTGGGCGCGGCGCTCGGGAATAGAATTTCTTTTCAGCTTTCCACATCGAGTCGCACGACGTGGTGGAATAGATCGCTATAGCAAATTGTCCGCCCGGCTTAACCAGATCCGCGGCCCGTTCGATTGCCCCCCACATGTCGCCGGTATGATGCAGGACCCCCCAGGAATAGACCACGTCAAACTTGCCGAGCATATCGGGGGACGCGTCGAAAATCGACGCGATTTTCGCGGTCCAATTCGGGTTGGGCGCATGCTTGGTGAGCAGTGCCTGTGTCGTGCTAACCGAATTTTCGTCGATATCGACCGCCGTCACGGATGCCGCACCGAGCAAAAGTGCAGCCAGGGTGTGCAGGCCGGACCCGCAGCCGATGTCCAAAAAAGTCTTTCCTGCCAAGCCGTGGGGGAACAGCTTCTTGACGCCCACTACGGCGGAATCGATTCTTTTTTGGTCGATGGTTTTCGAATAGTTCTTCCAGTTTTCCCCAAACTCAAAATGCGTTTCGCGTTCCGTCAGACTCATGTTGTCCACTCCATCGGAGGCGGGGAACCTAGCATCGCCGTTCGTAACGCTCAAGCACCGCTCGTCTCTGTTCCGTTCCTAGGGATTCTCGAACGCACTTGTTGAGACGCAGTGAGGGACGTCATGCGTTAGTTGATTGCCCGACGTAGGACGCTGTTTACCAAAAGCGCTTGTAAGCCCTGACATTTCGAGCCGACGCGTCCTTGCGATCCCGGTACGGCCAAGAATGGAATGTCTTTCCAATCTTTTCGACGAGCCGGCCTTTCCAATTAAGATGAACCGACGCGTCGCCCGACCATTTCTCAACATAGTCGCTTTGCAGAACCGACACTGGAGACGCTTTCGAACTTTAAAGCCTCACGAAACATCTCGTCGGCAAATCGGCCCATCAATATCGATCAAGCTAGGCCATTGCGCGGAGATCATTCGCGAATTCTTGTCTGAGGTTGAGAATGCCTTTTGGGTGAAGCGTCAGAAAAAGGCAGCCAAGAGTCGCGACCTTGCCGCCTTGGCCGCCGCGCCTCTATTCCATAAGGGCATCTGACGTCGTTATAGCTCAATCCCATGCAGGGCCTCGCGGCGAAGCCTCTTTGCGCTGGAGCACCAGCTTTTTGTGCCAGCGCCAAACGCCGACGGACCACAGTGTGATCGCGCAAAACACGAAGAGGAGAAGCAGCTGCGGTGCGGCGGCAATGCTCGAAGGTCCGATGCCTATAGCGGAAGTGGCGCCTATAACAAATCCTATTGGAGCGGCCACGGCTGCATATCTCATTGCAGAGATGGCGTCGGGCGCGTCAACATGATACCGCCGCGCATTCAGTCCGGCGATACCAAAAATGACCGGAGCGAGCAGACCTGGCGTGAAGAGGATATCGTGCGAGGTCGCCATTACAGCCAAGGTCGCGAGGAAAAGCGGCAATTGCTGTATGCTTCGGACCGAATAAACGGTCAGGCCGAGGAACGCGAGTGGCGCGATCCACCCGAGATCGCCGAATGCAATGGCAAAAAGCAGAAATGTGTTGTGCGGTTGCAGTGCGTGTGCCGCTGCGAGTCCCTGACCGAAAAAGGGGCCGGTTTGATACGACAGGTAGGCGCGCTCCATAAGCAGCCCGCGCGCTGAAATTGAATTAATATCTCCTTCGTTTTCCGCCCTGCGCGCAATTTCCTTGATGATGTCCTCCGATCTGGGCGTCTTCGCTGAAAGAGCACCGGCGATCGCCTCGCGCGCTTCGGCAAATTCCGTCGGGGCAGTGCCAATTTGCAGAAAGGCGCTCCTCGCGGCGACGGAGAACCGGTCATTCGAGAACAGCGCCACGACGATCCAACCTGCTAGAGCTAGGGCTAGTGCACCCGACCTAAGCCATCTGATGCGAGAGTGCGGTCTAGGCGATCTGATGCGGGTCCACAGCAAATCGGCCGCAATGCCAAAGCAGATCATGACGGCCGCAATCAACGTGGAGCGCGAAAGGGTCACAAAAATCGCTGTTCCCACAATCAGGAGAAAGGGGCTGCGCAATCGATGCGGCACCGTCCAGAAGGAACCCGCGGCACCTAGAAACAGCCCCGCAGCGGCGACATTCGCGTTGATGCTCAGGCCAGCCGCCCGCCCAGCAGTATTCGTGAACCCATGAACAAATAGAATATCAAGCAGGCAAATCACCGCGGTCAGGACCGTCGCGGATGCCGAGAACCTCAATAGCGCGAGTGGCGCTGACGCGATTGCCAGCACTGCGGCGCAAGCCACGAAGATCGTCGCAACAAGGAAATTCTTGGAAATACTGTCGATCGGGTGGCTAAGTGTTAGACCAGCAGCGAACGCGCAGACGACCAGAACCGGAAGGCTTCGGTGGAGAACTGGCCTTTGTGTAGCCAAGATTACCAGCGTGAGGCCGATCACGAGAGACCAAGTGCCATAATAAATAGTCGGCCAGAAAAGCCGATCATCAACAAAGAGCGGCGAGAAAAAAGGTAGCAGCTGGAGTTGGAATGCTATGACAAAAAAGGAACCAAGCGTAGCCGCCGTCAATTGTAATGACTTCGCCATAGGTTACTCTGCAGGCGGCGGGATAACGGCCCAATACGTTCGTCCATTAGATTTTGGATTTGTGCCGTCTCTGCTCAAAAAGATGAATGCTGAACCATTCCAACGCGAAAATCTGCCGTGACCATACGTTACGATATCAGCATGCTCGGCGTGGGCTGGACCAAAGGGGGTTGCGTTCTCATACAGCATAGACGGAGACCGTTTCTGGAATTCCATCGTGTCCGACAGGTGATCAAGTGCTAGGACGTGTACAGCAAAGGCGGTGTCAGAGCCTCGAAGTTCGTAAAACGGCCGGTTGAGGCGGAGCACTGCTCCCGTGGGCTTGGCCCGCCTCAACATTGGCTCGGTCTATCATGCCACCACAATAAAGGAACCCCTCCGGAGGTCCCGACTGTCCGGTTGCGTGCTGGTTGAGGCATCCGCTATGGTGCAAAGATGCTGAAAAGAATTACGAAATCTTCTATCCTGCGCGGTCTTGCAAGGAAATTTGGTGCCGTCCGTTCGACAACAAAAGAATTTGGCGACGTTAAAGCGATTGAGATGATTGCAGATAGCGTGCTGTGTCTTTCATTAGAGAGAAATTTCAGCGACGCTCAACGATATGAGTTGTTCTATTCTATCGGCAGGAAGCTACAGCCTGATTTCCCCATCAATGATCGTGGCCGCTATTTGTTGGCAGACAAGGACTTTCGCGGCTACTTTGAAAAATTTCTCGGTTCCGGCAACTGGAAGAACTTCGAGCGCCGCTGGAACCTGGCTCAGATGCTGCGGATGTTACCACCGATAGCGGGCGATCTGGCTGAGTGCGGCGTTTTTGAAGGTGCGAGCGCGTATCAGCTTTGCCGGTTCGCCAGCGAGCATGGGCGCAGGGTTCATCTGTTCGACTCTTTCCAGGGGTTGAGTGTTCCAAAGGAAAATGACGGGGCATATTGGACCGAGGGTGGCCTTTCGGCTTCAGAAGAAAAGGTTCGCGCTAACCTCAAGGAATTTCATTGCTTTGAGACTTTCCCGGGTTGGATACCGAAAGCGTTCACCAAAGTTGCGGATCGAAGATATGCGTTCGTCCATATTGATGTCGATTTGGAACAGCCGACTTTTGACAGCATCGCATTCTTCTACCCGCGCGTGTCAAGGGGAGGGGTGATGCTGCTGGATGATCACGGCTACGACACGTGTCCGGGTGCTCGGAAGGCCGCGCTGGACTTCATGGCGGACAAGCCAGAACCGGTGATTGACCTGTCAACGGGCCAGGGATTGATCATCAAAACCTAGGGGGCACCCGAGGAACCAGGCTGCCCGCATCGTCCGCGGAAAGGGTTGCGGCGGTGCGCTTTACGCCGCCTCGCCAGGACGTTTGGCAAGGAACCACAGATGGGACCGCGTCGCGATCAAGAGCGCCAAAACGATTGCGGTATACAGTGAGCCACGAACCAGCAAGCCGAGGGTGTCGGACAGGCCATGCGAATCAGGATTGGTCCATCGCTCGACGGCAATCGCCGGAACCAAAATCAACCCGATCCGAAAAGACGCGTTTCCGATATCGCTCAGGATTGGCGCGGTTTGTATTCGCCTACCAAGCCAAAAAAACCAGAAGCAGGTAACCAACAGGGCGCTTGCTACGACTGCGCCGGCGATAATGCTTAGACTTGCCTCCGATGCCCCGAACCAGGCTACGAACCAGGTCGCAGTAAATGAAATCATACCACTAACAAGGATGCTGCCTGCTCCTCGCACGGCTTGGCAGAACTTGGCGATGAAGGTGCCAAAAGCGAGCGGGAAAAGCGATAAGGTGAGCAATGTCCAAAGCCAGCTCATTTGTTGCGTGTGCTGCGCGCCGAAGGCGCCTCGTTCCAGGAGAATTTTTATAGTGGTTTCGCCCATCAGATAGATGCCGAAAGCGAGATAGGCGACAAGTAAGATCGTACAGCGAGCGAGACGCCTGAACAGAACGGTGATTTCCGCTTTTTCCCCACAAGCCCAAAGTGCAGCGAAATGGGGCAGCAGGACGGTACTCAGACCAATTACCAAGACCTGCGTCAAAGCACCGTGCAGGCGTGAAGCATAGCCATAAATCGCAACCGCGCCTTCGCCGAGTTCCGCGGCGCGAAACTGAATGATCGCGGCGGCGGAATTATTCAGCATCATTGCCGGCAGCAGAGGCAGGGCAAACATGAGCGTGGTGCGGACTTCTCCTTTCGCCACTCTCGTTTCGATGGGAAAATTCAGGCGCATCCTCAGCAAGGCCGCTGTGACCACAATGCATTGCGTAAGGCTCCCGAGCAGCAGCGTCCAGACGAGCGCCGACAGGTTCAGGGATGACCAGAGCGACAGACCAAGCACCGAAACCAATGCATTGATGAGCGGCGCCAGCGCTGCTGCAAAAAAACGTCCGTGGCTGTTGAGGATAAGTGCGATAAAGTCGCCGACAATGATGGGCAGCAATATCAGTCCCGAAAGGCTCAGCGCAGTCGCTGCCGATGCGATCATCGCGGTTTGGCCATTCGGCATGAAGAGGGCCATAATGCGCTCCGGCAGCAAGAAGCACAGGCTTGCAAACGCCAGAGCGAGGCCAAGCACCAGAACCAGCATGCGACTGCGATAAGCGGCTGCCAAACTGGCTTCGCCGGTTGTAACGAGCGACGTGTAACGCCCGATGAAGCTCATCTGGAGCCAGGACCCGATCACGGTCGATATGAAGCTGGGGGCAATTAGACCGAGATTGTAGGCATCGACATCCGGTGACGTGCCAAGGGCTGCCGCGATTATCGCGGTTCGCACGAAGGCTGCGATTTGGACCAAAACGCCAAGCAGCACTACCGTGCGGGTAGATTGGAGCATTTTCTTCTCTCAGTGCGATGGTCTCTTGCAGTCAGCCCGAACTCAACGGCAATGCCTCCATCAATACTTTTGCCAGGCGGCAAGAGCATCAAACAGCAGCGCCGGATTTAGCGTCGGTTCGCCCGAACAGAAATTCTGTACAGGCTTCGCCCGTCGAGATATTTACGAGCGAGAGACCGTGTTTCTCCTTCATAGTATCGATTACTTCCTGGTCGTCGGCATATTCCATCGGCCATCCGCCAAGCCAATCCCGCACGTCGGTCATGTAACTCATGCCGCGCTGCTTTTTCTTGTCATAGATTTGCTTGATCAACAGGGGCAACCGCAAAGGATTGCGATTGAGGCCAAAACGCCACAAATACCAAAGTTCCATTCGACGCCTGCCACTCGCGTCCGCAAGGTTGTACCGCTTCTTGATGTCGAGCCAAAATTCAGTCGATGGCGAAGCGACATTTGACGAGTAAAGCGCAATAAAAAACAATCCGTTGGGCGCTACCCTGCCTGCGGCATTGTGGATGGCGCTCCACATTGCCCCGGTATGGTGAAGGACACCCCAAGAATAAACTATATCCCACATCCCCAAGTTTCGCAGATAGCCAATGTCCAAGACATCGCCTCGTTCGACTGTCCAATTCGAAGGTGAGCCGGCGAGGGCCCTCAGATGTGCGGTGGTCCGGACGGACACTTCATCGTAATCAAACGAGTGGATGCGGGCCGCCCCCGCATCATAGGCAGCCATGGAGTGCAAGCCACTACCGCTACCGATATCCAGAAAACTTAGGTCCTGCAGATCCCGTTTCCTGAGAAAATCCAACAGCCGCTGTTTAGAGATTTTGCGTCGCTCGGCCGAAAAATTTGCATCAATAAATGACGCCCAGTTCTTTCCAAAATCATACCGTTCCGACATCAGGGTTGTCCTCGAGGAAATTGCCAAGGCATTCAAAAGCAAATCGACGCTGAGCAAGGCTGTCCGACGAATGGGAGCGGTAACGCGTCAATCCATGGGACACAAGCCGAAACCGCATGAAGTTCGCGCCGCGCGAGAGGCCGGCGCCGTTGGTCTGCAGTCTGCGCAATCGGCTTCCAGATCGCCAATTCAAGGTGTCCGCCCTTGCAAATAAGCCCTCGAACTTTTAGGGGTAGGCGGCATCCGCTACAAGCCGATCCGGGGCCTCCCGCAGCAGTTTGTTGGTATTTGGTTGGAAATTTCTATGGCCTTGATGAGCGTTAATGACGTCAAAATAGCAATCGTTGGGCTTGGCTACGTCGGTTTGCCGCTCGCGGTCTATATGGCGCGGCACTTTCCTGTCCTCGGGTTTGATGTGGATGCGCAGCGGATATCGGAACTGCAGGCGGGTAAGGATCGCACCCGCGAGGTGACCGAGACGGAATTCGAGGATGCCAAAAATATCAGTTTCTCGGCGGATCCGGGCGCGCTCACGAAGTGCAACTTTTTTATCGTGACGGTACCAACGCCGATCAATCAAGCGCTTCAGCCGGACCTGAGTATGCTCGAGAAGGCGTCCGCGACGGTCGGCAAAGCGCTAAGCAAGGGCGATGTCGTTGTTTACGAATCGACGGTATACCCCGGCGTCACGGAAGACTGTTGCGTTCCGATCCTGTCGGCTGTTTCGGGGCTTGTCTTCAATACGGATTTTTTCGCGGGATATTCTCCCGAACGTATAAATCCCGGCGATCATGGCCATCGCTTGTCCGAAATTACCAAGGTTACGTCGGGCTCGACGCCCGAAGTTGCCGAACTCGTCAATCAGGTGTATTCCCGCATCGTCACCGCGGGAACCCACAAGGCGAGTTCAATCCGCGTTGCGGAGGCTTCAAAGGTCATCGAGAATATTCAGCGCGATGTCAATATCGCCCTCATCAACGAACTTGCGCAGCTGTTCAAGATGATGGGGCTTGAAACCCGCGAGATTCTCGCAGCGGCGGGGACAAAATGGAATTTCCATGGATACGTGCCCGGACTGGTCGGAGGGCACTGCATTGGCGTCGACCCCTATTATCTCACGCACAAAGCGCAATCGATCGGGTTCCATCCGGAAATGATTCTTGCGGGCCGCCGGATAAACGACGGCATGGCCCAGTGGGTCGCGCTCGACGTCATCAAATTGATGCTCCGTCATAAGCTGGAAATCGGACAGGCGCGTATACTTGTGATGGGGCTGACCTTCAAGGAAAACTGCCCCGACATCCGCAACAGCAAAGTGGTCGATCTGGTAAGGGAGCTTGGCTCGCTTGCCGGGGAGGTTATCGTTTACGATCCGCTCGCCAATTCTGCGGAAGTTCGCAGGGAATATGGCATTGAATCGATCGGGACAATTCCGGAAGGTGCCTTCGAATCCATTATCCTTGCTGTGCGCCACGATCAAATCACTCAGCTTGGCGTCGACCGCCTGCGCGGGATGCTGGTTCCGGGCGGCGTCCTCTACGATCTCAAGCAGGTGCTGCCGGTTGAGGCAAGCGACGCCCGGCTCTGAATTTTGAATGAGAGCATAGCCGGATCGGCGGCTCCCATCGGGAGAATTGATGGCATGAAGGTTCTCGTAACGGGCGTCGCGGGTTTCATTGGTTCGCAGACTGCAAGAACTTTGCTTGCCCGCGGAGATGACGTTATCGGCATCGACAACCTCAACAATTATTATGACGTCAATCTGAAGCTTGCCCGTTTGTCGCGGCTGCAGGGACACAATAATTTTCAGTTCGAGAAGGCCGATCTTGCCGGCCGCCATGAAATCGAGCGAGTGTTCGACGAACACAGACCTGAGCGCGTCATCAATCTGGCGGCGCAGGCGGGCGTGCGCTACGCGTTCGAGAATCCTCACTCCTATGTTGATTCAAATCTCGTTGGATTCCTGCACGTCCTGGAGGGATGCCGTCATCACGGGGTCGAACACCTGGTCTATGCTTCTTCCAGCTCGGTTTATGGAGCCAACACGCGGATGCCGTTCAGCATCCACGACAACGTCGATCATCCGTTGAACCTCTATGCTGCCAGCAAGAAGGCCAACGAGCTGATGGCTCATTCTTATTCCCACCTCTACAACCTGCCGGTAACCGGCCTACGCTTCTTCACCGTCTACGGGCCGTGGGGGCGGCCGGACATGTCGCTCTTTCTCTTTACAAGAAAGATCATCGCCGGAGAGCCGATCGATGTCTTCAATTTCGGGCAGCATGCGCGTGATTTTACTTTCATCGATGATATTGTTGAGGGCGTTGTAAGGACGCTGGACAAAGTCGCCACGCCGAACCCGGCCTGGAATGGCGCCGTGCCGGATACGGGAACATCGGCTGCGCCTTACCGCCTTTACAATATCGGGAACAACCAGCCGGTAGAACTGATGTATTTCATCGAATGCATTGAGAGGGCGGTGGGCAAGAAGGCGCTGAAGAACATGCTGCCTCTTCAGCCTGGAGACGTGCCGCGCACTTTTGCAGATGTAGACGCGCTTGTGGCTGATATCGGCTTTCAGCCGAAGACGTCGATTGAAGATGGCATTCAGCGCTTCGTTGACTGGTATAAGGATTTTTACTGCACCGCTTGAAACGTTTAGAAACTCTCCCGAAAAGGCTGCTGTTCAAACAAAATGGAATATGCCGTGACGCCAGCCTCATATATCGGGTCAGATCCCGCGAAGGGTACCGTTGCTGCACGGGGCCGGAAGCTGGTGTTCCTCGTGACGGAAGATTGGTACTTCGTTTCACATCGACTCGAACTCGCTATCGCCGCACGTCAGGCGGGATATGACGTGGTTGTGGCAACTCGTGTAGACAGGCACGGTCGGCGCATCACGGATGCTGGCCTCACGCTGTGCCCGGTCGCTTTCAACCGAGGCTGGATTAATCCTCTGGAAGAGTTTCGAACGCTTATCCGTCTTGCAAGCCAGCCCGAGATCGATGCATGGGTCGACGAGGGCGCCGTCGAATATTGTGGCAGGGAGACCGTGCAGCAGGCGGCCACGGGTTGGCTCGTCCCGGCGCAAGATGCGCAGGCTCTTGCGACCGCCTTGCAACAGGCGATCGAACAGCCCGAACTTCGGGAACAATACGGTGCTTCTGCGCGAGCACTGATTGCGGCAGATTTTTCAACGAGCCGCGTAGCAGGTGAAACGATCGCCGTGTACGACGAACTGATAGACTGACGTCGGTTCAAGCCGATGCAGGCGGCAGGTTGAACTCCGCGGCCAGGTTCGTTAAAGCGCGGATTGTTGATATTGGTGACGGCAGGAAACAGGGCGTCCCTGACGTTTGCAACAGCGAGGCTTCTGCCATTGAGCTCGATAAGAACTCGCGCCGTCCGTATCGCGGTTGTCGTTTCTTCGCTTGGCGGTGGCGGGGCCGAACGCGTGGTTGTCGACCTGTGCCGCTATCTGCGCGATAGCGGTCGAGACGTAACGCTCATAACATTGAGCGGTAACGACCCGGACGCTTATCCGGTTCCAGAGGGTATTCGGCGCGAGCGTGTGGAAATACGGCGTTTGGCTGGTTCGCTGCTGGACACCATTCGATTTTCGCTGAGCCACCTCGCGGCGATGCGGCGAAAAATCGTCTCGCTCAGTCCGGATGTCGTCGTGAGTTTCGTTGACCAAACCAATGTGCGCAGCATCCTGGCGTTGCTTGGAACCGGCATTCCGGTGATTGTCTCGGAGCGTGTTCACCCCGCCCACAATCCGATCTCACATGGGTGGAAAGTTGCGCGCCGCTTGACTTACCCCCTCGCCGATGTCGTTACCGTTCAAACCGAGGATGGTGCGAAATGGTTCCGGAGGTGTACCCGCGTGCGGCGTCTTGTGATAGTTGGGAACGCCGCACGTTCGCCGCAGGATCTTCGGGCCGGGGCCGCGGCGAGCGCGTTTGCGATTTCTCGACCGCTAATTCTTGCCATAGGACGGCTGACCAGACAGAAGGGTTTTGACCTTCTGCTCGATGCATTTCACCGTTCCGGCCTGATGAATGATGGATGGCATCTGGCGATCCTGGGAGAGGGAGCCGAGCGCGAAGCCTTGATGCAGCAGGCGTCCGCACTGGGGATCGCAGATGTGGTTACGCTCCCTGGGTACCTGAGCGACGTAGGACCATGGTTGAGGCAGGCTGACCTCTTCGTGTTGTCCTCCCGATATGAGGGTTTCCCCAACGTGCTGATGGAGGCAATGCAGCTGGGGCAAGCAAGCATCAGTTTCGATTGTCCCAGCGGCCCGAGCGAACTTATCGAAGACGGCCGCAACGGCTGCCTCGTTGCTCCGGGCAATGTCGGTGGACTAGGTGATGCAATGCGGCGTGTCGCTCTTGATGCCGACTTTCGACGCCGCCTCGCCGCCGAAGCACCAAAGGTAAGCGAGCGTTTTTCTCCCGCGGCGATCTACGCCCGCTGGCTTCGCCTGATCGACATGGTCGCCGTCGGCGAATTGAGAAATCAGGACATTGAGTATTTGCTCAAGCTTACGGATAACGTCATCGATGGGGCTCAGCCCAATCGGAGTAGTGGGACCGGGCAATGACACGCCAAGGCGCGCGTCGCATCCTTTTCACCGTTGGTTCGCTTACAGTCGGCGGAACCGAGAGCCAACTTGTCATGTTGGCGAGCGGGCTGATGGCCCGCGGCTGGACCGTCAGCGTGCTGGGTCTCGAGAAATCCGGACCGCTGATAGAGAAGCTCGAGCGCATGGGCGTGGCCGTGCTCGATGGCGGCTATCGTGCGGCAGCAGGTCTCTGGCTGAAAGTTCTGCTATTGGGTCTCTGCGAGATCCGGCTTTTCGGGTACGCACTTACGATCCGCCCGAATGTCATACACGGCTTTTTACCCCTTACCAATTTCATGAGTGCGCTTGCAGGACGAATGGCGTTTGTTCCGCTGATCATCACCTCGAGGCGCGGGCTCGGCAAGCATCAGGACCGCCATCCCAATCTTAAATGGCTGGATTGGATTGCCAACGCCTTGTCGCATGTGGTTACGGCGAACTCGCAGGCGGTGGCGCGCGATACCCAGGCGCGCGACGGATATGACATTTCGCGCATTGTCGTTATTCCCAACGGCCTCGATTTCGCACATCTCGACGATGCGCGTCATCGCCGCAATGAGACGCGAAACGCCTTAGGGCTGGCGCGGACCGACATCGCGATTGCGATGGTGGCCAACCTCATACCGTACAAAGGTCATGCCGAATTGATCGAAGCATTTGCTGGCAATGCGGCCGGCGATCCCCGCCTCAAATTGTTCCTGATCGGGGAAGATCGAGGCCTCGCCGAGGACCTGATGAGCAACGCGCGTAGGCTCGGCGTGGCGAGTAGAATAGGCCTGATGGGCCAAAGGAGTGACGTGCCCGTCCTGTTGTCGGCAATGGATGTCGGTGTCCTGGCCTCGCATGAGGAGGGTTTTTCAAACGCTCTGCTTGAGAAGCTGGCCGCGGGACTGCCAGTTGTCGCCACCAATGTCGGCGGCAACTCGGAAGCTCTCAAAGGCATGCCGAATTGCTTCCTTGTTGAGCCACAGGATCCGGTCGACCTGGCGCGAGGATTGGCGGAAGCAATCGGCAGGCTCGGCGAGGATGATCAAAACGGGAAGATTCGACAAAGCCGCATTCGCGAGCGCTACTCGGTCGATGCCATGGTAGACGCTTACGAGCGCCTTTACTTGCGTGCTCAGTAGTTCGCGTCGCCTTGACACCTTCTCCGCTGCTATCACGTTTTCTGGCACTGCAGCCGCCAAGACGAACGTGCGTGGTATTGTCATTGGTGGCAACACCGTCCGAACGGTGATCTGCCGACTGGCTACGCGACGGCAGAACAGATGATGTGCTTGCCTAATAGCACTATGGGCAGCCGAACGCATTCGGTGCCAACCAGCATTCCAAGGTCTCGGTGAATTCGCTGATCGCAACGCTGCAGTTGCCGCTGGTTACACGACCGGCCAAGTGTATGGCAACGTCGGTGCAGCCACGCAGCTACCTGGCGATGGTTTAAGCGCGTGGATTATCGCTAGCTCGCCTAAGTTGATTCTACTTTGGATTGCGTGTAGCTTTTCCTGGGCTTGTTTATCTGGCAACGCATAACCTTGGTCATTTCATCCCTTGGCGGGGGTGGCGCTGAACGCGTATTGCAGAGCTTTGTCAGATGCGGGCCGGGATGTAGCCGTGCTGACGCTGAGCGGGGACGATCCACATGCTTATGACCTGCCGCGGGTCGTTTATTCACAATTCCAAATGCGATTCGGGCTCGTGCGTTTGCCGGATGCTCGGCACCTGATCGTGCCAGAGCGCAGATCATTTTGGGATCGGAAGGCTCGCCCGACAAAAGGGGTTCGATCTTCTCCTGCGCGCTTTTGCAAAGTCCGGGCTGTATCATGATGGGTGGCGCGTTGTCATCCTAGGTGAAGGCGAGGAGCGCTCTTGCGCCTGTCCGGCGAGCTTGGAATATCCGGGCATGTCGAGATGCCGGGGCACATGACGGACGTTTCCGAGCGGATATCGAAATCAGATATTTTTGCACTGCCCTCTCGTTATGAAGGTTTTCCGAACGCCCTCATCGAAGCGATGCAACTAGAAACGGCGTGCGTCAGCTTCGATTGCCCTAGCGGCCCAAGGGTCTTGATTGACGATGGCTGCAATGGCGTTTTGGTCCCTGCTGAAGATGTCGCCGCCTTGTCCGAAGGTCTGCGGAAGCTCGCTAAAGACAAGGTGTTGCGGGATCGCCTAGCTCGGGAGGCGGCTAAGGTCTCCGCTCGCTTTTCAACAAATCAACGGACTTTGGATGCGGGTCGTGGATTCCGCTCGCTAGTTTTTCCTGCGAGCGGGTCTGTGCCGGAAGCCCCTCTACCACACACAACCCCACAGCGACAATTGGATACAGCGGTCACGGCTGGCTCGGTCATTTCAATGGACGGCTCTTGCCCGACCATTAGTTAGTGAGGGCGTGGCGCCTTAAGGTTGGCCATCAGATGTGATCCTAATGCAATGAACAGCGCCAACGCGAAGATATACACGACGTGTTTGAGATAGACGATCTCGATAAAGAGGTCGTTTCGGTGAAAATAGAACCCGACCCAAACCGCAATTGCGGCGATGCCGGCACGAACCGCGCCCTTTGTTGCGTTGAACAGCATTGTCAACATGCACAGTATCGTTGCGTAGCCAAGGGCGAATGCGCTCACCATCGCCAAGCCTCCGGCAGCGTAAGCCTGTGCCCAAGGGCTGTTTGCCATTTGGAAGCGGACATCAGGAAACAACACGGGCTGCGCTCTGGAATTGAACGTCGTGACCGAACTGCTGTCTATTCCGAACAAACTAGCGCCCAACGGAAGCCCGGCCAAAATCTGGCCTTTTAGATAATCGGAGCCAGTTCGAAAATCTTTTCTGATCACCTCGTTAAGCATGGACTGTATAACGAAGGGTTCGGATTGGGACACAAACGCGGAAACGTAAAATCTCAGCCGGGTCAGATTCATCGCGGTTCCGCTAAGATACTCTTTCGTTGTCAGGCGGGTTGGTGATGCGCCTTCACAATACCCGGCAGTTGCATATTTTATCGGGACGATCAGATGCTTCACAACGAACAGGGACGCCCCGGCGAGTACCGTTGCAAGAATGAACAATGAGGCGGCTTTTCTTCCTTGGAAAAGCCGGTCACCGGAAAGCATGACGATGGCCATGAATGTAATCGCCGTCGATAGCCTGAATCCGGCATACATATCGGCAACGAGAAAGGTGCAGCCAACCAGCGTTAAAACTCTTTGACGTAAGGCATACGCGGTAGCGACTAGAAATGGCGCCGACATAGAGGCGTAGCCGTACCAAGCGTCAATCCTCTCAAGCGTGATCGATTTGTCGAGGCATAAAAAATAAGTCCCAGTGTGATTCATAGATGCGGCCGTTGCCAGGGCGGCGAAGCTAAACAAGACGGCAGGAATTCTTGCCTGAAAGTTCACTTCCCATCCAACCGGCTGGGCGATTCGGTCGATGACAGCGGCTCCGGCAACCAGCGCCGCAAGCACGATAGACATGACGCTATAAGTGTCGGGGACGAAGGGCGCGGAAAACTCACCCAGTCCTTCACCATATGAGAACTGAGCGACGCCGAAAAAACCCGGAATGAAATAGATCAGCGACGATCCGAAGGCGACAGAGAGCGGATCAAGTTTCCGCCGCCACGCAAAAAACGCTGCCGCAAAAAACGAAGTCAGAATGAATACTGTTTGTGTCGTCAGCGGCGGTAAGTCTGACATTCCGTCCACGGGGTATCGCCTCCGTTTTTGGAGCGCGAGTGCCCCGGTGGTTGCGACCTACCACACAACCCCACCTGGAACAGCCCCCGACCATCCCCGTCCACCGGAGTCAGCGTTATTGATTACCGGCAACAGACCTTTGAAGAGATTGTTTTGGACGCGGCAAACCGCGGGTTGAGGCAATCGAAAATGCCGAAAATCACGTATGCGGAGGGGATTCCTTGCAAACTTGATTTGATATTCTCTTGCGGCGATGCTTTGACGGCTTCCGTCAAATCCTCATCGCTCTCACTGCAGAGCTTCAATGCGTCCCAGTCTGAAATCGGAGTTCTTGGCGGACGACTACGAAATGTGCGGCATATTCGAGCCAGCCGGATTCTCGTTGACGTAGAATCGGTTGTACGCTGGAATGCAGTGCGTCTTGCTATCAAACAACTGGCGCGGGAATTTAGGTATCTCAGCTAGGATGATATGCTGGTTAATAGCTTCCGTGTCTTGCTAAGGCCGAGGGCTTAGAAGAGACATGATCAAGAACCTGATCGGGGCGCCATCGCTTTCGTTGCGTTCAGCCGGGTTTCAATTCATTCACTGGTCTTTTCTCGTGCTCGGCGCCATCTTGATATGGTATGTGGCCGCCGGTAGTAGTTGGGTCGTACTCAATCGAGTGGAAGATAGAGCTACATGTGCGGAATCGTTGGCTTTCTCGGCAGCGCCGGATCGGCAGGGCAGGATGGCCTGGTCGTGCGGCGAATGGCTGACCTGATCAGGCATCGGGGGCCCGACGATGACGGTGTATGGGGAGACGCTGAGGCCGGCATTGCGCTGGCACAGCGCCGTTTGGCCATTGTCGATTTGTCTCCCGCGGGGCATCAGCCGATGCTCTCGTCGTGCAACCGTTACGTTCTCGTGTTCAATGGCGAAATCTATAACTACGATCATATTCGTCGTAAGCTTGATGCCGAAGCGTTGCACCCGTGGCGTGGTCATTCCGATACCGAGGTCCTTCTTGAAGCGATTGCGCGCTGGGGGCTAAAGCACGCCCTAAAGATTTGTGTGGGCATGTTCGCCCTGGCCCTTTGGGACCGTCGCGAACGCACACTGGTACTTGCTCGCGACCGGCTCGGTGAAAAGCCGCTCTATTATGGCCGTATCGGCAGGAGCTTTGCTTTTGCCTCCGAACTAAAGGCTTTCCGAGGGCATCCCGCCTGGAATCCTGAGGTTGATCGGAATGCTGCGGCGCTGTTGATGCGCCACAATTACGTGCCGGCGCCGTATTCAATTTACAAGGGCTTTCACAAGCTGCGGCCAGGTCATTTCCTGGTAATTGCCGATGGAGATCGCGAACCGCGCATAGAGGCCTATTGGAGTCCACGGGATGCGGCAGAGAGAGGTCGCGCTCACTCCTTCGAGGGCAGTCGTGACGAGGCTGTAAATACGCTTGAGTCTCTGCTGAAACAATCGATCAGGGGGCAAATGATGGCGGATGTGCCGCTCGGCGCGTTCCTCTCGGGCGGCATCGATTCCTCGGCGGTCGTCGCGATCATGCAGTCGATAAGTACCCAACCGATCCGCACCTTTACCATTGGCTTTCAACAGGCCGATTACAATGAAGCCAAGCAAGCCAAGGAGGTTGCGCGGCATTTGAACACCGACCATACCGAACTCTACGTTTCCGAGCGGGATGCGATGGATGTCATCCCCAATCTTCCGGAGATTTACTGCGAACCATTCTCGGATTCATCGCAAATCCCAACCTATCTGGTTTCGAAGCTGGCGCGGGGGAGCGTCACTGTTTCCCTGTCAGGCGATGGTGGGGATGAATTGTTTTCGGGCTATACACGCTATGGACTTGCTGACGACTTCTGGAAGAAGCTCGCGCGCGTTCCACGGTCGCTGCGCCGCGCTACGGCGGGCCTCGCAACATTTCCCTCACCGGCATTCTATGATCGGCTGGCCAGTCCGCTGATGGCTCTGATGCCGGAACATCGCCGCCACGCAAGGGTGGGCGATAAGGTTCACAAGGCCGCCGCGTTGTTGTCGATGCAGACTGCCGAGGATGTTTACCGCCATCTCTGCTCGCACTGGACCAATCCCGCCGATATCGTTGTTGGAGGTCGCGAATTGCCGACGATGTTGACCGGGTTAGATGCGTTGCCAAGTCTGTCCGGTAATGTCGAGCGGATGATGTATGTTGATCTGATGAGCTATCTGCCCGACGACATTCTTGTAAAGGTGGACCGGGCAGCGATGGCCGTAAGCCTTGAGACGCGTGTGCCTATGCTGGATCATCGCATCGTCGAGTTTGCGATGTCGCTGCCACTGGCAATGCTACGCGCTGAGAACAAGACCAAATGGCCTCTGAGGCAGCTACTTTACAAACATGTTCCCAAGGAACTCGTTGAGCGCCCCAAGATGGGTTTTGGCGTGCCGATTGACAGCTGGCTGCGTGGAGCTCTGCGTGATTGGGCGGAGGATCTGTTGAGCGAGACGCGGCTGAAGGCGGATGATTTCTTCGATCCCGCGCCAATTCGGCTTGCTTGGCAGGAGCATCTGTCGGGAAGGCGAAACCACCAGTATCTGCTTTGGGACGTCCTGATGTTCCAGGCGTGGCGCGTGGCGCAAAAGGGCTATCAGCCGGCTTTGGCGGCATGACGGATAGGTGACAATACTAATGTGCCAACGTTTCGCTTGCTCTCACATCGCGGATAGGGTTCTTTGATGCACAATTCAGGGTTGAACCCCGATTCGCCTGAGTTGATGTCACCAAGACTCGGGCGCTTTTGGGTTGGGTGCCGCGCAAAAGTGTTAGTGAAGGTCTGTTTCCTTTCGTCGGTCATCTCGCAGCTCAAGCCGGGTGTTCGCTATTTCGCGGGAGCATCCCCGTCACTAAAAAGCTTGCCTTCATTGCACGAATAGGCCCTATGACAATTTCCACCGTTTTGAGAATGCCGTTTTACTTGTTGCGGGCCTCGATGTGGGTCGGCCTCGCAGCTGCGCTGACCTACGTGGTCGCCACTATTGCGGCTCTCGTCAACGGTTTCGTGCTTCCTACGGCGGCTATTTTTCACTGGGGGGATTGGCTTCGCGCCCTAGGCGAGCATGACCACTACGCGGCGCATTTCTTGCTCGTGCTGACAAGCCTGTGTGCTGCCGCATCCTGGCTGGCAGCGATGGCCGGATATCGCTCGTACGAGCCGGACCTGCATTCTCTGAACAAATTTCTGAGAGTTTGGGGCTTGCCTCTCACGCTCTGTTTATTCGTCTTCTCGCTGAGCGGGACGTGGGCAGGGTTGGCGCGGCCTGGTGACTTCAACAGCGGGAGCATCGGAGGCCTGATTCCGTTTTCGGACGCAAATGACTACTTCGCGGGCGCGCACGATCAGGCCAGGGACGGTTTCTGGAACGCTATCTCCCTGCGAAGACCTTTCGCTGCTGCTTTCAGATCTGTGCTGATGGCGGCGGCCGCGTTTTCCTATGCGCAGATGCTGTTGATCCAGGTGGTTTTGTGCTCCGTCTCGGTGTGGATGGCGGCACGATCCATTCTGGGCTGGCACGGCCCGCTAGCTTGTATTGCTTTTGTTGCGCTCTCCTTGATGATCTGCCACTCTTTTTTTGCAACAACTCTTACTGAACCTCTTGGACTTGTCTGGAGCTTCCTCTCAGTTGCCTGCTTTGTGGAGGCATTGGGTCGACGGTCATTGGAATTCGCACTGTTGGGTATGGCGTTTACGTTCATGGCGCTCATGACGCGAATGGGCGCTATGTTTCTCTTGCCCGCTGTGATGTTGTGGATAGCATGCTGTTTTGGCGAAAGCTGGCGAAAGAAGATCTACATAGCAGCAGCTATGATCGGAATCATTACTGCAGGCTTGGCAACCAATTTCACTTTGCAAAAAATCTACGGAACGGGCGCCGATCTTTCGGGCAGCAATTTTGCATTTTCTCTCTGCGGACTTTCGATTGGACGGGACTGGACAGCGTGTCCCATTCGATATCCGGATGAGATGAAACGGTTAAAGCGCGACGAGAAAACTTACACCGATTTCCTGTATTCCAAAGCAGTTGATAATATTGTAAGCGACCCTGCCACAATTGTTCGCCGACTCGCCGCTGGCGCGGAAGCTTTTGCCAGAGCGGTTCTTCCGACAATTATGAACGGTTACCTGCATGCCCCCGCTCCGAGGTGGCTGCCCACTGCAGTGTTCCTCTGGGTTTCAGTGATCGGTTTGATCATCTTGGCATTGTGCCGGCCTGCTGTCATGGAGACTTTCTTCTGGGTTTCTTCCGCGCTAGCAATCTTGATTTCGTCAGGGTTCGTGTATTTCGATGACGGAATGCGAGTGATGTCAGGAAGCTATCCCTTGATAGCAGCGCTCGCAGTCTCGGGCCTTTTTGCAGGGAACAATAAGCCCGCCAATGAAATAGCTCCGGCGTGGCAATGGTGGGGAGGCCTCGCCACTGCGTTAATCCTTTTCTTGTCAGTTCCATGGCTGGCCCACCACAATGCGCCGCCCGCTGTGTTGGCGAAGCCTGTTCCTAACCAGCAGCAAGTTTTTGGGGGCAGGAGGATGTCTGGCTTCCTTGTCGTCGCTGATGGTCAACCACTAAGAAGGGACGTGCCCAGCCTGCATTTGACCGACTTTGCGAAGTTGATCACACTTAGCAATGTGGAAATTTATCAGCCCCTTCTCAAAGAGCGATCTCCAGAATTACCGTTCGGCTTTATAGTGGCGCCAAGAATGGAAGCTGGATTGCCGAGCAATAATCAATTCATCGTTCCTGCCAAAGTACTGTTGGATAAAGACGTTGAGGCTTGGAAATTTACGACCGCGGATTGGTCGAGGATTGAAGGTAACAGCATATACTGGGTCCTCGTGACTGAGGCACAGCCTGTAAGTCTTCCTGCAAAATAAGATACCCTGCCGATTTCGTTGACCAACGCGTGACAGTACTTCGGATGAATCTGAAGCCGGGCGCGTCCAATTGACCTGTTGTGATTTTTACCATTGGGACGTTACGCCTTGATAGATCGTATGCGGAGCAGGGATGTAATTATGCCGCATGTAAGAGGCTACGGCCTCCGGCTTTATGCGAGGCGTCCAGCCGGGATATTCACGCAGCGCTTTGAGTTCTGATGCGAATATGAAGGCACCGTCGAGTTTCGCCCAGTACACCGGCTTGATTCCGAGCCGGTCGCGAACTAATGTCAGCGTGCGGTCTTTGCGGGTCCCAGATCGCGATAGCGAACATCCCGATCAACCGACGCACGGTTGCACTGATGCCGTGTCGTGCAACCGATTCAAGGATGACTTCTGTGTCGGAGTGGCCTCGAAAGTTTTGACCGGCGGCTTCCAGTTCTTTCCGGATCTCGATGTGACTATAGACTTCGCCGTTGTAACTGATGACAAACCGTCCATCGGCCGAGTGCATGGGCTGATGCCCGGCAGGTGATAAATCCACGATCGCGAGGCGACGGTGCACGAACGCCACACCGGCGGCATTGTCGAGCCGACATCGTGGCCGTCCGGCCCGCGATGCTTGAGGCTTCGATCCATCGCCTCGGCGATACCGGCAAGATGGTCCGATGATGCTTGACAATTCGAATTGATGATGATGCCGGCTATGCCACACATATTCTAGCCAGTCATTCGAAAGTATAATGTAGGAGCAGCATTGTCCGCTGTTCCGAAGGCGTCATCGTAGGCGATTTTGTCAGTTTCACGGTCTCAACAATACACCGTGCAGTCGCAGGACAAAGAGATACACCGACACATAAGGCATTTATCGACTAGAAAATACCTTCTTGGCAAGGTCGCGTGACCAGAGCATAAGACGAAAGCGGAGCTGTTTCTGGCTAAAAACTCGTGGCGCTGCGCCTCTCAGCGCAGATTTTGAAAGTATTCACTAGGCTATGACCGTCGCAAGTTCACCTCGCAAAGTAGCAATCTTAAATCATTCCGAGGCCTATGCGGGCGCTCGTCCTGTTTGGCGGAAAAAGGCCGAGTTTTTTCACCGCGAGGATGAGAATTATCTGCGCTTTTTGATTCCAAAAGGAATGCGCGTTCTGGAAATCGGATGCGGTACCGGAGATACGCTTGCCGGCCTGAAGCCTTCGTTCGGAGTGGGTGTCGATTTCAGTCCGGCGATGGTTGACCAAGCACGCAAGCTCCATCCCGGTCTGACATTTTTGGTTGGCGATGCCGAAGATCCGGAGATGATTGCGTCTCTTCCGGGCCCGTTCGATTTTGTTGTTGTACTGGATACGATCGGATCGCTCGACGACTGTCAGGCGTTCTTTGAGCAGCTGCATCCGCTGTGTTCACGCGAGACGCGGCTGGTCGTGGGCTATTTTTCGCATCTGTGGATGCCAATGCTAAAGCTGTCTGAGTTTGTCGGGTGGCGTATGCCCCATCCGCCACAAAATGTCTTGTCACCGTCCGACATTAGGGCGTTAGCCAATCTAGCCAGCTTTGACGCCGTCAAAACTGAACAGCGGATGATCGTCCCAGTGCCCCTGTTTGGGATCGGACGTCTCATAAACCGCTTCATCAGCATTCTTCCGGGGTTTCGGTGGTTCGCGTTGCGTCACTACGTGGTATGTCGTTCGCTGCTAAATTCTGACGATATGTTGCGCTCTGCAACCGTTGTTATTCCGGCCCGCAACGAGCGCGGTAATATCGAGGCCGCCATCCAACGTATCCCGCAATTTTGCGAGGACATCGAGATCATCTTCATCGAAGGTCACAGCAAGGACGGCACCTTCGAGGAAATGGAGAGGGTTAGGGCTGCTTATCCGGATAAAGACATCAAGACCATGGTTCAACCAGGCAAAGGTAAGGCCGACGCGGTGTTCACCGCCTATGATGTTGCGCGCGGGGATGTCTTAATGATCCTAGACGCCGATCTTACGATGCCGCCCGAGCAGCTTCCGAAATTTTGGAACGCGATTCAGTCCGGCAAGGGCGAATTCATCAACGGATCTCGCCTTATTTATCCACTCGCAGATGACGCTATGCGTTTCTTGAACCTGATCGCCAACAAAATTTTCTCGTATTTGTTCTCGTGGCTGCTCAACCAGCGTTATACCGATACGCTGTGTGGAACCAAAGTGATGCGACGAGCCGATTATTACCGCTTGCGCGAAGGCAAGGCTTATTTCGGCGATTTCGACCCTTTCGGCGACTTCGACTTGATTTTTGGTGCGTCGAAACTAAACCTCAAGTCGGTCGATCTGCCGATCCGGTATGCCGCGAGATCTTATGGCGAAACGCAAATCTCGCGCTTCCGCCACGGTGTTATGCTCCTGAAGATGGTAGTGTTTGCCTTTTTCAAGATCAAGGCGATCTAAACGTTCACCGAAATGCGTGCGGTTGATAGATGTCCACCACCCTCTCGTGTGATCCTCATGCTTCCTATCGCAGTGTATGGTCCAAAAAGCCAATGCTCCGGAGGGTTTACGAGGACTATTACCGCAGGATTGCCGCAGCCTGCGTGGCCGGAGAAACCATTGAGATCGGCAGTGGAATTGGTCAGCTCAAGAGCTTTATTCCCACGGCGATATCTTCGGACATTCAGCATTCCCCCATGATCGACGTGGTCGCGGATGCGCAAAACTTGCCATTTCGATCTGGCGCCATCAGCAACATAGTCATGCTCGACGTGCTGCATCATATTGAATTTCCCCTTCTGTTCTTCCGGGAGGCTGAGCGTGTTTTGCGCGGTGGCGGCCGTTGCGTGATGATTGAGCCAGCGATTACTTTTGGAAGCACTTTGTTCTACCGGCTGATTCATCCCGAGCCGGTACGAATGAAGGCGACGCCGTTTGCCGAAGGTTTGCCGAACCCTACGCGCGATCCCTACGACTCCAATCAAGCGATACCGACGCTGCTTGCGACGCGCGACCGTCTGCGATTCGAGAGAACTTTTCCAAACCTCGAATTTGTCGACGTTTCCTGGTTTTCTTTTTGGGTCTATCCGCTATCCGGCGGATTTAAGCGCTGGACACTGATGCCGGAGTTTCTGGGGCGGCGATTGCTGGTCCTGGAGAAAGGTATCGAGTCCGCGCTCGGTCGCATTTTCGGATTTCGAACCATGATCGTACTACAAAAAAGAGCTGACTAACAAATATAGCAAGCTGTTTCGAAGCATGGATCTATTCCGCTCCAATTTGTTGATTGTTTCCCAGAAATTTCTCGATATCAGGCCGGGCATGCAACGAATTACACTTTTAGTGCTACCACTTTTGTATCTCTTCTCTGCGCTATGGTTTTCGGCTCACAACGCCCCGTGGGGCCGTAACGTCGATCCCGAATATGCTTACGCAATGAACAGCCTCACATGGGCTGCCGGCGGAGCCTTTCACAAAGCTGACCACCCGGGCACTACAACGTTACTGCTTGGAGGCCTTGTTATCAAAGCGCTCGCACCTCGCGAGTCCGTCTTGGAGTACGGCGCTAAAAATTTGGAGCATATCATTTACCTAGCCAGAACGGTTGAGATTTCCTTCTTGACCTTTGTGTTGGTTATTGGTGGAGCGATCGTGATGAGGTGTTCGCGCCTATCTCTCGCGCTCATCTTTCAAACTACTCCATTTATTAACTTCGAATTGTTTAGACACTCGACCTTGCTTGAGCCGGAAGGTTTTCTCATCCCGTTCACGATGTTGGGCACCGCTATAGTGCTGAGCGCCGCTCTCGCTAAGCGCCCAACGGTCCGATCTGGCGTCGCTCTCGGCGTAACCTTCGCGCTGGCCATCTCTTCCAAAGTTCTTGCGGCACCTCTGGCTTTGATCGGATTTCCTCCCTTCTTAAAATCGCCATTAGCGTTGCTGGCATGCATCCTGGCCACGGCACTGTCCTTCTGGGGATTCAACAAGATATTCAATCCACCTGTCTTTGCTGATGGTGTGACCTGGCTGCTGTTTCTACTCAACCACAAAGGTCGGTATGGCAGTGGTGAACCCGGATTTATCGACTGGCCCTCAGTTATTCCCAATATTCTTTTAATCATTGAGGCGGCGCCTCAAATTTTTGCCGTGTTCGTGCTTGGGGTTTTCATTTCCGCATACCGCATGATCACGCGTCGGGACTACTTTGATCGCGTAAGCCTGACCTTGATCGCGTTTTCTGCCTCGATGGCCGTCCTGATGGCCGCAACGGCAAAGCATTTCGGCGCACATTATATGATCGCAAGTTGGTCAACATTTACTGGTGCGACTGCGCTTCTGATAATTGAGATCGAACGAATCTCGCCTTCGCTGGGGCGATGCGCAACCATTGGCGCTGCCGCGGTGTGTTTGGCAAGCGTCGCGATGACGGCGATAGAAATAAAGAACGACATACCTCAGCAGGAATCAAGAAATGCAGCAGGTGCAGACATCAGCAGATTGATTGCCGAGCGAGCGCCATATTGCGCAAAGGTCTCCGGAATGTTCTTGCAGGACCCTGACAACGCGGTTGGTTTTGGTGTCCAAAACGCTTTAGCTACGGCTTGGGAGTTTAAGGCATTTGTGGACGCGTACAAACGGGTTTTTCCCGAGCCTATGTTTGAACAAGGATACTACGTTCCCGGACTGCACAAATATTTCCGGCCATATTCTTACAGAACCCTCTCCCAAGAATATCCCTGTATCGTCGTCCGCAATCTTGTTCCTTTGACACCGCAGCAAGAACCAGAATTGTTCGCTCTGCAACCCGAGATTTGCAAGATTGGGGAGCAGAACGTTTACGCTGTTGGGATATCATGCGCCACGATAGTGGGGACGATCTCGCGATAATCCGCGACGCAAAAAGCGGCGGCACGAGAGAAGATCATTTAATCCGCATGAGCGCCCGGATCGTTACCTACCACAATCTGAAGGTTTATCGAGTATTGTTATGAATTTGCGTGTAGGAAATGCGGGTTTCGCTATTGCTGGGGGGTGTCACTGCGGCTAAACAGACGCCTGAAAAAACACGCTGCAGGGGGACATCTTATAAGTGGCACACGGGCGTAGGATAGCGGTTATAGGCTTGGGATATGTGGGATTGCCCGTGGCAGTATCATTTGCCCGAGCGTGCGTTCCAGTTGTTGGGTTCGACGTGGATGCGACGCGGACTTCCGAGTTGAACGCGGGTCATGACCGCACCCGGGAGGTCGAGAAAGGCGATCTTCGGCACGCGTCGCTATCCTTTTCTGCCGACGTAACGGCGATCCAAAGGTCGAATTTCTATATCGTCACTGTCCCAACCCCCATCGACGACGCGCATCGGCCGGATCTCGGTGCAATGATTGCGGCATCACGATCGGTCGGAAGCGCGCTCAAGAAAGATGATATCGTCGTCTATGAATCGACAGTCTATCCGGGCGCGGTCGAAGAAGAATGCATCCCAGTACTCGAACAAGTATCCGCATTGAAGGCAGGTTCGGATTTCAATGTCGGATATTCGTATCAATCCCGGCGACAAGCAGCACCGGTTCGAGACAATTATGAAGGTCGTGTCAGCACAGGACGCGAAGACGCTCGACATCATTGCTGACGTCTACGGATCTGTCGTGACGGCCGGTATCCATCGCGCGCCTTCCATTAAGGTAGCCGAAGCGGCCAAGGTCATCGAAAATACACAACGCGATCTCAATATCGCGTTCATGAACGAACTATCGCTGATCTTCAAAGCCCTCGATATCGATACCGGCGATGTCCTTGCGGCGGCCCGGACAAAATGGAATTTCATGCCGTCTCAGCCGGGAAGCAGCTCCATTGCGGCGAGCGTCTTCGTTCGCAATATCTGTTGTTAGTACTTTCGGGCATGGCGCAATGCCCGCCGCGGACGTGGATGCTTGGGGCCGGAGAACGACTCTCTTTAGCGTCTGTGCTGCCCTAGCCTGCCGTTCGATGCCATCCGCCGGCCGCGGGATACGCCGATCTGGAAGCTTGAGGCCTCGCTCAAATGCCGGTCATGCCGGAAGGGTCGTTAGGCACCGCCGGTGCACATGATCAAGCTGACCGAGACGCGCGAGATCAAGCCTTACTAGTGGGTGCATCACGGCTTGTCGGAAGAGGTCGGAGCTGCCGGGGGCAAGGTCATCGATGAACGCGAGGGACGTGAAATTACCCGCGCCGCTTGTTTTTGCTCCACTTTCTTGTCTAACGCGCCCGCGTTTCACGATCGAAACCGATAGAACAAAATGGGATTTGTCTAACGGTTTTGCAGCTCTGAGGGTTAAGCCCTCTCGCTCTTCCTGCGTTCCGACATCCAAAATCCGGGCACAAAAAAAGAGGTGGCGCGCCCTACACGCGAAAGGCTAAAGCATTGGTTGTGGGGCGACTACGTGACTGGAATTGCAGAGGCTATAAGCGCGCATCAAGCCGGCGATCTCAGCCGCGCCGAGCGGATCTATCGCAAGCTCATCGACGAGAAGCGTGATCTGTTTCACGCAAAGCACCTGCTCGGCGTGCTGCGCTTCCAATGTGGCCACCTTCAAGATGCCGGTCGGCTGATCCGTCAAGCGCTGGCGATCAATTCAAGGGACGACGCCGCGCACTACCATCACGGAATGGTGCTTAGCGCGCTTGATCTGGATCAGGATGCTGTTGCCAGCTTCGACAGAGCCATCGCGATCAACCCGAGCAACGCAGGCGCTCACAACAATCGCGGCGTCGCGCTTCATGTCATGAAGCAGTACGATGAGGCCATCGCAAGTTTCGATCGAGCCCTCGCGCTGCAAGCGAACTTCGCCGAGGCGCACCACAATCGCGGCAACGCGGTCGATGCGCTGGTCGTACTCGGCAACGAACTGTTCGAACAGAACCGCGATGACGAAGCACTGGCCTGCTACGACAAGGCTATCGCCGCCAAGCCGGATTACGCCGAGGCCCACTTCAACAAGGGGCTCCTCAAGCTGTCCCTTGGCGAGCATGACGAAGGCTGGCGCCTGTATGAGTGGCGCTGGAAAATGCGATCGTTTGCGCCGTTCATCAGGGACTATCAGCCGCTTTGGCAGGGCGACGCCGACCTGTCGGGCAAGACGATCCTGATCGACGCCGACCAGGGCATGGGCGACGCCATCCAGTTCTGTCGGTACCTGGCGCTGCTCAGGGCGAGGAGCTGCCGCGTGATCTTCGAAGTGCACAAGCCGCTCGTGCCGCTATTCCATAATCACGACATCGAGGTGATCGCGCGAGGCGACGCTCCGCTGCCTGCCCATGCGCTGCCGCCGTTCGATTTTTATTGTCCCCTTGCCAGCCTGCCGCGTGCGTTCGGGACGACGCTCGACACGATCCCGTCATCGACCCCGTATCTCACAGCCCCTCAAGACAAGATCGCCGCTTGGGGCGAGCTATTGGGAGAAAAGACAAAGCCGCGCATCGGTGTGGCATGGTCGGGCAATCCGGAGCTGCAGCACGATCTTCGCCGCACCATACGTCTCGAAACGCTGCTGCCGATCCTGGGCGACACGGTCGAATGGTTTTCTCTGCAGAAGGAGGTTCGCGACCATGATCGCGAGACATTGGCAAGAACGCCTGCGCTGCGCGATGCCTCCAACCGGTTGAACGACTTCTCCGATACGGCGGCGCTGATCGCGCACATGGACGTAGTGATCTCGGTGGACACTTCGGTCGCGCATCTGACGGGCGCGCTCGGCAAGCCGCTATGGCTGCTGCTGCCATTCCATCCTGACTTTAGATGGCTGCGCGAGCGAGCGGACAGCCCGTGGTACCCGACCGCGACGCTGTTTCGGCAGACGCGAGACGGCGAATGGTCCGATGTACTGGCGCGCGTGTCATCGGCCAAACCCAGCATCAGATGACGCGAATCACCTCCATCAGCGGCAATGTAAGGCTGAAGTTTGACGGAGAAACGTTTGTGCACGCTATCCATGGGGGAAAGCAAATGCTGAGCTTTCCTGGCGCGCTCCCGCTTTTATCCTGACAGAGACCATAGATGATCATTGATCGATCGCGATCATGATTCGGTCCAGCAGGAAAATCCAATGCAGTCTCAAACAGCTCTTCCCAGTCAGAGCTATGTATGGGGAGTATTAGCGCCGCGGTTCGAAGCCGACTTGGCAGAGCAAAAAGCCAAGGTTTTGGGCCTTTGCGGGCTCTATGATGCGTTCGGCCCTCCCGGTGACGGCTTCACCGGGGAGCATGAAGCCGACGAAACCATTGTCGAACTTGCCGGCGAGCTGCTGCGTACGGTTGCTCTAGAAATGGAGGAACGGATTGCCAGAAGCCGAACCACCGGCCGACGTGTCGGCCGCCCGCGCGACGTCATGAGCCGTTATTTGGGACCAGCATTGCTGACGTTGTTCCTGCGCTATCATCATTCGGCCGGCCGCCATTCGGTTCTGACTTCAATCGACGGCAAGCTTGCCCAAATGGAAGCCGGACCGTTCTTTGAGTTTGTGAAAATCGCCATTGACCCTTTGAACCAGTTCCTTGTGAGCGAGTTGCACCGTCATCCGCTCTCAGCCGCGCGGTTAGCTCGCTATGCACTGGATCAGCGCCGCCGCAATTTACGAAGGGCTAGGCGCCATTGAATAGCCGCCGCAAAAAGGATCGTTTCCGCCATTGGTTCTGACGGGGCCGAACAATTTCCGCCATAAGAAAATGAATTTCCACCATAACATTCGAAACCGCGAAACAATTTCCGCCATAACAAATCGATTTCCGCCATGACGGCTCGGATGCGGATCTAAGTTTCGTTCTCCAAATGTGATATCCGCCATAGGAAATGGCATGACGCTAACGCTCATTGGATTCTAACTGGTCACGCGTAAGCGCGATGGCGCGCTCGAACCAGGATGTGGGGCTATGTCTAAGGCAAGCAAGAAACGCAACGCGCTGAAACACGGTGCAAATGCAAAGGAGGTCATGCTCTGGAGCGAGAGATACGAAGATTACGAGTCGCTCCGCGCCGGACTTAATCAGGAATGGACCCCCAACGGCAGCACGGAAGAATACCAGGTCCAGACACTCCTGGACCTGCTTTGGCGTAGACAACGCTTGGATCGCTATGGGCAGATCACCACACAAAAACGGCTGGACAAAATCCGCGATGAAAACCAAACGAGCCGGCACATAGAAAACCTTGGCACGAACGCTGCCGAGTTCAATGAGGCCGACAGCGTGGAGAAAGTTGAGGCACTTCTCTCACTGTTGGCCCCGCTCTACAGTTACACCATTCGCTCACGCTGGCCGTTTAAGGCAGGCGAGGACCCGGCAGCATGGGGTCCCAGGATCGGAAAAGGTTTGGCGTCGTGGGCACCCCCAACACGCCATGAAGGAGCTGATGAATTTGTAGAGGTTATCGATCTGGAGACGTTCGACGAACAGCTGGCCCGCATCGAGCGGTTGGACGCGATGATCGACCGCACCATCAAGCGCCTGGTGCAAATCAAGACGATGAAACAGATGTACAGCCGGCTCGAACCGAAGCTGATAAACGGCTCTGCTACAACGGATCACCCAGCAAAGGAATCAATTGAAGACCATTCAACTCACTGAAATGCCACTGGTTTGGATGACGCACTGGATCAGCACCGACCCGACAACCTACAGGCAGCCAAACCACCGCCAATAAGAAAAAAATTTCCGCCATAGGCATCGTCGACCCGATCGATTTTCGCCATAAGAATTGTGATTTACGCCATATCAACAGTCGTGAAGGGCGGGGTACATCATAAAAGTTTAATAGATGCATTTACACGACATGGTTGTAATTGTTGCAAATCGACTTTGCTTGAAATGTCTCAGCAAAGGCTGAGGCGTATCATCAAGCAGGCGCTGGGACAGCCGTGAACCGCTCCTGATCTGGCGAAAGGGGCTCTGTCCCACCCCTGTCTCAGCTGTTTTGGAGCAAATGGCGCAGTTTCGATCCAGTGATACGGAGGCTTTGACAGAGCTAACCGCGCTCGTCCGCAATAACCTTGCCGTCGTTCGGCAAAGACTGAGGCGCTACCCAAGTCACCGTTCCGGTCAGTTTGGTAACGCTCCGCAGCGTCGCGGTGACAGCTTCCCGAAGCGCCTCGTCCGGAGTTGCAGCTTCCGCCTTCAGCATCATCACATCGCTCTCGCCCGCGCGCGTGACGACAAGCCGCAGCCGCCCCAGTTCGGGATGACGCTTGCCGATCTCCGCGATCTGCTCGGGCCGCACGAACATGCCCTTGACCTTGGTGGTCTGGTCGGCGCGGCCCATCCAGCCCTTGATGCGCATGTTGCTGCGTCCGCATGGACTCCGGCCGGGCAGGGCGGCGGTGAGGTCCCCGAGCGCAAGGCGAATCCAGGGGTGATCAGGGTCAAGTGAGGTGACGACGATCTCGCCGACGTCGCCCTCGGCTACAGGATCGCCGGTGCCGGGCCGTACGATTTCCAGGATCAGGCGCTCGTTGACGACCATTCCTTCGCGGGCCTGCGTTTCGAAGGCGACCAGGCCGAGATCGGCCGTGCCGAACGCCTGATAGGCTTCGACCCCGCGCGACTTGATCTCCTCCTGCAGCGACTTTGGAAACGCCGCGCCTGATACCAGCGCGCGCTTGATCGAGGAGATATCGCGCCCGGCGCCGGCGGCGGCGTCCAGCAGGATTTTGAGAAAATCGGGGGTGCCGCTATAGCCGACCGGGCGATAGGCCTCGATCAGCTCGAATTGCGCTTCGGGATTGCCGGGACCGGCCGGAATAACCGCGCAGCCCAGCGCCCGCGCCGAGGCATCGAAGATGAAGCCGCCGGGCGTCAGGTGGTAGCTGAAGGTGTTCAACACCACATCGCCCGGCCGGAAGCCAGCGGCGAACAGCGCCCGGGCGCCGCGCCAGGGGTCGGCATGGATAGGCTCGGGCTCGAAGATTGGGCCGGGCGAGGTAAACAGCCTCCCAAACGAGCCTGGAAGGCCCGAGACGAGGCCACCGAACGGCGGCGCCGCCTTTTGAAGGGCAGGGAGCTCGGATTTGCGCAGCACCGGCAGCCGCGCCAGCGCCGCCCGGCTCGTGATGTCAGAGGGATCGATGCCTTTAAGACGTTGGGCATAGCCGGGTGCCGCCATCGCCCTGCGCAGCACGTCCGGCAGCCCTGAGAACAGCTCCGCCTCGCGTTCGGCGGGGGCGCGCGTTTCAAGGGCGTCGTAGTGCTCGGTCATCTCTTGGCCATTCCGGGGCGCGAGTGAAACGAGCGAACCTGGAATCCATAACCACGATCGGGGGCATGGATTCCGGACCTGCGCCAGCCAAGTCGGCTGTTGCCGACTTGGCTAATGATATTGCCGAACTCGGATAAACCCGAGTTCGATTGGCGCATCCCAAAATGACGTGCTGAGAGGACGTTCACAGCCACCGTTTCCTTCGCTTGAAACTCTTCAGATTCTTAAAGCTCTTGCGCTGGTCGCCGGCGCCGCCGAGGTAGAACTCCTTGACATCCTCATTGTTGCGCAACTCGTCGGCGCTGCCGTCGAGCACCACCTTGCCTTGCTCCATGATGTAGCCGTGACTCGCGACCAAGAGCGCGGCGCGCGCGTTCTGTTCGACTAGCAAAATGGTGACGCCCAGATCGCGGTTGATATCCCGGATGATCGCGAACACTTCCTTGACCAGGAGCGGCGACAAGCCCATCGACGGCTCGTCCATCAGGATCATCTTCGGGCGCGCCATCAGCGCACGGCCGATCGCCAGCATCTGCTGCTCGCCGCCGGAGAGATAACCGGCGAGGCCAGTTCGCTCCTTCAGGCGCGGGAAATAATTGTAGACCATGTCGATGTCGGCGCCGACCTCATTGTCGCTGCGGGTGAAGGCGCCGAGCCGCAAATTCTCCTGCGACGTCATGTCGGCGATGATGCGACGGCCCTCCATCACCTGGAGGATGCCGCGGCGAACGATCCTGTCGGGATCGACGCTGTTGATGCGTTCGCCGTTGAAGACGATTTCGCCGCGGGTGACTTCGCCGTCTTCGGTCTTGAGCAATCCGGAGATCGCTTTCAATGTCGTCGACTTGCCCGCTCCGTTGGCGCCGAGTAGCGCAACGATCGCGCCTTGCGGCACCTCGAGGCTTAAGCCGCGGAGCACCAGGATGACGTTGTCATAGACCACCTCGATGTTGCGCACGCTGAGTAGCGGCGCAACAGCTTGTGCCGCTACCGGTGGGCGATCGATTTCAGTCGCTTCAATCATGCCCCACTCCTGGAGTTGTCGGGGGAGCGGCTTTCCGTTCCGCTTCCCGCCGTCATCACCCGCGAAGCGGGTGATCCAGTATTCCAGAGGCGCCTGCGATCAACCGAGAAGCCGCGGCGTACTGGATCCCCGCTTTCGCGGGGATGACGGCTCAGTAGATCGCTATCACCTGCGGACAACCCGCTGTCTCACCACCCAAGCCACTCGGCCTTGCGCGGCAGATCAATGGTCTTCACCTTATCGAGCTTGATAGCTCCGTTCTTGACAAGGTCGCCAAGCGGCGCATCGGTCGCACCCGCGACTTTCATTCGGTAAAGATCCACCTTGAGCGTGCCGCGATGATCCTTCTCGGTCCAGGTTGACGGATTGCAGACGCCGTCCATTCCGGCCGGCACCCAGTCGGCCTTCTGGTAGAAGCCCTTCTTGACGTTCTCGCCGGTCGCGCCGCCATTCTTGGCGGCCCATTCGACGGCTTCCTTCATGTAGAGCGCGGTGCAGACGCCGGCAATGTAGTGCACCGGACGATAGGCCGTTCCGGCCGCGTCAGACATCTTGGAGATTTCCATCACGGTTTTCATGCCGGGTGCGGTGCCGCCCCAGGCAACCGCGGTACGCAATGGAAATACCACGCCATCCGCGGCGGCGCCGGCGGCCTTGGCGGCGTTCTCGTCCATGCCCCAGACATTGCCGAGGAACTGCACGTCGACCCCCGCGGCCTTGCAGGCGTTCAGCACCGAGATGTTCGAACCTGCGGTGTTGCCGAGATAGGCGTAGTTTGCGCCCGAGCTCTTCAAGCTCAGGCACTGCGCGCTGTAGTCACCGGGAGTCAAAGCGAACACGATGGGGGGCAGCAGCTCGAAGCCGAGTTCGGCCGCAATGGCTTCACCCGCCGCCTTTGGTGCGTTCGGATACGGATGATTGGCACCCATATGGACGAATTTCGGCTTGCCGGCCTTGCCCTTGGCTTTCCAGTCCTCGGCAGCCCAAGTCAGCATGCCGCGAACAGCATCCGAATAGCTTGGACCATAGAAGAAGTTGTAGGGAGCGGGTTTCGCCTTGCCGCCGGCGCCGGTCGGGTCGGAAAGCGCCGCTGCGTAGGAAGCCGAAATATCGGGGATCTTGTCTTCAGCCAGGAAGCCTGTGAGGGCTTCGGTGTCGGCCGTGCCCCATCCGAGAATGGCAGCTACCTTGTCGGCGCCCGACCATTTCTTGTACTGCGCGATGGCCCGTGGCACCTGGTAACTGTAGTCAACCGTATCGACGTTGACCTTGGTGCCGTTGATGCCGCCGTTCTTGTTGATCCAGGCATAGGTATCGGCGACACCTTGACCAAAGGGTGTTCCGACGTCGGACGTGGGGCCCGAATAGTCGGCAAGATGCCCAAGGGCGATCTGGGCCTGTGCCGTCCTCGCCGCGCCGCCGAGCAGCAATGCAAGGCAAGCCGCACTCAACAATGTTTTCGTTGTCATAGACTTCATCCTCCGGTTTCCTCTCAAAAGGTTTTCTTATATCTGTCCCGTTCGGACCTCAATGCGAGAACGGGTAAAGTTTCCAGTAGGTTTTGATTTGGCGCCACCGATGCGCCAGCCCGTCTGGTTCAAAAACTAGAAAGACGATGATGATGACGCCGATGGCCATCTCGCGCAAGAACGCGATGTTGTTCTTGAGACCCAGAAACCGGTCGATCGGGCTGTCGCGAAGTGCGACGCTGAGCCATTCCATCGATTCCGGCAGCAATACCATGAAGGCCGTGCCCATCAGCGTGCCCATGATCGAGCCGAGGCCGCCGATGATGATCATGGCCAGGAAAATGATCGAGCGCTCGATGCCGAAGCCCTCATTGGAGACCACCTGATTGTAGTGCGCATAGAGCGCGCCGCCGACCCCGGCAAAGAATGCGGCGAGACCGAACGACAGCGTGCGGTATTTCGTCAGATTGATGCCCATGATCTCTGCCGAGAGATAGTGATCGCGTACCGCGACCAGCGCGCGCCCGTCGCGCGAACGCATCAAGTTCGTCACCAGCAGATAGCAGACGACGACGTACGCCAGTACCACATAAAAATATTTCTTATCGCCGCGCAGCGAATAGCCGAAGATCGAGAACGGCTCCGCGCTGGCGGGAACGCTTCCGCCAGTGAACCATTCCGCGCGCGCGAAGAAATCCAGCAGGATGTATTGCGCGGCCAGTGTCGCGATCGCGAGATAAAGGCCTTTCAGGCGCGCAGCAGGCAGGCCGAAGATCAGGCCGACAGCCGCCGTGACCACACCCGCGAGCGGAACGCAGAAAAATACCGGAATCGCAAACCGGTTCGAGAGATAGGCGGAGGTGAACGCCCCGAAACCGAAGAAGGCGGCGTGGCCGATCGAGATCTGCCCGGTGAAGCCGACAACGATATTGAGGCCGAGCGCAGCAATGCCGAAGATGCCGATCTGAATAAGCAGGCTGAGGCTGTACTCGTTGAGAACATGCGGCGCAAAGCAGATCAATGCGATGCCGGCGATCATCGCATTGCGGCTGGTTTTGGTCGGAAACACGGTGGTGTCCGCGGCATAGCTGGTGCGGAAATCGCCGGCGGGGATAAGGGTCTGACCTGCCATGATTGACTACACCCGCTCGATATCTTTGGTGCCGAACAGGCCGTAAGGCTTGATCATCAGGATAATGATTAGGGCATAGAACGGTGCTATCTCGTAGAGATTGCCCCAGTGCAGATATTCGCTGTCGACGAAATGCGCGACGTTTTCCAGAAGACCGATGATGATGCCGCCGAGTACCGCCCCGCCGACACTGTCGAGGCCGCCGAGGATCGCCGCCGGAAACACCTTGACGCCGTAAGCGGAAAGACCGGCCGAGACGCCGTTGACGACCGCTACTACGACGCCGGCGACCGCTGACACGGTCGCCGAGATCGCCCATGCCATGGCGAAGACACTCTTCACCGATATGCCCAGCGACTGCGCCACCTGCTGGTTGAACGCGGTGGCGCGCATGGCGAGACCGTATTTGGACAGCCGGAAAAACCACGCCATTCCCACAATCATCGCCAACGAGACCGCAAGACTCATCAGATAGACGGTTTGGACCTGCAGCCCGAGAACGTTCACGTTCTGGGTGTTGAAGACACGCGGAAACGGCTGGAGATTGACGCCGAACATCCATTTCATCATCGCGGAGAATACGGTGGACAGCGCGATCGTCACCATGATCACCGAGATTATCGGCTCGCCGATCATCGGGCGCAGGATCACCACCTGAATCGCGATGCCGAAGACGAACATGAAGACCAGGGTGATCGGCATGCCCAAATAGAACGGCACCTGATATTTGGTGAGCAGCCACCAGCACACCCAGGCACCGATCAGCAGCAATTCGCCTTGTGCGAAATTCACCACCTGGCTCGCCTTGTAGATCAGCACGAACGACATCGCGACCACGCCATACAGCGTGCCGACCACGAGGCCGTTGATCAGGAGCTGGACCAGAAGCTGGGTGTTCATTCCGCGGCCTCCGCAAGCGGCGCTTCTTGCCCGAGATCAACGACCTTAAGCGTGGTGCGGATGCGCTGGGTGGTGCCGTCCTGGAAGCGGATCACCGTATCGACGGGAATGTCGCGCTTGTCGCTATAGATCGCGTCGATGATGTCAGCGTACTTCTCGTTGATGACGCTGCGGCGGACTTTACGGGTGCGGGTGAGTTCGCCGTCATCGGCGTCGAGTTCCTTGTAGAGCAGCAGGAAGCGGGAAATGCGCTGCGCCGGCGGCAGCGTGGCATTGACGGATTCAACCTCCTTGCACAGCAGCGCGTACACTTCAGGCCGCGAGGCGAGGTCGGTATAGGTGGTGAATGAGATCCGGTTTTTCTCCGCCCATTTCGAGATGATCGAAAAGCGGATACAGATCATTGCCGCGAGCGCGTCGCGGCCGGCGCCCAGCACCACAGTCTCCGCGATGTAGGGCGAGAATTTCAGTTTGTTCTCGATATATTGCGGCGAGAAACGCTCGCCACGCGCGGTTTCCGCGAGGTCCTTGATGCGATCGATCACTACGAGCTGTTTGTTGTCGTTGAAATAGCCGGCATCGCCCGAGTGCATCCAGCCATCCTTCATATCGGCGGCGGAAGCTTCCGGGTTCTTATAGTAGCCGCGGAACATGTTGGGATGGCGCACCACGATCTCGCCGACGCCATGGATATCCGGGTTCTCGATGCGGATTTCGATATTGTCGGCCAGCGCCACGCCCGTGGTGTCGGGGTCGACCTGACTCAAAGGGTGCAGCGTGTAGGCGCCGAGCAGTTCTGTCTGGCCGTACAGCGTGCGCAGCGGCACGCCCATGGCTTGAAAGAATTTGAAGGTGTCGGGACCGAGCGCCGCGCCGCCGGTCGCCGCTGAGCGCAGCCGCGTAAAGCCGAGGCGATCGCGAAGCGCGCGGAACAGCAGCGTATCCAAGATCACGGAGCGCTTGCCCCGCGCCAGCGCCGACAATCCCGTTTTCATGCCGAGTTCATAGAGGCGTTGCTTGAGCGGGGAGGAGTCCATCACGCCGGCGCGCACGTCGGCGGCGATGGATTCCCAGACCCTTGGTGCGAACAGCACGAAGGTCGGCGCGATCTCGCGGAAATCGTGCATCATGGTGTCGGGCTGCTCGACGAAGTTGACCTTCATCCGGCACAGCAGGCCTTTGCCAAGGGCGTAGACCTGTTCCATGATCCAGGGCAGCGGCAGCACCGAGACGTATTCGTCGTCGGGGCCCTTGGGGTCGAAGGCGAGATAGGCCGCGCAATGCCGCAGTACCCGCCCGGCGGCGAGCATCGCCAGTTTAGGGTTGGCGGTCGTGCCCGAGGTGGTGCAGAGAATCGCGACGTCTTCGCCTTTGGTTAAGTCCACCAGGCCGTCGTAGAGATCGGGTTCGCGCACGGCGCGGTCGCGCCCCAGGCTGGCGAGCTTGTCGGCTTCCATCAGCCGGGGGTCGTCATACTTCCGCATGCCGCGCGGATCGGAATAGACGATGTGCTTGAGATGCGGCACGCGATCGGCAAGCGTCAGCAGCTTGTCGACCTGTTCTTCGTCCTCGGCGAAGACCAGTTTGGCTTCGCCATAGCTGAGCAGGTAGGCGGCCTCCTCGTCGAGCACGTCCCTATAGAGACCGAGACTCATGGCCCCGACGGCGTGGGCGGCGATTTCGGCCGACACCCAGTCCGGCCGGTTGTCGCCGATGATGCCGATGACGTCGCCGCTGCCGATGCCGAGTTCGACCATGCCGAGCGCGAAGTCGCGCACCCGGGTCTGGTAGTCGTTCCAGGTGAACAGCCGCCACAGCCCGAAATCTTTTTCGCGCAGCGCGATCTCGCCGCCATGTTCGTGCGCGTTGAGGCGCAACAATTTTGGAAAGGTATCGGCTTGCGCGACGCGGCCGGCGTAATCCATCATGCCATGCTCTCCGCCGGCGTCGGCTTATCGTCGGGATCGACCAGGACCGCGTCCTCTTCGCCGAGATAGGCGCGCTTCACATGGGGATCGGCCAGTACCGCGGCCGGACCGCCTTCGGCGATCTTGCGGCCGAAATCCAGCACCATGACGCGGTGGGAAATATCCATCACCACGCCCATGTCGTGCTCGATCATCATGACCGTCATGCCGAACTCTTCGTTGAGATCGACGATGTAGCGCGCCATGTCCTCTTTTTCCTCGAAATTCATGCCGGCCATCGGCTCGTCAAGCAGGATCAGCTGCGGCTCCAGCGCCATGGCGCGGGCCAGCTCGACGCGCTTGCGCAGGCCGTAGGGAAGGGTGCCGGCGGTTGCCTTCCGCACCGACTGCAGATCGAGGAAATCGATGATCTCCTCGACCTTGCGGCGATGCTCGAGCTCTTCGCGCCGCGCTCCGGTCAGCCAGTACAGCGATCCCGTGATAAAGTTGTTTTTCAGCAAGTGGTGACGCCCGACCATGATGTTGTCGAGCACGCTCATATGATGAAACAGCGCGAGGTTCTGGAAGGTGCGGCCAATGCCGAGCCGGGGCCGCGCATTGGGATTTAGCGCGGTGATATCCTTGCCGCGGTAGAACAGCTGGCCCTCGGTCGGCCGGTAGCGTCCTGAGATGCAGTTGACGATAGAGGTCTTGCCGGCGCCGTTGGGGCCGATGATCGAAAACAATTCGCCGTCGTTCACGCCAAAGCTGACGTCGGTGAGCGCACGTACGCCACCGAAGCGCAGTGACACCCCGCGCACTTCCAACGTGTAAGCCACTCATCCCTCCGAGATACGGCGCTTGACGCGCTCTTTATCTGTTATCTGTTCGTTGCTGTTAGCGGGCCCATCATATATCGACCCTCACGGTCAGGCCATTCCACTTAAGCCATCCCACAAGGTGCCCTGTGCCGCGGGCGGGGCTTGGTCCGCCACAATTCGGGTTTGGCACTAGACTTCACCGGGGTACCCGGGGCGGCCGTCCTGTTTCGATGCCAATCCACTTGGGTATCAGACCTCGAGCCATTCCTGGCGAACCGCCGCGTTGGCTTTGAGTTCGGCCGGCGTGCCCTCGAACACGATGCGGCCGTGGCCCATTACATAGAGGCGATGCGAAATACGCATCGCGATCGACAGTTTCTGCTCGACCAGCAGGATCGCGACGCCGCGGCGCGCAATCTCGGCAATGAGATCGCCGACCTGTTGCACGATAAGTGGCGCCAGCCCCTCGGTGGGCTCGTCGATCATGACGAGTTCGGGGTCGCCCATCAGCGTGCGGCAAATGGTCAGCATCTGCTTTTCGCCGCCCGACAATACGCCCGCAGCGGTATCTGCGCGTGCGGCGAGGTTGGGAAACATCTCCAGCATATCCTCAAGCCGCCACTTGCCCGCGCGCCTGGGATCCTTGATGCCAAGCATCAGGTTTTGCCGCACGGTAAGGCCGGGGAAGATATCGCGATGCTCGGGAACGTAACCAAGCCCCAGATGCGCGATCCGGTAGCTCGGCAAGCCGGCTATATCGGCGCCCTTGAACCAGATAGAGCCCTGCGGCGGAACTTCACCCATGATGGCCTTGACGGTCGTCGAGCGGCCGACGCCGTTGCGGCCGAGCAGGCTGACCACCTCGCCGGCATCGATATGCATATCCACGCCCTGCAGGATATGGCTCTTGCCGTAATAGGCGTGCAGGTCGCGGACCTCGAGCATCAGGCGGCCTCCTCACCAAGATAGGCTTCCCGGACTTTCGGATTGCCGCGAATCTCCTCAGGCGTTCCGGATGCGATGATCTGGCCATACACCAGCACCGAAATGCGGTCGGCGAGACCAAACACCACGCTCATGTCGTGCTCGACGATCAGCAGAGTGCGGCCTTCTGTCAGCCGGCGGATCAGCGCCACCGCGCGTTCGGTTTCGGCGTGGCTCATGCCGGCGGTCGGCTCGTCCAGTAGAATGACATCGGCGCCGCCGGCAATGGTGATGCCGATCTCGAGAGCGCGCTGCTCCGCGTAGGTCAGTAGACCAGCCGGCACGTCGCGCCGGGCGATGAGGTGGATATCCCCGAGAATTTGCGCGGTCCGGTCGCGCACTTCCGGCAGGTTGTCGATATTCTTCCAGAATGCATAGCGGTAACCGGCTGCCCACAGCACGGCGCAGCGAAGGTTCTCCCACACGCTCATATTGGCGAACACGTTGGTCACCTGAAAGCTGCGTGACAGCCCGCGGCGATTGATTTGATAGGGCGGCAGGCCGGAGATCACTTTGTCCCGCAACAGGATGCTGCCGGTGGTCGGGAGCATGTAGCCGCTGATCAGATTGAACAGGGTGGATTTGCCGGCGCCATTCGGTCCGATCAAGGCATGGCGCTCGCCCTGCGCGACCGCCAGGTTGACGTTACGGATCACCGAGGTGATGCCGAAGCTCTTCTCGACCCCGCGCAATTCGATCGCAGTGCTCACGAGGCGACTCCTTTTTCGCGCGCCACGCTGGTCGCGTCATCCCAGGCATGCCCGACCCATGTCCAGGTTTTGCGCGCCACCAGAAAGCCACCGATCAGGAGGATCGCCGCCATCGCCCATATGTACGGGTTCGCCGCATCGAACCTGACGCCGAACGCCTTGATGTGAGAATCTTCGCCGGGATTGACGGTGAAATGCACCGTCGTTTCAATCGCGAGGATGAGGCCTACGATCATCGCCAGCGTCGGCACGAAGGCGATCAGGTAGCTGGGCAGGACCTTGCTCAACCTGCCGGCCTTCAACAGCGGGCGATGCATCATCAGCAGGCCGGTGATGCCGCCCGGCGCAAACATCACCACCGCGATGAAGATCAATCCGAAATAGAGCTGCCATACCGGCGTCAGATCACTGAGGCCGAGCGAAAGCAGCGTGACGAAGATCGCGCCGATGATCGGTCCGATAAAGAAGCCGACGCCGCCGATATAGGTGGCGAACAGCACCGTCCCCGACTGCACGGCGCCGAGATAGGCCGAATTGGCGATCTCGAAGTTGATGGCCGCGAGCGCCCCTGCAATGCCGGCAAAGAAGCCGGAAAAGCAGAAAGCCAGATAGCGCACGACGTGCGGATCGTAGCCGACGAACTGCACCCGCTCGGGATTGTCGCGCACCGCGTTGCACATCCGCCCGAGCGGCGTGCGGGTGAGGGCGTACATGGCGATAACGGCCAGCAGCGTCCACGCCGCAACCAGATAATAGATCTGGATTTGCGGCCCGAAACTCCAGTCGAATACGCGGAATAGTTTGGTGCGGTTGGCGGAGATGCCGGCTTCGCCGCCGAAAAACGTCCGCAGGATCAGCGCCGAGGAGGCGACCAGTTCGGCGACGCCGAGCGAGATCATCGCGAAGGCGGTTCCGCTGCGCTGGGTCGAGACCCAACCGAGCAGGACCGCGAACAGCAATCCGGTCAATCCACCGATCAGCGGCACCACCGGCAGCGGGATCGGCAGCTTGTTCATGCCGATGATGTTGATGGCGTGAATCACCAGGAAACCGCCGAGGCCGTAATATACCGCGTGGCCGAACGACAGCAGGCCGGTCTGGCCCAGCAGGATGTTGTAGGACAGCGAGAAGATAATCGAGATGCCGATCAGGCTGAACGTGGTCAGCGATCCGCCTGAGCTGAATAGCTTCGGCAGTACCAGCAGCGCGATCGCGGCCGCAACCCACAATCCATAGAATTTGAACTTTTCGGCGGTGGCCGGATAGGGAGGCGCGGCGCTTGAGGTCAGGTCGCTCATGTGTCGCGTGTCCCGAGCAGGCCCATCGGCCGGAAGATCAGAATGAGGACCAGCAGCACGTAGGGCATGATCGGCGCGATCTGCGCGACGGTCACGTTCCAGATATCGGCGAGCCACGTCGTCGCATAGGCGGGGCTGAGCGGGCCGAAGGCCTCGGACAATGAGCCATTTATCGAGACCGCAAACGTCTGGACCAGGCCGATCAACAGCGAAGCGACAAAGGCCCCAGGCAGCGAGCCAAGGCCCCCGACCACGACCACCACAAACAAGATGGGTCCGAGTAGTCCGGCCATGTTCGACTGCGTCACCAGCGCGGGCCCGGCGATTACGCCGGCGACCGCGGCGAGCGCTGTGCCGACGCCGAACACCAGCATGAAGATGCGCCCGACGTTATGGCCGAGATGGCCCACCATATGCGGGTGGGTCAGCGCGGCCTGCACGATCAGGCCGATCCGCGTCTTTTTCAGCGTGATGAGCAGCGCCGCGAAAATCGCGACCGAGACCAGCAACATGAATATCTTGTAGGCGGGGTAATTGGTGGAAAAGATCGTGAAGGCGGGAAAATCGAGCAATGGCGGCACGCGGAAATCCACCGGACTCTTGCCCCAGATGATCTGCACGATCTCCTCGATCGCGAACGCCAGACCGAATGTGAACAGCAGTTCGGCGACATGTCCATTTTTGTGCACGCGGCGCAGTCCGTAACGCTCGACCCCGGCGCCGATTGCCCCGGCCAGCAGCGGTGCGATCAATAGCGCAGGCCAGAAGCCGAACCATCGGCTGATCTGAAATCCGAAGAAGGCGCCGAGCATGTAGAAGCTCGCATGCGCAAAGTTCAGCACTCCGAGCATGCTGAAGATGACGGTGAGGCCGCTCGCCATCAAAAACAGCAGCATGCCGAACAATACACCGTTGAGCGTGGAGATGACGATCAGTTCCAGCACGACGCACCGCTTGGAGATTAAGGGTCCGCGTCCGCCCCGAAGTTTGTCCGGGACGGACGAATTACGCGCGAACGATCAGTTCGGCCGTTCCATCTTGCAGGTGGTCGGAAGCACGGTCGCGGGAGTGTCGATCTTCGCAATGAGCTTCCAGCCCCAGCCGGTTTTTTCCTCGTCGAACGGCTCTTTTTCGGTGCGTTCGCCAAACGAGGAAATGTAGATCGGCTGGAAGAACTGATGATCGTCCTTCCTCATGTAGCCCTTGCCACCGTTGAACACCTCGAACTCCATGCCCTCAAGCGCCATTGCGACCTTGACCGGATCGATCGACTTGGCCTTGTCGGCCGCCGCCGCCAGCATGCGCATCTCGTTGACCGCGCGCGGATAGAACAGGCTGAAGTCATACTTCGCGCGGAGCGCTTTTTCGAAATCCTGCGACGGTTTGTTGTCGAGGTTTGGAATGCCTTCGCTGACCTGAAAAACCTGATGGTTGAGGTTGGCCTGTTTGACGGCCGTCGGACCGCCGGTACCGCCGGCATAGTAGGTGTACCAATTTACCTTCAGGCCGGCGTCGGCGGCGGCCTTCAGCAGCAACGCAAAATCCTGGCCCCAGTTGCCGGTCACCACGGTGTCGGCGCCCGACGCCTTGATCTTGGCGATGTACGGCGCAAAGTCGGTGATCTTGAGCAGCGGATGCAGTTCGTCGCCGACGATCTGGATGTCAGGTCGTTTGACGGCCAGCATGGCCTTGGCGGTGGATCGAACAGATTCGCCGAACGAATAATCCTGATTGATCAGGTAGAGCTTCTTGATGCTCGAAGCGGTCTTCATGTAGTTGGTGAGCGCTTCCATCTTGATGTCGGAATTCGCGTCCCAGCGGAAATGCCAGAAGCTGCACTTCGCGTTGGTAAGGACCGGGTCCACCGCGGCGTAGTTGAAGTAGAGAACTTCCTTGCCGGGATTGCGCTCGTTGAATTTGGTGACGAAATCCGACAGCGCGCCGGCGACCGACGAACCGTTGCCCTGGGTGATGTAGCGCACGCCGGCATCGATCGCCTTCTGCGCCTGGATCAGGCTTTCCTGCGGATTGGTCTTGTTGTCGAGCGGGACGATCTCGACCTTCTTGCCCTGAATGCCGCCCTTGGCATTTAGTTCGTCGGCGATGAACTGGAACGTCTTCAGTCCGACTTCGCCGATGCTGGCGCCACCTCCTGACAACGGATCGATATAACCGATCTTGAGCGTCTCCTGCGCCATCGCCGTGCTGCCGAACGTCAGCAGCGCGAAGGCCGCAGCCGTCATGAGTTTGCGCATGTCATTACTCCCTGAATTGGCTTTTGCTGGATATTGGCCGGGCTCGGTTGCCGGAATGGTTGAAGTTCCAGCCATTCCGGGCTCGGCCCTCATGTGACTTGATTGTGATCCAAGGCTTCATAACCCGCAAGCCCGGTCGTCGCCTAGCCAATAACGGCTACTCATTTGCCTGCGGGAAGGGGGTCATGATAGGGGTTTTGTCCGCCCGGTCTGCGTCCCAATTGGCAGTCGCGGTCCAGCGCGATATCGCGATTTGGCGTCGTTGGGCTGCTTTTGGGCGGCCCCCGGCGCGTTGTTGGAGTAGGCATGGCGGCTCAGGATTCGAAACGGCGCGTTGCGCTTCTTACCGGCGTCACCGGGCAGGATGGCGCCTATCTCTCCGAATATCTGCTTGGTCTCGGCTATACGGTGCACGGCATCAAGCGGCGTTCGTCCTCGTTCAACACCGCGCGCGTCGATCACCTCTACGAAGACCCGCACGCCGGCAATGTGCCGTTCCTCCTGCACTATGGCGACATGACGGATTCGACCAACCTGATCCGGCTGATGCAGCAGATCCGGCCGACCGAGATCTACAACCTTGCCGCGCAGAGCCATGTCGGCGTCAGTTTCGAAAGCCCGGAATACACCGCGAATGCCGACGCGATCGGCGTGCTGCGGCTATTGGAAGCGATTCGGATTCTCGGCATGGAAAGGGAGACGCGGTTCTATCAAGCATCCACTTCAGAGCTGTACGGGCTGGTTCAAGAGGTCCCGCAAAAGGAAACCACGCCGTTCTATCCGCGCTCGCCCTATGGGGTCGCCAAGCTTTACGGCTACTGGATCACGGTGAATTACCGCGAAGCCTACGGCATGTTTGCCTCCAACGGCATCCTGTTCAATCATGAAAGTCCGATCCGCGGCGAAACTTTCGTAACGCGCAAGATTACGCGCGGCGTCGCCCGCATCGAGACCGGCCTGGAAAACACGCTCTATCTCGGAAACCTCGCGGCGAAACGCGACTGGGGTCACGCCCGGGATTATGTCGAGGGCATGCACCGGATCTTGCAGGTGGACGCGCCGGACGATTTCGTACTGGCGACGGGCGAGACCCGCTCGGTGCGCGAATTTGTCCAACTTGCATTCGCGGAAGTCGGCCGCAAGATCGAATGGCGCGGCAAGGGCGTTGAGGAAACCGGCGTTGACATGAAATCCGGCAAAACGGTCGTTCGCATCGATCCGACGTATTTTCGCCCCACCGAAGTCGACCTCCTGGTCGGCGACGCCAGCAAGGCGCGCGAAAAGCTCGGCTGGACGCCGAAGACGAGCTTCGCGCAACTCGTCCAGGAGATGGTGGCCGGCGATCTTGCGATAGCCCGCCGGGAGGTTGCCAGTGGCAAGGACCCCGTTTGAGCTGAAAGGCAAGTCGGTCTACGTTGCCGGGCATCGGGGGATGGTCGGGGCCGCGCTGTTGCGCAGGCTCGCCATGGAAGACGTCGAACTGCTGACGGTCAAGCGCAGCGAACTCGATCTGCGCGATCAGGCTGCGGTGTTCGGCTGGTTCGCGAAAATGCGCCCGCAGGTCGTGTTTATGGCGGCGGCGAAGGTCGGCGGCATCGCCGCCAACAACGCCTTGCGCGCCGAATTCATCTACGACAACGTCATCATCGCCGCCAACGCCATCCACGCCGCGCACACAAACGGCACCGAGAAGCTGATGTTTCTCGGCTCGTCCTGCATCTATCCCAAGCTCGCGCCGCAGCCCCTGCGTGAAAATTCCATGCTGACCGGACCGCTTGAGCCGACCAACGAGCCTTATGCGATTGCCAAGATTGCCGGAATCAAGATGGTCGAAGCCTATCGCACCCAGTATGGCTCCGACTTCATCAATGTGATGCCGACCAATCTCTACGGGCCCGGCGACAATTACCATCCCGAACACAGCCACGTCGTCGCCGCGCTGATCCGCCGGTTTCATGAAGCGAAGCTTGCCGGTATCTCGAATGTGGTGGTCTGGGGTACCGGCACGCCACGACGGGAATTCCTCTACGTCGATGATATGGCGGACGCCTGCATTCATCTGATGAAGACCTATTCCAGCGATGAACTGATCAACATCGGCACCGGCGAGGACATCACGATTGCCGAATTCGCCGGCGTGGTCGCCGCTGCTGTCGGGTACACCGGCGAAATCAGCTTCGACCCATCGCGGCCCGACGGCACGCCGCGCAAATTGCTCGATGTCAGCCGGCTCGCCGCATTGGGCTGGCGTGCGCGCACCTCGCTCGAGGATGGAATTCGATTGGCCTATCGGGCTTATCTCAGCGAATCCAAGCAGGCGGCGGAGTGATCATTGGGTGGGCACGTGATCTTTTCGTCATTGCGAGGACCAGGGTGACGCAACAATCCAGTTGTTCGTTTAGGCTTGCTTCGCGTCGCTCGCAATGACGGTCGCGCGCGGCGGATTTTTGCCAAGCGCCGCCGCCATCGCCGAAATCAGCGGCTTCATGAAAAAGGCATCGTTGGCGGGATAGATGTCGGTGCGCAGGCCGTGGGACTTGAGTTCGTCCGATACCACCGGTCCCACCGAAGCAATCGGCGTGCGGTCGAGCCCTTCGCGTAACCGATCTTCATAGCCATGCGCCCGCGCGACCTCCACGAGACGGCGGACCTGCCCTAAATTGGTCAGCGCAACGGCGTCGATGCGGCCCTGTGCCATTTCGTCGATCGCGGTAACGATGTTGGTGTCAGCCGCCTGCGCGTCGTAGACATATGGCAGCACGGTATCAACCTCGGCGCCCTGCGCCGACATGGCCCCGATCAACGTGCTGTGATCCTTGTCCGGATAAAGCTGCAATCCGACGCGATGACCTCTGAGGTCGATGCGCGACAGCATCTCGGCGATGCCTGCGGACGTCGGCTTCTCTGTCGTCATCTGCGGCTCCAGCCCGATTTCGCGCAGCGCCCGCCCGGGCTTTGGGCCGCGCGCAAATTTTCGCGCTTTGCCGAGCGCGGCGATGAAATCCTGATCGAGATCGATCCGGCGCGCCACCTTCATCAGGCGCCGCAGTCCCTCGCCGGTCATCAACACCAGATCGTCGCACGGCTTTTCGATGAAACGGCGGATCCAGGCCTCGATCGGCTTGGAATCGGGCGCGTCGTGGATGGTGAACATCGGGCATTGCACTACATCCGCGCCCTGCTCGGTGAGCAGACGTGAAAACTGCGCTTCCTCGCGCGTTTCCAGGATCAGGATGCGATAGCCGCTCAATCGGTCTGCCATGATTTTCTCCAACGCCCATCGCCTGTTGTTTGTTCAACATGGCCCCTGGGGCGGGATTGGCGCAAGGGCGCTGCCGGTGATAGAGCAGGGCCGCAAATCGCGGTTCCCTCTTCATCTTCTTGTAATCAAGCCACTCCATGCCCGATCATCAATTCGTGTTGACCTTGTCCTGCCCGGATCGCCCCGGCATCGTATCCGCAGTGTCGACGTTTCTAGCCCATAATGGGCAGAACATTCTCGATGCCCAGCAATTCGACGACGTCGAGACCGGCCACTTCTTCATGCGGGTGGTGTTCAACGCCGCCGATCTGGCGGTCAATCTGGCGGCGCTGCAAACCGGCTTCGCAGCGATCGCGGAACGCTTCCGTATGGACTGGCAGATGCGCGACCGCGCCACCCGCCGCCGGGTGATGCTGCTGGTTTCGAAATCCGACCATTGTCTCGCCGATATCCTCTATCGCTGGCGCACCGGCGAACTTGAGATGATCCCAACCGCCATCGTCTCCAATCATCCGCGCGAGACCTACAGCAATCTCGATTTCGGAGAGATTCCTTTTCACTATTTGCCGGTGACAAAGGAGACCAAGCGCGAGCAGGAGAGCGCGATCTGGGATCTGGTCGGCCAAACCAGGACCGATCTCGTCGTGCTGGCGCGCTACATGCAAATCCTGTCGGACGAGATGTCGGCGAAGCTCTCGGGGCGCTGCATCAACATCCATCACTCGTTCCTGCCGGGCTTCAAAGGCGCGCGGCCCTATCATCAGGCGCACGAGCGCGGCGTCAAATTGATCGGCGCTACCGCGCATTACGTCACCAGCGCACTCGATGAAGGTCCGATCATCGATCAGGACGTCGAGCGTATCAGCCATCGCGATACGCCCGCCGATCTCGTTCGCAAGGGCCGCGATATCGAACGCCGCGTGCTGGCCCGCGCGATACGCCATCATCTGGAGGACCGTGTGATCCTCAACGGCCGCAAGACCGTGGTGTTTATGGATTGACCCTTCTCGTCATTGCGAGGAGCAAAGCGACGAAGCAATCTACTCTTTCTTGCGGCTCTGGATTGCTTCGTGGAGCCTGTCATCAGGCGCGCATTCACGCGACCCGTTGGCTCGCAATGACGATTTCAAGACGTCGGTCCTTTCAGTGAACGGCGTCCAGCCCTGAGGACGCCGCCGATGGCTTGGCCGCCTCATCCTTCGCTGGCGCGGGCTCCAGGCGTTTTCTCTCCCGCTCTTTCATAAATTCATCGTATTTGGCGGTGCCGGGACGGGGCGGCGCATCACGTGGCAAGCCGCCAACCCAATGCGGGATGCTATCGGAAACTCCGGCTGCGATTTTCTCGTTGATGGTGCCGCACCCGGCCAACCCGCACGCCAGAAGTGCGAAGGTGGTGATGACGGCAAGATGGCGGAAGCGAATGAGCATTTTGCGAGCAACGCAACCTTACGCGATGGGTTGGCACCGGTTTTTGGCTGGTGCGTTCGATTTCTTCCCTGATGCACTTATGGCGTCGCGCAGCCTGGATGCAGGCCGAGACTACCCTCTTAAAGAGGCTACCTCCTTAAAGGTAAAATTGGCTTATTCGAGAGGGTGAGGTAATATAATACCTCAGTGTCAGAACATTTGACCTGCTGTCCAGGGCTCGACGGGCAAGCCACCGGTCCCAGCAATCGCACCAATCGTCGCGATTGACATCGCCGCGCGCCTGGGACGCCATGCCGCGCCGGTATACGGCTGAAAAATCTGGGCTAAGGTGCGGCAAGGGCCGGGGACTCGGTTCGAGGCACGAAACCGATCAGGGGAGAACGTTCATGTTCATTCGCACCAAGGCGTTGTTGGCCGCGGCCGGCGTTGCAATCCTAAGCGCGGCCGCCTTGGCGCCCGCGCAGCCGCAGGCGCAGGAGACCGTGAAGATCGGCCTGATCCTGCCGATGACCGGCGGTCAGGCGTCAACCGGCAAGCAGATCGACAATGCGGTGAAGTTGTACATGCAGCAGAAGGGCGACACCGTCGCCGGCAGGAAGATCGAAGTCATCCTGAGGGACGACGCTGCGGTTCCAGACAACACCAAGCGCCTGGCGCAGGAATTGATCGTCAATGACAAGGTGAATTTCATCGCTGGATTCGGCGTTACTCCTGCCGCGCTGGCGGCGGCGCCGCTGGCGACGCAAGCAAAGGTTCCGGAAATCGTGATGGCGGCGGGCACCTCGATCATCACCGAGCGTTCGCCCTATATCGTGCGCACCAGCTTCACGCTGGCTCAGTCCTCCACCATCATCGGCGACTGGGCCGCCAAGAACGGCATCAAGAAAGTCGCAACCCTGACCTCGGACTACGCCCCCGGCAACGACGCGCTGAATTTCTTCAAGCAGAATTTCACCGCCGGCGGCGGCGAGATCGTCGAGGAGGTCAAGGTGCCCCTGGCCAATCCCGATTTCGCGCCGTTCCTGCAGCGGATGAAGGATTCCAAGCCCGACGCCATGTTCGTGTTCGTGCCGGCGGGGCAGGGCGGCAATTTCATGAAGCAATATGCCGAACGCGGTCTCGACAAGGCGGGCATCAAGGTGATCGGGCCCGGCGACGTCATGGACGACGATCTCCTGAACGGCATGGGCGACGCGGCGCTCGGCACCGTGACCGCACATTTGTATTCCGCAGCCCACCCGTCGGCGAAGAACAAGGATTTCGTCGCTGCCTACAAGAAGGCCTTCAACTCGCGTCCGGGCTTCATGGCGGTGGGCGGCTATGACGGCATTCACCTGATCTATGAGGCGCTGAAGAAGACCGGCGGCCAGACCGACGGCGACGCGCTGATCGAAGCCATGAAGGGAATGAAGTGGGAAAGCCCGCGCGGCCCGATCTCGATCGATCCGGAAACCCGCGACATCGTGCAGAACATCTACATCCGAAAGGTCGAGAAGGTCGACGGCGAACTCTACAACGTCGAATTCGCGACCTTCGAGGCCGTCAAGGATGCCGGCAAGACGAAAAAGTGACGCCGTCTTCGGTGTCATTCCGGGGCGCTGGCGAAGCCAGTGAACCCGGAATCTCGAAGTTGTTGAAAAAGATTCCGGGTTCAGCGCTACGCGCTGCCCCGGAATGATCGATCCAGATTTGTCCGGCCTTTACCCATGACCACGCTGTTCACCATACTGTTCGACGGCGTCGCCTATGGCATGCTGCTGTTCGTGCTGGCCTGTGGCCTTGCCGTGACACTCGGACTGATGAATTTCGTCAACCTCGCACACGGCGCGTTCGCCATGACAGGCGGTTATGTCTGCGCGGTGCTGGTCAATCGATCAGGCTGGCCGTTCTTCGCGGCGCTGCCGCTGGCGTTTGTCGCAAGCGCCTTGATTGGCGCGCTGCTGGAGCGCTCGCTGTACCGTCATCTCTACAACCGCAGTCATCTCGATCAGGTGCTGTTCAGCGTCGGCCTGGTCTTCATGTCGGTGGCGGCGGTCGACTACATCATGGGATCGTCGCGGGTCTTTATAAAACTCCCGGCCGCGCTGGAAGGCCAAATCGATTTCTTCGGCGTCGGCATCGGCCGCTACCGGCTAATGATCATCGTGATCTGCGGCTTGCTCACCGCAGCGCTGCAACTGGTACTGGCGCGCACGCGGTTCGGAAGCCGGTTGCGGGCGGCGGTAGACGATCCGCGCGCGGCAAGTGGGCTCGGCATCAATGTGCCGCAGGTATTCGCATTCACGTTCGCATTCGGCTGCGGTCTGGCCGGCCTCGGCGGCGCGCTGAGCGCGGAAATTCTCGGGCTTGACCCGTACTTTCCGCTAAAGTTCATGATCTACTTTTTGATCGTGGTGACCGTCGGTGGCTCTTCCAGCATCACTGGGCCGTTTCTGGCGTCCCTGCTGCTCGGCATCGGTGATGTCGCCGGCAAGTACTACGTGCCGAAGATGGGGCCGTTCGTCATCTACACCATCATGATCGTGATCCTGATCTGGCGCCCGAACGGCCTGTTCGGCCGCACCGCCGCCCGCTGAGCGCAGCCATGACCGCGCGAGCCGACGTCGGATATCACGCCACCCGGCAGGCGCGCTGGCGTTGGACCGAGATCGCGTTCTGGATCCTCGCACTCGCCTGCGCGTTGCTGTTCCCCTCTCGCTATCTCATCATGACGGATATCGTGCGGCTGGCGTTGTTCGCGCTGTCGCTCGATCTGATCCTGGGCTACGCCGGTATCGTTTCCCTCGGCCACGCGGCGTTCTTCGGCATCGGCGCCTATTGCGCCGGGCTGCTCGCGTTGCACGGCATCATTGCCGAGCCGGTGATCGCGCTGGTTGTTGCCGGTCTCGTCGCCATGGCGGTCGGCTTTCTCACCAGTTTTCTGGTAATAAGGGGCGCCGACCTGACGCGCCTGATGGTGACGCTGGGCATTGCCTTGCTGCTGGAGGCGCTGGCCGAGCGTTTTTCCAACATCACCGGCGGTACCGATGGTTTGCAGGGCATCGAGATGCAGCCGATCCTCGGGCTGTTTACCTTCGACATGTTCGGTAAGGTCGGCTTCTTCTACTCGCTTATCGTTCTGTTCCTGTTGTTCCTGCTGGCGCGGCGGATCGTGCACTCGCCGTTCGGCCTGTCGCTGCGTGCGATCAGAAACAATCCTCTGCGTGCGGCTGCGATCGGCATCCCGGTCAACCGCCGTCTGATCGCGATTTACACGCTCGCCGCATTTTATGCTGGAATCGCCGGCGCGCTGTTCACCCAGACGACGGCGCTCGCCTCGCTCGACGTGTTCTCGTTCGAGCGTTCCGCGGATTTGATGCTGGTCTTGGTGATCGGCGGCACCGGCTATCTCTACGGCGGATTGATCGGCGCGGTGGTGTTCAAAATGCTGCAGGAAGTGTTTTCGACCATCACGCCGCAATACTGGCAGTTCTGGATCGGCCTCGTGCTGGTCGTGATCGTGCTGGTCGGCCGGGCGCGCCTGCATCGCTGGGCGCTGTGGGCGCCGAACCTGATCATCAGGCAGTTCGGCGGACGAAGAGCCATCGTCGCCGTTCCCGAAAGCGACGCGCCATGACGATCGCGCTGGAAACCAGGGGGCTCGAAAAGCAGTTCGAGGCACTGAAGGTCACCCGCGATCTCTCGCTGAAGATCGAGGCCGGTGCGCGCCACGCGCTGATCGGCCCGAACGGCGCCGGTAAGACCACCGTCATCAATCTCTTGACCGGCGTGCTCAAGCCCAATGCCGGGCGTATCCTGCTCGAAGGCAACGACATCACGGATTTGCCGGTGCACGCGCGTGTGCGGCGCGGGCTGTCCCGCACCTTCCAGATCAACCAGCTCTACGCCGATCTGACGCCGCTCGAGACCATCGGGCTTGCGGTGTCGGAACGGCTCGGCCGTGGCGGCGACTGGTGGCGCCGGATGGGGACGCGCGACGACGTCAACGCCGAGATCGCGGAAAATCTCGCGCGCTTCCATCTGCTTGATGTGATGAACGACCTCACTGCGACGCTACCCTATGGCAAGCAGCGCCTGCTGGAGATCGCGGTCGCCATTGCCGCCCAGCCGCGGGTGCTGCTGCTCGATGAGCCCGCCGCCGGCGTGCCGGAAAACGAACGCCAGGATATCTTGGCGGCCGTCGCCGCGTTGCCGCGCGATGTCACGATACTTTTGATCGAGCACGACATGGATCTGGTGTTCAGTTTTGCCGACCGCATTTCGGTGCTGGTCAATGGCGCGATGCTGGTCGAAGGCCCGCCGGCTGAAGTAGCGCGGGACGCCAGAGTCAAGGCGGTCTATCTCGGTGAGGCCGCCGATGCCTGATCTCCTGCGCATCGAAGGCCTGCGCGCCGGCTATGGGGAAGCCGTGGTATTGCCCGGCATGTCGCTGCGGCTAGCGGAAAGCGAGGTGCTGGCACTCTTGGGGCGTAACGGCACCGGCAAGACCACCCTGATCAATTCGATTGTCGGAATTACCCACCGCTTCGGCGGAAGCGTTATCCTTGGCGGTCAGGACATCACCGAGATGCGGCCCGACCAGCGGGCGCGGGCGGGCATCGGCTGGGTGCCGCAAGAGCGCAACATCTTCCGCTCGCTGACGGTGGAAGAGAACATGACTGCGGTGGCGCGCCCCGGACCGTGGACGGTGGCAAAGGTCTACGAGATGTTTCCGAGGCTGAAAGAGCGCCGCAACAATTTCGGCAACCAGCTCTCCGGCGGCGAGCAGCAGATGCTGGCGATCGGCCGCGCGCTCACGCTCAATCCAAAAGTGCTGCTGCTGGACGAGCCGACCGAGGGGCTGGCCCCGATCATTGTCGAAGAGCTGCTCAAGGCGCTCGGTACCATCACCCGCGCCGGGGGTACCTGTTCGATTATTGTCGAGCAGAATGCGCAAAAGATTCTGGGGTTGGCCGACCGCATCGTGATATTGGAGCGCGGCGCGATCGTTCATGATGCGGCGAGTGCCGCCTTGAAAGCCGATCCCGCGGTGCTCGAGCGATACCTCGGCGTGGCGGGTAAGTCGTGACACCGTCGAATTTTCGGTCCTTGCGAGGAGCGAAGCGACAAAGCAATCCAGTTGTCCGTTATATTTATATTTCTGGATTGCTTCGCGGAGCCTGTCATCGGGCGGCCTTTTGCGCCGACCCGTTTGCAATGACGACTGGATGGTGTTGCAATCATAGGAACTGGCCAAGCGTCGTAGGAGCAAGACATGCAACGAATAAAAGCCCCGTTCCGCGCCGACGAAGTCGGCAGCCTGCTGCGGCCGCTGCGCATCAAGGAGGCGCGCGCCAAACTGGAAAAGGGCGAGATCTCGGCCGACCATCTGCGCAAGGTCGAGGACATGGAGATCGAAAAGGTCGTGCACAAGCAGGCGTCGATCGGCCTGAAGCTTGCGACCGACGGCGAGTTTCGCCGTTCGTGGTGGCATTTCGACTTTCTCGCCAAGTTGACCGGCTGCGAACTGTTTCATCCCGACGAGGGCATCCAGTTCGCAGGCGTCCAGACCCGGCCCGACGCGGTGCGTGTCATCGGCAAACTTGATTTTCCTGACGATCATCCGATGTTGGCGCATTTCAAGTTTCTGAAAAAGCAGTGCGAGATTGCGCACGTCATGCCGAAGATGACGATCCCATCGCCGGCGGTGCTGCACTTCCGCGGCGGCCGCAGGTCGATCTCGAAAGAGGTGTATCCGGACCTCAAGGCGTTCTTCGAGGATCTCGGCAAGACGTACCGCAAGGCCGTGAGAGCTTTTTACGACGCCGGCTGCCGCTATTTGCAATTCGATGACACCGTGTGGGCCTATCTTTGCTCGGAAGAGGAATTGAAGAAAGCGCGCGAGCGCGGCGACAATCCCGATGGCCTGCAGGAAATCTACGCCCGGGTCATCAACTACGCGATCGCGGAGCGGCCGGCCGACATGACGATCACCACCCATGTCTGCCGCGGCAATTTCCGCTCCACCTGGGTTTCGTCCGGCGGCTATGAGCCGGTGGCGGAGACCATGTTGGCCGGCACCAATTACGACGGCTATTTCCTCGAATACGATTCCGACCGTGCCGGCGGCTTCGAGCCCCTGAGATTTTTGCCGAAGGGCAACAAGATCGTGGTGGTCGGGGTCATCACCTCGAAATTCGGCGAACTCGAAAAGAAGGAGGACATCAAGCGGCGGCTGCAGGAGGCGAGCAAGTTCGCGCCGCTGGAGCAGCTCGCGCTATCGCCGCAATGCGGCTTCGCCTCGACCGAAGAGGGCAACCTCCTTACCGAGGACGAGCAGTGGGCGAAGCTGAAGCTCGCGGTCGATGTGGCGAACGAGGTGTGGGGGAAGTGAGTTGTTCTCCCTCCTTCAGGGAGCGTCCGAGAGCCTCCGTGTCCCGGACGCGAAGCAGCGTCCTCCCGGCGGCCGGAGGCCCACCGAATCGGTAAAGGCCTTACTGCGAGCGGCCGTCCAGGGATCACGCGCCCTTATCCTCCCCGGGGGACTTGGCCCGTATCCCCCGTTGGGCAGATGATGGTAGGACAACCGTGTCATCCACCGCTGCCCACCAACCTGGCCCAAACCGCCCGATGAAAAACGACCAGATCCTGAGCCAGATTTCCGAATTCTGCCGCCAGGTCGATATGGCGGAATCGACGTTCGGGCGCCGTGCCGTCAATGACGGCAAGCTGGTGCATCGGCTGCGCGAGGGCAAGCGCATCACCATCGACACGCTGGATCGCATCCAGGCCTATATCGCCGCCTCGATGCCCGGCGGGGCGCCGCCGCCGCGCGGCCTTGAAGTCTCGGCCGAGAAGCGCGATCCCCGCGGCAACTTCCGGTTTTTCGAGAATCGGCAGAAATACCTGCTGTTCGTCCATACCTGCAGCGAAAAGCGGGTGATCGCGGAACGGGTAGCGCTGGAACTGGGCAGCATCCACCCCCGGCCGCCGGCGCTGCGGGTATTTGATGCCGGCGTCGGCGACGGAACCGTGCTGGCGCGCGTCATGCGTTCCATGCATGGCCGCTTTCCCCATATGCCGTTCTATGTCGCCGGCAAGGAACTCAGCCTCGAGGATGTCCGACTGACGCTGGCGAAGGTGCCGGACCGGCTATTCGAGCACCCGGCGACGGTTTTTGTCCTCACCAACATGTATTACGCCGAAGCGCCCTGGCTGGCGCCAGCCGCTCCAGCGGCGGCAGCAAGCATGATCTGGCACGAAGTGGCCTTGCGCGGGGCCTCCTCGGGGGAATTCGAAGCTCAGATCGCCGAACTCGGCCCATTTCTTGAGCAGAACTGGCGCGCCAATGTCAGCCCGCGCTCGGGCATGCCGGTCTATGAGCGGCCGGTCGCCATCGTGCTGTACCGGGAAGACCACCGGTTTTTGCTGGATTCGATCATCCCGCGCGCCGGGCGCTCCGAGGCCAATTTCGACCTGATCATCGCCTCGCAGCCCTATCGTGCCAAATCTTCAGTCAATTTTCGCGCCAAACGCATCATTGCGCCGCTGGCGCGGGCACTGCGGGCTGGCGGCCGTTTGATCGGAATTCACTCTCACGGTCAGGACCCCGGCCTGGAGATTATTCAGGCAGTGTGGCCTGGAGAAAACCCTTTCTCGGTAAGCCGTCATGAGCTATTGCGCGCGGTGAAATACGAACTGGGTTCGGCCGGACGCGACCTAAACTTTAACGCCTATGCCGATAACCGCTCGATCTTTCGCTATGATATGGAAGCGTTGCCCAACGAGGTCACCGGATCGATCGGATCCTCAACGGCCTTTGCAGCGTGGAACGCGGCAGTGTATGTCGCCCAGATCGAAGACGACAGGTTGGCGGAAATGACTCAAAGCGGCCGTACCCTCGATGCCACCAGGGAGGTTTTGCGCAAGCATAATGGACTCTGGTTCTACGACGAATCCTACGTCATCTCGCGCCGTCGCGACTGACATTCAGGACATATCACCAAAGAAACCGCCGAGGTTTGGCGGAAAAGGGGTTAGTTGATGCGCGCGTCTTATCTGTTCACCAGCGAGTCGGTTTCCGAAGGCCATCCGGACAAAGTCTGCGACCGGATTTCCGACGAAATCGTCGATCTGTTTTTCCGCGAAGGGCCCAAAGCGGGTATCGATCCCTGGGCGATTCGCGCGGCGTGTGAAACGCTTGCCACCACCAATAAGGTGGTGATCGCCGGCGAAACCCGCGGCCCCAAGTCGGTCACCAACGATCAGATCGAAAGCGTGGTGCGCGCGGCGATCAAGGACATCGGCTACGAGCAGGAAGGCTTCCACTGGAACTCCTGCGACATCGAAATCCTTTTGCATCCTCAGTCCGCCGATATTGCGCAGGGCGTCGATGCGCTGCAGCCGGGCACCAACAAGGAGGAAGGCGCGGGCGATCAGGGCATCATGTTCGGTTACGCCACCAACGAGACGCCGGATCTGATGCCAGCGCCGATCTTCTACGCGCACAAGATTTTGCGGCTGATCTCGGAAGCGCGGCACTCCGGCAGGGAGAAGGTGCTGGGGCCGGACTCCAAGAGCCAGGTCACCGTGCAATATGAGAACGGCAAGCCAATCGGCGTGCGCGAGATCGTGGTCTCGCATCAGCATCTGGTTGAGGACATGTCCTCGAACCAGGTCCGCGATCGCGTCGAACCTTATGTGCGGGAGGCGCTGCCCAAGGACTGGATCAACGGCAAGACCATCTGGCACATCAATCCCACCGGCAAATTCTACATCGGCGGTCCCGACGGCGATACAGGTTTGACCGGCCGCAAGATCATCGTCGATACCTATGGTGGCGCGGCCCCGCATGGCGGCGGCGCGTTCTCCGGCAAGGACCCGACCAAGGTCGATCGTTCGGCCGCTTATGCCGCGCGCTATCTCGCCAAGAACATCGTCGCCGCCGGTCTCGCCGATCGCTGCACGCTGCAGCTGGCTTACGCGATCGGCGTGGCGCGGCCGCTGTCGATCTATATCGACACCCACGGCACCGGAAAGGTTCCCGAGGACAAGTTGGAGATAGCCGTGGCCGAGGCGATGGATCTGACCCCGCGCGGCATCCGCAAGCATCTCGATCTCAACAGGCCGATCTACGCGCGGACCTCGTCCTATGGCCATTTCGGCCGCACGCCGGACAATGAGGGCGGGTTTTCCTGGGAAAAGACCGATCTTGCCGAAGTGCTGAAACGCGCGGTGTGATCGCGTATGTGAGCAGGCTGCTGCGACATATTTAAGCCGTCATGGCCGGGCTTGTCCCGGCCAAGGCGTCTTCTTTGTCGCGGCCAAGATGTGGATGCCCTGCATCGCAGACAAGTTTGTGCAGTCTGCGCAAAGCAGACGTGGCCGGGCATGATGAGAAATGAATTGCAGTCCGGTTCGCAAATAGACGTCGTTCGGGCCAAGACAAAGGAAGATTACATGACCGCCACCGCCAAGAAGCCTGCCTTCACCGACTACATCGTCAAGGACATCGCGCTCGCCGAATTTGGCCGCAAGGAAATCTCGCTGGCCGAGACCGAGATGCCCGGTCTGATGGCGACGCGCGAGGAATACGGCCCCAAGCAACCCTTGAAGGGGGCGCGGATCGCCGGCTCCCTGCACATGACGATCCAGACCGCGGTCTTGATCGAAACGCTGGCAGCACTCGGCGCCGACATCCGTTGGGTCTCCTGCAACATCTATTCGACGCAGGACCATGCTGCAGCCGCAATCGCCGCGGCCGGCATCCCGGTGTTCGCGGTGAAAGGCGAGAGCCTCACCGAATACTGGGACTACACCGCCAAGCTATTCGACTGGCATGGCGGCGGCACGCCCAACATGATCCTCGATGACGGCGGCGACGCCACCATGTTCGTGCACCAGGGCCTGCGCGCCGAGCGCGGCGATACCGTATTCCTCGATCAGCACAACAGCGAGGAGGAAGAGGTGTTTTTCGCGCTGATCAAGCGGATGCTCAAGGAGAAGCCGAAGGGCTGGTTCGCCGAGATCGCCAAGAACATCAAGGGTGTCTCGGAAGAGACGACGACGGGCGTACACCGGCTCTACGACATGGAGAAGACGGGCACGCTGCTGTTCCCTGCGATCAACGTCAACGACAGCGTCACCAAATCGAAATTCGACAACCTCTATGGCTGCCGCGAATCGCTGGTCGACGGTATCCGACGCGGCACCGACGTGATGATGTCGGGCAAGGTGGCGATGGTCGCGGGCTTCGGCGACGTCGGCAAGGGCTCGGCCGCCTCACTGCGTCAGGCCGGCTGCCGCGTCATGGTGTCGGAGGTCGACCCGATCTGCGCGCTGCAGGCGGCGATGGAAGGCTATGAAGTCGTCACCATGGAAGATGCCGCCCCGCGCGCCGACATCTTCGTCACGGCCACCGGCAACAAGGATATCATCACCATCGACCACATGCGCGCGATGAAGGATCGCGCCATCGTCTGCAACATCGGCCATTTCGACAACGAGATCCAGATCGCGCACTTGCGCAATCTGAAATGGACCAACATCAAACCGCAGGTCGACGAGATCACTTTCGCTGACGGCAAGCGGATGATCCTGCTTTCGGAAGGGCGTCTCGTAAACCTCGGCAACGCCATGGGCCATCCGTCCTTCGTGATGTCCGCGTCCTTCACCAACCAGACGCTGGCGCAGATCGAACTGTTCGCCAACAACAAGGACGGCAAGTACGAGAAGAAGGTCTATGTGCTGCCGAAGTCGCTCGACGAGAAGGTGGCGCGGCTGCATCTTTCCAAGATCGGCGTGAAGCTGACAAAACTGCGCCCCGACCAGGCCGAATATATCGGCGTGAAGCCGGAAGGCCCGTTCAAGCCGGAGCATTATAGGTATTGAGACCTGACCTTGAGACCCGCAAAAAGCCCCGGAGCGATCCGGGGCTTTTCATTTAAGGCGTGTCCTGGCATGGCCCAATCCACTTGGGCTTCGCATACCCAAACTCATTAACGCGACGCTAACGCGCTGACCGCATCTTGCATGTACGCAATGATGAGGCAGGCCATGACGTTGTTAGATCAATCCGCAAAGAATCCTGCGGTACCGTCAGATACTTCGGCTGGTGTGCTGACGAACCCAACGCGGCTCCGGTTGATCGCGCGATGCTGGATCGTCATTGCGTTCGCAGCATATCTGATCGATCTCCTGCGTCAGACTCACGACGGCCTGAGTGACGGTATTCGTCGCCCATTTGGCGACGATTTCGTCAACTACTGGTCAGGCGCATTTCTCGCGCTTCATGGCCGCGCGAATGAAATCTATGACTTCCTCGCTTTTCATAGATTTGAGCAGTCGATCACCGGCCCGAACATCGACGCTTATCACTACTCCTATCCACCAGTTCTCCTGTTGCTGACGTTGCCGCTTGCACTCATTCCATATGTGCCTGCGCTTGGCGTCTGGCTCGTTGCGACGTGGTATGGTTTCTATCGAGCACTCAAACTCTCGTCGAGCGAAGATGTATTGCTGCTTTCGCTGGCGATACCGGCGTTGTTCATCAACGCCCTCGGCGGACAGAACGGCGCCATGACAGCGGCATTGCTCGGCGGCGGGTTGGCGTTGATGGATCGCCGCCCGCTCGTCGCAGGCCTTCTGTTCGGTTTGCTGGCCTATAAGCCACATCTCGCGCTGATGCTGCCATTTGCGCTCATCGCCGGCAGACGGTGGTTGACGGTAGGCGCGACGGGCGTAACGGTCATAGTATTGGCGACCGTGAGTGCAGTTGCCTTCGGAGTTGATCGCTGGCTGGAATACGCAAACAACCTCTCGCTGCTGCGAACGAGCATTCTCGAAGACGGAACCGGCGTATGGCATCGCATGTTGTCGGTTTTTGTGTTTGCCCGCCGGCTTGGAGCAGACGTTGGACCGGCGTATGCGTTGCAGGCGGCTACCGCCCTAGCGGCGGCGTTCTTCGTCGCACGATCCTGGCTGCGTGATGACCCAGCCCATATCCGCAACGCAATGGTTATTGTCGGCACCTGCCTCGCGACGCCTTATCTGCAGGATTACGACCTGGTGATCGGTGCGTTCGTCGTTGTGTGGCTGCACAGGGAAGAGGCGCGTTCGCGGATTCCAGCGCCATGGATCAGGACCGGAATGGCTATGATGCTGCTCGTGCCGCTCGTGGCTGCGCCGCTTGCCAAGCTTACAGGACTCGCCTTCGGGCCATTGTTTATTATTCCGGTGTTCGCACTGCTGATGTGTCTGGCGGCGGAGCACCATCGGGTCGGAGCCGGTCAGCGCTGAGCAAGCTCGTGACCTTTGGCCTGTGAAATGCATTTTTCTCCGGTTTTGCCGATTGACTGCCTGCGTTGGCGATCGGACAATTCGCCTTTCGGGGGCCGCCATGTCATCAGAACATTTCGATGTGTTGATCGTCGGCGCCGGGCTGTCCGGCATCGGCGCGGGCTATCACCTGCAGCATAAATGTCCGGGCAAGGGCTTCGCCATTCTCGAGGGCCGCGACTGCATCGGCGGCACCTGGGATCTGTTTCGCTATCCCGGCGTACGCTCCGACAGCGATATGTTCACGCTGGGCTATTCGTTCAAGCCATGGACCGAGCCGAAGGCGATCGCCGACGGGCCGCGGATCCTGAACTACGTCCGCGAAACCGCCGCCGAGAACGGCATCGACAGGAAAATCCGCTTCAACCATCGGGTCAAGCGCGCGTCGTGGTCGACGCAGGATGCGCGCTGGACCGTGGAGGCCGAACGCGCCCGGGGCGGCGACGGCGGTGCCGACATCGTGCGCTTCACCTGCAATTTCCTGTTCATGTGCTCTGGCTATTACAAATACGAGGAAGGCTATACGCCCGAATTTTCCGGCACCGGGAATTTCGCCGGCCGGATCGTGCACCCGCAGAAATGGACCGACAACGTTGACTACGCGGGCAAGCGCGTGGTGGTGATCGGCTCGGGCGCTACCGCGGTGACGCTGGTGCCGGAAATGGCCAGGACCGCCGGTCACGTCACCATGCTCCAGCGCTCGCCGACTTATGTGGTCTCGCGTCCGGCGCAGGACCCGCTCGCGAACAAGTTGCGGCGCAATCTGCCCACCAAGCTCGCCTATCATTTGATCCGCTGGCGCAACGTGCTGTGGGGCATGTATTTCTTCCAGCTCAGCCGGCGCCGGCCCGCGCGGGTCAAGCAACTGATCCTGGGCGGCGTCAGGATGGCGCTCGGTCCCGACTACGACATCGCCGCGCATTTTACGCCGCGCTACAATCCCTGGGATCAGCGGCTGTGCCTGGTGCCGGATGGAGACCTCTTCAACGCGATCAAGGAAAAGCGCGCCTCGGTGGTGACCAACGAAATCGACACCTTCACGAAAAACGGCATACGATTGAAAGACGGCAGCGAGCTCGAAGCCGACATCATCGTCACCGCTACCGGCCTTAATCTGCAGGTGCTCGGCGGTTTGGAAGTCAGCGTCGATGGCCGCGCCGTCGATTTCGCCCGGACGCTGAACTACAAGGGCATGATGTATTCTGATGTGCCCAACCTGGCATCGTCATTCGGCTATACTAATGCGTCCTGGACGCTGAAATGCGACCTGACCTGCGAATATGTCTGCCGCCTGATCAATTACATGGACCGCCGTGGCTACAGGCAATGCGTGCCGCACAATGCCGATCCTGACATTACTGAGTTGCCGTCGCTCGATTTCTCCTCCGGTTACGTGCAACGCTCAATTGCGAAAATGCCGAAGCAGGGCTCGAAGCGCCCATGGCGGCTGTATCAAAACTATGCGCTCGACATCGTCACGCTGCGCTACGGCAAGGTCGATGACGGCGTGATGCGGTATTCGTGACGCGATGCGGCGCCATCCGCCTAACTCGCGCAAGCCTTACTTATGATTGATATGGGCACGGACGGGCCGCCCGGCTACGGCAAGTCGATGGCGGCGTGACGTAGTATTTGCGACGGGCAAAGCGAGCATCGGCTCTGCGCGCGGCAGTGGCACGATCCTCGGCAAATTTTTTCTTGATCCGGCAATTTTTGCCGTGTGTGGCGCGCCCTCGACGCGAGGCAATCCAGCGTTGGCGGCTTTGACGACTGGCATGAGCTTTGCTCGACCTGGTGAATCCAAATCGGAGTTCGCCATGTCAATTTCGTTTTCAGGCGCTTTGCCGCCAGTTTTCGACAACCTGAAGTCGGGTTCAATGACCGCCAAGCCCGTCGAAGCCAAGACGGCGGAGCAGAAATTTCTCGACTACGCGAAGATGACGCCCGCGGAGCGCATGCACGCCGCCATGCTCGCGCAGATGGGTATCACCGAGGACGAGTTCAAAGCGATGGATCCCGCCGCGCAGCAGAAGATCGAAGACAAGATCCGCGAGATGATCAAACAACAGGCCGCCGAGAGCAGCGACAAGCGCACCGGGTTGATCACCGACAAGTCGGTCTGAGCGAGGCCTGCGTCGGCTTGGCGTAGTAGATTATCGGATGGCGGCGCCGGGCAAGATAGCCGACGGCCTCCTTCGTCACGGAGAAGTCAGCAAGCCTGACGGCCAAACCTGCTAAGACCAAATCGGCGAATTTCTCGAATATGCGAGGATGACACCCGCCGAGCAGATGCATGCACAGATGCTCGCTCAGTTGGGGCTCACCGAGGATCAGTTCAAAGCGATGGATCCTGCCGCTCAGCAGAACATCGAAGACAAGATTCGGGAAATGATCAAACAGCAAGTCGAGACCAGTACCGACAAGCGCACCGGGATGATCACCGACAAGTCCGCCTGACGGATGGCTTGACTTTAACGGGTCCGTGAAAGCTCATTTATTCAAGGAGGTGGACGGCGGGGCGCACTTCTTAACTAAACACGATGGAACGATCAAAATGCCCGAACAGGTCAACCAACACCGCCGCCGCTTTTTCGGCACCGCGGCCATGTCCATTGCCGCCGCCCAGTTTGCCCTAAGCGGTTCCGCGTATGCACAATCAGGCAAGGCAAAACCGAGAGATATGCCTGCGGTCAAGCCGGGGAGCCACACATCGTTCGGCCCCCTGAAGCAGATCGATGCCGGCCTTCTCAATGTAGGCTACGCCGAGGCCGGCCCCGCCGATGGTCCTGCCGTCATTCTGCTGCACGGCTGGCCCTACGACATCTACAGCTTTGTCGATGTCGCCCCGATGCTGGCGGCGGCGGGCTACCGGGTGATCATTCCCTATGTGCGCGGCTATGGCACGACGCGCTTTCTTTCAAACGATACGGTTCGGATTGGTCAGCCATCGGCGATCGCGCTCGATGTCGTCGCCCTGATGGATGCACTCAAAATCCAGAAGGCGACGCTTGCCGGCTTTGATTGGGGCGCGCGGACGGCCGACATCATCGCGGCGCTGTGGCCGGAGCGCTGCAAGGCCCTCGTCTCGGTCAGTGGCTATCTGATCGGCAGCCAGGAAGCCGGCAAGATGCCGCTGCCGCCAAAGGCTGAACTGCAATGGTGGTACCAGTATTATTTCGCCACCGAACGCGGCCGGGCCGGCTACGAGAAATACCGGCGCGATTTTGCCAAGCTCATTTGGCAACTCGCGTCCCCGAAGTGGAATTTTGACGACGCCACGTTCGATCGCTCTGCTGCGTCGTTCGACAACCCGGACCACGTTGCCATCGTGGTTCACAACTACCGCTGGCGGCTGAGCCTGGCCGAGGGCGAGCCGAAATACGACGCCTTCGAAAAGAGGCTTGCTGAAGCTCCCGTCATCACCGTGCCCACCATCACCCTTGAAGGTGATGCCAATGGCGCGCCACACCCGGACCCCAGCGCCTATGCCAAAAAATTCTCGGGCAGATATTCGCACCGGACCATCACGGGCGGCGTCGGGCACAATCTCCCTCAGGAAGCACCCCAAGCCTTCGCCGAAGCAGTCATCGAAGTCGCCGGTTATTGATCGGCGGTAGTCCGCGGAAGCGCTGCGAACTGACATCGATCAAGAAGACCGCCGATTGGTGCCGCTATGCGTTGTTTCACCTATTCGCCCTGGCAAGCGAATCGGCCATCGAAGCGAACGGTTAACGCCGTATTAATCGGCGAATTCTAAGCTTTCGCGGTTGAGGCTTAAGGCAACACGAGGAAGCCCATGGACGCTCAGAAAATTGCCGTCGATGCCGTGGTCGCGCTGACCGACTGCGACCGCGACGCGGTCACAGCCTTCATCCGCAAGCTTTATCTCGCCGGTGTGAAGGAACCCCAAGCGCCTGACCTTCAAGGGCCTGCAGGCAATGGCGCGGGCCTGACACCGCGCAAGGCCTTGTTCCTGATCCGCAACTACGCCGCGGCAGCAATCGACTTCAAGAAGCCATCGATCTCGGCCTGCAGGCTGGTTGTCGAGTCCGACAATTGCTTGGCCGATGACAGCAACTGGCTCGATGCCACGCCGGTCTGGTTGGCGCCCTGACTGACCTCGGCGATGGTGCCCGCGACTTGTGCAGTGCCGTCAGCGGTTCGCTGAATGTTGCCGGAAATTTCCTGGGTGGCGGCGCCCTGTTCCTCGATCGCCGCCGATATCGCGCCGGTGATTTCGGAAATCTTGCCGATAGTCGAGCTGATCATCTTGATCGAGCCGACCGCCTCCTGCGTCGCGGTCTGCATGCCCGCGATCTGGATGCCGATTTCGTCGGTGGCCTTGGCGGTCTGCGCGGCGAGTGCCTTGACCTCCTGCGCGACTACGGCGAAGCCGCGGCCGGCTTCGCCGGCGCGCGCCGCCTCGATCGTGGCGTTGAGCGCCAGAAGATTGGTCTGCTCGGCAACCGAGGTAATCAGCTTGATGACGTCGCCGATCCGGCTGGCGGCTTGCGACAGCGCATTGATGCGCGAATCCGTTTCATCGGCCTGCTTCACGGCGCTGGCGGCAATACGGTTGGATTCCTGAACCTGCGATGAAATTTCGCGCACCGAACTGGCAAGTTCTTCGGTCGCCGACGCTACCGATTGTACGTTGTTGGAGGCGTCTTCCGAGGCGTTGGCGACGACGGTCGCAAGCCGCGTGGTGTTGCCGGCATTGTCGCTCAGCGCACGCGCGGTGCTTTCCAGTTGGTTTGATGCGCTCGACAGTGATGTGACAATGGCGCGGAAGCGGTCGCCCGCCTGCGCGGTGGCATCCTTGCGGGCCTGACGGTTGGAGTTGAAGTAAGACGCGACGACCTTTTCAGTGTCCAGCATGTTGGCTTTAGCGATGGCGTTCAGCATCAGCGCCTTCTTGTCGCGCGCGGTCTGCGCAGCGCGGCCGAAGCGCGGGATCTCTATTTCGCTCTCGACCGCTTTCATCAGCTGGTCGGTAATGAACATCTGGTGGCAGCCGAGATACCATTGCGGCGCAACGCCCGCGCGCTGATTGAACTCGCAAAATCGCGCGATCGAATCAGCGTAAGTGGCGCCAAAATCGCCCGCAGCGATCAGGTCCCAGTGCTGCACCTGCATCCGAATCGCCTCCTGCATCGCGCTATCCTTAAAGATGCCGCAGGAAGGATCGTAGTGCCGGACTTTGTCGTAGAGCCGCGCCAGAATGCCGGGCAGGGCCTTTGCGAAAAGGGGCCGCATCTCGCGCAATGTCACCCGCATCGGCTCGTCGATCTCTAGCAAATCAAGGCGGATTGCGTTCCAGTCGGGGGTCATCGGCGGCTCCAGCGCGGGGATTGTGGCGGGTCCGCCCATTTAATGTCCGTATGGTTAACGGACCGCGAATTTTTTCGCAGTTCTACTGAAACGTGCGCAAAATAGCCGGCGCGTCCCGGACGCGGTGCCGCGTTCTCCCGGCGATGCGAAGCATCGTCCGGTAGGCTGCTCCGCAGAGCCGGGAGCCGTTTGTAGTTGATTCGGGTGGGGCTCCGGCCCAGTAGCGCACCGGACCCGCGTGCCCTGCGCAGCGTCCGGGGTGCGAGAGCAACTATGCCGGCTTGCCGATCGTGACCTTCAGGGTGCCGACGCCGTCGACCCCGCATTCGATTTTGTCACCAGGTGACAATGCCGCGACGCCGGCCGGTGTCCCCGTCATGATGATGTCGCCGGCGCCGAGCGTCACCTGCTCCGACAGCTTTGCGATGATCTCGGGTACGCTCCAGATCAACTCGGTGAGGTCGCCCTTCTGCCGTTCGGTGCCGTTGACCGAGAGCCAGATCTTTCCCTTGGCCGGATGGCCGATTTTGGAGGCCGGCTGCAGCGCGCCGCAGGGCGCGGAATGTTCGAACGATTTGCCGACTTCCCACGGCCGTTCCTTCTTGCGCGCGGCCAGCTGCAGATCGCGGCGGGTGAGGTCGATGCCGACGCCATAGCCATAGACGTGGTCGAGCGCCTTGTCGGCGGCAATGTTGAGGCCGCCGCTCTTCATTGCCACGACTAGTTCGACCTCGTGATGCAAATCCTTGGTCAGCGGCGGGTAGGGGATGGTGGCTCCGTCCGGCTCGATCATGTCGGCGTGCTTGGCGAAGAAGAACGGCGGCGCGCGCTCGTCATTTCCCATCTCTCGGATGTGCTCGAGATAGTTGCGCCCGACGCACCAGATGCGCCGAACCGGAAACGATTTGGTGTCGCCGGCGACGGCGATCGATGCTTGCGGAAGGGCGGGAATGACAAAGGATGTGGCGCTCATGAAAAGGTCTCGGCGGGTTTAAGGGCGGAAACTCGGGGGTTGCTTTAGGCGGTTGCGCTGATCGGAGCCAGGGTGAGGGGCCCGGCATCGCGGTGTTGCAGGCGGAAGAACGAGGCATAGCGCCCGCCGCGGCGCAACAGATCGTCATGCCGCCCGCGCTCGACGATCTCGCCGCCCTCGACCACGAGGATGGCATCGGCGTGCATGATGGTGTGCAGGCGGTGGGCAATGACAATGGTGGTGCGGTTCTGGCAGAGATGTTCGATCGCTTCCTGCACCTGCTTTTCCGATTCCGAATCGAGCGCCGCAGTCGCTTCGTCAAGCAGGATGATCGGGGCATTCTTCACCAGCGCGCGCGCTACCGCAATGCGCTGACGCTGGCCGCCGGACAATTGCGTGCCGTGCTCGCCGACCGGGGTTTCGTAGCCGAGCGGAAAGCCCATGATGAATTCGTGCGCGCAGGCCGCCTTTGCGGCGGCCGCTATTTCGGCTTCGGTCGCGCCCACCTTGCCGAACGCGATGTTCTCGCGGATGGTGTCGCGGAACAGATAGACGTCCTGCCCGACATAGGCGGTCTGCTGGCGAAGCGATTTTCGTGACACCGCGGAAATCGACTGTCCGTCGATCAGAATGTCGCCGCCGGTCGCCTCATAAAATCGCAGCAGCAGCGCCAGCACCGTCGATTTGCCGCCGCCGGAAGGGCCGACCAGCGCGGTGACCTTGCCGGGCTCAGCGACAAAGCTCATGCGGTTGAGTACCGGCTCGTTCGGACGGTAGGCGAAGCTCACGTCGCGCAATTCGACCCGCGCATCGCCGAGTTTCAAGGACGGCTTGTCGTCATCGGCGGGCTCGCTGGCCGGGCTGTCGACGATTTCCAGCAGCATGCGCGCGCCGACCAGGCTGCTGTTGAGCTCGATGTTGAGGCGTGCCAGACGCTTGGCGGGCTCGTAAGCCATCAGGAATGCGGTCAGGAACGAAAAGAACTGACCCGGCGTCGCGCCCATCGCGACGACGCTGTAGCCGCCATACATCAGTCCGCCGGCCACCGCGAAACCGCCCAGCGTCTCCATCAGCGGGCTCGAACGGTTGGAAACTCGCGCCATCTTGTTGGCATTGCGCTCGACCGCAGCGATGCTGGCGTCGATCCGCTCGCGCATGGTTTGCTCGAGCGTGAACGCTTTGACGGTGCGAATGCCCTGCAGTGACTCCTGCATGGTTTCAAGAATGTCGGCGGTGCCTGTGAACTGGTTGTGCGCGAGGCCCTTGATCCGCTTCACCAGCTTGCGCAGCACCAGCATGGCCGGCGGCGCCACCAGGAAGCCGAGCAGCGCCATATACGGATCCTGGGTCACCATGACGGCAACAAGCCCGATCAGCAGCAACAGGTCGCGCCCGAGTGCGTTGATCAAGAGGCTGAGAACCTGGGTGACGGAATTCGCGCCCGATGTCAGGCGCGCCAGAAATTCGGACGAGTGCCGTTCCGAGAAGAAAGCGACGCTTTCGCTCATCAGTTTGGCGAACAGCCGGCGCTGGTTGTTGGCGAGGATCGCGTTGCTGATCTTCGACAGGATCACCTGGTGACCGTAGGTCGCCGCACCCTTGAGCATAAAGATCAGGACGGTGACCCCCGACAGAACCGCGATGCCGTGGACGTTCTTGTCGACATAGGCCTGATTGATAACCTGGCCGAGGATATAGGCCGAGCCGGCGGTCGCGGCTGCCGAGACCCCCATCAGCGTGAACGCGAGCAGATAGCGCCGCCAATGGGCGGCTCCCTGCTCCGTGATCAGACGGCGAATCAGGATCGCCGCACCGTAGGGATCGTCAGTAATTTTTCTTGGAAATTCGGTCATCCGCGTTCCATCGACAGCGCCGGCGTACCGCCCGCGCGTCAGGGCTGCTGCGAAACGACTCCTTGCCCGCTATGTCGGGGTTTTTCAAGCCAAATCAGGCCTTGCGTCGCCCGAGATTTAGGCCGACGCCGCGTGGGGCATCTCGTCTTGACGCTCGCGGAACAATTTCTCTTCCCACGCCAGCGCATGGGCGACGATCGTCTCGAGATCATCATATTGCGGCGCCCAGTCCAGCGTGGTGCGGATGCGGCTGGTGTCCGCGACCATGGTCATGATATCGCCGGGCCTGCGCGGCGCATATTGAACCGCAAAAGTGCGCCCCGAAACCCGCCGCACCGCCTCGATGGTTTCGAGCACGGAGTAGCCACGGCCGTAACCGCAATTCAGCGTCACCGAGCCGCCGTTGCCACGCAGATAGGACAGTGCCGCGCGATGCGCCTGTGCCAGATCGCTGACGTGAATGAAATCCCGAATGCAGCTTCCGTCCGGTGTCGGATAGTCGGTTCCGAACACATCGATCTTCGCACGCTGCCCGGTCGCCGCCTCGACCGCGATTTTCACAAGATGGGTCGCGCCGACCGTCGCTAACCCAATGCGCGCCAGCGGATCGGCGCCCGCGACATTGAAGTAGCGCAGCACGACATAGTTCATGCCGTGCGCGGAGGCGACGTCATGCAACATGATTTCGGTCATCAGCTTCGAGGAGCCGTAAGGCGACAGTGGCCGCGTCAGTGCATGTTCGGAAACCGGCACCTGATCCGGATTGCCGTACACTGCCGCGGTCGATGAGAAGATGAAGCGGCCGACGCCGCATTTCACTGCCGCATTCAAGAGGCTGCGCGTCGTCATGGTATTGTTGCGGTAATAGGCGAGCGGATCGCGCATCGAATCCGGCACCACCACCGAACCGGCAAAATGAATGATGCTTTCCACGCCGTGCGCGGTGATGACGCCCTCGACCAGATTTTCATCCGCGGCATCGCCGATGAACAGCGGAACGCCCTCGGGCAGGAATGCGGAAAAGCCGGTGGACAGGTTGTCGATAACGACAACCCTTTCGCCGGCTTCCACCAGCGCATGAACCATGTGACTTCCGATATAGCCGGCGCCGCCGGTGAGAAGCACAGTCATGAGCTCACCCATCTCCCGATTAACCGGGCGATGCTATCCGGAGCGCGGTGAAAAGTGGGTTCCGGCGCAACCCAACTGGCCACTATGCTTAATGTTGCGTATAGGAAGGCGCGAAACGGAGCCTGACGTGGCGATCGAGAACAATTCCGCCGACAATCTACAGGTGATCGTGCCGAATCTGCACAAGCGCTATTCGGGCGTCACCGCGACCAACCGCATGGTTGCGCCGAAACTCGCGAAAATGTTCCGCGCGAAATGGCTCGGTCCGGATGCGCCAGACGGCATTGCGCGGATCGGCGTCGCGGATATTGCGAAGATATGGCGCCGCCGCACGCCGCTGATCTGGCACGCGCGGCGTAACAATGAGATGATTGTTGGAGTGCTGTTGCGATCGCTCGGCTGGCCGCTGAAGCTTGTGTTCACGTCCGCGGCGCAGCGGCATCACACCTGGATCACGCGGTGGCTGATCAACCGGATGGATGCGATCATCGCCACCAACGACATCTCGGCGTCATTTCTCAAGCGGGTTGCCACGGTCATTCCGCATGGTGTCGACACCAACCTCTACGCACCCTCGGCCGATCGTGCGGCGGCATTCGCTCAATCCGGCTTGCCGGGCCGCTACGCGATCGGCTGCTTCGGCCGGGTGCGCGCGCAAAAAGGCAGCGACGTGTTCGTGGAGGCGATGTGCCGGCTGCTGCCGCGCCATCCTGAGTTTACCGCTGTTATCGTCGGTGCGATCACGCCTGAGCAGACCGCGTTTGCCAACGATCTGAAAAGGCGGATCGAGGCCGCCGGCCTGCAATCGCGCATCGTCATCACCGGCGAGCTGCCGATCGAGGAAGTGCAGCGCTGGTACCAGCGGCTGACAATTTATGCCTTCACCTCGCGCAACGAAGGTTTCGGTCTGACGCTGATCGAGGCGATGTCGGTGGGTGCGGCGGTGGTGGCGTCGCGCGCCGGCGCTGCCGAACTGGCGGTCGAGGATGGCGTGACCGGCGTGCTGACGCCGCCCGGCGACGTTGATGCGCTTGTCGCCGCACTTGAGCCGCTGATGCGCGATCCGGCTCTGGCGATAGCGATGGGTGTACGCGCGCAGACGCGGGTGCTGGCGAAATTCAGCCTCAACGCGGAAGCAAGCCGCATCGCCGAAATTTATCGCGCGTTGGTCTGAGTTATTACGTTCGCAACAAACGCATCGAGGTCGCCGCCTGCGAACAGAAAGCCTGGCAGCCCCACGGCTTCCGCCGCCTCGATATCTGTCGGGCGGTCGCCAATGACAAAACTGCCTTCGCGCCGCACCGGCCAATGCTCCATCAGATCGAGGATCATGCCGGGCTTCGGCTTTCGCCAGTGGTGGTCTTCGAGATAACCGGCCACCGATCCATCGGGATGATGCGGACAATAACGGATGTCGTCGATTCGCGCGCCTTGCGCGGCGAGTTCAGCGAGCATCCAGTGGTGCAGCGTGTTGAGTTCGTCCTCGGTAAAGAAGCCGCGCGCCACGCCCGATTGATTGGTGAAGAAGAACACGAAATAGCCGGCATCGTTGAGGCGGCGGATTGCCTTCGCTGCATTCGGCATCCAGCGGATCCGCTCCTGCGTGCCCATATAGCCGTCGTCGTGGTTGACGACGCCGTCGCGGTCGAGGAAGGCGGCGGGCCGGGACGCAGAGTGGGCGGAGTCGATGCCGCTCATTTTTTCGCGGCTTCGCGCATCATGGTCTGCTCGATCTCGTCGCAGACCCCGTGAGCAATAGTGAGGTGAATCTGCTGGACCACGGGGGTGTCCTCGCTGGGCGATACCAACAGATGATCGCAGAGGGAGCCGAGTGATTCGCCCTTGCTGCCGGTGAAGCCGATGGTGACAAGTCCGCGGTCTCTGGCGATGCGCAACGCCGCCAGAATGTTCGGCGAACGTCCCGAGGTGGATAGCGCCAGCAGCACGTCGCCGCGTTGACCGAGACCTTCAACCTGCCGCGCGAACACCTGTTCGAAGCCGTAATCGTTGGCGATCGCCGTCAGCGCCGAGGTGTCGGTGGTCAGTGCCATCGCGGCGTAGCCGGAGCGGTCCTGTTTGTAGCGGCCGATGATTTCCGCAGCGATATGCTGGGCGTCGGCGGCGCTGCCGCCATTGCCGATGATCAGGAGCTTGTTACCTGAGCGCAGCGCCGCGATAATAACAGCCGCGATCTTGCGCGCGGCGGCGAGCAACGCCGCATCCTGCGTCACTCGCTGAAGTGCTGCGAGCGATTGTTCAAGGTGAGCGGCGATCGGGTCTTTCAAAGTTTGGCTCAAGACGCACCGTCAGGGTTGCAGTTCGCATCTTTGGTAATGATCGCATCGCGGCTGCGCAAGCTCGCGACGTTAGTGCGCAATGCGTGCCCCCGCATCAGCCAGTATGCGCTCGGCGATCGTCATCACGTCGGATGCGGGAATGTCCCGCATGCAGCGATGATCGTTCATGGTGCAGACCGGGCGGTGGCAGGGCTGGCACGGCACCACGGTTTTGGTCTGAACCGTTGCCGCAAGTCCGTTCAGCGGCGCCCAGTGATAGGGGCTGGTGGGGCCGAAAATGCCCATGGTCGGCGTGCCCAGCGCGGCGGCGATGTGCATCAACCCGGAATCGTTGGAGATCGCGACATCGGCCGCTGCCATCGCCAGAATGCCATTGCGCAGGTCAGTACCGGTGAGGTCGCGGACGCGCGGTCCGCCTGCGGCGACGATCTCCGTGGCAAGCGCCTTTTCGCCGGGCCCGCCAACCACCCAAACATCCAGGCCTCGTTGCGCAAGCAGGCGCGCGGCCTCCGGATAATAGGTCCAGCGCTTGGATGCGCCGACCGATCCCGGTGCCAGCGCCACGGCGCGACCCGTGCCCAGCCCGTTGGCTTTCCGCCAGCGATCGGCTTCCTCGGCGGAAACATTCAGTTGCGGCGCCGGCCATTCCGGCGGCAGCGGGGCCCCATCCGGCAGCGCCAGCGCGGCATTCTTGTCGATGAAGCGGGGCAGGGCCTTCTCGCCCCAGCGCCATCGGTTGATTAGTCCTAACCTGGCTTCGCCAACGAAACCTACCCGTTCCGGAATACCGGCCAGCGCAGGGGCAATCGCCGATTTCCAGGTGCGGGGCAGGACGAGGGCGGTTGCGTAGTTCCGAGCCCGGAGCTTTGCCGCCAAGCCCCATTGCCTGGCCACCGCAAGGCGGCTGCGCGGCAGGTCCCAGGCAATGCCGGCGCGGACACCGGGCATATAGTCGACCAGCGGAGCACACAGTGAGGTGGTGAGCAGATCAACGGGCCGGTTCGGCCATCGCTGTTTGAGGACCCGCACAACGGTATGGCCACGCACGAAGTCGCCAATCCACATATATGGAACGATGAGAATCGGACGGGTGTCGTCCGGGTTCTCAGCCTTCACCATATGGTCCGAATTAGCATTCATTTCTTGGACGATCTGCCTTCGCCTGATTCCATCTGTCGGTAACTGCTCCTCGTGGCGGGGTAAAGTCGAACCGCCTCAGTCTCACCAGGTCGGATTACTCAAGTTGCCTGCCGGGCGGGACTGGGGCAAAGCTGGCATTCTACAAATCAGGGCAGGGTACGGAATGTTGCTGGTGACCGGTGGCGCCGGTTTTATCGGATCGAACCTCGTGGCCGCGTTGAATGACGCGGGCGGCACCGACGTGGCGGTTTGCGATGTGCTCGGCCATGACGGCAAATGGCGCAATCTCGCCAAGCGCCGGCTTGCGGATATCGTGCCGCCGGCGGATTTGCTGGAATGGCTGAAAGGCCGTCGGCTCGACGCCATCATCCATCTCGGCGCGATCTCGGAGACGACCACAACCGACGGCGATCTCGTGATCGAGACCAATTTCCGGCTGTCGATGCGGTTGCTCGACTGGTGCACGGCCAATGCGGTGCCGTTCATTTACGCCTCCTCGGCATCGACCTATGGCGACGGCGCGCAGGGGTTTCGCGACGACCAGTCGGTGGCGGCGCTAAAAACCCTGCGGCCGATGAATCTGTATGGCTGGAGCAAGCATCTGTTCGATATGGCGGTCGCTGGACGCGCGGCCAAGGGCGAGAAGCTGCCGCCGCAATGGGCCGGCCTGAAATTCTTCAACGTGTTTGGCCCCAATGAATATCACAAGGGCCCGATGATGAGCGTGCTGGCGCGGCGCTTCGACGACATCAAGGCCGGCCGTCCCGTACAGCTGTTCAGGTCGCATCGCGAGGGCATTGCCGACGGCGACCAGCGGCGCGATTTCGTCTATGTTGACGACGTTGTGCGGGTGATGATGTGGCTGTTGGCGACGCCGTCGGTCAGCGGCATTTTCAACGTCGGAACCGGCAAGGCGCGCAGCTTCAAGGATGTGATGCTCTCGGCCTATGCCGCGCTCGGCGTGACTCCGAATCTCCAATATATCGATATGCCCGAGGCAATCCGCGGCAGCTATCAGTACTTCACCCAAGGCGATGTCGATCGTTTGCGCAGCGCGGGCTACAACGGCGGCTTCACGGCACTGGAAGATGCGGTCGAGACCTACGTCAATGGTTTTCTCGATCGCGCCGATCGGTTCCGGTGACGTGCAACAGATAACGAGTTTCGATGTTCGATTTTGACGCCCTTTCGCACGCGATTGTCCGCCAGACGGTGCTCTGCGTCGGCGACCTCATGCTCGACGAATTCGTCTATGGCGAGGTATCGCGCATTTCGCCGGAAGCGCCCGCGCCGGTCATCGCGGTCCAGCGCACCGAGACCAATATCGGCGGCGCCGGCAACGTCGCGCGCAACATCGCCTCGCTCGGTGCGCGCTGCATCTTCGTCGGGCTGATCGGTGAGGATGAGGCGGGCGCGAAACTGAAGGCGGCCCTTTCGCAGGAAGGCCTGATCGAAAGCGTGCTGATTTGCGATCCCGAACGGCCGACCACGCGAAAGGTGCGCTTCGTCTCCGAGCATTTCTCGACGCATATGCTGCGCGCCGACTGGGAACTGGCCTCGCCGGCCTCCGCGGATATCGAGCAGAAGTTGATCGACGCCATCCTGCCGCTGTTGCCGCGCGCCGATATCGTGCTGTTGTCCGACTATGCCAAGGGCGTGCTGACGGCACGCGTGATCCGCAACGTCATCGACGAGGCGCGCAAGCTTGGCAAGCGCGTGATCGTCGATCCTAAAAGCGCCAATTTCGCGATCTATCGCGGCGCGACGCTGCTCACGCCCAATCGCAAGGAATTCGCCGAAGCAACCCGCAGCCGCGCCGACACGGAGAAGAGCATCGCCGATGCCGCGCAAGACGCGATGCAGCTTGCGGACTGCGAGGCTGTGCTGGTGACGCAAGGCGAGCACGGTATGACCCTGGTGCCGCGGAAAGGTGAAGCCATCCATGTGCCGGCTCATCCGGTGAAGGTGCGCGACGTCTCGGGTGCAGGCGACACCGTTGCCGCGGTGCTTGCGGCGGCGCTGGGGGCGGGTGCTGATTGGGAGACGGGGTTACGGATGGCGAATGCGGCGGCTGCGGTCGCGGTCAGCAAGAAAGGCACCGCGATCGTGACATCGGCGGAACTGCGGCGAAAAATTCTGCCGCATGCTTCCCTGGCCGCGGAAGAGAAGATCATCGCGGCAGGCGGCGATCTTGCCTCGATTCTTCTGGATTGGCGCAAACAGGGGCTACGCGTCGGATTCACCAACGGCTGTTTTGATATTCTGCATCCCGGTCACGTCAAGGTGCTGACCGCGGCGCGCGGCGCCTGCGACCGTCTGGTCGTCGGCCTGAACAGCGACGCCTCGGTGAAGCGGCTGAAGGGCGAGGGGCGCCCGGTTCAGGACGAGCGCGCGCGCGCCGAGGTGTTGGCGGCGCTGGAGGCGGTCGATCTCGTTGCGATTTTCGAGGAAGACACGCCGATCAAGTTGATCACGCAGATCAAGCCGAGCGTGCTGGCGAAGGGCGGGGACTACACCCGTGACCAGGTCGTCGGCCACGAGATCGTCGAGAAGAGCGGCGGCGAAGTGCTGCTGGTCGAAGTGCTGCCGGGGTTCAGTACGACCTCGCTTGTCGATCGTGCACGGCGAGGCAGGGCGTGAGTGCGGTGGCAAAAGAGTGGGTGCCAGCCTTGTTTGGGAGGTCATGGCGCGATCCGGCGGCCTGGGCGACCACGGCGGACGTTTTCGTCATTCTGGTCGCGCTTTCGCTGCCCTGGTCGACGACGCTGGTCGCGATCTTTGCCGTCGGCCTGCTCGTCTCGATGTGCCCGTTCCTCGACGTCAGAGCCTTTCTGCAATCGCTGAGGCGTCCGATTTGTGCCGTGCCGATTGCGCTCTTTGTCCTGGCGGCGGTCGGAACGCTATGGTCGGACGCCCCGTGGGCTGCACGGCTCTATGCCGTCGGCCCGACTGCGAAACTGCTGATGCTGCCGGTGCTGTTGTATCATTTCGAGCGATCCGCGCGCGGCATGCACGTGTTCATCGCCTTCCTGGTGTCTTGTGTTCTGTTGCTGGCGATGTCCTGGATCGTCGCGTTCGATCCCAGGCTCGCGCTGAAGACGAACGCCAGCTATGGCGTGCCGGTCAAGAATTATATCGACCAGAGCCAGGAATTCGCCCTGTGCGCCGTGGTACTTGCCTATCCGATCATCACCTTGCTGCGCGCGAAAAGAACTTTGCCGGCGGTGTTGCTGAGCGCGATCGCGCTGAGCTTCGTCGTCAACATGGCATTCGTCATCGTTTCACGGACGGCGCTGGTCACCATACCGATCATGTTGGCGGTGTTTGCGCTGCTTCACCTGAAATGGCGAACTATCGTCGTCATACTGTGTGCGGCGATCGTATTCGCTGGGTTGGCGTGGACGACATCGCCTCACTTGCGTCGGACTACCGAAACCTTTGCGAGGGACTACCGACTCTACAAAGAGGAAAATACGCCCACTTCGATCGGCAATCGACTGGAATTCTGGAAAAAATCGCTTCGGTTCATTTCCGAAGCGCCGATCGTCGGCCATGGTACCGGATCGATACACGCACTCTTTCAGGAAGCTGCCGTAAACCAGTCCGGCGCGGCCGCCGAGGTCGTTGCAAATCCGCACAACCAGACTTTGAACGTCGCGATCCAGTGGGGCCTGATCGGTATTATCGTGCTATATGCGATGTGGTTGTTACATCTGCTACTGTTCCGCGGGGAGGGGTTGGCAGCCTGGATCGGGTTGATGGTGGTGGTACAGAATATCTTCACCTCGCTATTCAATTCTCACATAACCGATTTCCACGCGGGTTGGATGTACGTCCTGGGCGTGGGCATTGCGGCGGGAATGGTGCTAAGCACGAATTCGCGTGAAGCGGCCTTGGGAACGAAAGCCCGCTAAGCAAGGACGGCTGGCATGCGCGTGCGAGTTAAGCTATCAGCGGCCTCGCAACGACATAGCTCGATATTGTTTATTAGTTACCGGTCGGAAAAATGATGCGTCTCTCCAGTCTGACCTTGCGTAACGTGTTGATTGCAGCGCACGACGCGTTGGCGACCACGCTTGCGGTTCTTGCCAGCTTCTATCTGCGGTTTGAGGGGGACCTTTTCACCGAGCGGCTGCCGCTGTTGCTGCGTATCCTGCCGTACTTCATCGCGCTCAGCCTGGTTGTTTTCTACGTTTTCCGTCTGACCACCATGAAATGGCGCTTCATTTCGTTGCCGGACGCGCTGAACATCCTGCGCGCGGCAACCGTGCTGACGGTCGCGCTGCTGGTGCTGGATTACATATTTGTCGCGCCGAACGTTAAAGGCACATTCTTCCTCGGCAAGATTACCATCGTTCTTTACTGGTTCCTGGAGGTGTTTTTTCTGAGCGCCTCGCGTTTCGCCTATCGCTATTTCCGCTACACGCGCGTGCGCCGCCACGCCCGCGCTGAGGACGCGTCACCGACGCTGCTGATTGGCCGCGCAGCGGACGCTGAAATTCTCTTGCGTGGGATTGAAAGTGGTGCGGTCAAGCGGATCTGGCCGGTCGGCCTGTTGTCGCCGTCGAATGCCGATCAAGGTCAGTCGATCCGGAATATCCCCGTGCTCGGCGGCATCGACGACATCGAGGACGTGATCGGCGATTTCGCAAGACGCAACAAGCCGATTGCGCGCGTGGTCATGACGCCGTCGGCGTTCGACCCGGAGGCGCGCCCGGAAGCGGTCCTGATGCGGGCGCGCCGGCTTGGGCTGATCGTCAGCCGTCTTCCGTCGCTGGAGAGCGGGGATACGCCGCGGTTGACGACGGTCGCCGTCCAGGACCTGTTGCTGCGGCCGAGCGAAAACATCGATTACGCGCGTCTGGAAGCCTTCGTGAAGAACAAGGCGGTCATCGTCACCGGCGGCGGCGGCTCGATCGGTTCGGAGATTTGCGACCGCGTCGTTACATTCGGTGCCGCGCGGGTTCTGGTGATCGAGAATTCGGAACCGGCGCTCTATGCGGTCACGGAAGCGCTTGCCGCGCACGAGACCGGCGCTGTGATCGAGGGGCGGATTGCGGATATTCGCGATCGCGAGCGTATCCTGCGGCTGATGAGCGAATTCAAACCGGATATCGTGTTCCACGCCGCTGCTCTTAAGCATGTACCGATTCTCGAACGCGACTGGAGTGAGGGGGTCAAGACCAACATTTTCGGAACGGTGAATGTCGCCGATGCGGCGCTGGCGGCGGGCGCCGAGGCAATGGTGATGATCTCGACCGACAAGGCGATCGAGCCGGTTTCGATGCTGGGCCTGACCAAGCGATTTGCCGAAATGTATTGCCAGGCGCTCGATCACGATCTGACATCTCAGCAAAGCAGCAAGCCGCGGATGCGTCTGATCTCCGTGCGATTCGGGAACGTGCTGGCGTCGAACGGCTCTGTGGTGCCTAAATTCAAGGCGCAGATCGAGGCGGGCGGGCCGGTGACGGTCACGCACCCCGATATGGTCAGATATTTCATGACGATCCGCGAGGCTTGCGATCTGGTGATTACGGCGGCCACGCACGCGCTGGCGCCGCGGCGTCCGGACGTTTCGGTTTACGTGCTCAACATGGGGCAACCGGTCAAGATCGTCGAGCTTGCAGAGCGCATGATCCGGCTTTCCGGTCTGCAGCCGGGCTATGATATCGAGATCGTTTTCACCGGAATGCGGCCGGGAGAACGGCTAAACGAAATTCTGTTCGCAACCGAAGAGCCGTCGGTCGAGATTGGTGTCGCCGGCATTATGGCGGCCAAACCCAACGAACCGCCGATGCAGGCTCTGCGGAAGTGGATCGCGGCGCTCGAGCAGGCGATCAGCAGGGATGACCGCGCCACCATCAAAACCATCCTGAAGGACGCCGTGCCGGAATTCGGATCAACTGCGGCTTGATATGGACTGCTGTATGAGTGCCTGTGCGACGGCCGTGCCGGACCAATTCGAAAGCGATTGATGCGGACGCCTGGAAAAGTTGTCATCGTCAGCCAGCATTATCCGCCGGATCCCAGCACGACAGCCGCAATCACGTCGAAGATTGCCGAACATCTGGCCGCGGAGGGCCCGGTTCTGGTGCTTTCCGGAAGTTCAGGCTTCGCACCGGCCGCGCCCGCAAATTCGCAACAGCCGACCGTCATCAACATCAAAAACCGGAGGCCGGCAAAGGCTGCGCTGATCAGGCGCGCCATGGCCGAAATCTTCTTTGCGGCACGGATATTTCTGACGCTGCTGCTGAAATTGCAACGCGGAGACGTCGCGGTCACCGTCACCGCCCCTTTTATGTTGCCTTATGCGGTTGCCGCCGCCGCCAAATTGAAACGCGCACGATCGGTGCTGATCATGCACGACCTCTATCCCGATGTGCTTGTGATGGCCGGTCTGCTGAAGCCCCCATCGATTGCGACGAAAGCAATAAGTGCCGCCAACGGGCTGATGTTTCGTGCGCTGGATGTCGTCGTCATCATTGGGCGCGACACTGAGCGGCTTCTTTTGCGTCACCGGGGAATAACGCGCGACAAGATCCGGTTTATTCCGAATTGGGCAACGCTGGCCCCGGCTGTTCGTCCGATTGGGCCGAACAATCCCTATCGTCGCCTCGATGGCCCCCGATTTGTGGTCGGTCTTTCCGGCAATCTCGGTTTTACCCACGATCCCATCATCGTGTTTGAGGCCGCACGATTGCTCCGCGACGATCCGGACATTCATTTCCTGCTCTCGGGATGGGGGATTGGCTTCGAACGACTGAAGGATCTGCAAGCCGAGGCAAATCTTCAAAATGTCACGTTGGTCGATCGCGTCGAGGACGAATACCTCGAAGAATTTCTTGCGGCCGCGAACGTCTGGCTCATTCCCTATCGCAAGAACGTCGCCGGCGTCTCGGTGCCCAGCCGGTTCTACAACCTGCTTGCGGTGGGCCGACCTGTCATTATTGTTTCCGAGCCCGACGCCGAAGCGGCGTTGACAGTAGTGGAACACGGACTGGGTTGGGTGGTAAGGCCCGGAAGGTCGGACGAACTTGCAAGAACAATACGTCTTGCTGCTTCTTCCAAGGATATATCGCAGGCCGAACGCGCCTCTGTAATCGCGGGGCAGTTCAGTTTCACCCGAGCCATGGCGAGCTATTCCGAATTGGTCCAAAAGCTTTTGCGAGAAAGGTTGTGAACCAGAGGTCTTTTCATAAAGGACCATCGGCGTGGTGAATTCCGAGGTCGGCGCAACCAGGCTTATTGGAGCCGTCGCCGCGAAAACCGGTACATTACAATGGTTGTACCCAAGCCTCCGGCGATGAGAAACAAAATCCCTGCCGCCGCAGGCCGTGCCATCACCGACCCGATCGCCAGCGCGGCCAGAACCACGTTGAGCGCGAACACCTCGCTCACCACGCCCAATACCGTAAAGCCGTTATCTGTCGCGCGCTGATAGAAATGCGAGCGATGCGCCGCCCAGAACGGTTCGCCTCTCACCAGCCGGCGCAGCAGCGTCACGGTCGCATCCGACAAGTAATAGAGCGGCAGCAGCAGCGCGGCGACGATTTGCTGGTGCCAGGCCAGTTGCAACAAGCACCAGCCGAGCAACAGGCCAATCGGCAGGCTACCGACATCTCCGAGAAAGATTTTTGCGACCGGGCGGTTGAAAGGAGCGAAACCGAGCATCGCGCCGCAAAGCGCTGCAGCAACAATGGTCGCCGACAGGGGAAATTCGCCAACCGATCCCAGTACGACTATCGCGCCGGTGATCGGCACGACTTCAGCGACCGTCATCCAGTCCAGCCCATCCATGAAGTTGACCAGATTCACGAACCAAAGGCCGGCAAGCAAAAGCAAACCGCGTTCGATCCAGAGCGGACATGCCGGAACGATCCGCAGATCGCCGGGCGCCGTAAGCAGGATCGCGGCGACGGCGAGTGCCTGCAGTAACAGTCGCGGCGGCACCGGAATGGATTTGATGTCGTCCGCAAATCCCACCATTGCCATGAACAGCGACGCAGCGAAGATTGCGGCCGGGACATTCAAATGCGCCGTATCTGCGTAAGCGACGATGGCGCCCACGACCACCAGCGTGGCGCCGGTCACCGCGATGCCGGCTCCTTGCGGCGTTGGAATGCGATGCGACGACCGCGCGTTCGGCTTTGCCAGTGCATGTCGCAAGAGCCAGGGTCGGAGCGCCCAGGTTATGCCGGCCGAAAGCAGAGCCGCAGCAACGATGGCGAATATCGAAAGGGGCAACTCAGAAATGGTCATTCTATCCAATGCGGCCGTTACTTGAGCACCTCGATCGGTGCCGAACCCTGGGCGGCCTTCTCTGCGCTGAAAATCCACACCAACCCGCCGAAGGCGCCGACGATAAACGATACCGCGCCAAATAGCAGCGACACGTTCACGCCTTCGTTCGTCATCAGCCCGGCATATCCAAACGCCAGTCCCATGGTGGCCTCGCGCACCCCCCAGCCCGCGATCGAGATCGGCAGCATCGTGATCAGCATGACCGGAGGAACCAGTTGAAAAATCTGGCTGAATACCACCGGCGCCGCGATCGATTGGACCACGCACCAGACAATGACGACGGCGAGAACGTGAACAAGTACCGACAACACCGCAATCGTCGGTCCACGCTCCCGGCTGAAAATCACCCGGTTCGCGATTATCGAGCAGGCGTGAACATGATGCGTGCCCCACCAGCGCTTCAGCCAGGGCCACGGCAGCCAGCCGAGAACGAGGAATCCCACACCGCCCGCGAGCGCGGCGAAATCGACGAACAGCAGCGCTGACCGGCCGTGGGGATCAGCGATGAGGCTGTAGCTCCAGGGCAGGCTCGCGACGATGATGACCGCAAGCGCGATCAGGCCGATTGCGCGGTCGACGAAAATCGAATAGGTCGCCGCGCGCCATCCGGCGCCGCCGCGCGCGACCAGCCAGAGTCGCACGGCGTCGCCGCCGATCGAGGATGGTAGCGTCTGGTTGAAGAAAGTTCCGATCAGATTGAAACGCATCGCCTGCTTTGTCGCCAGCGGTGCGCCACACTCCGCGCTGATCTCGCGCCAGCGCAAGACGCCGACAAAAATCTGCAGGAACGTCATAGCAATCGCCATGCCGATCCAGCCCAGGCTCGCAATATTGATGCGTGAGGCAAGATCTGCTAAATCGACCTTGCGTAGCGCGAGGTAAAGCAGCGCCGCAGAGAGCAATATTTTTGTCGTCGAAAGCAGGATCTGGCGCATCTCGCCCGCGCTTCGTGAGGTATGAGAAGATGAAAGCAGCGCAAATCGGCGCCGCACGCCGAAACTTCGCCGCCTTGGTATGTTTTTAAAGCCGATCTGGCAATAGCCGCACAACAGGGTATTGCGACACCCTCAATGCGACGGGTAAAGAGGCTTCGGCCGGACCGGCGAAGCCGAAGCGATACCTTGAGGTTATATGTCGGATCAGACAATACTCGTCACGGGCGCGGCGGGCTTTATCGGCTTTCACGTCGCCCGCCAGCTCGTGGCTGGAGGCCGCGATGTTGTCGGCCTGGACAGTCTCAACAGTTACTATGACCCGGCGTTGAAGGAGGCGCGACTGAATATCCTGCGCAAGGATTCGCGCTTCAGCTTCGTCAACCTCGACCTGACCGATCGCGCGGCGATAAAGTCTCTCTTTGCGCAATACCGCTTCGCGTTCGTCATCCATCTTGCCGCGCAGGCAGGCGTTCGCTATTCGCTGGAGCATCCCCACGCATATGTGGATGCAAATCTCGAAGGCTTCATCAATGTGCTGGAGGGGTGCCGGCATACCAATTGCAAGCATCTTCTGTTCGCATCTTCATCCTCGGTATACGGCGCCAACACCAAATTGCCGTTTTCGGTGCAGGACAATGTCGATCACCCCGTCAGCCTCTATGCGGCGTCGAAAAAAGCCAACGAGTTGATGGCGCATGCCTATAGCCATTTGTATCGCATTCCCGCCACTGGTCTTCGGTTCTTCACGGTTTATGGTCCTTGGGGCCGTCCGGACATGGCGATGTTTCTTTTTGCGAAGGCCATTGTCGATGCAACGCCCATCAAATTATTCAATCATGGCAACATGCGCCGCGATTTTACCTACATCGATGATGTCAGCGAAGCCGTGGTGCGCCTGATGGATCGTCCGCCGCAAGGCAATCCGAACTGGTCTGGCGAAAAGCCCGATCCGGCAACCAGTGCAGCGCCATGGAAGATTTACAACATCGGCAACAACAATCCGGAAGAGCTGATGCACGTGGTTGCCCTTCTGGAGAAGGAATTCGGCCGCACTGCCGTGAAAGAGATGTTGCCGATGCAGCCGGGCGACGTGCTGGCAACCTATGCCGATGTCGAAGATCTGGCGCGCGAAGTCGGATTCCGGCCCGCGACCAGAATTGAAGAAGGTGTCGCACGGTTTGCGAAATGGTATCGTGACTATCACAATCTTTAGCTAGTAGGGCGCCATGGACAAACGTATCATTCCACTGATCATGTGTGGCGGCGCTGGAACGCGGCTGTGGCCGGCTTCGCGCGAGGTCCGCCCGAAACAGTTTTTGCCGTTGTTCGGGGTGCGTTCCACATTCCAGGATACGATCCTGCGGGTGTCGGATGCGACGTTGTTTGAGCGTCCGATCGTGATCACCAACACAGCGTATCGCTTCATGGTGCTGGAGCAGCTTGCCGAAATCGGACACGAGGCCGATGTGCTGCTGGAGCCGATGCGGCGGGATTCAGGTCCGGCGATATCGGCGGGCGCGGCGTTTGCGCAGATGCGTGACGAGGAGGCGACGGTTCTGGCGCTCGCCGCCGATCATGTCGTCCGCGACACAGATGCTTTCGTCATTGCCTGCCGCCAGGGTCTGGTCGCTGCCGATACGGGGCGCATCGTGACCTTCGGCGTTCAGCCCGAGCGTGCGGCCACCGAATACGGCTACATCAGTCCGGGTGAAGTGATTTCCGGGCAGGTCCGTGCGGTGGCGAAATTCGTCGAGAAGCCGGATCGCGCAACTGCCGCTGAATATACCGAGGCCGGTTACCTCTGGAACAGCGGCAACTTCATGTTTCGCGCCTCGGTTCTGCTCGATGAATACCGCAACGTCGATGCAGAGAGCGTGCAAGCCGTCACCGATTCCGTGACCAAAGCCGGACGCGATCTTGGATTTGTCATGCTGGAGGCGCGCGCGTTCGGATCGGCGAAGGCGATCTCTATCGACTATGCGGTGATGGAGAAGACTTCGCGGGCTGCTGTGGTACCCGTCGCGTGCGGCTGGTCCGACGTCGGCTCCTGGCATGCGGTGTGGGAATTGTCGGGCAAGGACGAGCAGGGCAACGCCGCGCAGGGCACAGCGGTGTTTGAGGATTCCCGCAACTGCAATGTTTCGACCGACAAGGCGCTGGTCGCGCTGGAGGGGGTCGACGATCTGGTGGTCGTGGCGACGCAGGACGCCGTGCTGGTGTCGCGTCAGAAGGACGCCAACGGACTGAAGCGGCTGGTCGCAAGGCTAAAAACTGTCGCGCCTCAGGTGACTGAGGATCATCTCAAAGTGCATCGCCCGTGGGGTTCATATCAGTCGGTCGATATGGGGGATCGTCATCAGGTCAAGCGTATCGTCGTGAAGCCGGGGGGCCGGCTGTCGCTGCAGAAGCATCACCATCGCTCGGAGCACTGGATCGTGGTGCGCGGCGCGGCTCGCGTGACCGTCAACGAGTTGGCCAAAACCGTGCACGAGAACGAATCGATCTATATCCCGATCGGCGCGGTTCATCGGCTGGAAAATCCCGGCAAGATTCTGCTGGAATTGATCGAGGTCCAGACCGGGAGCTATCTTGGTGAGGACGATATCATCCGCATCGAGGACGATTACCAGCGCTCCTGAATCATCGGAGCGAATCGCTTAGGCTTGGGAATCGTTTAGGTTTGGGAATCGTTCAGGTTTGGGAATCGTTTAGGTTGGAACTGGGCCTTCCGGGCACGTTGGTGCCTAAGCAGGCGGCAATCTGTGTAATTTTTGGAATCAAAACGTGTTCGGGTTCGCTTCAGGGAATTCGCCGCATGTGTGGCGACGTGCTAGGAGAAGCACCGGGGTGTTCTTGCTGGAAGACGATCGGGGGGTGACGACATGAGTTTTAAAGGGTCCGCATCGGACGTGAAGCGGTCGCTTCGGATCGGCGTCAGCGGCGCAGGCGTGATGGGAAGCAATCATGCGCGCGTGCTGGCCGGTTTGCCGGATGTTACGCTGGTCGGAGTCGTCGATCCCTTGCCGGCGCATCGAGCCCGCGCGACGGCGCTGACCAGCTGTCGCACCTTTGCAAGCCTCGACGAACTGATCGCGGAAGGTGTCGATGCCGTGACCATCGCCGCGCCGACCCACCTGCATCATGAGATCGCGCTCGCCTGCATCGCGCGTGGCGTTCACATCCTGGTCGAAAAACCGATCGCGTCATCGGTCGAGGAAGGACGGGACATCGTCGCCGCTGCCCGCCGCGCCGGCGTGACGTTGATGGTGGGGCACGTCGAACGGTTCAACCCGGCTGTCGCTGCCATTAAGCAGGCCATAGCGGGCGAAGATATCCTTTCGATCGCAATCACGCGCGTCGGACCATTTCCGCCGCGAATGTCGAATGTCGGGGTGGTCATTGATCTCGCCGTGCATGACATCGATCTGATCCGCTGGTTCACGGAGTCGGATATTGTCGAGGTGCAGCCGCAGCTCTCCAGTGCCGTCGCCGAGCGCGAGGATATCGCGCTACTGCAGTTCCGCACCGCCTCGGGCGTGCTCGCGCATATCAACACCAACTGGCTGACGCCGTTCAAGGCGCGTAACGTCACCGTCGCCACCCGCGGTAAGTACGTGATGGGCGATCTTCTCACCCGTCAGGTCACCGAGTGTTTCGGCTTCAGGCCAGACGGCAGCTACTCGATGCGCCATTTGCCGGTCGGCCATGACGAGCCGCTGCGCGCAGAATTGATCGCCTTCCTTCATGCCGTACGCTCCGGAGGGACCTCTGCGGTAACCGGCGAAGAGGGCGTAGCCAGCCTCGAAATCGCGACCCGCTGCCTGGAAACTCCCGCGAAGCCCGCAGCAGCCTCCACGGCGCGCAAGGTGCCGCGCCGCGTCGTCGGCTAACCCGCCCTGATGTCCCTTTCTCAATCCTTGCCAGGCCCCATGAATCAGCACCTGCGTCCAGAACCCGTGCCCTTCATCGACATCGCCGCGCAGCGCCGCCGGCTTGGCAAATCCATCGATGAGGCAGTCTCCCGCGTACTCGGCCATTGCCAGTTCATCAACGGGCCGGAAGTGGCTCAGCTCGAGGCGCAGCTTGCGGCTTTCAGCGGGGCAAAGCATGTCGTGACATGTGCCAGCGGCACCGACGCGCTGCTGATGGTCCTGATGGCGAAGGGCGTCGGTCACGGCGATGCGGTGCTCTGTCCGTCCTTTACGTTTTGTGCGACCGGCGAGGCGGTGGCGCTGACCGGTGCGACGCCGGTATTCGTCGATGTCGATGAAGCGACGTTCAACATCGACGCAAATTCGCTGAAGCGCGGCATCGCGAGCGCCATCAAACTCGGCCTCAAGCCCAGGGCGGTGATTCCGGTCGACCTGTTCGGCCAGCCCGCCGACCATGACGCGATCGGCGCAATCGCGGAAGCCGAAGGCATGTTCGTGCTCGACGACGCGGCGCAGGCATTTGGCGCAAGCTACAAGGGCCGACGTCTCGGCGCGTTCGGCCTTGCCACCGCGACCAGCTTTTTCCCGGCAAAGCCGCTCGGCGGCTTTGGCGACGGCGGCGCGATTTTCACCGACGATGCACAACTCGCGGAAACGCTGCGCAGCATTCGCGTTCACGGCCAGGGTTCGGACAAATACGACAATGTCCGTCTCGGGCTGACCGGTCGGCTCGATACCATGCAGGCAGCCATCCTGATCGAAAAACTGAAAATCTTCGAGGATGAAATCGCCGCGCGCAACAAGGTGGCGGAACGATATGCGCGCGGTCTCGGCAACGTCGTGACCGTTCCGCGTGTCGGCGGCGGCTGCACCTCGGTCTGGGCGCAATACACCATTCGGCTGCCCAAGGGCTGCGATCGCGACGGCTTCGCCACCGCGCTGCAGGTGCAGGGCGTTCCGACCGCGATCTATTATCCAAAATCGATGCATCAGCAGACCGCCTATCGGGACTTCCCCGTGGCAGATGGCGGCTTGCCGGCAAGCGAAACCTTGTCCTGCGACGTCATCAGCCTGCCGATGCACGCCTATCTCGATGAGCCGACGCAGGAGCGGGTCATCAAGGCTGTGCGCGGCGCGATTAGCGGATGATTTCGAAAAGTGGCGTCCGGTTTTCGGAAAAGATCGTGCGCAAACAGATGTTTCTGCTGATTTCGCCGTTTTGAAGCGCCGCCGCATGCTGTAGAAGCGGCTGATGCTCGGTCGTATTTTCACCGTCGGCGGCTATACGCTTCTTTCGCGGCTGACCGGCTTCGCGCGCGACATCATGCTCGCGGCGATCCTCGGCGCCGGGCCGCTAGCCGATGCGTTTTTCGTGGCCTTGCGCCTGCCCAATCACTTCAGGGCGATTTTCGCGGAAGGCGCATTCAATGCGGCGTTCGTGCCGGCCTACGCGCATGTCCACGGTGAGCGCGGCAAGGCTTCGGCGAGGCTATTCGCCGACCGCATCTTCACCTTGCTGTTTTCCTCGCAACTTGTTTTGCTCATCGCCGCCTGGTTCTTCATGCCGCAGGCCATGAGCATTCTCGCGCCCGGCTTCACCGACGACGTAGAGCAGCGGCGGCTGGCGATCGAACTGACGCGGATCACCTTTCCCTATCTTTTGCTGATCACGCTGGTGACGCTGTATGGCGGCATGCTCAACGTCATGCATCGCTTCGCCAGCGCCGCGGCGGCGCCGATTTTTCTCAACATCTCGATGATGGCGACATTGGCTTTGGCGGCGCTGTTTCCGGGTGCAGGCCATGCGGCGGCATGGGGAGTGCTGATATCGGGTTTTCTGCAGTATTTTCTGCTGGCCGGCGATCTCGCGCTTCATGGCGGGCTGCCGCGATTCGCACCGCTCAGGCTCGATGAGGATATCCGTTCGTTCTTCCGCGCGCTCGGGCCGGCGACGCTTGGTTCGATGGGGACACAGGTCGCGTTGTTCGCCGATACGATCATCGCGACCTTTCTTCCGGTGGGGGCGCTGTCGGCGCTGTACTATGCCGACCGGCTTAATCAACTGCCGATCGGTGTGATCGGGATCGCGATCGGTACGGTTCTGCTGCCGGAAATGTCGCGACGGTTGACGTCGGGCGATCATGCCGGGGCGATGGCGTCGCAGCGGCGGGCGTTCGAATTTACGCTGTTGTTTTCGGTACCCTTCGTGGCCGCGTTTCTGATCGTTCCAGACGTCATCATGCGGGCGATGTTCGCGCGCGGTGCGTTTTCGAACGCCGATGCGGTCGCCGCCGGCGCGACGCTCGCCGCCTACGCGGTCGGGCTGATTCCGTTCGTGCTGATCCGTAGCGCGGTCGCGACCTTTTATGCCCGCAAGGATACTGCAACGCCGGTGAAGGCGGCGCTGATCGGCGTCGCCGTCAATGTCGCGCTGAAAATTGCGCTGGTGGGGGCGCTGGCGCAGGTTGGTCTGGCGCTCGCGACGGCCGTGGGCGCCTGGATCAATCTATTGCTGGTGGTCGGGTTTGCGGTGCGGGCAGGGTACCTTGATTTCGACAAGGCCCTGATGCAATCGCTGGTGAAATTTGCGGTGTCCGGGATCGTGCTGGGGGCGGTGCTGTGGTTTGCCGCAGGATTTGCGGTATCGCATCTTGCCCGGATGAGTGCGTTGCGTGATGAGGCCGCACTTTTGCTGCTGATCGCGGTCGGTACAGTTGTTTATGCTGGCTTGATCCGGCTGCTGTTTGGCTGGGGGTGGCTGAGGTCATTGGTGCGGAGCTAAATCCTTTGCGCCGCCTCGCGATCCGCTGCAATATGGTGAAACAACTACAGGGAAACGGAGATACGATGGCTCCCATCAAATTTGGCGTCGGTCAAAGCGTCCTTCGCAAGGAAGACGATGCGCTTATTCGCGGCAAGGGCCGCTACACCGATGACCACGCGCCGTCGGCGGCGATGCACGCGCTGGTGCTGCGCTCGCCTCATGCGCATGCGAAATTCACCATCAATGCCAGCCGCGCCCGCGGCCTGCCGGGGGTAGGCACAATCCTGACCGCAGAGGACGTCAAGGAACTCGGCGGTCTGCCATGCCTGTTCAATCTGGAAGAGAATCCGTTCACGGGGCCGCCCTATCCGATCCTGGCGAATGGTGAGGTGCGGCATGTCGGCGATGCCGTCGCCTTCGTCGTCGCTGACACGCTCGACGAGGCCCGCGATGCGATGGAGGCGATTGAGGTCAACTGGACGGTGTTGCCGGCCGTGGTCGGCGTCGCCAATGCGGTAAAAGAAGGTGCGCCGCAGGTCTGGCCCGACCAACCCGGCAACGTGTTGTTCGACGTCTCGATAGGCGACAAGAAAACCACTGAAGCGGCGTTCGAAAAAGCCCATGCGGTCGCCGAAATCTCGATCGTCAATCCGCGCGTCGTCACCAACTTCATCGAAACGCGCGCGGCAGTCTGCGAATACGACGCCAAGCGCGATCATCTGACACTGACGATCGGCAGCCAGGGCAGCCACCGCCTGCGTGAAATCCTGTGCCAGATGGTCTTGAAGATTCCGCTCGAAAAGATGCGGGTGATCTGCCCGGATGTCGGCGGCGGTTTCGGTACCAAGCTGTTTCCCTACCGCGAATACGCGCTGGCCGCGGTCGCCGCGCGCAAGCTGCGCAAGTCGGTCAAATGGACCGCCGACCGCGCCGATCACTTCATGGGCGACGCGCAGGGACGCGACAACGTCACCACGGCTCGAATGGCGCTCGCCGAGGACGGCAAGTTTCTCGGGATGGACGTCGATCTGATGGGCGACATGGGCGCCTATCTATCGGCATTCGGGCCCTACATTCCCCACGGCGGCGCCGGAATGCTGCCCGGCCTCTACGACATCCAGGCCTTCCATTGCCGGGTGCGCACGGTGTTCACCAACACCGTGCCGGTCGATGCCTATCGCGGCGCCGGGCGGCCGGAGGCCGCCTATGTCGTCGAGCGGCTGGTCGATGCCGCGGCGCGCAAAGTCGGCATGACGCCGGATGCGATCCGGCGCAAGAACTTCATTTCGCCGCGCGCGATGCCCTACAAGACCGCCACCGGCAAGGTCTATGATTCCGGCGACTTCACCGCGCATATGAAGCGCGCGATGGAAATTGCCAACTGGAAGGAATTTCCCAAGCGCGCCAAGGCCGCGAAGAAGCAGGGTCTGGTGCGCGGCATCGGGCTCTCCACCTATGTCGAGGTGTGCGGCACGATGGGCGAGGAAACCGCCAACGTTCGGCTCGATCCCAATGGCGACGTCACGATCCTGATCGGCACCCAGTCGACCGGGCAGGGCCATCAGACGGCCTACGCGCAACTCATTGCCGAGCAGTTCGGGCTCGCGCCCGAGCGCGTCCACATCCTGCAAGGCGACACCGACCAGATCGCGACGGGGCTTGGCACCGGTGGCTCGGCTTCGATTCCGACAGGCGGCGTCAGCGTCGAGCGTGCGACCCGCGAACTCGGCAAGAACTTGCGGGAGATCGCCGCCGAAGCGCTGGAAACCAGTCCCGGCGATCTCGAGATCAACGACGGCACCGTGCGGATCGCCGGTACCGACCGCTCGATCACGTTTGCCGACCTCGCCAAGCGGCCCGGCGTCGATCCGTCGAAGCTGAACGCAAGTGCGACGTTCACCAGCGCCGATGGCACCTTCCCGAACGGCACCCACCTTGCCGAAGTCGAAATCGATCCTGCCACCGGCATCATCAAAATCGTCAACTATGTCGTCGTCGATGATTTCGGGGTGACACTGAATCCACTGCTGCTCGCCGGCCAGGTTCACGGCGGCGCGATGCAGGGCATCGGCCAGGCATTGATGGAGCAGGCGGTCTACAACAAGGACGGCCAGCTCGTCACCGGCACCTTCATGGATTATGCGCTGCCGCGCGCATCGGATGGTCCGTCATTTGTATTCGAGACCCATAACGTTCCCTGCAAGACCAATCCGCTGGGCGTCAAGGGCGCGGGCGAGGCCGGCGCGATCGGCTCCTGTCCGGCCGTCGTCAATGCGATCATCGACGGCCTGTGGCGCGAATACGAAATCGATCACGTCGACATGCCCGCCACCGCCGAGCGCGTCTGGATTGCGATTCGCGAGCATCAGCGCCGGCACAGCCTGTGACATTTTGTCGGCGCGGGGGGAATGAAACGTCAGGCCTGGTGTTGGACTGATCGGGCCCTGGATCACGACGGATCGCTCGTGGCGTGATCTGGAAGGCTTGATCTGAAAAGCTTGCTCTGAAAAGCTTGGGAAACGGAGAACTGGCCGATGATACGAACTGTCGTTATCGTGGGGACTCTGCTGCTTGGTGTTGGCGTGGTGGCGGCACAGCAGGACCAGGTTGCCAAGACGCAGCTTGCGATGAAATCCAATGGCAAGAACCTGGGCGCCATCAACGTAATGGCCAAAGGCGAAAAGCCTTACGATCAAGCCGCCGTCGATGGAGCACTTGCGGGTCTACAAGAAGTCGCCGACAGGTTTGCGACGCTGTTCCCCGAAAGCATCAAAGGTCTGCAACCGGACGGCGACTATTACGCCTCGCCGAAAGTCTGGACCGAGCGAGCAAATTTCGAGGCCCATAGCGCAGGTTTCGCCAAGGCCGTAGTCGAGGCCAAAGGCAAGATCAAGAACCTGGCCACATTGAAAGCGGAGATGCCCGCTCTCATCAAGGTATGCTCCAACTGCCACGAGACCTTCCGCGTGAAAAAAGGATAACGCTTAAACAATCCGTACAAGCAAAAGGAACGAACGCCTGATGCGTCCGTCCTTTTTGGCTGCTATCGCGATGCAGCGTTACTTCGTAACCTGACCGCGGATTTCGCCGCCCGGATTGGCCGCGGTGTGGACGTTGACGTAGTACTTGCCAGCCATCAGGTCCGCAGCCTGGGCGTCTGTCAGCGTGGCGCTGCCTTCGGCGGGGCTCGAACCTGCATTCGGGATCGGGACGGCGACGCCGGCGTTCTTGCCGGCTTCCGCCGGCCCATGGAAATGCGCGGCGGTGGCGGGACCGGAGAGCCCCGAATAGGTCAGCTTCCAGGTCAGCTTCTTGGTGGCGGCATCATAGTCGATGTCGGCTGTTCCCTTGCCGGCGCTGGTGTTGGGGGGCACTTGGGATTTGCCGTCGAGGGTCGCTTTCATCTTCTCGGCGAAGGCAGGTCCGGCAAAGGCAATGGTTGCACCCAGCGCAAGCGTGGCAAGCATGGTCTTGGTTGTCGACATGGTTCTCTCCCTGTTGACGTCAAGTAATGGTGTCAGTTTCAAAACAATGGGGTTTCGGCTTTAATCTGGCGACGAGCAAACGTCCTAAAGTTTCCAGCAGCCTATGGCTGGATAGCGGCCATACTAGCCTTTAGATAGAAACGGACAACAGATAGAAGCGGATAACGACGGATCGGTGAATGCCGCGACGAATTTTCTTTGTTATCATTCTAGCTGGCGCTGCCGCTCTTGGCGTGTACTGGTGGCTAACGGCTCCGCCGATCGCGCGAGCGGTCACGGCCGCCTACACCCCAAACCTTGCAAACGGACTGACAACATTCAATGCTGGAGGATGCTCGTCCTGCCATGCCGTGCCCGGTCAGCCCGATCGTGCCAAGCTAGGGGGTGGCCTCGCGATACCTTCTCCGTTCGGGACCTTCTACGCTCCGAATATCTCGCCAGATCCGGTCGATGGCATCGGGCGATGGAGCGAGAGCGATTTCGTCCGCGCGGTGACCGAAGGGATTTCCCCAACCGGGTTTAACTACTTTCCGGCCTTTCCCTATACGTCCTACGCGCACGCGAAAACCGAAGACGTCCGCGACCTCTTCGCCTACCTGAAAACGCTTGCGCCGGTGTCCGGCCAGGTACGCGATCATGACGTGCCGTTTCCATTCAACGTCAGGCGCAACATCGGGATCTGGAAATTGCTGTTTATGGACGGCAAGCCGTTCACGCCGGACGCGTCGCGCTCAGCGCAGTGGAATCGCGGTGCGTACCTCGTCAACAGCTTCGGCCATTGCGCGGAGTGTCACAGTCCCCGGAATTTCCTTGGCGGCATCATCTCCGCGCAACGCTTCGCGGGCGGACCGAATCCGGAAGGCGAGGGCTGGGTGCCCAACATCACGCAAAAAGGGCTTTCAGATTGGAGTGAGAAGGACATCGCCTATTTCCTCGAGACCGGGCAAATGCCGGATGGCGACACCGCTGGCGGTTTGATGGTGCGCGTGATCAGGAATATTTCGCAATTGAGTCCCGATGATCGCGCAGGAATCGCCGATTATCTCAAGTCGCTGCCGCCGGTGGACGGGCCGCCGCGGCCCAGGAAGGCGCCGAAGGAGGGCGACAAATCCTGATCTAGCCTGTGCCGAACGCCTTGAAGGTGATGATGGTGTGGGTGTCCTGGATGCCGGGAATGACCTGCACCTTCTCGTTGACGAAATGACCGATATCGGTGTCGTTGTCGACATAGAACTTGACCAGCAGGTCGTAATCGCCCGCGGTCGAGTAGATCTCGGAGGCGATCTCGGCCTCGGCGAGCGCGTTGGCGACGGCGTAGGACTGGCCGAGCTTGCATTTGAACTGGACGAAGAAAGGAACCATCACTGTCGTCTCCGATAGGCATAGCGCTGGGCTCAATATAACGTTCAAGAACTTGCTGGCAACAACGCGCCGCGCTAGGAGAGGGCATGACCTTCGTCGGATCGCTGAAATTCCTGCGAGCAGAGCGATGACGCCGCCCATTGCGCTCACCATCGCCGGCTCGGATTCGTCAGGCGGCGCCGGCATTCAGGCGGATCTGAAGACGTTTGCTGCGCTCGGTGTCTATGGCGCGTCTGCTATCACGGCCCTGACCGCGCAGAATACAACTGGTGTAACCGGAATTCATCAGGTGCCGCCGGATTTCGTGGCCGCGCAAATCGACGCGGTTTTCGGCGACCTCGATGTGAAGGCCGTCAAGATCGGCATGGTGGTGCAGCGCACGACCATCGACGCCATCGTCGCTGGACTAGAGCGATGGTCGCCAAAGCATGTCGTGCTCGATCCCGTGATGGTTGCGACGTCAGGGGACCGGCTGCTGCCGACCGAAGCCGTTGAAGCGCTACGAAGCAAACTCATTCCTCGCGCCTCACTGATCACGCCGAACCTGCCGGAAGCGGCCGCGTTGCTGGATGAACCGGCGGCGTCGAGCGAAGCCGCCATCGAGAGCCAGGGCAGGCGGCTGCTCGCGCTGGGATGTCCCGCAGTGCTGATCAAGGGCGGTCATGGACAAGGCCCTGAGAGCATCGACTATCTCATCAGCGGCAATGGCGTCATCGCGCTGACAGCGCCACGTATCGACACCAGGAACACGCACGGCACCGGATGCTCGTTGTCATCGGCCATCGCGGCAGGCCTTGCGAAGGGCGAAGACATGGAAAGCGCGGTTCGTCACGCCAAGGCCTGGATCAGCGCGGCGATTGCTGCCGCCGATCGCCTCGATGTGGGCCGCGGCAATGGACCGATCCATCATTTTCATAAGTTCTATTAGGGCACCTCACCATCGTCGTTTCGGCGTTCGCCGGGACGACATAGCGCAACGGGCGTCGGCGGGGGGAGGAAGCCGCTCGCTTGCTACTGCGCCAGATGGTGGCGGATTAGCGAAGCGTAATCCGCCGTTCACCTGCGATAAAGAGGCGCAATACGCTTCGCCCATCCGCCCTAAGGGCTGAAGGCTCGGACCTTGGGAGCGGTCAGTTTGCCTGTCGGCGTGAAGGCGCGGGTTTTTTCTTTTTCCTGGGACTACCCGTCAGTGGGGCTGTCGCCGTCTGCCCATGGCTTCCAAGGCATTCGCCATGCGAGGCGAGAACTTCGATCACGCGGCATTCGCGTATCTCACGTTGGCTGCATTCCGTCAGCATCCGGCTTACTTCGGCGCGCAGCAGCTCAAGGCGCGCTATCTTGCTTTCGATATCGGCAAAGTGCGCGCGGGCGATCGCATCTGCCTGCGCGCAGGGGCGCTGCGGTTGATCGGCCAGCGCAAGTAATTCGCGGATGGCATCCACTTCAAAACCCAGTTCGCGGGCATGGCGGATAAAGCTCAGCCGCCGCACGTCCTGTTCGTTATAGGTGCGCCGGTTGGAACCAGTCCGCAGCGGAGCCGGAAGGAGATCGACGCTTTCATAATAGCGGATGGTCGGCACTTTGACGCCGGTTTCCGCCGCGAGCCTTCCGATCGGCATTGTCTGTCCCGGAGCCAAATGAATAATCCTCTTGATCCTCTAGTCACTAGAGGATGTAGGGTCGAAGCTGCTGAGGTCAAGGAGATAGTTTCATGTCGGAAATACTGCTCTGCCAGCGATGTCGCGGCAATCCGAAATTCGATGGTATGAACCCCCGCTATAAGGCGGTTCTCTGGACTGTAATCGCCATCAACGCGATCATGTTTGCTGTTGAACTGACGGCCGGCCGAGTTTCCGGTTCCCAGGCGCTGCAGGCCGACGCGCTCGATTTCCTCGGCGACACCCTGACCTATGGCATCAGTCTCGCCGTGATAGGCGCTTCCCTCACAACCCGTGCGACGGCGGCTCTCTTCAAGGGCGTCAGTCTAAGCGCGATGGGCTTATGGGTCTTCGGCTCTACGGCCTATCAGTTTCTCATCCTCGGATTACCCCGGGCGGAAATCATGGGCGGCATCGGCTTCCTTGCTCTTGCCGCGAACCTCGCGAGCGTTCTTCTCCTGCTGCGGTACAAGGATGGGGACGCCAACGTGCGCTCCGTCTGGCTTTGCTCACGGAACGACGCAATCGGCAATGTTGCCGTGATGCTGGCTGCGGCAGGAGTGTGGGGTACGAGCGCGGCATGGCCCGATCTTGTTGTTGCTGCGATCATGGCCGGGTTGTTTCTGACCTCTTCGCTTCAAATCATCCGGCAATCACGCGCTGAATTCCGGGCTGGCGCAACCGTCGTTGTTTGATATACAGGCCCTTGAAAACGCCGGCCGAGAGGCGTCCACTGGCAAAACGATGATGCAGGTTAGTGAAACTTTGGCAGGAGCAACAACCGGAAGCCGGCTTCGCCGACTGCCGTTCGTCCTGCTGCTGACGGTTGGCCTGCTGGTCTCGCTGATCCATTGCGCCGGGTGCGATCTTGGTTTCGCCAGCACCAATACAACTGAGGTGGCGTTGAACCTGGACCAGGGCCCCGCCCCGGATTCTCCCGAGCAACAGTTGCCGTGCCACAGCGGCCATTGTCTTTCGCACGCTACCGCCCAACAAGTGGCAGCCGTGGTGACACCGGTTGACCTAATTCCGCGGGCACCTTCCTTCTTCGGGGAGCAATCGCCGCGCTCGCTGGCCGGACTTCCCCTCTTCAAACCACCCCGCGCCTGACCTCCCACGCGGCCCTTTAGGCCCGTTGGCATGTCGCGTTGCCGCTACAGGCAACGCGACGGCTTGCATGCATTCAAGAATGGTTTGGCGAAGTCACGAGCGGTCAAAGCTCGTCACGGGATATTTGCAATGGTCAGAATTTGGTTACTCGCGGCTGTGCTCGTGCTCGACGCGGCATTTCCCCTCGCGGCTCGCGGCGAAAAACCTGGTGCCGGCGAAGAACACCACGACGACGCGACGGTAAAGCTCAGCGAGAGGCAGGTAGACGCCGGCAAGTTCGCTGTCAGCGAAGCGCAAGGCGGAACGCTGAGCAAACGCATTACGGCACCCGGCTCCATCGTGCCAAGTGGCGACCACATCGCGCGCGTGGCGGTGCGGTTGCTGGGCACGGTCACAGAGTTACGCAAGCGGCTGGGTGATGCCGTGCAAGCGGGCGAAGTTGTTGCCGTGATTGAAAGTCGCGAGGTGGCCGACGCCAAGAGCGAATACCTGGCCGCACGGCTGGTGTTCGACCTGCAGCAGACCTTGTTCAATCGTTCAACGAGCCTGTTTGAGGGGAAGGTCGTTAGCGAAAACGACTTCCTGCGGGCGCGTACCACCTATGAGGATGCCCGCGTCAAAATCGAGATCGCCCGCCAAAAGCTGTTCGCACTCAGCCTGACCGCCGAACAGATTGAAGCCTTGCCCCAACAGCCGGTCGAGACGCTGCGACGACAGGAATTGCGGGCGCCAATTGCTGGACGCGTCGCGGAACGCCGCGTCGAGCTTGGCTCGCTGGTTGGCCGTGAAGGCCAGGAAAGCGAGCTGTTCGTCATCGTCAATTTGAGCGTTGTCTGGGCCGACCTTGCGGTACCGCCTTCGGAGCTGGCGAGTATCCATGAAGGCCAGCAAATCACCATCGCCGCCGGTACGGGGAGCGAGCCGTCGCCTGCGACCATCATGTTCGTCAGCCCGCTGCTCGACAAGGACACCCGGGCAGCCCGCGTGGTCGCCTCGATCGATAACGCCGCGCTCAAATGGCGGCCAGGCTCATTCATCACGGCCGAGATCCCAACGGATGAAACACCGGCAGCAATCGTGGTGCCCAAAACAGCTTTGCAGTCGATCAAGGGCGATCCGGTCGTGTTCGTACGCACGGCTGAGGGCTTTGAGGCGCGCAAGGTCTCCCTCGGCCGGCAGGATGCGCGCCTGGTCGAAGTGATCGCCGGCCTCGCTGCCGGCGAGCGTATTGCCACCACCGGCACCTTCACCCTCAAGGCTGATCTCGGCAAGGCCGAGGTCAAGCATGAACACTAGGGGGCAATCATGATCAGCCGCGTCCTCGCGTTATCGATTCAGTACCGGTGGGTTGTGGTGTTGCTCAGCGTGGGCGCTGTTGCGCTGGGTGTGTGGTCATTGGTCCGGCTTCCCATTGACGCCGTGCCCGACATCACCAACAAGCAGGTCCAGGTCAACACCACGGCGTTCGCGTTGTCGCCGGTCGAAATCGAAAAACAGGTGACGCTTCGCATCGAGACGGCGCTTGCCGGCATACCCGGACTCGACAACACCCGTTCGATTTCGCGCAACGGCTTCTCCCAAGTGACCGCGGTTTTCACCGAAAAGACCGACATCTATTTCGCGCGCCAGCAGGTCGGCGAACGATTGCTCGAACTGCGCCCGAACCTGCCGCCTGGTGTCGAGCCGAAGATGGGGCCGATCTCAACCGGCCTCGGTGAAATCTACATGTGGTCGATCGACTTTGCCCCCGCGGGGCCAGATGCCGGCGCTTACGTCACGCCCGAAGGTGAACGGCTCAATACGGATGTGGAGCGGGCTGCGTATCTGCGCACCGTGCAGGACTGGATAGTCCGGCCACAGATCAAGAGCGTCATGGGCGTGGCCGGCGTCGATTCGATCGGCGGCTACGTCAAGCAGTATCAAATCCAGCCTGACCCTTCGAGGCTGATCTCGCTCGGCCTGTCCTTCGGGGACGTCGTTCGGGCCATTGAAGCCAATAACGTCAGCCGCGGTGCCAGCGTCATCGAGCGCAACGGCGAGGGGATCGCCGTTCGTACTGGTGGAAGGCTTGAGAATCTCACGGACATTGGTGATGTTGTCATTAGCACACGCGGTTCGGTGCCAGTGCGTGTGCGCGATGTTGCCCAAGTGGCGGTCGGCGGTGAAATCCGCACCGGCAGCGCCAGCGAAAACGGCCACGAGGTCGTTGTTGGCACGGCACTGATGCTGATTGGCAGCAACAGCCGCACTGTGGCAACCGCCGTCGACGCCAAAATTGACCAGGTGCGTCGCACCCTGCCGGCCGGCATTGAAATCCAAACCCTGCTCAACCGTACCCAGCTCGTGGATTCCACGGTGAGGACCGTCGCCACCAACCTCGGCGAAGGCGCTCTTTTGGTAATCCTCGTGCTGTTCGTGTTGCTCGGCAACTTCCGCGCTGCGCTGATAACCGCGCTTGTAATTCCCGTGGCCATGCTGATGACGGCAGCCGGCATGTTGCAGGGGCGCATCAGCGCCAATCTGATGAGCCTCGGCGCGCTGGATTTCGGTCTGATTGTCGATGGCGCGGTAATCATTGCTGAAAACACGTTGCGGCACTTGGCCGAACGCCAGGCGGCATCGGGCCGCGCCCTCTCTCTTCGCGAGCGTCTGGAAACCGTCCACGGCGCCGCCGAGGAAATGATCGGTCCTACCGTGTACGGACAGGCAATCATCATTCTGGTCTATGTACCTCTGCTGACCTTTAGCGGGGTCGAAGGCAAGATGTTTGAGCCGATGGCGCTGACGGTCATTCTCGCTTTGGTCGCGGCGTTTGTGCTGTCGCTGACCTTCGTGCCGGCCCTCATTGCCATCTTCGTTACCGGCCGCGTCTCTGAAGGCGATAGCGGAATTGTTCGGCAGTTGAAGGCATCCTATGCCCCGTTGCTTGTGCGCACGATCAAACGCCCGCTGCCGGCGATGGCCGGTGCGGCCATCTTGTTCGCCCTCGCGTTGCTGGTTTTCTTCCGCCTGGGCCACGAGTTCATTCCGACCCTGGACGAAAAAAACGTAGCCATGCATGCAATACGCATTCCAAGCACCAGCCTGGCGCAATCGCAGGCCATGCAAATCGAAATCGAAAAGACCGTCAGCGCATTGCCGCAAGTCGCCTTTGTTTTTTCAAAAACGGGAACGGCCGAGGTTGCGACTGACCCGATGCCGCCGAATGTCGGCGATACCTTCATTATCCTCAAGCCACAACAGCAATGGCCTGATCCAAACCTTTCCAAAGATGCCTTGCTTGAACAAATCGAATCTGCCGTTCGTGAATTGCCGGGCAACAGTTACGAGTTCACCCAACCGATACAAATGCGTTTTAATGAGCTGCTGGCGGGCGTTCGCGGCGACGTAGCGGTCAAGGTCTTTGGCGATGAGTTCGAGCCGCTGCTGCGCGCCGCCGACCAGGTCGCTACTATCCTGAGGGCCACCAAGGGCGCCAAGGATGTCAAAGTCGAGCAGGCCAGCGGCCTGTCCATTCTGGACATCACCGTAGACAAGGCGGAAATCGCCCGGCGTGGACTGAGCCTGGCAGCAGTGCAGGAGGTTGTTGGCACGGCAATCGGCGGACGGCATGCCGGCGTCGTATTTGAAGGTGACCGGCATTTTGAGATTGTGGTGCGATTGCCGGAAGCGATCCGCAACGACCTCGATGCTTTGAAAAGCCTGCCGGTATCCCTTCCCACGACAGGCACCGTATCCTTGACCGTTCCCCTGGGTCAGCTAGCGGCCTTTACGCTACGCGAAGGTCCCAATCAGGTCAGCCGCGAAAACGGCAAGCGCCGTGTCGTGGTGACTGCCAACGTGCGCGATCGCGACATCGCTTCCGTGGTGAACGAGGCGCGCGCGCAAATCGATGCACAGGTGAACTTGCCAGCCGGCTATTGGATGACGTGGGGTGGGCAGTTCGAGAATTTGGAGGCGGCTCGGCGGCGATTGTCGATCGTCGTGCCTGCATGCTTCCTTGTGATTTTCCTGCTGCTGATGAGCGCACTCGGCTCGGCACGCGATGCCCTGCTGGTGTTTAGCGCCGTCCCACTCGCCCTGACGGGTGGCGTACTAGCCCTCTGGCTGCGCGGCATCCCGTTCTCCGTCTCTGCCGCCGTGGGCTTCATCGCCCTATCAGGAATCGCAGTCCTCAATGGCTTGGTGATGCTTACATTCATCAAGCAATTGATGGCGCAAGGCCAGGAAAAGTTGGATGCGATTTATGAAGGGGCGCTGACCCGACTGAGACCGGTCGCAATGACGGCCCTGGTGGCTTCACTTGGCTTCGTCCCGATGGCGTTGGCCACTGGCACGGGCGCGGAGGTTCAAAAGCCAATCGCGACCGTCGTGATCGGCGGCCTTATCAGCGCAACCTTGCTTACGTTGTTCGTTTTGCCGGCGCTTTACGCCTTGTTTGGACGCAAGCGGCCGGAGGAAGTGGTCCACCTCGAACTCCCACGGAGGGCCGCAGCGTATGGTTCCCGGCGTTTGCCGGGACGACATAGCTCGTAGGGCGGATAGCGAGCGTAATCCGCTTCGAGCTACGGCGGACAGCTCGGCTGAGTTGCCCGACGGGCAAATCAGCAAGTTGGCTGTCTAGCCTCGTTTGCAAAAATATTCCTGTTCCCGTTTGACCCAAATCACTTCTATATCCCCCGCTGTCTCACCCCATGAGAGGGGCGTATCGCGATCGTCACGGACGCGGGGTGGGATGCGGTGGACGCGGCAGCGTCGGCGCGCGAGGCGAGCGCAGGGCGAGTTGAACCTCGTGAGCGATTTGCGGCGCGCAGACGAACGGCGCTGATGCGGACGGCAAAGCCGTGTGGTCCTGTCGTCCAGCAATTTTTTACCCTTGGGGAAAACTCAAGAAACCTCGGCCAATTAAGGGCTTCTATGGATTTGCGGCCCGCGCCGGGGTGCCTTCGGAGCGGCGTCGGGCCCTATTAGGCCCTAGTTTCACACCCAGCGCCCTTGGGCGAGAGTTGGGGTTGCGCCCGGCAAGGCTCAATCCGATCGGGCTGCGCCCCGGTGTCGGGCCGATCGCGGCGCGTGACCGCCTGTGCGCTGGCGCGGTAGCCCTGCCGCTGGCGGCGCGCTGTACGGCCTTCCTGTGGCCCTCTCGATGCTGACCTGCCCGATGTCTGCCGCCTGTCGTCGTCGCGAGCGGTCCCCCTGTTGATGTGGATCAATGTAGGCCGAGCCGGGGTGGATGCACTGGCAGATGGTTCATCCAGTCAGGGAGGTTTGACATGAGCGCAATTATGAAGTCGGAAGCGATCTCTCGTCGGAAGGCCCTTTCTCTGGTGGGTTTTGCGGCTGCGTTCGGCCTCGCCGCAGTTCCCGCCGTACTGACAGTGTCCGATGCTGAGGCCCAGACCGCCGGCATGGACCGGCGTCAGGATCGGCGTGAAGGGCGGCAACAGCGGCGTGACGACCGTCGCACTGGGCGCACAGAACGACGTGAGGAGCGGCGCACAGGTACGACTACGGGCGCAGCTCCAGCGGCGACAACTCCCGGCGCAGCTAAGTAATTTCACTGGCCCGGCGAGGTCATGACGGTGCGCCTGACCGGAGCCGCGCGGATGCCGTGTAACGGCGTCTAACGCGCCAGCTAACGGAATGTGGCGTCAACGTGTCGAGGTGTGCGGGCGCTGCTGGCAGTCCGTCGCCTGCCGCCGTCGTGACGCTGGCGTGCTCGACGTGGTGATGACGCGATGACTATCGGTCGCCTGTCCGCGTCGTGCGTGCTGTCGCGTTGTCGTCGTCGGTCGTGATGACGCGATGAGCGCGAAGGGCTTGCGATGTCCGCATTACGCGCACAGAATACCGGTCGCGGAGGGCGCAAGCCATGACCCAACAATCAGTGAAGCGCATACCCCAGTGGCTCAGGATCGATCTGCTGGTGATCGTCGTGTCGCTAGCGACTATCGGTTTCTATATTTTCTATATCGCCTAGCCATCATTGATAGAGCCGCCTATCAGTGCTGCCGCTTGCTGGCTTGCCCTGCGTCCGGTCGGCCGACGCCGCGCGATGGCCTCCGGCGCGAAGGGCTGGCGGTGGCCGCATGATCCGCAGCGCCCGCGGCTTGGTCGCGAGATCGGCGGTGGCAGCGGTCACGGTGCCGGTACAGCGGACGGGCCATGAATGGGGAAACCATGGCCGTGATATTGGGAAGCTGGCCAGCCTGTGTACAGACGCACCGTCCTTGTGACTGATCGTCGTGGTCTGTATTGAACCTGTAAATGCTGGGTTCGCTTTAAGGTTGGGGGCTTTAATGAAAGTGGTGCTCGTTGCACTAGTTGCTTGTTTCGTTGGCGCGCAAATGCTTGCACCAACCTTTTCGCTTGCCGACGTTCTGAGATGCAAAATCGACGGCTACAACGAAGACATTTTCATCACCACTTCGCCCGACACCAATCAAAACGACGGTCAATACGCCCGGATCGGCATCTCGCCCGGCATCGGCAACAGAGCCATTGTCTTCGCCGACCGCATGGGTGCTAACGCATTCGTTGAACTGAATACCGACGGCACGCCGGTTGGGCGGCTTACTGTGCAGAAGAATATGCGCGTGATCAAATCAACTCAGTCAATCGTAAGTGCGGGTGTGTGTGCTCGATTGCGCTGAGATCGAAGCCGCGCGCGGGGTGTCACTCGTCAGGCCGCACACGAGTTGCCGGGTCCCTCTGGAAGCGTAGGTAACCGCCGGGGCCGCGCGACCGCGCCCTTTGAGGATATTTGCCAATGCGCATTCTCGACTCAATTTTATGCCGGTCGGTACACAAAGGCGGTGCGCGATGTGGCGACTGACGGGCTTGTCGCGCACAAGATCGCTGGCATAGTAGCGCCCATGATCGTCGGCGTGCCGGACCACCAACTTTGAAAGAAACGGCCATTGGCTGGATGAACCTTGCGTGGGATACAACCATTGACGAGGCGCGAGGCTTTCAGGATGTGGAGGATCTATATGATAACATTGAACAGGAGCATGGCGCTGATGTAGCGCAAACAGCCATCGCGAAGCATTGGCGTGCGAAACAACTGACGTTGAACAACGCCTTCAGTCTCCTACAGCAATCTTTGGAAATTGCATTAAAGGCCAGAATTGCAGAGGTCAGCCCGTTTCTTCTAATTGCAGGCGATCCCCGGACTTGGCCTAAACCCAAAGACGGTAGCAATCTCATAGATTTTTCCAGCTTTCGAACAATCGACGCTGTTCAACTTTGTGGTGCCGCAAATGCGGTATCCGCCGCACCGCTGTCGAAAGACTTTACGGAGTTCTATGATCGGCTAAGGCAGTCGCGAAACAAGATCGCCCATCTCAACGCCTCGGCCATAATAATCGCCTGCCGGTTGGACTAATGCCACAGCAAGCAAACGAAAAAAGTAGGGGCACGCGCAACTACGACAATCGAGGCCAAGCCGCTCCTTAGCTATCCGCCGTCTTTGCTCACCCAGCCTCGGGCGCAGTGCCGATTTTCCAACGCGGCACCCGGAAAACGGGGGGGTGCACACAAAAAGAAAGGCCGCCTGCGTTGCCACAAGCGACCCAGTCTAGGGAGGAAACGCCCAAAGAGGGCAAGCGATAGCGGGGGACTACCGCATACCCTTAGCTAAGACGATCGCGATCAGCGGCTCAATTGAACGTAAGGGATCACGGACCGATACGAAGGTTTATAGCGCTCGCCCTTAAGCCGACCACTTCCCGCGCTAGGCAAACGAAAGCCCGCCGTCCGGCCAGCTCTGGGTTCACGAAATCAAGCATGATGGCTACCGGCTGATGGTGTGCCGGTGATGCTCATCGGGTTTTTACCGCCGCGCAGAACTGTTCCGTGACCGCCGTCGTTTCCTCGGTGACGTTCCAGCCGTTCGTCTCGGCGTTTTCCTTGGCCAACTTATGCTCGATCTGAAGCATCTTTTTGATTTGCGCGTACGGTTTCCAGTCGGCCTTGGACAGCTTGACGGGAGGCGCACCGCAGACGTTGTGGGCAATCGCTTTCTGCACACTAGTGCTGACGTCGCTCATGTGGCCCTCGACCACGGCGGTGAAGCGCGCCTTGGCATATTGGCTGTTGGCTGCGATGAAGTCCTTGCAGAAGGCGACCCGTTGACCTCCGTCGCGGGCCTTGATGTAGGCCGTCAGCGTTTCGTAATGGAGGCGGTAGGCGAGTTTGTCGGCGTTCGGGTCGGATTTCACCGCTTCGAGCATGGCGCGGTGGTCACCCGAGGTGGCTTCATTGATCCTGATGTCACATACTTTGGCGAGGGAGACGACCGGAACGTAGGCCCGCACCTTGGCTTCCAAGGCGTCGTTGGCGTGTGCAACTGGTGCGAACAGGCTGGCGGCGATTGCGAAAGCAGCGAGACAGCGTTTCATTGGTGACATGCTCCAGATCACCGGAACAGCAAGCGGCGGCGGGGTTGGGATCGCGGTGGCCGACCGCACACACCAGCGCGGCGACCCAGCCGCGAAGCGTCCAGCCCAGAAAACGGATTGAGCAACTTACTGCGCGAATTCCTTGGGCGGCTGTCGAGCGCCCATCTTGATCTGGATCATGGTTCCGCTGCGTGACCGAGACGGCAGGCCGCAGAAAATCTCAGACCTCGTCCTTGGCCTATACGCAGTCGAGCGGCGGGCGTTGATCTACGTCAAGCGAGGCAGGTGAGGTCGCCGCCGTCGATACCACCGCGCGACTTGCCAGCGGGCATTGCCCGGCTCAAAGTCGCCAGCGGTGTCGTCGCGGATGAGCGGGTGCCGCCACGAAGGTCGCGGGCCGACGTCGGCAAGGAAGGTCGCAAAGTTGCACCAGCGATCGCAGACCGGGCCGCGAGATGGCATCGCAAGCCACGTGGTGAATACGGGCGGGTAGGCGCGATAATCGGCCACCGCGAAATCCCCCGACGGATGGGGTGACCATATTTCATTTCGGTTTTAAAGAATGGTCTGTCCGGGCGCTGACATACTGCGCCCGACGCGCTTTTTAGTCGCAATCGCCTTGCGCATGTCGTCGGCCAACTCGAACAGGCCGCCAACTGAGGCGGCCTACTCCGGCTTAGCCTCTCCGGATCTGCGCCAAGTTTACCACGCCCCCTAGAGCGTTTGGGCGCCTGGCCTGCTAATCAGTTCGAAGGAGCGGAAGCCAGTCGTATTGTACCAGCCATCCATCCGCTCGCCGCAAACCTCACAGTCGGCGTCGTCTGTGTCAAAGGGTGTTGTGGTGAAAGTCTTTCTATAGATGGCCCCGCACCCGCACTTGTAGTGCCCGATAAGCTCTCGCCAGCCTCCGCTCATGGTTCGCTCTCCCAATCCGGCTTGTGCTCGATGCTTTCTTCCAATTCAGACAGGCGCGATGATGGTCTCATTCGCTTCGCAGGCCACAATAGTAGACGCGAAGACCGAAACCCGGCTCCTCAGGTTCGAAGCGGGTCAATATCAATGGCCTACTGCATTTGGAGCACGGAGGCCGAAGATGGTCGACAAACTTGAAATTAAGAGGGGCTGTCTCGGTATGGATCAGGTTGCGCCTTTGCGGCAGGAATAGCCAGTCAATTCCGCAATAGGCGTTGGCCGTTTGTCCGGGGCCTCAAAACGGGAACGCACAACGCCGCCAAGCTGAATAATGCTGGCGGCGTTGGCATAAATCCGGACAGCGCAATCCCCCGGTGGCTATCTGTCTGAACGGGACGTGCCAAGGTTCAATGCAGGTTGCAGCGGTCCGGACGAATTACGTCCCCCCATGGAACTAGTGCCGAGTGCGGGTACTGGCCGAAATAGGCCATTCGTGATTTCAAAACAGGCCACCGTCACGGACAGTTTAATAGCGACGGCGGATAGCGAACCTATATCAGAACCGTGCCGGTTTCCCCCCATCCGGTACATCTCTAAGCCAACGCGGCCCCAGCTAGCCCCCGAGAGCTGGGGCCGTTTCTTTTGGAAGGTAAAGAACCCATTGCGAGAGGCCGCCAACGGAGGCGGCCTCACACTGTTTCGACGCTGGCGGATTAGCTCTGTTTGCCCTGCATGCAGTCTACGACAAATTTTCGCTTGATGGCGGCTTGTGTTCTATCGCCACTCCCATTGAACCCGCGCTGACTTGCGAGCTGTATGCATTCGTCTCGCGTCTTCTTTGCTGCTTCCGCAGGGGCAATCGAAGCCGCGATCAGCGCAAATGCAAAAACAACCAAGATGCCTATTCCAATTCTCAAAATGACCTCCCATTCATTGCAATCCGCAAATTCTGCTGCAGTTCAACTCGCTGCGCAAGGGAAGTCTCGTGTCGTTGGCGACGATGAAGCCTTGCCGTCTCAGCCCAAGCCCATCAACAGATGTTGGCTGCGCTGCGGCGTCTCCGAGTCACGTTAGATGAAGGATAACCGCAAGCTGCGCATCACGCCAAAAATACGAGCCATCTACGCTCAACTAAAGGCGGCGACCAACCAAACAGAGATCGCGGCTGCCCGACGGGCAAATCAGCAAGTTGGCTGTCTAGTCCCGTTTGCAAAAATATTCCTGTTCCCGCCGGACCCAAATCACTTCATAAGCTTCGCCGTCTCACCCCATGAGAGGGGCGTATCGCGATCGTCACGGACGCGGGGTGGGATGCGGTGGACGCGGCAGCGTCGGGCGCGCATCGGCAATCGCAGGGCGGGTTGAACCTCGTGAGCGATTTGCGGCGCGCGAGACGAACGATGTTGCAGCGGACGGCAAAACCGTGTGGTCCTGGCACCCGTTGCTGGTGTCAAGTCGGCGGAGGTTTTCGTTGGCCCAACCGGGCTCTGACAAAACCTTCAATCCGCCGATGACGGTGACAAGACGAATTCGTCGCCGGGGAGAGCACGATATAAGCCGTTAAAACCATTGCGTGCGGGAATGCCGGGTGTTCCGGTGACCTGCGGTGACTACCGTGTGCTTACTACCAATGCACACGGGCTGCGGGTGCACCGTGCACCCGGCATTCCCCACGCCCTCACTTTTCCTGGGCGAAAAATTCCAGCACGACTCGGGCGCTTCGCGCCGCGGGATCGCGCGGCTGCGTTTACTCTCGATGTCATCGCCCGGCTTGACCGGGCGATCCAGTATTCCAGAGACGTCAATGATAAACCGAGGAGCCGCGGCGTACTGGATACCCCGCATGCGCGGGGTATGACGACTTTTGACGTCATTGCGAGGAGCGAAGCGACGAAGCAATCCAGCTTTTCTATGCGGCGGCAATTATGGATTGCTTCGCGGAGCCTGTCATCGGGCGCGCATTCGCACGACCCGTTGGCTCGCAATGACGGTCTCTTGCCTCTTGGCTGTTAGAAATTTGAATCGAATTTGCGCTGGCAAACGTAGCCCGGATGGAGCGAAGCGCAATCCGGGATTGCTGTCATTTGAGACGGCCCCGGATTTCGCGGGAACGACATCGAGAAATTGCGCATTCGCGCGACCCGTTGGCTCGCAATGACGGTCCAACATAGGGCACGCCGCTCACAGCCCTCACAACTCCCGCGCATTGCCCAACGCGAACGAGGACACGCCTCGGGCGCATGTCGCTTGGTTGTCGCACGGCGCTGCTATTCGCGACTCAGCAGGCGCACCACTGATTCGCCCCGCCGTTGCTGGATGACACATGAAAAGTCGCGATCTGTTTCGAGCGAATGGCTCCATCGGCGGCATGAGCCGTCATCACGCCGTCATGGGATTCTGTTAGCATGCTCGCGCATGGGAAGTTACACTATGAGTGAAGAGTGTCCGGAACGACGCTTTCGCACTTTGTTTATCTCCGACGTCCACCTCGGAGCCCGCGGCTCGCAAGCCGAACGACTGCTGGACTTTCTCCGCAGCCATGATGCCGACACCGTCTATCTCGTCGGCGATATTGTCGATGGCTGGGCGCTGCAGTCCAACTGGTACTGGCCGCAGTCGCACAACGACTTCGTGCAGAAAATGCTGCGCAAGGCGCGCAAAGGCTCCAAGGTCATTTACGTCCCCGGCAATCATGACGAGTTCCTCAGGAACTACTACGGCACGCATTTCGGCGGCATCGACGTCGTGGAAAATACTGTTCATGTCGGTGTCGATGGACGGCGCTACCTCGTCATTCACGGAGATATTTTCGACCTCGTGGTGCAGAACGCGCGTTGGCTCGCCCATCTCGGCGACAAGGCTTACGATTTCGCGATCCGCATGAATCGCCTGGTCAATATGTTTCGGCGCTGGTTCGGCGTGCCCTATTGGTCGCTGTCGCAATGGGCGAAGCTGAAGGTCAAGAATGCCGTCAACTATATCGGCGCCTTCGAACAGACGTTGGCCGCCGAGGCGCGCCGTCACGGCGCGGATGGCGTGATCTGCGGCCACATCCACTACGCCACCATCCGTGACGAGCATGGAATCAGCTATATGAACTGCGGCGATTGGGTGGAAAGCTGCACTGCGCTTGCCGAGCACGAAGACGGCCGGTTTGAAATCATCACCTGGACCGACCCGCTGCGCCGGGCGGTCCCTGTTGTCTCCGTAGCGGCGCGTGCCGCCTGATGCGAATTCTGGTCGCGACCGATGCGTGGCATCCTCAAGTCAACGGGGTGGTGCGGACGCTGAGCATGATGGCGGAGGCGGCCAAGGCGTTTGGCGTCGATGTCGGCTTCCTCACACCCCAGTCGTTCCGCACCTTTGCGATGCCGAGCTATCCGGATCTGCGCGTGGCGTTGCCGGGTCCGGCCAAAATAGCGCGACTGATCGCTGACGCGCGGCCCGACAGCATTCACATCGCGACCGAAGGGCCGATCGGACTATTGGTGCGGCGTCATTGCCGCCGGCACAAATTGCCGTTCACCACGAGCTTCCATACCCGATTTCCGGAATACATCTCTGCGCGTTTACCGATCCCTGAATCCTGGATTTGGGCGGCGCTGCGCGCCTTCCATGGACCGAGCCAGGCGGTGATGGCAGCGACGCCGGCGCTGGCGAGCGAGTTGCGCGGACGCGGCTTTCGCAACGTGGTGCTATGGCCGCGCGGCGTGGACGCCAGGCAATTTCATCCGCGCCCGGTCGACCTTGGCTTGCCACGGCCGGTGTTCCTCTGTGTCGGCCGCGTTGCGGTCGAGAAAAATCTCGAGGCGTTTCTCGGCCTCGACTTGCCCGGCTCAAAAGTGATCGTCGGCGATGGACCGGCGCGGGCGGCCTTGGCCCGAGAATATCCGCAAGCCGTATTTCTCGGCGCCCGGCAGGGCGAAGCATTGGCGGAAGTCTATGCCGCGGCTGACGTCTTCGTGTTTCCGAGCAAGACCGACACCTTTGGCTTGGTTCTTCTGGAGGCGCTCGCAAGCGGCCTGCCGGTCGCCGCGTTTCCCGTGACCGGGCCCCGCGACGTGATCGGCCACGAGCCGGTCGGCGTGCTGAACGACGATTTGCGGGTAGCGTGTCTGTCCGCGCTTGAAATTTCACCGCAAGCCTGCCTCAACTTTGCCGGAAAGCACACCTGGGAAGCTTCGGCGCGGGCATTCGTGGAAAACATAACGGACGTCCGCAACGTCGATCCGGAAAGCGATGCCCTGCAATTTGCGGCGGAACAGCCGCGTTTCGTTGCCTGATCTCGCGCAAGTGTCTTGCCCGTATGTCGGGGTACGCGATACAAGTCACGAATGACGGAATTGTCCTCGGCCCTGCCTATTAGTTCGGTGGATATCGACGCGGCGGCGCGGGTGCTTGCGCCCTTCGCGGTGCGAACGCCCTTGCTTTCCTCGCCCGCTCTCGACGAGCGCGTGGGAACGAGAGTGTTTCTGAAGCCGGAAATGCTGCAGCGGACCGGATCTTTCAAATTTCGCGGCGCCTTTACCAAGCTATCCTCGATTCCGCAGGGCGCGCGAGGCGGTGGGGTGGTCGCATTCTCATCCGGCAACCATGCCCAGGGCGTGGCGGCGGCGGCGCAAATCCTGAACATGCAGGCGACCATCGTGATGCCCGCCGACGCGCCGCTCTCAAAGCGCGAACGAACCAAGGGCTATGGTGCGGAAGTGGTGCTGTACGATCGCGACCGCGAAGATCGTGAGGCGATCGCCCGCGACATCGCCGATAAACGAGGCGCCACGCTGGTGCGGCCCTATGACGATCCGTTTGTGATCGCCGGCCAGGGCACCGTGGGGCGGGAAATTGCGGAGGACATGGCCGCGATTGGCGTAACGCCGGATATCGTGATTGCACCGGCTTCCGGCGGCGGCCTGATCGCGGGTGTCGCAACCGCGGTCAAGACGCGCTATCCGCAGGCCATGGTGATGTCCGGCGAACCGGAAGCGTTTGACGATCACGCGCGTTCGCTGCGCGCCGGAAAACGCGAGCCGCATCGCGCCGAAGGCCGTACCATCTGCGACGCGCTGATGGCCTCGATCCCCGGCGAACTCACCTTCGCCATCAACAGCCGCTTGCTAACGCAAGGCATCACCGCCTCCGACTCGGAAGTCGGCACTGCGGTCGGATTTGTGTTTCGCGAGTTGAAGCTGGTGGTCGAGCCCGGCGGCGCGGTGGGCCTTGCCGCCCTGCTGGCCGGCCGCATCGATGGGCGCGGCAAGAACGTCGTCATCGTTTTGTCGGGCGGCAACGTTGACGCGGATTTGTTCGCGAAACTCATCAACTGATATTATTGGCTTGCGCGTATTCTGCCGCAGTTGAGTCTGCGAAAGCTGCGTAAACTTGATCGCGAAGCAAAACCGACGCCCACCCTCGGATCAAGTCCGAGAGCATGCTTTTGCGGAAGGTGCGCTGGCGATCACGACAAGAATGCGATCTTCTCGGCCTGGCTCATGCGTCGGATCGGCGCCAGCGGATCGGGCCCCGCGGCATAGGGTCTTCGCACGATCCCGCTGGCGATAAGCGTCGAACCGAGCGAGGATTCAAACGAAGGTTGAATCCTCCACGGTTCCGCCGGCTTGGCAATTGGCTCAGGCGTCTCGGCGACGATGTCAGGGTCGGCAGGCGGTGGCTCCGCCATGTAAACTTCGTCGGCATCGGCGTCGAATGGATCATCGCCATCGAGCGGCTCCGGCGCCGCCATTTCAAGCGCGATCATGTCCAGCAGCGCTTCGTCATAGGCATCGGCCGCCTCGCCCCTCGCGTCGGCGGCCTCAGCGTCGGTTGCCTCCGCCGCCGTGCCGACCGCCCGAGCCATGGCCTCGGCCGGCTTTGCCGGCGTGCTCATTACGGCTTCGGAATCCATTGTGGCGGTCGCCGCCTCGATCTCTCCCGCCGTGCCGGCAGGCATTGCCCCTGATGAAGCCGGGGCTGCTGAGGCGACGGCTTCTTCATTGGCCTGCGGAGCGCCTCTATCGCTCTCGCCAAACTCCTCGATCCGCGCCTCGATCAGATCGAATGCGGCGCTCAATGCGCCCAAGGGATCCTTCGATGAGATTTTTCCACAGCTCGCTTCGATGGCATTGACCTGGGAATCGATCAAATCGCAAATCCGGCCGTCCGTACCGATTTCGCGCCACCGCCAGCTGATTTCCCGCATAATGCGGGCGCCCTTGCGGACCGGCGCCAGATTTTCCTCTAGCGCAAGGTTGTCGAATGCCGCCGATGCGGCGGCTCTCGCCTCGACGATCGCATCCCCGATGACGGCCAAGGTCTCGGCCAGCCCACTATTAGAGGCCAGCTGTCTCTGGGCGGCGATCGTTTCTTCGATCCGCGTCACCGCATCGAGCACCATGCGGGTATCCGCATTGCGGTTGCGCTTGGCATACTCGCCGAGAAACCAGCGGCCCCTCGACGTCTCCATGAACGCTTCGCGGATCGCGTCATAGTCCGCCTCGCTCGGCTGGGCCGCGCGAGCGGAGATCGGCGATAGGGCAAATGCTTCGTCAGCCATCGGAAACTCATCGCGCAAATTATCGCGCGTTACGCTAACGATCATCCACGATATCAAGCGAATCGCAATTGAATTGATGCCATCCGAAGCACAAATCCCCATCTCATCTCAAGAGACCTCCAGGCGCTTCGCGATGCGGCTGGCGCTGTTTTACGGCACGGTGTTCGGCCTTGTCGGGACCTATCTGCCGTTTTTCCCGGTGTGGCTGAAGGCGGTTGGGATCGACGCGTCGTGGATCGGGATCATCACGGCAGTGCCTGCCGTGGCGCGGTTCACCATTTTGCCGTTCGTGACCGGCCTTGCCGAAAGGCGTCAATCGCTGCGCGGCGCCATAATCGTGACGGCATTTGTGACCGCGCTCGGGTTTTCGGTGGTCGGAACCCAGCACCACCCGATCCTGGTGTTCCTCGCCTTCGCAGTCACCGCCTCTATGTGGACGCCAATGGTGCCGCTGACGGATGCCTATGCGTTGCGAGGCGTGGCGCGCTACGGCCTGGATTACGGCCCGCTGCGACTATGGGGCTCGGCGGCATTCGTGGTAGGCGCGCTGGCCTGCGGGCTATTGGTCGACGTCATCGCGGCGCGGGAGCTGATCTGGGTCATTGCGTCAGTGGCAGCGCTCGGCGCCTTCGTCAGCCTCGGGCTGCAGCCTTTGGAGAGTCCAAAGGCGGCCCCCGCAGCGCTGCAACGCGCAAGCGCCTTGCTCCGTGAGCCCGGTTTTCTTGCCATCATCGCAGCGTCGGCCCTGATCCAGGGCAGCCACGCTGCGTATTACATCTTCGCTTCCATCGCATGGCAGCAATCGGGCCTCGGCGGGCTGACCATTGCAGGCCTTTGGTCCTTGGGGGTGCTCGCCGAAATCGTGGTGTTCGCGCTGTCGCCGCGGTTCACGCTGTCACCGGCGGTGCTGGTCGTGATCGCCGCGCTGAGTGCTGTCGCGCGCTGGTCGATCACCGCGCAGGATCTGCCAATTGCGATCCTCGCGGTTGTGCAATTGGCGCATGGCCTGACGTTCGGATTGACCCAGGTCGGCACCATGAGCCTGCTGGTGCGCAACGTGCCTGTTCACATGATGGCGAGGGGACAGGGTTATCTCGCGGCCTGCACCGGCATTGTCGTCAGCAGCGCATCGATCTTGTCCGGCGTCATCTACGCCCGGTACGGGCAGGGCGTCTACTATGTCATGGCGGCAATGGCGCTGTCAGGCGCGCTCGTAATGTGGCTCGCGCGGCATCGGCTGGCCGATCAGCCCCAAAGCGCTGCCTCCGGTGGATAGACCAGGCTGCCGTCGTAGCGCAACCCGTCATCTCGGTCGCGCGCCAGCAACAGGGGGCCATCGAGATCGACAAATCGAGCCTTGCGTGCGAGCAGCATCGCCGGCGCCATCGCCAGCGAGGTCGCGACCATGCAGCCGATCATGATTTCAAATCCCAGCCCGCGCGCCGCATCCGCCATCGCCATCGCTTCCGTCAGTCCGCCAGTCTTGTCGAGCTTGATGTTGACGGTATCGTAGCGTTCGCGCAGGCCGTCGAGCGAGGCGCGATCGTGCACGCTTTCGTCGGCGCAGACGGCAAGTGGCCTGCGGATTCGCGCCAGCGGCTCATCCTGCCCGGCAGGAAGCGGCTGCTCGACCAGCGTAACGCCGGCTTCCGCGCATTCCCTGAGATTTTGTTCGAGGTTGCCTGGTGTCCATGCCTCGTTCGCATCGACAATGAGTTCAGATCGGGGAGCGGTCTTGCGCACCGCTGCGATCCGCTCACTGTCGCCCTCGCCGCCGAGCTTGATCTTGAGCAGCGGCCGGTGCGCGGCCTTGGCGGTCGCCAGCGCCATTGCCTCCGGCGATCCCAGCGAGATCGTGTAGGCGGTGATGCAGGCTTGCGGGACGGGGCGCCCTAGCAGGTTCCAGATGCGCTGGCCTGTGCTCTTGGCCTCGAGGTCCAACAGCGCGCAGTCCAGCGCGTTGCGGGCGGCGCCTGGAGGCATTGCCGCCTGCAGGGCCTCTCGGTCGAGCCCCCGTGCCAGGGGGGCCTGCATGGCCTGCAGGGCGGCCAACGTCGCTTCCGGCGTCTCGGCATAGCGCGGGTAGGGGACGCATTCGCCGCGCCCGGTATGGCCGCCGCGGCTGACTTCCGCTACCACCGTCACCGCTTGCGTCTTGGCGCCGCGGCTGATCGTGAAGCTGCCGGCGATCGGCCAGTGTTCGATTCGAGCGGAAAGCGCTGTCGATTGGCTGGAAGTCATTTTAATATCTGGCAATTTTTGAACCGCCCGGCTTGCCCGACGCACCCAAGTATGGCTGGTTAGGGGCGTGTTCCACAAGGCGGCGCGGCGTGTTTAATCTTTCCATTTCCAGGAATAGCGGAGAACCGGCCCAGGAGCGGGCATGGTGAGCGGCGCCCCGACATTGGAGCGGATTGCGCGGGGCAATGGACTTGCGCTGTGCGCCGCGGGTCCGTGGACCGCCCGCTTTGCGCCGCTGCTTGAGCAGATTGTCGACGACGCTGAAAAGCTGACGGGAAGCCGGCCCAACATCTTCATTGATGTGTCGCAGGTCTCGAAGCTCGACACCTTCGGCGCCTGGTTGATCGAACGGCTTCGCCGCAGTCTGACCGAGGGCGGCGTCGAGGCGAAGATCGCCGGGCTTTCGGCCGACTATTCAAGCCTGGTCGACGAGGTGCGCAGGGTGAAAGCCACGCCCGCTCTAGACACCACATCGGTGACGATTACGGGGATGCTCGATCAGGTCGGCCGCAGCATGGTCGGCATCGGCGCAACCATCGTCGGACTGATCGATATGCTCGGCGCGGTCCTTGCGGCGAGCGGGCGGGTGATGATTCACCCTCGTAGCTTTCGCCTGACATCGACCGTGCATCATCTCGAGCAAGTATGCTGGCGCGCGGTGCCGATCGTCGTGCTCATCACCTTTCTGATCGGCTGCATCATCTCCCAACAAGGTATCTTTCATTTCCGCAAGTTCGGTGCGGACATTTTCGTCGTCGACATGCTCGGCGTCCTGGTGCTGCGCGAAATCGGCGTGCTGCTGGTGGCGATCATGGTGGCGGGTCGATCCGGCAGCGCCTATACCGCCGAACTCGGTTCGATGAAGATGCGCGAGGAGATCGATGCGCTGCGTACCATGGGTTTCGATCCGATCGAGGTTTTGATTTTGCCGCGGATGCTGGCGCTGGTCATCGCGCTGCCGATCCTGGCCTTTCTTGGTGCCATCGCCGCGCTGTATGGCGGCGGGTTGGTGGCGTGGTTTTACGGCGGGGTCGATCCCGACGCGTTCCTGCTTCGGCTGCGCGATGCGATCTCGATCGATCACTTCACCGTCGGCATCATCAAGGCGCCGGTGATGGCGGCGGTGATCGGCATCGTCGCCTGCGTCGAAGGACTCGCGGTGCAGGGCAGCGCCGAGTCGCTCGGACAACACACGACGTCTTCAGTGGTGAAGGGAATCTTCTTTGTTATCGTCATGGACGGCGTGTTTGCGATTTTTTTCGCCTCAATCGGAATGTGACGATGACGTTTGAAATCCAAAACGCCATCATCCGCGTGCGCGACGTCTCGGTACAGTTCGGCAGCACCAAGGTCCTGGACGGCCTCGATCTCGACGTGAAGCGCGGCGAAATCCTGGGCTTTGTCGGTCCTTCCGGCGCAGGCAAGTCGGTGCTGACGCGCACCATCATTGGACTGGTCCCGAAGATCAGCGGGCGTATCGAGGTCTTTGGGATCGATCTCGATTCAGCCGATGCCGCCGCGCGCCGCGGGGTCGAGCGGCGCTGGGGAATTCTGTTCCAGCAGGGCGCGCTGTTTTCCTCGCTCACCGTGCGGCAGAACATCCAGTTCCCGGTGCGCGAATATCTCAACGTCTCGCAGCGCTTGCTCGACGAGATTGCGGTCGCCAAACTCGGCATGGTGGGATTGCGCCCCGAAGTAGCCGACCGTTTTCCCTCGGAACTTTCAGGCGGCATGATCAAGCGCGTGGCGCTGGCGCGCGCACTTGCGCTCGATCCGGAACTCGTCTTCCTCGATGAGCCGACCTCGGGCCTCGATCCGATCGGCGCCGGCGACTTTGACGAGTTGGTTCGCACCCTGCAGCGTACTTTGGGGTTGACCGTTTTCATGGTAACCCACGATCTGGACAGCCTCTATACCGCTTGTGACCGCATTGCTGTGTTGGGAAACGGCAAGATCATTGCCGCAGGCTCGATGGCCGACATGCAGGCCTCGCAGCACCCCTGGTTGAGGGCCTATTTTCACGGCAAGCGCGCCCGCGCCGTCATGGGCTAGAGCATGATCTTGAAAAGCGTACCGGTTTTGCGGAAGAGATCATGCTCAGACGAAAAGATAAACGACGGCTCTGATCCAGCGAAGCTGAATTAGAGTCTGGTATCGGAGTGGGTTGATGGAAACGCGGGCGAATTTCGTCCTGATCGGATCGTTCACGCTGGCGGTGATTGCCGCGGCGTTCGGCTTCGTGATGTGGTTTCAGTCGCTCCACACCACGAAGGCGCGCGGTCCTTTGCGCATCGTCTTCGAGGGCCCGGCGGCGGGCCTGCGTAACGGCGGCAGCGTAAATTTCAACGGTATCAGGGTAGGAGAAGTGATCTCCGTGAAACTCGACAATCCACGTCGAGTGGTCGCACTCGCGCTGGTCGAGAACAATGCGCCGATCCGCAAGGACACGCTGGTCGGGCTCGAATTTCAGGGGCTCACCGGCGTCGCTGCGATATCGCTGAAGGGCGGCGAGGAGGCCGCGCCGAGCGTTCCCCTGGATGAGGATGGCATCCCCGTCCTGACCGCCGACCCGAACAGGCTGCAGGACGTTACTGAGGCGATACGAGGGACGCTGCAGAACATCAACAGGGTGGTCGCCGACAATCAGGAGGCGGTCAAAAATTCCTTGCGTAACCTCGAGACCTTCACGTCCTCGCTGGCGCGCAATTCCGAGAAGATCGACAACGTCATGCTGAAAGTCGACGGCGTGATGAGCAAGGCCGACCACCTCATGCTCGGCCTGAACACGCTGGCCGGCGGCAAGGACGGCGGCGAGTTGTTCCAGGCGGTGAAATCGATCCGCGAACTGGCGGAAGATTTCGACAAGCGTTCGGGTGCCCTGATGGTCGATGGCCGCCGCACCCTCGGCGATATCAGCCGCGCGGTGAACAATCTCGACCGAAACCCGACGCGTCTTTTGTTCGGCGCGGGCAACAGCGGCACGCCGGCGCCAGCACCTGCGCCCGCAGCGGCGGCGAACGAGAGGAAGCGGCAGTAGAGTCGTAAGACGCAATAGCCAAGCGGTATTGTTCGCAGTCGCACAGCCGTTTGGCCAATCCGCCCTACCGGCTACTCAGTGTGCCGATCACCTGTATACGACCTTAATGTCACCAACGCTCTCGGGCTTTCCGCCCAGCGCAAAAAAAATCGAAATTACTTCGTGGCGTCTATCGGGAGCGCAACTACCTATAAATTGAGCTGAGTACCAGCACTCCTCCCGTGTCAGATCACGCATCACATTTCACCTGTTCGGTATGTCATCCGGCGTTGCCGACCGAAGATAAGCTACGAACCGCCCCAAACACAAAAACGGAGGCATCGCTGCCTCCGTTTCTTGTTGTGCGATCGGCTCAGGTTTTATCCCAGCCGTCCTGCCGCATGGGCGAGCAGGGTGTAGACGAGGCCCGTCTCGGAGGTGAGGTGGCTGCGCAGCACCGCGGGTCCGCGCTCGTCGCGCGTAACCTCGTCGAGCAATCGCTCGAATTCGGTGATGTAGCGGTCAACCGTCTGCTTGAAATTGCGGTCGGCGCGGTATTTGCGAACGACTTCATCGAAGGCCTTCTGGCCGGCCGGCGTGTAGAGCCGCTTGGAGAAGGCCTTGCTCTCGCCGCGCTGATAGCGATCCCACATCTCGACCGCGAGATTGCGATCCATCAGGCGGCCGATGTCGAGCGATAGCGACTCCAGCGGATTGCCACCGGCTGCCTGTTGCGGCGGACGGCCGCGTGGGACGTCACGATTGGCGCCGGCGGCATCGGTGCGGTTCAAGAGATCGGAAAGCCATCCATCGCGTCCCTGATCGGAACTCGCGGGGCTGACCGGCGGCGCTTCGGTGCGGTGCGAAGCCGGCAGGCCCAAGTCCGGCGGCGGCAGGGTCGACGCGCTGCCGCCGTCGCGCATACGCGGCGCACCGCGGCTGCCGCTGGCCGTGGCCAGCATCGGCTCTTCCTGGCGATGCGAGTTGGAGCGGCCCGCGGTCACGACGTCCAGTCCGCGACCGTGATGGGCGACAATCCGGTTCAGTTCCGCCAATGCCTCGATCTGGTCGACGATCACCTTGCGCATCTGCGCGGTGCTCTCGGCGGCTTCGTGCGGCATCTCCAGCACGCCGCGGCGAAGTTCGTTGCGCGTGGACTCGAGCTCGTTATGCATTTCCGCAGCCATCTGCTTCATGCTCGTCACCATATCGGCGAACTTCTCCGCCGACTGCTTGAACATCGCATCAGCTTCTTGCGTGCTCTGCTGATAGATTTCGTTCATGGCCTCGGCGGTCAGCCGCCGCTCCTCTTCGGCCGTTGAACGAACCGCCTCGAATTGCCGGTTGATCGCGGCAGAACCTGCGCCGGCCGTTTCCGCCACTATGCGAGCGATATCGCGCGCGCGCTCTTCCGCGGCCGCCAGCGATTCATCCAGCAAACCGGTGAACCGTGACAGGCGCTGATCGAGGTCTGCCGTGCGCAGATCGATGGTGGTGACCAGCGATTCCAGCGCTGACTTACGTTCGGCGAGGGAGGTGTTGGTGCTGCGGTTGCTTTGTTCGACAACGGCCGCGGCATCGACCAGCGTCTTGCCGTGGGTCTCGAACTGGCTGGAAAGCGAGCCGAGATTTTCCAGCGCCTTGCCGGTTTTGGCGTTGAAGATGTTCAACTGGTCTTCCAGCGTTTGGGTGGCGACGCCGTTGCGCGAGGTGACGTCGTTCATGGCCGACACGAAGTCGGCCACGCGGTTCACCAGGGCGCGTTCAAGCGAGTTGAGATTATCGTGGGCGCCGGTCAACACTTCTTGCAACAGGATATTGCCTTCACGCAGCCGCTCGAACAGGGCGACCGTGTCGGTGCGCAGGATCTTGCTGGTTTCCTGCATTTCGGTCACCGCCGCGACCGACACCTGACGCGACTGGTCGATCACCGCTCGCGATGCCTGATCCAGGTCCTTCAGCGACCTGTTCATGGCGCCTGTGGCCAACTCGCCGGCGGACGTAATCGTCCGCGCAACGTCCGAACCGTTGCTCAAGACGGATTGCGAGAAGGTCTGGCCTCTGGTTTCGATCGATTTCAGGGCATCCGACGTGACGCGGTCGATGTCGACCGTGAGTTGGTTGGTCTTGGCGCTGATCGCCTCGACCAGCGTTCCGCGCTTGCCGTCGATCATCTGCGCCAGACGATCCGTCTGCTGTTGCACATAGTTGACGATTTCGTCGGTCTTGCCGGTCATGGTGGAGCCGAAAGTGTTGCTAGCAGCGAGAACCGACCGTTCGACTTCCGTGGAGGCCGACTTGACCTTCGAAGTGACTTCGTTCGATGCGGCCAGCAGAGCGCTCTGCGCGCTTTGGGCGCTGGACATGATATTGTCCGTGGTGCTGGCGGTGGCTGTGCTGAGCGAACGCTCAATCTCCGTCGAGATCGCCTTGATCTGGTTGGACGCATCCGCAGAAGCGGTAACCAGCGTGGTCTGGACTTCACGCGCACTGGAAAGAATCGAGGCCGCGCTTGCTGCACCGGCAGCGGAGAGCGTGCGCTCGACGTCGGCGGACAGCGATTTGATCTGGGTCGCTGCTTCGCCGGAGGCTGTCATCATGGTGGCCTGCGCATCGCGGGCGCTGGTCACGATCGAGTCCGCGGCACCGGTGCCGACAGCGGTGAGCGCGCGCTCGACTTCCGCCGAGGTCAGCTTCAGCTGTGCGCCGACGTCGGACGAAACCGAAAGCAGCGACTGCTGCGCGGCGCGAGCGCCGGTCTGAATGGTCTCGCTGGTGCTGACCACAAGGGTGGTCAGCGAGCGCTCCGCATCCTCGACGTGGGACTTGATCCCGAGCGATAGTTCCTCGGCGCGTGCCATGAGACCTTCGCTGGCCTGCCGCCCGCTGCTCTCGATGCGACCGGCCACGGCTTCGACGCGCGAACCCAAAAGGTCCTCGAACTGCGCCACGCGGATATCGATATCGCTGGCAACCCCGCCGACCCGGGTCTCGATGCCCTGGTGAATTTCCTGAAACCGCGCCGTGATGGCGTCGGTCAGGTGAGCGGTGCGGCCATCGATGGTTTCGGTGACGTTGGCGATGCGCCGGTCGATCGCTTCGATCGCCTGCACGGTGCCGTCGGTCAGCGAAGAGGCGAGCAGGGTGACGCGGGAGTCGATCGAGTGGATCGCCTGCGCGGCACCATCGGTCAGCGAGGTGGCCAGCGAGCCAAGGTGGCCGTCGATGGTTTCGGTTACCGACTTCGCGCGCGTATCGAAGGTCTGCTCGAGCGATTTGAGACGGCCGTCGATGGACTCATCGAACGATTTGATCTTGCCGTCGAGCGAGGTATCAAAATTGGCCACGCTGGTTCCGAGCGTGGTCTCGAATTGCAGGAGACGCTGGTCCAGCGAAGCGGTGATTTCACCGCTATTCGAAGCCAGGCGGGTGTCGAAGTTGTCGACATAGGTTTTCAGGGTTTCGGCGATATCCTGGGTGCGCTGACCCATGCGATCGACGATCTCGCCACCGAAGGTCTTGACGGTGCGGTCGAATTCCGAGATGTGGCGGGTAATCAAAGCACCCAGGCTGCCGCTGTCGCGGGCGAATTTCTCCGCGAGTTCGCCGCCCTGGTTCTTTACCAGTTCATCGAAGGCGCTCATCTGCAGGCTGAGCGAGTCGTGCGCGGTTTCGGTCTGGCTGACGACCTTCGCCACCAGCGAGTTCACGGTTACGTCAAGCGCTTCATTGGCCTTGTCGCCGCTGGTGAGGATCTGAGCCGCCAGGCGGTTGCCGGCTTCATCGATCCTGCCCACCAGATCGCCACCGCGCAGTTCAAGCTCCAGCAACAGGGAGTCGCTGGAGTTTTTCAAGGAGTCATGAACCTGTTCGGTCCGGTCGGAAATTCCGTCGACGATGGTGGAAGAGCGCAGCTCGAATTCGCTAGTGATGCGGTCGAGCCGCTCGTTCAGCATCTCATGGACGCGGTCCGCAAGATCGACGAACTCGTCATGGACGTGCCCGGTCTTGAAGTTGAGGCTGGTGGTGAGGCGTTCGCTGGCGTCGAGCACGGCGCGCGCGGTCTCGGCACTGGCTTCCTCAAGACGGTCGAGCAGGTCACCGCCGCGCTCGCCGAGCGCGAGGATCATGTTATCGCCGGCGTTGCTGAGCGCCTGGGTGATGTGCGCGCCGCGTTCTTCCAGCGCGCCGGTGATGGTCTTGGCTACCTCATCAACGCGGGAGGCGATCGCGTCTGATATCAGCGCGATATCGTGGCGCAGATCGATCTGAACGCCGGAGATGGCGCTGCGAACCTGCTCGGCCTGGCCGACGAGATTGTCGCGCTGATGGGCGATATCCTGCAGCAAAGCGCGGATGCGCACTTCGTTATCGCTGTAAGCGCGCTCGAGCGCCGAGACTTCATTGGCGACAAGGGTTTCGAGTTCGCCGGCGCGCGCGATGGCGCGCTCGACGCCGTCGCCCATGGCCGCGACTTCGCGGCGGATCGCCTGGCCGACGGTAACCATCGAGTCGCTTGCCGCGCTCTCAGGCTCCGAAAAGCGGATCGCAACCTGCGCCATCGACTGCGCGATCATGCGCAATTCCTGGCCGCGCCAGGACAGGCTCGCCAGGAAATAAAACAGCAATATCGGCGCAAAGAACAATGCCGCCAAGCCTGCGAGCACGAGCGTGCCGCCGCTGCCCTGACCAATGGCTGCCTGCAGCGAGGGGAGGAAGCTGAGCGTCAGCAGGGCGGCGCCGAGAATCCAGACACCGGCGAAAAGCGTGGCAAGCGTATAGACGTTGCGCGCGGGCCGGCCCTGCTGAATGGCCTGCAGAATCTGACCGATGGTTTCCCGATCGTCGTTGGCGGCGCGGCGGCTCGGACGCGGCTCCTCGATCGGCTCAAAGATCGGCCGATCGGTGCCCGGCCGGGCGTCGAAAACGCTCTCGTCATAACCCGGGGAAGATGAATTTGCCGGCGTCACATCGCTGCGACCGGAATTCCGCGCATGTTCGGCCGCTGTCACGTCGCTGATGTTAAGGGCTTCCTGAATGGCAGAAAGCGCGACTTCGGTGGGGTCTTTGACCTTCTTGGGATTGTTCGCCATGTTCAGTCTGAGCCCTTGTTTTACTTTTTACTCATCCCCGGGAGAGTTTTGCGCGAACGCCCCTCGCAAGCGCGAAGCCGGTGTCATGCCCCAGGCGGTACGAAAGCGCGACGCTTGCGTCGGCTTGTCCGCTACATCCGGAAACATCCTATTGGCTTGGCGATGCGAATGAAATGGTCGCGATTAATACAATCTTAATCATCGTTAACAGCGCGGCGCCACAAGGTATTCCGGTTCCTCTCAATTCCCGCTCGGCCCGCGAATTGGGGCGGCTTGTTGTCAAAAACAAGGCGAGCTTACGGCGGGCTCGCAACGTTCGGTTAACCATTTCCGTGGTTGGCTGACCAAAACTCTACCCCCGGATCGGTGGGACTGGGAAGATTTGGGTTAGCCATGCCGCTTCATCTCGAACGGATTGAATGGATGCCGTCGCCGCCGCTTGCTCCCGATGACGGTCCGATCGATATCGAACATCTCCGGCGCATGACGCTTGGCGATGTCCACCTCGAGCGCGAGGTGCTGGCGATGTTTTCGGCCCAGGCGGCGAGCCTGATGGGGACGCTTGCCAGCTTGGCCACCGACGCCGGCGCGCTGGCGCACACGCTGAAGGGTTCGGCGCGCGCGATTGGCGCGTTTCGCGTTGCCGATGCCGCTGGCCGCCTCGAAGCTGCAATACAGAACGGCGACAATCCGGCCCAAGCGCTCACCGAGCTCAATGAGGCGGTCGCGCAGGCGCGCATGACGATCGACGTGATCCTGCGCCGGTCCTGATTTCGCCCGCACCGCGCCTTGCCAAAGCGCGCCACAGGTTTTCGCGTCGGCCGCTGGCGCCGAGCGGACCGACCCGTTATACGACTGCCGGACCCTCAATCCCCGCAGCACGAGCAAACATGGCCAAAATTCACTTTGTCGACCATACCGGCGAAACCCGCACTATCGATGTCGAGAACGGCGCGACCGTGATGGAAGCGGCAATCCGCAATGCCATCCCGGGCATCGAAGCCGAATGCGGTGGCGCCTGCGCCTGTGCGACGTGCCATGTCTATGTCGATGAGGCCTGGCGCGAGAAGGTCGGCGCCCCGTCCCCGATGGAAGAAGACATGCTGGATTTCGGCTTCGATGTGCGGCCGAATTCGCGGCTGTCGTGCCAGATCAAGGTGACCGACGATCTCGACGGTCTCGTGGTTTCGACGCCGGAGCGGCAGGCTTAGACCGCTGCCAGACGAAAACTGGTGCCAGACGAATTCAGCCGTCGTGCCACGATGATTGCAGCGCCTTCACTTTCTATCTATTCCGCGGCGAAGCCAGCGCTGGAAATTGGCGATGATCTCGCCAGTCAGCGGCGTCGGTTTGCGCGTGCTCTCGTCGATCAGTACTGTCACTGATTGGGCCGACGCCACGCATCTGCCTTGCGAAAACACCACCTGATCGAACGTCACGGATGTTCGGCCGAACTTCGCAACCCCGAGACCCATTTCGATGGTGCCCGGCCACCGCAGCTCGGCACGGAAATGGATATCGAGGCGCACCAGCATCCAGCTCAGCCCCGGCGGTATCAGCCCGAAGCTGCGGTCCTTGACGAGCGTCACGCGGCCGGTTTCGAAATAGGTCGCATAAACCGCATTGTTGACGTGCTGATTGGGGTCGAGATCGGCAAAGCGCACATTGTCCGTCAGGCGGTAGGGAAAATCTTCCAGGCTTGGCGTTGAATCGAGACGAGCTGGTGCGTTCACGGGGACGGCCTCCGAACGTTTCATGCCCTTACAGCGCAGTTGTCGAATTGCGGCAAGGGGTTGCCGTGGTCACGGGCGGCATATAATGGCTTTCCTCTCTCCGCCGCCTTGGCTAGACAGGCCCAGCCAACGGGCTGTTCAACCGAAAAGAAGCGACATGAGCGAAGCGATCAAAACCGATGTGCTGATTATTGGCGCGGGCCCATGCGGACTGTTTGCCGTTTTCGAATTGGGCTTGCTCGATATGAAGGCGCATCTTGTCGATATTCTCGACAAGATCGGCGGCCAGTGCGCCGAACTCTATCCGGAGAAGCCGATCTACGACATTCCGGGCGTTCCCTTCGTCACCGGCCAGGGTCTGACCGACGCGCTGATGGAGCAGATCAAACCGTTCAATCCGACCTTCCATCTCAATGAGATGGTGGAGAAAATCGAGAAAGTCGGCGATCCAGCCTTCCGCGTCACCACCGATGCCGGCAAGGTCTTCGAATGCAAGGTGGTTGTGATTTCGGCCGGCGGCGGATCATTCCAGCCGAAACGACCGCCGGTGCCCGGTATCGAAGCCTATGAAGGCACCTCGGTGTTTTACTCCGTGCGCAAGATGGAGCAGTTTCGCGACAAGAATTTGCTGATCATCGGCGGCGGTGATTCCGCGCTGGACTGGACGCTCAACCTGCATCCGATCGCCAAGCGCGTGACGCTATTGCACCGGCGCGACGATTTCCGCGCCGCGCCGCACAGCGTCGAGCAGATGCGCGCGCTGGTGGCTTCCGAGAAAATGGAATTGAAGATCGGGCAGGTCACCGGACTTGAAGGCGAGGGCGGTATGCTCTCCAGCGCTACGGTCAAGGGCAACGACAACAGCATCTCAAAGGTCGCGTGCGACACCATGCTGCCGTTCTTCGGGTTGACCATGAAGCTCGGGCCGGTCGCGAACTGGAACATTGCGCTTGAGAACAATCTGGTGCCGGTCGAGACCGCGGCTTTCGAGACCAGTGTGCCCGGCATTTTTGCCATCGGCGACATCAACACCTATCCGGGCAAGCTGAAGCTGATCCTGTGCGGCTTCCACGAAGGCGCGCTGATGGCCCAGAAGGCGCACCGCTATGTCTATCCGGACAAGCGGTTGGTGTTCCAGTACACGACATCGTCGTCGAGCCTGCAAAAGAAGCTCGGGGTCAGCTGACCCCGCCCGTATTGCGGCTCGATGAGTTGCGGCGCGCTGTGCCGCAGCAGGCATTTTTCGTCAGCTTTGTGGCAGGTCCGGCCGCCTGGCGGCCGTCGATATTGCATCGCGCACTGGAACGATCCACGAAATGGCCTTAGGCTGGGGCTATTACTTTATGGATTGATGGATTGATCAGGTGGTGACGATGTGGACTGCCATATCCAGATTTCGGCTGGCGCTGCCGCTCCTAACTGGTCTCGTGCTGCTCGTCATGATGTCTCCGGGACAGGCGGTGGAGCCGTCAGCCGCCGGGCTGTGGCAGAAGATAGAGGACGGCAAGCCCGTGATCTGGGTTCTGGTGGTCGATCACGACGGCATCTTCGAAGGCGTGATCGCCAAGACGTTTCCGCTCCCCGGTGAAAAGGCCAACGTTTGCGCAAAGTGCACCGACGACCGCAAGGACGCGCCGGTACTCGGAATTTCGTTCATCAGGGACATGAAGCGTGACGGGCTGAAATATGAGGGCGGCAACGTTCTCGACCCGCGCGACGGCAAAATCTACAAAGCCAAGATGAGCGTCAGCCCCGACGGCCAGACGCTGACGATGCGCGGCTATTGGGGAATCTCGCTGCTCGGCAAGGATGAGACTTGGCACCGATTGCCGGACACATCGATCGCCACCCTCGATCCTGGCATCGTCGCGAAATATCTGCCGGCGCAGGCTGCCGCACAAGCCGCTGCGAACAAGCAGCCCCCGGCCGCAGCGGCCAAACCACCGGCTGCCGCGAAGAAGAGCAACGCACCCGTTACTGCGCCCGCGCGTTAGTATAGTCCGCCGGGTTGACCAGCTGGTCGTCGTTCATCCGGTGCGACCACGATGGGTGACGCCGGCTCTTGAATGACCTCAGGCACAGCGGCATCGAGCTGAAGCACCGAGGCGACTGCCGGCAAGGCTGCATCCGCCATCACGGCGTGACCTTCGGCGCTTGGATGCACCGCACCGCCATACACGGCCGAAAGAATACCCCAGGTCGCGTCATGGATGTCGGCGGGCTGACTGGAAGATGGCAGCCCCTGCGGATAGGACATCGCTGCAAAGTAGCTGTCATTGGCATCGCGGATCCAGCGCGCGCGCGGAAGATAGGCACGATATTCCCCGGCACTGCGGCCGCAAAGCATCGGCTGGTTCGCCGCCGTGACGATGTCCGGATCGAAGCTTTCGCCCTTGGGCGAAAAACACTCCCGATCGAATTCCGGATCGCTCGAGGCGCGGGCACAGAATCCGTGGTTCGCGAATGCCGCCTGATGGGCGTCGACGAAGGTCATTCGATCTGCGCGGGGATCGCGGCACAGCACGCCCGACTGGCACAAGGCGAGCGCTTTCAATTGCGGCAGGAATTCGTTCTCGACATAGCCCGAAACGTTGGCCAGCCGCTGCGGCTGCGCGTTGAAGGACGGATGAATATCGAAGCCGGCGCGTCCGCCAGGGCAGGGCGCGCCATCGGCGAGCGTCGGGTCGGCATAGGACACGTACACAACGCGCTGGAGGTCGCCGACCAGCGACTTCAGCGCTTCTCTGAGCTTGGCGAAACTTTGCGGCAGCTCCCGCGTCAATGCCGCGCGCGAATCGTCGATCGATCCCATCACGCCGGAACGCCTGAACAGCACGCGTTCGGTTGGCGTGTCTACGATCACATCCGCGACCAGCCCTGAAAAATTGATGTCATTGGCGCCGATCGACAGCAGGATCAGGTCGAGATTGCGTTCGGGCTGACGGCGTTTTGCAGCGGTGACGGCTTCGCGCAATTCGGCGAGCTGGGCGTTGACCGTGCCCTTGCAGCTGGCGCCTGATTTCGTCGGCGGGCACTCCCTTGCGCGTTGTGAACCGAACAGCCCATCGGGGATGGTGGCGCCGGTGCAGGCAAGCGGCAGATAGGTCACGGCAATGTGCGGATATTGCACCGCCATCGCCAGCGCGGTGCGGGTCTGATAGCTGTACAGCGAGCGGTGACAGGCGGAATTGAACCAGAGCGCGCTTTGACGCTGCCATACCTGCAGCGACTCAGGGGCTTCGCAGGCCCGTCCGCCTTTGTAGCCGGCGCGGCTCGGCCGGTAATATTGGGCAGCCGCGGTCCCCAGATAATAGCGGAAGCAAAAACCCTCATCGGATAATGCGATCGGCCGGTCCGGATTGCCTTCACCGGAGGCGACGCTGTCGCCGAGGCCGGCGATGAAGATATCGCGCACCATGATCTCGGTAGAGACACGCTGCGGCGCCTCGGGCCCCGAAGAAACCTCCACGGTAGCGATCGTAGGGCGGCCATAGCGCGCGCGGAGATTGACAGGTTCGGCGCAATCGAAAGCGGATTGCTGCGGCCCTTCGCCATCGTCGAACGACCAGGCGCAGGTAGCGCCGACCGGAATCTGGCCGGTCAAGCGCACGGTGATCGGATGGTCGGTCGGCGTCAGGTAGCTTTCCTTGACGTTGTCGCGGGTGCAAGGCTCGTTGACGCGGCCCGACAGGTCGATGCAGAGGCGGTTCACGGTATTGCGGGCCCAGCCGCGGCCGTCGCTCTGCAGCTCCAGTGCTTGCTCGGAAGCCAGAACGCTGCGGCCGCGGGCGCTGTCGGCATGGAGCAAGAAATCGCGTTCCTCGCGGAACAGCCGGAAGCGATTGCGAACCTCCCACGAAATCTGCATCGGGGCATTGATGGCGGTCTGCGCCGCCGCCCACTGCACCGGCAGGGCCGCCAGCGCTCCCGCCAGCAGCGCGGACGCGATTAACGAACGAAGGCTATTTCGGACCATGACGCCTTTGACGTTACAGTTGGGGCGGAAATATGAGAGATGCCCCAAAAAAGCCAGGAGCCCGGCGTGACGGTCGTTAGCCTCGCGCTTGGCGTTTCTTCACCGGTTGCGGCGTCTGCCGACTTTTCACCGCCTGCGGCACGGCGGAGGTCTGGAAGCCTCCGTTCAGCCTGCGGCGTTCCTGCCAGGGTTTCACCACGTTGAGCCAAAGCTCGCGCATTCCCATGATGCTGATCGCGGTGCCAAAAGGGACGAGGAAGTACAGAATCCGAAACACCACCAGCGTGGCCAGCAATTGTTCCCTGCCGAATTCCGGCAGCGCGACCAACATCGCGGCGTCGAATACGCCGATGGAGCCCGGCGCATGACTGGCGAATCCAAGCAGCGTGGCCAGAATGAACACCACCGCCAATGAAATGAAGTCGATGGCCGGCTGCGCCGGCATCAACAGATACATCGCCATCGCGCAGAATCCGAGATCGACAACGCCGATCAGGATTTGCAGCAGCGTCAGCCGCGCCGAGGGCAACACCACCTTCCAGCCGTTCTGCCCGAGCTCACGCCGACCGTCGCCCGAATTGAGCCAGACGAGATAGAAGATGATGGCGGCGATACCGCCGAGTGCAATCAGCCGATTGATCGCAGGCGGCAACTGATCCATCGCGGTGGCGGCCCACGGGTGCCAGGCCATTCCGATGCCGAGCACAAAGGTGTTGCCGAGCCAGAATGTCAGTCCCGAGAGGAAGCAGATTTTGGCGACGTCGATGGCGCTCAAGCCGTAGTCGGAATAGATCCGAAAGCGTATAGCGCCGCCGGTGAACACGGTGGCGCCAATGTTGTGGCCGATGGTGTAGCTCGTGAAGCTCGCCAGCGCCGCGATGCGGTACGGCACGTGTTTCTTGCCGATGGTCCGCAACGCGAAGAAATCATAGAACGTCAGCGTGCAGAATGCACCGATCACGCACAGAGCGGCGAGCGCGATATGGCCAGGCGGTATTTCGGTCAGCGCGATCAAGATCACGCCTGTATCGACTCCCCGGAGAGTGCGGACCAGTGTCGTGATCGCAAAGGCGATGATGAGCAGGCTCGCCGCGATCCCGAGCCGTTTCCAGCCGATCCATTTCTTGAAGCCACGCCCCAGCGCGGTCAGCAGTCCGTGCATTGATCCTCCCGGCAGGGCAGCAACAAGTTAGAAGCCTATCGAAACGATCGATGGCAAGCGGCGGCCAATTCGCTACACATGCGATGACCCATAAGGCAAAAACGTCGCGTTGTGCAATCCTTGACAACGCCAGCTTCGGCCTTCCGCCCGCGGCTGTCACACGCCGTACATATGTCTTTAATGCAGCAGATTCGAGTCTGGCATTGACTCGTCCAGCCGTTCCGCCCCTGGCAAGTTCCGATGTTCCCCCGGGACGTTTTCGCCCGCCGGCAGGAACAATCTCGCGATCAGCCGGTTAGCGGACGTATCAGCAATCGAACATCTCGGCGTGCCGGCGATGAACGGGCTGCGCCGTCGTGTTCCGGCGATCGACGGCATCATCGAGGAGGCCAATGAAACAGCCGGCGACGTCGCGGACAAAGCTGTGCTGGATGCGGCATTGATCAACGCTGCGCAGGCCGGCGAGCGCTGCCAGCTGATGTCGAGAGTCGAAACATTGAGACAAAACGTCGCGCGGAAGCCTCTGCGCGGCGTTTCGTCTTGTCGGCACCATTGCCGATTTAATTCCGAAGAGAGCGCCACCACACAGCGCGCCAAATCATCGAAGCAACACCCGTATCCGCTCAACGGTAGCCGGCAGCTTGAAGCTCGAACATCTCGGCGTAGTGACCGTCGTTGGCGAGCAGGGCTTGGTGCGTGCCGGATTCGATGATCTCGCCTTCTTCCAAAACGATGATGCGGTCGGCCATGCGCACGGTCGAGAAGCGGTGCGAGATCAGGAGCGTCGTTTTGCCGGCGCTGAGATCGCGGAAGCGCTGGAACACCTCATATTCGGAGCGGGCGTCGAGCGCCGATGTCGGCTCGTCGAGGACGAGGATGTCAGCATCGCGCATATAGGCCCGCGCGATCGCGATCTTCTGCCATTCCCCGCCCGACAGATCGATACCGTTGCTGAAGCGCCGGCCGAGCGGTTGCTCCAGGCCGAGCGGCAGTCGGTCGATGATGGTATCGGCAAGGCTGCGGTCGGCGGCCTGCTCGATCCGTTCGCGGTCGGCGGCCGCCTCGACGCGGCCCATCGCGATGTTTTCGGCGGCGGTGAAGTGGAAACGGACGAAATCCTGGAAGACGACCCCGATCCGGTTTCTCAATTCCTCAAGATCGTAGTCGCGCAGGTCGCGGCCATCGAGCAGGATGCGGCCCTCGGTTGGGTCGTAGAGCCTCGCCAGAAGCTTGACGATCGTTGTCTTGCCCGCGCCGTTCTCGCCGACCAGCGCCAGCACTTCTCCGACAGCGATTTCGAGGTTGAGATGGCGCACCGCCCAGCGTTCGGCGCCGGCGTAGCGAAAGCCGACATCCTCGAAGACGAAGCCCGAGCGGATCGGCTTCGGTACGGAAAGAGGATTGCACGGCGAGACGATGCGCGGCCGGACCTCGAAGAAGGAGAACAAGTCTTCGAGGTAGAGCGCCTGGCTCGCGATCTGCGAGAAGCCGAGTAAAAGTCCGTCGAGCAAGCTCTTGAGCCTGAGGAACGAGCCGACCAGGAATGTCATGTCGCCGAAGCTGAACTCGCCGACGATGGTGCGCCAGATAATGGCTGCATAGGCGATGTAGTAGGCGACGGTCCCGAGCGCCGCGAGCAGACCGCCCCAGATGGCGTGGCGGGTGGCGAGGCGGCGATTGTCGACGAACATGGTTTGGGCAAAGCGCCGGAACCGCTCGATCAGGAATCGATTGAGGCCGAAAAGCTTGACCTCTTTGGCGGTCTCGATGCTGGAGCCAAGATAACGCACATAATCGAGCTGCCGCCGCTCGGGCGTTCGGAAATAATCGAGCCGATAGCCAAGCGCGTTGAACTTGAGCTCGCCCAGCAGCGAAGGCACAAGCGCGACCAGCATCAGCAGGATCAACCCAGGCCAATAGGCCAAAAGGCCGATGATGAAGGAAAATGCAGTGAGGATATCCTGAATTTGACCGAAGACCTGACCGAGCAATGCAGCCCGTCCGGTGACCTGCCGTCGCGCGCGATCGAGTTGATCCTGCTGGTCGTCGCTCTCGAACTGCTCGAGATCGAGAGACGCAGCCTTTTCCATCAGCCGGATGCTGGCGAAATTGCTGTAGGTCTCGGCGAGCAGGCTGTCGAACAGCGAGCTTAGCCGACCGGAGAAATCCGCGATGACGGCAAGCCCGAGTTCGAGCGTTACGAGCCAGCCGACCCTGACCAGGCGACCGCTTTCAATCCACTCGGCCGGCGACCATGCCGGGTGCGGAAGGCGCGCCTCAGTCACCACCTCGTCGAGGATCAGCTTGCTGACATAGAGCACGAGCACTGGGACAACGGACCGGACGAGGCGCAACGCCAAGCTCGCGAGTGTCAGTGTCGGACTAGCGTCCCAGACGAGGCGGACGAACGTCGGCAGGTGACGCCACGCACCGATGCGTTCGCGGAAGGATTGAGGAGTGCGCAATGCGGCCACCATGCCCCATAGATGGGCGCTATCTCCCAATTGTTGAAGGCGCAGGCATCTGCCGGCAAGTTCTGGCGCGCCGCATGTCCGGGCGTGGAGCGCGGCCCGGTTCACGCCGGCGCAACACAAGAATACTTCGATCATGGACAAAGCATCTCAGTGAAACGGAGGCTTATGTGCTGCGTTGCCCTCCGAATTGAGGTGATCCATGCGAAGTACTTCTCTTAAGTTCCAATCCCGTCCGGATCCACGCGCAGCTTCGCGTTCGAAACGGATATCGGCCCGTTTGAACCTCTCAACGTCGCTGACGCTAGCGGCGATGAGCCTCGGCTACAGCGTGGTTCAACTCGACGTCACCATCGTCAACACCGCGCTCAACAGCATCGGCACGTCGCTCGGCGGTGGCGTTGCAGAGCTGCAGTGGGTCGTCAGCGCTTATACGATCGCATTTGCTGCATTCATCCTCACCGCAGGCGCGCTCGGAGACCGCATCGGCGCGAAGCGGGTTTTCATGGCGGGTTTTGCCATTTTCACCGCCGCGTCGGTCGCCTGCGCAATTGCGCCCCACGCGGCCATTCTGATTGCGGCGAGAGCCGTCCAGGGGCTTGGTGCCGCCATCCTGGTGCCGAACTCGCTTGCGTTGCTCAGCCACGCCTATCCGGACCAGAAGCAGCGCGGCCGGGCGGTGGGAATCTGGGCGGCGGGCGCCAGCCTTGCGCTGACCTCCGGGCCGTTGCTTGGCGGTGGACTGATCGCGCTGATCGGCTGGCGGTCGATCTTCCTCGTCAACCTGCCGATCGGTCTCGCCGGTCTGTGGCTGAGCTGGCGCTATGCCAGCGAAACTACGCGAACACCACAGCGCGAGATCGACTTTCCGGGCCAGATCGCGGCGACCGCAGCACTCGGTTGTCTCGCCGGCGCGATTATCGAAGGCGGCACGCTTGGCTGGAGCAATGCTTTCGTGATCGCGGGCTTCGCTGCATCGGCGGCGTTTGCGGTTTTGTTCGTTTTGCAGGAGCGGCGCGCGCCGCAACCGATGCTGCCGCTGTCGCTGTTCAGACATCGGCTGTTCGCGTTGACGTCGCTGGTCGGCCTGCTCGTTAACGTCGCCTTCTATGGGTTGATTTTTGTCTTCAGTCTGTACTTCCAGCGCGTCAATGGCCTATCGCCATTCGCGACCGGCCTGGCGTTCGTCCCGATGATGGGCGCGGTGCTGCCGGTCAACCTGCTGGCGGCGCGCGTCGCCGAGCGCATTGGCGCGCCCGCGACAATCGCCATCGGCGCCGCGCTGTCGGCATTCGGATGTCTTGCGCTCATCGGAATCGAGCCCGGCACCAGCTACTGGGAAATTGGGGCGCAGCTGACGATCATCGGCGGCGGTCTTGGCTTACTGGTGCCACCGCTGACATCGGCGCTATTGGGAAGCGTCGAGAAGTCACGTTCCGGCGTCGCCGCCGGCGTGCTCAACTCGACCCGCCAAACCGGCAGCGTGCTAGGTGTCGCGCTGTTCGGCTCACTGGCTGGTCAGCCAAGCACCTTCATGACGGGTGCGCACGGATCACTGGTCATCTCTGCCGGCCTTCTGCTCGCAGCCGGGGCGGCGATCTGGCGCGGCGTCCAGCGGTAACGGCTCAAGCCTTGCGCAGCGCAAAGTGCGCGCCGCAGAACGCCATCGCTGCGCCAAGGCACAGCGCGGCGAGACCCGCGAGCACGCCCGATATCGTCGGGATCGGACTGGGCGCGGAGGCTGCCTGGCCTGCGCTCGCCAGCACGAGCACACCGACCGCGATCAGGAACTGCCGCATCCGCTGCGGAATTTGCCCCGAAACTGCGCTGTCCATCAGCGTCGCCGTGAAATATCCCCCGCAGAAACCGACCGTCGCGATCAGCCACCACGCAACGGCTGCACCGGCCGGCATGAATTCGTGCTTAACGGATCGCCAGAGGCCGCCGAGATCGAGCCCATAGCGCGCCCCGAGCATGTGCACGGCAAGCGCCAGCAGCACTCCCGACACCATGGCGCCGGCGAGGATCAGGCGGCGCGGGAAATAGGTCGTCTCGGCCATGCTCCGCTTGTAAGATAAGGCGGCGCGGTCGCGCAAGCCGACGCGGTGATTTCGGCCGGTCTTTTCAAAGAGGGCTCATGGCATGACGTTCGGACTTCTCGCGCTGACGGCGGCCGCGATCTTCACGGGCGCCGCGCTTTACGTGAACGTCGCCGAGCAACCGGCGCGGCTAGGGCTGGACGATCGCGCGCTGCTCACGGAATGGAAGCCTTCCTACAAACGCGGGGCCGCGATGCAGGCGCCGCTCGCGCTAGTCGGCTTTCTGTTAGGATTGATCGCTTGGTGGCAGACCTCGCGTGCCGGCTTTTTGATCGGCGGAGTTGCGATAGTGGCGCCGTGGCCATGGACGCTGATCGGCATCAAACCCACCAACGATGCGCTGCTGGCGACCGAGCCTGAAAAGGCGGGGTCGTCAACGCGCGCGCTGGTCGTCAAATGGGGCGCACTCCACAGCGTGCGCACCGCATTGGGTGCGCTCGCCACCGTGGCATTTTTGTGGGCATGTAGTTCGCGCTAGGCGCGACCTTCAGATTCACGGGCGCGCGTCGTCCCATGCGAGGTCAGTACATTGCCTACGAAGATTGGATTGTCGACCGAGGCTCCCGCGGGCGTTCGCTACGCCTACAAGGCCTCGCTGATTGGAGCTGCGCATCAATTCAAGCTGATCGAGGAGGGGTTGTCATGGCAGGTCGGCAGCAAGTCCGGGGTTTGGCGCTACGCCGATATCGCGGCGATCCGACTGTCGTATCGGCCGGTGTCAATGCAGTCGCGGCGCTTTCGCGCCGACATCGAAAACGCGAACCGTCAGCGTATCACCATCCTCTCGACCAGCTGGCAAACCGTCACGTTGATGGCGCCGCAGGACCATGACTACCGCGCCTTCATCACGCGGTTGCATGAACGCATGCAGCAGGTTGGAACCAAGGCCAAGCTGATCGGCGGCATCGGGCCGAAACTTTATGCCGCCGGCATCATGTTTCTGGCGCTGGTAGGGATCGCGATCACGGGCCTGCTCGTTCGCGCGATGGCTACCGGCGAATTCGTAGGCGCATTATTTCTTGTCGGTTTCGCCGCATTGTTTGGCTGGCAGATTGGCGGCTTTATGCAGCGCAACAGGCCGCGGACCTATACGTTCGATCATTTGCCGAAGACGTTGCTGCCGTAGCTCTCTTCACCGCAATGATCAGCAATGATTTGTGACTTTCGCGGTAATGTCGGCACGCGGCATCGTGGCCACGGCTGTTTCGGCTGGGGCGCGAGGAGGAAAGTGGAGGACAGAAGCAAACGCTTGCCAACGGACGCCGAGATCGCAGAGATCAACGCAAGGCATCTGATCTCGACGCCCATAAAGCCTGCCGATCTTTTGTTCATGTTCGGCACGCGCGAAGACGTCGAGCGGCGTGTCGATGAAGCCTGCAGGCTTTGGCGCGAGGGCTTCTTTCGGTGGTCGATAGTGAGCGGGGGTCTGACCCCGGGTTCAGGGCTTTCCGAATGCGAGATCATCAAGACCGCAATGGTGGCCCGAGGAATTCCACCCGAACGCATCCTTGAAGAACACAGCGCGACCAACACCGGCGAGAACGTGGCGTTCTCGCTGCCGGTCATCGAAGCAGCACTCGGCCTTAAAAATGTCCGCAGCGTGATCTGCCTCGGCAACACCTGGACGGCGCGCCGCTACCCGATGACGCTGCATCGGTACTGGCCTGAGGTGGAGAAGATGCTGATCACCGTGGATAGTTTCGAAACGCCGCTCTCGTGTTGGCATACCGATCCTGTTTTCCGAGCCCGGATGCTCAACGAGTGGGACAAGATCGAGCCATACAAAGCCCAAGGATTTATCGCGGAGTGGCCTGTTTGAATTCGGGAGCCTGGCGCCGCCGTGCATCGTTGACGAGGCGCTCCGCCGCGTTCGGGGGCCGCGCATAACTTCATCCTAATGCCGCACCACCAGCACCGAACATTTGGCGTAGCGCACCACATGGCCGGCATTGGAGCCGAGAAAATAGGTCCGCATCGCCGGCCGGTGCGATGTCATCACGATCAGGTCGGCCTTCATCGCCGCGGCTTCTTCGAGAATCTCGTGATAGATGCCGCCCTGCCGCACCGCGGTGGAGATGCGCGGAGCATCGATACCGGATTCGCGCGCCACGATGGCGAGCGCCTCCTCGGAGGTCTGGCGCTGCTGGACATCGAAATCGGCGGGGACATACTCCGCCAGCATCACCGGCGTCATCGGCATCACGTTGAGAAGGCGCACCGTGCCGCTCCAGGTCTGCGACAGCGTTGCCGCCGTCGCAATCGCAGGCTTTGCCAGATCGGTATCGGCGAGATCGATCGGCACGAGAATGGATTTGAACATCTGCGCCTCCCTGTCCGACATCAATCTAGCACAAACAACGCAAATGCGCCCGCCTTAGAGCGCGATCAGCAACAGCGGAATCCGGTTTGCGTCCGATCGCGCTCTAAAATATTGAAATAGCGCATGATCTCCAAGACGCTCAGGCTTTTGGCGGATCATGCGCTAGTCATCCGAAGTTTGCTTCAGCAGCTTTGGGGTGACGAACAGCACCAGCCGCCCGCGACGGAATGCCACGTCGGCCCAGTCATTGACCGCAAAGTCGAGTACGGCAAGGCCCGATGTCGGCAGATTCTCGCCGAGCGCCTTGCGTCCGGCGGCGTCGCCGCTACCGGCAAACGCCAGTGCCAGTTCATGCATTCCCGGATTGTGCCCGACCAGCATCAACCGCTGCGGATCTGCTTCGGATGTGCTCCGGATGATTTGCCGGAGCTGCGGCGCGTCGGCGCCATAGAGTTCCGGCAGCAGCTCCACCTGCGGCTCCGGTGCAAGTCCTTTCATCGCCTCCCAGGCAATCTCCCAAGTCTGGTGCGCGCGGACCGCGTGCGAAACCAGCACCAGATCGGGAAAAGGCGGATGCCGACCGATCCAGCCGCCAACCTCCGCGGCGTCGCTGCGGCCGCGCTTGTCCAGGCGGCGGTCCCGATCGCGGCCTGAGGGCGCGTCGTGTTCGGTCTTGGCGTGACGCAGCAGCATCAAACGGCGCATGGCGCAATCTCGATTCGTTTCGGCCTCGCGGATTAATGTACAAGCTTGAGGCTCAGGCAAGGTGACAAGCGCCAGATCGGCCCGTAAGAAAACGACATGAGCGAGGCTTCCACCAGCACGACCAGCGGACCGGATACCGCGGCGCCACGAGAGCGCTTGCGCCTTTCGTTCGAAATGGATGTCGACATCTGCGTTGTCGGGGCGGGGCTTGCCGGTCTGACGGTAGCGCTCGAGGCGGCGCGGCTCGGTGCCAGCGTCGCCGTTCTCGAAGGCCGGCACGTCGGCTGGAATGCCTCCGGCCATCAGCTCGGTACGGTCATGCCGGGCTACGGCCTTCCGATCGGCGACTTGATCGCCCGCGTCGGTTTTGAGGACGCCCGCGAGCTCTGGGCGCTGTCGAAGAATGGCGCCGAATATGTTCGGGCCACCGCGTCTGAAGAATTGATACCGGGCATTGCCCTGAGCGAGGGGGCACTTCAGGTCTCCAACGTCGATGTCGGCGACCAGCTGATCAGTCGGTTGCAAATGCTCGGCGAGGATTTCGAAACCGAAGTGGAGGGATGGCAGGTCGATCGCGTGCGTGCCGAGCTCAAGACCGGCCGTTACTTCCACGGCGTATATTATCCGAAGGCGTTTCAGATCGACGGCCGCAAATACGTCCACGGCCTGGCGGAGCTGGCGAGGCACGCGGGGGCGCGGATTTTTGAGGACACGCCGGTCGTCAGCATCGATTCATCTGGTATTCGCAAGCGCATCGTCACGCCCTCAGCGCGGTTGCGCGCCTCGCATGTCGTGCTCGCCGGCAACGTGCATCTGGGCGCCACGTTGCGGCGGTTGTCGGAAACGCTGCTGCCGGTTTGGCGTTATGCCGCGGTGACCGCGCCGCTCGGCGAGCGCCTTGCCGAGGCAATAACGTTCACGGGATCGGTGAGCGATGCCGATGGCATCGATCATTTCCGGATTGTGGATGGCGACCGGCTGATGTGGGCGAGCCCGGAAACCACCTGGACCGCGCGGCCGGAGCGTTTTGGCGGCGCCATTCAACGGCGGATCCGCAGGATTTTTCCGCAGCTCGGACGGGTCGAGATTGCGGAGGTCTGGGGCGGTGCTGTTGGAGAAACCGTGCACGGCATGCCGCAGATCGGCCAGTTGCGTCGCGGGTTGTGGGTCACAAGCGGCTTCGGCCGCCAGGGTTTGAGCACCTCGGCGATGGCGGGGCAGCTGATCGCGCGCAGTATTCTCTGGGGCGACGACCGCTGGCGGCTGTTTTCGCCGTTCGAGCTGGTCTGGGCGGGCGGGGCAACCGGCCGGATCGCCGGATATGCCATCGGGATGTGGGGCCGCGGAAGTTCCGCCGCTGCCGGCGCGCTGGCGCGATACCGGGAACGTGCAAGGGGCCAGGAGCGCGTTCGCGAGGCGCGTCGGGCCGCAGCAAACCGCCAGGCCGGAACGCGGCCGCCGCGGCCTCGTCAGCCGCCGGGCCGGCCGTTGCCGGCGCGAGCGAGTGAAGGCGAGGGTGTGTAAGCCTTTCTTCGTGTCCCGTACGCGGCGCGGCGTTCTTCGCGCTGCTCCGCAGCACCGGGACCTGCGTGGCAGAGGTGTATGGCCCGGATCAGCCGCGTATCGCTGCACGCTGCCTGCATCCAGGGCACGGTACCTCGCAACAAAGTGAGAAAAATCCCTTCGGGTCGGTGTAACTTCCCCAGACGCGCCCCGTATTTCAAAGCGACCGAACTGTATCGCTTCGCACGGAGACCATCATGATTGACCGCCGTATCCTGCTCGCGTCTGTCGCCAGCCTGTTTGGCCTTGCAGCCTTCCGTTGGCTGCGAGCTTCGCCGGCAAACGCCGCGGAGAAATTCGAAATCGAAAAGACCGATGCGGAATGGCGCGCGCAGCTGACGCCGCAGCAATATGACATCCTGCGCAAGCATGGCACCGAGCGCCCGGGTTCGAGCCCGCTGTTGAAAGAACACCGCAAGGGCACCTTCGCCTGCGCCGGCTGCGACCTGCCGCTGTTCTCCTCGGACACCAAGTTCGAAAGCGGCACCGGCTGGCCGAGTTTCTATCAGCCGCTCGAGAACGCCATCGGCAAGACCGAAGACCGGACCTTTGGGATGTTGCGGACCGAAGTTCACTGCCGCCGCTGCGGCGGCCATCTCGGTCACGTTTTCGACGACGGGCCGAAGCCGACCGGACTGCGCTACTGCATCGACGGCTTTGCGCTGGTATTCCGTCCGGCCGCGCCGTCGGCGACCTGATTGTAGCTTGCGCCCGGCAATTGTTGCCCGCCCGGCAATTGTGCCCCGGTCTTTCGGACCGGGGTTTTTTATTTAAGTATCTGAAACATATAGGTTTTCTACTTTGGCATGGCGCTTGCGACAGTCTCCTGCGATTGCGGCCATGGTTTTGCAGATCGGTGGGCCGCCCGGATCGAATTTGGAGACGATGTTATGGGTATCTTTGATGCGCTCAATACTGCCGTGGCGGGTCTACAGGCCCAGTCCTTCGCACTTCAGAATATCTCCGGCAACATCGCGAATGCTCAGACCACCGGCTACAAGCGCATAGGCACCTCTTTCGTCGATCTGGTTCCGCAAGCGACGACCCCGGACCGGCAGGTCGCCGGCTCTGTCACCGCCTACGCGCGGTCCACCATTTCCTCGCAGGGAACGGTCTCGGCAGCGTCGGTCGCCACCTATATGGCGATCAACGGCGACGGATTCTTTTCGGTGCAAAAGGCCGTCGGGACCACCGACAATGTGCCGGTTTTCAGTGGCGTCACCAACTATACGCGTCGCGGCGATTTTCAGGTCAACGCCAACGGCAATCTCGTCAATGGTGCGGGTTATTACCTGATGGGCGTTGCGGTCGATCCCAAGACCGGAAACCCGCTTGGCAACGTTCCGCAGGTTCTGCAGTTCCAGAACAATTTCGTGCCGGCGCAGGCGACCAGCACCATCCAATACGCCGCAAACCTTCCGACCAAGCCGACAACGCCGGCAAGCACCACCGCGCCCGCCGGCTCGCTGTTGGGTGCGGGTGGCTTGAACCCCGCCGATTTCAGCCAAAATCCCTTGCCATTGGGCACGCCGGCAGCACCTTTCGGCGACGCTACCGCTACCGGCACCGCGGCCTCGAACAAGGCGGCACCGCCCGTTGCGATCACAGCAGCAACAACGTTGTCAGGAGCAGCCCCAAGCAATTCGCTGACGACGAATTTTGTGGCCGGCAACACCATCACGGTGAACGGCCAGGTTATCAACTTTGTGGATACCGGCTCCACCGCCGGAACCACCGCCATTGGCGTTGTTCCGATCAACATCGATATCAGTGACACGGTCGGGACCTTGCTTGCAAAGATAGGCGCCCTCACCGGCGTTCCGCCCACCATCGACCCCGCTACCGGCGCGATCACGTTGCACACGGGCACCGCGTCCAACCTCTCGATCACCAGTACGGCGCCGGCATTCGGAGCGCTCGGCTTCACATCCCCCACGAATGCCATACGCACGGGCGGCGGCACCGCCGGCACCGGTTTCGTTGTTGGCAACGACATTGACGCTTTTCAAAAGCAATCCATCAGCGGCGGCGCGGTAACAGCCTACAACGCGGCCGGAACGCCGGTCAACCTGCAACTGCGATGGGTCAAAACCGACAGCGCCACGCTGGGTACTCCGCATCAGGACAGCTGGAATCTTTTCTATCAGAGCGATCCTGCCGCGACTGGCGCCGAGGTCGGCTGGGTCAATATCGGAACAACCTTCACGTTCGCGCCCAATGGCTCGTTGACCAGCCCAACGGGCTCGGCGATCGCGCTCCCGAATGTGACCGTCAGCGGCCAGACGCTTGGCGACCTCAGCTTCAACGTCGGATCGGGCGGTCTGACCCAATTTGCCAGCACCGGCGGCGCCGCGACCATCAATACCATACAGCAGAACGGTTATGCGGCGGGTCAGCTTCAATCGGTTGCCATCAGCAACAGCGGTGTGGTCATCGGCACGTTTTCCAACGGCCAGAACATCAATCTCGCCGCAGTGACGCTGTCGCACTTCAACGGCACCAACTACCTCAAGAGCCTTGATGGCGGCGCCTACGGCGTCACCGATCAATCGGGGCCGGCAATTATCGGCGCCTCCGGTACGATCAGCGGCTCGTCGCTTGAAGGTTCGAACACCGACATTGCCGACGAGTTCACCAAGCTGATCGTGACGCAGCAAGCCTATTCCGCGAATACCAAAGTGATCACCACAGCCAACAGTATGGTTCAGGATCTCTTGAACGTGCTGCGTTGATAATTCAAGAGATCAACAGTTGATCCGAGGCGGCTAAAATGAGTTTGGGTTCTGCTCTCGCCACTGCGATGTCTGGTTTGCGCGCAAACCAGACAGCGCTTTCGATCGTTTCATCCAATGTCGCGAACTCGCAGACGCCCGGTTACGTCACCCGGCGGGTCAATCAGGTTCAGACACTTACCGGCGACGTTAGCGCCGGCGTCATCGTCACCGGCGTCAATCGCGAACTCAATCAGTTCGTTCAAACCCAATTGCGGTCTGAAATGTCCGGCGGCGCCTATGCCTACCAGACAGCGGACATTTTGAATCAGCTGCAATCCGTCTACGGAACTCCCGGAGGAGCCGGGTCCCTCGAAGCTGCCTATTCAAATTTTACGACCGCTCTGCAAGCGCTGTCGACGACCTCGGGCAGCTCAGCGGCGCGGATGTCGGCGGTGACGGCGGCGCAATCGCTGGCGCAGCAGCTCAACGCGACGACGCGAGGCATTCAAGCGCTACGTTCCAATGTCGAGCAGGACATCGGCATTTCGGTGAATCAGGCTAATGCCGCGATGACCCAGATCGCGCACATCAATGCGCGGCTCCAGGGAATGAGCGCGACCGATCCTGCCGCGCCGACGCTGATGGATCAGCGCGACCAAGCCATCGACCTGCTGTCGCAGCTGATGGATATCCGCGTCTCCACCGACAACACCAACCAGACTACCGTCTATACCACCAACGGCGTCGAGCTTGTCGGTGCCCAGGCCTCGACGCTGAACTTCAACTCGCGGGGAACCCTGGGCGCCAATTCGCAGTGGAACGCAGATCCGGCCAAGTCCTCCACCGGCACGATCACCATCACGCTCGCGAACGGCGCCGTCATCGATATGATCGGCACCAACTCGATCAGTTCCGGCCAGATCGCCGCAAATGTGGCGTTGCGCGACAAGACATTGGTCCAGGCGCAGGCGCAGATTGATCAGCTGGCAGCCTCGATGGCGAGCGCGCTGTCGGATAAGACCACCGCCGGCACGGTGGCGCCCGTCGCCGCGCCGCAGGCCGGCTTCGATCTCGATCTGTCGAATCTGTCGCCGGGCAACACCATCAATCTCACCTACACCGACGCGACCAATACGCGGCGCCAGGTCACGATCGTGCGCGTCGACGATCCGGCCGCACTTCCATTGCCGAATGGCGGGGCTGATCCGAACAATCGGGTAATCGGCGTCGATTTTTCGGGCGGAATGGCGTCGGTCGTCGCGCAACTGAACGCCGCCCTCGGCCCGACCAATTTGCAATTTTCGAATCCGGCCGGGTCGACGCTGCGCGCAATCGACAACGGCACCAACACGGCGAAGCTGAATGCGGCCTCGGTTACGACGACCGTCTCAGCGCTTGCAAGCGGCGACGTTCAGCTCCCGCTATTTACCGACGGAAATTCCTTGTACACGGGTTCGATTACGCGCGACGGCACGCAACAGACCGGATTGGCGGGACGTATAACGGTCAACGCCGCGCTGCTCGCCGATCCTTCGAAAATGACCGTCTACAACACCTCGCCCCCCACCAACGCCGGCGATACCAAGCGTTCGGACTTTCTCTACTCTCAGCTGACGACAGGCACGTTCACTTACTCGCCTCAGACCGGCCTCGGCACCGCCGCAACGCCGTTAAAGGCGACGCTGTCTTCTTTCATGCAGCAGTTCCTGAGCCAGCAGAGCAACGCGGCGACGTCGGCGAGCCAACTTCAGCAGGGTCAGGACGTCGTCGTCAATGCGCTGCAGGAGAAACTCAAATGCGGCTCCGGCGTCAACATCGACGCCGAGATGGCGAGCCTGATTTCGCTGCAGAATAACTATGCTGCCAACGCTCACGTGATGTCTGTGGTTCAGGCGATGATGGCGAGCTTGATGCAAATCCAGCAGTAAGGCGATCGATATGGCAATCAATAGCGTCAGTTATAATTCCACTCTTCTCAATCAGTCGATGCTGAACCTCCGCAATCAGATGACGACGCTTACGACCCAGCTGACGACCGGGAAAAAATCGACGTCCTATGCGGGAATGGGCGTCAACGAGGGATTTGCCATCGCATCGCGGTCGCAACTGGCGAACATTTCCGCGTTCGGCGATACGATGAGCAATGTCAAAGTCAATATCAGCATTGCCAATACGGCGCTGCAGGCGATGGTCGACATCGGAACGACCGTTAAGAACAGCGCGAGCAATACGCAGCAAGAGCTAAACAGCACGGGGCAGACCATCGCTCAGCAGACCACGGCGTCTCAGCTGTCTGCGATGCTTACAGTTCTCAACATGCAGGCGGGCGACCGCTATCTGTTTTCGGGCGGCGCCATCAACACGCCGGCGGTCGCCACGATGGACGTTATCCTCAATGGCACTACCACGCAGGCCGGATTGAAGACGGTGATTTCCGAACGCCGGCAGGCCGACCTCGGGGCCACCGGTCTCGGGCGCCTCGTCATTACTTCCCCGACGGCTACCTCGCTGCAAGTGACGGAAGATGTCGCCGGCTCCCCGTTCGGCCTGAAGCTGAGCGCGATCTCATCGTCGCTAACCGGCGCGACCGTAACCGGCCCTGCCGGAACACCATCGGCTGTGTCGATCGACCTCGGCGCCACCAATCCCAACGACGGGGAGAAGGTGAGCTTTGCGTTCAAGCTGCCCGACGGTACGACTGAATCGATTGAGCTGACAGCCTCAAGCGCTACGCCGCCGCCGGCCGGAAGCTTTGCCATCGGCGCGACTTCCACAGCGACCGCCGCCAATCTGAACGCGGCGCTGAACACGGCGGTCGGGAAGCTTGCCAACACCTCGCTCGTCGCCGCGTCCGCAATTCAGGCCGGCAATGATTTTTTCAATTCGGCCGGTACCGCCACAGGAGGCGTGGTCAACAACAAGGCTGCGGTTCCTGCGCCGATCAGCGGCGCGACGCTGTTGTCCGGTGCCCCGAACACCGATTCGCTGGCCGCCAATTTCGTGGCCGGCGATACCATCACGGTGAACGGCACGCCGATCACTTTTGTCGCCGCCGGCGCGACCGGCAACCAGCTCAACGTCACCGACAGCGTCCAGGCGCTGTTGACAAAAATCGACACGATCACCGGCACCTCGACCCCATCCACCATCAGCGGCGGGGTGATCACGCTGCACACCGATGACGCCGCGAATCTGGCGGTGACGAGTTCCAACCCAGCCGCGTTCGCGGCGCTCGGCTTTGGCGCCACCGCGACAGCGACCGTGCCGCCGCTGCGGGTCGGCGGCTCCCCGTTGGGCACGGCGACGTCGCTTATCAGCGGCACGCCGGCGAATACGATCTCCTGGTACACCGGCGAAGCCGGTCCCGGATCGGCTCGCGCAACGGCGACGGCGCGCGTCGATCAATCGGTAACCGTGCAGTACGGCGCGCGTGCCAACGAGCGGGCCATTCGTTCGCAGGTTCAAACGCTGGCCGTTTTCGCAGCCGTCACGACCTTGGCCTCGGATCCAAATGCGGCCGGGCAGGTTCAGGAACTTAGCCTGCGGGTAGCGCAAAATCTTTTGCCGCAACCCGGACAGCAAAAAATCACGGACATTCAGTCGGATTTGGCTACAGCGCAGCAGGCGGTGAAGGACGCCACTTCCCGGCAAACAACAACCAAGGCAATGCTGCAGAACATCGTCGACCAGACCGAGGGCGTTTCTCCGGAACTGGTGGCCAGCCAGATCTTGGCGGTGCAGGCCAGCCTGCAGGCATCCTACCAGACCACCGCGATGCTTGCTCAGCTCACCCTGACCAAGTTCCTCTAACGGCGGGAACACCGGCGTTAGGTTTCATTAGCTGCGTCTATTTACTGTTTGGTGAGGAATGCAGGCAACGTCCGCGCTTCCTCCCGAGAGCCTGACCGAAAAAGCCGCGAGCGGCCTGATGACGGGCTCCGCGCCGTCGCGACCGGGCGACGTCGGCTGCAGCTAACCGAAGCACTTCGGCATTCGACGGTGCGAGGCGCCATCAGGTGCGCTGTGGCCCGATGAGCCCGTTCGCATTTGCTTGAGACCTGGACGTCCGTTGGTCCCGTTTGGCTGCCCCATCGCTTCAGCTTTGAGCGGTCATCTTCATCCTTTTTTTAGCATAACTTTGGAACCGGCGCGGTATCCCCGTATGTCGCGTTTCAATTCATTTTTCATTGATCATTTGGTTTCAGGGTCCCCGGGCTCGGCCAAGAAGGCCGACAGTTGCGTAACACCAGAAAGGTTGTTCAAATGGCTCTCTCTAACATCACGCTTACTGCCTCGGTCCGCCAGAACCTGCTCTCGCTGCAGGGCACCGCGGACCTGCTCTCGACCACGCAGACCCGCCTCGCCACCGGCAAGAAGGTCAACAGCGCGCTCGACAATCCGACCAACTTCTTCACCGCCGCCAGCCTCGACGCCCGCGCCGGCGACATCAGCAACCTCCTCGACAGCATCGGCAACGGCGTCCAGGTTTTGCAGGCCGCCGACAAGGGCATCACTGCGCTGTCAAAGCTG
>NZ_JNIJ01000015.1 GCF_000701345.1 Bradyrhizobium sp. URHD0069 | reverse complement strand
TCGAAAGTTCTTCTGGCCGCTCGGCCGTCGCCCGGACGACCACCCCGGCCTCAGCGAGTTCGGCTTTTAGCGGGGAGTTGGACGGCTCTCTTCCAGGCTCGATAGGCGGCATTCGAACTCGGCACGCCGCGTCCTTATGTTTTGCTGGTACGACAATCGCCGAACGTCGCGCGAGCGCCCATGAGTTCCATCACGCGGCGTACCGCAGATACAAGGGTTTCGCCTTATCGATAGACCGTGACCGACGACGCGCCGCGGCACTTCGTCGACAACGGCGAAACCTTGATCGTGGTCGGCCTGAAACCCGGCCCGCACAAGGTGCTGGTCGAACTGGCCGACCCCACCCACCGCGTGATCGACAGCAAGACCTTCAGCTTTGAGATCCCGCCACCACCGGGCGCGCATTGACGGGCGGGCGTGGAACGTTCGAATCGACAATCCGTGATGCGTTTTGAAAGACGAACACCGCGCAAGGTTATCAAATATGAGAGGATCGCTTGCTCCTCTCTGCTGCTGTGGAAACGAACGGCGGCAGGACTTCGGAGGGCTTCCCATGACAAAGACATTTCTCATTACCGGCGTCTCTTCCGGTTTCGGGAGGGCGCTTGGAGAAGCAGCGATTGCCGATGGTCACACCGTCGTTGGGACCGTGCGCAAGGAATCTGACAAGGCCGAATTCGAAAAGCTGGACAAAAACGCCCATGCGAAGATGCTCGATGTGATGGATACGGCAAAAATCGCGCCGACTGTTGCCGATATCGAGAACAACATTGGCGCCATCGATGTGCTGGTGAACAATGCCGGTTACGGGCACGAAGGCATTTTGGAAGAGTCGTCCATGGAGGATCTGCGCCGTCAGTTCGAGGTGAATGTGTTTGGTGCGGTAGCGATGATCCAGGCGGTTCTGCCCTACATGCGAAAGCGCCGCGCAGGGCGCATCCTCAACATTACGTCGGAGGGAGGCATCATCACGTTTCCGGGTGTCAGTTTCTATCACGGCAGTAAATTTGCGCTGGAGGGTATTTCCGAAAGCCTAGGCAAGGAAGTCGAGAAACTCGGAATCCATGTCACCGCGATCGAGCCCGGCGGATTCCGGACCGATTGGGCCGGTCGTTCGTTGGTGCGCGCGCCGCGCTCAATCCCCGACTATGATGAAATATTCGAGCCGTTACGCAAGCGCCGCATGGAGGGCAGCGGCAGGCAGGTGGGCGACCCCAAAAAAGCCGCGCAGGCCATGCTCAAGCTCGTGACCTCCGACAACCCGCCGGCGCATTTGCTGCTCGGCAGCGATGCAGTGCGGCTGGTCGATGAGAAGATGAAGGCGCTGCAGGCCGATCTCGATGCCTGGAAAAGCGTTTCGCTCTCCACCGACGTTTCTTAATCGTCCGAGACAAGTGGAAGCTAAGCGCAGCTCCTACACTAGCGCCCCAGCCGGGATCATCGGCGTCGTAAAAAGACAATTGTTTCAGGAGTTCCCCGAGCGATGCCCTCTCCCAAAGCAGTCGCGAACAGCGGTTTAATCACCAAGCAGAGCAAGTACACTGTTGAGGAGACGATCGAACGGTTCGAAGCAGCCATCAAATCGAAAGCTTCAAGCGGATGGGTCATCTTCAGTCGGCTCGATCACGGGGCTGCGGCAAAGAACGCTGGACAGGAAATGCGGCCGCGAACGGTGATCATTTTTGGTAATCCGCAGGGCGGAACGACGCCGATGACGAAGAGCGCGACACTCGCGATCGATCTTCCGATGAAGGCGCTGGTTTGGCAGGACGACCAGGATAAGGTTTGGTTGACTTACAATTCAAGCGAGTACGCTGCCAAGCAAATTTATCCGCGTCATGGTCTCAGCTTATCTGACGACGCGACAAAAATGCTTGGGCAATTCCTTGCCGAGGCCAGCGACCTAAGCGCCCAATAGGCCCAACAAATCCCGCTTCGCGCAATTCACCGCCCTCTCCCACAAGGGGAGAGGGAATTAAAACGGCAGCGCCTTAAAACACCAGCGCCTTGACCTGCTTCACCTGCGGCAGTGCCTGCACCTTCGCCAGCACGTCCGCCGGCACCGCACCGTCGACCTCGACCAGCGCGATGGCGTCGCCGCCCGGCTCGTTGCGGCCGAGATGGAAGGTCGCGATGTTGATTTTGGCATCGCCAAGCAGGCCCGCGAAGTGGCCGATGAAGCCCGGCTTGTCCTCGTTGGTAACGTAGATCATCGACTTGCCGAACTCGGCGTCGACGCGAATGCCCTTGATGTCGACGAGCCGCGGCTTGCCGTCGGCATAGACCGTACCGGACACCGAGCGCTCCTGCCGCTCGGTGGTGACGGCGACCGTGATCAGGCTTTCGTAGTCGCTCTGCGCCGCGCGCGCGATCTCGTCGACCACCATGCCCCGCTCCTTGGCGACGACCGGCGCCGAGACCACGTTGACGTCGCCCAGCATCGGCCGCAGCAGCCCCGACAGCACCGCCGAGGTCAGCGCCTTGATCTTCATTTCGGCGACATGACCCTCATAGGTAATCTGCACCTTCAGAATGCCGCTCTCGGTGAGCTGGCCGGCGAACGAGCCGAGCTTTTCGGCAAGCGCGATGAACGGTTTCAGCTTCGGCGCCTCTTCCGCGGTGATCGAGGGGAAGTTGACCGCGTTGGAGATCGCGCCGCTCAGGAGATAATCCGACATCTGCTCGGCAACCTGCAGCGCGACATTCTCCTGCGCCTCGGTGGTGGCAGCGCCAAGATGCGGCGTGCAGATCACGTTGGGATGGCCGAACAGCACGTTTGACGTAGCCGGCTCCTCGACGAACACGTCGAACGCCGCGCCCGCGACATGCCCGGAGTTCAGCGCATCGACCAGCGCCCGCTCGTCGACCAGGCCGCCGCGCGCGCAATTGACGATGCGCACGCCTTTCTTCATCCTGGCCAGCGCAGCCGCGTTGATGATGTTGCGGGTCTTCTCGGTCAGCGGCGTATGCAGCGTGATGAAATCGGCGCGCTTGAGCAGATCGTCGAGATCGACCTTTTCGACGCCGATATCCTTGGCGCGCTCCGGCGACAGGAAGGGATCGAACGCGATCACTTTCATCCGCAGGCCGAGCGCGCGATCGGCGACGATCGAACCGATGTTGCCGCAGCCGATCACGCCCAGCGTCTTCGCGGTGATCTCCACGCCCATGAAGCGGTTCTTCTCCCACTTGCCGGCCTGGGTGGAGGCATCGGCCTGCGGAATTTCGCGGGCCAGCGCCAGCATTAGGGTGATCGCATGTTCGGCTGTGGTGATCGAATTGCCGAACGGCGTATTCATCACGATGATGCCCTTGGCGGTGGCGGCCGATATCTCGACATTGTCGACGCCGATCCCGGCGCGGCCGATCACTTTCAGCCGCTTTGCCTTGTCCAGGATTTTCGCGGTGGCCTTGGTGGCAGAGCGGATCGCGAGACCGTCGTAATCGCCGATGATTTCGGCGAGCTTTTCCTTGTCCTTGCCGAGATTGGGCTGGAAATCGACTTCGATGCCGCGGTCTTTGAAGATCTGCACGGCGGCGGGCGACAAGGCGTCAGAAATGAGAACTTTGGGTTTGGTCATTGGGATGATCCGTTGATGGACGATGCATTTGATGTCGTCACCCCCGGGCTTGACCCGGGGGTCCATCTCTTTCGATGGATGGCCGGGTCAAGCCCGGCCATGACGAGGAGATGAACGAACTTACGCCGCCGTCGCGAGCGAAGCCTTGATTTCGGCGAAGGCCCAGTCGATCCACTGCGTCAGCAGCGCGACGTCGCTGGCTTCCACGGTGGCGCCGCACCAGATCCGAAGGCCCGCAGGCGCATCGCGATAGTGCGCGAAATCATAACCGGCGCCTTCTTTCTCGACCAAGGCAACCAGCTTCTTGGCAAAATCCGCTTGCGCGTCCGCGGTCAGCGCGGTGATCGCGGGATCGACCACCTTCATGCAGACCGAGGTATTGGAACGGATCGCCGGATCCTTTGCCAAAAAATCGATCCAAGGCGTTTTCGCCCGCCAGTCGGCGAGCACCTTGGTGTTGGCGTCGGCGCGCGCGATCAGGGCCTTGAGCCCGCCAACCGATTTCGCCCAGTTCAGCGCGTCGAGATAATCCTCGACGCACAACATCGACGGCGTGTTGATGGTTTCACCCTCGAAGATACCTTCGTTGAGTTTGCCGCCCTTGGTCATGCGGAAGATTTTCGGCAGCGGCCATGCCGGCTTGTAGCTCTCGAGCCGCGCCACCGCGCGCGGTGAGAGCACCAGCATGCCATGTGCGGCCTCGCCGCCCAGCGCCTTTTGCCAGGAGAACGTCACCACATCGAGCTTGGGCCAGTCGAGCTGCTGGGCGAACGCCGCCGAGGTGGCGTCGCAGATGGTGAGGCCTTCGCGCTTCGCGCTGATCCAGTCGGCATTGGGAACGCGCACGCCCGAGGTGGTACCGTTCCAGGTGAAGACGATGTCGGAAGCGGGATCGGCCTTGCCCAGATCGGGGATTTCGCCATAGCCGGCGTGCAGCTTGGTCACATCCTTGAGCTTGAGTTCCTTGACGATATCGGTGACCCAGCCTTCGCCGAAGGATTCCCAGGCGATCGTGGTCACTGGCCGCGCGCCGAGCAGCGACCATAGCGCCATTTCGACCGCGCCGGTATCCGACGCCGGCACGATGCCGATCCTGTAACCGGCAGGCACCTCAAGCACTTCGCGCGTCAATTCGATCGCCAGCTTGAGCTTGGCTTTGCCGATTTTCGCACGATGCGAACGGCCAAGGGCGGCGTCTTTGAGATTTTGGGTGTTCCAGCCGGGGCGCTTGGCACAGGGGCCGGAAGAAAAATGCGGCACATTCGGCCGCAAAGCGGGCTTCGCTGCAGTCATAATCTATCCTTCCAGATAGCAAGCCTCCCGTTGGGGGGAGGTGTCCCGCCGCGGTGCATAAGGGAAACACCTGGAATGGTCAAGGAACTTTGGAAGGATCACGGGCGATTGAAGGCTGGATGTCCGCTTGCGCCGACAATGGCGGGCCGGCTTGCGAATCCAGCAGTTCCGCCGCGACGGTGACGAGTCTGGCGGATCTTCGTCTGCTGGTAATTCTCAGGACGCTCTTTTCGTCCGCCTGCACGACGTACTCATTACCGATCCTGACAATCGAATAATTCTTCATTGAGATCCCCAAGCGGCCCGCGCCCGACGGGATACGTCCTGATGCCACGCATCGTTCCGCCGAAAAAATTACGGAACGCTGGTTAGTTTATCGCGCGTTAACTGCATCGAATCGCGAAACGCCTTTCGCAATCGGCGCAAGGCGCTGCCAGATCGGTGTTGGCTGTATCAAAATCGTAATGTCATCCCGACGTGGCTCGGCTGAAATCCGAGCCGCGCGTAGAATCGCTGCGCATCGACACGGCTATTGTGCGTGAACAGCTCGACCAGCTTGCAACCTTTCGTGCGTGCCTCCGCAACCGCCCATCGCACCATCTGTTCTCCGATGCCGCGGCTGCGGCAATGGCTGGCGACACGAACGTCCTCGATCAGGCCGCGCGAGGCGCCCTGCGAGCTTAGCCCCGGCAGGATACAGAGCTGCAGACAGCCGACGACGGCACCGTCACCATCCTCTGCAACCGCGAGCCGGATATGCGGGTCGCGGTCAAGCGCTTCGAACGCGCGGAAATAAGACGGCGGCAGCGGGTCTTCGAGCCGTTCGCGCGCGCTGCCGAGCGGATCGTCCGCCAGCATCGCCACGATGAATCCGACGTCGTCGCGGCGGGCGCGCCGGATGGTAGTCGAAGAAATTGCGGCCATGATCTTTCCCGTGGGTCTCAGCGCGCTGGTGCCAGGCCAAGCGACTTTTCGGTCTCGCCGATCCAGCGCCGCACGGCGGCATAGCCGTCGAGGTGAAAGCCCCCCTCATGCGCCACCCTCGTATAGGCCAGCAGCGAGACGTCGGCGAGCGAGACGGCCTCGCCGACCAGGAATCGCGTCGCCGCAAGCTGATGCTCCATGCGCGCCAGCGCGGCATAGCCGCGCTTGATCTTGTCGGGATCGAGATCGGATGCCGGCTTGCCGAGATAAACCATCTGAAAGCGGCACACCGCGATATAGGGCTCGTGACTATACTGTTCCCAGAACAGCCACTCATCCATCTTTGCGGCCGCAAACGCATCGGCTGGAATGAGATCGCTGCCGCGGGCGAGGTATCGGATGACGGCGTTGGATTGCGCCAGCGTGCGACCGTCGTCGAATTCGACCGCCGGCACCTGGCCTGCACTGTTGAGCTTGAGAAACTGCGTCGTGCGGGTCTCGCGCTTGAGCGTATCGACGCCGATCCAGGTGTAGGGCAGCGCCAGCCTGTCGCAGACCCATTTCACTTTCAGGCAATTGCCCGAATTGGTATCGCCGTAGATTTTCATCAATGCGCGGCCCTCCCGGAAAGGAGCGGCATCGGACCAGCCGCATCATTTCCTGTCAAGGCGCGGCAGCGCTCAAGGTCAGAACTTGTAGCCAATGCCGGCGCGCACGCTGTTCAGCGTCACGACGGTATCCTTCACCTTCAGGAACTTGATGTATTCCCACTCGCCCCGCATGAACAGGTTACCATACAGGAGGTATTCCACCCCAAGACCGCCGGTCCAGCCGGCCACGAAGCTATTGGTCCGCTCTTCGCCTATGGTCGTCGAAAGCGATGGAATCGCGCTGAAAACCGGAGGCAGAGTGACCGGGACGCCACCCACAATCGCGACTTCATCGTCCCGCAATACGACGTTGCTCGACACCGAGCGCGAAACTTGCATCCGGCCGACGGCCACGCCGCCGAAAACGTAGGGCAGGAAGTCGCCGGCGGCCCAACCCGCGCGACCGCGGAGTGTCAGCACATCTTTGACCACCACCGCGGCGCCGCCTTCGAGACTGGTGTTGTAGGTGTAGGTGTGGTTGGGCGGAGGAGCGGAGCCGGGGGGATTTACGATGGCGAGCGCGAGCGAGCCTGATGAAGCACTGGCAAGTCGGTTCATGTAATTGTAATTGGCTTCAACGCTGAAGACGAGATCGTCCCACTGATAATTGCGGCCGACGAACGCGCCGAAATTGGTGTTTTGGGTGTGGGTCTTGTTCAGCACCGACCATTCCGCCGTCGGCTGCTGAAGCACGCTGTTCCGGAAGAGATGATTCGTCAGGCCAACAATCGAGCGGCCGAAATCGGTTTCCGCCGATGTGTAGCCGACCTGACCGCCGACGTACCAGCCGTCCCAATTCCGGGTCGCCGTGCTCGGCCCTCCCGGAAAACTTCCGCGAAGAAAATCAGGCATGTCGGCCGCTTGCGTGCCGGACGTCGCCCCGAACATCACCGCCGCCAGCAGAAACCTACGCATCGCAACGCTCCCATCGAACACTCTGACCTGAAGCTGATCATCGCTCGTTAACCTTAACCAATCGTTGTCCCAGGGCTCACGGCGCAAAACAAAACGGCGCGGGAAGATCCCGCGCCGTTAGCAAACGTTAACAGATAAGAAGCTCGATCAGCCCTTGCGGATCAACGGCGGCGGCGCGTAAACCGGCGGGTTTTCAAGATCCCATCGCACGCCGAGCTTGAGGTCATGCGAGGTGATGTTCTTGAACGTCGTCGGGTTGACCATGGCATTAGTACCGTCGAAGGTCCGGAGGTCGCCGGTCAGGCCGTTGCCCATATCGAGGTAACGATATGCGAGTTCGACGGTGAAGTTCGGTGTGACCTTGTAGGCAACACCTGCGTGCAGCGCCCAGGCGAGATTCCACTTCGATACGTTATCGCCGAAAGCGAGACCCGGCAGTGCGCCGCCGCCATTGTTCGTGATGCCCTGGTCGGTAAAGTTGGCGATGGAAACCCGCGCCCCGCCGACGCCCGCGCCGATGAACGGCGTGATGCACCACCAGGTACCGAGATCGACATAGGCGTTGGCGAGAACCACCCACTCAGACTTGGTGGCGTGATAGGTGTTCGTGCCGAAGCCACCCGGAAACGTGATGGCGTCCGTTCCGAAGAATTGCGAATTGCCGCGATACTCACCGGTGACATCGGCGCGGAACCAGTTGTTGAACTTGTAACCGACGCCGAGGCCGAAGATGCCGGCGGTGTTGAAGCCCAGGTTCTGAACCGAGGAGGTGGTGGTAACGTCCCGCGCGTTATCCAGCCGCTTGACGCGCTGATTGCTGAAACCGATATCGCCGCGCAGATACCATCCACCGAAATCCTCGACCGGAGGCGGCGCATACATGGGCGGCGGCATGATGGCCATGTCTGCGGCAAACGCCATCGACGACAGCAGGGATGCCGCTCCGGCGGCAACGAAAGACTTAACGCAACGCATTGGCTTCGTCCTTTTGTCCGGTGAGGCAGACAACGGAGGCCTCACACCTTGAAATTGACGGGCGAACGATGGCACCAAATACTTAAGCGCCGCTTAACCCTAATTTTTAAGGTTGATAATCTGTTGCGCCAGAGCGTGAGCGGCTTGGCGATAGGATCATCGCGCAGTTTCAATATTTTGGAGCGCGATCGGACGCAAAACCGGACACACCTTTGCTGATCGCGCTCCAACGATTTTTCGCAACGATGAAATCGCGCAGCAAGACGTGGCGGAATCGCCACAACTGCTAACAATGCATTGATGAAGGCCCGGAGAATTCCACGCGGCCCGGCCGGCCCTTAGTGCGCGGTTCTCGGCAGCTTCGGCAGGAACACCGCGAGCAGCCCGATCGCCGGCAGGAACGCGCAGATCTGATAGACGAACGCGAGACTGGTGTGGTCGGCGAACTTGCCGAGCAGGGCGGCGCCGAGACCGCCGAAGCCGAACGCAAATCCGAAGAACACCCCGGAGATCATCCCGAAGCGGTGCGGCATCAATTCCTGTGCTAACACGATGATCGACGACGTTGCCGACGAAATGATGAAGCCGATGAACACCGTCAGCACCGCGCTGGCGTACAAGCCGGCATAGGGCAGCGCCAGCGTGAACGGCAGCGCACCTAGAATCGAAAACCAGATCACGTATTTGCGGCCGAAGCGGTCACCCATCGGCCCGCCGAAGAATGCCCCCGCCGCATTCGAGGCGAGGAAAATAAAGAGATAGAGCTGAGCAGCCTGGGTCGAGACGGCGAACTTGTCGATCAGATAGAATATGTAATAGCTCGACAGGCTCGCCACATAGAGCTGCTTCGAGAACAATAGCCCGACCAGCACCACCAGCGCGACCATGACCCGACGCGAGCTCGGCGCGTCCGGATGCGCAGGAAGCGGCGCCATCTTTTTTGCTGTGATCTGCGGTTTGTACCAGTGCCCGACGCGCCACAGGATCACGATCGCCAGGAATGCGATCGAGGAAAACCAGGCGATGCTCGGCTGACCGAACGGCACCACGATCAACGCCGCGAGCAGCGGCCCCATCGAGGTTCCGAAATTGCCGCCCAGCTGAAACACCGATTGCGCAAAGCCGTAGCGACCGCCCGAGGCAAGGCGCGCGATCCGCGCCGATTCCGGATGAAAAACCGCCGAGCCCAGTCCGATCAGGGACGCCGCAATCAGAATAATTCCGTAACGATGCGCGACGCTAAGCAGCAGCAATCCAAAGAAAGTGAATCCCATGCCGATGGCGAGCGAGAACGGCTGAGCTTTCTTGTCGGTGAAATACCCGACCACCGGCTGTAGCAAGGAAGCCGTGAACTGGAACGCCAGCGTGATCAATCCGATTTGCGCGAAGTCGAGCGCGTAATTGTCCTTCAGAATCGGATACACGGAAGCGATCAGCGACTGCATGGTGTCGTTGAGGAAATGCGAAAAGCTGATTCCCGCCAGTACGACATAGGCTGGCCCCGCGACGCCTGCCGGGGCGGCGGAGCCGGGCTTCAGGTCCGGCACGATCACCGGCGCAACCAGCGCTTCTTCGGAGACGACGACAGGCTTGTTCAAAGAGTAATTCCCAGAGGCGGAGTCGCAGGCAATAGGCGTTTCCTAGGACGCGAGCGTTAGGCCGACCAGCACCATTAATTGATGGCTGCGATGCGATTGGCGCGCTTAAGCCGCCGCGGTCTGGCCGAGCGCGGTGACGATGCGATCGACCACTTCTTCCACCAGGATGCGATCGTCGCCCTCGCCCATCACGCGGATCACCGGCTCGGTGCCGGAGGAGCGGACCAGCAACCGGCCATGGCCGTCGAGCCGTTTTTCGCCGGCGTCGATGGCCAACTTGACCTCGGCGTCGTCGAGCGGCTTGCCGCTGCGATAGCGCACGTTCTTCAGGACTTGCGGCAATGGATCGAAGCGGTGACAGACCTCCGACACCGGGCGGCGAAGTTTTTGCACCACCGCGAGCACCTGCAATGCCGAGACAAAGCCGTCGCCGGTGGTGGCGTAGTCCGACAGAATGATGTGACCGGAGGGCTCGCCGCCAAGATTGTAGCCGCCGCTCAACATCCGTTCGAGCACATAGCGATCGCCGACCGGCGTGCGCAGCAGCTCAATGCCCTGCGCTTCGAGAAAACGCTCCAATCCCAGATTCGACATCACGGTCGAGACGACGCCCGGCTTGGCGAGGCGGCCGTCTTCCTTCCAGCTTTGCGCGATCACCGCGAGCAGCTGGTCGCCATCGACGAGGTGTCCGCGCTCATCGGCCAGGATGACCCGATCGGCATCGCCGTCGAGCGCGATGCCGATGTCGGCGCGCATTTCGCGCACCTTGCGGCTTAGCGCTTCCGGCGAGGTGGATCCGCACTCCTTGTTGATGTTGAACCCGTCCGGCTCGACGCCGATGGAAACAACATCGGCGCCCAGTTCCCACAGCGCTTCCGGCACCACCTTATAGGCCGCGCCGTTGGCGCAATCGACTACCACGCGCAAGCCGTCCAGGCTGAGGTCGCGCGGCAGCGTACGCTTGGCGAATTCGATGTAGCGGTCATGGACGCCGTCGATGCGACGGGCGCGCCCGAGGCTGGCGCTCTGCGCCAGGCGCTTGTCGAGTGATTCGTCAATCAACTGCTCGATCTGCCTTTCGACATCGTCGGACAGTTTGAAGCCCTGCGGGCCGAACAGCTTGATGCCGTTGTCTTCGAACAGATTATGCGAAGCGGAAATCATCACGCCGAGATCGGCGCGCATCGACTTGGTCAGCATCGCCACCGCCGGTGTCGGCATCGGGCCGAGCAGCAGCACGTCCATGCCGACGGAAGTAAAGCCGGCGACCATGGCGTATTCGATCATGTATCCCGAAAGACGCGTGTCCTTGCCGATGACGACGCGATGGCGATGCTCGCCGCGCTGAAACACCAATCCGGCCGCCTGCCCGACTTTGAGCGCTAGCTCCGGCGTGATCAAACCGTTGGCACGGCCCCGAATCCCGTCCGTGCCGAAATATTTGCGGCTCATATATCCCCCGGCATCCCCAGGACTCTCAAACCAACCGGCGAGAAACTCAGGCCCGCCATCCCGGCGTGCAGGTGTTATAATGCTTTCGGCACTAAATGGCTTCAAAAAATATGATAAATCATTGCCGTCGGCCAATCGGGAATTAATTGGTTAACATATTGTAAATATTCGCATTATGTCGGCTGCCGGGCCTTGGCGCGGTCGCTGGCTAGTCCTTGCGCCTGATGCAATGGTCGCTTTTCGAAGGCGGCGGCTGGATGACATTGACCGGGTCTGAAGCCGGAAAGGTCTCCATCAGCGCTTCCTCCAAGACCCGATCCAGCTGGCGCTTTTCGGCCTCTTTGGCGCCCTTCTGGTCGGAGCGTGATCCGGTCATGGATGGCCTCCTGACACGATGCCCATTCCGCGGAGCGATTTGGCGGATAGCCCAGCCATGCTAGATGACTGCACGTTCGAAAAAAACAAGAAGGGCCGGGAGCGCGTATGAAGCACATTACCTGCATCGAGGATCTACGCCAGGTCCATAGGCGCAAAGTGCCCAAGGCATTTTTCGATTACGCCGACCGCGGCTCCTACGCCGAGGAAACGTTGCGCGCCAATCGCGACGATCTCCAGCAGATCAAGTTTCGCCAGCGCATCCTGGTGGATGTGTCGAAACGCGATCTCTCGACCACGATACTCGGCGAGCCTGCTGCGCTGCCGCTGAGCCTGGCGCCGATCGGGCTGTGCGGCATGCAGTTCGGCGACGGCGAAATTCACGCCTGCCGCGCCGCGCAGGCCGCCGGCATTCCGTTCACGCTGAGCACCATGTCGATCTGCTCGATCGAGGATGTCGCCGCCAACGTCGACAAGCCCTTCTGGTTTCAGCTCTACGTCATGAAGGACCGCGGCTTCATCAAGGCGCTGATCGAGCGCGCGATCGCGGCAAAATGCAGCGCGCTGGTGTTGACCGTCGATTTGCAGGTGATCGGGCAGCGTCATCAGGACATCAAGAACGGCATGACGGTGCCGCCGGAATGGACGCTGTCAAAGCTTTTCGATTTCGCCACCAAGCCTGCATGGGTATCCGGCGTGCTGCGCGGCAAGCGCCGCACCTTCGGCAATCTCGCCGGCCATCTCAAAGGTACCGACGATATCACCGCGCTGGGGACGTGGATCGGGACGCAATTCGACACCACGCTGAACTGGAAAGACGTCGAGTGGATCCGCAGCATCTGGCCCGGCAAGCTGATCCTCAAAGGCATTCTCGACATCGAGGACGCCCAGGAAGCGGCGAAGACCGGCGCGCAGGCGCTGGTGGTCTCCAATCACGGCGGCCGGCAGCTCGATGGCGCGCCGTCGTCGATCGAGGTGCTGCCGGAGATCGCCGACGCCATCGGCTCGCAGATGGAAATCATGTTCGATGGCGGCATTCGCTCAGGTCAGGACGTGATGCGGGCGCTCGCGCTAGGCGCCAAATCCTGCATGATCGGCCGTGCCTACATTTATGGCCTCGGCGCCTTCGGCGGCCCCGGCGTTGCCAAGGCGATCGATATCATCCGCAACGAGCTCAGCACCACCATGGGCCTGTGCGGCGTCAACACCATCGCCGAGATCGACGACCACGTGCTGGCGATCTAGCAGCGAAGCAGTCCTCGGCCCGCGCAAGCCAACGGATCGGGGCAAAGCGCCGTCCGATGACAGGCTCCGCGCGAGCCGGGACCCTTAACCGGCGGCCTTCATTGTTACGAAAGCTGTCTGCCCTCAGCGCCGCATGATAGTGCACGGCGTGTGGGTCCCCGCGTTCGCGGGGACGACCCGTTGAGATGCCTATTGGAGGTTTTTCGCAACTACATCGGCGGCGTGATGCCATCGCGACCGACATTGACGCGGTTGGCTTCCAGTGTGCCGTCGTCCTTCTTCGTGGCGCCGAAGATGATGATCTTGGCACCCGGCTTGAGTTCGGACTTGTCGCCCGCAACGAACGTCACGATCGGTGTATTCGGCGGCACCACGACTTTCTTTTCGCCGTCCTTGTATTTGACCAGAATGTTCTGACCATCGGTGCCGGCGACCGTCTCGGCGACGGTAGCGTTCGTCATGGTGCTGTTGGCACGGGCATCCCAGGGCCGGAAGCCTTCGGCCGCGCCACGCTGGGTCTCGGGGAAGATATGAACGGCGATCGCCTTCTGGGTGCCGTCAGGCTCGGGCATCGCTGTAACGCCGATGTACGACCCCTGCTTGATCTCGGACAACGCGGTCTTGGCGACGCCGAACACGGCCACATTGTCGGTCACCCGCACCTTCAAGTCGGCACCTTCGCGGGATTTCACCGTTAGCAAGGAACCATCGACGGCTTCGATGGTGCCGCGAATCCGAACCGTCGGCGGCTGCTGCGCCCACGCTACCGATGCGAGCACGGATACGGCTGTAAGCGCAGCCGCGAACACGCGCGGCAACGACAAGGCAACTTTCGGCATGACGTTCCCTCCCAGATGTTTTTACCAGACACGCAACCGGAAAACCCCGCAGTCGCGGAGCTATTCCCAGTCGAGCGAGCAGACGGCCTTGGCCGGTCTCACATCGGTGGCGTCAAGCCGTCGCGGCCGACGCTGACCCGGTTGGTTTCGAGCGAACCGTCCGGCAGCTTCTTCATGAAGGCGATCACCTTGGCGCCGGCCTTCAGATCGGATTTGTCGGCGGGAACATAGGTCACAACAGGCGTATCGGGCGAGACCACGACTTTCTTCTCGCCGCCTTTGTATTTGACCATCAAGGTGTGACCGTCATTGCTTGCGACGGTCTCGGCCACGGTCGCATTGGTCATGGTGCTGTTCGGACGCAGATCGTAGGGCCGGGATCCCTCCCCGGTGCCGCGCATGTTTTCCGGAAACACGTGAACCTCGACCGCGTTTTGGCTGCCGTCCGGTCCCGGCACCGTGGTGGCGCCGATGAAGGAGCCAATCTTGATGTCGGACAGCGAGATCCTGGTGATGCCCGCCACCTGCACGTCGCGGGTCATGTGCAGCTTGACGTCCTCGCCGCCGCGCGATTTGACGGCGAGCACATCGCCGTCAACGCCTTCGATGGTGCCGCGAAGGCGCGACGGCGTAGGCGGCTGTTGGGCGATTGCGTAGAGGGACGATGCGACAACCATCGCAACTGCGACAAGCGGACGAGTAAACGTTGAGCGATAAACGATCATAAGGTGTTCTCCTGTGCCACCGTAACAGAGACACCAGCGCTTCAACGATATTCCAATTCAAACCTTTGTGAGATCGGCCTCCACCAGCGCACGAAGCTCTGATGTGACTTCAGGGCGCTGTCCGAACCACAATTCGAATCCGCGCACCGCCTGATGCAGCAGCATGCCGAGCCCATCGGCGGTCTTCAACCCGCGCGCCCGCGCCGCCGACAGCAACAGCGTCTCCAGCGGCACATAGACGAGGTCAGCGACCACGGCATGCGCCGGCAACAGCCTGACGTCGACCTCCAGCGCCGGCTGGCCGTGCATGCCCAGCGACGTCGTGTTCACCAGCAAGCCCACGCGCGGCAGCAGATCGCTGAGAGTATCCCATGAAGCGACATGAACGCCGGCGCCGAACTGATCCGCAAGCGCGCGGGCTCGTTCGATAGTCCGGTTTGCCAGATGCACGCGTTTGACGCCGCGCTCGATCAATCCGAACACCACCGCGCGCGCCGAGCCCCCGGCGCCAAGCACCAGCGCATCCTCGACACCGTCCCAGCCCGCCGCGCAGGCGTCCAGGTTGTTGATAAAACCTTCGATGTCGGTGTTGGTCGAGCGCAGTTCGCCGCCCTCATACCACAGCGTATTGGCCGCACCGACGGCGCGGGCGCGGTCGTCCGGCGCCGACAGCGCCAGCGCGCGCTCCTTGTGCGGAATGGTGACGTTGGCGCCGACAAAACCGTGGGTCGACAGGTGCAACACGAACTCGGCAAAGCCTTCGGGCGGCACCGCCTCGATGTTGTAGCCGCCCTCGATGCCGAGCTTCCGCAGCCAGTAATGATGGATCAGCGGCGAGCGCGAATGCGCCGCCGGCCACCCGATCAGACACGCGGCGCGCGGTTTATTCACGCCACATCTCTCTAACTACAGCATCAAAAGTTCGATCTGGCACAAATCCTCCTTCGTCATGCCCACGGGCTTGTCCCGGCCATCCACGCCTTTGTCTTGATAGCCGAAGACGGGATGGCGGGAAGAAACCGGACATGACGATCAATTTATCTTCTATCCGACTGTGTCAAGAACACGCTGATCGCGCTCAATGCCAGCGCCGCACCGGCCGCAAACCAGATCGCGGCGAGATTGATCCAGTGATAGGCGAGCCCGCCGCACAGGGCGCCCGTCACCAGCGCCGCCCACAGCAGCAGGTTGGGCGCCCAGCCCCAGCGTGCGCCGCCGGTCAGGGCGGCTGCAATGAGTTGTCCGGCCTTCACCAGCGCGCCGGTGACGTAAGTGAGGCCGAGACCCGCGCCGCCGTCGATCTGGAACACCGCGTTCTCCAACCCCATCGCCAGCACGATCGCGGCGATCGCGACATTCGGCAGGCCGAATGCATAGCAAAGCGCGGCGCCGGCGAGCAGCGCCGCCTCTAACAGCAGCAGCCAGGGCTGGCGATTGGCACCGCGGCCAAGCACGATAAGGCTGCCGGCGGCGGCGCCGATCACGAACAGCGCGATCAGGCCGAACGCCTTGGCTGCATCCAGCCAATTCCCATCGCCAAGGCTGACGCCCATCCGCGTCGAGTTGCCGCTCATGAAAGAAACAAACAGGCCGCCGAGATGCAGGAAACCGATGCCGTCGACATAGCCGGCCAGCGCGCTCAGCGCGCAGGCCAGGGCAACGTTGCGGCTTGAATCAAGCATCGTCCTGCGCACCGTCGTTGCGATCCAACGATAGTGTTCATGAAAGCGGCCGACTTGAAAGCGGCCGACTTGGAAAGCATGACCACGCCGGAGCGCGGTCCACCGCCGGCCTAGCCTGCCGCGAGCCCTTCCGGCGCGGCGGCGGGGGAAGGCTTGTCGCGATGCCCCTTAATGTCTGCGACGGCCCGCGCGATGGTTTCGCGAAATCTGGCGCGCGGCGGCCTGACCCCGTGGGTCAACAGCGCGCGGCGCACCGTCGGCGAAGCGCCGGTGATGTAGAGCCGGATGCCCTGCCGCTTTGCCTTGGTCGCAACCCGGCTCATCGCATTGGCCGCGGTGGAGTCGAGAAACGGTACCGCCGCGAAATCGACCACGAAGGCCTTGCGGGTGTCGGCGATGCTGTCGAGCACCGTCCCTACTGTCGATGCCGCGCCGAAGAAGAACGCGCCGGTGATGCGGTACACCAGCACATCGGGGTCGGCGGCAAGGCTGGCATCGTAGGGCACGCGATCGCCGTTGCCGTCGTCGGCCCTGTCCTCCGTCACCAGCGGCGAATCAGCCTCGATACCCGTCATCTGCGCCATGCGGTTGATGAACAGCACCGCGCCGAGCGCGAAGCCGACGAGGATGCCCTCGGTGAGGTCGCGAAAGATCGTCAGTAGAAAGGTGGCGAGCAGCACGGTGGCATCGCCTCGCGAGGAGCGGATCAAGGTCGCGAATTCCTGCTTCTCCGCCATGTTCCAGGCGACTATCACCAGCACCGAGGCCAGCGCGGCAAGCGGAATGTAGCTCGCCAGCGGGGCCGCGATCAGCATGAACAGCAACAGAAACACCGAATGCAGCATTCCGGAGATCGGTCCCCGCGCCCCGGCGCGGACGTTGGTCGCGGTCCGCGCGATGGTGCCGGTGACACAGATGCCGCCGAACAGCGCCGATCCGATATTGGCGAACCCTTGCGCCACCAACTCGCAATTGGAGCGATGCCTGCGGCCGGTCATGCCGTCGGCCACCACGGCCGACAGCAAGGACTCGATTGCGCCCAGCAATGCGAACGCAATCGCGTCCGGCAGGACCAATCGCGCCTTCTCCAGCGAGAACAGCGGCCACGCCGGCGAGGGCAATTGCCGGGGAATGCCGCCGAAGCGGGTGCCGATGGTCTCCACCGGCAGCGACAGCGCCCATGTGCCGAGCGCCGCGACGACGACCGCGATCAGGATGCCGGGCCAGTGCGGCCGCAACTTTCGGAGCGCGACGACGATGGCGATGCTCACGGCAGCCACCGCGACCGCTGAAAGGTTGGCGGTGTGCAGCCCCCGCGCCAGCGCCTCAAGCTTCGGAATGAATTCGCCGGGCTCTGTGGTCGTCAGCGTGATGCCCAGCAGATCCTTGAGCTGGCTGGCGAAGATAATGACGGCGATCCCGGCGGTGAATCCCACCGTCACCGGATAGGGAATGAATTTGATGTAGGTGCCGAGCCGAAGCAAGCCGGCGGCAATCAGAAACAAGCCGGCCATCGCGGTGGCGAGAATCACGCCGTCAACACCGTGGCGCTGGACGGTCAGCGCCACCAGCACGATGAACGCGCCGGCGGGTCCGCCGACCTGGAACCGGCTGCCGCCGAGCAATGAGACGATGAAGCCGCCGATCACGGCGGCATAAAGTCCGCGATCCGGGGTCACCCCCGACGCGATAGCGATCGCCATCGACAGCGGCAGCGCGACAATCGCCACCGTCAGGCCGGAAATCACGTCGGCGCGAAAATCCGCAAAACCATAACCTTCACGCAGCACCGTGATCAGCTTCGGCGCATACAATTCGGCAAAGGTCGGCGCTTTGATCTGCCGCATGCCCGGTCGCTCCCTGTCTTTCCGATTCGGGACGATACCATGCAAGGGCCGATGCGACGGATTATTGAGCGGGATCACGGTCCCGCAGCATCGACAGTAGAAATCATGCCGCGACGCGATGCGCGGCGATGATCTGATCGGCGGTGCGGCCCGTGACCTCGGCCATATGGTCGAACTGCCGGGTGAAGCTGCCGGCACCCGCCGTCGCCGAGCGCAACTCCACGATCAATTCACCGATCTCGGCTTCCGGCATCATGGCGCGGACACGATCCCATCCGGGCCAATCGTCACGGGTATCGAAGCCGAGAATCTGCCCCCGCCGCCCGGACAGGATGGCGTTGATCTTCGCCGTAGCCTCGGTGGGACAGACGATTTCCACCACATGGATCGGCTCCAGCAACACCGGCTGGCACTGCGGCAGCCCTTCGCTGACGCCGATGCGCGCCGCGGTGCGGAAGGCGAGATCGGAAGAATCCACGCTGTGATAGGAGCCATCGATCAGCGTCACCTGAACGTCGAGGACGGGAAAGCCGAGCGGGCCGCGCATCAGTCCATCGACCACGCCCTCTTCCACCGCGCCGATATAATTTCGCGGCACCGCGCCGCCGACGACCCTTTCCTGAAACTCAAAGCCGGTACCGCGCGGCAGCGGTTTGATCTCCAGCACCACGTCGCCGAACTGGCCGTGGCCACCGGATTGCTTCTTGTGCCGGCCGCGCTGAGTGATCGATTTGCGGATGGTCTCCTGATATCCGACCGCCGGCGGCTGCGATTTGACGTTGACGCCGAAGCGGTCGCGCAGACGCTCCAGGGCGACCCGCAAATGCATCTCGCCCTGCCCCCACAGCACGATATCGTGGGTTCGGGGGTTCTGGATCATCGTCAGCGAGGGATCCTCCTCGTTCAGCCGCAACAGGGCCTGGCCCAGTTTGACGTCGTCCTTGCGGTCGGTTGCGGCGATCGCCATTGCCAGCACCGGGGGCGACGGCTCAATGGTGACCAGCGCTGGTGGAGCGGTCTTGCCGCTCGAGAGCGTGTCGCCGGTCTTGATGGTGTCGAGTTTGCTGAGCGCGACCGTATCGCCGGCTTCGGCGGAGGCGCGCTTGGTGTCGAGTGCGCAGTTCACCGCTGATATCCCGGACACCCGAGCGGTCTCGCCCGATGAGGATTGCAGCGTCGCGCCGTCATTGAGATGCCCGGCAAGCACGCGCGTCAGCGATAGCTTGCCGCCGTGCTGCAAATGCACGGTCTTGAATACATAGGCCAGCGCATCCTTGGTCGACGGTGTGCCGAGCCGCTTTGCGGTCTCGGCTACACCGGGCGATTCATGACGCAGCGCCTTCATCAGGCGCAGCACGCCGTTCCCGCGCATAGCCGAGCCGAGCAGCACCGGACAGATCAGCCCTTCGCGCAATTCGCGGGCGAGATCGTCGAATACCGCATCGCGCGGCGGCGGGATATCCTCGAGCAATTGCTCCATCAGCGCGTCGTCGTGATCGGCGAGCTTTTCCAGCATCGAGAAGCGGGCCTCCTTCTCGCGGTCGAGATCGCCGCCTTCCAGCGCCACGACTTCGGAGGCCTTGTGTTCGCGATAGACGAAGGCGCGTTCCAGCGCCAGATCGACGAAGCCCGCGATCAATTCGCCGTTCCAAATCGGAATCTGCCGCAGCACCAGCGGAATCCGCGACGCCGGCTGCAATGTCGCGAGCGTCTCGCGTATGCGCGCGTTGGCCTTGTCGATTTTGTTGAGATACAGAAAGCGCGGGATGCCGAGATCTTCCAGTTCGCGCAGGATAATCTGAAGTTGCGGCAGCTTGCGTTCGTCGGCCTCGCAAACCACCACCGCGGCGTCGACCGCCGGGATCGCAGTGCGCATGTCGTGCGCGAATTCTACGGAACCGGGGCAATCGATAAAAGTGTAACTGTCCCCCATGAAATTCGTCGTGGCAGCAGTGAGGCCGACGCCCATCTTGTGGTTCCGGGCCTCGGCGCTGGCGTCGCCGACGGAAGTTCCGGCATCCACGCTGCCGGCGCGCGGAATTGCGCCGGTGCGCGCCAATATCGCTTCAAGGAGTGTGGTTTTACCGCTTTGGAAAGGGCCCACCAGCGCGATGCACCGTGGACCTCGGGGACTGACGTCTTGTCCCATCGCCGTCTCCTCATCTGGAGCTCGGCCCTTGATTGGGTCGGCGGGCTAGATGCTCTCCCCACGGCCGCAATTTGGCAAGCAGGAAAAATGTCGCTGCGGTGCATCGTTCATCACATCACATCACATCGTTGCAAGGCGCAGCTTCAGCCAGTGCATCATTGCGAGCCAACGGGTTCGCACGAATGCGCGCCCGAGGACAGGCTTCGCGAAGCAGGCAAGCGGCGAGGCAAGCTTGGTTGCTTCATCGCTTCGCTCCACGCAATGACCGCGAACCGAATTGATTGCTTACCTTCCCGGACGGAGTTCCAGGCTTTGCAGCCCGGCGGCGATATTGAGGCCGACCTGGCCCTGCACGCTGAGTGGTTGCAGCGCGATGGAATTCGCCGAGCCGCCGACCAGCACGTTACCGCCGAGCCCGACGCCGATCGATGCACTGCCCTGCGCGCCGGCGTAATCGCCCGCGAGGGCGCCGGGGCCGAACCGCGCAACCGGTGCGTAGACGCCCCAGGCCAGCGTCGTTTCCTGGGTAATGCCGAGATCGAGGCCAACCTTGCGGATGGTCGCGACGTAACGGTCTTCCGGCACCCCTTCGCCGCGCAGCACGCAACCGAGATGGGTCACCGAGCCGACGATGAAGCCGACGCTAGCGCCGCCGCGGCATTCGAGAATGCCGACCTGCACGGCCTGCATCGGCTGCTGGGCCTTGGCGCCAGCGAACAGCGTAACCAGTGTGGCAACGGCGGCCCAGGCAAGGATGAACGAACGGCGCATGCAGAAATCTCCGGCTGATGAACGTGATGCGAGAAAATAATCAAAGAGGGCGCCGCAATTTCCGGCGCTCACTTCCGTATGCCACAACATCGGCAGCCGTGCCAGATTGCGGTGCTCGGAAGCCAATGACGACGCAAACGTCATTCCGGGCGCGAGGGAAACGAGCGAACTCGGAAACCACGGCGACGGCGCAAATAAAATAGATAAAATAACGTGCAAATCAAATAAACAGAGGCCCGCTTGCACGGGCCTCTGTTGGGTTGGGGCGGTGGCGTCTCAGCTCTGAGGACGATACGCGTGGTATTGCCGGCGAGGACCGCCATGCGTGAACCGCACCGACTGCACCTTTACAACTGATTTGCCTATCTCAAATTGCCGCAAAATCGCTGGATGCGTTTGCAGGCATCGTCGAGATCGGAAGTCTTGGTTGCATAGGAGATGCGGAACGCGGGACCAAGCCCGAAGGCCGAACCCTGCACCACCGCAACGCCTTCGCTTTCCAATAGCTCGGTGACGAAGTCTTCGTCGTTGGCGATTGCCTTGCCCGACGGCGAAGTCTTGCCGATGGTCCCGGCGCAGGAGGGGTAGACATAGAACGCGCCCTGCGGCCGCGGACAATCGATGCCCTTGGCCTGATTGAGCATCGACACCACGAGATCGCGACGCTCCTTGAACATCTTGTTGTTCACCGGGATGAAGTCCTGCGGCCCGTTGAGGGCTTCGACCGACGCCCATTGCGAGATCGATGACGGGCTCGACGTGGACTGCGACTGGATCGTCGCCATCGCCTTGATCAGCTCGGCGGGACCGCCCGCATAACCGATGCGCCAGCCCGTCATGCAGTAGGCTTTCGACACGCCGTTCACCGTCAACGTCCGGTCGTAAAGTTTCGGCTCGATCTGCACGGGCGTGGTGAACACGAAGTCGTCATAGACCAGATGCTCGTACATATCGTCGGTCATGACCCAGACTTGAGGGTGCTTCACCAGCACGTCGGTGATCGCCTTCAGCTCGGTACGCGTATAGGCGGCGCCGGTCGGGTTCGACGGCGAGCACAGGATGACCCACTTGGTCTTCGGCGTGATCGCCTTCTCGAGTGCGGCGGGCTGCAGCTTGAAGCCCTGCTCCGCCGTGCATACCACTGGCACCGGTTCGCCGCCGGCGAGCGCCACCATTTCCGGATAACTCACCCAATAGGGCGCGGGAATGATTACCTCGTCGCCCGGATTGATGGTGGCCATCAGCGCGTTGTAGAGCACCTGCTTGCCGCCGGTCCCGACGATGACCTGGTTCGGCTTGTAGGTAAGTCCGTTCTCGCGCTGGAACTTGGCGATGATCGCCTCCTTCAACTCGGGAATGCCGCCGACATCGGTATATTTGGTCTTGCCTGCCTCGATGGCACGGATCGCCGCGAGCTTGATGTTCGCCGGGGTGTCAAAATCGGGCTCGCCGGCGCCAAGGCCGATGATGTTGCGGCCGGCCGCTTTGAGCGCGCGCGCTTTATCCGTGACCGCGATGGTCGCGGACGGCTTCACACGGTCGAGCGCAGCGGACAGGAACGGCATCATCATCTCCTTGCAAACGTCGCGAACCGGCTCGTCCACGACTCTTCTTGTTGGGATCGATGCACCCTAAAGCGCGTTCCGCTGCCTCGCAAGAAGGTTGCTCAAAACAGCTTCGTGACGCCGGAGTTTCAGGAAGCGTTAAAGGCCGGACGCTAGGCTTGGCGCAACATTCATAAAATTTTGCGTCGAAATGGCTCATTTCTGGCAAAGACCGCCTTGGCAAAAGCTGCGATCCGGCCAATGGGTGACCGTCGAGCGCGCGCGCGGCTACAGCCTGATCCTGCTCGGCCTCTATGCCATTGCGATCGTCGGGTGGATCGCGCTTTCGCACGGCCTGGTCGATCGCAACGGCAAGCCCATCGGCACCGATTTTTCGAGCTTTTACGCCGCAGGTTCGCTGGTCCTCGATGGTCGAGCAGGTGACGTCTACGACATGGCCGCGCACTACGCGCGCGAACAGCAGTTGTTCGGCGCGGCCACGCCGTATTATGGTTGGCTGTATCCGCCGATGTTTTTATTCGTAGCCGCACCTTTGGCGCTGCTGCCCTATCCACTGGCACTGGCAGTTTGGCAGGGCGGGACCTTCGCACTTTATCTGGCCATCATCGCCGCCATCTTGCGGCGACCGCGAGGAGAAGGCGGAGCGATCGCTCGTCTCTGGCTGCCGGTTGCTGCAGCGTTCCCGGCGGTCTTCATCAATCTGGGCCATGGCCAAAACGGCTTTCTCACCGCCGGGCTATTCGGTGCGGCGCTCGTGGCATTGCCGCAACGGCCCATCGTCTCCGGCATCCTGTTCGGACTTCTCGCTTACAAGCCGCAATTCGGGCTCCTCATTCCGTTCGCATTGCTTGCCGCCGGTCAGTGGCGACCCACTATCGCCGCCGGCACCACGGTGATCGCAATGGCCGGCGCGACATATCTCGCATTTGGTCCCGAACTCTGGTGGTCGTTCGCAGCATCAACCGAAACCTCGCGACAGCTGCTGCTTGAACAGGGGAACGTCGGATTCGAAAAACTGCAAAGCGTTTTTGCGGCGGTGCGGATGTTGGGCGGCGGAATATCTTTCGCTTACATGGTTCAGGCCGTGGCATCGGCGGCGGCCGTCTGCAGCGTGGCGTGGGTTTGGCGTTTGTCCACCAGCGACCCCGACCTGAAGGCGGCGCTGCTGATGGTCGCGACGTTACTGGCCTCGCCGCATGTGCTTGACTACGACCTGATGATCATTGCGCCGACGATTGCGTTCCTCATCATCGCCAGTTCTGCGAATGGCTTCCGCAATTACGAAATAACCCTGCTTGCTGCAGTATGGATGGTGCCGCTGCTCGCACGCGGGGCCGCCGCTGCGACCGGCATACCCCTTGGTTTCTTGGCGGTGCTCGCGCTGTATGCCTTGATCATGCGGCGCGCGACGCTGGCCCGCGCCGGACTAGGTTCACCCAGAATCGCGCAAGCGTGATCTGTTGTGTTCAGCCGTGTTGGCAAGATCTTCTGCGTCGTTGCAGTGCGGTAGAGGTTTTCGACTTTTTCTAACTTGCGGGACTTGCGACGTTCCTGCATCGGCATCATTGTTTGGCCGTGTTGCGGGGCGACAAGCAATCTCACTTGCCGCACACGGCGTGTCCCACCGATCAAATGAATCCGGATGTACAAACTTTATTCGATGCAGCGCTCCGGCAACAGCTACAAGGTGCGCCTTGCGCTGGCCCTGCTCAACGCGCCCTATCGTGCGATCGAGATCGACATTCTACGGGGCGAGAGCCGCACGCCGGACTTTCTATCGAAGAATCCCAGCGGACAGGTGCCGCTCCTGGAAGTCGCGGAGGGACGCTACCTCGCTGAATCCAACGCCATCCTCTGGTATGTCGCCGGTGGCACCTCGCTTGCGCCGGAAACGCGGATCGAACGCGCCGAAGCGCTGCAGTGGATGTTCTTCGAACAGCACGCGCTGGAGCCGAATATCGGCGCGGCCTATTTCTGGTTGTCACTGGTCCGAGGGGGCCGCGACCTGCAGACGCACGCGCTGGAAGACTGGATGGAGCGTGGCTATGCCGCGCTGCAGGTGATGGAAAATCATCTCAAGACGCACGAATACTTCGCAACGGGCCAGCTCACGGTCGCGGATATCGCGCTCTACGGCTACACTCACCTCGCCGACCGTTGCGATTACGATCTCGCGACGTTCCCAGCGATCCGCGGCTGGTTGCGGCGGGTCGAACAGACGCCCGGCTTCGTCTCCATGGACTGGCGGCCCGGCGCCGAAATCGACGATGCGGCCGGCATGGCCGCCGAGGCTTAAAGGTCACGCAAGCAAATAGCGGGCATGGCTTCCCGCCGCCATTTTGCCATCTTCGGGGCCGGCCACCGCCCCAATCTTGCCGGCGATATCTGCGAAATTTGTGGATGTCGCAGGTGATTCGCCTGCGTGTTGAAGGATTTCGGCCATGATTCGGTCGCCCGGCGCCTGGGGCTTTCACAGCCGCTCCGCGCCTGTCGCTTCCTTCCGGCTGACCGGCGCGGTTGCGGCCTCCCTCGCGATCGGTGCGCTGTCGCTGTGCCTGATCGTCACCCTTACAGTGCTTTCGATCAAGGTCACCATGGCAATGCCGATTCCGGCGTAACTCAGATCAATTTTCCGGGCCGGTTTCTTCGCAGCAACACGCGGTGGTCGGCACGGCGATCGGGCAACGATGAAAACACCTGTCGCACTTGTTACCGCGTCGCTGACGGCGGCTATCCTGCTGGCAGCCTCATTCCTGATCGCCACGGGCACGCGCGGCGAAGACACCTCGTTTGCGTCATCGGCCGGACAGCTTGAGGTCCAGACCGTCGCCAGCGGACTGGTCGTCCCGTGGTCGCTGGCGTTCTTGCCCGATGGCCGGATGCTGGTGACCGAACGCCCCGGCCGCATGCGAATCGTCACGACGGAAGGACAGCTTTCGCCGCCGCTGAAGGGCGTGCCCGAGGTCTGGGCCTCGGGCCAGGGCGGATTGCTCGACGTCATCCTCGACAAATCCTACGCGCAAAACAGAACCATCTATTTTTGCTTCGCCGAGCGAACCGGTGGCGGCGGCCGTACCGCGGTGGCGCGGGCAAAACTGAACGACGGCGATGGCAGGCTCGACGACGTCAAGATCATCTTCCGGCAGGAAGGACCACTGTCGTCGGGCAATCACTACGGCTGCCGTATTGTGCAGGCGAACGACGGTAATCTGTTCGTCACGCTGGGCGATCATTTCATTTACCGCGATGAGGCGCAGAACCTTGGCAATCATCTGGGCAAGCTGATCCGCATCACGCCTGATGGTTCAGCCCCCACGGACAATCCATTCGTCGGCCGCAAAGATGCAAAGCCGGAAATCTGGAGTTACGGCCATCGCAACCAGCAGAGTCTCGCGATCAATCCCGCCTCGAATGATCTTTGGGAGATCGAACATGGCCCGCGCGGCGGCGATGAGGTCAACGTCATCGGCAAGGGCAAGAACTACGGCTGGCCGGTGATCGGCTACGGCATCGACTATAGCGGCGCCAAGATTCACGAGAGAACTGCCAAGGACGGTATGGAGCAGCCGGTCAAATACTGGGTGCCATCGATCGCCCCGTCCGGCATGACGTTCTATACAGGCAAGTTGTTTCCGAAATGGGCCGGCAGCCTGTTCACCGGCGCGCTCGCCGGCAAGATGCTGGTGCGGCTGTCGGTCAACGGCAACACCGTGACGGGCGAAGAACGCCTCTTGCGAAATCTGCACGAGCGAATTCGCGATGTGCGGCAGGGACCTGACGGAGCGCTCTGGCTGCTCACCGACAGTTCGGCGGGGCGGATTTTGCGGGTATCACCGGCCGCGAAGTGATCCTTTGTCCCGCACACGGTCGGACACGCCTCCGCTTGCGCCAAGCTCAGTTCAGCCAGCGTGATCGGGCTTCCGTCCGGCCTGTGGATAAGTCTGGCTGTCATGGCCGCGTTACACGTCAAGGCTAGGTTTCGCCCTGCGTCTGATCAAGCCCCCCGTCACGGATCAAACGCCCCAGCGGTCCCCGTCAGTCGCCGCGTCTGACCGGGGCCGCATTTTTTCGTCACCGCACTGGTTGCGTTGCGCATGACCGCCGCGCGCAACGGCCCCCGTGCTCCTCCGCTGCCCCGGTATTTACGTCAGCGAACCACTTACATGATCCGTATCATATCAATCGCATTGGCGTTGCTCGCCCTCACCCTTGTGCTGCTGCCGTTTCAAGTGATCGGCCTCGCCTTCGATCTGCGGCTGCAGCGGATCATCCCCCATCTTTACCATCGCGTGCTCTGCGCGCTGATCGGGGTGCGGATTCGCGAGCTTGGCCGGCGATCGATGGCAAGTCCCGTACTGATCCTGTCCAACCATGTCTCCTGGCTGGACATATGCGTGATCGCTTCGCTCGCGCCGGTGGTGTTCGTCGCCAAGAGCGAGGTCGCGGGATGGCCGGTGCTCGGCTGGCTTGCCCGATTGCAGCGAACGATCTTCATCAACCGGCAGGCCCGTCACCAGACCGGCGCCGCGACAAAGGAGATCGCGGGCCGGCTGCTCGGCGGCGACGCCGTGGTGCTGTTCGCGGAGGGCACCTCGAGCGACGGGATTCGCGTGTTGCCGTTCCGCTCGTCGCTGGTCGGCGCGGTCCATCACGCGCTCGGCAACAGCACCCATCACACCCACGTTACCGTGCAGCCGATGTCGCTGGCCTATGTCAGCTTCGGGGGTCTGCCGATCGGCCGTGCGTTGCGCGAGCGCGTGGCGTGGTACGGTGACGCCGACCTGGCCCCGCATCTGCTGCACGTGCTGGCGTCAGGTGCCGTCGATGTCACCGTGAGCTGGGGCGAGGCGGTCGCCTACGACACGAGCGCGGACCGCAAGGTGATCGCGCGCGACGCCGAAAAATCGGTACGCCGCATGACTGCGGCGGCGCTACGCTCATCCCCATCCGCTGTCGAAGCACCGGGCGATGAAATCGCGGCGATACCGGCATCGACATAGCAGCACCAGATCAAATCTGGCCGGCTTCATGCCGGATTGAAGCACCCGGTCAAGACCGCGTCTTGCGGCTTCAGCGCGCCCGGGCCACATTAGAATCTCACGTCGCGCCCTCCTCACAGGAATAATCATGCAAATTCGCAATCTCGGCGGCTCCGGCCTGCGCGTTTCCGCCGTCGGCCTCGGCTGCAACAATTTCGGCCAGCGCACCGATCTCGAAACCTCGCGCAAGGTGATCCACAAGGCGATCGACCTCGGAATCACGCTGTTCGACACCGCCGACATCTATGCCGGGATGGGGGGCTCCGAGACCGTGCTGGGCCAGGTGCTCGGCGACCGACGCAAGGACATCGTGCTGGCGACGAAATACGCCAAGCCGATGAGCACCGACGACACCAAGCAAGGCGCGTCGCGGCGCTACATCATGTCCGCCGTGGAGGCGAGCCTGCGGCGGCTGAACACCGACTACATCGATCTCTACCAGCAGCACGATTACGACCCGCTGACGCCGATCGAGGAAACCCTGCGGGCGCTGGACGACCTGATACGGCAAGGCAAGGTCCGCTACATCGGCAATTCGAATTTCCCGGCATGGCGTATCGCCGAAACCGAGCTGACTGCGCGCGCCATCAATGTCAGCCGGTTCGTGTCGTGCCAGGACGAATACAGCCTGGTCGTGCGCGACATCGAAAAGGATTTGCTGCCCGCGGCGCAGGAATACAAGCTCGGCCTGCTGCCGTTCTTCCCTCTGGCCAGCGGTTTGTTGACGGGGAAATATAAACGCGGCGCCGCGGCGCCGGAGGACACGCGCTTTGCGAAAACCCCCGCGCTGCGCGACCGGTATGTCACGCCACGCAACGAGGACATCGTCGAGAAGCTGCAGGCCTTCGCGCAGGCACGCGGGCACACCATGCTCGAGCTGGCGTTCTCATGGCTGGCGGCGCGGCCGCAGGTATCGAGCGTGATCGCCGGCGCCACCCGCGTCGAGCAGATCGAGCAAAACGTCAAGGCGATCGACTGGGCGCTGAGCGTTGAGGATTTCGCGGAGATCGATAGAATTACCAAATAAATTCGTCATTGCCCGATGGGTTCGGCTCTGGTCATGACAAATCGGTTGGAAAATCCGCTCTCGCGGCGCCTCGCTTGTTCGGGCTGCGGCACGGAATTCACCTGCAGCCTCGCGGGACCGTGCTGGTGCGCCGAGGAAGCCGCGCGGCTGCCGATGCCCATCGATGGCAGCGATTGCCTGTGCCGCGATTGCCTGCGCAACATGGCGGCGCAGACCGTCGCAGGTGATGCCGGCTCGTCATCCTGATAGGCGCAAATTCGGGCGCACAGCCTGGACCTCAGCCAGGGCGATTTGCGCGCCATGCCCATGGCGCGACCGCCCTCGCCGCCGAACAGCTTTAAAGACATCGAGCTGCCCTCCTGCGTTTCCGTCATGCCCCGCCAAGGGGTCGGCGCAAAGGGCCGCCCGATGACAGGCTCCGGCGGGGCATTTAGTCTTCCGCAGTGTTCGTGCGAACCAACACCGCCTGCGTTTACTGGATCATCCGCTTTCGCGGATGATGACGACTAACAAGGCGCTGCCGACTAGCGTTACCTCACCACCGCGGCGGTCTGCCCGAACAACAGCTTGCGTTCTTCCTCGGTGCGGATCGACGGCTGGCCAAAATTCGGATTGACCTCCTTGGCCTTGGCGTAGGCGCGCACGGTCGCTGGCCGCTCGCGGATGGTCTCGAGCCAGCGCTTGAGATGCGGGAAATCGTCGATGTTCTGGCTCTGGTTCTTGTACGGTACGATCCAGGGATAGCTCGCCATGTCAGCGATCGAGTAGTCGCCGGCGATGAACTCGCGATCGGAGAGCCGCTTGTTGAGCACGCCGTAGAGCCGGTTGGTCTCGTTCACATAGCGGTCGATGGCGTATTTGATCTTTTCCTGGGCGTAATTGTTGAAGTGATGGTTCTGCCCGGCCATCGGCCCGAGCCCACCCATCTGCCAGAACGTCCACTGGATCGCATCGTAACGGCCGTAGATGTCCGAGGGGAGGAGTTTGCCGGTCTTCTCCGCGAGATACAACAACATCGCGCCGGATTCGAAGATCGAGATCGGCTTGCCGCCGCCCTTCGGCTCGTGATCGACCAACGCGGGAATGCGGTTGTTCGGCGCGATCGCCAGAAACTCCGGCTTGAACTGGTCACCCTTGCCGATGTTGATCGGGAAAATCTTGTATTTTAGCCCGGTCTCTTCGAGAAACATCGTGATCTTGTGGCCGTTCGGGGTGGTCCAGTAGTAAAGATCGATCATGGCGTGTTCCTGTGCTGCCGCGGAGATGCATACCGGCACCCGCGGAATTGCATGCGATCGCAAAAAGTTCACCGCATCGTGAACGCACCGCATCGTGAACGCGAAGTCAATGGTGGGCGTTTCGCATCGCGGCGAATTGATCTGCAGTACATGATGGATGGAACGCGCTAAGCGCAATCAACTGAGGCGGCCGTGCTTGCGCAGCAGCTTTGCGCCTTTCAAAAGAAAGCAGCTGAGCTCCGCGCCAGCAGCAGCCAGCTTCCGTAAATGATGTAATAGCCGGCAACCGTGGTGATCAGCCACCTCGCCCACGTGCGAAACTGCAAGTCCGTCATGGCCTCAAGGATGCGCCGCGCCAGCGTCGTGCCGAGCATCGACGCCGCGACGGCGAGCGCGGCGAGCACAGGATCGAGCGTGGCGGCCTGGTCGATGATGCCGCCGAAATAGATGAGCTTCACGAAATGACTGGCGACCTGACAGGTGGCCTTGGTCGCGACGATGCCGCGGCGATCGAACTTGCCGCCGAGGAAGAAGGTATCCATCAGCGGCCCTGAGACGCCGGTCATCAGCATCAGCCCCATGCAGATCGAGCCATAGAAGGTGCCCTGCCAGATGCTCTCAGGGTTGGGCTTCAGGCCCGGCGGCGTCAGCCGCGCCATGAACGGCGTCACCCCCAGCAAAAGCAGCGCTATCGGCTTGTCCGGCACATAGCGGGTGATCGACCATGCTCCAAGGGCGATCGCGCATCCGATCAGATAGATCGCTACCGGCCGCCACCGGATGTGGCTCCGCCACAAAAAAGCGCGCCAGCCATTGGAGGCCATTTGCGTGACCGCATGCAGCACCATCGCCGTTGGCAGCGGCATCAGCGTCAGCAGCACGCCGATCAGGATCAGGCCGCCGGCCATGCCGAACAGCCCGGACAGAAACGCTGTCGCGACCATCAGCAGGCCAAGCGCTGCAATCATCAGCGGCGTCATTCGAATCTCCTGATCATTTCTGCCCTGCTTGGACTTGCTGCGCAAATTGACTTATCGTGGCCTGGCATCAGTTTTCCTGAGGGTGAAATGCGGCGGCTGCTGTTTCTCAACGGCATCAAGGCGTTCGAGGCCGCGGCACGAAGCGGAAGCTTCGCCGGCGCCGGTGCGGAGCTCAACGTATCGGCGGCGGCGGTGAGCCGGATGGTGCATCTGCTGGAGCAGCGGCTCGGCGTCGCTCTGTTCGAGCGCAAGGCGAACCGGCTGGCGATGACCTCGGCGGGGCGCGCGTACCAAAGCGGCCTGACGCCGATCTTCGATGCGCTGGCGAGCCTGACCGCGCAGGTGACGGCCCCGTCCAGCCTGCGGGTGCTGACCATCGGCGTCGGCCCGACTTTTGCCATGCGATGGCTGATCCCGCGACTGGCGGATTTTCGCAAACAGGAGCCTGATATCGACGTGCGCATCACCACCGGCGGCGCGGCGGCGCCGTTCGGCGAGGACTGGAGCTGCGGCATCAAACTCGGCGACGGTGAGTGGCCGGGCCTGATGGCCGAACCGCTGTTCGCCGGCGACCTGCTGCCGGTGTGCGCGCCACGGCTGGCGGCGCAGCTGAAACGCCCCGGCGATCTCATGGGACCGAGCCTGCTGCGCGTCGCACATTCGCCCGAGGACTGGCCGTTGTGGCTCAAGGCCGCCGGCGTCGCGCGCGTGACGGCGCGCGGACCGCAGATTCAATACTACGGCCAGGCGCTGCAGGCCGCCGTCGACGGGTTAGGCGTGGCCATGGGCATTCGGCCCTATATCGACGACGATCTCGCCGCCGGACGGCTGGTCGCGCCTTTCGCATTGACGGTGCCGAAGGGTATGCGCTGGTATCTGGTCTATCGCAGCTTCCAAACCGAGCAGCGCGATTTCGCCGCGTTCCGGCGCTGGATGATGCATGCCGCGGCCGAGCCTGCCGCGCGTGGCAAGCGCATCGGCAAGGTCCGTCGCAATGGCGGTTGAGCAAGTCAGACATTGATCATCGGCGGTGCGGCTGCGTGTACCCTCGGCGGGCCGGCCTGCCTTCCGCATTTCCTTAAAAAAAATATGCCCGCGATGTGAATGAGTTCACATTGGTTTTTTTGGATTTGTGTTTTCTTCTCCAAAAATACCCGGAGATACGAAATGACGTACGCCTATGGCGGCTTTGACATTGAGTCTTTCGAAGCTGGAACAGTTTGTGGCACGTCAGGATCCGGCGGGCGGATCTGAAGCCGGTGATCATTGACGCCGTTTTGTTTTCGGCGCTAGAGGTCGGCTTCGCATGGTCCAGTCCCGATGCCGCAATCGCCGATGCCAAGACTCAAATCGATCGCCTCAAACGATCAACTATCTAACCTGATCTAAGAAGTGGCCGCGTCCCATGCCTCAACCCCACGCCAACCCGACCCCGCTGCCTTCCGCTACGACGCTCTCCGACTGTCCGCTATGCGGCACTCGCCTGGTGGTCCAGCGCATCATCGCCGGACGATTCGGGCTAGAGCATTGGACGCTGAGGTGCCCGAAATGCGGCCATAGCCATCAGGATGCGATCGATCCCTCGTGCGCGCCTGATACGATCTAGGCTTCGACGGGCCCCTCCTACCGAACGGCTCAGTTATTTTCGAATGCATGCGTGATGGCAAGCTGGGCCTCGCGCTGTATTTGCCGCAGATGAGCCTGACTGCGGAAGCTCTCCGCATAGATCTTGTAGACATCTTCGGTGCCCGAAGGCCGTGCGGCAAACCATCCGCTATCCGTGATGACCTTGATGCCGCCGAACGATTGGCCGTTGCCGGGAGCGGCTGTGAGCGTGGCCCGCACCGGCTCGCCGGCAAGTTCTGCCATGGCGAGTTTTTCGCCCGTAAGCGCCTTCAGCAGATTCTTCTGCGCTGATGTCGCGGGCGCGTCGATCCGTTCGTAGAACGGCACGCCCAGTTCACCCGTCAATTGGTCGAACAATTGGCTCGGGTCGCGCTCGGTCCGCGCGGTCATCTCGGCGGCCAGCAGCCCCAGAATCACGCCATCCTTGTCGGTCGTCCATACCGATCCATTCTTCCTAAGGAACGAGGCCCCCGCGCTTTCCTCGCCGGCGAATCCGAATGACCCGTCGCCGAGACCATCCACGAACCACTTGAACCCGACAGGTGTTTCGACAAGCCGGCGGCCGAGCTTGTTCGCGACGCGATCGATGATCGCACTGCTCACGATGGTCTTGCCCACCGCGCTGTCCTTGCCCCAGTTCGGACGATTTTCGAACAGGTAGGAAATGGCGGCGGCAAGGTAGTGGTTTGGATTCATCAGGCCGTTGGAACGGGTCACGATGCCATGCCGGTCGGCGTCGGTATCGTTGGCAAAGGCGACGTCGAACTTGTCGCGCATCCCGATCAGCTGCGCCATCGCATACGGCGACGAGCAGTCCATCCGGATTTTTCCATCCCAATCGACGGTCATGAACCGGAACGTCGGATCGACCGCATCGCTGACAATGGTCGCAGCGAGGCGATAGCGCTCGATGATCGGCCGCCAATAATGTACGCCCGCGCCGCCCAGCGGATCGATCCCGATCGTCACGCCTGCGGCCCGGATCGCTTCCATGTCGATAACATCGGCGAGGTCGGTGACATAAGGCCCGATGTAATCATAGCGGTGAACGCAAGACGATTTGAGCGCGCGGTCATATGGGATGCGTTTCACGCCGCTCAGACCGCCTTCAAGCAAGCCGTTCGCAACGCGCTCGATGCCGGTCGTGATATCGGTATCCGCCGGACCGCCGTTGGGCGGATTGTATTTGAACCCGCCGTCCTCCGGCGGATTGTGCGACGGCGTCATCACCACGCCATCGGCAAGGCCATTGTCGCGGCCCTTGTTGTAGGTGAGGATCGCGCGAGAAAGAACCGGCGTCGGCGTATAGCCGTCGTGCTCGTCGAGCATCACGTCGACGCCGTTCGCAGCGAACACCTCGAGCGCGCTCGCCAACGCCGGCTCCGCCAATGCGTGGGTATCGATGCCGACGAATAATGGGCCGGTGATGCCGAGGTTGCGCCTGATATCGCAAACCGCCTGGCTGATCGCCAGGATATGCGCCTCGTTGAACGCGTTATTGAATGCGGAGCCGCGATGCCCCGACGTGCCGAACGCAACGCGTTGTGCCGGCACTGACGGGTCGGGCTTTCCTGCAAAATAGGCCGTCACCAGCCGCGGTATATTGGCCAGCATCGATGGATCGACAATCTTGCCGGCAAGCGGATTGATTTCAGTCACCTGGTTCCCTCGATGTTGGAAGCGGAGAATGGTCCCGTGGGTTTTTGCCCTTTTCTCGCCGGCGGACTCATCCCATATTCCTGCGATGGCGAAGAATCCAGACAATCCGAAAAAGTCCGTAAAAGCACCGAAATCGAAAGCACATCGCCCCGATGTGCAGCCGATCGGGCCGGCGCTGGCGGAACTGCTCAATCCTGCGATCAATCGCGGCGAAAGCGGCCTCGGCTCGTCCACCGGATTGCGGCCGCCGCCGGATAATTCGAAAGACCGCCGCTCGGGCGGCGAGGCCGCGGTTCATCGGGCGCGGGCATCGACGCGCGGGACGAGCGATGATGTGGCGAAGCGCGACGCGTCTGCCACGAGCGACGCGTCACCTGGCTCACCCCCCTCCCACAAGGGGGCAGGGAGCAAAGGAGCTAGCGGCGAGGGAGCAGACCGGCGCGGCTTCGACGAAGCCCCGCAAGCCAATTACGGCACCTCGGCCACAATACCGACCCTCGATCCGGAGTTGGCGAAGCAGTTCGGCTTCACCACCGAGGAGGAAGACGCCGCGGCGATGGCGCGCCCGCCGCGCAACAAGATGGAAGCGCTCGGCGTCGCCGCCACCGCGGACGCACTGGAAAATCTGATCCGCGAAGGACGTCCTGAATTCAAGGGCGAAGACGGCCAGGTGAAAATCTGGACGCCGCACCGACCGCCGCGCCCGGAGAAATCCGAAGGCGGCGTGCCGTTCGTCATCAAGTCCGAATATGAGCCGAAGGGCGACCAGCCCACCGCGATCGCCGAACTGGTCGAGGGCATCAAGCGCAACGACCGCACCCAGGTGCTGCTCGGCGTCACCGGCTCCGGCAAGACCTACACCATGGCCAAGGTGATCGAGGCGACTCAAAGACCCGCCATCATCCTTGCGCCGAACAAGACGCTGGCGGCGCAGCTCTACGGCGAGTTCAAGAGCTTCTTCCCCGACAACGCGGTGGAGTATTTTGTCTCTTATTACGATTACTACCAGCCCGAAGCCTATGTGCCGCGCACCGACACCTATATCGAGAAGGACTCCTCCATCAACGAGCAGATCGACCGCATGCGCCACTCGGCGACGCGGGCGCTGCTGGAGCGCGACGACGTCATCATCGTCGCGTCCGTGTCGTGCATTTACGGTATCGGCTCGGTCGAAACCTATACCGCGATGACGTTTGCACTGAAGAAGGGCGAACGCATCGATCAGCGGCAGCTGATCGCCGATCTGGTAGCGCTGCAATACAAGCGCACCCAGGCCGATTTCACCCGCGGCACCTTTCGCGTCCGCGGCGACGTCATCGACATTTTTCCGGCGCACTATGAAGACCGCGCCTGGCGCGTCAACCTGTTCGGCGATGTCGTGGAAAATATCGAGGAGTTCGATCCGCTCACCGGCCACAAGCAGGACGACCTCGAATTCATCAAGATCTACGCCAACTCGCACTATGTGACGCCGCGGCCGACGCTGGTGCAGGCGATCAAGTCGATCAAGAGCGAATTGAAGCTGCGGCTGGACCAACTCAACAATCAGGGCCGGTTACTGGAAGCGCAGCGGCTGGAGCAACGCACCACCTTCGATCTCGAAATGATGGAAGCCACCGGCTCTTGCGCCGGCATCGAAAATTATTCGCGCTATCTCACCGGACGCCGCCCCGGCGAGCCGCCGCCGACCTTGTTCGAATATGTCCCCGACAACGCGCTGGTGTTCGCCGACGAAAGCCACGTCACCGTGCCGCAGATCGGCGGCATGTTCCGCGGCGACTTCCGCCGCAAGGCGACGCTCGCCGAGTACGGTTTCCGCCTGCCCTCCTGCATGGACAACCGGCCGCTGCGCTTCGAGGAATGGGACATGATGCGCCCGCAATCGGTCGCGGTGTCGGCGACGCCATCCGCATGGGAGATCAACGAGAGCGGCGGCGTGTTCGTCGAGCAGGTGATCCGCCCCACCGGGCTGATCGATCCGCCGGTCGACATCCGCCCGGCGCGCACGCAAGTCGACGATCTCGTCGGCGAGGTCCGCGCCACCGCGCAAGCCGGCTATCGCTCGCTGATCACGGTATTGACAAAGCGCATGGCGGAAGACCTCACCGAATATCTGCACGAGCAGGGCATTCGCGTGCGCTACATGCACTCGGACATCGACACCATCGAGCGCATCGAGATCATCAGGGATCTCCGGCTCGGCGCGTTCGACGCGCTGGTCGGCATCAACCTGTTGCGCGAAGGGCTCGACATTCCCGAATGCGCGCTGGTCGCGATCCTCGACGCCGACAAGGAAGGCTTTTTGCGCAGTGAAACGTCTCTCATCCAGACCATCGGCCGCGCCGCGCGCAATGTCGACGGCAAGGTGATCCTCTATGCCGACCAGATCACCGGCTCGATGCAACGCGCCATCGCCGAGACCGATCGCCGCCGCGAGAAGCAGGTCGAATACAACACCGCCAACGGCATCACGCCGGAAAGCATCAAGAAATCCATCGGCGATATCATGAACAGCGTCTACGAGCGCGACCATGTGCTGGTGGAAATCGGCGACGGCGGCATCGCCGACGACGTCATCAGCATCGGCCACAATTTCGAGGCGGTGCTGAACGATCTGGAAACACGGATGCGCGAAGCCGCCGCCGACCTGAATTTTGAAGAAGCCGCAAGACTGCGCGACGAAGTCAAACGTCTCCGCGCCACCGAACTAGCTGTGGTCGACGACCCCACCGCGAAACAGCGCGTCGTCCAGGGCAAAGCCGGCGCCTACGCCGGCAGCAAGAAATACGGCGAGTCAGCGAACCTGCCGGCGGCCGCGCTGAAGAAGCGCGGCACCTCTTCCCCCTCGCCCCGTTCTTCACGGGGTGAGGGGCATTCCTCGGGTGGCGCCCGCGGCACCTCAAAAGTCCACAAACCCCACCTCGACGAAATGCACGGCCCGGAGTCCCTGCCCTACCGTCCCGGCGGCGCGAATCCGCGCAAGCCTGCACTCGGCGACGCCGGTACGGGCAGCGGCAGCAAAATCTTCCAGCCTACCGACTCGCGCCAATCCGGACCCGAATTCGGTCCCGCTCCGCGCTCGAGCGGCGGCGCGCCGGGGCATCGGGGTGGATGGAAGAAGCGGTGAGGATCCATTCGCGCGGCCTAAGCAATTAGAAGCGAACAAGTCCGCCGTCGAATCCCACATGCTCTCAAATGATCCGTTGATGGATCAAAGTTGGGAGCATGAACCAGGCGCGTCCTCAAGAATCGAGCTTGATCGGTGCGGCTTGATAGATGGCCGCTATGCCTCGATAGCGATCAAATTCAACATCGCAGCGCTATGACGCGATCTGCCACAAGCTGACCTCACTGCACCCGTCGCACTGCTGGCAACCGATATGAATCGTCAAGCACCGACGCCTGTGCGCCATAGAGACGTCGGCTAAAAAAGCGAAAGATAGAGCGCGGGAATTATTCCCGATTTATTCGGGAAAGATGGATACCCAGGGTCGGAGTTTTTGCTCTGTCACTAAGCGATTGATGGATTATCATTCGGGTCAAGCCGCGGACAAGAACGACCACCACAGCATGGGTGGGACAAATGGGCCTGCGAGTTTTGCTCGTCGCATCAATCGCGACGGGGGTCGTTGTTGCTGGGAACGAGGCTGTCTGCGCCCAGGCCGGGCCCGACCGGGTTGAAGCGCTGCCGCCCATTGAGGTGTCTCCCGAAGACCGCGCCAGGCGTGTCGGCTCAAGCAGCGGGACGCGCACCGCGCGTGCACGGCCAAGGGCGGTGTACGTACCAACCGCGCCGACGCCGACCTCGGATTCCGCTGCTACGATCGAAGCGGACAAGGTGCCGGCGAGCGTCAATGTCGTCGACAGCAGAGAAATCGCGCGAACCGATTCGCTTAATATCACGAACGCACTCGAACAGCGCGTGCCGGGCGTCAGCATCAACGAGGTCGCCGGCAATCCTTTTCAGCCGGACATCCAGTTCCGCGGCTTCGTGGGGTCTCCCGTGGCGGGCACGCCGCAGGGCCTTGCGGTCTACCAGAACGGGGTACGGATCAACGAAGCCTTCGGCGACACTGTCAACTGGGACCTGATTCCGACCACTGCGGTCAGGTCCATAGACGTTGTGACCAACAATCCAGCCTTCGGTCTCAACGCGCTGGGCGGCGCGGTCGTCGTGCAGATGAAGGACGGTTTTTCCTATCAGGGCGCCGAGATCAACACCATGGGCGGTTCGTTCGGCCGCATCCAGAGTTCGGCGCAGTGGGGCAAGCAGATCGACAATTACGCTGTCTATGGCGCGCTCGAAGGCCTGCATGACAACGGCTTCCGCAATTTCTCGCCCTCCGACATTCGCCGTTTCTACGGAGACGTCGGCTACAGGAACGACGTCAACGAGTTCCATCTCAATGTGGGCCTCGCCGACAACAGGTTCGGCGTCGCGGCGACCGTGCCGGTCGAGCTGTTGCAGAATTTTTGGGGCGCGACTTATACGACGCCGCAAACCTCTGCCAACCAGGTCGGCTATTTCAACCTGACCGGAAAGGTCGAGGCGACCCCGACCTGGACCATCGAAGGCGCCGCTCATCTGCGCGTCTTCAAGCATAAGACGCAGGATGGCAACCCGACAGCGACGGAGCCCTGCGAGGCCAATGCGGGGCTGCTGTGCTTTAACTCTGTCGATGTTCCGGCAAATGGCCTGAATGGCGGTCAACTCGCCAACCCCTTTCCACTTGGCGCCGTGCTCGGCCAGAGCGACCGCACCACCACCAAGTCGACCACCGCGGGCATGCAACTGCAGGCGACCAATACCGATCAGCTGTTCGGCCATGACAACCGTTTCACCATTGGCGGAAGCTTCGATTCCAGCGTCACGTGGTTCACGGCGAGCGCCGAACTCGGCACCATCGGTCCGAACTATGTCGTTAGCGGCAGCGGCATCTTTCTCGGCCGGTCCGGCGATCCCATCTCGATCGGCCCGGTCTCGCTGCGCACCGTCAATCAGTATACCGGCATCTACGCGCTCGACACCTTCGACGTGACCAAGGCGTTTTCGATCACCGCGGGCGGCCGCTTCAACAATGCGCGCATCTTGCTTGAGGACCAGCTCGGCAGCGACCTGAACGGCTATAACGTCTACAACCGTTTCAACCCGCTGATCGGCGGCACCTACAAGATCACGCCGGAGCTGACCGCCTATGCCGGCTATTCCGAGGCGAACCGCGCCCCGACGCCGCTGGAGCTCGGCTGCGCCGATCCGGCGCGCCCCTGCATCGCCGCCGCGTTCCTCGTCGCCGATCCGCCGCTGCAGCAGGTGGTGTCGCGCACCGTCGAGGCCGGCTTCCGCGGTACCAAGGAATTGAACATCGGCACGCTCGGCTGGAAGGTCGGCGGCTTCCGCGCCACCAACAACGACGACATCCTAGCGATCCCGAGCCCCGAGCTGCAGGGTTTTGGCTTTTTCCAGAACGTCGGTTCGACACGCCGGCAGGGCATCGAGGCGGAGGTCACTCTGAAATCACCCACGCTGCAGCTTTACGCCAGTTATGCCTTCGTTGACGCGCGTTTCCTTGACGCGCTGCAGATCTCCTCGCATAGCCCGTTCGCGGACGCCGACGGCAATATTCAGATCCTGCCGGGCGACCAGGTCCCCGCCATCCCGCGCCATCGTATCAAAGCCGGCTTTGACTATGCGATCACCGATGCCTTCAAGGTCGGCGCGGACGCGGTCTTCGTCAGCAGTCAGTATTTTGTCGGTGACGAGTCCAACCAGGCGCCGAAACTGGCGTCCTATGCCGTGGCCAACGTCCATGCTTCCTACCAGATCAACAAGACCTTCCAGATCTACGGCCGCATCGACAACCTCTTTGACAACCGCTACGCGAGTTACGGCACGTTCTTCGAAATCGGCGAGGTGCCCAATTTCACCAACGGCGGTGCGCCGTTCACCGACGCGCGATCCGTCAGCCCGGCGCGGCCGCGCGCGTTCTATGCGGGATTGCGGGCGACATTCTAGCTCGCTCGCAGATAATTCATGGATGCTGATCTTGCACTGGTGACGCTAAGGCTCATCCTTAGCGGCCAGCGACGAACGCGAGCTATTGTTCTGACGACAGGCGGACTATCCGGCGCCCGCCATTCATCGCCTTGAGACTGTTGACGTAGTCCTCAGGACGGTGCCAGCGGAAAGGAACTTTCAATCCCATGAAACTTGCGATGCTGCCGATAAACGCATTGCAATTGGATATTTGGGCGTTCCAGAGCGGTGAACTCGCCTGCAATTTCTTGATGTATGCGAAAACCTTTTTGGCGTCCGGCTCATTCAAGTAAACTCGGTAATGAGCGGTCAAGTACTCCGGATCAAGATCGCCATAGCTTGCCCCGGTCTCGGACGGCACCCACGTCAAATGACCAAGTATGTAGGGCAAGGTGTCCCCCGCAGGGGTAAGGCCCGCGACCTCAACTTCTCGCTGGCTCGTCTTTCCATACCAGACGAAAGCGTGCCCCCAGCTCGCCGCCGTTCTGGCTCTGAAATCAACGTAGTACGGGCCCTTTGCTGATCCCGACCCCGGCTTTCGAGTCGACTGTGGCGCCGGTTTCGATTCAAGGGGCGCCTCACTGGACACGAGCGCATTCGCGTCGGCGGGGCGCTTGTGAACCTCCCGTCTCTGGGAAATGAAGCGTTCCGAACCGGCGCGAGTGTCAATCTCGTGTGCAGAAGCCGATTGGATTTTGCACTGGAGCAAAACAGCGAGTGTGAATCCCGCAAGCAAGCATAGTGCTAGTCTCTTCGGCCTATTTGCCACGCTTCGCCCTTCAACCGTCGACGATAACGGTCAGATTCAACAAGACTTGAGTCAATACCGCGTATCAGTAGGGCCCCGGCGCGACGGGCGTCTTGCCGATTCCGGTCGTCGCGACTGGCGTCTTCCCGACCGGGCTCTTGCCAACCGGCATCTTGCCGACTGGAGGAGCCTCCTGATAGACGGGCTGTCGGCGCGGGAGGTCGGCCGCGCCAGCGGCAGTCACCACGGCAAGCGTTGTACCCACTATAATCGCAAATTTCATCACGGCACTTCTCCGCTAGGTTGGAAGAAACAAGACAGTAACCTGCTGAGCGCCCCCTCAGACGCGCCGTAAGCTTGAACGTCGGAATACGTCTACAGTGCGGCAGATAGCGCACGTTCGAGGAATAGGTTTACGGTGCGGCAGATATGACACATGCGGGAGCCTCCACTCCTATTTGAGTCAATCAATGGAGCGACAGCGAACGCCGTTGTCGCGCCAGCTTCGCCCTCGAATTCGGACATGGCTCAATGCAGTCGGCACTTCGCAAAAGTGCCGACAGGCATTGCGTGCTGATTGGCGAGCTGTGACACAATGAGCACACTAAAACGAAATTGCGTAGTGATGCCGTGCTTGGTTTCATCCGGCCATGGTTCCGCCCTCATTGCCTGCCGGATTTCGGTGGGTCGGAGGGTGCAACATGTCTTTCATCAGCTGTACCAGAACTTCGTACGTCAACACTAAAGCAAACCGCATTTATCTTAACGCGCCTTTGGTCTCGGCCGCGGGTGTTCGGAACGCCGTCCAACTGTTTGCCGTCGTTCTGGGAGCGGCTTCGCTTGCGGCCTGCGCTCAGTCCTCTGTTGTCACCAAGAACTCTGAAGTACATGCCACCAGTCGACAGGCGTCGCTGGAACACCATCGAAGGACCTCCTTCGTGACGAACAGGCGTGTGGCGGCCAGGAAAAAACACACTCCGTTCGCATCGGAAAAAAAAGCAGCCGAGACACAGGTTGCGTCGGATGGAGTTGCCAGCTTCTACACACAGGGAACACAGACCGCGAGCGGCGAAAAATTCGATACGCACGAATTGACCGCCGCTCATCGTACCTTGCCATTCGGCACCCGGTTGCGCGTGACAAACGTCGCTACGGGGCGGTCCGTAACAGTTCGGGTCAATGACCGCGGTCCGTTCATTCGCGGACGAGATGTCGACGTCTCGTATTCTGCGGCCGAAACGCTGGGAATGGTTGGAGGAGGTATTGCAAAGGTCAAACTTGACGTCGTCCAATAGCTAATGGAAGCGGCCGAATCCCGGTCAGGATTCACAAATCGATGACGACGTCACGAATCGGTTGTGAGCAGCAAACGAGAAGGTTGCCGTCGGCGGGCTTCTCGAGTGGCTGCGGTTCATAGGCGACCGCGCCCGAAACCAAACCGCTCTCACAGTTGTGACAAACACCGGTCCGGCAAGACCAACGGACCGGGACGTCGCACGCCTCGGCCAGCTCCAAAATGCTCTGGTAGGCTGACGCCTTCCAGTGTGCGGCGATACCACTTCGCGCGAACGATACCAGCGGACCGGTGTTGGCGTCGTCCTTGGGCAGATGTGGCGCTCGCGCCGCTGCGCCGACGACACCAGGAGTCATCGACTCGCTGCCGTTGAAGATTTCGACGTGAATCCGCTCCGGCGCCATGTCCAAGGCTGCGAGCGCCTCTTTCATCTCTGCCATGAAGCGAGTCGGCCCGCAGAGATAGACATCCGCCTCTTTGGGGATGCCGACCTCGTCGAAGACCGATCGCCACAGGTGACCGGTAGCGTCGAAATCCTCGCCCATCTTGTCGCGCGGGCCCGGGATGCTGTAGCAAACATAGCTGCGGCCGTGGGTGAGCGCGAGCATGAGGCGGCGGACTTCGGCGGCAAATGGATGATGCTGCCGGTCGCGAGCCGCGTGCAGCCACAAGACCGGCCGTGTCGAGCGGGCCGCCGCCAGCGCGTACAGCATCGCCAGAACAGGCGTCGCCCCGATTCCCGCGCTGAGCAACACCACGGGCCGCTCCCCGGACTGCAGAACGAAGCTTCCGCGCGGCGAGCTGACGTCGAGAACATCGCCCACCCGGACATGCTCCCGCAGGTAGATTCCAGCCGCCCCATTCGGCTCGATCTTCGTGCTGATCCGATAGCGCTCCGTCGAGAGGGGACCCGAGAGCGAGTAGCTGCGAAACAGTGGCGGGCCGCCGCCGGTCCGTCGAAGACGCAAGACGACGTACTGACCGGGCAGAGCCGGTCGCAGCGGCTGACCATCCGGATGCCGCATCGACAGGGAGAGGACGTCCGCGGACTCCTGATCGATCGCCGCCACTGCGAGCGGTCGAAATCCTGGTGCAACCGGATGCGCAGCTGCTGCCGGCGCGAGCCCCGCGTTGCCACTCCCCGCGGCAGTTGTTTGGCTCTGCAGTAGTGCCTCAAACGACGAGCGCCATCCGGGCGAAAGCGCTTCGATCCGCACCGCGCGCTCCAATCGATCGCGCGCATGATTGGGCGAATAGAGAAGCGCGTTGATCTCTGCGACGGTCATTCGCACGTTCGCCTCTCCCACCTTCACGATTTCGTCGCCGGCGCCCACCTCGCCTTCCCTGAGGACGCGAAAGTAAAACCCCGGCCGTCCGCTGGATGTCAGCAATGCCGGCATCCTCGGCTCGTTCATCCGAATGCCAACGCGATAGCAGGTAACGCGCGGTTGAGTGACCTCGAACAGTGCGCCGCCGATTTGATAACGGTCGCCGATGCAAACGTCACCGTCGGGCAATCCTTCGATCGTGAAGTTCTCGCCGAACTGTCCGTGGACGAAGTCGGTCCTGTTCAGCTGCTCCTGCCAGTAGCGATACGATTCGATCTGGTAGACGAAGGCGGCTCGCTGCTCACCCCCGTGGCCTGCCAGGTCGCCTTGACCGTCTCCGTCCAGATTCAACCGGCCGACCCGACAGCGGCCACTCACAGGATTTTTCCAAATCCCGGTGTGTACAGTGCGACCCTTCCACTCGATGTCGCGCGGAAGTCCGACGTTTACCGATAGTAGTCGAGCCATGTCCCGCTCCGCTTTGATGGGGGACCGGAGGCCACCTAGTCGCTCGCAGCCGCTGCGGGCCCGCCGCCGGTTGCTCGCTCATGGCCGTTTGCAGGTTGGACCACCTCGGAGAGATCGAGGTTGCGATCGGGGCCGTGCGGAACCACCGTCTGACCCGGCTCAAGATGGAGCTGAGCGCCATCGAGATGTACCGAGACGATGTCCGGTTCGAACGACACCAGGTTGGAGATACGGCCGACCTCAGGATAGGCGTCAGGATACGACCATGCCGCCAGACGTGCGTCACCGATGGAGTAATAGCTGCAGAGCCCTTTGTATGGACAGAAGGTCTGGAGTTTCACGGGAGTGAGGGCGGACTCATCGATCTCAGCACGTGGAACGTACCAGCGCGGCGCGAAGCCGGACTCGTAGAGGACCACCGGCCGCTTGGTATCGGCGATGATGCGGTCACCATGACGGACCACCAGGTTACGGGAGGCCTGGCGAATGTCGATGCGATGGTAGCTGTCAGCGGCATGGCCCACGATCCGTTCGTCTTCTTCATAGAAAGCGTCCATGGCCCGCCAGGCGAACGCGACGCGTGCCTGCAGTTCGCTCGCATGCGCGGGCAGGCTGGTGTGCTGCCACGCCCCTCGCGGCGCGATGTGCTGCTCGTCCGCCCGGACGCTGTACCAGGACGTGAGCCCGAGATCGGGGTGTTGGGTGGTATGCTCGGTGCGTTCCAGGACGTGTGGAGAAACGTCGGCCTCCGGGAAATAGGCTACCGGATAGCGGCCCGGTTCGAAGAGCAGGAGGGCATGCTCGCTATCGGCGATCCAGATTCCCCCGAAGCGCACGCGCATGCGTCGGCGCAACCGCTCGACGTACAACAGTCTTTTGGGCAGCGGTTCGGGCACGAGGAACTGGCCGATTGCTCCCGTTGAGAGCGGACCTTGTTGCCAGGACAGTCCCACTGCTCTCTCCATAGGCTTGATGATCGAGGCCGGTAGACGTGGACCAGGTATTCCTTACGCTGGAACGCGGATCCGGCGGCAAGGTTCCAGGAGAGGATGGCGACCGCCGGTCCGGCTTTGCGCTCGCCGCGCGATCCATGAGGGCTTGCGATGATCGTATTTATACGCACGATCGCTGAGCAACGCATTACAGATCGATAGTCGTCCTTGCGGGGATTGCTTCTGGTGACTTAGGCACATTCCCCAGGATCACGAGACGCTGCAGCCAAGTCAGTTCGCGTTCAGGCGTCTTGGGAATTTCGACATAGTCGATCACAAGTTGGTCATTTTCCTTCTCGATCCGGAAGTAATTCAAGCGATACGAAGGATAGTAGACCGCGGGCAACAAGCCAAAGCGCACCGGAACACGGGACAATAGCTTCAGCCACGTACCGGTATTGATGACGACTTGACCGGCGGGACCCAGTCACCGCAGGAACGCCGAATGCGTGTGTCCGAAAATGAACACCGCTACCTTGTCATCCGCCTGGAAAACCTCCTGAGCCCCTTTTAAGTAGGGCGCTTCCGAATCGAGGTTCGGGGTCACTCCGTGGCTCGTCCGTAGACGAAAGCGATGCAACGTTCGCATGAGGTCATGTTCGACGACCAACGCAGGGATACCGAACAAAATCAAAAATAGGGAATTGATCGTGATCACGACCTGAAGGACGTTGTCGATGATCCCCAGCCTGCTCATCAGCGGGTTGTGAAATATGATATTGTAATCAAAGATGCCCGCGACCCGAAGGACTTCCCCGAGAATCGCTATCACCGTGACGCTGGCCAGCAGCAGGAAGGGCAGCAGCACCCAGCGTAGCGCCATACTCATCTCGCGGTAGAAGTAGTTCGACAGCATCCAGTCGGGAAGCTGCATTGTGCCCACGGAGCGGATGTCCTTGAGCCAGTCTCCCCGGCCGAAGTCCGAATACCGGCTGGCTCCGCTGACGAAGGTTTCCGTGATGAAGTAGCCCACCGGGAGAGCGTAAGCGTTGCCATATTCGGGGAAGCTGTTGAACTGATCGCGCTGCTGTCCGTGTTCGATCCATATCCTCTTGTCGCCCACCGGGCGGATCAGGACCAGGCTCGGGTCCAGATGGATGTTGTATGCCTGCAGTTTCTCCACAAAGGCCGGATCGCAAGCGAGATCATAATCGTGATTCCCGACCATCATGGTCACCTTGATGCGCGCGCCGGTGGCCCTGAGTTGATCGAAAATCGCCTGGTGCGCCTGTATGATGTGCGCAAGCCTTTCGACCCCGCGCACAAGCGTGAGCTCCCAGAATCCAAACGTGTCGCCCACGATCAGAAACTCGGTGTCGGGGCCTTCCTTTTCCAACTCCTTCAGGAATTCGATGAACTCGGCGGCGTAATCGCAATGCTGCAATTGACCGTCGCCACCCATGTGCAGGTCACTGACAAAGTAATACTTCTGTGCCAAAGTATGATCTCCCTGCCAGACCGGTCGAAAATATCCGACCGCGGGTCATACACGTGCGCAGGATATCGCCCCGGCCGGCTTGATGTAAGCATGAACCATGAACCTCACTCGGCCCGTCGCATTCTGGATTGCGATATTGGCGGCGGTCGTCGTCGCCGTCGTTCTATTGCGTGAAGTCCTGCTGCCTTTCGTCGCCGGCATGCTACTGGCGTATCTACTTGATCCTCTGGCCACCCGGCTGGAACGGCTCGGAATGAACCGCCTCATTGCGACGCTAGCCATCGTCGGGTCGTTCGTTGTCGGCGTGACCGCGCTTATCATTCTGACCGCCCCGGTCGTTGTCGGTGAGCTTGCCTATTTCATCGATAATTTTCCGCTCTACTTAAAAAGGGTGCGGGGGCTCGCGACCGATCCAAATCGACCATGGCTGAGCAAGCTTGTCGGAGAAGGCCTAGCCTACGCCGAGCAGTCGATCGGGGAACTGACCACATTGGCGACTGCCTGGCTCAACGATTTTCTGCGTTCGGTTTGGACCGGAGGCCGGGCGCTGATCTCGGCCTTCTCCCTCCTGGTGGTGACCCCGATCGTTGCTTGCTATCTCATCTATGATTGGAAGAAGATGGTGGCGGTTATCGATAACTGGATACCGACGGCGCAGCGCGATACCGTCCGGGCTCTTGCTCGTGAGATCGACGACACGATCGGCGGCTTCGTGATCGGTCAGGGCACGCTGTGCCTGATCCTCGCGGTATTTTACGCGGCAGCGCTGTCCTTGCTCGGGCTCAAGCATGGGCTCCTGATCGGCATTGCGGCAGGACTGCTAAGCTTCGTGCCGTATCTCGGCTCGCTGAGCGGGCTCGTCATATCGACGTGCGTTGCGATTGCACAGTTCTGGCCGCATTGGGCCGTCATCTGGATCGTCCCGGCGATCTTCTTCGTCGGCCAGACGACGTCAGACTATTTGCTGTCGCCCTATTTCGTCGGCCGGCGCGTCAACTTGAACCCGGTCTGGATCATGTTTGCGCTGTTCGCATTCGGCTACCTGTTCGGGTTCGTCGGCCTTTTAATTGCCGTGCCGCTTGCGTCCGCTATCGGCCTGCTGACGCGCTTCGCGTTACAACGATATTACGAAAGCTTCCTTTATACGGCCATCCCGAGGGCAACTGTGACAGATGCGATTAGATTGACGCCTTCCGACAAGAAGATGGACTGATTACCGCACCAATTGCAGGTCTTAACTCCCACTCAGTCTTTGCACGGCAAGGTGTTCATCACTCTATGGCGGTTACATGCTGGCATCTTGAGCGTGGCGCGCTAGTTCATCAACGCTGGGGGCATATGAATGGAAATGTGCGCGAGCTTTAGAGATTTGAAATCTGCAAAAGCCCGCGGTCGCCGATCCAGGTTTTTGCAAGATCAGCCTCGGCCTTGCGGGCCGCGGTCGCGTTGCCGCGTGACTTATGAAGTTCTACCAGTCCGTAGTAGGACCAGCCATTGGCCGGCGCCCGGCTGAGCGCACGCTGGAACTGTCGCTCCGCCTCGGAATAGCGGCCGGCCTGCAGCAAGGCGGCGGCAAGCGATTGCCGGATCGGATAGTACCAATAGGGCGGCTCGGTGTAGGGCAGCGCGTCCTGCAATGCAGCCGCCCGTTCGAACCGCACGATCGCGGTGCGATGGTCGCCCTTGGCCTGGGCCACGCGCGCGAGGATGACCGTGCGCGCGATGCGAAGCACCTCCTGCGCCGGCACGCCTGAATCCTTCAGCAGCTTGAAGTCCGCCGTGCGCTCGATCGTCCCGATCGCGCTCGCCGCCGCCACAGCACCCGCAAAATCCCGCCGCGCCGCCAGCGCCACGCCGCGCGTGTAGAGCCACATCGCCTTGACATAGGGTATCGCATCGCCGGGATCGGGCAGCGCCAAAATGGTCTCCGGCGTGCTGAACTGCGCGTGCGCGAAATAAGGCGCGGCCTTGACCGGCTGCACCATCGCAATGCCGCGCGCAGCCTCGTCGGGAATGAGCTTGCCCAACTTCTCCGCCGCGGCGATCACGGTCGGGCCGTCGCCGGCCATCTGCGCCGAGGCCATCACGAAGTGCACGTTGTGCGGATAATACCCGAGCCGATAGACGCCCATCGGCGCGTTGGTGTCGGTCAGATATTTTTCATCGACCTTGACCGCGGTCTTGTTGTCTTCGAGCGCGTCGAGATAGCGGCCGACCCGATAATAGATATGGCTCGGCATATGCACGAGATGGCCCGCATTGGGGATCGCGCCGCGCAACCGGTCGGCATAGGGCTCGGCGCGCTTGGGCCGGTCCGACGCCTCGACGGCATGGATGTAGAGGTGAATGGCGCCGGCATGATTCGGATTGCGAGCCAGCACGCGCTCCAGCGTCGGCACGATCGGCACACTCTGCGGCTTGGCTTCGCGGCCGCCCGGCTTCCAGTAGTCCCAGGGGCTGAGATCCATGACCGCCTCGGCATAGAGCGTGGTGATTTCGTCGTCATCGGAAAACTGCGCCGCAACCTTCGTCATTTCGGTCGCGTAGGCTGCGTCGAACGGCGCGCGGGCGGCCTTCGGATCGCTGCCGTAGCGTACAGCTAGAGCGCCGATCAGCGCCTGCTCGCGCGGGCTTGCTTTGCCGGCCAGCGCCTTTGCCTTCTGCGCGGCAGCATAGGCGGGCGCGACCGCGTCCTCCGGCATCGGAAGATTGATGTTGGGACCGAGCACCAGCGCCTCGCCCCAAAAACACATGGCGCAATCGGGATCGAGTTTCTGCGCCATGCGGAACGCGCGCTGCGCCTCGCCGTGGTTGAACGCGTAGGCGAGACGCAGGCCCTGATCAAAATAAGCCTGTACGCGCTCATTCGCGGTGGTGATCTTGTAGGTGATGGAGCCAAGGCCGTCCCACAGCGGCGGCTCGGTTTCCGCGAATGCCGGCGCGGAGCTGGCTGCGTTCATCTCGGCGCGTGGCACTTCCGTCTGTGCCAGGCGAAACATCATGTTCGGCAAGCCGGTTGCGGCCGGCGTTTGGCAGACCGGAAAATCCGGGCCGACGAATGGCGCCGATATGTCCGCGGCGGTTGTGCCCGCACCCGCGAGCGTAATGACGTTCCCGGCCAGCAGCGTCGCCAGTGCAGCGCCGCCGAGTGCCGCAGTTCCCGCGGAAACCAGTAGACTTTGCGATCGCGTGAATGTCGCCATGTTGCACTCCAAAATCGGGCGGAAGAATGAATCTGCCGAATCTGAGATTTCAACTGGGTCGCACTGAGCCGGGTCCAAAGAAGACCCCTGAACGCGAATTTTGAGACTTTTCCGTCCTTTCTGCAAGATGACTACTCTGCAAAATGACCGCAATATTTGTGCGCTGTCGAAGCTTAAGCGTCGGCGAAAGGCTCGCCAAGCAGGATTGACATGAGCGCAATTATGAAGTCGGAAGCGATCTCTCGTCGGAAGGCCCTTTCTCTGGTGGGTTTTGCGGCTGCGTTCGGCCTCGCGGCGGCTCCGGTACTGGCAGTATCCGAAGCTGAGGCCCAAACAATTGGTATGGAGCGGCGTCAGGACCGACGTACAGGGCGGCATCAGCGGCGTGACGACCGTCGCACGGCGCACCGACCGACGTGAGGAGCGGCGCACAGGTACGACTACGGGCGCAGCTCCAGCGGCGACAACTCCCGGCGCAGCTAAGTAATTTCACTGGCCCCGGCGAGGTCATGACGGTGCGCCTGACCGGAGCCGCGCGGATACCGTGTAACGGCGTGTAACGCGCCAGCTAACGGAATATGGCGGCAACGTGTCGAGGTGTGCGGGCGCTCCCCTGCCGCTGCGCTTTGTGCTTGGAGCTAACGTTAGCTCCATTGCGCGGCCCGCGTGGTGACGTTGGCGCGATGACGTGATGTCATCCTCGCAGCACACCGACGGGGTAATCCGAACTTGTCCGGAACGGTCTGCAGGACTGCGTTAGCTTGCCTTGGCCGTCGGTCACATGTCCGTATTTCCGGCGGTACGGAATGGGCGGCCTCCAGCCTACACGGCCCCCAGCCCCCGGCTGGGGGTCGCTCACGTGCCGGGAACGCCTGCCGTCGTCGTGACGCTGGCGCGCTCGACGTGGTGATGACGCGATGACTATCGGTCGCCTGTCCGCGTCGTGCGTGCTGTCGCTGTTGTCGTCGTCGGTTGTGATGGCGCGATGAGCGCGAAGGGTTTGCGATGTCAGCAAAACTCCCCGAAACGGACATCTGGGCTGGGCTTCAGCACGTCTGCTTTGTGTCGGCGAGATAATTCCTCGGCCCGCAAACTACTTGAAAGAATGGCCCCCATATGAGGGCCATTCTTACTGTTAGTCGGTCTTTACTGTTAGTCGTCCCAGTAACGGTGACGCTTAATGACTACAGTGCGGTCGCCGTCGCGATTATACCAGCCGCGATGCAGCCCGCGATCATGTTCGTAGAATCCAACGCGAGGGCCGCGATAGTAGTCACCGCGGTCGCGGTAGTAATAATCTCGGTCGCTGCCGACGCGGAAGCTGAAACTCTGCGCGCCCGCGACTGTAGGCGCCGCAACCGCGATGGTCGCTAACGCGGCCAGAACGCAAGAAAGCTTCTTCATGTCGCTTCTCCTATCGTTGTTGCGCTTGGAGAAAACGTGTGAGCACTCGCCGCGTTCCTGGAACTGCTGCGGAACTTTCTTGAAGGAACGTTCAGCTAGGTTGCCCATCGGTAACGACGTCAGCGCGGCACCTAGTTCTACTGCTGGAAAACTTCATCGACGCGTCAGTTGACGATGTCGTCGGGCCGCCTCAAAGCGGCAGCGAGGCGGTTTTTACCGCCTGCACTAACGGGTATTTGCTGGCGCGATATTCGATAAACAATTGTCCGGCAACCAACATGACCGCGGCAAATGTAATTGCCAGTATCGCGCTAGCCAGATGGGCTTCGTTCATTCTCAAATCCGCTCCCGAATAGATTTCGCCAAGCAAACTCCATTCACACGGCAAGGTTCCAAGCGTCGGTGGGTCCTTTGGGGCGCGTGAATTTGTGCGGGGACCGCGCGACGGCGGCGTTCGAGGATATTTGCCATCGCGCATTCCGGGTTTAATTTTATGCCGGTTGGTACACAAAGGCGGTGCGCGATGTGGCGCATGTCGAACGCTCGGACGCTGATCTTCATCGCGCTGGTCGTCGTCGCGGTCGCGCTGCTGGTGATGCTGCTTGCCTGATCGTTGACGACCGGCAGCGGGTGTTAGAAGTCCTGCGAGCATATTCACGCCGCTTGCTGCTGTCGGATATTTTCGCAGCGTGTGTCCGAGATCGAACAGACACCGATCGTTCTCCAATGTATCCATGTTGAACCGCCCGCGAGCCGACCCCTTCGGTCGGAGGGCCCATTTCCGAGCACGTGCCAAGGCGTTTTCCCTATGTCAGCATTGGATGACATGGTCAGCGATAAGCACTCGGCAGGTCTGCTCGTCAGCCTGTTCCAGCCCGAACGCGACATCCCCATCCAAGGTTCTCACAGCACTGTGCTGGAGAAGAAGCGGCGAAACCCTCGCCGCCAACAAAGGGAGGTGACGATGACTGCAAATGAAGGCAACGGCGGCACCGAGCAACCCGCGGCCGAGCAGGAAGCACCCGCCGTAACCGAACAGCAGGCGGCACCGCAGCCCGCCGAGCCGGTGGCCGAACAGCCGCCCGCCGAGCAAGCCGCAGTGTCTCCCGCGGAGCCGGAGGCGGCACCGACCAGTGACGACGCGCCCGCCCCATAAGCGGCGCAACGAGGAGGCTCGGGACCCAAAAGCCGGGCCTCCAACAACCAGCTTCACCTTTTGCGCGGCAACTCGAAGGCGTGGCGCAGCTCGGATGCGCCCGCATTGCGGCGCGCGGGGACATGACGCCCTATAGCAGTGAAGAACTGACCACGTTGATCAAGGAAGAAGACGGTCAGTTCGTGGTGCTTTGGTCGCCCTAGACGGCCGAGCACGATCCTGACTACCGCGAACTTGGCCGCTTTCCATCGCGCGAGAAGGCGCTGCAATTCCTGTCCGCCGACAGGTGAGTTTGCATTCCGGAATGCGCCTCTTGGCGGCAGACTGCAATTCCACACTCCCGATCATGGTCATGGATTCCGGGTTCGAGGCTGCGCCTCGCCCCGGGGATGACGGACACATGAAAAATCGCGCGCTGGAATTCCGGTTGGCGCGGACCGCTGGCGCCATGCGGCTAGTCACTAAGTGCCCGACGGGCAAATCAGTGAGTTCGCTGTCCAGCCCCATTTGCAAAAATATTCCTGTTCCCGCCGGACCCAAATCACTTCTATAAGCCGTGCCGTCCCGTCCCACAGAGGGGCGTTTCGCGATCGTCACGGACGTAGGAACGGGATGCGGTGGACGCGGCAGCGTCGGCGCGCGAGGCGAGCGCAGGGCGGGCCAAAACCCGTGAGCGATCGAGAGCGCGATCGACGAACGGCGCTGATGCGGACGGCAAAGCCGTGTGGTCCTGGCACCCGTTGCTGGTGTCAAGTTGGCGGAGGTTTTGCGGGCCCAACCGGGTTCGGCAAAACCTTAATCCGCCGATGACGGTGACAAGACGAATTCGTCGCCGGGGAGAGCGCGATATAAGCCGTTAAAACCATTGCGTGCGGGAATGCCGGGTGTTCCGGTGACCTGCGGTGACTACCGTGTGCTTACTACCATTGCACACGGGCTGCGGGTGCACCGTGCACCCGGCATTCCCCACGCCCTCATTCGGGCGAAAAATTCCAGCACGACCCGGGCGCATCGCGCCGCGGGATCGCGAAGGTGTGTCGCGACCCTCCCACTCGTCATCGTCCGCGAAGGCGGACGATCCAGTATTCCAGAGACATTGGTGATGGAACCGAGGAGCCGCGGCGTACTGGATACCCCGCTTGCGCGGGGTATGACGACTCTTCACGTCATTGCGAGGAGCGAAGCGACGAAGCAATCCAGCTTTTCTATGCGGCGGCAATTATGGATTGCCTCGCGGAGCCTGTCATCGGGCGCGCATTCGCGCGACCCGGTGGCTCGCAATTGACGGCCCAAAAGCCGCCAGTCTGAAACCCTTTGCGTCACGGCTGTTTGAAAAGTGAAGAGAATATCTGCGAAGCCCGGCGTGAGGCTTGCGCGGATTGATTCCACGCTGGTCATTCCTCCTGGCGCAGGCTGCACCGCCTGCATACAACGGCCCGCGCCTTTGCTATCATTGGGGCGCGCCGCACTTTCAACCGGGCGCTAAGGAGGTCATCATGGCCAAGGGTCAGATGCGCAGCAACAAGGAAAAGAAGAAACCGAAGGCCGACAAGAACATCAAGAAGGGCGGCGCGACGCCATCGCCGTATTCCTCCGGCAAGTCGCCGGTCGGCCAGAGCCTCAACAGCAAAAAGAGCTGACGCCGAGCGTCTGATCCAGCTTCGCTGAATCAGATGCTTTGCTTTTCGATTGCCCCGAACGCGGAGCAGACGGCCGCGATGGCGGCATGCGACCTGGATGCGCAGGCCCGGAATTCCGATCGTGGCTATGGGTCTCGGGCTCGCGCTTTGCGCGCCCGAAAATACATTTCAATCCAAAAAGACATTTCAATATTAAGATTTATTTCCGTTGCCGGATTGAACCTCGCCCCGTCCAGCCGCGACCCACTGTGGGTGTCTCTCGGATATCGACCACAGAAGAAAACGCGCCCATGAAAATCGCGCTGCTTGTGCTGTTGGGTCTGGTACTCGGCGCGCTGGGCGGCGCCGCGCTCGGCATCGGCGCCGGGCTTGCCTGGGTCGAAATTTTCAAAACCACCAGCTTTGAAGGCTATAGCGGCACGCTGGTGTTCTTTACCTTCATGCCGCTGGGCGCCGCGATCGGCGGACTCGGCGGCGCGTTGCTGTTCGGCGTGATAGCGCTTCGCGACGCCGAAATCGCCATCGAACAGCAGCCTGCGCGCCGGCGCGAGCGGTAAGTCGGCGCAACCATCGCATGCCGCTCCCGCCACAATTTCGCACCGATATCCATGCATTGTCGCCATGAGGCATGCGGGCGGGGCTATGACTTCCAGAACACGATACGGCCGGATGGTGCTGCTGATTGCGGCCGGCGTCAGCATGGCGTCGGTGCCGCAGGTGCACGCGCAGACGGCGCCGGCGGATGAACATCCGGACACCGCCGCAGCGGAAACCGCAGCCGCTGCCGATGCCGAGGACGCCGACATCACCGATCTGGAGCTGGACTGGAGCCAGCTCAATGTCGATGCGTCCACGCTCACCACCCGTCCGGTCTCGAAGGCGCGCCCGCCGCAAGGGAGCGCGGGCGGCGAAACATCGTGGTCCTCCAAGGACCAGCCGAATGGCTCGGCCGCGGTGTCGGTGAAGCAGCCGCTCGTGCCATTTTGGGATACACGGATCGGCGCCGACATGACGGTCGCCCGCGAGCCATCGACGCTGACGACCTCAGAACTGTTAGCCGAAAAACTCGCCAACGGCGGAAGCCAACCGCAATCCTCCGGCGCGGCGTGGGCGGCGATGTCAGCCCCGGGCGTCGGCGCGATCTGGGACAAGACGGCGATCGAAGCCCGCGTCGATCCCTCGCAGCAGCAAAGCAAGCTCGGCACGTCGCTGAGCAAGTCGCTGCCGCTGAGCGGGCAATATTCGCTCACGCTGCAGAACGGCTACAATTTGATCCAGCAGGGCATCGTGCCGGTGCCGGGCATCATCGGACACCCGACGCGAAATTATGAAGTCGACCGCTCGGCGAAGCTGAGCATTGCCGACACCGGCACCAGTCTGATCGCCGGCCAGACGCTCTCCTCCACCGACGACAAATGGCTCGGCAGTATCGGCGCCGAGCAGAAACTGTTCGGCGGCGTCAGTATCTCGGCTTCGGTCGGAGAAACACCGCTCGGCACCACAAACAAGAGCTTCAGCGCGGGATTCAGGCGCAGCTGGTAATCGCAGACCGCGGCGCCGGCCTATCCCCATGAAAGATCGAGCATTGCCGCATATTGGCCGCGATGCGGTCAAAATCAGCAGCCCTGATAACCGTGTCAATTCAAGATCGTCGTGCGGGGGACATCCGCGCTTGCTCAACGCGAAACAGGGGAATAGCCGATGACTGCAATCCTTTCTGAAAAAATTGAATCAATTGAAGAAGACTCCAACCTCACCGCCGTCTCGGAAGTGGAGGCCGGCATCCGCGACTTCGTCCGCAACGACGTCGCCTATCTGCGCCGCCCCGCGGCGGGCGCGCCTGCCAGCCCCGACACGGGGCTTGAATCGAGCACCGAGGCGACTGCCAACAACCTCAACTCGCTGATCCAGCGCGTTGCCGGTAGCTCGCTTGCGGAAATCGAGAATCTGATTTCCGAGCTCGAAAGCCTGCGTGACCTCCTGCACGCCGAAGGCCAGCGCGTCCAGCGCGAGATCTCCGGCTATGCCCAGCTCAGCCAGGCTGCGATGAAATCCACGCGGATGATCGCCGACAATGTCTCGCAGTGGAAACGCGCCGCCGACGGCCTTCGCCACGGCTGAGCCGCCAGCCAGGCTCTAACTTCTCGTTGCCGCATTCGGCCACCGCCGCCTCCCCCTCAGGGGAAGCGGCGGTTTCGTTTCGCCGGAGTCTGATTCAACTGGGTTGAATCAGACTCCAAGGTTATTGCTTTGTTTGAGCATGATCCTTTCGGAAAACCGGTTTCCGCTTTTCCGGATCATGCTCTGGGCGCGCTTGAACTTGCCGGCTCCCTGCCGCGACCAAGAGCAGGCAGCATCGCCTGGGGCGGGGACAAATCTTCATGAAAAGCATTCGGCCGGACCATACCGATCCGATTCCGTTGCGGGGTTCGCCGCAGAGGATCGGCACCATCATGATCCGGTTTGTCGGGCTGCTGCTGGTGGCTGTGGTGGTTCTGGCGCTGGCCTGGAACCGCTGATGTTTGCGCCTTGTCGTCGGGTGCGCCTTCGCGCCACCCGTTGGCTCCGGGCTACGACGTACTTCGCCGCGGCACGAAGGCCGTCGCCAGGATTGAAAACACCAGTTCGCCGCGCTGGTTGGTGCCGGTGTTGCGGGCCTGCAGGATGCCCCATTCGGGGCGCTTCTCCGACGAGCGCAGCGATTCGACCTCGCTGGCGAAGCTGATGGTGTCGCCCGCCAGCACCGGCACCAACCAGCGCAGCTCACGAAAACCCGGCGAAGGTCCCCAGATCGCGACCGGCTCGCCGCGCGCCGCGGCCTCCTTGGCCTGGCGCTGACTGTGCGCCACCACCAGTTTCATGCAGACCGAACCGACATGCCAACCCGACGCCGCGAGCCCGCCGAACAGCGATTTACGGCCCTCCTCCTCGTCGAGATGAAAGCGCTGAGGATCAAATTGCGCGGCGAATTTCTTGATCAACTCGGCGGTGAAGGTGAACGATCCCAGTTCGCGCCGCTGCCCGATCTCGATGTCTTCGAAGAAACGCATCAGCCCGCCTGCTCCGCCGCGACGTCAGCGCGCCGCCGTACGATGATCGGCGACACCATTTCGCATAACGCCTGCCCCGCCGCGTTGCGGACGACGGCCTTGAACGTCACGATGCCGGTCTCGGGCCGGCTGCGGGACACCCTCGCCTCCGTCACATCGATATCGAGCATGAGTTCGTCGCCCGGCCGCAGCGGCGCGAGCCAGCGCAATTCGTTGACGCCCGGTGAGCCGAGCGAGGCCGTGCGGCCGATATAGCCGTCGAACATCATCCGCATCATGATCGAGCAAAGATGCCAGCCCGAAGCCGAGAGCCCTTTCAGCATCGAGCGATTGGCGGCCTCCTCGTCGAGATGCATCGGCTGCGGATCGAACTCGGCGGCAAATGCAAGAATCTCCTCGCGCGTGACGCGGCGCGGTCCGAATCTGCCGAAATGCCCGGGCGGAAAATCTTCAAAGCTGAGCGTCATGACGGGGGATTGCTGGAGGGAACGGAGATTGCTGGAGGCAGGCCCGATTGTGGCCGTTATTTGCGGCAATCTCAACCTGCCGACTCGCATGGCTCGTGCTCTACGGGCGAGCACCGCCCTTCGGTACCCGTCCGCGATCTTGCCCCGGGCAACGTTCGGAGCTAAGCGCTGTACCTTTGGCGAGGTTTAGACGCAACTGATATTCGCTCGCCCGGGGGAGAACGACCGATGTTTGAATTTCGGGATTTGTTTCAGTGGGACCGCTTTATCACGCCCACCATCATCAAGACCTTCTACTGGCTGGTCATCGCGTTAGTAACGCTGTTCGGCATCTCCGGCATTTTTTCGGGGTTGGCCGCGATGGCGATCAGCCCGTTTGGCGGGTTCATCCTGCTGTTGTCCTCGATTGCCAGCGTGGTCGTCGGCGTCGTGTTTTCCCGCATCGCCGCGGAATTCATCCTGATCGTGTTTCGCATCAACGAACATCTCGGCGCGATCCGTGACCAGGGTCAGGTGCGTTAGTGCGTTAGTGCGTTAGTGCCTACACACGCTTAGTTATTGAACCTGAAATGCATGACGTCGCCGTCGGCGACGACGTACTCCTTGCCTTCCAGCCGCAACTTGCCGGCGTCGCGGGCACCGGCTTCGCCGCCGAGCGCGACATAATCGGCGTAGGCGATGGTTTCGGCGCGAATGAACCCCTTTTCAAAGTCGGTATGGATGACTCCGGCGGCGGCGGGCGCCTTGGTGCCGCGGTGGATGGTCCAGGCCCGCGCCTCCTTCGGCCCGACGGTGAAATAGGTGATGAGGTCCAAGAGCTGATAGCCGGCGCGGATCAGGCGATCGAGGCCTGCTTCCTCGAGGCCAAGGGTATCGAGAAACTCGGTGCGCTCCTCGCGCGATAGCGTCGCGATCTCCGATTCGATCTTGGCGGAGATGGTGACGGCGACCGCGCCTTCCTTCTTTGCGTGTTCAGCAACGGCCTTCGAAAAATCGTTACCCTTGGCCGCTGAGGATTCCTCGACGTTGCAGACGTAGAGCACCGGCTTGGACGTCAATAGCCCGAGCATACCGAAAGCGCGTTCTTCTTCGGGCTTGCGCTGGAGAAACCGGCCCGGCTTGCCTTCGCGCAACAGCACCAGCGCGCGGTTGACTAGGTCGAGCTGCTCCTTGGCCTCCTTGTCGTTGCCTTTGGCCTTTTTGGTCAGATTGTCGACCCGCTTTTCCAGGCTGTCGAGATCGGCAAGCATCAACTCGGTCTCAATGGTCTCGATGTCGGCCAGCGGCGCGATCTTGCCTTCGACATGGGTAATATCGGAATCCTCAAAGCAGCGCACCACATGCGCGACCGCGTCGACCTCGCGGATGGTGGCGAGAAACTGGTTGCCGAGGCCCTCGCCCTTCGAGGCGCCGCGCACCAGGCCCGCGATATCGACAAAGGTCAGCCGCGTCGGGATGATCTGGCCGGATTTGGCGATCTCCGCGAGCTTGTCGAGCCGCGGATCTGGCACCGCGACCTCGCCGACATTCGGCTCGATGGTGCAGAACGGATAGTTCGCCGCCTGCGCCGCCGCGGTTTCCGTCAGCGCGTTGAACAGCGTCGACTTGCCGACATTAGGCAATCCGACGATACCGCATTTGAATCCCATTTCGTCCTCAACGATTTCGCTTTGTCACGGCCGGGCTCGTCCCGGCCACCCACGTCTTGTTTCTTGCAAAAGGAAGACGTCGATGCCCGGCACCGGCGGCACGACGATGGAACAGGTTGTTCAGCGCGAGAAGTCAGTCCTGCTTCTCCGCGCCATCTTCCTTTGATGTGAATCCCTTGGCCTGCATCGCCAGATGCACCTTGTTCTGAAACGTCGAATCGCGATCGGTGGCGAGCAGCCCGGCGTTGTCGGCAACAGCTTCGCACAGCGCCGCAACCCAGGGACGGTCGTCCTTGGCGAAATCGGACAGCACGTAGCCGTGCACCAGTTCCTTGATGCCGGGATGGCCGATTCCGAGCCGCACGCGGCGATAGTCGTTGCCGATATGCGAGGAGACCGATCGCAGGCCGTTGTGGCCGGCGATGCCGCCGCCGACCTTGACGCGAACCTTGGCCGCCGGCAGTTCGAGCTCATCCTGGAACACGGTGATCTCGCCTGCCGCGAGCTTGAAGAAATTCGCCGCCTCCTGAACCGCGCGTCCCGACTCGTTCATGAAGGTCATCGGCTTCAGCAGCACGACACGTTCGCGATCGAGCGTGCCTTCCGCGGTCTCGCCCTGAAAGCGGCGGCGCCACGGTGCGAAACCATGACGCCGCGCAATTTCATCGACGACTGCGAACCCGATATTGTGCCGGTGATGCGCGAACTTCGCACCGGGGTTGCCGAGACCAACAAAGAGGCGCATGACGCGGCATCCCGCGCCAGGTTACTTCTTCTTGTCGCCGCCGGCAGGCGCCTTCGCACCTGCCGCGGGAGCACCTGCCGCAGGCGCAGCCGCCGCAGCGCCAGCCGCCGGAGCGGCACCCGCCGCAGGCGTAGCAGCAGCCGTGGTACCGGCCGCCGCGGCAGCCGCAGCCGCCTTCTGTTCTTCGGCGTAGCCGGACGGCGGCACGATGGTCACCAGCGTCACGTCTTCGCGCACCAGCGACTTCACACCGGCGGGCAACTTGATGTCGGACAAATGCAGCGAGTAGCTGATTTCCAGACCGCCGACGTCGGCCTCGACATATTGCGGAATGTTATCGACCGAGCATTCCAGATCGATGGTGTGGGTGACGATGTTGACGGTGCCGCCGCGCTTCACGCCCGGCGCCGTTTCCGCATTCTGGATGCGCAGGGGAACGCTGACGCGGATGGTTGCGCCTTCGCCGAGCCGCATGAAATCGACATGGAGCGGAAAATCGCGCACCGGATCGAGATGGAAGTCGCGCGGGATCACGCGGTGCTTCTTGCCCTCGAGATCGATGTCATAAATCGTGGTGAGAAACCGCCCCGCCAGGATGCGCTGGCGCAGTTCGGCATCGTCGACCGAGATGGTCACGGGGGGCTGGTTGTTGCCATAGATCACTCCGGGCACTCTCCCGGCGCGACGCTCTGCCCGTGCGGCCCCCTTGCCGCCTGCCGGACGTGCGGTCGCCTTCAATTCCTTGACGGTCGCCATCTGCTTAAGTCCTTGTTTTTAAAAAGTTAAAGGCCGCATCGCGGCCCGGTTGCGGTCCGCAGCAAGCCTCCAGGGGTGCGGGGGCTGCGGACGTGGCGGGGTTCTAGCCCTAAAGTCCCGAAATGACAAGGAAATGCAGGGATTTTTCTGTCCCCCGGTTCCCGACGCCCAAAACGCCCGGGTCCCTCTGAGCACCGCCCGGTTACGCACATCTCAAGGCTTTGCTTTCTGCGGATAGATGGTTTGGCCTGCGCTCAGCATCGTGACGAATTTCTCGATGCGCGCCATTCGGGTCTCGGGCTTTTTGGCATCGTGGATCCGGTAAAGGATCGCGTAGCGATTGGTACGATCGAGGATTTCGAAAAAGCTTTTTGCCTTCTTATTTTTCGCCAGGGCGGCGCGAAGATCATCAGGCACCTGCGCCGTGCTTTGCGGCGCGTAGGCGGCATCCCAGCGTCCGTCCCTTTTGGCGCGTTCGATCTCGTTCAATCCCCCAGGTTGCATGCGTTTCAACTCGACAAGCTGAAGCGCCCGGAGGCGGTTTTTCTCGGACCATTTGCTGGTGGCTTGACGCGGCGTGAAGCGGATCAGCCAATAGTCGTCGTCGAAACTGTCGAGTTGGCCGTCGATCCAGCCATGACAGAGCGCCGTATCGATCGCCTCCCCCTTTGAGACGCTGGCTATCCCCGAAGACTTCTTTGCCAGTTTCAGCCACAGACCCTTCGACTCAGCTGGCTGCGATGCCAGCCATGCGTCCCACGCCTGGTGCGATTTGAAAGCAATGACCGGCAGCTCGCGCTTAGCTTTTCCCATCCGGGCGCGAAGCCAATCAGCCGTCCGTCTTCAGGCCGCCGTTGTCCGGCGCGGACGGGGAAACGCCGAGCTTGGCCTCCAGCACACTGATGCGCGCCTTCAGCGCCTCGTTTTCCTCGCGCGCCAGCCGCGCCATGTCCTTGACCGCCTCGAACTCCTCGCGCTTGACGATATCGAGGTCGCGCAGGATTTTTTCGGCCTGATTGCGGACCACGGTATCGACTTCGCGCTTGACGCCCTGGGCGGCGCCCGCGGCGTCATTCATCAGTCGCCCGATCTCGTCGAAAAACCGATTGCTGGTCTGGGTCATCCTGGAAATCTCCGGTCGGCTGCGCACTGATCTGCAAATCAGACAATGGCAATCCCGACGGCGCGGTTCAAGGCCGATCTCACTGTGCAAGTAGCCTTGTCATGCCCTAGTTTCCTTGCAATCGTATCGAACCCCGCGCAAGCAAAAAACCTGAAAGCCGGAAACGGAAAGAAACGTCCGATGATCGAACAGCAGATCGAGATTCCCACCAAAGATGGCCATACCACCACCTTCATCACCCATCCCGAACGCGACGGCCCACACCCGGTCATCATCTTTTACATGGACGCGCCGGCGATCCGCGAGGAACTACGCGACATGGCGCGCCGGCTGGGCACGTCGGGCTACTACGTCATGCTGCCGAACCTGTACTACCGCTCGGGCGTCATGGAGCTGGGGCCGTTGCCGGCCGATCCGGAAGCGCCGGAGCGCAAGCGCATGTTCCAGCTGATGGCCTCGATCGACATTCCCCTGATCATGGAGGACACCCGCGCTTTGCTCGCCTATGCCGACGGCCAGGCCGCCGCGCGCAACGACATTGTGGGTACTGTTGGTTATTGCATGAGCGGGCGATACGCGATCAACGCGGCGACGCATTTTCCGCAGCGCGTGAAGGCGGCGGCATCGATCTACGGCACGCATCTGGCGACCGACCAGCCCGACAGTCCGCATCTGGCCGGCCGAAAGACCAGGGCCGAACTCTACTTCGGCTGCGCGGAGACTGACATTTACGCGCCGATGGAGACGATTGAGAAAGTAAGACAGTCGATGAAAGACGACGGCGCCAATGCCGAGGTCGAGATCTATCCCGGCACGCATCACGGCTTCGCCTTTCCGAAGCGGCCAGTCTACGACAAGACGGCGGCCGAGCGGCACTGGGAACGCCTGCTGGCGCTTTATCGCCGCAATCTCTGGTCGCAAGCCGCGGGGCAGTAATGAGACTGCTCGCCTTTTCGGACATCCATAACAACCTCGTGGCTGTCCGGAAATTGCGAGATTCGGAGAAAAACTCCTTCGACGCGATAGTTGTTGCCGGAGATATCGGCAATGAAAGCGCCGCCGACTTCTTCAAGATCCTCGCGACGTTCGATTGTCCCGTCCTGTACGTGTACGGAAACTGGGATAACACGCTAGCTTACGAATCTTCCTTTGAACCCGGCTGCCGGCTGATACATTCGAACGTGATCACGATCGGCAACATCCATTTCACCGGTTTCAGCGGCTGCCCAACAGATTGGGGCAAAAATCCAATCGCTCGAAAATTATATCGCCGAGTCGAATCCGATAACAAGACTGTGGGTGACGCTCTCGGGAATGCACCCAGGGCCGCGCATCAAATTCGGCGGACCAAGGCTTATCAAAAATACCTGTCGCAACTTCAAGCAGCAAGAAGTGAGATACTGAAATTGAACAGGGAAAGCGTCGCGAAGGCTGTACGGAGCGCGGGGGTCGATCCTCGTCGATGCGTGGTCGTAACTCATCAACGTATTGTCAGGTTGAATGAAGCACTTCCTGAGGCACTGCTGCATGTTTTCGGCCACCTTCACACGTTCTCCGAACACACCTTCAAGATGACAAGATATGTCGACGTGGCGGCGCTCGACCGCCCTGTTTCCGCACGGCCGCGCACCAAACAGAAATGGGGAAAAGAGGATTGCCGAAACTTCAATGCGGGGAACTACGCCACCATCGAGATCGACTCGTCGCAAGCAGTAAAGATATCTTGCGTAAATCTGCCGCACGACTATTGGGATTGGATTCCACTGGAAGATCGTCGGTATAATGGAATCGAGTGGATTCCGGAGGAAGCTAGATGGACGAAAGCATCGGACTGGCCATTGGCGTCGCGAAGCACAAGGATAGCTAAACCACATGTTCCGCTGTGAACTTCGCTGATGCCCTTCCTCACCATCGCCTTTCCGGTCTTCGATCCGATCGCCATTTCGATCGGGCCGATCGCGATCCGCTGGTATGCGCTGGCCTATATCGGCGGCATCGTACTGGGGTGGATCTACGCACGCTCGCTGATCAAGAACGAGAAGCTATGGGGCGGGCCGGCGCCGATCACACTGCCGCAAATGGACGATTTTATTCTCTGGGTGACGCTCGGCATCATCCTCGGCGGCCGGACCGGTTACGTGCTGTTCTACAATCTCGGATTCTTCATCCAGCATCCCGCCGAAATCTTCGAATTGTGGAAGGGCGGCATGTCATTTCATGGCGGCTTCCTCGGTTGCGTCGCCGCGGTGATCTTGTTCTGCCGCAAGCACGACCTTCCGATCCTGTCGCTCGGCGATATCACCACCGCCGTCGCGCCGATCGGGCTGTTTCTCGGGCGGCTGGCGAATTTCATCAACAGCGAGCTGTGGGGCCGGCCGGCGGACTTAAGCGTGCCCTGGGCGATGGTATTTCCCAACGGTGGACCGCTGCCGCGCCATCCGAGCCAGCTTTACGAGGCGGGGCTTGAGGGAATCCTGCTGTTTGCGATTCTCGCGGTGATGATTCGGATGGGCGCCTTGAAGCGGCCGGGCCTGATCCTCGGCAGCTTCATCGCGATTTACGGGTTTGCGCGCATCGTCGGTGAGTTCTTCCGCGAACCCGACTCGCAGCTCGGATTTTTGTGGGGCGGCTTGACCATGGGTATGCTGCTGTCGGTGCCGATGATCATTGCAGGAGCGATCATTATTGTGCTGGCTTGGCGCAGGACGCCGAACCAGTTGGCGAATCCCACTGAGGGCAGGCCGTGACCGAGTATTCGCCGCTCCAGTCCGAGCTCCAGAAGCTGATCAAGTCGTCCGGGCCGATGCCGGTTTGGCGTTACATGGCGCTGTGCCTCACGCATCCCAAGCACGGCTACTATGTTTCGCGCGATCCGCTGGGACGCGAGGGCGATTTTACCACTGCGCCCGAAGTGAGCCAGATGTTCGGCGAGTTGCTCGGGTTGTGGACGGCATCGGTATGGAAGGCGATCGGTTCGCCGCCCGGGCTGCGGCTGATCGAACTCGGACCCGGCCGCGGCACCATGATGGCGGATGCGCTGCGCGCGCTGCGGGTGCTGCCGCCGCTCTTTCAGTCGCTCAGCATCCACCTGGTCGAGATCAATCCGGTGCTGCGCGAGCGGCAGAAGGCGATGTTGTCGGGCGTGCGCAACATCGAGTGGCACGACAGCATCGACGACGTGCCAGACGGCCCCTCGGTCATTCTCGCCAACGAGTATTTCGACGTGCTGCCGGTTCATCAGGTGGTGAAAGGCGAGACCGGCTGGCACGAGCGCGTGGTGGAGCTCGACGCCGATGGCATGCTGGTGTTCGGCGCGGCTGCCGAGCCGATGCCGCGTTTTGAGGTCCTGCTGCCGCCGCCGGTGCGCGCCGCCCCGGTTGGCGCCGTGTTCGAGTGGCGGCCCGACGCAGAGATCATGAAGATCGCAACCCGCGTCCGCGATCAGGATGGTGCGGCGCTGATCATCGACTACGGACACCTGCGCAGCGACGCCGGCGATACCTTGCAGGCCATCGCTCGCCACAGCTTCGCCGACCCGTTAAGAAATCCCGGCCAGGCCGACGTTACCGCCCATGTAGATTTTCAGGCGCTGGTGCGCGCCGCCGAGAATGTCGGCGCCCGCGCCCATGGCCCGGTGTCGCAGGGCGATTTCCTGCAACGCCTCGGCATCGAAACCCGCGCGGCGACATTAATGGCCAAGGCCACGCCTGAGGTTTCCGAAGATATTTCGGACGCGCTGAAACGGCTGATCGGCGGCGGCCGCGACGGCATGGGCTCGATGTTCAAGGTGCTCGCGGTCTCCGAACCTCAGCTTACCTCGCTGGCGGGCTTTGCCGGCGAAAGGCAGGAAGCCAGGGACGGGCCTTCATGACGCTCGGATCGCCGCTGCTCTCGGCCATTCCCGGGCTGCGTCACGCTTTCTTCACGCGCGACGGCGGCGTGTCCGACGGCATTTACGCCAGCCTTAATGGCGGCATCGGCTCGAACGACGATCCTGCCAAGGTCGCGGAAAATCGCCGCCGGATGGCCGAGCAGCTGGGCGTTACGGCTGAGTATTTCCTCAGCGTACGCCAAACCCATTCGCCCGACGTCGTGGTGGCGACCGGGCCGTGGCCAGGGGCGTCGCGACCGCTGGCGGACGCTATCGTCACGCGCAGCAAAGGCCTCGCTATTGGCGCCAGCGCGGCCGACTGCGGACCGATCCTGTTGGTCGATCCGAACGCGCAGGTGATCGGTGCGGCCCATGCCGGCTGGAAGGGTGCGCTGACAGGCATTCTGGAATCCACCGTCGAGGCGATGGAAAAGCTAGGCGCCGAACGCAGCGGCATCGTCGCCGCGATCGGCCCCTTGATCAGGCAGCACAGTTACGAAGTGGGTCACGAATTCGTCGAGCGATTCATGCAGGCCGACGCTGACAACGCCGTGTACTTCATTCCTTCGGCGCGCGAGGGCCATGCGATGTTCGATCTCGCCGGTTTCATCCGGATGCGGCTCGAAAACGCCGGCGTGTTGATGATCGACGACACCGGCGTCGACACCTATTCCGATGAGCGCTTCTACAGCTATCGCCGCTCGGTCCATCGCAAAGAGCCGGACTATGGTCGCCACATTCATGGGATCGTTCTTGAGGCCTAAACCTCGGCGGAAGTGTCTCAACTTGAATGAAAATTATAGCCGCGCGCTGACGGCTTCCTCAATCCTGATCGCCCTTTATGCGGCCCCTGCCCTAGACCTTAACGGATTTTAACGATATCGCTCGGGACGATGAGGGGCACATCAGGAATTCCATTCGGGGCCAGCCGGACTGCGCCGCGCACCGCTGTCGCGGCGTTGCTGCTTGCGATCGCCTGCGGACTCGGCGGCTGCGCCAGCGGTGGGGCGGCAAGCGGCTCTTTTGCGATGGCCAGCGGCGGTTCTACCGTCGCTTTCGAATCAATCGACGGCCCGCCGCCGCAGGTGTTCGATCGAATGGTCGATGTGCTGGACAGCGAGTCCAAACTGCGCAACCTGTCGATTGTATCCCGCGCAGGCGCGGCGTCGTATCGCGTGCGAAGCTATCTCGCCGCCCAGGTCAGCCGCGGCCGCACCACCATTGCATGGGTATGGGACGTCTATGACCGCGACCAGCAGCGCGCGCTGCGGCTTAGCGGCGAGGAGCCGGCCGGCAAGGCCGGACGCGACGCGTGGACCGCAGCCGACGATCTGGTGCTGCGGAAAATCGCGCAAGCCGGCTTCAACGGCCTCAGCGGCATGATCAACGGAACGGCACCCGATGCGCCGGCGCCTGCGCCGGACAGACCCGGCCCGGCGGTCGCAGGCGCCGAACAGGCATCGCCCGATTCGGCTGCATTCAGTGTCAGCGCGCTTGGCTACAGCGCCCGTTAACAAAATAGTCCGCGCACGGGTTTTTGCGCAGGAAAACCGGGCAGGACGGCTTGCCAGCCGCGCCGCCTCCTTGATATCACCTCGGTCGTCAAAACGCGCCGATTTTATGGGTATCCCGATATGCTGAACATTGTCTCCAGCAAGGCGCGGGGAGAAGCGTCGATGTCGGCGAAGAACGGCTCGATCAAGCTCGTGGCCGGCAACTCCAATCCTGCCCTGGCGCAGGAAATCGCCAACTGGCTGCACCTTCCTCCGACCAAGGCGATCGTCCGCCGTTTTGCGGACATGGAGATCTTCGTCGAAATTCAGGAAAACGTCCGCGGCTCGGACGTCTTCGTCATCCAGTCGACGTCGTATCCGGCCAACGACCATCTGATGGAATTGCTGATCATCGCCGACGCGCTGCGCCGGGCTTCCGCGCGGCGTATCACGGCGGTGGTGCCCTATTTCGGCTATGCCCGGCAGGACCGCAAGGTTGGTTCGCGCTCGCCGATCTCCGCCAAGCTCGTGGCCAACCTGATCACCCGCGCCGGTGTCGACCGCGTCTTGACCCTCGACCTGCATGCCGGACAGATTCAGGGTTTCTTCGATATTCCGACCGACAACCTCTACGCATCGCCGGTCATGGTGCGCGATATCAGGGCACGCTTCGACCTCGCCAACGTCATGGTGGTATCGCCCGATGTCGGCGGCGTGGTGCGCGCGCGGGGTCTCGCCAAGCGCATCAACGCACCGCTGGCGATCATCGACAAGCGCCGCGAGCGCGCCGGCGAATCCGAGGTCATGAACGTGATCGGAGACGTTGCCGGATATACCTGCATCCTGATTGACGACATTGTGGATTCCGGCGGCACGCTCGTGAACGCCGCCGATGCGCTGCTCGCCAACGGCGCCAAGGAAGTCTACGCCTACATCTCCCACGGCGTGCTGTCCGGTGGCGCCGCGGCCCGCATCGCCGGCTCAAAGCTGAAGGAACTGGTCATCACCGATTCGATCCAGCCGACGGAGGCGGTTCGCAAAGCGGCCAATATCCGTACGCTGTCGATCGCGGCCCTGATCGGGGAAGCGATCGGCCGCACCGCTTCGGAAGAGTCGGTGTCAAGTTTGTTCGATTAGAACGCGACCGTCTCCACGTCATTGCGAGCCAACGGGTCGCGCGGATGGGCGCCCGATGACAGGCTCCGCGAAGCAATCCAGTAGCAGCGCAGCAAACGAAGGCTGGATTGCTTCGTCGCTTGCGCTCCTCGCAATGACGGCCTTCAAAACTTAGACCCTCCCCGCTCCACGCTGTCCCCGCCGTCGCTCGACCGTAATCTCCGCCAGGATCGACATCGCGATTTCCTCCGGCGTGATCGCGCCGAGATCGAGACCGGCCGGCGCCTTGATGCGATCGACGGCTGACGCTTCGATGCCTTCCGCGATCAGCTTCTCGCGAAGCGCCGCCATCTTGCGGCGGCTCCCGACGAACGCGTGATATGCGGCGCCGGTCGATACCGCCGTGCGCAATGCAGCCTCGTCACCCCTTCCTTGCGTCGAAACCACGATAAAGCGTCTCGCCTCATTGAGCCGGCCGAGCTGATAGCCATCGATCAGCATGTCCGCGTCGGGAGCGGCCGGCAGGTCGGCGGCCGGTGCGGCAACCGTGACGTGGTAACCGAGCTGCCGCGCCTGGGTGGCGAGCGACAGCGCGACCGGGCTGACGCCGAGAATGACCAGCGAGGGATGCGGCAGCACAGGTTCGACAAATATGTCCATGGTGCCCTTGCTCGGGCACATGTTCTGTGCAAAGCGCACGCCGTCGCGGTTCTCGCCGGGCTTGACGCCGAGTTCGGCGAGAAGATTTTCCGGCTGCACCGAGACCATGCGCGGCTCGCCATCGGCGAGCGCTTCGCGCGCAGCTTTGAGCACCGCGCCGCGGGCGCAGCCACCGCCGATCCAGCCCGCCACGATCGTCCCATCGGGGCGGATGATCGCCTTGGCGCCGGCCTTGGCCGCGGTCACCGATACCGTGCGCACCACCGTGGCGAGAACAAAGGTTTCCTCGGCGGCCTTGAGCTGGGCCACCAGATCCATCACTTCAACATGCCCTGACATCGGCGCCTCCCTCAGAGCTTCGCCAGATAGGGTTCAAGCTCAGTCAGGCTTTTCAGCGTATTGGCGGGCGCGTAGAGATCGACATAGGGCAGCGCGGCCTTGATGCCCGCAGCCTCGGGCGCATAGCCCCGCCACGCCATCATCGGATTGAGCCAGACGATGCGGCGGCAGCGCTTAGCCAGCGCCGCCATCTCGCGGCCGAGCAGCGCGGCGTCGCCGGTCTCGTACCCGTCGGACACGATCATAACACAGCTGCGCGAATGGAGCACGCGCGCGGCGTGCCAGCGGTTGAAGGTCTGCAGGCTTTCGCCGATTTTTGTGCCGCCACCCGCGCCCTGCGCCATGATCGACAAACGATCGAGCGCACGCGCCGGATCCTTTTCCTTCATAGCGTCGGACACGTAAGCGAGCCTTGTATGGAACAGGAACGCTTCCGCTTCGCGAAATTCATCCAGCACGCCATGGATGAAGCGCAAGAATACGCCGGTATACATGCTCATCGAGCCGGATGCGTCGAGCAGCATCACCAGACGCAGCGGCTTTTCCTTGCGCTGCCGCTTCACAAGGCTGATCGGCACGCCGCCATGGCTGATGTTACTGTGGATGGTACGGCGCAGGTCGAGCCGGTAGCCGCGCCGCCGCGCCAGATCGCGACGGGTCAGCCGCGTGCGCATGGTTTTCGCGAGCCGCGCCGCCACGTTGTGGGCCTCTTCGATCTGCTCGGGATCCGCCATCTTGCGGAAATCGATCTCGGCGAGATTGTCGGCGCGGGAAGCGCCTTCCATGCGGCCTTCGCCGGCGCGCGCCTCGGGCGCATCGTCGGCCGATGGAATCTGGTCCGTTGCGGCGTCGCCACCGGTGCGTTCGGACCTTTTGTCCTGCAGGCTTTTCAGCGATGGGCTGTTGGCCGCCTTCACTGAACCCATGGTCATCGATCGCGATTTTACGCGCCTGCCGAGCCAGAACGCGTCGAACAGCCCATCGAATTTGTCCCAGTCGGATTTCCGCGCCGAGAACAGGTGCTTGAACGCCGAGCGCAACAGACCGGGCCGCTCGATATAGCCCGCCGCCATCAGAACAGCGGCATCCCGGCCTTCGTGCAGACCGACGGGGAAACCGTTGTCGCGCAAGGTTCGGAGAAACGCGGCGAGCCTCGCCGAGACGAGGCGGCAAACCTCGTCGAGTTCATCGTAGGCCGGATTGGTGCCGCAACAACTCATGCGACTTTCCCCAGCAGGCGTTCTGATATCTCGCGCGTCAGGCGCGATTTGTCTTCATGCGTCTTGAGAAGGCACATCAGGGTTTCGTGAACGGTCTCGGGGACGTCGTGCAGGTCGCGCACGCCGAGCCCGACCAGTGCCGCCGCCCAGTCCAGCGTCTCCGCGACACCGGGGACCTTGCGAAGCTCTTCCTTGCGGACGTTTTCGACCATGCGCGCGATCTGCAGCGACAGTGACGCACCGGCGCCAGTGATCCGCGCCATGATGATGCGCGCCTCGCGATCCACATCGGGATAATCCACATAGTGATAGAGGCAGCGGCGGCGCAGCGCGTCGGAAAGTTCGCGGGTGCCGTTCGACGTCAGGATTACATGCGGAATGGTGGTTGCGGTAATCGTCCCCAGTTCGGGGATCGAAACCTGAAAGTCGGACAACAGTTCGAGCAGGAACGCCTCGAACTCGTCGTCGGCGCGATCGATCTCGTCGATCAGCAGCACCGGCGGTGTGCGGCGGCGGATCGCGGCCAGCAGTGGCCGCTCCAGCAGATACTTTTCCGAGAAAATCTGATCCTCGATGGTATCAGCCTTGTCGCCGCGATGCGCCTGGATCGCCAGCAACTGCCGCTGGTAATTCCATTCATAGAGCGCGGCCGATTGATCGAGGCCCTCGTAGCACTGCAGGCGGATCAGTTCGGTCGCGTGCGCGGCGGCCAGCGCCTTGGCGACCTCGGTCTTGCCGACGCCTGCCTCGCCTTCAAGCAGCAGCGGGCGCTTGAGCAATTGCATCAGCGAGATCGCGGTCGCAAGCTCGCTGTCGGCGATATAGCCGGAGGCGGCCAGGGCTTGCGCGATCTCCTCGCGGGTTTTCATTGCCGGAGCATTATCTGCCGTCATTGCGAGGAGCGAAGCGACGAAGCAATCCAGCTTCTCTTTCTCAAAAAAGCTGGATTGCTTCGCTTCGCTCGCAATGACGATTTGGGCACCTTCCATCGCATTACGCAAACACTCCCAAATTCTTCGCCGCCCGCCAGTTACGCCAGTAGTCGTGCGGCATCTGGATGTGGGTCGAGCCCAGGAACGAGAAGGCGTCGTTGACGGCGTTGGAAAACGCCGGCACGCCGCCCACATTCGGGCTCTCGCCGACGCCCTTGGCGCCTATCGGGTGATGTGGCGACGGCGTCACGGTGAAATCGGTTTCCCAATGCGGCGTCTCCACCGCAGTCGGCATGAAGAAATCCATGAACGAGCCGGTCACCACGTTGCCGGTGTCGTCGTAACGGATCTCCTGACCCATCGCGATCGCGAAGGCTTCGGTCAGTCCGCCATGCACCTGTCCCTCGATGATCATCGGGTTGATGCGGGTGCCGCAATCGTCCAGCGCGTAGAAGCGGCGAACCTTGTAGACCCCGGTATCGACGTCGATGTTCATCACGCAGATATAGGCGCCGAACGGGTAGGTCATATTGGGCGGATCGTAATAGCTCACGGCCTCCAGGCCCGGTTCCATGCCCGGGGGTACCGAGTTGTAGGCCGCCCAGCAGATGTCTTTCATCGACATGGATTTCTCCGGCAGCCCTTTGACCCGGAAACCGTCGATATCCCATTCGAGGTCGCCCTCGTGCACCTCAAGCTTGTAGGCGGCGATCATCTGCGCCTTGGCCTTGATCTTGCGCGCGGCCATCGCGATCGCCGCCCCCGCTACCGGCGTCGAACGCGACCCGTAGGTGCCAAGCCCGTAGGGCGCGGTATCGGTGTTTCCTTCCTCGACCATGATATCGCTGGCGGGAATGCCGATCTCGGTGGCGATGATCTGGGCCCAGGTCGTCTCGTGACCCTGGCCCTGGCTCTTGGAGCCGACCCGGGCGATGCCGGCGCCGGTCGGGTGCATGCGGATTTCGCAGGAATCGAACATCGCGATCCCCAGAATGTCGCAATTCTTCGACGGACCGGCGCCAACGATCTCGGTAAAGAACGACACGCCGATGCCCATGATCTCGCGGGTCTCGCCGCGATTGAACGCCGCGCGTTGCGCCGCCTGCTCCTTGCGCAGGCCGGCGTAGTCGACCGACTCCATCATCTTGCGCATGGCGGTGGCATAATCGCCGGAATCGTATTCCCACCCCAACGCGGAGTGATACGGGAATTGCTCCGGCTTGATGAAATTCTTGAGCCGCAACTCGGCCGGATCCATTCCGAGCTTCTGGGCGAGAATGTCCATCCCACGCTCGATGCAATAGGCCGCCTCCGTCACCCGGAACGAGCAGCGATAGGCGACGCCGCCCGGCGCCTTGTTGGTGTAGATGCCGTCTACCGAAAGATGCGCGACGGGGAAGTCGTAGGAGCCGGTGACGATGTTGAAGAAGCCGGCCGGCCATTTCGACGGATCGGCGCAGGCGTCGAATGCGCCGTGATCGGCCAGCACATGGACGCGCAAACCATTGACCTTGCCCTCTTTGGTCGACGCGATTTCGGTCGTCATGTGGTAGTCGCGCGCAAAGGAAGTCGCGGTCAGGTTTTCGATGCGGTCTTCGACCCATTTTACGGGTTTTCCGGTGACGATCGAAGCCACGGCGGCACAAATGTAACCGGGATAGGCGCCGACCTTGTTACCGAAGCCGCCGCCGATATCGGGCGAGATCACGTGGATCTTGTGTTCCGGAATCTTGGCGATCAGCGCCACCACGGTGCGGATCACATGCGGCGCCTGGAAAGTGCCCCAGATCGTCAACTCGCCCTTGATCTTGTCGAACGAGCACACGCACTGGCAGGTCTCCAGCGGTGACGGGTGCGTGCGATGATAGGAGATCATCTCCTTGACCGTGACCTCCGCCTTGCGGAAGGCGGCGTCGGTAAGGTCCTTGTCGCCGACGGTCCATTCGAAGACGTGATTGTGATGCTTGCGCGGTCCGTGCGCACCCGTGGTTTTGCCGGCGAGATCCTCACGCAACACCGGGGCGTCCGCGTCCATGGCCTTGAACGGATCGATCACGACCGGGAGCGGCTCGTATTCGACCTGGACCTTGTTGATGCCGTCATCGGCGGCGTAGCGATCAGTGGCGACCACGAAGGCCACTTCCTGGTTCTGGAACAGCACCTTGCCGTCGGCCAAAACCATCTGCACGTCGCCGGCCAGCGTCGGCATCCAGGCCAGATTGACGGTTTTCAGCGTTTCGGCCGTGATCACCGCGAGCACGCCGGGCACTTTCAGCGCCTCGTCGGAGTTGATCGATTTGACGCGCGCATGAGCGTGGGGCGAGCGGACGAAATCGCCATGCAGCATGCCCGGCAGCTTCAGGTCGTCGACATAGTTGCCCTTGCCTTGCGTGAAGCGGATGTCTTCGACGCGCTTGCGCTTGCAACCCATGCCTTCGAGATTGGCTTCGCGTTGTTCCCGCGTGGGAGTCATGTCGTTCATTCCGCAGCCTCCTGGAATTCGACGCCATTGATCTTGGCGGCGGCGTACTGGATTGCCCTGACGATGTTCTGATAGCCGGTGCAACGGCAGATATTGCCGGAGATGCCCATCCGGATTTCGGCCTCGCTCGGCGACGGGTTCTCCTTCAAGAGCCGCTGCGCGCGCAGGATCATGCCCGGCGTACAGAAGCCGCATTGCAAGCCGTGCATCATGCGGAAGCCTTCCTGCAACGCCGACAACGAGCCGTCGGCATTTGCGACCCCCTCGATGGTGATGATCTCGGAGCCCGCGGCCTGCACCGCGAACATGGTGCAGCTTTTCACCGACATGCCGTCGAGATCGACGGTACAGGCGCCGCAATGCGTGGTCTCGCAGCCGATATGGGTGCCGGTGAGTTGAAGGTTTTCGCGGATGAAGTGCACCAGCAGCGTGCGCGGTTCAACGAGGCCTTCGATCTCGGCGCCGTTCACCTTCATGGTCACATGGGTCTTTGCCATTTTTGATCCCCTTCTCAGCTTGCGCGGCCGGCGGCGCGGGTCAGCGCCCGCGTCACCATGATGCCGCCGACATGCTTGCGGTATTCGACCGGTCCGCGGGCATCGGCGGCCGGCGACATGATCGCCTCCGCCGCCGCGGCGGCCTTTTTGAGCGTCGCCTCATCGAGGCTGGTTCCGATCACGCACCGAGCCGCCTCCGCCGCGAGCAGCGGCGTTTCGTGCAGATTGGTGAGGCCGATCGCGCAGCCAGCGACCTTGCCGCCGGACATGGTGAGGACGACCGCGGCGGCGGCGGTGGCATAGTCGCCGACCTTGCGCTTTAATTTTTCATAGGCGTAGCCGTGACCGGCGGCCGGTGCGGGAATTGAAATCGAGGTCAGGATTTCGCCGGGCTCGAGTGCGGTGAAATAAGCGCCCTGATAGAATTCGGAAGCCGCGACGTCGCGCGCGCCCGCGGTCCCTTCGAGCCGGTAGCTTGCGCCCAATGTCAGCATCAGCGCCGGCATGTCATTGCCGGGATCGCCATTGGCGACATTTCCGCCGATCGTACCGCGGTAGCGCACCTGCGGATCGGCGATCAGCAGCACGGTTTCGTGCAGCATCGGCAGCGATTTCGCGATCTCGTCCGAAGCCAGCAGCTCGTGCTGGGTGGTCATAGCGCCGATCACGATGCGATTACCGTCGCGGCGGATGCCCTTCAGTCCGTCGATGCCATGCAGATCGACCAGATGTTCGGGTGTGGCGAGCCGAAGCTTCATCATCGGGACCAGACTGTGGCCGCCGGCAAGCGGGCGAGCTTCGTCGCCCAATGTCGAGAGCAATTTGACCGCGTCGGCCAATGTCGCAGGCCGGTGATAGCTGAATGGGCCAGGAATCATCGTCGCCTCCATCCATCTTTCGGCGCTTTGGCGCGTATTCGCGCAGGGCGCAGACATTGCGGCGCAAGCTGTTCCCGGAATTTTTCGCGCGCAAGGCAGGGACGGGCGCCGGGTCACGGGCGCTGAAAATTCGCACGAAATACGGATTGGCGCGCACGAAATGCGTCAGCCTTCGCGACCTAATCCGACACTGGTGGGTCTACGCATGACGCCTTGCGAGACCAAGGCGCGCCTTGACCTCGGCGATCTTGGCGCGGCTCACGGGAACGCGATGCGGCGACGGACCATCGAGCTCGATCACCGCGCCGTCACCTTCCTTGCGAACGAAGGTGACATGCGGGATCGCGACGATATGGCTGCGGTGAACCCGGACGAATAGGCCGGGGTCGAGCTGCGCTTCGGCCTCCGAGATCGACCACGGGCACATCCGTTCGCGGGTGCCGTCATGAACTCTCGTGTAATGGGCGTCGGCCCTGACGCTCCGTATATCGGCGGCATCAATAAAATGTGTCCCGTCGGCGCCCTCAACTGGAAGCCGGGGCGCGGGCGCGGCGCGGGGCTGACCGAGGCCGCCGAGCGGCGCCGACATCAGCCGGGGAGATGCAACCGCGGGTTCGCGAAATGAAGCGGGCAGGTTTGCAACGGCCGTTACCGGTACCGGATCGACCGGTTCTGTGACCGCCGTCGTCGATTGCCGGCGCGAATCCGGGACCAGGGACAACAGGAAGCCCGCCGCAATCACAAAGCAAAGCAGTGTGACGACCAGCGCGAGGATCTGCTGCGACGCAGCCAGCCCTCCGGCATGGTGGTGCGACGCGGCCGAGAGCGGAACAAAATGCATGCCGTACATGGCGGTATAGTGCATTCCCGATACCGCGACACCGAATGCGACCGCGCTGACGACCAACTGCACGCCGTCATGCCGGGCGAGGAACACACGCAAGCCGCCATAGGCTGTGACGATCGCAATCAATGTCGACAGCAGGATCATCGGAGTGTCGTGCTTGACCGCAAAATTGCCGGCCAGGCCGTGAATGCCGACATAGTGCATGCTCGCGATCCCGGCTCCGAGCAGCACCGCGGAGGAAGCGACGAGCCGCAGCGAAGGTTCGCCAATGCTGACGAAATACAGCGATATGCCGACAACCAGCGCGCAGATCAGGAACGATATGATCGTGGGAAGGACGAGATAGACCGTCTCCGCCGGTATCGGCGCGGCCAGCATGCCGATGAAATGCATGGTCCAGATGCCGACAGCCAGGAATGCCGCCGCGCCGGCGAGCAGCAGGCGACGGCTCACGCCGGGCTTCTCGCGGATGCGTGCCGCGAGGCTGAAGCCGGTGTAACCACCCAGGATCGCGATCACCACCGAGAGCGCGACGAGATAGGGATCGTGTCCTTCGAACATGACCGTCTCGGCCGCCCGTCTCCACGGGCGTACCTCCTCCCGCCGCCGAGTTTATAGGCGCGGCGGCGGAAATGACAATCGACCCGTTTCGGACTTGCCTTGCTTACACAATCCCCGCCGCGACCTGACCGCGCAGCCGTTCGAGACTGAGCAGCGTGTTGGCGCAGGCTTCCGCGACCTCGACGCCCTTGATTGCAAAATGTTTGCGGAAGAAATCGAAATGCACGGCGCTCTCGTGAAATTGCTGCGGCGTCAGCACCGCGGAAAACACCGGCACCTCGGTGCGCAGTTGCACATCCATCAGCGCCTTGATCACGGTGTCGGCGACGAATTCATGGCGGTAGATGCCGCCATCGACCACGAGCCCGGCCGCGACGATAGCGGTATAGCGCCGGGTCTTGGCGAGCAGTTGCGCGTGCAGCGGGATTTCGAACGAACCCGGCACCTCGAACAGATCGATATGCGCGCGCGCGATATTGCGCGCCTCGATCTCTTCGAGGAATGAGATGCGGCATTCCTCGACCACCTCGCGATGCCAGGAGGACTGCACGAAGGCAACCCGCTGGGGTTTTGCGAATCGCGGATGCACGCGGACCGGTGGAAGATCGGCAATTTCCGGGGAGTGTTTTACTTCGGAAGCATCTTTTACTTCGGGAGAGTCTTGCAACATCTGATTCATGGCTTTCCTCTTTCAGGACCAGAATCAGGGCATACGGAACGACGCGCCGCGCGAAATGCGGCTGTCGCGACCGTTCTCTTTCATCCGGACTTTAACCGTCGGCTTCGGAATCGCACCGAATCTGCTGACCCTTCCTCAAGGCGAGGAAGGCGCTCGCGGGCTTGGGCTACGTCACCCTTACCGCCGGTGGGGACTTTCACCCCGCCCTGAGAACATCGGCCGCCCGGTATGAGCAGCCTGACGCGAATTATGACGAACGGCGGCGGCACCAGCAAGAGCTTCGCCGCGGCGAATTCGCATGTCCCCATGCCTCCAGCGCGAAACTCCGGGCGAGACTTCGGGCGAGTTGGCTTTTTCGAAAATTAACGATTAAGGCGAGCCGATCGGACTCGCGAGGAGCGAATTCGGTGCACCGGACTCGGCCCGCGCGAATCCGATTCCGGTTTGTTCTCCTGGCAATCATTAACGCGCGCGAAGAGCTGTGGACGAGCGCCGCATTGGCTGTGGATGGACTCCAGGTGCGGTTGCGCGGATTCCGCAAATCACATCACTTGATCCCGGCAAGCTCCGGGCCATCAGGGGATTGCAGTTGGCAGCGACGCGTCATGTCAGCGAGTGTCGGCCCGCTGCGTGGGTATCAACCATCGTATCTGAAATTACAAAAGCAAGGTCGAGACGGCATGTCCCTCCTCGAAAGCACTATTGATTCTCGGAACAATCCGCTCGCGGTGGTCGAGGACATTGCCGCCGATAACAACTGGTCGTTCGAACGCTCCGGCGAAGACGAGGTGACGATCGTCTCCAAGGGAGACTGGACCGATTACCAGCTGTCCTTCACCTGGATGACCGAGATCGAGGCCCTGCATCTGGCCTGCGCCTTCGACATGAAAATTCCACCGCCGCGCCGCGCCGAAGTGCAGCGGCTGATCGCCGCGATCAACGAGCAATTGTGGATCGGGCATTTCGATATATGGACCCACACCGGGATGATCATGTACCGGCAAGCGCTGGTGCTGCCCGGCGGCATCACCGCTTCGACCGCGCAATGCGAGAGCATGCTGGTCGGCGCCATTCATGCCTGCGAACGTTATTATCCGGCGTTCCAGTTCGTGGTGTGGGCCGGCAAGAGCGCGCCTGAGGCCATGAGTGCGGCGATGTTCGATACCGAGGGTGAGGCGTAGTCGCTGCAGCGCTTCAGCAAACTCGATGTCGTCCCTGCGAACGCAGGGACCCATACCCCGCGGCCTTGAAGTTTTTGCCGAGGCGCTTGTGACCTGTCCTCTGCTTCACTAGAAACAGTGGTGGTTGTGGGTCCCTGCGTTCGCAGGGACGACATGAGTGATTGTGGTGACAACATTGAACTCGACGAACCCCCTAAAGGAAATCAAAGGCACCATCGTGCTCGCCGGCGCGGGGAAGATGGGCGGCGCGATGCTGTCGGGCTGGCTGGCCCAGGGGCTAGACCCAAAGCACGTTGCGGTGATCGAGCCGCATTCCTCCGATGAAATCAGCGGGCTGGTGGCGAGAGGCATTCAACTTAATCCATTGCCGAAAGAGATCGGCGCCGTCGCCACCCTGGTGATCGCGCTGAAGCCGCAGATGTTCCGCGAAGCCGGCCCGAAGCTGAAATCTTTCGCCGGATCGTCCACGCTGGTGGTTTCGATCATGGCGGGCACGACCATCGCATCTCTCCAGGAGGTCTGCGGCGGCAGCGTGGTGCGGGCCATGCCCAATACGCCAGCGGCGATCGGCCGCGGCATCACGGTGGCGGTAGCGGCCAAGAATGTCAGCGCAGAACAGCGCGCGGTTGCGAATGCGCTGCTGCGCGCCACCGGTTCGGTCGAGTGGGTCGATGATGAGACACTGATGGACGCGGTGACCGCGGTCTCCGGCTCCGGTCCGGCCTACATTTTTCTGCTCGCCGAGGAACTCGCGCGCGCCGGCGTCGAAGCCGGCCTGCCGCAAGACCTTGCGACCAGGCTGGCGCGCGAAACCGTCGCCGGATCCGGCGAATTGCTGTACCGCTCCGAGCTTCCCTCCGCCACGCTGCGCCAGAACGTCACCTCGCCCGGCGGCACCACGGCCGCGGCGCTGGAGGTGCTGATGGGACCGGACGGCATGCAGTCGCTGCTGACCCGCGCGGTTGCCGCGGCGACGCTGCGTTCGAAGGAGCTGGCGAAGTAGTTTTGTTCGGACCTCATCCTGAGGACCGCGAAGCGGCGTCTCGAAGGATGGACGCGAGGACGGTGCAAGTCGCCATCCTTCGAGACGCGCGCACGAGCGCGCCCCTCAGGATGAGGTTAGAAGGAGCCGCTAGCTCGCTCCCATCCGCTTGGTGAAGGCCTCGACATTGACGAGGCCGCGGGCGTGGCTGCCCTCGCCGAGGCGACGTTCGCCGTCGAACGCCTCGACCTCGAAACGGATCACCCGGCGCTCGACCGCGATTACCCGCGCGGTGGTCCGCACCAGCGCGCCGACCGCGGATGCGGCGAGGTGGCGGATGTCGACTTCAGTGCCGACCGTGACCCAGCCCGGCTCGAGATAGCGGTTGATGGCGTCGCCGGACGTCATCTCCATTTCCAAAATCATCATCGGGGTCGCATAGACCATCGGCATGCCCCGGACAAAATGGCCGACGGTACGCTCGGGCGGCACCACCAGCGTGCGCTCGGCGCTCATGCCGATCTTGATGACATCACGTGCATCCATGGATTTGTCCAAGAAACGCGCCACACAACAAGTCGTCCCGGCGAACGCCGGGAGCCATACCGCCTGATGTCGCATGAGCGCCGGGAGGCCGACGCCTTCCAAAAAATCAACGCCTGTGGTTATGGGTCCCCCCAGTGGAGAGAACTCGCTGCTACTTCTTCGCTGCGGCGGCGCGCTCAACAAAAGTTTTGCCGCCCTTCATCTTGTGCGCCAGTGGCGCCTCGTTGATCTGGATGACGACGGCGTCGGCGTCGACGCCGAGGTTCTTCACCAGCGCCTGCGTGATGTCGCGCATCATGCCGGCCTTCTGCTCATCGGTGCGGCCGGCGGCCATGCTGACGGTAATTTCAGGCATTCTTGTCACTCCCTTTGCTTTTGCTAAGAACACAACCCTCTTGCTGAAGGCTATTCACTTCGCGCCATGAAGCACAAGCGCTGCATCTTGCACTGACGTCATCATCCGCGAAAGCGGATGATCCAGTATTACGTGACGGAATTGTTCAATTGCAATGCCCCGGAATACTGGATGCCTGCTTTCGCGGACATGACGGCTTGAGCTATTTCCACTTCACTCCATGCTTATCGAGAATCTTGCGGACTTCGTTGACCAGCACGGATTGCGGCACCTTGGTTTGGGCCTCGCCCTGCTTCTGCAGATATTCGTCGCGATCTTTTTCGAGTTTCGCCAACTCGGCTCCAAGGATTAGATCCTTCAGCAAAACCTGCGGCCCCGCAGGATCGTCTTTTTCGTCGGAGCCCTGAATGATCACGCAAGGCGAATTGCGGCGGTCAGCATATTTGAGTTGGTTGCCCATGTTTTTGGGATTGCCGAGATAGAGCTCGGCGCGAATGTTGGCGTTGCGCAAGGCCGCGACCATCTGCTGGTAGTCGGTGATGCGATCGCGGTCGAACACGGTAACGACCACAGGGCCGAACTCCGGCGTGGTGTCGAGCTTGCCCAACATCGTCAGCGCGGCCTGCAGCCGCGACACTCCGATGGAGAATCCGGTCGCCGGCACCGGCTCGCCGCGGAAGCGCGAGACGAGACCGTCATAACGTCCACCGCCGCCGACCGAGCCGAAGCGCACCGGGCGGCCTTTTTCGTCTTTTGTCTCGAGCGTGAGTTCTACTTCGTAGACCGGGCCGGTGTAATATTCGAGGCCACGGACGACAGTTGGATCGATACGAATTTGGTCGTCTCTATATCCGCCTGCTGAAACAAGGCCCCGGATCAGGTCGAGTTCATCAATGCCCTGCCGCGAAGTGTCATTGTCCCCGTAATGGTGGCGGAGCATCTCAATCAATCCGGCGTAGGAATAGGACATCGGCACCGTTGGTCCAGATGCATCGATCAAGGAAGATTCCGGAAGTACTGATGGGGTCGAGAGTAGAAAGAGCAGTCCCACTAGCTGCTCTATTGCCCAACTTTCTAAACCAGCGCCTTTGGTAAAATCGCCGCTCTCGTCCTTGCGTCCTTCGCCAAGTAGTTGCCTGACGCCGACCAAGCCGAGCCGATCGTACTTGTCGATCGCCCTTAGGACCGTCAGCCTTCGCCTCGCATTCTCATCGCCACCAAGCCCGAGACTCTCCATCACCCCATCAAGAATCTTGCGGTTATTCACCTTCACCACATAGCTGCCGCGCGGGATGCCCAGCGCTTCCATGGTGTCCGCGGCCATCATGCACATCTCGGCATCAGCCGCAGGCGACGCGCTGCCCACCGTATCCGCATCGAACTGCATGAACTGCCGGAAACGTCCCGGCCCCGGCTTCTCGTTGCGATAGACGTAGCCTTCGCGGTAGCTGCGGTAGGGTTTTGGCAGGTGATCGAAATTTTCCGCAACGTAGCGCGCCAGCGGCGCGGTCAGGTCGTAGCGCAAGCTGATCCACTGCTCGTCGTCGTCCTGGAACGAAAACACGCCCTCGTTGGGCCGGTCCTGATCGGGCAGGAATTTGCCGAGCGCGTCGGTATATTCCATCGCCGGGGTTTCGACCGGTTCAAACCCGTAGCGCTCATAGACCTCACGGATTTTCTCGACCATCGCCCGCGTCGCCGCGATCTCGGCGGGGCCGCGATCGGCGAGCCCGCGCGGCAGGCGGGCTCTCAATTTTTGCGGTTTTTTGGGTTTTTCGGCCATGGGCGGCGTTGGTACCAGCGCAGACGCGACGCGGCAACCTTGCTTACTCCCCCTCTCCCCCGCGGGAGAGCGGGAAGAAGCGCGCCTGTCGCGGAAGCGGCGGAATAATTCCGCCGCCGGTCACAGGACCTTTTTGATCCAGTTGTGCGGGTCGGCCGCGCGACCATACTGGATGTCGACCAGCTTCTTGCGCAGCCCCATGGCGACGGGGCCGGCCGCGCCGCCGCCAATGAGGAAATCGCCGCTCGCGGAACACACCTTGCCGATCGGCGAGATGACTGCCGCCGTGCCACAGGCGAAGGCCTCTTTCAGCTTTCCGCTGGCGGCGTCGGCGCGCCACTGGTCGATCGTGTAGGCCTCCTCGCGGACGCGCGCGCCGGAATCCTTCGCAAGCGCGATGATCGAATCGCGGGTGATGCCCGGCAGGATCGTGCCGAGCGGCGGCGTCAGCAGCGAACCGTCGTCGAACACAAAGAAGACGTTCATGCCGCCGAGTTCCTCGACGTAGCGCCGCTCGACCGCATCGAGGAAAACGACCTGATCGCAGCCGTGATCGATGGCCTCGGCCTGCGCGCGCAGGCTCGCGGCGTAATTGCCGCCGCATTTGACGGCGCCGGTGCCGCCGATCGCGGCGCGCGTGTAATTCTCCGACACCCAGATCGACACGGGCGCAGGTCCGCCCTTGAAATAGGAGCCGACCGGCGAGGCGATGACGGCGAAGATGTATTCCGCGGAAGGCTTCACTCCGAGGAAGACCTCGCTCGCGATCATGAAGGGCCGCAGGTAGAGACTGCCGTCGCCGCCTGGCATCCAGGCGCGGTCGATGCGCACGAGCTGCTCGACCGCTTCGATGAACACAGGCTCGGGCAGCGGCGCCATGGCCATGCGCTCAGCCGAATTGTGGAAGCGCCGGGCATTGGCGTCGGGACGGAACAGGTTCATGCCGCCGTCGTCGCGCTTGTAGGCCTTGAGGCCTTCGAAAATCTCCTGCGCGTAATGCAGGACGGCTGTAGCCGGATCGAGCGGGAAATTCGCGCGGGATTCGACGCGCGCGCCATGCCAGCCCTCCGCGTGATTGTAGCGGACCATAGCCATGTGATCAGTGAAAATCCGGCCGAAGCCCGGGTCCACGAGTCTGGCCGTGCGCTCCTTCTCAGGCGTCGGATTCGTCGCAGGCCGGATTTCGAACTTCACCCTTCCCGCTGTCGGAACCGGCGCAATTTCCGGCGCCGGCCTGTCGCTCCGGGCCTGCTCTAACGAAACTCCCATGGACGTATCTCCCGGATTGATGCTGTCCGCGCCTTAAAGCGGCGGCGTTGGTGGTGTGACGCCTAGCCTCGCCCACGCCGGTCTTTTAAGCCGGTTTCCGCTTTGGCGGAATGCGCGAAGTCCAGTATGTTTGCCAAAATGCCGCTCGACAATCGCGGTAGAAGAATTCACGGGCGGTCCCTTGCCTGCTGGTCTTGCTTTGGCTTTTCCGGTCGTTGGCCTGACGAAACGACTTAATATTTCGTCATGGCCGGTAGTTTTGTAACATTGAACCCAAGATATGTCAATATGGCTGACATAAATTTCTCGAGGGCCTCCGCTGATCCCGATTCGCGGGCGGCGGAGGCGCGCGCCCCGGCCCGGTCAACCGATTTGCGCTGGGATATTATCGAGCTGCTGTTCTTCGCCTACCGGGATTTCGTCGGCGACGCCGACCATGAGTTGGAGGCTTTCGGATTCGGCCGGGCGCATCACCGGGTGCTGCATTTCGTCCACCGCTATCCCGGTTTGAAGGTCGCCGACCTGCTCGACGTGCTGCGCATCACCAAGCAATCGCTGGGGCGGGTTCTCAAGCAACTGCTCGATCAAGGCTATATCGTGCAGAGGACCGGCAACGACGACCGGCGGCAACGCCTTCTTTTTGCCACCGCAAAAGGCGAGGCGCTGGTGGGCAAGCTCGCAGGCCTGCAGACCGATCGCATCGATCGTGCGCTGCGGGACATCGGACCGTCGGGCGCCGATACGGTCCGGCGGTTCCTGCGCGCGATGATCGATCACGATGATCCCGACAAGGTGCTGGAAACGATCCTCGCGACCGGCAACGCAACCGCAAAGGAATGATCGTGCCCGAGACTGCAACCCTCGCACGAGCACCGCGGCAACCGGCCGACGATGCCCCGCATCTGCTGCTGGTCGATGACGACCGCCGTATCCGCGATCTCTTGTCACGCTTTCTCTGCGGCGAAGGCTACCGCGTCAGCACGGCGATGAGCGCCAGCGACGCCCGCGCCAAGCTGCTCGGACTGCATTTCGATCTCTTGATTCTCGACGTGATGATGCCCGGCGAAACCGGTTTCGATCTGGCCCGCTTCATCCGCACCTCATCATCCGTGCCGATCATCATGCTGACTGCGCGCCATGAAGCCGAAGCCCGCATCGAGGGCCTGCAGATCGGCGCCGACGACTATGTCGCCAAGCCGTTCGAGCCGCGCGAACTGGTGCTGCGAATCGGCAATATCCTCAAGCGCACGACGCCGCCGCCGGTGGCCACGCTGGAGCAGGTCGCGTTCGGGCCTTACGTCTATCACCTCGACCGCGGCGAACTGCGCCAGGGCGACGAGGCCATTCATCTCACCGACCGCGAACGCGAGATGCTGCGCATTCTGGCGGTGACGCCAGGCGAGACCGTGCCGCGCAGTGCGCTGACCGGCGAGGGCACCGTCAACGAACGCGCGGTGGACGTCCAGATCAACCGGCTCCGGCGCAAGATCGAGCGCGATCCCGCCAATCCGCTGTTCCTGCAGGCGGTACGCGGCATCGGCTATCGCCTGGTCGCATCGCCCTGAGCAAAATCTGCATGAGCACGCTCGACACCGGCCTCACGCTGATCCGCACCGCCGCAGGTCGCGTCTCCGCGGCCAATGGCTGGATGGGCAACGCGTTCAAAAGCTGGATGCCGACGGGGCTTTATGCCCGCGCGCTGCTGATCATGATCGTTCCGATGGTGGTGCTGCAGTCGGTGGTGGCGTTCGTGTTCATGGAGCGGCACTGGAACACGGTGACGCGCCGGTTGTCGGCTGCGGTCGTGCAGGACATCGCCAGCCTGATCGACGTCTACAAGGGCTATCCGCAGGACAAGGACCGCGGGCAATTGCGGAGCATCGCCCAGCAACGGCTGGGGCTGGTGGTGGATTTCCTGCCCGTCGGCGACCTGCCCCCGCCCGGCCCAAAACCGTTTTTCTCGCTGCTTGACCAGACGCTCTCCGTTCAACTCGGCCGCCAAATTGCAAGACCGTTCTGGATCGACACCGTCGGCCGGTCCAATCTGGTGGAGATCCGGATTCAGCTCGACGATGCGGTGATGCGCATCTTCGCCCAGCGCAGCGCAGCCTATGCTTCGAATTCCGAGATTTTCCTGTTCTGGATGGTCGGCACCTCGTCGATCCTGCTGATCGTCGCGGTATTGTTCCTGCGCAACCAGATCAGGCCGATCCTGCGGCTGGCCGACGCCGCCGAAAGCTTCGGCAAGGGCCGCGAGGCGCCGAACTTCCGTCCGCGCGGGGCGCGGGAGGTACGTCGCGCCGCACAGGCGTTCCTCGAGATGAAATCGCGCATCGAGCGCACAATCGAGCAGCGCACCGCGATGCTGGCCGGCGTCTCGCACGATCTGCGCACCATTCTGACCCGCTTCAAGCTCGAACTGGCGCTGATTGGCGATAGCCCTGAAGTCGACGGCATGCGCAAGGACGTCGACGAGATGTCCGGCATGCTGGAGGCCTATCTCGCCTTCGCGCGCGGCGACAGCGGCGAGCACGCCCAGCCGACCGACATGGCACTGGCGCTGGAGGAATTACGCAGCGACGCCGAGCGCAATGGCCAGGCGGCGACCGTTGCGTTTCGCGGACTGCCTGTGGTGACCGTGAAGCCGGCGTCGTTCAAGCGCTGCCTTGGAAACCTGGTATCGAACGCGGCGCGGCACGCCAATGCCATCTCGATCACCGGCCACCGCGATCACCGCTATCTCACGGTCACGGTCGACGATGACGGTCCGGGCATTCCGCCCGAAATGCGCGAGGAAGTGTTCAAGCCGTTCCTGCGGCTGGACGATGCGCGCAACCAGGACGAGGGCGGCACCGGGCTTGGGCTCGCGATCGCCCGCGACATCGCGCGCTCGCATGGCGGCGACATCACGCTCGGCGACAGCCCGATGGGCGGGCTTCGCGCCACGGTGCGGATACCGGTGTAGGCGCCTCGCAGGGCAGCGGTGATAGACTCCTCCCTCTCTCTTGCGGGAGAGGTGGCCCGAGTCCGCGTTCGTCGATTGACCCGAAAACCCGAATTACCTCGGCAGCTGCTTGGGCATCATGCCTTTCAGCTTTTCCATGTCCTTGACGTTCATCTTCACGCCACCGGGCATCACTATATCACCCGGCTTCTGGTCGGCTTTGCAGGCACCAAGCCACTTCGCCTCGATGACGGTCGTGGAGTCGCGCGGCAGGCCGGCGGTGGCACCTTCGCTGTGCGACGTCGACTTGACGGTATAGGCGGAATCGAAATCGCCGGATATGTCGGCATGCGAGGTTATCGACGTGCCGCCGACGCTGCACACGGAATCAGTGACGTAGCCGGTAGCGGTCTTCTGGATGTCCTGTTTGGAACAGACATCTTTCGACATCGGCGAAAAGGCCGTGCCCATTTGCTTGTCGGTGGTCTCGTCGGTGCAATGCTGCATCGTCATTTCCGGCAGCGGCGAGCCGCTCCGCAGCATCTTCATTTCCCACAGGCCCGCCTTGCGAACCGGCATTTCTACCGCACGAGCCTCAAGCGCCAGCAGACAACAGCTTAAACAACATGCAAGAAGCTGTCGCGTCATGCTCCGCGCTCCCCGTTTGTAGTTCTGTGAGTTGGGATGATCCGGCTCAGTACCAGTCTGGTTCAGTACAAGCCGGTTCAGTACAAGCCGGTTCAGTACAAGGTGCGCAGCGGCCGTTCGCTGGCGCCATACGGCACCCAGCGGCAGGCGAAGGAAACGTAGCCGCCGTATTGAGCGTCGACTGCGAGGAATTTCACCACCTTGCCGTAAGAGGCGCAGTGATCGACCGCGAGCTGACGGGCATCGGTCTGGGTCGCCAGCTCATAGGCGATGATACCGCCGGTGTCGTTGCCCTTGAACGGCGGCACGGTGTCGGCCCGCACCGGCGTGCAGGCCAGCATCCCGCCTATGGCAACCAGGCTCACGGCCCCAATCTTTCGCATCGCAGACTCCCTTTGGCTCGCAGATACCTTAAAGCGCATCGGACGCCGTGGAAAGAACGGCCGGCGGTTCGATGCGGACTTTATCGGAAAGGTGTTGCCGCGTTGCACTTGACCTGGTCGGGGCTTCGCGGCACCGTCCGCGGGTTGGATCATCCGGCGGATTGCCCATGCGCGACCACTTCACACCCCTGAACAGACTCGGTCTGAGCGCCGCGCTCGGCGTCTTGCTCGGGCTGTTGGCCTTTGGCCAGCCGGCCCAGGCCGCCGAACCGTGGGAGCTGAACTTCTGGCTGTCCGGTCCACGCTATGACGGGCGGGTGGCCGAATGCCAGCGCGCGCTGGGGACCATCACCTACCAGTTCCAGGAGAAGGAAAGCACGTTCTGGAATTCTTCCCTGCAGATCACCGGCTACGCCCAGGTGCACGAAACCGCATTCCGGCCTTGGCAATCGGACAACATTCCGCGCCGTTATTGCAGCGCTAACGTCATGTTGAACGACGGCAAGCTGCGCACCGTGCATTATTCGATCATCGAGGATGGCGGCTTTGCCGGCTTCGGCCAGGGCGTAGAATGGTGCGTGACGGGACTTGATCGCAACTGGGCCTATAATCCCGCCTGCAAGTCCGCCCGGCCCTGATTTCCGGGCTTGGCGCTCCTCAAGCTAACAGCACCATCCTGGCAATAGAGGCCCGCTCCGGCCTCTGTTCTATTTTGTTCTTGAAATGTTCTTTTCGCCTGCTAGGCTCCCGGTCGGTCGAGTAGAGGGGCGCCACCATGTTTTACTTTCCAAGGACTTTGATTTCCCGGTTTTTGATCTCGTTTGGTCTCCTCGCCATTGCGGCACTGACCGGCATCGCCGAGCCGGTGTCGGCGCAGGATCGCCGGCAGAATGCACCCGGCGAGTTTGACTATTACGTACTGTCGCTGTCGTGGTCGCCATCCTACTGCGAGGAAGCTTCCGAGCGCGGCGGCAGCGGGCGTTCGCAGCAGATCCAGTGTGCCGGGCGGCCGTTTTCCTTCGTGGTCCACGGCCTGTGGCCGCAATACGAGCATGGCTTTCCCAACTACTGCCAGCGACCGTCGCCGCGGCTCGACCGCAATATCATGTCGTCGATGCTGGATCTGATGCCGGCGCCCGGACTGATTTTCAATGAGTGGGACAAGCACGGTACCTGCTCGGGACTGGGCGCGCGGGCCTATTTCGAGACCATCCGAAAGGCGCGCTCCGCCGTGAAGATTCCCGAAGAGTATCTCGAGCTATCCGCTCCGAAGAGCGTTCCGCCCGCCGAGATCGAGGACGCCTTCCTCAAGGTCAATCCCGGCCTCAGCAAGTCCGCGATCGCCGTAACCTGCAGCAAAACACGGCTCAGCGAAGTGCGGATCTGCATGAGCAAGGATCTGCAGTTCCGTGCCTGCGAGGAGATCGATCGCCGGGCTTGCCGGCGCGAACAGGTGGTGATGCCGCCGATCCGGGGCGGCTAAGGCGTTTCGTCGTCGTTGCGAGGAGCGTAAGCGACGAAGCAATCGGTTCGAGCCGGCGCTGTCGCTGGAATGCTTCGTCGAACCAGTCATCGGGCGGCGCTTTGCGCCGGCCGGTTGGCTCGCAATGACGCGGGTTACTTTCCCTCGCCCGATGTCGTAACTCCTTCCGATGAACTATCGTCACGCCTTTCATGCTGGCGGCTTTGCCGATGTCATCAAGCACATCGTGCTGGTGCGCATGCTCACCTATCTGCAGGACAAGCCGGCGGCGTTTCGCGTCATCGACACCCATGCCGGCGCGGGCGTCTACGATCTCACCGGCGATGAAGCGGGCCGCGGCGGCGAGTGGCTGACCGGCATCGCGCGGCTGATGCAGGCCCGATTTTCGGAAAACGCTGCGCCGCTGGTGCAGCCCTATCTCGATATCGTCAGAGCCTTCAACCCGCAGCGCGACTTGCAGGCCTATCCGGGGTCGCCGTTGATCGCGCGCGCGCTGCTGCGCCCGCAGGACCGCCTGACGGCGTGCGAGGTCGAACCGAAAGCACGCAAGCGCCTGATCGACGCGCTGCGCCGCGACACCCAGGCTCGCGTTGTCGACCTCGATGGCTGGATGGCGTTGCCGGCGTTCGTGCCGCCGAAAGAACGCCGCGGCCTGGTGCTGATAGACCCGCCTTTTGAGGCGAAGGACGAGTTTGAACGTTTGGCCGCAGGCTTCGCGCAAGCCTTCGCGAAATGGCCGACCGGCAGCTATTTGCTCTGGTATCCGGTGAAAAGCCGCCGCGCCACCGACGGCCTGGCGCGGCAGGTCGCCGAAATTACCGGCGCCGGCGCGCCGCCGGGGAAATGCCTGCGCCTGGAGTTCAGCGTCGCGCCGCAATCCGCAGCGGCCGGCCTGCAATCGGCGGGTCTTCTGATCGTCAACCCACCCTGGACGCTGGCGGGTGAACTCAGGGCAATCCTCCCCGAGCTCGAGAAGCCGCTCGGTCAGGGCGGCGCCGGCCGGTTCAGGCTTGAGACGCCCAAAGCCTAGCCTGGCAACCGGAATGTTAAGGCCCAGCGAAAGTCCGATTTGAACCGTAGGCAATTTGCCGGGAACCGTATTATGCTTAAGTCTATTGGACCGGCTTTACGTTCCGCTTCCGCGAATGGTAGCGGCGGAGTGACGACGCCTCAAATTTTTTTAAGGTGGATCGGCGTTCGTCACGTGATCCGCCCAGGTGGCCGAGCTTTCCGGCAGCGAAATTTCCGGTCGGACCGCTACGCGGGCGCGTAGCGGCGGAGCAGTACGGGGGAGGAGTTTCCCGATGGCCATGACTGGGACAGTCAAGTTCTTCAACGGAGAACGCGGCTATGGCTTCATCAAACCCGATGACGGCGGCCGCGATGTGTTCGTTCACATTACCGCGGTCGAGCGTGCGGGGTTGAAGGATCTGATCGAAGGACAGCGCATCACATTCGAGGTTGAACCGGACAAAAAGGGCAAAGGGCCCAAGGCGGTTAACCTGGTGATTTCATCTTGAGAAGCGCGTCTCGCAAAAAAAATCCCGGCCGCGAAGCGGCCGGGAGGTTGGGATTATGATGTTTTCTTGTTGCTATCAGAAACGATAGTTCACGCCGGCCCGCAGCAGTCCGAACTGGTAGGCGTTCGGTGCGCGGGTGATGGTGAAGTTGCTGCTGGCGAGATCGATAAAGAGAAATTCGACCTTGGCGCTCCAGTTCGGGGCGAAGAGGAATTCGGCACCGACGCCCGCGGTCCAGCCCGCATTGGTGTGAGATTCCGACAGGCCGAATGTCTCGCCGCGCAATTCGCCGAATGCCAGACCGCCGGTGCCGTAAACCAAGATGTTGCTGAAAGCGTAGCCGGCGCGGCCGCGCACCGTGCCGAACCACGGGTTCGAAAACTTCCAGGGCGCAAATGTCTCTTCAGCGCCGGTGGCCTGGATGTCGGCTTCGACGCCGAGCACCCACGGTCCGGGTTGCCAGTTGTAACCGGCCTGGACGCCGCCCACGACACCCGACGGTTCGATCCGACTATGATCGACCGAACCCCAGGCGTAGCCGAGATTGACGCCGAGATAAGGACCGGCCCAGCTATAGCCATTGAGGAGCGGTTGCTGGACGGTGTAGGGAGCGCCCGAGCCGTAAAGTTCGGCTGCCTGCGTCGACGCCGTCCAGCCTGCAGCGATCAAGGCGACGGCGCCTGATACGAACCTCTTCATGCTACTCTCCCGACGCAACTGCCGTCACCGCCGGTTCGCATGCCGAATGCGATCCGATGGTTACGAATTCCAGCTTTTTCCGATAAGATTTATCGAGACCTTTAAGTTAAAGGCTCGTTAAGGCCTGTTCCCGGCTGCTTCGCATTCCTAAGAAAGCATTACGATTGCCCCCGGCGCGGCCGGTTTGCCATCGACTGCCAACGCGCTGGCGATGCACGACGCCGGCGCTTAAGTTTAGGCCCATGGATCAAGATTCTACCGACAACCCGAAGGTATCAGGCCGGCGGATGACGCGGCCGCGGTCCGAACCGGGTCCCCAGCAGCCGGATTTGCCGCCGCCGGACCCCACCTCCGCGGATATCGACCCCGCCACGGCCAGCGCCGACGAGGACGATGAGGCGCGGCTTCCGGAAGTCCCCGAGGAGGCAAACGAGGCGATACTCGAAGGCCCACTGGCGGTCGGCCACGCCGCAATCGAACGCGCGGTGCGCCTCGCCCCGAGCTCGCCCGGCGTTTATCGCATGCTCAACGCGGCGAACGACGTGCTCTATGTCGGCAAGGCGAAAAACGTACGCAAGCGGCTTGCTTCTTACGCCAGGGTGACGGCGGTCCAGCCGGCGCGCATCATGCGCATGATCGCCGCCACCGTGGCGATCGAGATCGTGTCCACCTCGACCGAAACCGAGGCGTTGCTGCTCGAAGCCAACCTGATCAAACAGCTGCGTCCGCGCTTCAACGTGCAATTGCGCGATGACAAGTCGTTTCCCTACATTCTGATCACGGGCGATCATTGGGCGCCGCAGATTCTCAAGCACCGCGGCGCGCAAACCCGGCCCGGCCGATATTTCGGACCGTTCGCTTCGGCGGGCGCGGTCAATCGCACCATCACGGCACTGCAGCGCGCCTTTTTGATTCGCTCCTGCACCGATGCGTTTTTTGAAAGCCGCACCCGGCCCTGCCTGCTCTACCAGATCCGCCGGTGTTCGGGACCTTGTACCAGCGAGATCGATTTTCCCGGCTATACTGAACTGGTGCGCGAGGCGAAGGATTTCCTTTCCGGCCGCAGCCATCTGGTGAAGCAGGAACTCGCGGGCGAAATGGAAAAGGCCTCGGACGAACTCGCGTTTGAAACGGCGGCGCTTTACCGCGACCGCCTCGCAGCGCTCTCGGCGATCCAGTCGCAGCAGGGCATCAATCCGCGAACGGTGGAGGAAGCCGACGTGTTCGCCATCCATCAAGAAGGCGGATATTCCTGCGTCGAAGTCTTCTTCTTTCGCACCGGACAGAACTGGGGCAACCGCGCCTATTTTCCGCGCGCGGAGAGGTCGTTCACGCCGGAAGAGGTACTGGCCTCGTTCCTCGCGCAGTTCTACGACGACAAGCCACCACCGAAACTCATCCTGCTGTCGCACCAGATCGAGGAATGCGATCTCCTGGCCAACGCGCTCTCGATCAAGGCAGGCTTCAAGGTGGAAATCTCGATACCTCAGCGCGGCGAAAAGAAGGAATTGATCGCGCACGCGCTCACCAACGCGCGCGAGGCGCTCGGCCGCAAGCTCGCCGATACGGCAACCCAAAGCCGGCTCCTGCAGGGGCTGGTCACCACGCTCGGACTGCCGCATCCGCCGAAGCGGATCGAAGTCTACGACAACAGCCACATCCAGGGCACCAACGCGGTGGGCGCCATGATCGTGGCGGGGCCGGACGGCTTCATCAAAAACCAGTATCGCAAGTTCAACATCAAATCCGAAGGCCTGACGCCGGGCGACGATTACGCGATGATGCGCGAGGTGCTGCAGCGGCGCTTCAAGCGGCTGTTGACGCCGCCAGCGGAAGCCGACTCGGCGAAACCCAAAACGGATGACGATTCGTTCCCGCAATGGCCCGACCTCGTGATCATCGATGGCGGCCGCGGTCAGCTCAACGCGGTTAAGGAAATCTTTGACGGGCTCGGGTTGGCGCAGGTGTCGCTGCTGGCGGTCGCCAAGGGTCCGGACCGCGACGCCGGCCGCGAAACCCTGTTCATGCCGGGCCGCGAGCCGCTCAAGCTCGAGCCGCGCGACCCCGTGCTGTACTTCATTCAGCGGCTGCGCGACGAAGCGCATCGCTTCGTGATCGGCTCGCACCGCAAGCTGCGTAAGAAGGACATTCGCGAAGCGGGCTTGCAGGAGATTCCCGGCATCGGCCCGTCGCGCAAACGCGCCTTGCTGCACCATTTCGGAACTTTGAAGGAGATCGAACGGGCCTCGATCGCCGATCTCGGCAAGGTTCCAGGCGTCAGCGCGGAAAGTGCGCGCAAGATCTTCGAATTTTTCCACACCCAGCCGAACTAGTGGTGAGTTTCACGTTACATTTGCATTATCTGCATTATCTATCTGCATTATCCCCAGCAGATCGTGCGCCCGGCACGGTTGACCTTCATGCTTCAGCAGTATTGGTAAGACGGATGAACATCGCGACAACAAGGGCGGCAACGAAGAGTTCGTGGTCCCTCCCGAATATCCTGACCTATGCGCGAATCGCCGCCATCCCGGTGGTGGTCGGCTGCATCTATGCGCAGGCCATCATGGACGGACCGCTGTGGTTGCGGTGGGTGGCGCTGGCCGTGTTCATTGCCGCCGGAGTTACTGATTTTCTCGATGGCTACTATGCGCGAATCTGGGACCAGCAGTCGGCGTTCGGCCGGATGCTCGACCCGATCGCCGACAAGCTCCTGGTCGCATCCTGCCTATTGATGCTGGCGGCGGACGGCATCATTCACGGCTGGACCCTGTGGGCCGCCATCGTGATCCTGTGCCGCGAAATTCTGGTGTCGGGCTTGCGGGAATATCTCGCCGCGCTGCGCGTCAGCGTGCCCGTGACCAAGCTCGCGAAGTGGAAGACGACGGTGCAGCTGGTCGCGATCGGGTTTCTGCTCGCCGGCGAGGCCGGCGATATGGTGGTCCCGGTCGTCACCCAGGCAGGCCTCCTGCTGCTGTGGATCTCGGCGATTGTCACCATCTATACCGGCTGGGACTATTTCCGCGCCGGCATCCATCACCTCATCGAGGAGGACGAGGGATGAAGGTCAAATATTTCGCCTGGCTGCGCGAACGGGTCGGCAAGGCTGAGGAAATGATCGAGCCGCCGGCGAGCGTGCGCACCGTCGACGATCTGATCGCATGGCTGGCGCAGCGGGACGAAACCTACGCCCACGCGTTCGAGACGCCGCGGGTCATCCGCGCGGCGATCGACCACGCCCACGTCAAGCCCGATGCGGTGATCGCCGGAGCCCGCGAGATTGCTTTTTTCCCACCGATGACCGGCGGCTAGAGCATGATCCGGAAAAGTGGGAACCGGTTTTCCCTCGGGATCAGCGCGGAGCGTTTGCCCGGAGATCGTGCTCCAACAGATGTAAGCCGTTTGACAGCTATCGCGATGCTCTCATGACCGCCAATGTGACCATCCGCATTCAGGAAACCGATTTCGACATCGCGCGGGAGATCTCAGCGCTGACGAAAGGGCGCACCGATATCGGGGCCGTCGTGAGTTTCAGCGGCATTTGCCGGGGCGATGAGGGCAGCGAAACCATCGCGGCATTGACCCTCGAACACTATCCGGGAATGGCGGAGGCCGAAATCGCGCGGCATGCCGAGACCGCCATGTCGCGCTGGCCGCTGACCGGGCTGTCAGTCATTCATCGCATCGGCAGGATCACTCCCGGCGAAAACATCGTGCTGGTGTTGACGGCATCGCAGCATCGGCACGCGGCGTTTCAGGCGGCGGAGTTTTTGATGGATTATCTGAAGGCCAACGCGCCATTCTGGAAGCGCGAGGAAGGTGCCGCTGGAACGAACTGGATCGACGCGCGCGCTCACGACGATGCCGCCGCCGCGCGCTGGACCAAGTCCTGATGGCGAAGCGCGCCAGACCATTGAGGAAGCCCGGCCGTACTGCATCGAAGTTCCCGAAAGTGGCATCCGATGAACTGCTGACGCTACTCGATTTCGTCCGCTATGCCGTGAGCCGCTTCGTCGAGGCAAAACTGGTATTCGCGCACGGCACCACCGATCCGCTGGCGGAAGCTGCGTTCCTGGTCTGCGAAACACTGCATCTCCATCCCGATCAGTTCGAGACGTTCGCGTCCGCGCGGATCACGGCGCCAGAGGCCAAAGCAATTCTCGACGTCATTGCGCGCCGGGTCACCACGCGGAAACCTGCCGCCTATCTGGTCAACAGAATCTACATGCGCGGCCTGCCGTTTTATGTTGATGAGCGCGTGATCGTGCCGCGCTCCTTTATCGGCGAATTGCTGGATTCGCATTTTAGCGCCGAGAGTGGAGAAGGCGGCGCGCTGATCGAGGACCCGGCGTCGGTGGAAAACGTGCTCGACCTCTGCACCGGCTCAGGCTGCCTTGCTGTGCTTGCGAGCCGGCATTTTCCGAACGCGCGCATCGATGCGCTGGACATTTCGAAGCCCGCCCTTGAGGTCGCCGCGCGCAACGTTGCCGAGTACGGTCTTGAAGACCGGGTGACGCTACATCGGGGCGATCTCTTTGGGCCGATTGGCGATAAGCGTTACGACCTGATTATTTCCAATCCGCCCTATGTCGATGCGGAGGGCATGGCGGCGCTGCCGCGCGAATGCCGCGCCGAGCCGAAACTTGCTTTCGATGGCGGCGCCGACGGGCTCGATATTGTCGGCCGCATCTTGAAGGAAGCCGGGCGGCACCTGACATCACAGGGTGGGCTATTGTGCGAGATCGGCCGTGGCCGCGAGCCGCTTGAAGCCGCATTTCCGCAATTGCCGTTCCTGTGGCTCGACACCGAGGATTCCGACGGCGAGGTGTTCTGGGTCGGCGCCGCCGATTTGTGCGCAGGAATCCGCCCGAACAGCCGGAAAATATAGGCGTTCCCGTCCCGCAACGAAGCTGATAGCTTGCGCCAGAGCCGCCAATTCCCAGACTTAAAGAGGCCCCCATGCTGGACAAAAGCCCACGCCCCGGCGCCGTCAACGTCCCGAACGACCTTGCCGCGCACTGGATGCCGTTTACCGCCAACCGGGCCTTCAAAAAGGCGCCGCGGTTGCTCGCCGGCGCCAAGGACATGCATTACATTACCGTCGACGGCCGCAAGATCATCGACGCCGCATCGGGCATGTGGTGCACCAATGCCGGCCATGGCCGCAGCCAGATTTCCTCGGCGATCGCCAAGCAGGCCGAGGCGCTGGATTACGCACCGCCGTTCCAGTTCGGCATTCCGCAGGCGTTCGAACTCGCCAGCCGCATCGCCGATCTCGCGCCCGCCGGGCTCGATCATGTATTTTTCTGCAATTCCGGATCGGAAGCGGCCGATACCGCGCTGAAGATCGCGCTGGCCTATCATCAGATCCAGGGCCAAGGCACCCGCACCCGGCTGATCGGCCGCGAGCGCGGTTATCACGGCGTCGGCTTCGGCGGCACTTCGGTCGGCGGCATCGTCAACAACCGCAAGATGTTCGGAACGCTATTGGCCGGCGTCGATCACATTCCCCACACCTATGATCGAGACAAGCAGGCCTTCACCAAGGGTGAGCCGGAATACGGCGCGCATTTCGCCGACGAATTGGAGCGGCTGGTCAACCTGCACGGCGCCTCGACCATTGCCGCCGTGATCGTCGAACCGATGGCGGGATCGACGGGCGTGCTGCCGGCGCCGAAGGGCTATCTCAAGCGGCTGCGCGAGATCACCCAGAAACATGGCATTCTCCTGATTTTCGACGAGGTCATCACGGGCTTCGGCCGGCTCGGTTTCGCCTTCGCCGCGGAACGTTACGGCGTGCTGCCGGACATGCTTACCTTCGCCAAGGGCGTCACCAACGGCGCGGCACCGATGGGCGGCGTGATCGTGCGCGACACCATCCATGATGCGTTCATGAGCGGCCCCGAGCATGCGGTCGAGCTGACCCACGGCTACACCTATTCGGCGCACCCGCTGGCCTGCGCCGCGGGTCTGGCGACGCTTGATATCTACCGCGACGAAAAACTGTTCGAGCGCGCCAACAAGCTCGAGGCCAAATTTGCCGACGCCGTGATGTCGCTGAGAGGCGAGCCGAACGTGGTCGACATCCGCACCGTCGGGTTAACCGCGGGCATTGATCTTGCGCCCCGCGAGGACTCGCCCGGCAAGCGCGGCTTCGACAGTCTGAACAGCGCCTTCCACGACAACGACCTGATGCTGCGCATCGCCGGCGACACGCTGGCGCTGACGCCGCCGCTGATCGTCACCGAAGATCAGATCGGCGAGATCATCGAAAAGGTCGCCAAGGTGATCCGCTCGGTGGCGTAGGGCTCTACTACGCTTTCTCGTGTCCGGACGCGCTGCAGCGTTCTTCACGCGGCTCCGAGGCCGGGACCCACAACGGCGCACAATACGGTCCCCCGAATTTGCGCGCCGCGCAGAGCGCGGACCCGAGTGCGTTGCCAACATCAGGGGAACGCCCGTAACCCGGAACATTCGAAACCCGGAACATTCGAAACCAATGCACGTTCAACCACGGCAGGGACGATTTTGCGGTGGAGGGATCGGATGCTCGCGCCATCCAGCGGCTTGTTCCGCGCCGGGCTCGCGCTCAAACTGAATCAGGTAAAATTGGCGACGCGATCCTATTTGCGCGATCGCACCAACCAGGCGACAGATACGGCCACATCCTACGCTGTCGCCGCCGGGCTATTTGCGGCTGCGGCAATCTTTGTGCTAGCCGCTGGCGTGGTCGGCCTCATTGCGCTGTATCGCTGGATTGCAATCTATTACGGGCAATTTCCGGCGTTCGGCGTGGTGGGCGGATTGCTGCTGGTGATCGCCGCGATCTGTGCTGCGGTGGCTGCCCGCAAGCTGAAACGCCCGCCGCCGCAATTTCCCTCGCTGACCAGCCGCCTGCGCGTGGCCATCAAGACCCATCCGGCCAAACGAGATCAGATCGAGGCCGCCAGCGATACCGCCGCCGCGATCTTGTCGGCCCCGGCATCGTCGGCAATGCGCGCTAATCGCGGACGCCAGAACAGGGGACATCGGTCAAAACGAGACAACAAGGCTCTGCCGGCGGGCCTGATTATGGCAGCAACATTATTGGGCTGGGCGGCCGTAAGGCGGCGACACCAGGCTCGAATGGCGGCCTGATGTCCGGCCGGCGATCCCCGTACAACGATGATCTGCGGTTGATCACCGCCACAACCATTCTGATCCTGACCGCACAGCGCTATTTTCAGCAAATCTCCGCGCGCGTGTCGCCCGCCCGCCTTACGAATTCAGCGAGCGCGCGGCCCGGCAACGCGGCGCCGAACTGAACTCGGAAATCGAACACCGGCTGGTGCCCGATACGACGGTCGGGCATCCAAAGCCGCTCGGCGCCCGCGGCGCGGCGATGGCCGATACATTGGGACGCGCGGTTCCGAACACTTCAAAAGAACATTAGCTCCTCGAATCAACATTGATGCTAAGGTTGCAGCGCTTGGGGGAGCGCGACAGATCGCTGCAACCGCTCCCAGGCCAGGGAACAAGGGGCTTGGGGGCGTTCCGCGCGACATGATCCGCATTTCCACGATTTTCATCGCCATCTGCATGGTGCTGCTCGCAGCATCGCTCGGCCTGATTCTGTATTCCGTCGCAGGCCTCAGCGGAATGGAATCCGCAATCGTCGCGCTTACCGCGCTGACCTTCCTGATCCTCTATAATGCCGTGTCGATGCGCCTGCGCGACCGCACCGACGTCGGCGGCCAGATCGCGGATCTGTCGCGCGGCACCGCGGACCTCGCGCGCCAGGTCGCGGAATTCGGGCGCCGGCTCGCCGCCGTCGAGGGCCGGGTGGCGTCGGCAAATTCGGCGGGCGCCGACCGCATTCAGGCCGTCCTCGGCGAGATCAACGAACTCGGCGTGCTGGTCAAGCAGCTCGCGGTCTCCGTCGCAAATCATGACGACATGCTGGCGTCCGGCACGGTAGCAGCTGCGCCGGCACCTGCGGGCAGGCCGATCCATGAGCCAGAAAAGGACCCGCAGCTCCCGGCCAAAGACACGCGCATTGCGGCCGCGCCCATCACGGTAATGCCCGCGGCTGCCAACGAACCCGCGCCCTCCCGCAGTCATGAGCAAATCCTTGCTGCCGTGAAGAGCGCGGTGGAGGAGAACCGGATCGATATCTTCCTGCAGCCGATGGTGACCTTGCCGCAGCGCAAGGTGCGCTTCTACGAGGCGGTGACGCGGCTGCGCGACGACAAAGACCAGCTTCTCGCCGCCGACGATTTCATCGGGATCGCGGAGGCCGCCGGGCTGATCGGGCGGATCGATCACATGGTGATGCTGAAGTGCGTGCAGGTGCTGCGACGGCTGATGGTCCGCAACAAGGACGTCGGCATATTCTGCAATGTCGCCGCGGCAACGCTCGGCAATCCCACTACTTTCGCGCAATGCCTCGATTTCCTCGAAGCCAATCGTGCGCTGGCGCCGGCGTTCGTGCTCGAATTCAAGCAGGCGACATTCCGCAATCTGGGTCCGGCCGAGGCCGAGCATCTCGCGGCTTTGGCGCAGCGCGGCTATCGTTTCTCGATCGATCATGTCACCGATCTCAGAATCGAGCCGCGCGAATTGGCCGACCGTGGCATCCGCTTCATCAAGGTGCCCGCGGCGCTGCTGCTCGCTCAAAGACAGACCTCGGGGTCTGACATTGATCCCTCCGACCTGTCCGATCTGCTCGGCCGCTTCGGCATCGACCTGATCGCCGAACGGATCGAGGGGGAGCGCGCCGTGGTCGATCTGCTCGACTACGACGTGCGGTTCGGTCAGGGATTTCTGTTCGCGCCACCCCGGCCGTTGCGGCCCGAAGGCGCATCTGCTACCGGCGGGACCGCTCCGAACAAGGCGCAGGAAACCAATGGCTCTGGCAAAACGGCTTCGCTCGAAGGTCCGGCAATCGATCCGCCACGGGCGACCGGCAATGCCGCGCTGGCGCGCCGCGCCGTTGGGCCCGGCTGACCGGTATTCCATGCCATGACGACACTGCGGTTTGTCGAGAAGCTGCGCGATCTGGTAGGCGGCGTCGATGTCCTGCTCAGCGATATCTGGGGCGTGGTTCACAACGGTCTTGTTGCATTCCCCGAGGCCTGCGAGGCGCTCCATACGTTTCGCAAGCGAGGCGGTACCGTAATTCTCATTACCAACGCGCCGCGGCCCGCGGACTCGGTGCAGCGGCAATTGCGCAAGCTCGACGTTGCGGACGACACCTATGATGCCATCGTCAGTTCGGGCGATCTGACCCGGCATTTCGTCGCCGAACACCCCGGGCGGAAAGTGTTCTGGCTCGGCCCGGAGCGTGACAGTTCAATCTACCGCGGGTTGGACGCGGTGCTCGCGCCGCTGGAGCAGGCTGACTACATCATATGCACCGGCCTGTTCGACGACGAAACCGAATCGGCCGAGGACTATCGCGGGATGATGCTGCAGGCGCGCACGCGCAAGCTGACGCTGGTCTGCGCCAATCCTGACATCGTGGTCGAACGCGGTGACCGCCTGATCTATTGCGCGGGCGCGATCGCCGAGCTCTATCGCGAACTCGGCGGCGAAGTGATTTTCTACGGCAAGCCGCACCGGCCGATCTATGAACGCGCTATGGAACTCGCTTCCGGGCGCCACGGCCGCCCGGTTCAGCCCAGTCGCGTTCTTGCGATCGGGGATTCCGTGCGGACCGATCTGGCGGGTGCCCATGGCTTCGGGATCGATTGCCTGTTCGTGACCCGCGGCATCCACGCCGAGGACTTCGAAGGCATCGATCAGCTCGATCCGGCCTCGGTGAAGGAGTTGTTCGGCCACCCGCCGCGGGCGTTGACGCGGGAGCTGAGGTGGTAGGTGAACGTTGATGGGGCCCGCCTGCGCCGGATGCTGTGCAGCGGTGCGCTGCTGATCCGGCGCCCATCGTATCGGGCAAGAGTGGGTCCCCGGCTTTGCGGAGCGTAAAGAACGCTGCACCGCGTCCGGGACACGAGCGCGCTTACGCGCTCGCCATGTCCGGGAAGACCGCCTCGATCTTGGTCTTCAGCGTGGCGGCGTTGAACGGCTTGACGATATAATTGTCCACACCAGCCTTCTTGGCGGCGATCACGTTCTCGGTCTTGGATTCCGCCGTGATCATGATGAACGGCGTGGTGGCGAGATTGGGATCGGCCCGTACCTCGCGGAGCAGATCGTAGCCGGTCATCGGCTCCATATTCCAGTCCGATATTACCAAGCCGTATTTCTTGCTGCGCATCTTGTTCAGCGCCGCCGATCCATCGCTGGCGTCATCGATATTTTCGAAGCCGAGCTGCTTCAGCAGATTTCTGATGATGCGGATCATGGTGTTGTAGTCATCCACCACCAGAACCGACATCGACGTATCAACCGCCATCTTAACCCCCCGAAACCACACTCAACGCGACAAAACCGTCAACGAAGCTGCATTAGGCCAAAACGCCCGCAGTTCGCCCCGCAGCACTAGCACCAAGCCGTTAAACAGCTCGTTAACCGGCCGCTACAGAAAAGACCTGCCTGATAGCCGGCCCGGGCGCCGATTGGGCCCCGCTTGACTTCGTTGGGCGCCCCACGTCACGGTCCCGCCCTCAACCTGACCCCCTGTTGAAGAATTTCCGGAAATGACGCCTGGTTTTACCGTTATCCGCGACACCACGCCCGCAACCGCAATCCCCGAGGGAACGGTGGTTGCGATGGGTAATTTCGATGGGGTGCATCTCGGCCACCGCGCCGTTATTGCTGCCGCCCTGCAAATGGGGCGCGCGCATGGCCGGCCCGCGCTGGCGGTAACGTTCGAGCCGCACCCACGGCGGTTTTTCAGCCCGAACACCCCCCAGTTCAGGCTCACCGACGAGACCGCCAAGCTGCGGCTATTGGCCGGGACCGGGCTCGCAGGCGCTGTCGTGATGACCTTCGACAGGGCTCGGGCCGAGACCACGGCGCAGGATTTCGTTCACCATGACTTGATCGAGCGGCTCGGGATAAGCGGCATCGCGGTCGGATACGACTTTCATTTCGGCAAAGGCCGGGTCGGCTCGCCCAGCCTCCTGGTCAACGAAGCACCCCGGCTCGGCATCGAGGTGGACGTGCAGCCTCACGTCGATATCGCGGAGCGGCCGGTCTCCTCCAGCGCGATCCGCATGGCCCTCGCGGAGGGGCAGATCGAAGACGCCACCGCGATGCTCGGCGGCCCGTGGTTCGTTTCAGGCGAGGTGATCCATGGCGAGAAACGCGGCCGCGATCTCGGCTTTCCCACCGCCAATATCCGGCTCGACAAGAACTGCGGGCTTAAGCACGGCATCTACGCGGTGCGGGTCGGCCGCGGTAGTGAGCGTTTTGACGCTGTGGCGAGCTTCGGCCGCCGCCCGACCTTCGACAACGGCGCTTCGCTCCTGGAAGTCTTCCTGTTCGATTTCAAGGGCGATCTCTATGGCCAGATGCTGGACGTGGCCTTCATCGGCTTCATCCGCGAGGAATCGAAGTTCGATAGCGCGGAAGCGCTGGTGCGCCAGATGGACGACGACAGCGCCCGCGCCCGCGCTGCGCTGGCCGCAGCGCCCGGGGCATTTCCGAAGCTTGGGGTGGTCGGTTAACGGGATCGCACGAGCGGCAGGGCTTTGCGATCCGGCGGCTGGCTGCTATGGAAAGCCCCATGTTTGCGCGGCGCACCATCAGCATTAGCGGCCCGGCTTCCGCCTGAGTTCGGCTCAGCGCAAGACCGGGATTCCCTCTGATTCATCCGCGAATGAATCGCGTTTCAGCGCCCATTGAGCCAAACCAGAGCCTCTATGTCCGAAAAGCCGCAAAAATCTGAAGCCAACGACTATTCCAAGACCCTTTTCCTGCCACAGACGGAATTCCCGATGCGCGCAGGCTTGCCGCAGCGCGAGCCGGAAATTCTCAAACGCTGGAACGAGATCGGCCTCTACGGCAGACTGCGCGAGAAAGCCGCCGGCCGGACGAAATTCGTGCTGCATGACGGGCCGCCCTACGCCAATGGCAACATCCATATCGGGCATGCGCTGAACAAAATCCTCAAGGACGTCGTAACCAAAAGCCAGCAGATGCTCGGCTCCGATTCCAACTACGTGCCGGGCTGGGACTGCCACGGCCTGCCGATCGAATGGAAGATCGAGGAAGAGAATTACCGTTCCAAGGGCAAGGCGAAGCCGGACTTCAGGGATTCCGCTGCCATGGTGGCGTTCCGCCGGGAGTGCCGCGCTTATGCCGGGCACTGGCTCAACGTGCAGCGCGAGGAATTCAAGCGGCTTGGCATCATCGGCGACTGGGATCATCCCTACGCGACGATGGATTATTTCGCGGAAGCGCAGATCGCGCGCGAGCTGATGAAATTCGCCGCCAATGGCACGCTCTATCGCGGCTCCAAGCCTGTGATGTGGAGCGTGGTGGAAAAAACTGCGCTGGCGGAAGCCGAGGTCGAGTACGAGGACTATACGTCGGATACGGTGTGGGTGAAGTTTCCCGTCGCTTCGCCCGCCCATGGCGCGCTCGCCGCCGCCAGCATCGTGATCTGGACCACGACCCCATGGACACTGCCCGGCAACCGCGCCATCAGCTTCTCGCCGAAAATCTCCTATGGCCTCTACAAGGTCACCGATGCACCCGCAGATAATTGGGCGAAAAGCGGCGATCTCCTGATCCTGGCGGATGCGCTTGCGGAAAGCGTATTCAAGCAGTCGCGCGTCTCGGCTTACGAGAAGGTTCGCGATCTGCCGGCCGACACGCTCGACGCGGTGGAATGCCGCCATCCGTTGAAAGGTCTCGGCGGCGGATATGAGTTCAAAGTTCCCCTTCTCGAAGGCGAGCACGTCACCGACGACACCGGCACCGGCTTCGTGCACACCGCGCCGGGCCATGGCCGCGAGGACTTCGACGTCTGGACCGCGGATGCGCGCGCGCTCGAAGCTCGCGGCATCAACACTACCATTCCGTATACCGTCGATGAGAACGGTGCCTTCACCGATCAGGCGCCGGGCTTCACGGGTAAGCGCGTCATCAACGACAAAGGCGAAAAGGGCGATGCCAACGAGACCGTGATCAAGGCATTGGTCGAGGCCGGCATGCTCTTGGCGCGCGGCCGGCTCAAGCATCAGTATCCGCATTCCTGGCGTTCGAAGAAGCCGGTGATCTTCCGCAACACGCCGCAATGGTTCATCGCGATGGACAAACCTATCGCGGACGCCCCGGGCAGGCCCGCGCCTATAGACATCGCGGATGGCGGCAAAACAAAATCCGGCGACACCTTGCGCGCCCGCGCGCTGCGCGCCATCTCGGTGACCCAATGGGTGCCGCCCGCGGGCCAAAATCGCATCAATGGCATGATCGCCGGGCGTCCCGACTGGGTGATCTCGCGCCAGCGCGCCTGGGGCGTACCGATCGCAGTATTCGTGCGCGAAAAGGGCGACGGGACAGCCGAAATCCTGCAGGACGAAGCCGTCAACAAGCGCATCGCCGATGCGTTCGAGAAGGAAGGCGCCGACGCCTGGTACATGGACGGCGCCCGCGAACGCTTTCTCGGCTCGCGCGCCAACGAGGAATGGAAGAAGATCGACGACATCTGCGATGTCTGGTTCGACTCGGGCTCCACCCACGCCTTCGTGCTGGAAGATCCCGTGCATTTTCCGGGGCTCAAAGGCATCAAGCGCAAGGTCGATGGCGGCGAGGACACCGTGATGTATCTCGAGGGCTCGGACCAGCACCGCGGCTGGTTCCAGTCGTCGCTGTTGGAAAGCTGCGGCACCCGGGGCCGCGCGCCGTTCGATATCGTACTGACCCACGGCTTCACGCTGGATGAGAACGGCCGCAAGATGTCGAAGTCGGTCGGCAACACCGTCGAGCCGCAAAAGGTCATTGCGCAATCCGGTGCCGATATCTTGCGGCTGTGGGTCTGCGCCACCGACTATGCCGATGACCAGCGCATCGGCCCGGAAATCCTCAAAAACACCATCGAGACCTATCGCAAGCTGCGCAATTCGATTCGCTGGATGCTCGGTACGTTGCATCACTACAGGCCAGGCGACACGGTCGCGCCGGCGGACATGCCAGAACTCGAACGGCTGATGCTGCATCAGCTCGCCGAACAGGCGGCGATCGTGCGCAAGGCTTACGCCGAGTTCGATTACAAGACCGTGGTGGCAAGTCTCTCGGCGTTCATGAACACCGAGCTGTCGGCGTTCTATTTCGATATCCGCAAAGACACGCTGTATTGCGACCCGCCGTCGTCATTGGCGCGCAAGGCGGCGCTCACCACCATCGATATCATTTGCGACGCCATCCTGCGATGGTTCGCGCCGGTGCTGAGCTTCACCTGCGAGGAAGCGTGGCGGCTCTACAAGCCGGACGCCGAGCCGTCGGTGCATCTGACGCCGTTTCCGGAAGGGCTTGAGGGGTTCCGGGACGAAAAGCTGGCGGCAAAGTGGGAGATCATCCGCAATGTCCGCCGCGTCGTGACCGGCGCGCTGGAGGTCGAGCGCGCCGCTAAACGTATCGGCTCGTCACTGGAAGCGTCACCCCTGGTCTATGTGTCCGACAAAAAGATTTTCGACACGCTGTTCGACGTCGACCTGGCCGAAGTCTGCATCACCTCGAATGCCATGGCGACCAACGGCGACGCACCTTCCACCGCATTCCGGCTGAACGAAGTGCCGGGCGTCGCCGTCGTGGTCGAAAAGGCCGTCGGCACCAAGTGCGCGCGCTCGTGGAAAATCCTGCCGACCGTCGGCGAGGATCCCGAATATCCCGACGTATCGCCGCGCGACGCCCAGGCGCTGCGCGAATGGAAGGCGCTGGGAGTGAGTGTCTAATACTTTATCGTCGTCCCCGCGAACGCGGGGACCCATAACCCCGGGCGTCCGAGATCGATACGAGATGATAACCAAGGCTGTCGGAAAACAGATTCGTCACGGCGTATGGGTCCCCGCCTTCGCGGGGACGACGATATCGCGCGTGGCGTTGACCATCACGCCATGAACTCGCACCTCCGCCACGGTGTCATAGCCGCCCTCACCGTCCTTATCCTCGATCAGGCGTCGAAACTCTGGCTGCTGTTCGTGTTCGACCTTGCCCACCGCGGCGCCGTGAGGGTCACGCCGTTCTTCGATCTGGTACTGGCCTGGAATGTCGGAATCAGCTTCGGCTGGTTCCAGAACGACGGCCAGGTCGCCCAGATCATCCTGATGATCATCAAGGCGGTGGCGGTGGTCGTTCTGGCCATCTGGATGGCATGGTCGCGCACCCTGATCGCCACCGTCGCGCTTGGCCTGATCATCGGTGGAGCCGTCGGCAACGCCATCGACCGCTTCGCCTATGGCGCAGTAGTCGATTTCGCCCTATTCCACGTCCAGATCGGGGAAAAAAACTTCAATTGGTACGTGTTTAACCTTGCCGACGTGGCGATTGTTGCCGGGGTTGCGGGCCTGCTGTATGATTCCTTCCTGGGGGAACCCGCCGCAAAAGCGCCCTGATCCCGGCTGATACGAGCCCTCAAAGCTGACGTGCTTGCCGAGCGGATGTGCGCCCTGGATCGGCGCGCTTTCGACGGAAGTTTTTGAACAGGAAGAGCCCGATGCGCAGGACCGAAGCCAGGGGTTGGATGGAGCAAACTTCGTCGAGAACGCTGAGCCGCGCTGTGCGGCTTGCCGTCGTCGCGCTTGGCATCGGCCTCGTCATGACGGCCGGCGCCGCCCGCGCCCAGGAAGACGATGAGGATGACAAGACCTTCGAGGAGAAGATCATCGAGGGCATCATGGCCGGCCTCGGCGGTACCAACATGGAGAACCGGGGCATCGATTATCGCGAGCGATCGCCGCTGGTGGTGCCTCCCAAGCTCGATTTGCCGCCGCCAGCTTCCGCGGCAGAAGTGAAGGCGCCGAACTGGCCAAAAGACCCGGATGAATCGCGGCGCAAGGCTGCGATCGCCGCTCGCAAGAAAGACAATAAGGATCCCCGAGAAGCCAGCCGCATCCTGACACCGAGTGAACTTAACAAGCGCGCCCCGAAAGCGTCATCGACTGCCGACAGCGATTCGGTGGCTCAGCCCGGTGGCAATCCGGGTGCTACTGCGATCCTGAGCCCATCGCAGCTCGGATATAGTGGCGGCTTCAGCAGCATGTTCGGCGGCAACAAGTCCGAGACGGCGCCGTTCAAAGGTGAGCCTACCCGAGAATCCCTCACTCAGCCTCCCACCGGCTACCAGACGCCGTCGCCGAATTATGCCTACGGCACCGGGCCCAAGGAATCGCTGAACAAGGAATACAACCCGGCCGCCGGCAAGTATGGCGAATAGCCGCTGTTGTCTCTCGGCCTCGTGACGCTTAAGCCCGCTGCCGCGTGGTGTACGATGCCGCGGTTTAGTCCGAACGCTCGTGTTGGGGATGAAGCTCTCATTCGAAAGATTGCGCGTATTCTTGTCGCGAAACCGGTACCGCGAACGCGCGCTAGATAGGTCATGATGTCCTCACACCGCTTCGCTGCCGTTCTCTTCGTTGCGCTCATCTCGGGGTTCACTCTCTCCAGAGGCGCTCTCGCCCAGACCACGGTGACATCAGACCCTCCGGCCACGTTTACCCTCGGCAACGGCTTGCAGGTTTTGGTGATCCCGGATCATCGCACCCCGGTCGTCACCCAGATGATCTGGTACAAGGTCGGCTCCGCCGACGAGACGCCCGGCAAATCCGGCCTCGCCCACTTTCTCGAACACCTGATGTTCAAGGGCACCAGCAAGCATCCGGCCGGTGAATTTTCGCAGACCGTGCTTCGGATCGGCGGCAACGAGAACGCTTTCACCTCGACCGATTACACCGGCTATTACCAGCGCGTGCCGCGCGAGCAGCTCGGCAAGATGATGGAATTCGAGGCCGATCGCATGACCGGGCTGGTCCTGAAGGACGAAAACGTGCTGCCGGAGCGCGACGTCGTGCTCGAGGAATTCAACATGCGGGTCGCCAACAACCCGGAGGCGCGGCTGATCGAGCAGATCATGGCGGCGTTATATCTCAATCATCCCTATGGCCGTCCCGTCATCGGCTGGCGCCAGGAAATCGAAAAGCTCGACCGCGAAGATGCGCTGGCGTTCTACAAGCGCTTCTATGCGCCGAACAACGCGACACTGGTGATTGCCGGCGACGTCGATGCCAAGGATGTACGTCCGATGGTGGAGCGGACGTTTGGCCAAATCCCTGCACAGCCCGCGATCCCTGCAAAGCGCCTTCGTCCGCAGGAGCCGGAGCCGGCCGCGCCGCGCACCGTGACGCTCTCCGATCCGCGTGTCGAGCAACCCGGCTTGCGGCGCTATTATCTGGTTCCGTCCGCCGTGACCGCCGCCGCCGAGGAAAGCCCGGCGCTGGATGTGCTCGCCCAATTGATGGGTGGCGGCAGCAATTCCTATCTCTATCGCGCATTGGTGATCGACCGGCCGCTCGCGGTCAGCGCCGGCGCCGGATACCAGGGAACCTCGCTTGAGCCGACCCAGTTCATGATCTCCGTTTCGCCGAAACCGGGCGTGGAGTTTGCGCAAATCGAAGAGGTCATCGACGGCGTGATCGCCGATATCGGGCAAAACTCCGTTCGCGCCGAGGATCTCGAGCGCGTCAAGACGCAACTTATCGCGGAAGCGATCTACGCCCAGGACAACCAGGCAACGATGGCGCGCTGGTATGGCGCCGCGCTCACCACCGGTTTGAGCGTCGCCGACATCAGAAGCTGGCCGGATCGCATTCGCGCCGTCACTGCCGAACAGGTCCGCACCGTCGCCCAAAAATGGCTCGACAAGAAGCGTTCGGTGACCGGTTATCTGATCAAGGATGCCATGCCGAAACGCGAGGAGAAGCGCTCGTGAGCTATGCCCTAACTTCCGCGCGACGCATTGCCCTCATTTTTGCCGCCTGCCTGGCGATCACGCCGCTGACCTCATCGCCTTCGCACGCCGCGGCCAAGATCCAGCATCTGATTTCGCCCGGCGGTATCGAGGCCTGGTTCGTGCAGGACGCGACTGTGCCACTGATTGCGATGGAATATGCCTTCGGCGGCGGCGCGACACAGGACCCGGCCGATAAGCCCGGCGTCGGCAATCTGGTCGCCAGTCTGCTCGATGAGGGCTCAGGCGACCTGGATTCCAAGACGTTCCACGAGCGCCTCGCCCGCCGCGCCATCGAGCTGAGCTTCAGCTCGGCGCGGGATAATTTCCGCGGTTCGCTGCGTATGCTCAAGGATAACAAGGACGAAGCTTTCGATCTGCTGCGGATGTCGCTGACCTCGCCGCGTTTCGAGAGTGCCGACGTCGAACGGATTCGCGCGCAGGTCATCTCGGGTTTGCGGCGCGAGACTTCCAATCCGACGTCCCTTGCCAGCCGAAAATTCCTGGAAATCGCCTTTGGCGATCATCCCTATGGCCGGCAGGCCAATGGCACGCTGGAGAGCGTGCCGAAGATCGCTGTCGCCGATCTCAGGGATTACGTTCGCCGCGTGCTGGCGAGAGATACGCTAAAGATCGCCGTGGTCGGCGATGTCGACCCGGCCACGCTCGGCCAGTTGCTCGATAAGACGTTCGGCGGATTGCCGGCCAAAGCGAGCCTCACGCCGGTTGCCGACGTCGAGGCCGCCAAGCCGCCGCTGCGCGCGCTTATTCCGCTCGACGTGCCGCAGACCGTGGTGACGTTCGGCGGCCCCGGCGTCAAGCGCAACGATCCGAAATTCATGGCCGCCTATGTCGTGAACCACATTCTCGGCGGCGGAGGGCTGTCGTCGCGGCTCTACCGCGAGGTCCGCGAGAAGCGCGGGCTCGCCTATTCGATCTATGAATCGCTGCTCTGGATGGATCATTCAGCCCTGTTCATCGGAAATACCGGTACCCGCGCCGACCGCGCGGGGGAGACGGTCGATGCCATCACCAGGGAAGTCAGTCGCATGGCCGAGGACGGCCCGACCCAGCAGGAGCTGGACGAGGCCAAATCGTATCTCAAGGGCTCGCAAATGCTGGCGCTCGACACCTCGTCGAAGCTGGCGTCCGCACTGCTGCAATACCAGCTCGATAAGCTTCCGATCGACTACATCGAAAAGCGCAACGCCATCGTGGATGCCGTGACGTTGGACGACGCCAAAAAGGCCGCGCAGCGGCTCTGGGGGCAAGGCCTGCTCACCGTGATCGTCGGCCGCGCCCCGCAAGCCGCCGGGCAACCTGTGGCGGTCCCGGCCGCGGCGAACTAGAGCCGCACTTCCGCTTATTTTCGTGTCCCGGACGCGAGGGAGCGCCTCTTTGGCGCTGCGCCGCAGAGCCCGGGACCCCCATTTTGCGGGGCGATGACCCCGGTTCGATCTGCAGCGCGCCCGAGCGGCGCGTTGCGCAGCATCCTGGGAACGCGTCCCTCGTCCTTCACGCCACAAACAAAACCGCTATCCTCCGCGAGCCTGATTCCATCGGGAATGTCGGGCCTTCCGGTGACGCCATGCTGCGGATTTCCCGCGACCTCACAATTGACGAGAACGACATCGAGATCGGCTTCGTCCGCGCCTCCGGCCCGGGCGGGCAGAACGTCAACAAGCTCGCGACCGCCGCGCAATTGCGTTTCGATACCCGTCGGCTCACCTTGCCGGCTGATGCCGACGCGCGGCTCTACCGGCTCGCCGGCCAGCGCATGACCAAGGACGGCGTGATCGTGATTCATGCGCAGCGTTTCCGTACCCAGGAGCGCAACCGCGCCGATGCGATCGACCGCCTGCTTGGATTGCTGCGCGAAGCTCTGGTGCGGCCGACCCCGCGGCGGCCGACCAAGCCGACCTTGGGATCGAAGCAGCGCCGGCTGGAAGGCAAGAAACGCCGCAGCGACATCAAGGCAAAACGCGGCTCCGGCGGGTTCGACGATTGAGGCCTATTCTGCGGCCGGCAACCTTCGCAACCCTGCCGTCTACCGCCTTTTGTCTCGCCATAAAACAGCCCGCTACTACCATCGCTTGTTCGCGACGAACTAAACTCAGCTCGCGCCACCGGTAATATCCAGGCAAAGGCTGAAACGCCCGCCGCCATCATCGCATATCTCAAGGGAATGAACTGAATGGCAAAGCCGGTTCACTCGATGATCCGCGTTCTCGATGAAGCCAGGTCACTCGATTTCTACGCCCGTGCGTTTGACCTGCAGATTGCCGATCGCCTGGTGTTTCCAGACTTCGCGCTGGTTTATCTGCACCACGTATCGTCGCCGTTCGAGCTCGAACTGACTGTGAATTTCGGGCGAAAGGAGCCTTACATTCCGGGCGACGGATATGGCCATCTCGCCGTCGTCGTCGACGACCTCGATGCCGAGCACGCCCGATTCGAGCGCGAGAGATTGTCGCCCGGGCCGCTGCGCGATTTCAAGCATGACGGCGCGACGCTCGCGCGCTTTTTCTTCGTCTCCGATCCCGACGGCTACAAGATCGAGGTGATCCAGAAAGGTGGCCGCTTCGGTTAGTGCAATCGACAACGATATTTAATGGAGGACAACCCATGAGAGAAGTTGATCGTCGAGGCAAATACAGCCGCCGAATCTTTCTGCAGGGCGCCGCGACCGCGATTCCGGTCGTCGCCGTTGCGTCAAGCACGGGGATCGGCATCGAGGATGCGTGGGCCACTGAGGCGACCACCCTGGCGCCGCCGACATTGAAGACCCTCGTGAAAGTTGCGCGCGATATCTATCCGCACGACTTTCTGGTCGACAGCTATTACATCACAGCGATCAAGCCGTGGGACGGAAAGGCGGCGAAGGACCCAGCCATCAAAGCGCTCCTTGAAGATGGCGTTCGACGTCTCGATCAAGACGCCCAAGATAGGCACAAGGTCGCTTACGTTCAGGTCCCTTGGGAAGCCGACCGGATCGTCCTGCTGCAGGGAATCGAGCAGACCGATTTCTTCAAAAAGGTTCGCTCCGATCTCGTTGTCTCTCTCTACAACCAGGAAGAGCTGTGGCCAAAATTTGGCTACGAGGGCTCATCCGCCGAGCACGGCGGTTACATCAACCGCGGCTTCAACGACATCGATTGGCTGCCGAAAGCCTGAACGCTTCGAACAAAAATCGGTTGGGAGGACATCATGGCGAAGTTTGATCTGAACGATGATGGCGTGGTCGTAGTTATCGGTTCCGGCGCCGGCGGCGGCACGCTGGGTAACGAACTGGCTCAGAAGGGCGTCAAAGTGGTGATCCTCGAGGCTGGGCCGCGCATCGAGATACAGGATTTCATCAACAACGAATGGGAAAGTTTCACGCAGCTTGCGTGGACGGATATGCGAACCACATCCGGCAACTGGCGCGTTGGCAAAGATTTCGCCAACCTGCCGGCCTGGATCGTCAAATCGGTCGGCGGATCCACCGTCCATTGGGCGGGCGCGTCATTGCGGTTCGACGAACATGAATTCAAGATCCGAAGCGTTTATGGCAGCGTGCCCGGCGCAAATCTGCTCGACTGGCCGATCACGCTTGCCGAAATGGAGCCGTGGTACGCCAAGGCCGAAAACAAAATGGGTGTGACCCGTACCAACAACATTGCGGGATTGCCGGGCAACAACAACTTCAAGGTGATGGAAGCCGGAGCGAGGAAGCTAGGTTACAAGGAAGTCCACACCGGGCGGATGGCGATCAACAGCGAACCACGCGACGGCCGCGCGTCATGCCAGCAAATCGGGTTTTGTTTCCAGGGCTGCAAAACCGGCGCGAAGTGGTCGACGCTTTATGCGGAAATCCCGCAGGGCGAAGCAACCGGCAACCTTGAAGTTCGTCCCGGCAGCATGGCGCTCAAGATCGAGCACGATGCATTGGGCAAGATCACAGGCGTCGTCTATGCCGACGAAGCCGGAAAGACGCAGCGCCAGAAGGCGCGCATTGTTGCAGTCGCCGGTAACTCGATTGAGAGCCCCCGGCTTTTGCTCAATAGCGCGTCCAACATGTTCCCCGACGGCCTTGCCAATAGCTCCGGCCAGGTCGGCCGCAACTACATGCGTCACATGACTGGCAGCGTCTATGCCGTTTTCGACAAGTCGGTTCACATGTATCGCGGCACGACCATGGCCGGCATCATCCACGACGAGGCACGGCATGATCCGTCCCGTGGATTCATGGGCGGCTACGAAATGGAAACGCTGTCGCTTGGTTTGCCCTTCATGGCAGCGTTCCTCAATCCAGGCGCATGGGGACGCTCGTTCACCGCCGCGATGGAAGGATATCCGCGCATGGCAGGGATGTGGTTGGTCGGCGAGGATATGCCGCAAGAAACCAACCGCGTGACGCTCGACCCGAAAGCAAAGGATAAATTTGGCATGCCGGTTGCCAGCGTCCATTACGACGATCATCCCAACGACATCGCGATGCGCAATCACGCCTATAAACAGGGCTCCGCGGTTTACGAGGCAGTCGGCGCCACGGTGACCTATCCGACCACGCCTTATCCCAGCACCCATAACATGGGCACCAACCGGATGAGCGCGAAAGCAAAGGACGGTGTCGTGAACAAATTCGGCCAGACCCACGACATCAAAAACTTGTTCGTTTCGGATGGCAGCCAGTTCACCACCGGCGCGGCCTGTAATCCGACGCTCACGATCGTGGCGCTTGCAGTCAGACAGGCGGATCATATCGCCGGCGCCATGCAGCGAAAGGAAATCTAATCTGGCACTTCCGAACGTTGCGGTGCTCAATCCAGGATGCGCCACTTGGCGCAACCGGGATGCGCCACTTGGCGCAACCGGGACGACAACGGTTGAATCTACCGATGCTAACTTGGTTCTAGTTGGACGACTATTCGGCTGCGACGAGCCTCGGTGCGGCGTCCTCAAGACAATCGGGCACGACCGCTACGGCTTTCGATCGATAGATCAGGCACGAGCAGCGCAGCAGCGAGGCAAAATTATGCACGTCGCCGCAATGATCGAGAACCTCGCTGTGAAGACGTGTAAGGAATTTAGCGAGGCTCATATCTTGCTTGCTCGCGATTTCTTCAAGCGTATCCCAGAATGCCAGCTCCAGCCGGATGGACGTACAATGGCCATCGATGCGAAGCGATCTGGTCTGTGATTCATAATCCCGTTGAGGCTGGTGTGCGAACAGCTGGCACATAAGGTATCCTCCCGATCTTTTTATAGCTTTTCTAAACGATATACCCGGTCGGGGCCGGTCACAATATTCCCGTCGTGGACCCGCACACGACGCGAACCGGGACAACGAGCCGGCCCCATCCCTTTGCTCGGGCAAGCTTTCTTGAGGCGACTATTTCACCTGCACGGCGAGAACGGCCGTCGGGCTTCTCACCTGGCGGTGGTCACTCAGGGCTCCGTACTGAGCTATCGGCCGCCGCTTGCGTAACTGCGCCAGGCTCCGGTGAACGCCCCGACGAAGGCAAAGCGCGGTTTGGGCGGACGCTGAGCAGGCTACGAAAGCTGCGGCGAACGGATAGGATCCGTTGTATCCCTGGAGAACTAAAAACTCCGGCCGCGGCGCGACCGGAGTTGTTGGTTTTGAAAGACCGGAGTTGTTGAAAAAAGAACCAGTCGAAGGATCGGTGTCCTAGTAGCGTTTGCCCCCGGCCGCGGGATCGCCAACCGCACTGCCGGTCCCCTTATGCGCTCCACTACCGGCCCCCACGGTGCCCTTCGCGCCAGTCTTTGCGTTGACGCCGGCCTTTTCTCCGGCCGCGCCAGTTTGCGCACCAAGTTCCTCGTCGCCGCTGCCCGACATCCCGCCGCGCATATTGCTTTTGCCCTGCACGCCGCCGCGGGTCTGGGTGTCGGGTGACGCGCCTTGCGCCAACACGGGGCCGGCAAGCATCGCCGAAATAGCAAGCGTGATCGCTGAGGTTTTCACTAGCTTCATCAACTTCTCCCAAATGTGATCGGCGATAAGCGGTTCGGTGACTTCCATGCGCCATCCGCCTGAACCGGACCTGCTCATCGCACTGAGGTGTCACGAACGGCGCACTCACCATGCAAGCTGCGTCGTGTGGTCATCGTGCAGGGATTTCAGGGTAATTTCACGAAACCTTGGCCACGGACCGACCTCACATGCGGCAGCTCGACGCCAATTCACGAAAATTCCGCGAAAACACCTTTTGGTGCATGCATTTGGTTCGGCCGCCGCTTAAAATTGGCGATCGGCCACGAATCGACCTGAGCATTTATGCCCGTCCGCCAGCTGCCAGAGACCATCGTCAACCGCATCGCCGCCGGCGAAGTGGTCGAGCGCCCCGCGAGCGTGGTCAAGGAACTGGTGGAGAACGCCATCGATGCCGGCGCCAGCCGGATTGACATTTTCACCGATGGCGGCGGGCGGCGGCGGATCGGCATCACCGACGATGGCAGCGGCATGACTTACGGCGATCTCGCGCTGGCGGTAGATCGCCATGCCACCTCCAAGCTCGACGACGAGGATCTCTTGCGCATTCGCACGCTGGGGTTTCGCGGCGAGGCGCTGCCATCGATCGGCGCGGTCGCGAAGCTCGGCATCACCACGCGCCACCTCAGCGAGCCGCATGCCTGGTCCCTGGCGGTTGAAGCCGGCGAGAAATCCGGCATCATGCCGGCGGCGCTGTCTCAAGGCACCCGCGTCGAGGTCAGTGATCTCTTTTACGCAACGCCGGCGCGGTTGAAATTTCTCAAGACCGACCGCACCGAGGCCGAAGCGATCCGCGAAGTGGTGCGCCGCCTCGCGATGGCGCGGCCCGACATCGCCTTCACGCTGGCCGGCGAGGAGCGCGCGCCAATGACATGGGCCGCCGCCCTGCCCGGCGCCGCCGGAAGGCTGACGCGGCTTGGCGATATTCTGGGCGCGGATTTTCGCGGCAGCGCCATCGAAGTGCGCAGCGAGCGCGAAGGCGTGGTGATCGAAGGCTTTGCCGCCGCGCCGCCGCTGACGCGGGCGAACGCGCTCGGGCAATATCTGTTCGTCAACGACCGGCCGGTGCGCGACAAACTCATCCTTGGTGCTGTGCGCGCGGCCTATTCCGACTATCTGCCGCGCGACCGCCATCCCGTGGTGGCGCTGTTCGTGACAACCGATCCACAGGAGGTCGATGCCAATGTACATCCGGCCAAGACCGAGGTCCGGTTTCGCAATGCCGGCCTGGTGCGCGCGCTGATCGTGCACGCGCTGAAAGACGGCCTCGCCCGCGAAGGCAAGCGCACCGCCGCCAACAGCGATGGTGCTGCGCTCGCCTCGTTCCGTCCGTCATTCGCGCCGCGCCCCGGCAACTGGGACTGGCGGCGCTCGCCGGCCTATCCGACCGGCCCGATGCCGGCCTTCGAGGGCTCTGCGGCGCCGGCCTTTGCCGAACCCGGACAGGCCGCATTCGACGTCGGCACACCCACCGCCGACGTGCGTTTTCAGGAAACAGCGCCAGCCGATCTGCTCGACCGCCCGCTGGGCGCAGCGCGAACGCAAATCCACGAGACCTATATCGTGTCGCAAACCCGCGACGGCCTTGTTGTGGTGGACCAGCACGCCGCGCATGAGCGCATCGTCTATGAAAAGCTCAAAGCCTCATTGGCCCGCAACGGCGTGCAGCGGCAGATTCTTCTGATTCCGGAGATCGTCGAACTGGATGAGGCGACGGTGGAAAAACTGATCGCGCGCGCCGAAGAGCTGGCGTCGTTCGGGCTGGCGATCGAATCCTTCGGCCCCGGCGCGGTCGCGGTGCGCGAAACGCCGTCGCTGCTCGGCAAGACCAATGCCGGCTCGCTGCTGCGCGATCTCGCCGAGCACATGGCGGAATGGGATGAGGCGCTGCCGCTGGAACGCCGGCTGATGCACGTCGCGGCCACGATGGCCTGCCACGGCTCGGTGCGCGCCGGCCGCCGGCTCAAGCCGGAAGAGATGAACGCACTGCTGCGCGAGATGGAAGACACGCCGAATTCCGGACAGTGCAACCACGGCCGGCCGACTTACGTGGAATTGAAGCTTTCAGATATCGAGAAGCTGTTCGGGCGGCGTTGAGGCAAAGCGCTTCCGCACACTCAATGGTTATCGCCCGGCTTGACCGGGCGACCCAGTATTCCACCACCGTCAGTGATTGAATCGAGAAGTCTCGGCGTACTGGATGCCCGCCTTCGCGGGCATGACGGGAGGTAGTTGCCGCGTCACCGCGCGCGCAAAAACACAAACTCCGTATCGTCATACGCACGTCGTTCCAGTTCCTCGAAACCGTCCGGCGCGGCAAACTCCGCCGCCTTTGCTTCCTCCACCACCAGGAGCGCGCCCGGCGTCAGCCAGCCGCCATCGCGCAGCGAGGCCAGCGCCTTCTCGGCGAGCTGTTTTGCGTAGGGCGGATCGAGGAACACCAGCGAGAACGGCTCGACGGGATGCGCGGGGCCGAGATCGGTGGCGTCGCGGCGGTAGACCTTTGTCACGCCGCCCAAGCCCAGCGACTCGACATTGCTGCGCAACAGCGCGCGGGCTTCGGCGCCGTTATCGACGAACAGCGTAAACTTCGCTCCGCGCGAGACGGCTTCGATGCCAAGCGCGCCAGTGCCGGCAAACAAATCGAGCACCCGCGCGTCTTGAATCGGATCATCGTAAGCGTGGATCAGGATATTGAACACCGACTCGCGCAACCGGTCCGCGGTCGGGCGGATGTCGCGCGACGACGGCGACGCGAGGTTGCGGCCCTTCAATCGCCCGCCGACGACGCGCACTAGAAGGTCTCGTCATGCCCGGCCTTGTGCCGGGCTTCCACGTCATTAAACGGTCGCTGCGAACAAGATGTGGATGGCCGGGCATCGGCGAGCGGAAGCGACGCCGTCCTTCGGACGGCTGTGCCCGGCCATGACGCCTTTTTCCGAGTTGGCGGTATCATTCCAACCATCGAACGTCACTCATCCCGCGGCTTCAGATCGCGCTTGCCGTGATAGCCGCGCTGCGGACGGCGCGGCGGCCCGTAGCCGTTGGCTTCGGCCTCGTTGCGGGCGCGGGCTTCATCGCTGCCGGTGCGCTGCACCAGCACGCGGCGGCCCTTGCGGTCAGCGATCAGGCCGCTCTTGCCGGCCGGCTTGAACGGCTTCTTGCCACGCGGGGCAGGATCGTCGACCGAATTGTCACTCGCTTCCCCCGGCATCGGCCGGTTGAAATCAGCACCCGCCAGCGCAGCGATTTTTTCGCCGAGCTGCTCGCGCAGCACGCGGGTCTTGACCTCCTCGACCTGGCTTTCGGCGAGTTCACCTAGTTGAAACGGTCCATAGGACACCCGGATCAGCCGGTTCACCTCGAGGCCGAGATGCGCCAGCACGTTGCGGACTTCGCGGTTCTTGCCCTCGCGGATCGCGAACACCAGCCAGACATTGGCGCCCTGATCGCGTTCCAGCGTCGCATCGATCGGACCGTATTTGACGCCGTCGACCTCAATGCCCTTTTTCAATTCGTCGAGCTGCGCCTGCGTCACTTCGCCATGAGCGCGGACGCGATAGCGCCGCAGCCAGCCGGTATCGGGCAGTTCGAGCGCACGCGCCAGGCCGCCATCATTGGTCAGCAGCAACAGGCCTTCGGTGTTGAAATCGAGCCGGCCGATGCTGATCAGCCGCGGCAGGCCTTCCGGCAGATTGTCGAACACCGTCGGCCTGCCTTCCGGATCGGCATGGGTGGTCATCAGCCCGCGCGGCTTGTGATACATGAACAGCCGCGTGCGCTCGCGCGGCGGCAATGGCTTGCCGTCGACGGTGACGACGTCGTTGGCGGTGACGTCGAGCGCCGGCGAATTGATGACGCGGCCGTTGACGGTGACGCGGCCCTGCACGATCCATTCCTCGGCATCGCGGCGCGAAGCCAGCCCTGCCCGCGACACCACCTTGGCGATGCGCTCGCCGGATTTCTTTTCGCGTGGCGGACGCGGCGGTCGCCGCTCGTCAGGCATGCGCTCGCGATAGGCGCCGCGGCCGCCGAACGCGGGGCGCTTGGTAAAGATCTTGCTGTCGTCCTCGTTGTCGCGGCGCGGCCGATCGGCATTGCGGTCGAACGATCGCGCTTCGCTGCGCGGGTGCTCCTGCCAGCCGCGCGCTTCGCGCGGACGATCGAATTTCGGACGGTCCTCATGAGGACGATCGAAACGGGCCCTATCGCCTTGCGGCCTGTCGACCCGCGGACGGTCATCGCGACCTTCCCGGGGACGATCGAACTTCGGCCGCTCGCGGAACGGGCGGTCGCCCGAGGGGCGATCCTCGCGCGGCCTGTCATAACGGGGCTTGTCAAAGCGCGGCTTGTCGAAATTCCGCTCGCCTTCACGTTTTGGTCTCGAATTGCGGCCCGCGTGGTCGGGCGAACTGGCGTCGCGCTTCTGCCACGGCTTGGACTCGCCACGATCAGGACCGCGCTCGGAACGGTTGCCAAAATCCTTCCGAGGGCCACGGTCAGGCGCACCGCGGGAAAATTTCTTCTCGCCGCCAAATTTTCTGCCAGAGCCTTCGCCGCGTGGCGTATAGGGTCGCTTTTCACCGCCACCATCACGCGGCGTATAGGGCCGCTTGTCGCCAAACTTCTTGTCGGAGAACCGGGCGGCGGGCCTGGCATCGCTGCGATCAGAGCGGGGTGCGCGGTCGTCGCGATTGTAATTCGGGCGATCGCCGCGCGGAGAATACGGCCGCTTTTCGCCGCCGCGATCGTCGCGCGGCGTAAAAGCGCGCTTTTCGCCACTGCTGCGCGACGGACGATCGGCAAAAGCTCGATCGCCGCGGGGACGGTCATCCCTGTTGGAGCGCGGCGGACGGTCGGCAAAAGGCCGATCGTCGCGAGAACGCGGCGCGTCATCATAGTCACGGCGCGGCGGAGCGCCTTCGCGTTTGCCGGCGTACGGTTTACCCGAGCCTGCATAGGGCTTCTTGCCATAGGATTTGGCGCCATCGGGCTTACCGGCATAGGGGCGCTTGCCGCCATCGCTTTTCCCGGCGAAGCCGCGCTTGGCGAATTTCTTGTCGGGTCCCCGGGCCGCGCCGGAGCGGCCCTTACCGCCCGAAGGCCGGTCACGCCGGCCGCGGGAATCGTTGTTTTTATCGTTATCGCGGGGCATGAATGGTCTCGTTTCGAGTACAGATGAAATGGCAATCAGGCTGATGCGGACAGGCTGGCATGACGATAACGCGCGCGCTCTTTGCTCGAGGCGCAGTCTCACGCAAAACCGGTATCCACTTTTGCTGAATGGGATTCTAATAGCAGGGTTTGACGAGCGTTACGAGGCATGACCGCACCATCTTTCATGGATTTGGCACTGAAAGCCGCCGAAAACGCCGGAAAATCGGGCGAAGTGCCGATCGGATGCGTGATCGTGCTTAACAACGAGGTCATCGCCGCGGCCGGAAACCGCACATTGACCGACCGCGATCCGACCGCGCATGCCGAAATCCTCGCGATCCGGCAGGCCACCGGGGTCGTCGGCGGCGAGCGGCTGGTCGATTGCGACCTCTACGTCACCCTGGAGCCGTGCACGATGTGCGCAGCCGCGATCTCGTTTGCGAGGGTAAGGCGGCTGTACTACGGCGCGGCCGATCCCAAGGGCGGCGCGGTGGAGTCCGGCGTGCGGTTCTTCGCGTCGCCGACCTGTCATCACGTCCCCGAGGTCTATTCCGCGGTCGGAGAGAGCGAGTCGGCCACGCTGTTGCGGGAATTTTTCAAGGCGAGACGGTGAGCTAAACGCAATGCGCGACTCAGGCTCTGCTGTCATCATCCGCGAAAGCGGATGATCCAGTATTCCAGAGCGCTGGTGATTGATCGAGAGGCCGCAGCGTACTGGATACCCGCTTTCGCGGGTATGACGCGGGTGATTTGTAGTCTGCTTTCCGGTTACGAACCCGCAAAAAATTCCTTCAACGCCCTCGCCGTTGCGTCCGGATTTTCCTCGGTCAGGAAATGACCGGAATCAACCGGCGCGCCCGAGACGTTGGTCGCCCATAGCTTCCAGGTGTCGAGCGGCGTTGCCGCGGCACTGGCAACGCCGACGTCGCCCCACAGCACCAGCGTGGGGATCGTGATCTGCTTCCCCGCATCGCGATCCGCCTTGTCGATTTCGAAGTCAGCGTAGGCGCCCGCGCGGTAATCCTCGCACATCGCGTGCACCCGTGAGGGATCGCGGAACGCGGCGAGGTAATGCTCCAGCGCGTGGAAATCGATCGCCTCGAGCGTTTTGGATTTGGTCTGGCTTGCCATCTTCTGCTTGAGGAAAAAATCGGGGTTGCCGCCAATCAGCATTTCCGGGAGCGGAAAAGGCTGCGCCAGAAAGGTCCAGTGATAGATTTTCAGCGCGTAGAGCCGATCCATCCGCGCCCAGTAATCATAGGTCGGCAGAATATCCAGCACCGCGAGCCGCGACAGCCGGCCGGGATGATCGAGCGCGAGGCGATAGGCGACGCGGCCGCCGCGATCATGCCCAGCGAGTGCGAAATGCACATGGCCGAGTTGTTCCATCGCCTCGATCATCGTCTGCGCCATCGCGCGCTTGGTATAGGGCGTGTGATCCCTGTCGCTCTCCGGCATATCCGACCAACCATAGCCCGGCAGATCCGCGATGATCAGCGTGAAGCGGTCGGCAAGCTGCGGCGCCACGCGGTGCCACATCATATGCGTCTCGGAAAATCCGTGCAGCAGCAACAGCGGCGGCCCCTTGCCGCCGACACGGGCAAAGATGCGTCCGGATTTGGTATTGATCCACTCGGAAGCGTAGCCGGGAAACAGGTCGGCGAGATCGGGCACGGTGCATTTCCTTCATCGTCGCATCACGGTTGCGCCAATTCCGCGTCCCGGGTTTCCGTCGATATGGACGCGGCCAATCCGGGCTAGGAACCTTGCCACCAACTTCAACAACAAGCCAGAACCAGGCAAACCTCCGATGTCGGACGCATCGCGGAGCCTGTCATCGGGCGCGCATTCGCGCGACCCGGTGGCGATACTCTTCGGCATAAGTGCGGAATGTAGCGCTGCTAGCTTCCTTTGCGCTCCCAATCCACCGCCTGCCAGCCGATGTCGCGGCGGCAAAAACCTTCCGGCCACCGGATGCGATCGACGGCCTCATAGGCACGCCGCTGCGCCTCGCTGACTGAATTGCCGGACGCGCAGACGTTCAGCACGCGGCCGCCATTGGCCAAAATATGTCCGTCCTTCGATACCGTCCCGGCGTGGAAGATTTCCACGCCCTCGACACTGGCCGCGTCTTCCAGTCCCTCGATGCGGGTACCCTTGGCGTATTCGCCGGGATAGCCGCTCGCCGCCATCACCACCGTTAGCGCGGCGTCGGGAAACCAGCGCAGGTCGAAATTCTTCAGCTGCCCGTCGCAGGAGGCCAGCATCGCCGGCACGATATCCGACATCATCCGGAGCATCAGCACCTGGCATTCCGGATCGCCGAAGCGGACGTTGTATTCGAACAGTTTCGGGCCGGCCGGCGTCAGCATCACGCCGGCATAGAGCACGCCGCGAAACGGCGTGCCGCGCGCCTTCATCCCGGCGACCGTCGGAAGAATGATCTTGGCCATGATCTCGGCATGGATTTCCGGCGTCACGAAAGGCGTCGGCGAATAGGCCCCCATGCCGCCGGTGTTCGGCCCCTGGTCGTGGTCGAACACCCGCTTGTGGTCCTGCGCCGAGGCGAGCGCAATCGCGGTGTCGCCGTCGGAGAGCGCAAAAAAGCTGATCTCGCGGCCGGACAGAAATTCTTCGATCACCACTTCCGCGCCGGCCGCGCCGAACGCGCCATCGAACATCATGGCGATGGCGTCTTCGGCCTCACGCAAGGTCTGGGCGACGACGACCCCCTTGCCTGCCGCAAGCCCGTCGGCCTTGACCACGATCGGCGCGCCCTGGGCGCGGACATAGGCCAGCGCGTCGGCCGCATTGGTAAAGCGGCCATAGGCGCCGGTCGGAATGCCGAATTCAGTGCAGAGTGCTTTGGTAAATCCCTTGGAGCCCTCAAGCCGCGAAGCTTGCTTGCTCGGCCCGAACGCCCTTATGCCGGCGCTGGCGAGGTCGTCGACGATCCCGGCCGCGAGCGGCGTTTCCGGGCCGACCACGACGAAGTCAACGGCGTTGGTCCGGCAGAAATCGATCACCGCGGCGTGGTTGGCGATATCGAGCGGCACGCATTCGGCCTCCCGCGCGATGCCGGCATTGCCCGGCGCGCACCATAGCTTCGTCACTAGTGGCGAGGCGGCGATTTTCCATGCCAGGGCATGTTCGCGACCGCCGGAACCGAGCAAGAGGATGTTCATGAATGCAGCCGGATCAGGGTGTTGCCGCGATGATGCGCCGGGTTTAGCATGGCGCTGGCGCGCTGCAAGAATCGCCCCCGATCAGGTGTGGATATGTGCCTGCCAGCCGTGGGTGCCGCGCGAGGCGCCTTGCCCGCCATTCCAAAAAGCCCGAATCGATCACCAGATGACCCTAGCTGAAGCCTTGATCAACGCGCCGGAATTCACGGTGTCCGAGCTGTCCTCCGCCCTCAAGCGGACGGTAGAGGACGCCTATGGGCATGTCCGGGTGCGCGGCGAAATTTCCGGCTTCCGCGGGCCACACTCCTCCGGGCACTGCTATTTTGCGCTGAAGGACGACAGCGCCAAGATCGAGGCGGTAATCTGGAAGACCGCCCATGCCCGGATGCGGTTCAAACCGCAGGAGGGCCTGGAGGTCATCGCCACCGGCCGGCTCACGACCTATCCCGGCTCCTCGAAATATCAGATTGTGATCGAGGCGATCGAGCCCGCAGGCATCGGCGCGCTGATGGCCCTGATGGAAGAGCGCAAACGCAAGCTTTCCGCCGAAGGACTGTTCGACGAGGCGCGCAAGCAACTCTTGCCATGGCTGCCGGAAGTGATCGGCGTCGTCACCTCGCCGACCGGTGCGGTGATCCGCGACATCCTGCACCGACTGCAGGACCGCTTTCCGCGCCGTGTGCTGGTGTGGCCGGTGCGGGTGCAGGGCGAGGGCTCAGCCGAACAGATCGCAGCTGCGATCCGCGGCTTCAATGCGTTGCCAGAGGGCGGCAGGATACCGCGGCCGGATCTCCTGATCGTCGCGCGCGGCGGCGGCTCGCTGGAAGATCTCTGGTCGTTCAACGAGGAGATCGTGGTCCGCGCCGCCGCAGATAGCATGATTCCGCTGATCTCGGCCGTGGGCCACGAGACCGACATCACGCTGATTGATTTTGCCGCCGACAAACGCGCGCCGACGCCAACGGCGGCGGCGGAAATGGCAGTCCCGGTGCGTAGCGAGCTGTTCGTCGAGGTCGCAACGTTGGGGCGGCGGACGATGCTCTGCTGGCAGCGCGGACAGGAAGGCCGCCGCAACGAATTGCGCGCCGCCGTGCGGGCGCTGCCTGGGGCGACCGAACTGCTCGCGATCCCGCGGCAGCGGCTGGATGGCGCTGCCGCTTCGCTACCCCGCGCATTGAAAGCCAATACCCATCTCCATTTCCGCCGCTTCGCTGCGACCAGCGCACGGCTGACCGTGCGGGTGCTGCGGGGCCAGGTCGCGCAGGCCAACCACCGGCTGACCGTGTGCGGCGAACGCATGACGCATTCGGCCCGGTCGCTGCTGCGAAACCGCCGGGATCGCTATGCCGGGCTTGAGATCAGGCTGAAGGCTTCAAAACTCTCCAACGCGAAGGCGCAGCGCCAGGCCATCGCGCGCGACCGCGAGCGCGCGCTGCGCCTGGCCGAACGCGCCCGGCGCGCGCTCGACATGGCGATGCAGCGGCTTCAGGCGCGTGTCACACATAGCGGCCAGTTGCTGGGAGCGCTGTCGTATCGCAGCGTGCTGACGCGGGGCTTCGCGCTGGTGCGTGACGAGCAAGGCCACGCCGTGCACGCCGCAGCCGGCGTCGGACCAGGTGCGCGGCTCGATCTGGAATTTGCCGATGGACGCGTCGCGGCCACGGCGGACGCGGATCGGCCGGCGGTGGCGCGCCCGGCGAAGCCGGTTGCCAGCGAGCCGAAAGCCGCCCCGCCGAAGCGCGTCAAACCGGCCGGTCAGGGAAGCTTGTTTTAGAGGATGCGCTTTCCCTACCGTGCCTGCAGGGGTGGGTAGGAAATCATTACCGCGCCAGCCATTCCGCGACGCGCTTTTGCGAATCGGCGCGCGCCTGGGGATCGGTGCCGAGATGGCCGCGTTCCGGCAACGTGGCATCCGATGTCCCGGCAATCGCGTGAGGCGGAAAATTCGCGCGGTCGAAATCGTGATAGGCACCGGGATATATCACGATCCGCGCCAGCGCGCTGCGCCCACGCGCTCCGTCGACCATCTGACGGCAGGCGGGCGGCGAACTGACGTCGTCATTGGCGCCGATCAAGACCAGCGTCGGGATGCGGGCGCTCCATCCCAGACCCGACGAGATGCGGCAGTCCGGATAAAATGCCACGGCAGAGCGGAAGTCCGGCTCGAGATTCCGCGACGGCAATTGCGGGCGCACCGCCCACAGCAAAGCGCTCGCGCCGTTCGCCCATCCCAACAGGCTGATGCGGTTCCGGGCGGTCCAAGCCTGCTGCACCAGCCATTGTCTCGCTGCCATGATGTCCGCGACCCGTTCGCGACGGGCGAGTACGTTACGCTCCCTGACATTGACGCGGCATTGTGGGCCTAATCCGCGCGAACCATAGCTGTCCGGCAGCAAAACCGCGTTGCCGCCTTTCAGCAATTGCTCGGCCCAATCGCTATAGCGTTGCTGGATCGCCTCGGAATCGCCGGCCAATCCGTCACACCCGTGCAGGGCGATTACCACGGGAAACGGGCCGTCGCCGTCGGGCTTGTAAAGCTGCGCGTACAATGTGCCGCTGCGTGAGGAAATGTCGACCTGGCGCGGAGCAGACAACGGCGCGGCGTCCGCGGCAAAAGCCACGGCAAATTGCGTCAGGAATACGATTGCTGACAGAAAGCGCATCGAATTTGCCGGGTCGCTATGGCGCTTTTGAAACAGCATTCCATGTAGAGGCAGCGTTCCATCTGGGCTGACGGTAACATGTGCCGAAGGCTGTAATTCATCACAAATCGGTGGGCTTCGGGCGGACACCACGCCCTATTTATGATAGATCGCGCTATTAAAGTATTAAAGTCCGGTAAGAGTAGCCGGGGGTTGGTCGGAGAGTTCAACTTTGCTGAATAAGTTCGGGCCCTCGGGTCACGGCGAAGCGCAAGTGCAATATCTGGATGGCGATTTCCGCGTGATCTCGCCGGGAACCTATGTGCGTTGCGCGGTGACCGATGCGCGAATACCCCTCGACGAGCTGAAGTACTGGAGCGTCGATCTGCAGGAGGCCTATGCCATTCCCAGTGCGGTGCTGCAGCGGCATTTTCCCGGCGCGCTGAAGACGCAGGCTGAAAAACCGTAGCGATCATCGTTTTCGTCGCCCCGGCGAACGGCGAAGCGCATGACCAGTAATTTTGCGCTTTGCCACGCTACGCATCGTTTCTGAATTTTTTCTGACGCGCTTGAAACAAGCGCTCTGACACAAATTTCCGCAGTTGTCCGGCGCCACCGAACTCAAGCGTTACCGCGAATGGCACAATCTCTTTTGCCCAGGCCGGAGGACCCTCGGCCGTCTGCAGCCGCGCCAAATCCTTTTCCGTTGTTACCAGCGTCAGCGCATCGCGTTTCGCTTCAGCGATCAACGTTTCGATCTCGCCCTTCGAAAACGGATGATGATCGGCGAAGGCGCGCTCCCGGACGACTTCGATTGCGCAGGCGCGCAGCGTCCTGAAGAATCGGCAGGGATCGCCGATCCCGGCGAAGGCCAGCACGCGCTTGCCGCGCAGCGACGCCACTGATGCATCGCTCGCTTTAAGATGTGCCGAAAACACCGGCTTGCCCTGCGCGGCGATCGCGGCAGCAACCGGCTCAGCCGCGGCTCCATCGCCGACGACGATCAACGCGGCGGTGCGGGCGAGTTGCGGCGGCAGCGGCGCGCGCAAGGGACCCGCCGGAAACACTCGGCCGTTGCCAAGGCCACGATCGCCGTCGATCACGATCAGCGCGGCATCCTTGGCAATCGCCGGGTTCTGAAAGCCGTCGTCCATCAAGATCACGCTGGCGCCTTGTGATTTTGCCAACGCGGCACCGGCGATCCGATCGCGCGCGACGACCACCGTGACGGTTCGCGCCAGCATCAGCGGCTCGTCGCCGACATCCGCTGCCGTGTGCCGTTCGGGATCGACCTTGATCGGGCCGCGCAATTGCCCGCCATAGCCGCGACTGAGCACGACGGGCGTCTCGCCGAGATGGCGCAGCAGCTTCGTTAGCGCCAGCACCGCAGGCGTCTTGCCGGCGCCGCCGACATGATAGTTGCCGACGCAAAGCACGGGGATGCCGGTGTCAAGACCCTTGCGCGCCAATCGCTGCGCCGTGATCACTCCATACAGTGCGCCGAGCGGCGTCAGTAACAACGACAACAATGACGACGGCCGGTTCCAGAAAGCCGGCTCACGCATCCGCCGCTCCCATTTCGAGCCGCAACTGAAACAAATATGGCTCGCGCGCTGCGAGTGTGCGGTCGAGCGCTCCGCCAAGCTGTTCCACCACGCGCTCGGAGGCCGCAACCGTCGACTCGCGCGCTACCGGATCGGCCAGCAACCGGCCGAGTTGCTTCACCAGCGCCTGCTGCGTGTCAGCCCGCCTGGCGCCGCCCGCGCTGTCGAGCGCCTCGTAAATATCGGTGAAATTGAAGACGTGAGGGCCATGGACAATCGACGCGCCGAGCTTGACCGCTTCGATCGGATTCTGCCCACCATGTTCGACCAGTGAGCCACCCATGAACACGATCGGCGCCAGCCGGTAGAACAATCCCAGTTCGCCCATGGTGTCCGCGACGTAGATGTCGGTGGTCGCTATCGGCAATTCCTCGCGCGAACGTAAAGCCACATGCAGGCCGGAATCCGCGATCGCGCGGGCGATCGCTTCGCCGCGCGCGGGGTGCCGCGGCACGATCACGGTCAAGAGCGATGGAAAGTATCTTGCCAGCGACCGGTGCGCTTCAACCAGAATGTCCTCCTCGCCCGGATGGGTCGACGCCGCCACGATGATCGGGCGGCCGCGCGTCACCGCCATCAACCGCTCCAGCTTGGCGGAGTCGGCGGGCGGCGCCGGAACGTCCAGTTTCAAATTGCCCGTGATGATGACGTTGCGGCTGCCGAGCGCGGCAAAGCGCTCCGCATCGGCATACGATTGGGCGAGGCAAACGTCGAACCGGCCAAGCAGCGCCGAGATTGTGCCGGCAACCCTCCGCCAGCGCGGAAACGAGCGATGTGACATCCGGCCATTGATCAGGACCATAGGCAGACGCCGCGCCGCGCTCGACAGGATGAGATTCGGCCACAAATCGGATTCGATAAACAGCGCGAGACTCGGCCGCCAGTGATCGAGAAAGCGTGCGACATAGCGCGGCGAATCGTACGGCACATATTGATGGATGATGTCGGCGGGAAACCGCTTGGCGACGATGGCCGCCGAGGTCACCGTCCCCGACGTCAGCAGGATGCCGATATTCAGCGCGCGCAACTTCTCGATCAAGGCGGCCGCGGCCAGCACCTCACCGACGCTGGCGCCGTGAATCCAGATTAGCGGTCCGAGCGGCCGGTCGTCCCGGCTCACGCCGCGCCGCTCGCCGATCCGCGCGGGGTCTTCCTTGCCCTGCTTCAACCGCCGCTTGATCAGCGCCGGCGCCAGCGGCACCATCGCGACCGACAGCGTCTGGTAGAGGCGCAGCGTCATCGGCAGGGAGTTAGCCATGACCCGCCTCTTCCGGACGGCCGACCTGCGCATAGGCGCGACGGGTCGCGTCGTTCAGGGTCGCCTCCAGCTGCGCGCGCAGCGTTTCCATCATCTCGGCATCCGCGTCGGGCGGAACCACGATTATGTCGCCTCCCACCAATGCGCCTCGCCCGAATGGCAAATTGATGGTGGTGTGGTCCCAGTTGTTCAGGCGGACGAAACGGCTGGTCGCCATCGCAAATGGCATGATCGGCCGTCCAGATTCCCGCGCCAGCATGATGATGCCAAGGCCCGCGACCCGCGAGCGCTTCGGCACGTCGGCGGTTAGCGCGACGTTATAACTTTCTGCAAGCGCGCGCACCATCTCCTTGAACGCACCGACGCCGCCTTTGCGGTGAAACGCCGATCCGTGATCGCCGGAGCCGCGGATGGTGCCGATACCAAGCCGTTCGGCGGCGATGGCGTTAAATTCGCCGTCGCGGTGCATCGAGATCAGCACCTTGCCGCGATGGCTGTCCTTTGTCTTGATGAAGGGCGTCAAGAAATGCTGGCCGTGCCAGAACGCGAAGATCGCCGGTTGCTGTGGCTCGGCGAGTGCATAGACGTCCGGAGGATCGAAACTGAATCTGTTGGTCAGCCAGACCAGCCGCAGAAACTCGGCCGCGAGAAAACCCAGCGCGCGCTGAAGCCAGCTGCTGCGCAGCACATTGCGAATGAGTCTTTTCAACTGGCGGGCTTCGTGTCTTGACCCGGATCGAGCAGCCGGTGGAGATGGACGACGAAATAGCGCATGTGGGCGTTGTCCACGGTTTGCTGCGCCTTCGCTTTCCAGGCCGCGTAGGCGGTCGCGTAGTTAGGGAATACGCCCACGATCTCCACCTGATCGAGGTCCTTGAACGTCGTGTGCTCCAGGTCGGTCAGCTCGCCCCCAATGACGAGATGGAGCAATTGCTGGGCATTATCTGACATGATTCCTTTTCCTGACGCGATGCCCGGCAAGCAAAATTCCCGACCCGCATTGAGGCCGCTCAAGACAACGGACGATTCCGAAAATGCTCGACAATCCGTGCATGACGGTCGCGCCCCGCTGCCACTAGCGCCCCGTGCGCAACCTCCCGGCGATTATATGATATCGCATCCCCCGAAAGCGTAGTCATAGTACCATTCGCTTCCTGCACGATCAAATTGGCCGCGGCAAGGTCCCAGTCGCGGCTCTGGCCGCCTGCAAAAGCCGCATCGAGGCTTCCCTGCGCCACCCGGCACAGCCGGAGCGCCAGCGATCCGATTCGGGGGTGCAGGACAACCTCTTCGGATGGCTTTCCGAGCCGTTCGACAAGGGGCTTTGGACCGGCCATACGGGAAAAATCCAGCTCAGTGCCGGGCGTCGCGTAAACCGGCACGTCATTGCGCGCGGCACCCTGCCCGCGCACGGCAAAGAAAAACTCATCGCTGGCCGGCGCGAACACCGCCGCCAGCACGGGTGAAGCGCCCTCGACCAGCGCCACGCTCACGCACCAGTCTTCGCGGCCGGCGAGATAACCGCGGGTGCCGTCGATCGGATCGACGATCCAGACCAGGTGTTTGCCGAGACGCGCTTCGTCGTCGACGCTTTCTTCCGATAGCCAGCCATAATCCGGCGTGGCTGACCGCAGCCGGCTCTCGAGGAGGTCGTTGACGGCGATATCGGCTTCGGACACCGGCGAGGATGCACCCTTGGTCCAGTTTTTCAGTTCGGTACCGAACAGCGATAACGCCAGCGCGCCCGCCTCCCGCACCGTATCCTTCAGCAACGCGGCGTCACGCGCCAAAACCTTGTTGTGCACGCTGCCGGCGCTAACGTCCGCCAAGCGTCAATCCTTCGATGCGCACCGTCGGAGCATTCACGCCATAGCGGAATTCCAGGTCGTTGGCGGGCACCATCGATTTGAATATCTCGAGCAGATGACCGGCGATCGTCACCTCGCTTACCGCATAGGTGATTTTGCCGTTTTCGATCCAGAAGCCGGATGCGCCGCGACTGTAATCGCCGGTCACGCTGTTGACGCCGGAGCCGATCAGGTCGGTGACGTAAAATCCCTGCTTGATATCGGACATCAATTCAGCCGGCGTGGGCTCACCCGCTTCGAGATGCAGATTATACGGCCCCGGCGACGGTGACGACGATACGCCGCGGTGGGCGTGGCCGGTCGTGACCAGTCCGAGTTCCCGCGCGGTCGCGCAATCCAAAAGCCACGTCGTCAGCACGCCGTCATCGATGATGGCGAGCTTTTTGACCTTGACGCCTTCGGCATCGAACGATTGCGAGCGCAAGCCGCGCGGGCGCAAGGGATCGTCGATGATGCGGATGCTCTTCGCGAACAGCTGCTGGCCAAGGCGGTCTTTCAGGAAACTGGTCTTGCGCGCGATCGAGGCGCCGTTCACCGCGCCCACCAGATGGCCGACCAGCGAGCCGGAAACCCGGGGGTCGAACACCACAGGCACCTTGCAGGTCTCGACCTTGCGCGGATTGGCGCGGGCGACGGTCCGCTCGCCGGCGGTGCGGCCGACGCTCGCGGGCGATCTGAGGTCGGAAGCGTGCGGCGCTGACGTGTAGTCGTAGTCGCGCTCCATGGCGGTGCCGTCACCGACGATGGCGGTCATCGAGATGCCCTGGCTCGAACGCAAGTAGGAGCCCTGGAAGCCGGTAGAGGTCACCAGCACCATGCCGCCAATTCCCGCCGACGCCGACGCGCCGCCCGATTTGCTCACGCCCTTGACGGCGAGCGCGGCCGCCTCCGCTTCGCAGGCGCGGCGTTCAAGCTCTGATGTCGAGGGGATGTTGGGGTCGAGCAGATCGAGGTCGGGGAAATCGCGCGCCAGCAGCGACGGATCGGCGAGCCCGACATATTTGTCGTCGGGCGCGACGCGCGCCATGGCGACCGCGCGTTCCGCGAGCTTGGCGACGCCATCGCCGCTGACGTCGTTGGTTGAGACCACCGCCTGGCGCTGCCCGACCAACACGCGCAAACCGACATCATCGCCTTCCGAGCGCTCGGATTCCTCGACACGTCCGTCGCGCACCTCGACGCCCTGCGAAATGCCGCGCACCGCGACCGCGTCGGCGGCATCCGCGCCGGCGCGCCTCGCCGCCTCGACGAGGCGCTGTGCCAGCGTGCTCAGGGCGGACTGATCGAACAGGCCGGAGGTCGCGGCGTCGGATGAAGCCGGCGAAGCGGCTGATGGTGAAGAGATCACGAATAAAATCCCGAGGATTAAGGCAAATCGAAACGGGCCTGAAGGCAGACCGACGAACCCCTGAGATGTGCCCAATTCACGCGTACTTCAAGCATTATCAGCCGCCCAAAACGAAAGAATTTCGATGACACCGCAAGCTCTCGTCAATCATGTGAGCCAAGGTCTTGTCAATCATGCGGGCGAATGCCGGGCTAGTGACGTCAGGTTAACCAGCCTTTTTAAGCGATTACGGACGCGGTTCTGGCAAGGTCTTGCGCATCGACCGGGGAACATAATCTCGGCGGGGAGACAAGGCCGTGAGGCGTCAAACAGCAATAAGCGGGATCAATCCCGCCGGGTCGAGCCGCGCATTGCGGCTCGACCCTCTTTCTTTACCCGTCAGCTTCGATGCCCACGACACACGTGCAGACGGCGGCGTGCGGCAAATCGAACTTCACCGCGAACGCGTGGTCCTGCGCCGTGCCATCCAGGGCATGCGGATGGCAGTCAACGTTCGCGTGCGCGATTTTCTCGGCGTGGCGCTGCGCGGCATCGACGATGCCCAGATGCTTGTGCTGGTTCACCGCGATCCGTCCTTGACGATTCCGCTGTGCGTCAGCTCCGACCGCGACGAGATCGCAGCCGCGTGGCCGATGTGGAGTGACATTTTAGGGCTTCCGCAATTGCCGGAAGACAAAGCGCGCGAGCCCGCGCCGCGGCGCCGGCGTCACAACGCGATCCGGGTGCGGCGGCCGAAATTCCTGGTGCGGCGGCGCGGCGGCGATCTGCTCAACCCCGCCAATATTCATCAAGGCGAACGCGAGATCATCGCGCCGGATTAGCCGAAGTTCTTCAAGGTCGCAGGCCGCCATGCCGCCCTATGTGTGGCTGATCGTCTTTCATCCCATCCTCGTCACGCTTCTCGCCCTCATCGCACTTGTTCTTCTTCTCAGATGGCAGGCCCTGCCGCGGGCGCCTGGTCTCGCTCTGCGCTTCTGTGAATTGCAAAAGAAGAATGGCGACCTGCAAGGCGCTTCGTACGCAATGCAGCCGTTAGCCCGTCTGTCACTGCAGCGATCGCTGCCACAGCAGAGGGAATGGATTGCTTCGTCGCTTCGCTCCTCGCAATGACGGCGGAGAATGAAGCCGTCATGCCCCGCGAAGGCGGGGTATCCAGTACGCTGCGACCTATCGGTTCTATCACTGCTGCCTCTGGGATACTGGATCACCCGCCTGCGCGGGTGATGACGACTGAATATGACTTCGCGATCTCGCGGCGTGGTTCGCCCGAGGTTTGCTTTTGACCTTGCCCCCTGAAACAGAGGGCGCAGGGAAAACCGGGTGCGCGCTGCACCCGCGGTCTCGCGTGCAAATGCACATAACAAAACGCACACGAGCATACAGGTTCAGCGGAAGCAATCCGGCCTTCCCTGCGCAGTGGTGTTACAGCTTACTTCGTGCTCTCCCCGGTGACCGGGCTTTCTTGCCACCGTCGCCGGCGGATACTTCCGCCAACTTGACGCCAGCGTCGGGGCGTCAGGACCACACGACTTCACCGTCCGCTGCACGCACGTTCGTCTGACGTGCTGCCGCGGCCACCGCAACCTGCCCCAACGTTTGTGACGATGGCCAACGCCCCTCTGGCGGGACAGGATGTCGCGAGTCTTAGCGGTGATTTGCCCGACGGGTTAAGCGAAAAATTTTTGCGAAAGGGGATGGACAGGAAATTGGGGTGATTTGCCCGTCGGGCAGTTTCGGCGCATTGGGTTTTGTTTCGACCCGTCATTTCGGGATGCGCCTTCGGTCGGCAATTGCCGACCTGAGGCGACAGGCCCAAAATCCATTTCGCCGTTGCTCCGTGATGCGCGCGTGGGCGAGCCACGCCGCGCAACGCAACTCAATAGCGTGCGCTCACCACCACGGACGCCGGATTGAAGTGATAGTTGACGCCGAACTTGATCAGGTGCAGGTGCTGCGGCATTCCGAACTGACCGAAATCAGCGATCGATCCTGCGTTGAGCGGAGTGTTGATGTTCTGGGTGCCCGTCGCCGTGAAATTCTGCGCCAGCGTCTTGATATAATCGTACTCGAGTTTGGCCGACCAGTTGCCGCCAAGGGCGTATTCGGCGCCGGCGCCCGCCACCACGCCGGTATGCAAGGCTTTTGCACTCAGGTCGAAGACAAAGCTGCCACCTGGGCCGGATGTGTTTCGAGTAAACGTGTGCCTCTCGTCCGCCAGCGCGGCGCCCGCCTTGCCGTAGACCAGCAGCCGGTCGCCAACCACGAAACCGGCACGCGCCGCCGCGATCGCAAGCCAATTGACGTTACTCTCCAGGCCCAGCGTCCTGGTTCGTCCCGCGCCTAAATCAGTGAAGCTTGTCTGACTGCCTTTGATGCCGGTCCACATCCATTCGCCTTCGACGCCGAAGACGAATGCGCCGGCCTGCGCGTTGACCCCGACGGTGCCGCCGGCAAGCCATCCGTTCGCGTCATACTTTCCGATTTCGGGGTTCGTCGGAACGAACGCATCGGGCCACTCGTGGTGGCCGAAGCCGTATCCACCCTGCACGCCGACATAGGCGCCCGACCAGTTGTAGCCCGGTGCAGCCCGCGCCGGCGCCAGAGCCGTCTGGATTCCCCCAAGGCGATAGTTCACGCCGACCTTGGCGACATGGAACGCCTGCTCGATCTGCAGCTGGTCCGCAACGGGAGTCACAACGCCAGCAAAGGTCTCGCTGCCATTAACTCCTATCGCTCTGGTCCCGAGATGGATGTAGTCGTACTCGGCCTTGACCGACCAATTATTCCCTAACGCATACTCGGTTCCGAAGCCGACCGTCGGAGCCCATCGATATTCACTGCCGCTGATAGAGATGACTACTGAAGAAGCAGGCTGGGGCGGAAAGTTGAATTCATTGGAGTTCAAAGAATGCGTTTCATGGGCGACGGCGAGGCCGCCCTTGGCATAGACGAACCAGCGGTCGGCGGCCAACCCGGCGCGCCCCGTGAACGTCACCAGGCCATCGATTTTCGATCTCGTGTTGTAGTCCGTCTGCACTCCAAAGAGCGGCCCGTTGAGGGAAAACGACTGAGAACCACCGATGTTCGCCCACGATCCATCAAGTTCGAGGCCGAACACCAGGCTGCCGATCTGCTTGTTGATTCCGATCTGCCCGCCGCCGAGGAAACCTTTCGCCGTAAAATCGGCACCTAGCGCGTCGGCGGTCCAGTCGTTCATGGCGCCACCGTAGCCGGCATGCAAACCGATATAGACGCCGCTCCAGTCGTAAAAGACGGGCGCAATCGGCGCCGCCTTCAGCGGCAGGTCGGCGGCGAAAACTGCGCCACTTGGAACGGCGCCAAGCGCCGCAAGGGTCAGCCAGAGGCCGGGTGTTCGGATGCTCATCTTGCTGCCTTGCTGCCCTAAAAAAAGAAATCCATACCCCCTTACCTTAGCAACTTCACGAGCAAGGGATGTACCTGCATGGCAACACTCGGGGAAATTGAGCCCGCGCCGCGGCGCCGGCGTCACAACTCGATACGGGCGCGGCGGTTGAAATTCCTGGTGCGGCGGCGCGGCGGCGATTTGCTGAGCCCCGCCAACATTCATCATGGCGAGCGCGAGATCATCGCGCCGGATTGATCGCCTTGTTGCTGTAAGGCCGCGCGCTCAGATCTCGTCGTGCGAATGATGCGCGCGCGGGCGAGCACCGAAGCTCAACGCACCTCAGTTCAGTAGCGTGCGCTCACCACGACCGGCGTCTGATTGAAGTGATAGTTGATGCCGAACTTGATCAGATGCAGGTCCTGCGGCATTTTTTCGAACTGACGGAAATTAGCGATCGGTCCTACGAGGGGCGGAACGTTAAAGCTCTCGGTGCCAGTCGCGGTGAAGTTCTGCGCCAGCATCTTGATATAATCGTACTCGAGTTTGGCCGACCAGTTGCCGCCAAGCGCGTATTCGGCGCCGGCGCCCGCCACCACGCCGGTATGCAAGGCTTTTGCGCTCAGGTCCAAGGCGGAGCTGGAACTGCTTGCATTAATCGTATGCCTCTCGTCCGCCAGCGCGACGCCCGCCTTGCCGTAGACCAGCAGCCGGTCGCCAACCACGAAACCGGCACGCGCCGCCGCGATCGCCAGCCAATTGACTTTACTCTCCAGGCCTAGCGTCGTGGTTTGTGCCCCGGCAAAGATGGTTGTCTGACTGCCTTTGATGCCGGTCCACATCCATTCGCCTTCGACGCCGAAGACGAAGACGCCTGTCTGCGCGTTGACCCCGACGGTGCCGCCGGCAAGCCATCCGTTGGCGCCATACTTTACGATTTCAGGGCGCGCCGGAACGAGGAAATCGGGCCACTCGTGGTGGCCGGAGCCGTATCCACCCTGCACGCCGACATAGGCGCCCGACCAGTTGTAGCCCGGCGCAGCCCGCGCCGGCGCCAGAGTCGGATCCGTCTGGATTCCACCAAAACGATAGTTCACGCCGACCGTGGCGACATGGAGTGCCTGCTCGATCTGCACGTCCTGCGCAACGGGAGTCACAACGCCGGCAGCGGTTCTGGTGCCATTAACTCCGATCGCCCTGGTTCCCAGATGGATGTAATTGTACTCGGCCTTGACCGACCAATTATTCCCTAACGCATGCTCCGTTCCGAAGCCGACCGTCGGAGCCCATCGATACTCACTGCCGCTAAGGGAGATAACTCTTGGAAAAGGTCCGGGCGGAAAGTTGAAATTATTGTTGCTGAAAGAATGCGCTTCATGCGCGACGGCAAGGCCGCCCTTGGCATAGACGAACCAGCGGTCGGCGGCCAACCCGGCGCGCCCCGTGAACGTCACCAGGCCATCGATTTTCGATCTCGCGTTGTCGTCCGTCTGCCCTCCAACGAGCGGCCCGCCCAAGGAAAGCAACTGAGAACCGCTGATGTTCGCCCACGATCCATCAAGTTCGAGGCCGAACACCAGGCTGCCGATCTGCTTGTTGATTCCGATCTGCCCGCCGCCGAGGAAACCTTTCGCCGTAAAATCGGCACCTATCGTGTCGGCGGTCCAGTCCTTCATGGCGCCACCGTAGCCGGCATGCAAACCGATATAGACGCCGCTCCAGTCGTAAAAGACCGGCGCAATCGGCGCCGCTTTCAGCGGCATGTCGGCGGCGAAAACCGCACCACTCGGAACGGCGCCAAGCGCCGCGAGGGTCAGCCAAAGGCCGGGTGTTCGAATGCTCATCTTGCTGCCCTAAAAATCAAGAAACTTCCGTGCGCGCGTAAGCGTTGTGCCGCGCCATCAAAACCCAGGCCCATGTCGCTGAAGATATCGTCGTGCAACATGAGCCGGGTCCCCGGCCGCGCCGCGTCAACCGTCCGGTTGACATCACAAGAAAAGGGAACGGTGTGTCGCCGAAGGCACAGCCGGTCGGAGCCAGCCGCGATTTGTTATCGGCGGACGCACGCGAAACCGCACTTGGAGGTCGCGGCGCAAATTTGTTCAAACGTTTCTTGAAAGATTGGCCGTGCGCGCGCTCCGTGTGGAGTCGAATTCGCGTCGCTTCATTCGGCCAACTCGTCGGCAGACGCTATAGCATCTGGAGCCACACCACGTGCGACAAGATGCGCGGAGAACGGTAAATCAGACTACTCGGATCACCGCATCCGCGAGCAATCCCGCAAACAGCAGCAGCCCGGCTTCGCGGTTGGATTTGAAAATCCGCAGGCACAATGCCGGGTCGCTGATCTCCAGTCGCCTGATTTGCCAGGCGAGATGCAGAGCGAATGCGGCAAGCCCGGTCCACGCCGGCCAGCGCGCACCGGCCAGCACCAATGCCACGCCGATCAAAACCACCGCCAGGGCGTAAAACACCATCAGCGCCTGATGCGTGCGTTCGCCGAACAGCCGCGCGGTCGATTTGATTCCGATCAGCGCGTCGTCCTCGGCGTCCTGATGGGCATAGATGGTGTCGTAGCCGATCACCCAGGCGATCGAGCCGGCGTAGAGCGCCAGCGCCGTCGCATCGATCCGCCCCTGCATCACCGCAAACCCCATCAGCGCGCCCCAGGAGAACGCCAGCCCGAGCACGATCTGCGGCCACCAGGTGATCCGCTTCATGAACGGATAGACCGCGACGATCGCCAGCGAAGCGATGCCGGTTGCGACTGCGAAACGGTTGAATTGCACAAGCACCGCAAGACCAATCAGCGCCTGAACGACGAGGAAGGCCATCGCCTGCGGCACGCTCACCTGACCCGCCGGTATCGGACGGGACCGCGTCCGTTCCACCAAGGCGTCGAGGTCGCGATCGGTAATGTCGTTCCAGGTGCAGCCGGCGCCGCGCATGACGAATGCGCCAATGAAGAACAGCGCAATAGCGAGGGGCAATTGGCCGATGCTGCCGGCAACGCCGGCAGCCAGCGCCGCCGACCACCAGCAAGGCATCAGCAATAGCCAGGATCCGATCGGCCGGTCGAGACGGGAGAGCCGCAGATAGGGCCGCGACCACTGCGGCGCGCGGGTATCGACCCAGTTGCCGGTCGCGTCGGCAACGCGGGTCGGCGCGCCGTTCATGCCGTCCGCATCATCGCGTGAGGACGTTGCCGTTCAAGGTATCGAATGTGCTGCCGCCCTTTTTTGTGGGCGTGGCCTCGGGGAGCGCTGCCGAAGAGCCCAGCACTTCGCTAAGACTCGGACCGGCCGGTCCCCTCTGCTGCTGTTGCTGCGCTACGGCGCAGACCTTCTTCTGCATGGCCTCGGTGTTCTTGTGGCCGTTCTTCAGCTGATCGGTTACCTGCCCGGGAATCCCGCACTTCGCTGCGTGGGTTTCGACATATTTGATCATCTTGGTCTCGGCCTGGCTGAAATTCCCGATCAGCTTGCAGGCCTCATCGGGAGACGCGTGCCGATCGCCGGCCGCCTTGATCAGCTTGCCGCGCTTCTCGGCCTCTTCGCGCAAGGGAATGAAACCCTTCATGCAGTCGTCCGCGGCGCCCGCCTGCGGGGGCGGAGCCGGGCTGCGCTCGAACCCAGAACCCGTGATCGGCGCCGCACCATGAACTGGAAACGAACTCGGAGCGACGCCCACGGAAGCGGTCGGAGCTGTGCCATTCACCGGCGGAAATGGCGAAGCGTTGCTCGGAGCGGCTTGACCGGGCAGCGGCGCCGGAAACGCCCCTTGCGCAAAAGCCTGACCAGCGTGGACAGCAAGGACGGCTGCGGTCACGGACACAATCAAGCGGTGGATGATCAAGGCTGTTGCTCCGGCAAGGTCCAGTGGTCTCCCAAAAGTTTTCGCGACAGGAGAGCGATTCCGGTAGGGCTTTTTACGATCCTTGCCGGCGCTTAACAAGCCGTGGAATTTGGCAACAGCGCGGCGTAGAGCCGCGCCGAACGGCAATAATTCGGTTAATTCGAGCCCTCACAGCACGATCAGCAAGAACAAGTCCGGTTTTGCGTCCGATCGCGCTCTAAATTATCAAATGGGCGCACGATCTTATCGCCAAACCGCTTACACTTTGGCGGATCATGCGCGGCCAAAAAGCTGCGGATTGGAACGTTTGACCATGCCTCAACTCGATTTTCGCAGTCCCCGCCTGTTCGTCGATGCCGCCTTGGCCGTGGGCGAAACGGTCACCCTTGAGCGCAGCCAGAGCAATTATCTCGGCAATGTGCTTCGGCTTTCCGCGGGCGATACCATTTTGGTGTTCAATGGACGCGATGGCGAATGGCGGGCTGCGATCGCTGGGCGCAAACGGCCCGACAGCCTGAGTGTTGTTGCCCAGACCCGGCCGCAGGATCGCCTGCCCGACCTCGCTTACGTCTTTTCGCCGCTGAAACATGCCCGGCTCGACTACATGGTGCAGAAAGCGGTCGAGATGGGGGCCTCATCCCTGCAGCCGGTTTTGACCCGCTTCACCCAGGTCGCCCGGGTTAACGGCGAGCGGATGCGCGCCAACGTTATCGAGGCCGCCGAGCAGTGCGGCATCCTGAGCCTGGCGACGGTCACCGAGCCGGTGACGCTTGATCGCTATCTGAGCCAGCGCGACGCGCAGCGTCTGCTTGTGTTCTGCGACGAAGCGGCCGAGACCGCAAACCCGTTACAAGCCCTGCAGAGCGGCCGATCGCCTTCAGGCGGAATTGACATCCTGATCGGCCCCGAAGGTGGTTTTGCCGAGGAAGAGCGTGCTATTCTGATGCGGCAGCCGCGTACCGTGAGGCTTTCTCTGGGCGCCCGGGTGCTTCGCGCCGACACCGCGGCGGTGGCCGCGCTGGCGCTGGTGCAGGCCGCGCTCGGCGACTGGACCGGAGCCGCCCCGGGTGGCTAGGTTGCCGCCTGGCCGATTTTCGCCGGTCATTAAGCCACTTGGCCGATCCCTGTCGAAACCCCGCCCGGGCCATGCTAATGGCTGGCGCGCCTGACCTCCGGACCCCCGGTTCCGGCCATATTTGGACCTCGAGATGACCCTGACCGCCGCCTCTGGTGCGACCGGATCCGCCGCGTGGGCGGACGCGCTGCTATTGTCGTTCGCACAGGCCGGCTATCTCAGATCCGAGCCGGCGATCCTGCAGCCTGCCGAGGCCTTTCTCGATCTGTCAGGCGAGGACATCCGGAAGAGCCTTTATCTGACCACCGACGCCGGCGGCGAGGAATTGTGCCTGCGCCCCGATCTCACCATTCCGGTAGCGCGGGACTATCTCGCCTCCAGCCGTGCCGGCCAGCCGGCGGGGTTCAGCTATCTCGGGGCGGTGTTTCGCTATCGCGGCGGCCGGCCGAGCGAATTCCTGCAGGCCGGCATCGAATCCTTCGGTCGGCAGGATCGCGCCGCGGCGGACGCGGAAATGCTGGCGCTGGCGCTGGAGGCGACCAGCGCGGTCGGCTTGACCGAGGTCGAAATTCGCACCGGCGACGTGGCGCTGTTCAATGCGCTGATCGATGCGCTCGATCTGTTTCCGGTTTGGCGGCGGCGGCTGATCAAGGATTTCAATCGCAAGACCAGCCTGGAGCAGGATCTCGAGCGGCTCACGCTCGCAACCGGATCGGGCCGCAACGAATATGAAGGCGTGCTCGCGGCGCTCGCGGGCTCCGACCGCAAGGCGGCGCTGGCGCTGGTGACCGATCTGATGTCGATTGCCGGCACCACCAATGTCGGCGGTCGCACCGTCTCGGAAATCGCCGACCGCTTCCTCGAACAGTCGACATTGAAGGGCGGCGCGCTGCCGCGTGACGCGCTCGCGCTGATCAAGCGATTCCTCGCGATCGCGGGCGACCCGGATGAGGGAATCGCGCAATTGCGCGCGCTGGCCGGTGACGCAAAACTCGACATTTCGGCGGCGATCGACCAGTTGGAAAGCCGCGTCGGCTTCATGGCCGCGCGCGGCATCGACACAAGCAAGACACGCTTTTCCACCTCATTCGGCCGCGGCCTCGACTATTACACCGGCTTCGAATTCGAACTGCACGGCAGGGGCAATGACGTCGAGCCGCTGGTGGCGGGCGGGCGCTACGACGGACTGATGACCCAGCTTGGCGCCCCCGCCCCTATCCCCGCGGTCGGATTCTCTGTCTGGGTCGAAGCCTTGACGCAGACGGGCCGCAAGCTTGGTCCAGCTGTCTTGAACGGGAGCGCGTCATGACGACGCCATTCGTTCTCGCGGTACCGTCGAAAGGCCGCCTGCAGGAAAACGCCGAAGCCTTCTTCACCCGCGCCGGACTGGCGCTGGCCAAGCCGCGCGGCGCCCGCGACTATCGCGGCACCATCACTGGCTTGGACAATGTCGAAATCGCCTACCTCTCGGCAAGCGAGATCGCCTCGCAGCTGGCGCGCGGCGCGGTGCATCTCGGCGTCACCGGCGAAGACCTGGTGCGCGAAAGCATCGTCGATGCCGACAAGCGCGTTCTCTTGATCGACGATCTCGGCTTCGGCGGCGCCAACGTCGTGGTGGCGGTGCCGCAGGCCTGGATCGACGTCCGCACCATGGCCGACCTCGACGATGTCACCACCGGCTTCCGGGCGCAGCACAACCGGCGAATGCGGGTCGCGACCAAATACATCAATCTCACCCGGACATTCTTCGCCTCCCATGGCGTCGTCGACTACCGCATCGTCGAGAGCGCAGGCGCAACGGAAGGCGCGCCGGCGGTGGGAACGGCCGAGATGATCGTCGACATCACGACGACCGGCGCGACCCTTGCCGCCAACGGTCTCAAGGTGCTCGACGACGGCGTGATCCTGCGCAGCCACGCCAACCTCGTCGCATCGAAGGATGCCGACTGGTCAAGCGATGCCCGCGAGACGGCGCGCGTCATCCTCGATCACATTGCGGCCCGCGCGCGCGCCAGCAAATACCGGGAAGTCCGCACCCGCTTTGCCGGATGCGATGCTGCGCTGCTGGCGGAAGCCCACAATCGCTTCGGCGTGGTGTCGCCGTTCGGCGGCCCGACATCCTCGGGAATGGTTACGCTGCACTGCCCACCGGCGCAGCTTTACGCGCTTGGCAGCTTTCTCCGTGCCCACGGCGCCGATACGGTATCGGTGGCGTCGCTCGATTATGTGCTCGACCGCGACAACCCGCTGTTCGCCAAGCTTGAGGCATTCCTGCGGCAGTAACGCGGAAGGTATTGTTCATCGTTGCGACAGCAAGCAACGAGTAACATATGCTGTCATATGGGTGGTTTGGAACCTGATCGATGATGCTGGGTACCGACGTTTCTAGCCTGTCAACCACTGCGGCCAATGCTGCGGCGCAGGGGCTATCGATCATCGTGCCCTTGTATAACGAGGCCGCCGGGCTGGAATTGCTGCACGAGCGGCTAGGCGGGCTGGCCAAACAGCTCAGGCAACGCTACCGCCTCGCTTGCGAGGTGGTCTATGTCGACGACGGCAGCGCCGACGCAACGCTCTCGATCGCGCGCGGGCTTGCGGCCGACACCCTCGATGTTCAGGTGGTGTCGCTGTCCCGCAATTTCGGCAAGGAAGCCGCGCTGATGGCGGGATTGGACCATGCCCGGCGCGGCGCCATCCTGTTCATGGATGGCGACGGCCAGCATCCGCCGGATCTGGTCGAGAAGCTTGTCGGCCATTGGATCGATGGCGGTCATGACGTCGTCTATACCGCCAAGGCTCACCGCGACAACGAACCGTTTCTGCGGCGGTTTGCCGTGCATGGCTTCTACGCCCTGATCAACTGGGGTGCGCGGCAGAAAATCCCCGAAGATGCCGGCGACTTCCGTCTGCTGTCGCCGCGCGCCGCGGCGGCGCTGCGGCAGCTTCCGGAACGCAATCGCTTCTTCAAGGGGCTCGCGAGCTGGATCGGTTTCCGCCAGATCCGTGTCGACTACGAGCCCGCAGCCCGCGCGCACGGCGTCACGACGTTCAGCCCCGGCCGGCTGGTCGGGCTTTCGATCGAAGGCCTTACGTCGTTTTCGGTGGCGCCGCTGCGTTTTGCGAGCTTGCTCGGCGTGTTGCTCGCCACAGCGGCTTTTCTGTTCGGACTTTCGATACTGTGGGAGACCTGGACGACCGGGAAATCTGTTCCCGGCTATCCCTCGCTGATGATCGGCCTGATGACGATCGGCGGCGTGCAGCTCATCATGATCGGCATTGTCGGGGAATATATCGGGAAGATTCTTTCGGAATTGAAAGCGCGCCCGATCTACTTCGTGGCTGAACACAGCGAGAAGCGCGCCGCGACGGAAACAAGCGCCGGCGGACGGACCGCCGCCGAATGAGCGACGCCGCGCCGCCGCGCCGGATCTGGCTGTGCGCCGACGATTATGGTCTCAGCCCCGGCGTTAACCGCGCTATTCGCGACCTGATCGAGCGCGGCCGTCTCAATGCCACATCGGTGATGGTGGTTGGACCTTCGATCGGCCGCGACGAAGTCGGCGCGCTTCGCACCGCCGCCGCGAACAGTCCTCGTTGCGCCATCGGCCTGCACGTCACTCTAACGGCCCCGTTTCGTCCGTTGACGATGCATTTTCAACCGCTCGAAGGCGGCATGTTCCTGGCTTTTCCGAAACTGCTGCGCGCGGGACTGCTCTGGCGGCTCGATCCTGAAATCATCCGCGCGGAATTGATGGTGCAGCTCGCGGCTTTCAACGAAGCGTTTGGCCGTCCGCCGGATTTTGTCGACGGTCATCAGCATGCGCAGCTATTTCCGCAGGTGCGAGACGCGTTTCTGGCGGCGGTGAAAGAAGCTGCGCCCACCGCCTGGGTACGCCAGGGCGGACGCAATCAGCCGCTGGGCCGGCGGCTCGGCGCGCCGAAGGCGTTGTTTCTCGACATTCTAAGCGCGCAATTTCGCCGCCGCGCCGGGCGCGCCGGTATCGCGTTCAATCCGGGATTCGCCGGCGCTTATGACTTTTCTCGACAATCCGACTTCGGCACGCTGATGCGACAATTTCTCGACGGGCTGCCGGAGGATGGCCTCATCATGTGTCATCCCGGGTTCGTCGACGAAATCCTTGTCAGCCTTGATCCGCTGACAGCCCAGCGCGAACACGAACATGCTTTTCTCGGCGGCGAGCAGTTTCCGCGGTTGTTGGCGGCGAACAAAGTTACGTTGGGCTGAAATCGCGCAAACCCGCTAGGGCGTCTTGTCGCACACCGAAATTTAATCCCTGACGGCACTACCTGCGACACAAAGCACCCCTACATTCCGCTCGCGCTTCGAAGCGAGGGAGAGAATCCATGACACCGCAAGAACGCCAACTGATTGACGAGCTTTTCGACCGGCTCTCAAAGCTGGAGAGCGCGCCGCGCGATCCGGACGCGGTCGCAGCAATCGCGGAAGGATTGCGGAAGGCGCCCAGTGCCGTTTACGCATTGGTGCAGACGGTATTGCTTCAGGATGAAGCGCTAAGGCGTGCCCACAACCGCATCCAGGAATTGGAATCCGAAGGCGCGGGCGAACAACGACAATCCGGCGGGTTCCTGGATTCGATGCGCGACGCGGTACTCGGACAAAACCAGTCGCGTGGCTCGGTGCCGAACGTTCGGCCGCCCGAGACCGGCGGCCGCCCGGTATGGAACAGCGGCCAGGTGATGCAGCAGCCGCAGTCGCCGGGACCATATAATCAGGGACCTTACGGCCAGCCGCAGGCTCCCCAGCCTTATGGTGGGCAGGCTCCTATGGGCGGAGGTGGCGGCTCATTTCTCGGAACCGCGGCAGCAGCCGCAGCCGGTATGGTCGGCGGCTCGCTGCTGCTCGGCAGCATCCGCTCGATGATGGGCGGCACTCAGCACGGCTTCGGTGATGCCGCCGGCCTTGGCGGCGGAGTTGAGGACCGCAGGCCGGGGAGCGATCAATCCGGCAGCGATCTGGCGCGCGACGCCGGGATCAACGACGTCGGTTCATCCGGGCAGCGCGCCGACGATAGTTCGCGCGCGGGATTATTCGACCAGCCGTCGAACGATGACAATTCGCGCGCAGGATCTTTTGATTCCGCATCGAACGACAGCGATCACGACGACATGGATCTCGATTCGGACGACTTTGACGACGGCGACGGAGACGACGGCGGCGGAGACAGTGACTACGCCTGACGGTTTCTCCGAGACGAAAACAAAACGGCCGCCCGGATTGGGCGGCCGTTTTAGTTTCAAACCGCATGGCCATCAGATGACGATGACCCGTGCGCCGACATTGACGCGGCCGTAGAGATCGATCACGTCCTCATTGCGCATCCGGATGCAGCCGGAGGAGACGTTGGTGCCGATGGTCCAGGGCTCATTGGAGCCGTGGATGCGATAGAGCGACGATCCCAGATACATCGCGCGGGCGCCGAGTGGGTTCTGCGGGCCGCCTTCCATGTGCCGCGGCAGATCGGGGCGCCGCGCCAGCATTTCCGGTGGCGGCGTCCACGCCGGCCATTCCTTCTTCGCGGAAATCTGCTTGACGCCCGACCAGGTGAATCCGGGGCGGCCGACGCCGATGCCGTAGCGCAGCGCCTTGCCGTCGCCCTGAACCAGGTACAGAAACTTGTTGGGCGTATCCACGACAATGGTGCCGGGGTCTTCCTTGCCGCGATAGTCAACCAGCTGTTTCTCATATTTCGGATCGAACGCCGGACGTGCGAATTCGCCGACGTCTTCCTGCTGGCGCATGACTTGCTGGGGGTCCATCGGCGGCAGCAGCTGACGCCGCGGTTCATATGACGGCTGCTGCTGATAAGCAGGTTGCTGGTAGCGCCCGCCTTGATTCTGTCCATCACCGAACAGGAATTCGATGAAACCGCCGCCCATGTTGGAGCGCTCGGCATAGGCCGTTCGCGCCGGCACGGCAAACCGTTGCACGGGTTGATCGGCGTAAATCACGCTGGGCTCCGCAAACGATGTGGCCTCGATCGCCGCGGCTTGATGAAGTCCGATCGCGAGACAAGATGCGCCGGTGAGGAGCGCAACAGACATTCTTTGGAACATCGACGTACTCTGTACTGTTTCGTCACTGTTTGGTCGCGGGAGCGCCCGATTCAAGCGCCCCTGCACGCCATCAATTAAAATCAAAACCGCATCGGTTTGGTAAACGGAAGTGGCCTTCGATTCACCACGTCGTCAAATCCGAGCGGATTTGACCGGTAGCGTTTATTTTCGGTGAACGGTGCTCGCCATGGTTAATCGTTGGTGTTCGCTGACTTCGCAGCAGTTCCCGGCGTGAACCCGATGTTAAATCGCACCCGGCTAAAACCTGACGAGTGAAGGTCAGGGAAAGTCTCATGCCTATTCGCAAGCGTTTTCGTATTGAACAAGCATTCGGCGACGACATGCCGATATCCGCAGCGGCTGACGGCGATATCGGCCCCATGCATCGCGAGATCATGGCCGAACTGCGCGCCATCCGCGCCCAGATGGCGAGCCCTGCTCACGTCGCCTCCACGCCGACCAATGGCGCGGCGGTGTCGCACGATATCGCCGATGCACAAGCGTTGCTGGAAACCTATCGCGCCCAGATCGAGCAATGCGAGAAGCTCAAGGTCGAGATCGATCTCATTCACGACGCCATCAACCGCACCAAGCGGGAAATCGCGGTTCTGCACGGCAACAGTTTCGACGGCAATGAAATGGCCAAAGTGACCGGCGAGCTTGGCGCCGTGGTCGGCGGCACTGAACAAGCCACGCAACAGATACTGGAGGCTGTCGAAGCCATCGATCAGGCGGCCAGCGCGCTAGGCAAGGTGACTTCTGCGGATCAGCAAAAGATTCTCAGCGAAGAAATCCAGGAACGTGTCGTCTCGATTTTCGAGGCCTGCAACTTCCAGGATCTGACCGGCCAGCGCATCAGCAAGGTGATGTCCACGATGAAATTCATCGAAAGCCACATCATCGTCATGATGGATATCTGGGGCGGTGTCGACGCCATTCGCGCGCACGCGCCTGCCATCCTTGACGCACGCGAAGGCGACGCCCGGCTGCTGAACGGTCCGAAGTTGGACGGTGCTGTCGGTCACGTCTCGCAGAACGACATCGACGCGCTGTTTGACTGAAAATGAACTAGCCTCAACGTCGGGTAGCAGCACCCGGCGGCAAAGATTTCGACGGAATGCAGGAACAGCGGCCGATCAGGCGCGGGACGCGCAGCGGACGTAGACCATATTGCCGTAACGGACCGCAGCATCCTTGTCGATGAAACGGGTAATCAGCACGCGGCCGTCGAACGAGACGATCTCGCGATCCTGTTCGCCACCGGCCGGTCCGGCCGGACCGATATAGTTCTTGCCGCTCGGGCTGCCCTTAAGGCGCAGTTCCTGCGGCGTCGCCTGGTCGGCAAGATGCATGATCACGCCGCCCGAAGAACCGGCTCCGATCACGTAAGGCTGTTTGCACTGCGACCGCGCCGCGGCTTCGGTGCGCGCGCGGTCATTGGGACTCTGGAACGATGCGAGGCCCCAACGGCCGACAATCTCGTCCGAACGGATGGTCGCCGGCATTTCCGGCGCCACGCCGGGCTCCGGGGCCGCTGGAGGAGCTGAGGAGAATGACGGGAGGCTCATGCTCCCGCATGCCCCGAGGAATATCGTCAGCGCCGAGGCGATCCCGAGATTGCCAACCGCGCGCGCGTTACGTGACCAGACCATGGCATTCCCCCGGCAAAATTAGTGGCCGCACCCGTCCCCGCAGCCAAGCGTAAAACTGCTGTCGGAGCAATGACGTCCAGCAAATTACGCTGGCGCTCCGGTGGTTTCTTCCCCAAGCATCCTATACCGGCCTCACCAAGGGCTTAAGCCCCTTTGCTTGACAGGATCGGCATCAAGCCATATTCCCGGGCGCGCAATTGGCACTCCGAGAGCGCGATTGCCAGGAATGCGAACTGTTCGGCCCTTGGCGGCGTTGAATACGTCCGTATTCTCACCCACTTTTCGATGGCAAAACCTGACCTGGAAACCGAGCCTTCAAAGGAAACTGCATGGCTAAAACCAAATTTCGTCCGCTGCATGACCGTGTCGTGGTCAAACGCATCGATGCCGAAGAAAAGACCAAGGGCGGCATCATTATTCCGGATTCCGCCAAGGAAAAGCCCTCGCAGGGCGAAATCACCGCGGTAGGTCCGGGCGGCCGCGACGAATCCGGCAAGCTGATCCCGATCGACCTCAAGGTCGGTGACCGCGTGCTGTTCGGCAAATGGTCGGGCACCGAGGTCAAGCTCGATGGTGAGGAACTCCTGATCATGAAGGAATCCGACATCATGGGCGTGCTGGCCTGACGAACCAATAGAGCCGCTGCACACTACTCGTCATGCCCGGACTTGATCCGGGCATCCATCAATCTGCGAAGAGGATGGATTGCCGGGTCAGGCCCGGCAATGACGGGGGAGAGCGCAGCGTGCAATCGTACTCAATCAATCAGAGGTCAAAACAATGGCAGCCAAGGACGTTAAATTTTCCGGAGACGCGCGCGATCGCATGCTGCGCGGCGTCGATATTCTCGCCAATGCGGTGAAGGTGACGCTGGGCCCCAAGGGTCGCAATGTCGTCATCGAAAAGAGCTTCGGCGCACCCCGTATCACCAAGGACGGCGTGACCGTCGCCAAGGAAATCGAGCTTGACGACAAGTTCGAGAATATGGGCGCGCAGATGCTGCGCGAAGTCGCCTCCAAGACCAACGATACCGCCGGCGACGGCACCACCACCGCTACCGTGCTCGCCCAGGCGATCGTGCGGGAAGGCGCCAAATCGGTTGCCGCCGGCATGAACCCGATGGATCTGAAGCGCGGCATCGATATTGCGGTGCAAGCGGTGATCAAGGACCTCGAGAAGCGCGCCAAGCCGGTCGCCTCGTCATCGGAAATTGCGCAGGTCGGCACCATTTCGGCTAACGGCGACGCGGCAATCGGCAAGATGATCGCGCAGGCGATGCAGAAGGTCGGCAACGAAGGTGTCATCACCGTCGAGGAGAACAAGTCGCTCGAAACCGAGGTCGACATCGTCGAAGGCATGAAATTCGACCGCGGCTACCTGTCGCCCTATTTCATCACCAATGCCGAGAAGATGACCGCCGAGCTCGAGGACGTCTATGTGCTCTTGCACGAGAAAAAGCTGTCCGGCCTGCAGTCGATGCTGCCGATGCTCGAGGCCGTGGTGCAGTCGGGCCGCCCGCTTCTGATCATCGCGGAAGACGTCGAAGGCGAGGCGCTCGCAACGCTCGTGGTCAACCGTCTGCGCGGCGGCCTGAAAGTCGCCGCCGTCAAGGCGCCCGGCTTCGGCGATCGGCGCAAGGCGATGCTGGAAGACATCGCGGTCCTGACCGGCGGCCAGGTGATCTCCGATGAACTCGGCATGAAACTCGAAAGCGTGACGACCAACATGCTCGGCCGCGCCCGCAAGGTCGTGATCGACAAGGAAAACACCACGATCGTCAACGGCTCCGGCAAGAAGAAGGACATCGAAGCCCGTGTCGCCCAGATCAAGGCGCAGATCGAGGAGACCACGTCCGACTACGACCGCGAGAAGCTGCAGGAGCGTCTTGCCAAGCTTGCCGGCGGCGTCGCGGTCATTCGCGTCGGCGGCGCGACCGAGGTCGAGGTGAAGGAGAAAAAGGATCGCGTCGAGGACGCGCTCAACGCAACCCGTGCGGCCGTGCAGGAAGGCATCGTGCCGGGCGGCGGCGTAGCGCTGCTGCGCGCCAAGCGGGCCGTTGGCCGTATCTCCAACGATAACGCCGATGTGCAGGCCGGCATCAATATCGTGCTGAAAGCGCTGGAGGCGCCGGTGCGCCAGATCTCCGAGAATGCCGGTGTCGAAGGCTCGATCGTCGTCGGCAAAATCCTTGAGAACAAGTCGGAGACTTTCGGCTTCGATGCGCAGACCGAGGAGTATGTCGACATGGTCGCAAACGGCATCATCGATCCCGCCAAGGTGGTGCGCGCCGCGCTGCAGGACGCTGCCTCCGTTGCCGGCCTTTTGGTGACCACCGAAGCCATGGTCGCCGAATTGCCGAAGGAGCCGGCGCCGGCGATGCCCGGCGGCGGTGGCGGCATGGGTGGAATGGGCGGCATGGGCTTCTAAAAACCGGCCTGCTAATGCCATTCGATCGCGAAGGCCGCCTCCGGGCGGCCTTCTTTTTTGGCGAAGGATGCGGGGGTTTGCTAAAGGCTTGGCTGCGATTCGTGAGGCGAATCGAGCGTGTCCTGCGGTGGTACCTGCTTCCATCTTCCGAGGAGCTTCATATGCGCGCGCTTCTGTTTTGTCTGATCGGTCTAATGACCGCTGCGCCGGATCTCGCCTTCGCCCAAATGAAACTCTCGCCGAAAGCCGCACCAGGGGCCAACGAAACCCGATATTTTACGTCGATCGACGGGCTGATGGACGGCAATGCCGATGTCGTCCTCAAGGAAACCCGCCAGGGCAAGACCGTTACTTCGGCGGTGCTCGACGTTTGTTACCCGGCCGAGAAAGGATCCGATCGCAAGGACCGCTTCGTCGCCAATCTCGCGGTCAATGGCCAGACCATGACCGGCACCACGCAGAGCCTCGGCGACAAATTGCCCGTGACGGTGAGACTTCTGCGCAAGCCGACCGGCGATACTTTCGAATTCAAGGGCCAGATCAGCGTCGGCCAGACCGTCACAGAGGTGACCTCGACCGACAATTCCGATCTCAGTGAAAAGGAATTCCAGGACAACCAAACCACCGATGATGGGATCACGGCCGCGCCAAAAGATTTCACCGAGGTCTCGCCGGAATCGGTTGGCGTGAGGATCAAGCTGGATGCGGCGCTGGATTTCCTCAAAGGGCTGAAAGGGCAGGACCTCGAGGTATCCCTAAATAGCCTCACTGTGTCGTGCGACGCGCTGCGCGCCGGCGAGCAGACGATCAACATCAGCGTCGATCCGGATCGCGCCGCTGCGCTGATTGCGAAATCCAAATCGTCACCCGGCGTGGTCGCAGCCGGCTGGACCAGCGGCGTCGTGGAGATGGAGCGCACGATCCGTTTCGCGGCCGCCGACTGGCGCGAGGGCGACAAACTCAACAAGGACAAGCTCACGGCGGCGATCAGCGGCGTCCTTACCAAAACGTTTTCGGCGAACTCAGCGTCCTCGACCTGGGACGCCAACACCGGGAAGCTGAAAATGACCCTCAAGCGGCCGAGCCAGCTGTTTCCGCCGCTCGGCCTCACCGAGACGATTGAGGTCGCCGCGCTGGTGTCACCGGACAGGCCCGGTACATCCGACCGGCTGATGCTGTGGATCAGCAGCCCCGTTATTTCGACGGCGGACGAAACCGCGGGGCCAAAACTCAACCTGACCGAAGACTTCAGCGGCGACGAGGAAGGCGAACAAACCGACGATAACGGCTCGGTCGAAGCGCTGGCGAAGGAGTTCAAGGGCCAACGCTGGGATGTCGATAAATCGGCCTGGAAATAGCCGGCTCTTTCCTCCGATCGATCGCGGGCAAGTCGCAACGCGCCCGCTCCATCCAGCCCCGCATTTGACATGCCGCGCCATAGCGGCAATGAACAGGCCATATCTGCACCAGGCTTTCTTTCAGGGTTTCAGGTTGAATGGCGCGCTATGACGTTGTGGTGATCGGCGCCGGCCTTGGAGGCTTGACGGCCGGCGCGATCCTCGCGCGCGCGGGACGCAAGGTCCTTGTCATCGAGCGCAGCAACTCGGTCGGCGGCGCGGCATCGAGCTACAAATCCGGCGATCTGTTCGTCGAAGGCTCGCTGCATGAGACCAGCGATCCGCATGATCCGCGCGATCCGAAACACGGCGTGCTGACACGCGCGGGCGTGATCGACGCCGTAAAATGGATTCCATCCGGAGAATTTTACCAGGCGCGCGGCGGTCCGCTCGATCGGCCGTTTACAATGCCGGATAATTTCGATGCGGCGCGGCTTGCGCTCATCGAGCGTTTCCCTGAAGCCCGCGCCGGCATCGATCAACTGCTGGGAGAAATGGAGCGCGTTGCATCGGCCATGGGCACGCTCTCGCAAGGCGGCGACCTTCTCAGGAATCCGCGCGAAAGTCTGGGCGCGCTGTTGAAACTGCTCCCCGCGGTCCGCGACTGGCGCCTGTCGCTGTCGCAAAAGTTCGATCGTCTCTTCGGCGACAACGAAGCCGTCAAATGCGCGCTGGCGGCCAATCTCTCTTACTATCACGACGACCCCGCGACGCTGTGGTGGATCTACTTTGCGATGGCGCAGGGAAGCTATCTCCTGAGCGGCGGGCGGTTCGTGCAGGGCGGCTCGCAGCGGCTCTCAAGCGCGCTCGCCCGCGCCATCAAGGTCGCCGGCGGCGAGGTCGTGCTGCGCCGTGTCGTCAGCGGCATTGCATTGGACGCGCGGGGCCGCGCCAACGTCGTCACCCACACCGCGCGCGACGGCAGCGATCCGCAAGTCGTGGAAGGCGTGCGGATCATCAGCAATGCGGCGCCGGCGGCGCTCGCATCGTTGATGCCTCCGCGGCTTGCGAAAAAGTTGACGGAAAACTACGCGTCACAGGCGCCCTCGATCTCGCTGTTCGCGCTCACGCTCGGCTTGTCGAGGCCGCCGCGCGAATTTGGGCTGTCAGCCTATTCCACGCAGTTGCTGCCGCCCGACATGCAACGGCTGTCCGACTATGCCAAAGGCGCAGCGCTGATGGCCGATGAACCGGGCGAGCGAATGCCACCGATGTCGATTGTCGATTACGCCGCGATCGATTCCGGCGTTCCCGCCCCGCCCTATGTGCTTTCGATCCTCGGACCCGATAGGCTGTCGAATTGGGACAATTCGGACATGGACGCCTACCGCGAGAAGCGCGGGCGATGGCAGGAGGCGATCGTCCGCTATCTCGACGCTTCCTATCCGGGCCTCGCCGGCGGCGTGGTGGCGTCGTCATTCAATACCGCGCTGTCGGTCCGGCAGTATCTCAATGCGCCCGATGGTGCAGTTTATGGATTCGCGCCGTCGCCGCCACGCTCGCTGTGGCGCTTCCCTCGGCGTTCGCCGCGCACGGCGCTACCGGGCGTATATCTGGCGTCAGCCTATGCCGGCTTCGGCGGCTACACCGGCGTGGTGCAATCCGCCGGAGCGTGTGCCGATATGATCTTGCGCGAGAACTAGAGCATGATCCGGAAAAGTGGAAACCGGTTCTCTCTCGCGACAAACGCTAGGCGTTTGCGCGGAGATCATGCTCGAACAAACCGATAACCTTAGAGTCTGAAGATCTCAGTTGGTATTGAGGCGGAATCGCAGCGGCTTCGCCCCGATGAACGAAACGAAATCGCCCTGCCGCTTCCAGGTCGCCGCCTCGCTCAGAGCCGCCACCAGCTCATCGTCAGCCTGCGCCCTCGCCGGCGGACAGGCGCGATCCTCCAGCGGTCCTGCAACAAAGATCACGGTATTGCCTGCCACCGAAAACTGCCCCTTGCCGCCCTTACACCACAGCTCGAGGATGACCTCGCCGCGGTCGCTGATCTCCAGGTTCGGCAGCCGCTTCGATCCGGGCTGACGCGCCACGTCCAATGTCATCTCAAGTCCAAACGGAAACGCGTCATCGGCGTGAGCCGGGGCGGCGTTGAAAGCGGCCGAGGTCAGGATCAGCGCCACTGCAGCCTGCCTCACAAAATTTATCGCTGACAACATGCACCCTCTCGAAATATCCCGGCACTCACAGCCGCGCGTTGTTCTAATGGGCAAGCGTGACGTTGACTAGATTGGCAGCCACAAAAATTTTTGCTGCACGAATGATCCCCGCGGGCTATCGGGCCGCGGGGATCTTGTCCGTGTCGTCAGACCGGGCGGGGCCTACTTCAAGACCATCGCCGTGAACGGATAGACATAGGCTTGCAGCATCACGAGGAAGCCGACAAGACAGGCCAGCACGATGGAATGCACAAACACGTAACGAAGGATGGTGCCCTCGTGACCGTACCAGTTGGTCGCGGTGGAGGCGACGACGATCGACTGCGCGTCGATCATCTTGCCCATCACGCCGCCGGAGGAGTTGGCGGCGGCCATCAGGATCGGCGACAGGCCGAGTTGCTCCGAGGTGATCTTCTGCAGATTGCCGAACAGCACGTTGGAGGCGGTATCCGAACCCGTCAGCGCCACGCCGAGCCAGCCGAGCAGCGTGCCGAAGAAGGGATACAGCACGCCGGTAGCGGCAAACGCCAGACCGAGCGTCGCGTCGACGCCGGACAGGCGGGTCAGTGTCCCGATCGCCAGCATCGCCGAGATCGTGATCAGCGAGATCGCGCACAGCTTGATGGTGCGGCCGTATTCCGCGATCATTTTGGCGGGCGAGAAGCCCATCAGGAAGCCGGAAATGATCGCCGCGATCAGCATGCCCGAACCGGTGAAGGACAGATAGGTGAATCCGAAGACGGCTGCTTCCGGAGTCGGCTTCGCCGCCACCGGCGGCACCTTGTTGATCATATTGTGCAGTTCGGGAACGGGATAATTCCAGGTGAAGATCGAGTTCGCCCAGTTCTTGAACGCCCCGTTGCCCCAGATCAGCATCACGATGCAGACGATGATCCACGGCAGCAGCGCGCCCCAGAGCTCCGCCTGGGTCAGCGGCGTCTTGTCCATCGGCGTGACGGCCTTCATCGTCGCCGCCGACTCATCCCTACCGCGCAACACCGGCGACAGCCAGAGTTCCCTGGGCTGCCAGACCTTGAGAAACAGGATGAGACAGCCCATCGAGATAAGCGACGCGCCGATATCGACGATCCAGGGGTTGATGAAGTTCGAGATCACGAACTGCGGAATCGCGAACGACACGCCGGTGACCAGGATGGCCGGCCAAACGTCTTTCATGCCCTTCCAGCCGGCGAACGCCCACACCACCCAGAACGGCACGATCAGCGAGAAGAACGGCAGTTGCCGTCCGACCATCGCACCGAGGATATAGGGATCGAGGCCCGTGACGGACGCGAGGCCCTGGATCGGCGTACCGAGCGCGCCGTAGGCGACCGGGGCGGTATTGGCGATCAGGGACAGGCCGGATGCGGCGAGCGGTGAGAAACCAAGCCCGATCAGGACCGCGCCGGTGATCGCGACCGGCGTGCCGAAGCCGGATGCCCCTTCGAAAAAGGCGCCGAAGGAGAATGCGATCAGCAAGAGCTGCAGCCGGCGGTCGGTGGTGACGCCGCCGATGGCGCGCTTCAACAGCTCGAACTTCCCGGTCTCGACCGTGATGCGATAAAGGAAAATGACGTTCAGCACGATCCAGCCGATCGGGAAGAAGCCGACCACCACGCCGAGCAGCGATGCCCGGACCGACATGCTGACAGGCATGTGGTACACGGCAATCGTGATGATGTTGGCGACGATCAGGGCGGTGATGGCCGCGATGTGCGCCTTCACTTTTCCGCTGGCGATCAGCACCAGCAGCGTGACCACCGGAATGGCGGCGGCCCCCGTCGACAGCGCCACATTGCCCAGCGGATTATAGATTTGATTCCACATCGCGATTCTCCCAAGCCACTATGCCGCGCGCCGGCCACCGGGGGCGGTCAGCCGTGCCTGGCGTGGTCGCGGAGCATCCTTGCAATGCGGGTCGGGGCGAACATGGCCACACCAAATCCGCTCACAACCTCGCGAAGTGTGAAGGTCCGCGCCCCCTCGCCGTTACACCCATGCTAGGGTCGACTTGGAGGCCGCGACAAGCCGCCGCAGGCCGGAGCATCTACAACTTTAGTCTTATATCTTCAATTCGTCCATCATTTCAGGGGCTTGAAGCCCTTTCCCGGAGATGACCATCTGTGAACAACATCCGCTCGACGCTCGCGATCGTATGGCGGATCGCTGCTCCCTATTTCCGTTCCGAGGACAAGGTGGCGGGCCGCCTGCTGCTTGCGGCAGTGATTTCGATCGAATTGTCGCTGGTCGCAATCGACGTTCTGCTGAACCAGTGGAATAACCGGTTTTACAATGCCCTTCAGGAGAAGAATTGGGACGGCTTCGTCCGGGAAATCGGCATCTTCTCGATTCTGGCCGCGTGCTATATCGGGCTTGCGGTCTATCAGCTTTATCTCAATCAATGGCTTCAGATCCGCTGGCGGCGCTGGTTGACCAGCCGCTATCTCGGCGAGTGGCTTCACGACGCCAATCACTATCGCATGCAGTTGCAGGGCGACGCCGCCGACAATCCGGACCAGCGCATCACCGACGACGTCAAACTGTTCGTCGAGCGAACGCTGGACATCGGCATCGGCCTTTTGAGTTCGGTGGTGACGCTGGGGTCTTTTGTCGTCATTCTGTGGGGCCTATCTGCGGCGGCTCCGCTCCATGTTTTCGGCGCCGAATTCGAGATCCCCGGTTATCTCGTGTGGGGCGCGCTGATCTATGCGATCTTCGGAACGGCGCTGACGCAGTGGATCGGCTCCCCGCTGGTCAATCTTGATTATCGACAGCAGCGTTTCGAGGCCGACTTCCGCTTCAACCTGGTTCGGGTGCGCGAAAACTCCGAACAGATCGCGCTATTGCAGGGCGAGAGCGCCGAACGGCAGCGGCTTTCCGAGCGCTTCGGCCGCGTGGTGGACAATTGGTACGGCATCATGTCGCGGACCAAGCGGCTGACGGCGTTTACCGCGAGCTACTCGCAAGCCGCCGTGATCTTCCCCTACATCCTGGTGGCGCCGGCCTTTTTTGCGAACAAGATCCAGCTCGGTGGCATGATGCAGACCGCATCCGCCTTTTCCAGCGTGCAGAGGGCGCTGTCGTTTTTTGTTACGATTTATCGGTCGCTGGCGGAATGGCGAGCCGTGGTCGCCCGCCTCGATGGTTTTGAGATGGCGATTGCCAGCGCCGCGAACCTGGCGACCAGGGAAGGCTCGATCGATGTCGTGTCTTCAACCGACGGCGACAAAATCGATTTGAAGCAGCTTCTCGTCCGGTTGCCCAACGGAAGGCCGCTCATCTCGGCTGATGGCTTCAGCATTCGCAGCAATGAGCGCACCCTGATCACCGGCCCATCCGGCGCCGGCAAGTCGACTTTGTTCCGCGCCATCGCTGGTGTCTGGCCCTTCGGCAGCGGCAGCATTGCCATCCCCGCGAAAGCCAAGCTGATGACGCTGCCACAGCGGCCGTATTTTCCAGTCGGCTCGTTAAAGGCCGCGATCGTCTACCCCGCCGAGGTGAGCACATTCAGTTCGGATCGGGTCAGCGATGTTCTGATCTCGGTGGGTCTGCCTCAGCTCGCGCCGCAACTAGAGGAGGAGGCGCACTGGAATCGGATACTCTCGCTGGGTGAGCAACAGCGCCTTGGGCTTGCACGCGCGCTGTTGCACGCGCCGCAATATCTGTTTCTCGACGAAGCGACCGCTTCCCTCGATGAAGGCTCGGAAGCGGCGCTGTATCGTCTCCTCGAACAGAAATTGCCGGCAACCACCATCGTCTCGATCGGTCATCGCTCTACGCTTGAAGCCTTCCACCAGCGTAATGTCGTGCTGACCCGCGACGGCGATCAATTTCTCCTGCAGAACCGGAGCGAGGACGCCAAGCTGTCATAACGGCAAGCTGTCATGACGGCGCTGGCTTTGCACGCGGCGCGCACTACCACCAGCGCTGCGGCCAAGGCCGGCGACGGGCCCATCGGTGTCAGACATAGACTAGAGCGTTTTCAAGCGAAGTGGGGCCCGGTTCGCGTCAAGAAAACGCGTCAAATCAGGAATCTAGAGCCCCGTTTCGATTCCATCGAAACGAAAAGGCTCTAGGCAAACTCCGTCAGGAGCACGGCGCCCGCAAGTTACGGCGGATCGCATCGCTCGCCCGCTGCAGGCAATCCGGTCTCATTCAGAACCACCGCAAAACAAAAGGGGCGGCAGATTGCTCTGCCGCCCCCGTTGGTCTCGAGAGAGAAACTTACTTCAGGCTGGTCATCGCGGTCAGGTCAGCCGAGAGCTTGGCAATGCCGGCCGCGCCGCACCAGTTGGAGCCGAAGCCACCCGGATTGATCGGGGTGAAGTTGTTGCCAAATTTAGCGGTAAAGTCGCTGGTGAACGCATTGCAATCGCCCTTCGACAGGTTGGTGTCGGAGTAACGCAGGTCCAGCGTGAACACCTTGTAGGTGAAGCCAACGCCGATATTCCAGGTGTTGTAGCTCGGCTCAGGAATGCCGTTCGGGAACGGTCCGCCACCAAGCGGGCTGGCAATGGTCGTGCCGTAGAAGGCGTCGGAGGTTCCCAGCCACTGCCGACCGAACTCGCCGGAGACATACATCCCGACGCCGCTGGCGCCGAACGTCGCGCTCGGTGCAGTCCACTTGCCGGTGATCGACGCATAATTGCCCCAGGCGCCGAGGTTCAGGAAGTTCGGCGAGTAGTATTCGGTCGCGCCGATCTGGAACTGGTCATTGAGGGTCACGTTGACCTTGGCATAACCTTCGAAAAAGCTGGCATCCTTCTTGGCGAAGTTGCCGTTGATCGGAAGTCCACCGGTGATCGGATCGGAATTGCCGAACGGGCTGGCAGCGCAGCTGGCATCTGAGCCGGGAATGCCGGAACCAGGGATGGCGGCGGAGTTGAAGCAGGAGCCACCTGGATACAGATAGCCCCAGACACCGAAGTCGAAGGCGAACATGCCGAACGTCGGGCGGATACCACCGTAGATGTCGATCTCAGCGGCGGCGCGGTTGGGGAAAGAGATGCTCTCGGCCGCGACGCCGAGATACAGCTGCACATCCTTGTTGATGTTGTAGCGCGGCTCGAAATAGGCCGCGACGGAGGGCTTGTGGTTGGACTGGGTGATGCCGCGGAAGATGTAGTCGCTCATGATCGCGCTGCCGAAGGCGAAATCCCAAGGCTCGAACGCTGGCGGCGGCGGCGCCTTGACGGCCTTCACGCGCAAATCCGCCGCAAGAGCGGAACCTGAACCTATTGCCAGCGCGGTTGCCAGCAAGACCATTTTCTTCATGACGATCCCCATCACATTTCAAACATCAGTCTGATTCCGGCGCCCCCAACGGACAAGCGATAACCGACTGCAGCGAAATTCTTCACTGACGGTAATCTGGAACGCGCCACCCAAGTCGGGAAGCAAAAAAGACGGGCACCTGCTGACTTATTAGGCGTTTTTTGGGCATTATGGCCCTTCCGCAAGATGTTGTCGTCGGGTGTTGCATTCCGACAACAACTTTGAATGGTCTCTGTAGGTCAATTTAGCTTAGCGGTCAGCGGCTTCTGGAGGGACCGGACTACGCGGCCGGTCGCCGGACGGACGAATCAGTCGCCTTCCGGGACTGAGTTCGAACAGTACGGAAGTCAGCTCTGCGTCTCCCTCGCACAAGGAAGTCCCCTCACGCGAAAAGGCCGCAGCAAGCAGAGCTGCGGCCTTAAAACGTCACCCGATGCGATCGAGCGTGTTTGGCTAAACTAGTGATCGCCGTCGCTGCTCGAGGACGAACCGCCAGAACTCCATGACGGTTCGGCCGGAGCGGGAGAGGCCCAGCTCGGGCCCGTAGATGCCGGCGCGGGAGCCGGGGTCGGCGCGGCCTCCGGGGCCGCCGGTTTAGGCGCAGCAGGCTTCCTTTTTGCCGCGCTCTTTTTGGCGCTGGCCTTCTTGGCGGATTTCTTCGGCGCTGCCGCCTTTGCCTTTTTGGCGGATTTCTTCGCAGATTTCTTCGCTGACTTCTTGGCTGTTTTCGCCGACTTCTTTGCCGATTTCTTTGCCGACTTCTTCGCCGACTTCTTCGAAGATTTCTTCGCGGATTTCTTCTTCGCCGTCACAAGACTTCTTTTGGCCTTTTTGGCCTTCTTGCTCTTTTTGCTCTTCTTGCCTTTAGCCATCGTGATCCCTCCTGTTGCCGCCGATCAATGTCTATCGAGCGTTTCAAGTCGTCCGTTTCCACTCGGGGCCAATCGATCAGGTCAATCCTGGCCGAGGACCGCCTGTCGCCCAATCGAGAAGCTCAATGGTGTGCACCACAGGAACTGACGTACCACCGGCAATCTGCACCATGCACCCAATATTGCCCGCAGCAATCATGTCCGGCTTGATCATCGCAATATTGGCGACCTTTCGATCACGCAATCGGTTCGCAATGTCAGGCTGGAGAATGTTGTACGTCCCCGCCGAACCGCAGCACAAATGGCTCTCGGGTACATCTTTCACCACGAATCCGTTCTTGGAAAGCAATTCTTTCGGAAGCTGGGTGATTTTCTGGCCGTGCTGCAGCGAACAAGCTGAGTGATAGGCGATGACGATGTCGCTGTGTTGCTGCGCTGGCTGCAGATCGATGCTGCCGACATACTCCGTGATGTCCTTGGCCAGCGCCGAGATCTTCGCGGCAGCAGCCGCGAAGTCGCGGTCCTCGCGCAGCATGAAGCCATAGTCCTTGATCACCGTGCCGCAACCGGATGTCGTCACCAGGATGGCGTCGAGGCCATTTTGCTCAGCCTCCGCGGTCCAGAGTGCGATGTTGGCGCGCGCCAGCGCCAATGCGTCGTCGTCGCGGCCGAGATGATGGGTCAGCGCGCCGCAACATTGCTCGTCCTTGACCAGCACCACCTCGATGCCATGACGCGTCAGGAGATTGATGGCCGCCTGATTGATGCGCGGTGCCAGAACCTGCTGGGCACAGCCCTGCAGCAAAGCCACCCGTCCGCGCCGCGTGCCGAGGGCCGGAAAAACGCTTCCGCCAGCCGGTCCCGGTGCCGGCAGATGACTCGGCGCGAGTGCCAGCATCGCCTTGATTCGGCGCAACAAAGTCGGCGACGGCGACGTCGCCTTCGGTGTCGGCAGCAAGGCGGCCAGCGGCCGGCTGAACCGCGCCAGGATCATGCTTAAGCGAAACAGGTCGGGCCGCGGCAGCACCCAGGCAAGCACGGCGCGCAGCAACCGCTCGGCCAGCGGCCGGGTATAATCTCTTTCGATCCTGACCCGCGCCTGATCGACCAGATGCATGTAGTTCACACCTGACGGACAGGTGGTCATGCAGGCGAGGCAGGAGAGGCAGCGGTCGATGTGCTTGACCACCTCTTGCGTCGGTGGCCGGTCCTTTTCCAGCATCTCCTTGATGAGATAGATCCGGCCGCGGGGGCTATCGAGTTCATCGCCGAGCAGCACGTAGGTCGGACAGGTCGCGGTGCAGAACCCGCAATGCACGCAGGCGCGCAAGATCTTGTCGGCTTCCGCGATATCGGGATTTGCGAGTTGGACAAGGCTGAATTCGGTTTTCATAGCGGAGTTTCTCGCGTCATCCGGCCGCGATTGAGGATATTTTTCGGATCGAAGCCGTGGCGGACGCGTTCGCCCAGCGCGGCAAGGCCGCTTGGCTGCGGATGAAACACGTCGACGCTGCGGCGAACCTCTTCAGGCGCGCGTACCAGCATGGCATGGCCGCCAACGGCATTGACTCGCTGGCGCACCAGCGCGGCCTGGGCGTCGGGCTTGGGCGGCAGGGCCGCCCAGACGAGGCCGCCGCCCCAATCATAGGTCACGTCACCGCCGGTGTCTCGTGCCAGCCGCTCACCGAGCGCGCCGCCGGAGGCTGGCGGGCAAACGATCCGCCATACCGGCCACGCGCCGAGCGCGCCCTCGGCGGCAAATGCTTGAACGTCGCGAACCGAACTCCAGATCACCGCAGAGGCCGCATCTTCTACAATTTCCGCCGTTCCAAACGGCGCAAGCAGCCTGGCGAGTGCTGCGGCGCGATGGGTAGCCGACGCCGTGATGCCCTCCAGCCGCAGCAGGGTAACTGCCTCTCGCGGCGATCCGTGATCGCCGAGCCCGTTCACCGCCGCTTGGAAGGCAGATTTCGGCACATGCGCCGCGCCGGACACATCGAAAGGTGAGCCCAGCGCCGCGGTCATCGCCCGGTTTGCGGCGACATCGTCCAGCCCGCGCAGCACCAGCGTGCGCTCGCTTTCCGGACGCGGCATCACCTTCAACGTCACTTCCGTCATGACCGCCAGCGTGCCCCAGGATCCGGCCAATAGCTTGCAAAGGTCGTAGCCGGTGACGTTCTTCACCACCCGGCCGCCGGCCTTGAAACTGTCGCCGAAGCCCGACACCGCATGTGCGCCCAGCAGATGGTCGCGCGCGCCGCCGGCCCTGATGCGGCGGGGACCTGCCAGCCCGGCACCGATCATACCACCGATGGTTCCCAGGTTTGGCGTCCCCATGAGCCGCGCGGTATTGATGGGCTCGAAGGCGAACTGCTGATTTTTGCTGTCGATCAGCGACAGAACGTCGGCGAGCGGCGCGCCCGCCTGCACGGTGATAATCAACTCGTTTGGTTCATATGATGTCACCGCATTGAGCGCCGAAAGGTCGAGCAGCGCGTTGGTCGCCATCGGCTGGCCGATCAGCCGCTTACTGCCATGGCCGATGATTTCCAGCGGCTGCTCGCTGGCAATCGCCGCGCGCACTACCTGCTCGACGTCCTTGGCGTCACGTACTCTCAGGGTATCCACGAGACTAGATCTGCTCTTTGTGGCCATCGTCCGCCACCGGGTCGGCGCGATGCGCCGCCCGATGACAGGCTCCAGCGAACGATCCAGCCATCGCAGAAGCCGCAGATAGGCCTCGACGGCGCGGAATTCCGAATTCCCCGCTTGAGCCTCTCATCGGGCACGCCAAACGCGAGATCCCGTGGCGGGGCGTGACGATCGGAAAATGGACGGCCCTCATCGTCAAAACCGCGGAAGATCAGGGAAGGCGAGCTTGCCGCCGTGGACATGCATGCGGCCGAGTTCGGCGCAGCGGTGCAGGGTCGGAAACACCTTGCCGGGGTTGAGCAGCCCCTGCGCGTCGAAAGCGCATTTCAGCCGTTGCTGCTGATTGAGATCGATCTCGCTGAACATCTCCGGCATCAGGTCGCGCTTCTCGATGCCGACGCCATGTTCGCCGGTGAGCACGCCGCCGAGTTCCACACAGACCCTTAAGATATCCGCGCCAAAGGCTTCGGCGCGTTCCATCTCGCCGGGCTTGTTGGCGTCGTACAGAATCAAGGGATGCAGATTGCCGTCGCCGGCATGAAACACATTGGCGACGCGGAGATCGTATTTTTCCGACAGGTTCCGGATTCGCGTCAGGGCCTCCGGCAATTTGCCGCGCGGGATGGTGCCATCCATGCAGAGATAGTCCGGCGAAATCCGCCCCACCGCAGGGAATGCCGCCTTGCGGCCGGCCCAGAACAGATTCCGCTCCGTCTCGGAAGTGGAAATCTGGCACGTCGTCGAGCCGCAGCCTTGCGCGATCGCCTCGACCCGCTCGATCAGTTCGTCGACCTCGACCCCGGGGCCATCGAGTTCGATAATCAAAAGCGCCTCGACGTCGAGCGGATAGCCGGCATGGACGAAGGCTTCGGCGGCGTGGATCGCCGGTCTGTCCATCATTTCCATGCCGCCCGGGATGATCCCGGCGCCGATAATCCGCGCCACGCATTCGCCGGCTGCCTCGACTTGCGCAAAGCCGACCATCACAGCGCGGGCGGTCTCCGGCTTCTGAAGAATCCGCACCGTGACCTCGGTGATGACGCCGAGCAGGCCTTCGGATCCCGTGATGATTCCCATCAGGTCGTAGCCGCTATGCTCCGCGGACTTGCCGCCGACCTTGATGATTTCGCCCGACATCAGCACGATCTCGCAGCCCAACACGTTGTTGGTCGTCATGCCGTATTTCAGGCAATGCACGCCGCCGGAATTCTCCGCGACATTGCCGCCGATCGAGCAGGCAATCTGCGACGACGGGTCGGGCGCATAATAGAATCCGGCGTGGGCGACCGCCTGGCTGATGGCGAGATTCGTCACGCCCGGTTCGGTCACCACGACACGGTTATCGAAATCGATCTCGCGGATCCGCTTGAATTTGCCAAGCCCAAGCAGCACGCCATCGGCCAGCGGCAGCGCGCCGCCGGACAACGAGGTGCCCGCGCCGCGCGGCACCACCTTGATGCCCTGCTCGAAGCAATATTTCAGAACCTGCGACACCTGCTCTGACGTGTCCGGGAGCACCACGACCATCGGCGGCTGACGATAGGCCATCAAGCCATCGGACTCGTAGGGCAGCATTTCGGCAGCACTGTCGATCACGCCCTCGCCCGGCACGATCGCGCGCAGCGCCGCCACGATGGCGTCGCGGCGGCCCAAAACCGCCTGATCCGATGTGGGCATCATGATGGTCATAGCTACTTCTCCCGCCGAGCCGCCCGGGCTGCGAGCGCTTTCGTGCTCGCCGATTTGTCATGATAAATCAAGCACGTTTTGAATAGCTCGCGCTGCCCGAATGCCAGCCATCAGAAAGGCGTAAGTAAGATAGATGAAACCCGGACGCGTTTCACGGCTTGTCCACCGCGAGCGCCCCGTGCAACAACGGGCGGCTGGATCGTCGCCCCAAACCCACGAAGAGCATCCAATGAGAAACCTGACCCTGAGCGCGCTGGTCGTCATCGCATCGTCGGCAACCGCATCCGTGGCACTGGCCCAGGACGTCGCGGCCGGCAAGACATCGTTCAACAAATGCCTAGCCTGCCACGCAGTCGGGGAAGGCGCCAAGAACAAGATCGGCCCGGTGCTCAACGGGTTAGACGGCCGCAAGGCCGGCACGGTGGAAGGCTATTCCTACTCGGAAGCCAACAAGAATTCCGGCATCACCTGGAACGAGGCCGAATTCAAGGAATACATCAAGGACCCGAAGGCAAAGATTCCCGGCACCAAGATGGCATTCGCCGGCGTCAAGAACGAGAAAGAGGTCAACGATCTCTGGGCGTTTCTTGCGCAATACGACAAGGACGGGAAGACCAAGTAGCGGCTTTGCGGCACCGCCCTCAACAGCGAACCGGCATTTCCGGGATTAACCCCTAACCGGATATGCCGCGGCCAAAATCGACCCAGAGCGGACTAAGCCGCAATGTCTCAACTATGCTCACCGATCGGATCAAGGGGCTCTCTCACCAATAGCACCCACGCTGTGAGCTCTTGAGGCTGCAGCGGCAAAGATCGCTTCGATGTTCTGTGGCGCAAAGAATTCCGTCGGCGATATCGTGCCGGCGTTCAGACGCACAAATCCGTCCATGGCCGCCTGGTTGCCGTGAGCCGCCTGAAGGAGCTGCTGCAGCTCGGGCGGCGGGGGCTCCAGCGTTGCGAGCTCGCAAGTGAAATCGTACATCGCCCCAACCTGCGCGTCGCGGGTGTGCTGATATTCACCCATGGCATCATCGAATGGCCGCGCGCCTGAGAAAGACTCGTCGAGTGCCGTCGCGCAGAGTTCGGCATCGCGGAAGGCATCGAGAATTCCCTGCGCGGTAATGAAGTCCTTATTGTAGCCGGCGTCCTCCACGAGAGCCCAGCCGGGGCCGTAGGGCTTGCGAAAATAGTTCGGCACCGCCGTACCCGCAAACGGCGCTTGGCGCGTCGCGCTGCGCAGGCGATCGGCAAAGGCCGGCGCCAGTTCGATGGTCTTCAGATAGCTGCCCTCGATGTCCTGCTTGTTCTTCTCAAACTCCGCGTAAGGCCACCCGGCGATCACAAGCGTCAGACCGTCGTGGGTCGGGACCGCCGCAAATCCGCGCTTGTCGCGGATATAGCTTTCAAACCGGCCATTCATGGGCAGACCGCTCCAATAGCTGTAGTAACCCGCCAGCAGCGGCGCCTTCTCGCGGTACTGCTCAGGACAAACCGCTTCACTCACCATCGAGTGCCGGCCGTCGGCCCCGGCGATCACGTCGGCATGCTCCGTGACCGAACCGCCGTGCCTTGATCGACCCTTGATGCCGACCGCACGGTCGTCTTCGAAAAGAATCTCCTCGACCACGAAGCCCTGACGGATCTCCGCACCGGATTCGGCCGCGGCGTCGACGAGCAGCTTGTCGAGGATGGTTCGCCGCGGGCAGCAGGCGAAAGGGCTCTTGTCAGTGCCCGGGGCGCCGGCAATCGTGAAGGGGCCAAAGTCAAAGGAGTAGGTGTGGATCGGCGGGCATCCGGTCGCCACAAGGCGGTCGAGCAGCCCCCACATATGTGCGCGAAATCTTCCCGGTCACGCGTCCCACGGAATTTACGACCGCTTCGGGGTCAAAGCGATCGGTCCGACGCCGCATGCGTTAGTACGATTTCTTCGCCGCGAGTCTGCTTCGGGTCAAAGGGCGACGTCGGCCGTCGCTTATTATTTGTCCGGTTTACCCCCACCAAAGATGGGGTAATCGGCCGGCCCAGCTTGTGGATAGCTGAAGATTTTGGGTGCTGCGCTTCAGGCTGATGGTGAAACGAGGTCCGTGGTTACGGCCTCAAGCATCAGAAGGAGAAGCGCAGCATGGACCATTTTGCTGGATTAGACGTATCGGTCAAGCAGACCAGCGTCTGCATTGTGGATGACACGGGCAGGATCGTGCGGGAAGTGAAGGTGGCGAGCGAGCCTGAAGCTCTGCTGCAGGTTCTGCGGAACCCCATCTACCGCTTCAGGCGGATCGGACTGGAAGCCGGGCCGCTATCGCAATGGCTTTTCAGCGCGTTGG
>NZ_JNIJ01000014.1 GCF_000701345.1 Bradyrhizobium sp. URHD0069 | reverse complement strand
ACATATGGATGCAAGCGATCCGATCAGACCCTGAAGAACTCTTGTGGCACGGGGGCCGTCCACATATGGGTCCCTGCTTTCGCAGGGACGACGTGCTGATGGAGTTGCTCCCTGCGTTCGCAGGGACCACGAGACGCCGGCGCTTAGCTGCCGCTATTTACGGTGGCGGTGGCGTCGAGACGGACGTCTTCCAAAAGCGACGACGACACCGAGGGGACCTGCTCGCCGTCGGAGGCGCGGGAGATCGCAACGCGGGTCTTGTTGAAGACGGCCTCGATGCCGCCGGCCTGCGCCTTGAGGTTACCGAGCAGTTCGGCCATCAGCACGCTGTGCTGGCCGCCGGAATCGTCGGCGACCTTGCCCGGCGTAGCCGAGGACAGGATCAGCGCGTTGTCGGGCGCGTTGATCGGCGCCAGGCCGTGGGAATAGGCGCGGAAGCGGCGCTCGTAGGGATTGCGCCGCGAGGCGTCGACCACGGCAAGCTTGGCGCGGGCGCCCTGCTCCTTCATCACCTCCAGGACCTGCTCGACGCTGACCCCCTGGCGGCGCACGTCGGCTTCCTTCCAGATCACGGCGTCGACCGGGATCATGTAGCTCTCGCGGCCGACCTGAACGCCATAGCCGCCGAAGAACAGCATCACCACGGAATCCGGCTTGATCCTGGATTTCAGACGGCCGACCGCGCGGCTCATGTCGTCCCTGGTGGCGTCTTCCACGACATCGACGTCAAAACCGTCGCGGCGCAGCGCAGCGGTGAGCGCGCGCGCGTCGTTGATCGGCTGGCTCAGCGGCGCGCTGGCGTCGGGATAATGACCGTTGCCGATCACCAAAGCGAGCCGCGAGGTCTTGATCGCCGCATCCGCGCTCTGCCCGGCGGCGATGGCCGAAGCGGTATCCAGCGCCCGCTTGTTCAGCGCCGCGTGGGCCCCGAGCGCCAGCGACACCATGCCGAACAGGGCGGCGGCAACGGCGACCGAGCGGCGGGAAATGCGAAGCTGCGTTACATTCATCGCGGTTCATTCCTGGTCGTTGTCGAACTTGGTCGCGGTCCAACCTGGTCGCTGTCCAACCCGGTCGACGTCCAAGGCGCGCAGATTAGTCGCGCCAACGCCGATTAGGTTTTGTGGGGATGCACGAAGGGTGTGTCGCCCAATTGCGCTTAATTTGCGGCATCGCAACAAGGAAGCCTTTAGCCTGTAAGGACCCATCCGGCAACCTCTTGACATATTTTGGCCCCACCGCGGTACCCCGGACGGGGCGATTTCCTCAATCGGAAGAGCATTTTACCGCCTCCGCCCGTACAATGGTTCGATCCAGATCGCCTCAAATCTCTGCGCCGGTCTGTGACTTCGGTCACATTTGTATTTCCCGCGCATTTGAGTAGTTTTTCAACGACTTGCAGGTCCTATCTGCGGGTCTTGAGGCGGGCAGCGCCGCGGGGCGGATTTGGCGCGGCTTGGGGGGGGGGGGGGGACGTGCGACTGACATCGCACGGAAACAACTTCATGAATTTTCAGCATTTTGCCGGTGCCGCCTACCGCGCGCTGACGGCCCGGAAGGACGGCCCGTCGCTCTATGACGTCTGCGATCCCCTGCTGCTCGGGTATTCCGGCGGCGACGCCCACCTCGGGAAATTCTACAGAACGGCGCTGGGAAACCCGGCCTTGCGGCCGCTGCTGTGCCGGACCGGGCTTGCCGAACTGCGCGAGGAGCCGCGGCTGCAACGCTTGCGCGAAGCGCTGATCCGGGCCCGCGACGACGAAACGCCGGACTGGGCCGCGATCGGCCAGCCGGTGGCGGCGCTGCTGGACACCATCGATCTCAGGCATCCCAGGCCCAAGCTCGCCGCCGCGCCGGCGCGGGCGCCCGGCCTTGCCGAGATCGAACACGTCATCCGCGCCTGCGGCGCGCACCTGCTGCGGTCCTTTACCAACAGCGGCTTTATTCCGACCTACGCCGCCTTCAACCTGATCGGCGATGTCGATTTGCGGGGCCGCGAACTGTCGATGGCGCTGACCGGCCTCAATTCACGCGGCTACAAGAACTCGACGCTGCTGTTCAACCTGGCGCGGGTCTTTATCGCGCGCTCGCCGGCCCGCGCCCTCATCAACCCGCCCTGGACCGGCATCGCCGAGCCGATGTGGGAGCCGATGCAGATCCGCCATCGCTCCGCCTATTACGACGCGTTTTACACCGAGGCGCTGCTGAGCTTTGTCGAAACCGGCCTCGCCTCGCCGGGCCAGACCGCGACGTCGCGCCGCGCGATCGCCGAGATGGTCGATTTCTGTCTCACCACCAGCCGCGAGGAGGTGCGCTCGCACGACGGCCGTATCGTCGGCGTCGTCACCGCGCTGGCGCCGCCGCCGCATCCGCGCTTCAGCCGCTTCTTCGCGCAGATCAAGCAGGATCTCGGCTTCGGCGTCTACGTGCCGGATTGCGACACCACCGCCTGCGCTTTCTCGGCGGCGACCCAGGCCGGCTCGACCGACCCGATGCTGGCGCAGCCGCTGATCGACTTGTTCGCCTACCAGGTCGACGGCGGCGCCAACGAGCCGCGGGTGACGGTGCCGCTCAACGACCACATCGATTACGAAGGCGGCGTCCTCACCTGGATCGACAACCTCGCCGGCGACCGTCCGTTTGGCAACGATCTCGATCCGACGCTCAATCTCGACGTCCTCGAAGTCAGCTTTCGCCATTTGGGCCTATGGAAAATCATCGAGACACCAAAGCGGCTGGACACCGTTCATCGCATCATCGGCTTTCAGAAGCGCCTGGTGGCGAGCGGTGGTTTTACCAATCCGCGCTCGCACATCTATTATCTGCCGGAGCTTTATTGCGCCTATTTCGGCCGCTGCTACGCCGCCTTCATCGCGCTGCCGCCGGCCGCGCGGCAGGCGATCGACCCTGAAGGCGCGTTCGATTTCATCCGCGGCCGGGTCTTGGCCTATGTGCGGACCGAGCTGATCGCCGGTGAGATGAACGCGTTCGATGCCGCGCTGGCGCTGATCGCGCTCGGCCATCTCGGCGCCGAGGTGACGAGTTTCACGCCGGCGCTGCATTGCATCGTCAGCCATCTCGGCGAAGGCGGCCGGCACGGCCCGTTCAGGGCGTACGAGTGGAACAAGATGAAGACCCCGACCCGCATCCTGGTCGGCGGCCCCGAGGTCACTTCCGCCTTCGTGCTGATGGGGCTGGCGCTGGCGCGGCGGGCGATGATGCGCGGGGCGGCGAGAGGCTAGCCGTCGTTGCGAGCCAACGGGTGGCGCGAATGCGCGCCCGATGACGGGCTCCGCGAAAGCAATCCAGCAACTGGGCAACCAGGATTTGGATTGCTTCGTCGCTTTGCTCCTCGCAATGACGGTGGCGTAAAGCACGGTAGCGCAAAGTTGACCGCAGTCGGGTCCTCAGTCGCTGGTGCGGCGGCCCAATCCGCAGCACAATCGCCAGCGTGTGATTCACATTTGATACGGCCGCTTTGCATGTTCATGAAATTCCTGTTGGCGACCGCGGTATTGCTGTGGCCTGTGATCGCGGAAGCCGCCGACATCACCGGGATTCCGAAAATCCGCGAGGGCGACCAGATTCAGATCGGCAACAGCCGGATCCGTCTGGGCGGGATCGACGCGCCGTCGGTGGACCAGCTCTGCCTCAACACCAAGGGCGAGCGCTGGACCTGCGGCGTCGCCGCGCGCGACGAACTCATCAAGCATGCCGACAACAAGACCTGGACCTGTCGCCCGCGCCAGAACACCGATCGGCGCGGCCATATCGTGGCGCGGTGCGAGGTCGACGGCGAGGACATCCAGAAATGGATGGTGAAGAGCGGATGGGCGCTGTCCTATGCGCGAATATCCCGCGATTACGACGCCGATGAAAAGGCCGCGCGCGAGGCCAAGGCCGGCATGTGGCAGGGCGCCTTCATCGCGCCGTGGGACTGGCGCGTGCGCAACAAGAAGACCGCGATACTCGGCGCCGTCAAACCGCCCGAACACGCCCGCGCGATCCTGCTGGCGTCGGCTTCGGGACCGGTGGCGCCTTCGCCCGACTGCACCATCAAGGGCAACGTCAACCGATCCGGCGAATGCATCTATCACCAGCCGACCAGCCGCTGGTATACGCAGATCAAGATGCAAATCAGCAAGGGCACGCGCTGGTTCTGTTCGGTGGACGAGGCCGAAGCCGCCGGCTGCCGCGAGACCAGGCGATAGCGTCCTCACCCGGCCGTGCTATCCTTCGCGACAGGCCAATCGCGGAGCGCGGGACGTGGCTGACAGCAATGGCGTGCAATCCAGGGCACCGCCGAAACATCAGCGGGTAAAGCGCACGGCGTTGCTCGCGCTGTTGGTGGTCGCCGCCTATACCCTGATCGCCTATCTCGTATTGCCGATGGTCTGGACGCACTACGAGCACCAGAAGGGCCTTGCGACGCTGCCCATGGTCACCCGCACCGCGCAGGGCATTCCCGGCGATCCGATCAATGTCGGGCTGGTCGGCGACAAGTTTGACGTTCTCTGCGCCATGCATGCCGCCGGCTGGTATCCCGCCGATCCCGTGACGCTGCGATCCTCCATCGAGATCGCCGGCAGCGTGCTGCTGGACCGGCCCTATCGCGACGCGCCGGTCAGCAGCCTTTATTATCTCGACCGCCGCGAGGACCTCGCCTTCGAAAAGCCAGACGGCAACAGCGCCGATCATCGCCATCATGTGCGTTTCTGGAAGGTGCTGGACGCCGGCGAGGAAAAGCGGCCGGTGTGGCTCGGCGACGCCACGTTCGACCGAAGCGTCGGGGTCAGCCGCTATACCGGCGCCATCACCCATCATATCGGTGCGGATATCGACGCCGAGCGAAAGTTTCTCGCCACCGACCTGGAAGCTGCCGGAATGGTTGAAGCAAAGTATCAGGTGACGGGCATCGGGCCCACGCTGGCGGGGTATAACGGCGGCGGCGATCGCTATTACACCGACGGCGAGGTCTGGATTTTGCGTCTGGTCGAGGCGTGCCAGAAGCGGACAAATCCCGCCGCGATCATTCCCAGCCCGCCCGCGACCGAGATCAAGGATCAAATCTGGCAAGCGATCGCCGGCGCCTTGAATAAATAGACTGCCGCAGGCCGTGATGGCGAGGAGCGAAGCGACGAGGCATTCCAATCTTCCTTGCAGCCCTGGATTGCCTTCGTTGCGCTCGCAATGACGGCTTCAACCCATTATCATCATGTTCCAGCTTGAATTTCCGGTCATTCCCTTGCATCCCTTTCCCAGAGCGTTTTCAAGCGAAGTGGAGACCGGTTCACATCAAGAAGACGCGTCAAATCAAGAATCTAGAGCCCGTTTCGATTCTATCGAAACGGCAAAGGCTCTAGGGCATACCCAAAAGGAATAAACCCAATGGTCGTTCGCGCGGGCCGGGAATTTCTGGCTATCCCCGGGCCCACCACGATGCCCGACGAAGTGTTGCGGGCGATGCATCGTCCGGCGCTGGACATCTATTCCGATCAGATGGTCGAGATGACCGACAGCCTGTTGCGCGATCTCTCGAGATTGTTCGCCACCAAAGGGCCCTCCTACATCTACATCGCCAATGGGCACGGCGCCTGGGAAGCCGTGCTCAGCAACGTGCTGTCGCGCGGCGACAAGGTTCTGGTGCTGGAGAGCGGCCGGTTTGCCATCGGCTGGGGCATCGCCGCGGCCGCCATGGGCGCCGACGTCGAAGTGCTGAAGGGTGACTGGCGGCGCGCGATACGCCCCGCTGAGGTCGAAGCACGGTTGCGGCAGGACAAGGATCACAAGATCAAGGCGATCCTTGCGGTGCAGGTCGATACCGCCTCGGGGGCATATAACGACATCGAAGCCATCGGCCAGGCCATCAAGGCTTCAGGTCACCCGGCACTGTTCATGGTCGATGCGGTGGCCTCGCTCGGCTGCATGCCGTTTGAGATGGATGCGTGGGGCATCGACGTCGCGATGTCCGGATCGCAGAAAGGCCTGATGGCGCCGCCGGGCCTCGGCTTCGTCGCCGCCAACGATCGCGCCCGCGAGGTGCATAAAACCGCCGGACTGCGGACGCCCTATTGGGACTGGACCGAACGCGAAGGCGCCGAGCACTATCGGAAATACGCCGGCACCGCGCCGGTGCATCTGCTGTTCGCGCTGCGCCAGTCCATAGACATGATATTCGAAGAGCAGCTTGAGAACGTCTTCCTGCGTCATCGCCTTTTGGCCGAAGCGGTTCGCCGCGCGGTCGCGGTTTGGGCGCAAGGCCAGGTGCTCGGCTTCAACATCGCGGAAGCCGGCGAGCGGTCGGACACGGTGACAACCGTCGTCATGTCGAACGGCCAAGATCCGGTCGCGCTGCAACGCTATTGCAAGGAGAAATGCGGCGTGGTGCTCGGCGTCGGGATCGGCGACCTCGCAGGCCAGGCGTTTCGGATCGCCCATATGGGGCACGTCAACGCCCCGATGATCCTGGGCACGCTGGGCGTCATCGAGGTCGGCCTCAACGCGCTCGCTATTCCGCACGGCAAGGGCGGCACCGAAGCCGCAATCGAGTGGCTCGGCGAAAGCGTAAGTGCATGATGAGGCGTCATTGCGAGCCAACGGGTCGCGCGAATGCGCGCCCGATGACAGGCTCCGCGAAAGCAGACGCGCGCAAGAGCGCGCTCCTCAGAGTGTGATGGAAAATGCAGCCGGCATTTTCAACCCCGTCTCTAGCCACCTGAACGCGATTCGCTTTTCGTCATGGCCGGGCTTGATTAGAACGGCCAACTTCGTTGGCTGTATTTTGAGTCAGACTCTCAGACGAGGCCCCCTACCGGGGCTGTTCGATCCGGTACGCCTCGATCTGCGTCTTGAGGTGCTCGAGCGGTGCCGTTGGCGCCGCGCGATCAACGACGTATTTTCCCTCGGCCAGCATCGAAAGAACTTTCAAATCGATCGCGGGCGAGTGATGAACCATGTCGGCGTAATTGTTCAGGTCGTGCGTGATTTCCTTTGCCGCGCGGAAGTCATGAAGGCTGACATTCGGATACTGCAGCAATCGTGAAGCTGCGTGGGTCGAGAAATCATACACGATCTTCAGCGTCGCCGGCGAGGTGTCCCGCATCGCCACGAATTGCAGGATTGAATACGGCGGAAAATAGATGTCGAATTTGACATCGGGATTTTTCCCGATCAGGCCGATCGCATCCTGCTCGAAACGCCATATCATCGCGTCATAATTGTACCCCTCCGCCAGATAGGCGCTACGCGCGGCCGTCATGCGCGTGAACGCGGCCAGCGCCTTCTTGGAATTATACGCTTCGGACACGTCATAGTCGGGCCGAAGAGCATTGATATCGTCAACCCGGGCGATCGGAAACTTGAACAGCACGCCATTGGTCAACCGGGCGACCAGCGGCTGCAGTGGCGGAATCGATCGCGCCAGGAGCCAAAGCGATTCGCGCGCCATGGCGCCGTCAAAGAGGTAACTTGCGACACCTTTGGTATTTCTGCGGTAGAGGTCGGCCGGAAGATGGATGTTCTTGTCGATGTCCGTCGCCTCGCGGAAGATCCATTCGTCCATCTGCCAGACCACCCGCTTCGGGCGGCGCTCAACCGCGGCGGCAAGCACAAAACTTTGCTCCTTTGAGCTTGATCCAGGCATTGCCAGCTTTAGTGAACGAACGCCGAGGATCCTGTCCATATCGCTCTGCCGGAAATGAATGGCGAGCGACGTACCCATGAAGACAGTGTCGAAATCCTGGCTTCGGATCAGCCCGGCATTCTGCATGCGCGTATCGGGCGAGTACATCGCCGGAAAGATGCGCGCGGGCCTGAACAGTTGCAGCGGATCGACCGCAAAATTGAGCGCGGCCGCCATCAGGAGGATGAGCCCGCTCGTGCACAGAAGCCGAAGCAGATTCTTGGCCGGTTTACTCATCAGAACCTGAAGTAAATGAATTCGCTCTGCTGCTGGATTCCGAGAATCCCGAAAGCCAGCGCTGCCGCCGACGCATAGAGCAAGAGCGGGCGCAGCGGCAAGGCGCCGGGCGCGGGGCCTACGGTCCGATTCTTGTGGTCATAGCCCATGATCGCCTGCGTGTTCGGGGCAAACAATGCGATCGCGGCGTAGATGATGATGAACAGTGTGTAGGTCATTTCCACGCGACCGAATGCGATCTGCGTGGGGTTAGCCATCTTCGACAGCACATGGATCGCCGTCGCCATGCTGTCGGCGCGAAAGAACACCCAGGCGATGACGACCGACAAAAATGTCAGGATGAACGCGGCAGCATTAGCAACAGGCGCGAAGCGCGGCGCAATCGCGGGACCATAATTGTTCCAGGCGTGATTGATGCAGAGATACGCGCCATGCAGCGCGCCCCATACCACAAAGGTCCAAGCCGCGCCGTGCCAGAGCCCGCCGAGCACCATGGTGATCATCAGGTTCACGTAACGCAGGACCGGGCCATGCCGGTTGCCACCGAGCGGGATGTAGAGATAGTCGCGCAGGAATTGCGACAGCGTCATGTGCCAGCGCCGCCAGAAATCGATGATGCTGGTGGCCTTGTAGGGCGAGTTGAAATTAAGCGGCAGGAAGATGCCAAACATCAGCGAGATGCCGATCGCCATGTCGGAATAGCCAGAGAAATCGAAATAGAGCTGAAATGTATAGGCCAGCGCACCGATCCAGGCCTGATCGAATGTCGGCGCATTGGGGCCGAAGGCGAGCGAGACCAAGGGCTGGATACCGTCGGCGAGACAGGTCTTCTTGAATAGGCCGATCGCGAAGATGATCACGCCGCACAGGATCAGATGCGCGTCGGGCCGTTTCGCCTCGGCGCGCTCGAATTGCGGGATCATGTCCTTGTGGTGAAGAATCGGTCCCGCGATCAGATGCGGGAAATAAGTGACGAACAGCGCGTAATGCGGCAGCGCGTAACGCGCGACCTTTCCCCTGTAAGCATCGACCAAAAACGCGATCTGCGTGAAAGTGTAGAACGAAATTCCAACCGGCAGCAGTATATTGAGCGTCAGACCGGTCGAGAAGATGGCGTTCAGGTTGGCGGCCAGGAAGCCGGCGTATTTGAAATAGCCGAGCGTCAGGATATCTCCGGCGACACCGATCGCCAGGGCTGCAAAGCGCGGTCCGGGGCCCAACCATTTCGAGAGCAGCAGCAGGCCGATGACATAATTGAACGCGATCGACGCCAGCAGCAGCAGCACGAATTGCCAGTTGCTCACGGAGTAGAAGACCAGCGACGCCAGCGCCAGCCAGATCACGGGCGCCAGATTGCCAAGCCGCCCGAGCACGAAATAGCCGGCCAAGGCGATCGGCAGGAACAGGAAAATGAACTGGTACGAGTTGAAAAGCATGGGTCCTTGGTCCCGGGCTCGCCGGAAAGCCTAACCCTACAATCTGTCAACATGCTGGCCGCAGCTCTGGCGCCGTGGCGGCACTTCTGGCAATCCGCTGGATCGCACCGATATGACATGAGGGGCGGCCGCCTCCGCAGGACCAGACGAGAGGACCGAGTGACACAACCGATAAGAACCAAGAGCTCGCAGCCGGTGCCGCTGGCGCCGCGCCGCCCGCATTCATTCACTACCCACGGAATCACGGTGACGGACGATTACGCGTGGCTGAAAGATGCCAACTGGCAGGAGGTGCTGCGCGATCCTTCGATCCTGAACGCGGATATCCGTAATTACCTCGAAGCGGAGAACGATTACACCGACAGCCTGCTCGGCCACACCGCCGGCCTGCAGAAGAAGCTGGTTGCGGAAATGCGCGGCCGGATCAAGGAAGACGATTCCAGCGTGCCCGCGCCGGATGGCCCCTACGCCTATTTGCGCAGATTCCGCGAAGGCGGTCAGCACGAATTGTTCGGGCGCTGCCCGCGCGATGGTGGAGAGATCGAAATCATCCTCGATGGCGACCAACTCGCGGCTAATCATAGATACTTCAAGTTCGGCGGCGCCCGGCATTCACCGGATCATCGGCTCGAGGCCTGGAGCGCTGATATCAAGGGCTCGGAATATTTTTCAGTTCGCGTGCGCGACTGGGCCAATGGTGCGGACCGTGACGACCTTGTCGAGGAAACCGACGGCGCGGTGGTGTGGAGCGCGGACTGCAAGAGTTTCTTCTACGTCAAGCTCGACGACAATCACCGTCCGATGCAGGTCTGGCGTCATCGCCTGGGTACGCTGCAGGCGGACGATCTGCTGGTTTACGAAGAGCACGATTCCGGCTGGTTCACCCATATCCATGAAAGTTCCAGCGGCCGCTTTTGCGTGATTGCCGGCGGCGACCACGAAACCTCCGAGCAGCGGCTGATCGATCTGGCCGAGCCCGACGCGCCGCCGCGCCTTGTCGCGGAGCGGGAGGTCGGCGTGCAATATTCGGTGGCCGACCGTGGAGACGAACTGTTCATTCTCACCAATGCCCATGATGCCATCGATTTCAAGATCGTCACCGCGCCGCTGCGATCGCCGGGGCGTGCCAGTTGGCGCGACCTGATCCCGCATCGCGCAGGCGTCTACATCATCGACATCGAGCTGTATTCGGGTCACCTGGTGCGGCTGGAGCGCGCCAACGCGCTGCCGGCGATCGTCATCCGCGATCTCAAATCAGGCGACGAGCACGCCATCGCGTTTGCCGAGACGGCGTATTCGCTGGACACCATGGGCGGCTATGAATTCGATACGACGAATTTGCGTTTCTCCTATTCGTCGATGACGACGCCGTCGGAAGTCTACGACTATGACATGGCGAGGCGAACGCGCACGTTGCGCAAGCGTCAGGAAATTCCCTCCGGTCACAACCCCGCCGATTACGTCACCACCCGCATCATGGCCACTTCGCATGACGGCGCAGAGGTGCCGGTCTCGATCCTGCACCGCCGCGATCTCAAGCGCGACGGACACGCGCCGCTGCTGCTCTACGGTTACGGCTCCTACGGCATGGCGATGCCGGCGTCGTTTTCCGCCAACCGGCTGTCGCTGGTCGATCGCGGCTTTGTTTATGCGATTGCGCATATCCGCGGCGGCACCGACAAGGGCTGGGGCTGGTATCTCGACGGCAAGCGCGAGAAGAAAACCAACAGTTTTGATGATTTTGCGGCCGCGGGCCGGGCACTGATCGACGCCAAATACACCGGCGCGAAACGCATCGTCGGCCATGGCGCCAGCGCCGGCGGCATGCTGATGGGCGCGGTCGCCAATCGCGCAGGCGAGTTGTTTGCAGGCATCGTCGCCGAAGTGCCGTTCGTCGACGTGCTCAATACCATGCTCGACGACACGCTGCCGCTGACGCCGCCGGAGTGGCCGGAATGGGGCAACCCGATAGAAAGCGCAGCCGACTTCAAGACCATCCTGTCCTATTCGCCATACGACAACGTGGCGGCGAAGGAGTATCCGGCGATCCTGGCGATGGGCGGTCTCACCGATCCGCGCGTCACCTATTGGGAGCCGGCGAAATGGATCGCGCGGCTGCGCGCCACCATGAGCGGCGGCGGCCCGGTGTTGTTGCGCACCAATATGGGCGCCGGCCACGGCGGCGCCTCCGGCCGCTTCAACCGGCTCGACGAAGTAGGCATCGTCTATGCGTTTGCATTGTGGGCGGTGGGATTGGCGGAGCAAACCGGGGCGTGAGAAGAGCCATGCCGAATTATACCAAGAAGGATTTCCCCACCAGTAATGTCCGCCGCTTTCTCGAGCCGGGACCCATCGTCCTCGTCAGTTCCGCGCACAAAGGCGAGACCAACATCATGACCATGGGCTGGCACATGATCATGGAATTCACACCCTCCCTGATCGGCTGCTACATCTGGACCCAGAACCATAGCTTCGAGATGATCCGCAGCAGCAAACAATGCGTGATCAACATTCCGACCGAAGACCTCGCCGCCAAGGTCGTGAAGATAGGCAACAGTTCCGGACGGGATATCGACAAGTTCGCCGAATTTGGCCTCACGCCAAAGCCCGGCAGCCAGGTCCGCGCTCCGCTGATCGACGAATGCTACGCGAATTTCGAATGCAGGCTGACGGATTCAAGCTTGATCCGGAAATACAGCCTGTTCGTCCTCGAAGTGGTGAAGGCGCATGTGGCGACCTCGCCCAAATATCCGAAGACGATTCACTACCGCGGCGACGGCGAGTTCATGATCTCGGGCGCCAACACCAGCCGATATCGCAAGCTGTTCAAGCCGCAGATGCTGTGAGTTCACCGCGGCTCCGCAGGGCATGACAGCGGTAACACAATTTTCAGCGGCGTTGACGTTGCGCCGTAATGCCCGCCGCCCAAATTGAAGACCGGGTTGACGGTATCCGGCCCTGCTATCCGCGCTTCAGATCATGGTTTTTGAAGCCGGCGCTGCATGAGCGCGCAATGCTGGCGAAGGAATATCTCATGAGAAGAATGTATGTAACGGCCGTGGCGCTGATGCTCGCGGCACCGCTGTCCGCGAAAGCCGATCCGGTCAAGATAAGCCCGTTGCTCAGCACTGCCGTCACCTCAAGCGGGCAGCCGATCGTGCTGCCGCAGGGCAAGATCCAGCTCATCACATCGATTTACGAGATTCAGCCGGGCGCCAAATTGCCCGAGCACGAGCATAACTCCCAGCGCTACGGATACATGCTCTCCGGCCGGCTGCGCATCACCAATACCGGGACCGGCAAGAGCGAGGAATACAAGTCCGGTGACTTCATCGTTGAATCGCGCGGACAATGGCACAAGGCCGAGAACATCGGCACGGAGCCGATAAAATTGCTTGTCATCGATCAGGTCGAACCGGGCGAGAAGACCACCGTGCTGCGGAAACAGGACGCCACGGTGGGTCGGAACTGAATCGCCTCAGTACTCGTAGCCCGGGCGCGATGCAGCCGCATAGCGGTGCAACCCTTCGCGCGCCGGCGACAAGCGCTACGCACTTGCGCGCGGGCGACAAGCGCTACGCGCTTGCGCGGGGCGACAAGCGCTACGCGCTTGCGCGGGGAATGACGATCAGTAAATCGATGGTTCGCCGACCGGCGCGCCGAACCCGGTTTCGAGGAAATCGAAATCGCAGCCTTCATTGGCCTGCCGGATGTGGCGCGTGAACATCCAGCCGTAGCCGCGCTCGAAGCGAGGCTCGGGCGGCTTCCATGCGGCGCGGCGCTTCGCAAGCTCGGCCTGGGTCACATCGAGATTGATAGTGCGCGCCGCGACGTCGAGCGTGATGCGGTCGCCGGTGCGCACCAGCGCCAAGGGCCCGCCGATATAGGATTCCGGCGAGACATGCAGGATGCACGCGCCGTAACTGGTGCCGCTCATGCGGGCATCCGACAGCCGCACCATGTCGCGGACGCCCTGCTTCACCAGTTTTGTGGGGATCGGCAGCATGCCCCATTCCGGCATGCCCGGACCGCCCTGCGGCCCGGCATTGCGCAGGATCAGGACATGATCGGCAGTGACTTCGAGATTGGGATCGTCGATCGCCTTCTTCATGGCAGGATAATCGTCGAACACCAGCGCCGGACCGGTATGCTTGAGGAAGCGCGGTTCGCAGGCGCTGGGTTTGATCACGCAGCCGTCCGGGGCAAGGTTGCCCTTCAGCACGGCGAGCGCGCCCTCGGCATAGATTGGGTTGGCAACCGTGCGGATGACATCATCATTGTAGACTTCGGCATCAGCGATGTTCTCGCCGAGCGTCTTGCCGGTGACCGTCACGCAATCGAGGTGCAGATGATCCCGGATCCGGCTCATCAGGCCGGGCAAACCCCCGGCATAGAAGAAATCCTCCATCAGATAGGTGTCGCCGCTCGGCCGGACGTTGGCGATCACAGGCACCTTGCGGCTGGCGGTCTCGAAATCATCGAGCCCGATATCCTGGCCGGCGCGGCGCGCCTGCGCGATCAAATGAATGATCGCGTTGGTCGAGCAGCCCATCGCCATCGCCACCGTGATGGCGTTTTCGAACGCCTTGCGGGTCTGGATCTTTTTCGGCGTCAGGTCTTCCCACACCATCTCGACGATGCGCCGGCCGGATTCCGAACTCATGCGGATGTGGCCCGCGTCCGCAGCCGGAATCGACGACGCCCCCGGCAGCGTCATGCCGATCGATTCGGCGATCGCGGTCATGGTGGAGGCGGTGCCCATGGTCATGCAGGTGCCGTAGCTGCGGGCGATGCCGGCCTCGACATCGACCCAGTCCTTGTCGGAGATTTTCCCCGCACGCCGCTCGTCCCAGTATTTCCAGGCGTCGGAACCCGAACCCAGGGTCTTGCCCTTCCAGTTGCCGCGCAGCATCGGCCCGGCGGGCAGATAGATCGCCGGCAAATTCATGCTGGTGGCGCCCAGCAGCAGCGCCGGCGTGGTCTTGTCGCAACCGCCCATCAGCACCACGCCGTCAACGGGGTGACCGCGCAACAGCTCCTCGGCATCCATCGCCAGCAGATTGCGGTAGAGCATGGTGGTCGGCTTCAGGAAGGATTCCGACAGCGACAGCGCCGGCAATTCCAGGGGAAAGCCGCCGGCCATGAGGATGCCACGTTTGACATCGTCGACGCGCGACTTGAAATGCATGTGGCAGGGTTGCGCGTCCGACCAGGTATTGAGGATCGCGATAACCGGACGGTCCTTCCACTCCTCCGGCGCGTAGCCCATCTGCATGGCGCGTGAGCGATGCCCGAAGGCACGAAGATCGTCGGGCGCAAACCAGCGCGCGCTGCGGAGCGTTTCCGGGGTTTTCTTGTTGGTCATTATGGTCCCTGTTGGATGTCCCGTTAGGTCATCTCACAGGCCGTCCACGCCGAGCAAGCCCCGGCTTTGGCTGTCGTCTATCCAATAAGCGCTAATTTTAAGCGCGAATTCCTGCCACTGACCCGAGGCCGATGGTTCGGATGCAGGATTGATCATTCACCACGGCCGGCTCGACGCCGGCGTTTTGCCGCTCGCCAAGCCATACCGCAAATCCGATATGGCCAGGATGATCCGGAAGGCACTCGCCGGTAATGCCCCGACTGCTTCTCAGGAGTTGCGCGGAGCGGTCATCACAATCCGGATCAGATCGGCTGCGTTTCTTGCGCCGAGCTTTTTCATGATGTTGGCGCGATGATCTTCGATCGTGCGCGGGCTGATTCCAAGGTGGCGCCCGGCCTCCTTGTTGGAAGCGCCGGATGCAAATTGCTCCAGCACTTCGCGCTCGCGCCGCGTCAATGGCTCGCGCCCGGGCAAATGAAGCGATGCGACTTTTGACGCCAGAGCCTCCGCCTGTCGGCGTGCATATGCCCCGATCGCTTCATCCAGCCGGGCAACGATCTCGTTGCCCCGGAACGGCTTTTCGATGAAATCCAGCGCACCGTTCTTGATGGCGCTGACGGCCATGGCGATATCGCCCTGCCCGGAGATCATGAAGATCGGCGCGGGATAATTCTCGCCGTGCAGTTCCTTCAGAATATCGAAGCCGGATTTACCGGGGATATGCACGTCGAGCAGGATGCAGGAAGGGGTTCGCGTTCGCACGACTTCCAACAGCGCGGCACCGTCTGCGAAGCAGACCACCTGATAGCCGGCGGCCGCCAAAACCGTGGAAAGCGTGTCGCGTACGGCAGGATCGTTGTCGACCACGAAAATTTCGCCGCGAGCGGTTAGTTCCTCGGCCATGTGTCATCGTCCATACAATTTGAAAAACGACGCATGCACGCCAGAGAGTGCTCGACTGCCAGATCGGGACTTGCCGTATTTGTATGGGACGATGACTTGCCGCACAAGTCGCGCGAAGGAGAGCACGCATGCAGAATTGAATAGCAGCGGCGCTTCGGCGCAATTTGGTGTGCGTGCAATGTGTGCAACGCGAGCTCGGCGCAGCCGTTGATTTTCTGCTTGGATGCCATGAAATTCAAAACATGGAACCGGCATTCGGCCGTTTCGTCGCAGTCGCAGCAGCATCACCGGACTGAGCGAACTCAGCCGGCCCGATGCATTCACTGGCTCATATGAGTGTCTTGACTGACGCCCGACTTCTTTTTCTTGTTCCTTGCCTTCAGAAACTGGATGTCAATTTCCGCGCCGTTGACGCGGACAAGTTCGCATCGGCGATAGGCCAGGCCGGTCGACGACAACAGCAGAAAGAACTCCTTGAGGTTGAGGCCCTGAATAGACCCCTCCACCGTGAGCATGGCGTCGTTGTCGGATATCGCGTTGAGAACACAATCCCGACGCCACGTTCCGTCAATGCCCATGATGCAGACGCCGTATCCATGACTGAACGTCACGCGCGGGGTTTTGTTGTCATCCATCATTTTGTCATAAACTCGCCATCACAGCGACCTTCGGCGCAACCACGCCAACGGCAGGCATCTTCGTGGGTGTCGCGCGCGCCGCGCCAGGGCGAAAGAGACTGGCGCGTTGCGGACAGGGCTTGAAGGCATCGGTCAACCCGACCACGGTTTCCGCCGCGCCGAGCACGAGGAAGCCGTCCGGCTCGGTCGCTCTGGCAAGTCGATTGAAAGTGTTGATCTTGGTGTCCTGATCGAAGTAGATCAGAACGTTCCTGCAGAAAATCACGTCAAAGGCACCGAGTGCGGAGAAATCGTGCAGCAAATTCAGCTGCCGGTGCTGAACCATCGCGCGAATGTCGGGATTGATTTGCCATAACTCTCCGACCTGCTTGAAGTACTTGAGCAGCATTTGAATCGGAAGGCCACGCTGGACCTCGAATTGACTGTATATTCCGGACCTGGATTTCTCGAGCACCTCCTGCGAAAGATCGGTCGCGAGGATTTCTATTCGCCAGCCGGCGATCGCGGTGCTCATTTCCTTCAGGCACGTCGCCAGTGAATAAGGTTCCTGACCCGTGGAGCCGGCGGCGCACCAGATCCGAATGCTCTTGCGGCTGGCGCGCGCCCGCAAGATTTGCGGCATAATCGAATCACGAAAGTGTTCGAACGGAACCTTGTCGCGGAAAAAGAAGGTCTCGTTGGTGGTCATGGCCTCGACCACCTGGGTGGCGATAGAAGCGGCGCCGCCTTTCATTTTCTGCACGAGTTCGCTGATGCCGGACAGACCGGCTTTCTGCGAAAGCGGCAGCAACCGGCTTTCAATCAAATATTGCTTGTCGGCAGACAGATCGAGGCCGGAATGGTACTTGAGAAGCTTGCGCAGGTATTCGTAATCGGGCGGGGTCACGGGCAGACTCTCGAACGAAGCGAATCGGAAAAATTCCAGGCGGGTATCGCAGAACGATTTCACCGCGACGCGAACACCAATTCGCCAGGCTAGGTGCGCGGATGACAGACGAAAACGCAACCCTGCAGGGAATCTGCCGCGGCGGTTGGTTGATGACTGATGTCTCGACCTGACACAACTTGATACAAACTTCCGACGCGGCCTACACCGGTGCCGCGCCTGCGAAAACTCGTGGGGGCTGCCTGATCCCGCCCAGGTAGCGTAACAGCGCGGTCATTGGCCCGTTGAGCTGACGCAGCAATTTCTTAAACGGGCCTAACCTCGTCGCTGGTTAATTTTTACTTAGCAAGGCCACGAAGATTTCGACAAAGGCTCGAACGGAAAAACGTCGTCATTGCAAGGATTCGGCGCGAAACGATCGCATATCGCGGTGAATGTCGCGATGACGGACCAACCTCCGCAGCTCAACTGAGAAGAGGGCAAACGCATGCCCGTAGTTTCACGGGGCTTTTTTAATCCAGCGAGAACTGTTTGCATGCTTCCATCCCGCCAGCCGCGCCTGTGGGCGGCGGACTGATGCTTAATATTTCGTCAACTTGCGGAAAATTCGCTGTAATGGCCCAGGCCACTCGGATCGAGGCGTATCTGAACAAGCTGACGCCGCTGGCGCGCGGCAGTCTTTTGACCGAACTCGAGCGGCTGGAGGTCTGCGGCACCGAGATGCCCGGCTCCGCAGAGATTCTGGCCAGACTGCGCGCCGAATTCCGCAAGGATGAGTCTGCTCAACATCGCGCCGGCAATCCCTCGCGGCATTTCTTTGCGCCGTTGGAACCGTTGCTCGTCGACGGCGCTCCGGAGCATGCCAATTCCGGCCGGATCCTGAGTGGTTCGCTGTCTCCCCTCTGGGAATGGATCAGCCGAGATCTGCTGCCGACGATGGCGCGCGACTATGTCAAGGAGATCAACCGGCTGATCGCCGCCGACAATCTGCGCCAAGCCCGCCGGGTCGCCGCCACGTTCCAGACCAAGGTCGGCAAATATCTCGATAGCACGCTCAGCTCGCCGGACGGCGCCGATCAAACCCGGAACAAACTCGCGACCTATACTACTTCACGCGCGGCCTATGGCGACCTGATCAAGATGATGTGCGTGCTGCGCGCCCGCGACGCGCTGGCGCAGTTCAATGATGCGCTCCCCTCCACGATCGCAAAGTTCGATGACGCGCGGATTCTCAAGGTAACGGCGTTGCTGGACGCGTTCGGAAAAAAACACCCCGACGCACTTCCCTTTGCGCTGACGCTGGTTGCCAACCAACTCAAAACTTCCTGGCACCTGATCCGTCTTGCCACCAAGGCCGCGCCCAGCAAAAACGCCGCTGACGTCGCTGCCACCCCTTATGCCATTACAATTTCGATGGTGCTCGACCGGCTGGAGGACAAGCGGTTGGCGCTGCGCAGCGCGCTCAAGGCTAATCGGGTTCTGGTCGCCAAGCATCTGCTGACCGATCTCTACGACACCGAATACGCATTGCAGGTCCGGATCGATCTGTTCGACCAGTCCGATTGGGGCGCGCGGCTCCGCGATCTGATGAACGCGATCGCCGTTCTGGTGGAAGCCGAGGTGAGCCGGTTTCCAGACAATATCGGCCATGTTCTGGGATCGCGCAGCCTGCGCCGCCATCAATCCTTGACCGGACGCCTGACTCATCTGGCCTGGAAGGGACGCGATGCGCTGAGCGAGGGAGCGGCCTATTGCAAGAAGTTAGTCGGCCAGCCCGAGAAATCGCGCGCCTAGAGCCTTTTCCGTTTCGATGGAATCGAAACGGGGCTCTGGATCCCTGATTTGGCGCGTTTTCTTGACGCGAACCGGGCTCCACCCCGGATCACGTCCGGGGCAGGCTTTCGCTTGAAAACGCTCTAGACAAGAGTCTTACGGTCGTCGTCCGGTGGAATGCATTGCCGCAACGACGCTGCGAACGCCTCTTGCATTGCAAAGTTCAGGAATTTCTCAATGAAGCGTCCTGAGACGACCAGCCAGAACCACCAGTATGCCATCCGCCGCGTGCTCATTGTGCCGTCCTCCATGCTTGGAGTGACCCCCTGCACCCGTCATAGCGCGGAAGCCTGCGACCCGGTGTGACATGCTTCACATTTGGCAAAGCAGTTACGGCAGAAGTTGACCGCGACGCGCGAGCCTTGAAAGCCGCGTTCTGCCGGCATCGCCTTGGCAATGCTCTTCCACCGTCTCACGCAAGCGTGCCGCGCATTCCTTCAAATCCCTGGCAACCGTGTGGAACCCGGACGTGAGGCGCAAGTTTCCCCGTCAACCGTTCACTTGGCTTGAGAAAACGCCGCCGGAGAGGCACCTTTATGACCAAACCTTCCAATCGCGATGGCCTTGGCCTCACCGCGAGCGAGCATCAGGTTCAGCTTCGCCGCGCCGTCATCGCATCCACCATCGGGACCGCGATCGAGTGGTACGATTTTTTCCTCTACAGCACCGTCACGGGCCTCGTCTTCGCCAAGCTGTTTTTTCCGCACTCAGACCCCTGGGTCGGAACGCTCGAAGCCTTCGCGATCTACGCCGTCGGCTTCATTGCGCGCCCGGTCGGCGCTGCGATTTTCGGTCATTACGGCGACCGTATCGGCCGCAAGTCGACGCTGATCGCGACGCTGCTGCTGATGGGACTGGCGACGTTCGCCGTTGCGCTGGTGCCGACTTATGAGAGCATCGGCATCTGGGGCGCGGTGATCCTGACGGTGCTGCGATTCATCCAGGGCGTCGGCGTCGGCGGCGAGTGGGGCGGCTCGGTGCTGATGTCGATGGAATGGGCGCGCGACGATCGCTCGCGCGGGCTGATCGCATCCTGGCCGCAATTCGGCGTTCCCTGCGGCCTGTTCCTCGCCAATCTCGCCGTGCTCGCCTTCAGCCATATGTCCGGCGACAATTTTTTGACCTGGGGCTGGCGCATTCCGTTTGCCGTGAGTCTTTTACTGGTCGGCGTCGGCCTTTACATCCGGCTAGGCATTCTGGAGACGCCCGTGTTCGCCAAGCTGCTCGCCGAGCGCAAGGTCGAACGCACCCCGATGCTGACGGTCATCAAGCGGCACCCGAAGGAAATCCTGCTTTCCGCGCTGGCGCGCATGGCCGAGCAGGCGCCGTTTTACATCTTCACCGCCTTCATCTTTTCTTACGGCACCGCGTCGCTAAACGTCTCGCGCGACTTCCTGCTCACCGCAGTGCTGTCGGCATCCGTGCTGTCGTTTGTCTCGATCCCGCTGTTCGGTCACCTGTCCGACCACATCGGCCGCAAGAATATGTACGGGATCGGAGCGGCGGTGACCGGCGTGTTCGGTTTCATCTATTTCGCCATGCTCAACGCCGGGTCGGAAACCGTGATCTTTTTGGCGGTGATCCTCTCGCTCATTCCGCACGACATGATGTACGGACCGCAGGCCGCATTGATCGCCGAAAGTTTTACCGGGCGCTTACGCTACAGCGGCGCCTCGCTCGGCTATCAGCTCGCCTCCGTCATCGCCGGAGGCCCGGCGCCGCTGATCGCGACGTGGCTGTACGGCACGTTTCATTCGTCTTATGCCATTGCCATCTATATCGCGATTTGCGCGGTGATTACGCTGGCGGCGACAGCCCTGATGACCGACTACACCGGCAGAGATATTTCCGGGGAGTATCCATCACGGTGATTTCAGGTTTGCAGGCCCGGTTTGTCCGGGATGATCTCCGGGTGCAATCACCCTTCAAGGGTGATCGGACATCTTGGAAAGGGAGATGGCGATGGGTCGAGGGATCGGATCACTAATGGCCATCGTGATGGCGGCCGGCGCTTCGACGTTCAGTTCAGCCACCGCCGCACAAACGGCGACGGCGCCGGCCGAAAACGCGGCGCCGACGGCGGACAATGCCGTTCTGCTCACGATATTTTTAAAGCACGACCAGTCGCGTCCGTTAAGCGACCTCAACGCGCAGCTCGAGAGGCAAGGTTTTTACAAGGCCTTTCCCCCGCCCGGCATCGAAGTCGTGAGCTGGTACATCATGATGGGGATCGGACAAGTCGTCACGCTCCGGCTGCCGGCGCCGCGGCTGCGCGAGGTCAACCGCGTGTTGGAAAACACCGCCTGGGGCAGCTATCGCACGGAATTCTATCCGACCTACGACTACAAGGCGATCGGCATCGGGCAGCACGACAACGCGCAGTAGGGCGTTGCACACTCCCGACGAGAGGTAGCGGACCCCGAACCGGCATTCACCGGCTAAACCACCGCGTTCCTGGCGACGGCTTCGCGGAAATAGGCCGCGCTGAGTTTTGGTATCCGCTTTTGGGTTTTGTAGTCGACATAGACGAGGCCGAACCGGTTCGCAAAACCGTCGCTCCACTCGAAATTATCCATCAGGCTCCAGTGAAAGTAGCCCTTGACGGGCACACCCTCCGCGGTTGCCCGCTGGAGATGCGCGAGGTGGTTACGAAGAAACATGATGCGGTCGGAGTCGTCGACGGTCCCGTTGGCGGACAGCTCGTCGCTCGCTCCGCAGCCGCTCTCGGCAATGTAGATTTGTTTGGCGTTCCATAGCGACTGCACCTGCCGCGGAGCCCAATACATCACCTCGGGACCCAGCAAGTGCCACAACGAAAGCATCCGCGGGTGCGACTTATTGAATGGTATCGGCCGAAATCCCCGGTCCGAAGCCACGACATAGGCGGCGGGCCGGTAGAGGTTGAGGCCGATGAAATCGACCGGTGAGGAGATGACCTCCAGGTCTTCGTCGGTGAATTTCGGCGCGTCATTCCCGGCATTGGCGAGATAGGTGTCGGTGTACTTTCCTTCGAGAATCACGGTCAGGTAACCGGCGTTCATTTCGCGGGTTGCCATCTCCGCCGCTTTGATGTTCTCGGGTGTTTCGATCGCCGGCACCGCCGTGCTGAGATTGTCCGCCGGTCCGCACCTGGTCCCTGCTCTTCCGTTGGCGCGGATCGCCTGGACCGCAAGCCCCTGGGCGAGGACGGCGTTGTGCCGGACCTGATTCAGCTTGGCGTTTGACAGTCTCAAACCCGGAGCAAGTTCGAACCGGACCTTCTTGCCATCGACCATCGTATCAATGCCGCGATGGCCTATATCCACGAACGAGAAGAATTCGTTGATCGTGAAGAAGTTCTTGGTCCGGTCACTAAGCTGCCCCGCGACATAACCCGCATAGTTCGCAAATGCGCCGGCGGTGTCGCGAGATTGCCACCCGCCCTTGTCCTGCAGCGCCTGCGGCAGGTCCCAGTGATAGAGTGTAGGAAATGGTTCAATGCCGGCTTCGAGAAGCGCATCGACCAGGCGGCGGTAGAAGTCGAGGCCTTTTGCGTTCGGCTGACCGGTGCCGTCGGGAAAGATTCGCGGCCAGGAGATTGAGAAACGGTAGGTCCTGACGCCGATATCCTGCATCAGCTTCACATCATCCTTGTAGCGATGATAGTGATCGTTGGCGACGTCGGCGTTGTCGCCGCTCGCGATCTTGCCCGGCGTATGCGTGTAGGTGTCCCAGATCGATGGGCCGCGACCATCTTCCTTGACAGCGCCCTCGATCTGAAACGCTGACGTGCCGACGCCCCAGGAGAAGTCGTCCGGAAACGTGGCGGCACCCTGCGCCAATTTCGGCCGTTTTTCCGCCGATGTCTGGGCGAGGCCGGCCGACGACGGCAGCGTTGTCATCCCGAACGTGGCAGCACTGACGACTTTGGTGAAGTTCCGCCTTGAGAGATGGGTAGACATGTTCACCTCGGTGCATTGCGATTGAAGAAAGCCGCGAGATCGAATTGCTCACGCCGCGAAAGCGAGCAGTGCCAGCCAATGCGTGCGTTCGCTCAGCAGCTCTCCGTTTCAGATTGGCCCATTTTAGAACAAAAACCCGCGCGGCGCTGCACCCGCGTCGAAACGCTCCGGCAGCGCGATCTTTGAAAGCAACAACGCAGGGTTATCGCGCGTGGTCGCGGCTGGAATTTCGCGCGTGTCGTTCTCTTCAATCGCTTGAGCTGCCGCGCCGGTCTTGCCGCGCAGGCTGTCGGTCCGAATGATATGCTTCTGGCCTTGGTTGATGCGCTCAGCGCCACATGCTTGAGCGGTTATAAATAATTTCGCGACAATTTTACTCTTACTGCGCGGTTTAACGTTACTCGGTTAATTCAATTCTGAAAACGAAGTATCTCCATATTTGAATCCATGCGCGCCGCTAGACCGTCTGCACAACGACGGGGAGATCAGCGATGACGGACACTCTGTGCGACGGCGATCTAGCGGAAAGATGCACAACCTTTGGGCGGCGGAAAATGACGCCTCGGGCTTGCGTCGCGGACAGCAAGAAGCACCTGCGAGCATTCCTCACCGACGTGCTTGAAGATCTCGGCTTCGTAACCAGCGAATGCGCAAAGGCCGACCAGCTGGGGAAGATACTGGAGTCCCAGCTTCCGGATCTGATCGTTTTCGGGGTGTCGGTCGATGGTATCGAGGCCGGCAAGATTCTTGAAATCCTGGTGCGCCGAGGATTCGGCGGCAAGGTTCTCACCCTCGGCGCCCGTGAGTCGATCATCGTCAAGGCGGTGCAGCAGGTTGGCGAGGAATACGGCATCGCAATGCTGCCGCCGCTCACCACGCCGTTCGCCGCAGATACGTTGCGTGAGCGAATTGCCATGCTTCTGCCGGAGGAACCGGCCCCTAGCCCGGCAGTCCACGTGCCCGAGGCGCTGCACGCCGGTTGGCTCGAATTGTGGTACCAGCCGAAGATCGATGCCCGCACGCTGGTTCGCTGCGGTGCCGAGGCGCTGGTGCGGATGCGACACCCGACCTGGGGCGTAGTCCCGCCAGGCTATTTTATCCCGGAAGACGACGATCCAGATTTCCTGCGCCTGTCGGATTTCGTGATCGACCGCGCCATGGAGGACTGGCGCTACCTGCTCGATCAGCAGAGCCCGACCGACATCTCGATCAACCTGCCGGTCTCCTTTCTCAGGAATCCCCGGGCGATGCCCGATCTTTGCCACCGGATGCCGACGCATCCCGCATTCGGGGGACTGCTGATCGAAATCAACAGCACCGAGGTCATTGACAATCTGGATCTGCTGATCGAATTCGCGAAGAAAATGCGCCTTCACAATGTCGCGGTCTCGATCGACGATCTTGGGACCGACTGGCCGGCGCTGATGGGGCTCGACACCTTCCCCTTCGCCGAACTCAAGGTCGATCGGCAATTCGTCACTGGCTGCGCCAATGACCGGCTGAAACGGACGGTGTGCCGTCGCATCATCGAACTCGCCAGGGGGTACGGCGTCCGGGTCGTTGCCAAGGGAATCGAGACCCGCGCGGATTTTGTCGCGGCGAACGAGATGGGTTTCGACCTGGTCCAGGGCTATCTGTTCGGCAAGCCCATGGCGGTCAAAAAATTCGCCCGCTCTGCTCTGGCCGAGCCGGTGCTTGTGTCGAAGTAGTGGGATCAGCCGCGTGAAGGAACACTGGCCGCCGATCAGTCGAGCCGGCGGATCTGTTCCTCGGTCACGACGCGCTCGACGTTATCGGTCTTGCTCTTGATGCGATAGCGCGGGCGGCCGTCCGCTTCGATCGGCAGGCACGTGACGATGGTATAGATGCTTCGCTGCTTGAGATCTGCGCGGCCCTGCGGCCCCTGCAGCTGGTGATGGACATCGTCGTTGATCGAGTAATTGTGGGCCATCGCCTGTCCTTCGGTTGAAGACGGGCTTGTAGGCCCGAGCGCCCGGTAAAGCAACAAATCTCGTGGTCTCGGGCGGGCGGGAGAAGCCCGGAGCACGACGTCACTATCGCCGAAATGGCTGCTGCGGCGCCCGAGTCCAGGGAAATGGGGCGGGTGGCGGTGGGCTAAAGACTTCGAGGGCCGCCAGCACCAGCCAAACCATTTTTCGTCAAAATTGAATGAAATTTCAGTGACTTAACAATTAACCGAGAGGCAGCCCGTGCGTCTCTGCCTCACCACAACCTGGATAAATCAGAAAATCCAGGCAGCTGCGGCGTGGCATCGGCGCCACTGGCTGCTTGCCCGGCAGATGTTCTTCGCGGACGGGCGCCGATCGAACGAGGTCCAGACTCATAAAATACACCAGACGATAGCCGCAACGAGGCAGACGGAGGTGAGGAAGTTTCTCGCCAGCCTGTCGTAGCGAGTGGCGATGCGCTGCCCTTGAGCCGACAGAAGGCGTGCTCTGTGTGGCGGCGTTGCTTGCAGGCATGAGCTCTCAGTCGACCTCTCGACAACTAAATGTCCGCAAACACCTCCAGTAGATTTCCATCCGGATCACGGAAGAACAGCGTGCGATGTCCAAAGACCCGGTCAGTGGGCGGTGAGAGCAGATTGACGCCCTGCCGCACGAGTTCGTCGGCGCACTGATCAACTTCGGGAGCGGAAACCTTGAATGCCAGCTGAAGTGAGGCGCTGCCGTTGGGCGTTGGAACATCTGCTGCAGTCAGGCTTGGCTTGGCCAAGGCCAAGGTGTTGCCGCCCACCCGATATTCGATCCAAGCTGGCGAAAGCTCTTTTAGCAGTGGGAAACCAAGGATGTCTTCGTAGAAGCGACGCATCGCTGCCATATCGCGCACGAAAATGACCGTATAGTCGATCGCCCGAATGGCTTGAAAAGCCGAAGCAGACTGCGGCTTCCGTTCGTTCGTGGCTGCTTGTTCATTCATCTATGGGTCCTTAACATTTTTAATCCTCGCGACTGTCGCATGGCCGACAACGCATCGACAACCGATTCATCCTGCAAGGCTTTTATTGGGTTTTGGCCTTGGGCTTTCAAAAAATTTGTCACTCAGGGGCCATTTGCCATACATATTGGCGAGCCGACAGGCGCTCGGCCGACGTCCCACAGGACGGTGGGCGCGCCTGCCGGCAGTTTCGTTTTGGTCTTCCGGCGCGCGATCACCACAACCGATGGATGGAATGCGAGATGGCGACTAGGCCCACGACCACGCCTGCCCCCGTCTTCGCCGTGCCGACGTCTGCTTCCCCGATCGTAGTTCGTGCCACCGGCAAATGGTCCGGCTCTGCCACAGGCCTGTTCGCGGTCTTGATTGCTTTCAATATCGCGGCCTGGGCCTGGGCGCTTGTGGTCTCACAGGGGCGGCCGGCGCTGCTTGGCGCCGCGCTGCTTGCCTGGGTATTCGGGCTGCGCCACGCTGTCGATGCCGACCACATCGCGGCGATCGACAACACCGTGCGCAAGCTGATGCAGCAAGGCGAACGCGCGATGACGGCGGGGCTGTTCTTTTCGCTCGGCCATTCAACAGTCGTCTTCGTCGCGGTCGGACTGCTCGCGGTAACGGCCGCCGTGGTGAAAGACGACCTCGCCACCTTCAAGAGCTACAGCGGCGCCATCGGCGTTTCGATTTCCGCGATCTTCCTGCTGCTGATCGCGGTCATCAACCTGCTCATTCTTCGCTCGGTATGGCGTTCGTTTCGCAACGCCGCGCGCCGCGGCGCCCTCGATTGCGATAGAGGCGATGAGACGCCTGCCGGCGGCGTGATCGGCAGGATATTTCGCCCGTTGTTTCGTTTCGTGAACAAGGCTTGGCACTTGTATCCGATCGGCATTCTGTTCGGCCTTGGCTTCGATACCGCTACCGAGATCGGGCTCTTGAGCATTGCAGCGTCTGACGCCGCGAATGGCCTGTCGCCCTGGCACGCGCTGGTGTTTCCGGCGCTGTTCGCAGCCGGCATGGTACTGGTTGACACTGCGGATAGTGCGCTGATGGTCGGCGCCTACGGTTGGGCATTCGTCCATCCGATCCGCAAGCTGTGGTATAATCTGACGATCACCGCGGTATCGGTCGTGATTGCGCTGTTCATCGGCGGCATCGAAGCGATCGCGCTGATCGGGGAAAAATTCGGGCTCGGAAACGGGTTCGTGGGCTGGATCAGCGAGATCAATAACGATCTCGCCAATTTCGGCTTTGTCATCGTCGGCATTTTCGTCATCGCGTGGGTGGTGTCGGCGACGATCTACTGGCTGAAAGGCTACGACCGGATCGCCACGGCGCAGCCTGCCGAATAACAGCTGGCCGCCGGCCGCGACGCCGGCCGTCGTCACTCATCGACTTCAGGATTTCCTCTCGATCTTCAAACGCTCGCCTGAGAGCGGTACTCTCCTCTAATCCCAAGCCTATCGGCTCGACGCCGGCAATCCCTGTTTCTTCAGAATTTCAACACGATCCGAGGCAATGTCTTGGGTATGACGAAGCCCTTTCCTTCGCCGCAGGCCACCGACCACTACCGCCCGGACATCGATGGGCTGCGGGCCTTTGCCGTACTTGCAGTAGTGCTCTATCACGCCTTCCCGAAAGAGGTCCGCGGCGGCTATGTGGGCGTAGACATCTTCTTCGTCATTTCGGGCTTCCTCATCTCGTCAATACTTTTCGCTGAAATAGCCGAGCACCGCTTCTCGGTCACGACCTTCTATGCGCGACGCATCCGGCGCATCTTTCCGGCGCTTGCTGTTTGCCTGGCCGCCGTGTTGGCTTACGGTTTCGTCTCCCTGACGCCGTCCGAGCTGGCACAGCTGGGCAAGCATGTGTTCTTCGGCGCAGGCTTCCTCTCGAACATAGCGCTATGGAGCGAAAGCGGCTATTTCGACAGCGCCGCCAGCTTAAAGCCGCTCTTGCATCTGTGGTCCCTGGGTATCGAAGAGCAGTTCTACATCCTCTGGCCGGTCTTGCTATGGATGGCCTTCCGGATGAAGGCCAGGGTGGGACGACTGCTGGCCGTGCTGTTCCTGGCCTCCTTCGCAATCAACGTCGCGCTGTCCATCACCAACATCTCCGACGACTTCTATTTACCCGTCTCACGTTTCTGGGAGCTCTTGGCCGGGGCGGGTCTGGCCTGGCGGCGCCGGATTGTCCTTACGCCCCTTGTCCGGTCCTGGATTTCCTTTGCGGGCTTAGCCGCCCTGTTGACATCGGTGGCGCTGTTCACGCCAGACATACGCTTTCCAGGCTGGCCTGCTCTGCTGCCGGTGGCGGGAGCCGTGGCGATAATCCTGGCCGGCCCCGAGGCGACGCTGAACCGAATCGTCTTCTCCAACCGCGCCGTCGTCTTTGTCGGACTGATAAGCTATCCGCTCTATCTCTGGCACTGGCCACTGATTTCTTATGCCTATGTCATTCGTCTGGGCAAGGTCCCGACGCCCCTGATGGCCACGGCACTTGTGGCTGCGAGTTTTCTGCTGGCTTGGGCCACTTACCGTTTCATCGAGTATCCGATCCGCTTTGGGACGCACCGCCACCGTGGCACCCAGATCGTCGCTGCTTGCGTGGCGGTGCTCGGTGCCTGCGGCCTGGCGGTGTGGATCAACAATGGTTTCCCAGAACGTTTCCCCGCCCTTCCCGGCATCGACATGCGCAAGATCGGCGACGCCAAGCTCGATGCGGACTTCAAGCCGACCAAGGGCATGAAGGTGTTAGACCACGACTGGACTTTGGTCGCGCATCTCCGCCACGGCGAGCGCAAGGTGGCGCTAAGCGGCGACAGCCTGCTGTTCCACTACGGGCCCCGCGTGCAGCAACTGGCCGACGAAGGGCAGCTGGCAGCCAATACCTATTTCGTGACAGGCCCCAGGTGCGCTCCGGTGCCGGGACTGATCCAGCGGGACAAATTTGCGCGTTGCGCTGGTTTGCCCGGCATTTTAGTCGACTTGGTACAGCGTGAGAAAGTGCAATCGGTGGTGCTGGGTGCTGCATGGACAGGCTACAGCGACGAAGGCATGCTGATCGAGCGCGAGGGTAAGCGTTTGCCCTTGAACACAAAGGAGGGCATGGACGCCTTCTACGCCAATCTTGAAGACTATGTACGCTTGTTGCAGGGCGAGGGAGCCAACGTCTATTTGGTGCTTGGGGCGCCCGGACACCACCGCTTCAATCCCGGCGAGATGGTGACGCGCAGCCTGACCGGCTTTCAAATAGCTCCGGACGTTGAGAAGGCAATACCCATCGCCGACCTACAAGCCATCCATGCTGCCGTCGACGCCAAACTGCGCACCGTCGGCGAGCACACTGGCGCAACGCTACTCGATTCCTTTCCCGACATCTGCGGCAGCGGCGACGGCTGCTTGCCGTTCTTCGGAGCGGGCGAGCCGAAATTCTCAGACAATACACATCTACGTCCCGTCTTCGTGCGGGAGCATCTGCGTTTCCTCGATCCCTTGTTGAAGTGAGCAGTGGTCGCGAAGGTTGCACTCGCGCCTGCGCGTACTGGTCGCAAAAGTGTTCTGAGCGATGACGCCGTGGCGCTATCGCGCACTCAAAATTGCTCTTCGTTCGTCAAAATTCGCCACCGTCTGCCAGCGATTCACCGATATCCAGGTGTACGCACGCATTCGAAGCGAGCGAGCTCAAGCCCGCGATCGGCATGGAGACGAGCAGCAACGAGACCATCGAGCGCGGGCGCCGCAATTAGGCTCACTGCGCAGGTTCGTCGCGAACATTACTTAGGTGTCCGGAATGGATTGTGAATCTTTCGGCTTTTGGCAGAGCCAAAGGCGCTATTCTCAGTGATTCAGGTTGTTCAGCGACATATTGCGCGTGCCGCAGGGAGATTAAATCGAGCTCGGCATGCTCCTCCAATTTTCCGAGCGCATATGCGCGCGTCGTGTGCAGAAGTCGATACTGAGGCTGTCCCTGGTCAAGCCGAGTTTCTAATAATGACTTTTCAAAGAGACCGGCGATTGCGTCCACAATATCCGAGGTGCCCGAACCTGGATCGCCAGCAACGCCTTGCGCGGCCTCCAAGGTGAAATGGCCGACGAAAAGGGCAATGCGTCTAAAGACAATCCTTTCGATGTCGGATAGCAGGTCGTAACTCCAATCCAATGTCGCCCCAAGAGTCCGATGTCTGCGAACTGTCGTCCGATGGCTCAGTTTCAGCAATTCCAGCCGAGATAGCAGGCGTGCAACAGTGCCTTTGACACCGAGTGCAGCCACTTGACCCGCCGCCAACTCGATTGCCAACGGTAGACCATCGAGTTTTCGGCACATTTCCGCGACAAATGGCGCCTCCTCGTTGGTAAGAACGAAAGTTCCATCTCTTGCAGACACGCGCTGTGCAAACAGTTGAACCGCCGGGTATTGAAGCACGACTTTTGCCGTTTGCGCCGAGCCGCCTGGTGGATACTCGAGAGCACGAACGCGGCAGCAACGCTCGCCCTCTACTTTCAGACATTCGCGACTCGTGTTCAGAAGATGGACCTGCGCCGTTTCCTGGTAGAGTTGCTCGGCAAGCAACGCGACCGCCTCGATCACGTGCTCACAGCTATCGAGAATGATAAGCAGCTTTCGCGAAGCAACGAGGTCGACCAGTTCCAGGCTGGGATCTTTCGATTTGAATGCGAGTCCCAAGGATGCCGCGACAGCCCCCGCAACATGGCGCGGATCGGTGAGGCCTTCCAAATCAATAAAATAGACTTCCCCGCCAAACTCCTCGGCGGCGGCGCGACCAACGGCGGAGGCAATGGTCGTCTTGCCGATGCCGCCGGGGCCAAGCAGTGTTACGAACCGCCCATCTCGAAGCTTGTTCTTGACCTCGCTGATCACCGATTCACGGTCAATCATCATAGGCGGTCGCGGCGGGAGCCTGCCTTGCTGTCGGGACCTGTCGTTCCTGCTCTCTGTACCGCCTGCGAGAGGGACGACGGTGCCGACGAACGAGTAGCCCCGTGCCTTGACGTTTGCGATGTATCGGTTGCCAAATTGGCCGTCACCAAGCGCCTTGCGGATTGCGGCGACGTGGACTCGTAGGCTTCCCTCCTCGACGGTTACGTCCGACCAGACGTGATCGATGAGCTCCTGTTTCGCGATGACCTCACCCGGGCGGTCGGCAAGATAGATCAAAATATCCAGCGCCCGACCGCCAAGGGGCAGCACGTGACCGTCGCGCCGGAGCACCCTCTCGCCAATCGAAAGCTCAAAGGGGCCAAACTGCAGATTCCTACGAACATCATCGTCAGCCGTGGCTCTTGGCATGGACTTGGTCTCTTGTCCGGGATGTTCAATTATCCGTGAGAAACCCAAGCCTGCGTTCCTGATAGACATGAGCTTGCTTCGTCTCTCTGCGGGCAGCTTTGCCCAAAAGGATCAGCACGCGGCGACCGGCGGCGGGACGCTTGCAGCCAATCATGCCCGGCGCTTCCCTCTCGCCAGCAGAGGTCGTAGACTTTCGTCCCTGTCGGTACCCCCCGAATGGGGGGGAGGACTCACGGGGATAAGGGGGAGCCCTTGATCCAGTCGCGCTCGAGCAATCTTGCTATTGGAACGGGCACCCTGCCTGCCAGAGAACAGCTGCCATTCCTCGCGACCAAAATTTTGCCGGCACAATTCGGCGGGCTGGTCGCACGTCCCCGGCTCGTCGCTATCTTGTCCGAACTCCGGGCTAAGCGACTTGCCGTCATCAAGGCGCCAGCGGGCTTCGGCAAGACCTCGCTGGCGGCCGCCTGGGCCGAGAAGCTTGAGCAAAGCGGCAACTGTGTTGGGTGGCTAACCCTCGATTCAGAGGACGACGAGGCCACGCGGTTTCTATTTTACGTATCTCAGGCCCTACACCATGCCTGTCCGGACGTTGGCGCCGGCGCGATTGGGCTGATCCTCGAGAACAACCTGATCGACCCGACAGCGATCCTGTCGAGCCTGATCAACGATCTGGCAGAGATGGAGGATGATGTTTATCTGTTTCTCGAAGACTATCACTGGCTCAGTGCTTCTCGCATCCATCAGACGGTCGCGTATTTTCTGAAGCACGCGCCGTCTCACTGTCACGTGGTGCTTACGACGCGTACCGAACCTTCCCTGCCACTCGCGACCTTGCGAGCCCAGAATCAGTTGGTCGAGATTGATGCCGTAGCCCTGCGGTTTGATATGCAGGAGACACAAGCCTTTCTGGACAGCACAAGGCCTGGAGTCCTGGAGCTCTCCGACGTCCAACTGTTGCAACGCAAGACTGAAGGGTGGCCCGCCGCCCTGCGAATTATCTCATCCATGCGCTCGCAGCCCGGATTCCGCCTGAAGGAGTACGTACATAATCTCTCAGGTTCGCAGCGTCCAATTGCCGCCTATTTGACGGAAATGCTGGATGGGCTTGCGCTCGATTTGGTCGACTTCATGCTACGAACGGCCATTCTTGATCGGCTCTCCGGCCCTTTGTGCGAAGCCGTAACCGGTTCGAGCTCGAGCCGCACAATCCTGGCATCGCTTGCTCAGTGCCAAATGCTGCTCACGCCGCTCGATAATGATGGTGTCTGGCTTCGTTATCATACGCTGCTCGCCGAATATTTGAGACAGAGGCTGGAGACGGACCGCGGCGTTGAAGTTCCCGAGCTGCACGGACGTGCCGCTCGTTGGTATGCCTCCCACGAATTATGGACTGAGGCGGTTCAGCACGCGATCGCAGCCGGCGATTTTGATCGTGCGATCAGCTGGATCAAGAATTGCGCAATGACTTTGATAAAGAGAGGTGATCTCTTCACCCTGCTCGAATGGCAGCGCCAGTTTCCCGATGAACTCATGCGAGGTCAGCCCGAGGTCAGGTTGGCCATCGCCTGGGGATTGGCACTCGCGCTTCGTTTTGATGAGGCCCTGAAGCTCGCAACTGACATAGAGGGCGATATCGCTGCAGCGCGTTTGCCAGATAGCGACTTGCTGCACGAATGCCAAGCGATCCGCTCTGTTGCTATCGCGCTGAAGGATGACAGCGAAAGAGCGCTGCCTCTGGCGGAGGATTGCGTCAGCCTATCTCGAGATCCGTGGACCGCCAATGTCGCCTCCAATGTTGTTCGCTTTGGCCACATGCAAGCTGGCGACCTCAAGCAATTCTACGCGACGCCCTGGATACCCTATTCGCTCGAGGAGGATCGGAGGAACGTCTTCGCATCGGTATATCGGCGCTGCCTTCAAGGGATCGCAGAGATCCGGCAGATCCGTCTCGCCGCGGCGGAGGAGCATTACCGTGAGGGGTTGCGCGTTGCGGAGCAGTATGTTGGCCCGAACTCGGTTGCAGCGGCGTTGCCTGCCAGTCTGATTGCACGGATTTTGTACGAGCAAGGCCACTTGGACGAGGCGGAAGCTTTGGTGATCGATCGCGCATCGCTGATCAACTCTGCGGCGATGCTCGACTGCGTTCGGAGCGCCTATTTCGTGATGGCTAGGGTCGCTGCTGCTCGGATGAACCTCGAGCGAGCCCACACGCTCCTGGAGCGGGCTGAAAACCATGGCATCTCACGAGGCTGGGGAAGGCTGACGGCGGCCGCGACAGCAGAACAAGCGCGGCTTTACCTCAACGAGGGCCGCGTGGATGAAGGCGCGGCGTGCGTCGATCGCCTGGAGCGACTTGCGCGAAAGTACCCCGCGCCCAGGCTTTGCGCTTGGTCGGAAATTCAATGGGACCACAAACTAGCCTACGCTCAATTGTTAGGACGACGAGCCCGCCCCGAGGAGGCGATGACGTTCCTGCGGGAGCTGCAGCGAGAAACCGAAGCAGCACAGCATCGCTATTTCTTGATCCGAATCGAGATTCGTATCTCAGCCCTTCAGCTAAGCGTGGGCAAAACCGCGGAGGCAACGGACCGATTTCGCCGTGTCCTTGCTGCATGCGCGCACGCTGGTCTCTATCAGATCATCTTGGACGGGGGTTCGCTCATCTCCGAGCTCGTTCAGATGGTCCAGCGGAGTGGGAGCATCAGCGAGCATCTAATGTCGTATGTCGATCGGCTCGTGGCCGGTTCTCGAAGGGCTCCGCAAGATCGCATCGTCCCGATCTCCAGAGCCCAGGCTCTGGGCGGATTGAGTGCCCGTGAGACCGAAATCCTCAAGCTGATCGCCCAAGGATTGTCCAACAAGGAAATCGCTCGGAGCCTTGATATTGGTCCTGAGACTGTGAAGTCGCACCTCAAGAGCGTTTTCACCAAGCTGGGTGTGGAAAGGCGCGCGCAGGCGGTATCACGCGCGCAGACCCTGGGCCTTGTCACCACGCAGTGAAGCTAAGCCCAGGTGCCTGACGCCTGCATTCCCGCAAGGTTTCAACAATGATATCCGCGACCAGCTTGCCCATCGCATTCAAACCTTGCTGTGACCATATCTGCCACAACGTGCATCCAACCGCAGATCTGGGCTTGCATCGGAATGCGAGGACTTGAATCCGACTGCGCAGACAGCACACAGTACTCGAAGGTGACGCCCTAGCCGACGGCCGCCCTGGTGCCGGATTGGAGCTGGTTGAGGATTTTCAGGGCGCGCGTGTGAGCGGGGGATACAATTCCGGCTGGCATTCCATCAAGAGCCGCGCTGAGATGTTTGTAGGCTTCTGGCACGCGCCCCTGCTTTAGCAATAGCTCGGCAAGGTCCGTCACAGCCTTCAATTCAAATAGGGTGGCGGACTGGCGTTTCGCCCAGTCGATTGCCGACATCAGACTTCCTTTCGCTTCGAAATAATCCTCAGCCGATCGAGACGCCAAGATAAGCCCCTTCATCCTGAACAAGGCGGGCATGTGCAGAAATTTTCCGACGCGCTGCTGGACATCGATCGCGTTCAGGACCAGCCTCAGCGCCTGCTCGTGCTCACCAACCTTCATGAGAGCCGCGGCCAGATCGCAGGCGAAATCCATATTCAGCATTTCGTGACGCTGAGCGTGAAGCTCCTCCAAAGCCCTCTTAAGCAATGAAATTGCATCAAGGAGATTGTTTTGAAGGAGCAACCATTGACCTCGCAGGCCAGTCGCTATGGCGCAGTATGGTTTCAAGGAGTGCGCCGCCGAGAGATCGCTCAATTCGGCGATGTACTGATCCGACCGTTTGGTGTCCGCCATGGTCAGAAAGACAGGAACGATTAGAGCCAGGGATCGGCAAAATGTGGCCGGATGACCCGATCTTTCACCTTCCTCTATGGCGAGCTTCGCATACTCCAGCGATCGATCGAGCAAGCCTCTATACAGCAGAGAACGCGCCATGCCGACGAGCAAGAAGCTCGTGTAATGAAACAGGTGCTGTCCGGCTCGAAAGCGCGGACCGGATCCCGAGTAGCGGAGACCGGAATCGCAATGTTGTTGTGCGACGATGTGATTTCCCAGCAGATGATTGGAGGCGGCCAACATCGCTTCTGCCAGCGCCATGTCATCGGGATCCCGCGTCTTCAGCGCTAATTTCCTGCTCCGGGCGGCGATGTCGGTCGCACCGCGGATATCCATGGTCCAATGCGAATACATAAAGAGTCCGCTTAGGAGTCTCAGCTCATAGGCAAGGTCTCCCTGATTGGTCGCAATCTCAAGCGCGCGCGAAAAAGACGCTCGAACGTGTTGATCGTTACCTTCAAGATGCACCAATACCAACGGTAGCGATGCATAGATTTCCATTGCCCGGCGAGAGTTTTTATTTCGAGTTCCAAGGCGCGCTATCGCCCGTTCCGCCCACGCCTGGCATTCGATGAGTAGTGATAGATCTAGAAACACTTGTGCTGAAGCGGCGGCCAGTCGCGTCGCTATTTCGTCGTCGCCGTTTGGACCAAAGCTCCATTCGAGCGCCGCACGGATGTTGCTCAATTGGTCGGAATAGGCTGCGGTCCTCCTCGCTCTCGGCAAGGCCAGCATCATCTCGCTCTGCGATTCGAGAAATTCCGCAACGTATTTCGCGTGTCGGCCGGAGGTCACATCGAGCTCGTCATGCTCCTCCAATTTTCCGAGGGCGTATGCCCGCGTCGTGTCAAGCAGCCGGTACCGTTGCTGACCGTCGTCAAGCCGAGTTACGATCAACGACTTTTCGACCAGGCCGGCTATCGCGTCAAAAATTTCTCCGGTGCCTACGCCGAGTTCGCCTGCGACATACCGCGCGCCCTCAAGGGTGAAATGGCCGACGAAAGGAGCAATGCGTCGAAGAACAATCCTCTCTCCGTCAGACAGCAGATTGTAGCTCCAATCCAATGTCGCCTTAAGGGTCCGGTGTCTGGGAACGGCCGTCCGATGGCTTAGTCTCAGCAATTCCAGCCGAGATAGCAGGCGCGCAACAGTGCACTTGACACCGAGTGCGGCCACTTGACCCGCCGCCAACTCGATTGCCAACGGTAGACCATCGAGTTTTCGGCACATTTCCGCGACAAACGGCGCCTCCTCGTCGGTGAGAGCAAAACTTCCCGCTCTCGCCGCCACGCGCTGCACAAACAACTGCGCTGCCGGATATCGAAGCACGGCTTTTGCCGTTTGCTCTGAGCCGTCTGGTGGAAAATCGAGGGGAAGAACCCGGCAACAACGCTCGCCCTCTACTTTCAGACATTCTCGGCTGGTGGCCAGAAGATGGACCTTTGCCGTTTCCCGGTAGAGTTGCTCGGCCACCGAAGCGACCGCCTCGATCACGTGCTCACAGCTATCGAGAATGATAAGAAGCTTTCGCGAACCAACGAGGTCGACCAGTTCCAGGCTGGCATCTTTCGATTTGAGTGCAAGTCCCAAGGATGTCGCGACAGCCCCCGCAACATGGCGCGGATCGGTAAGGCCTTCCAGGTCAACAAAATAGACTTCCCCGCCAAACTCCTCGGCGGCGGCGCGACCAACAGCGAAGGCAATGGTCGTCTTGCCGATGCCGCCGGGGCCGAGCAGTGTTACAAACCGCCCATCTCGAAGCTTGTCGTTGACCTCGCCGATCACCGATTCGCGGTCAATCATCATACGCGGTCGCACGGGGAGCCTGCCTTGGTGCCGGAACTTACCGTTCCTGCTCTCCGTACCGCCGGCGAGAGGGACGACGGTGCCGACGAACGAGTAGCCCCGTGCCTTGACGTTTGCGATGTATCGGTTGCCAAATTGGCCGTCACCAAGCGCCTTGCGGATTGCGGCCACGTGGACTCGGAGGCTCCCCTCCTCGACGGTTACGTCCGACCAGACGTGATCAATGAGCTCCTGCTTCGCGATGACCTCACCCGGGTGGTCGGCAAGATAGATCAAAATATCCAGCGCCCGACCGCCGAGGGGAAGCACCACACCGTCGCGCCGGAGCACCCTCTCGCCAATCGAAAGTTCGAAAGGGCCGAACCTCAGCTTCCTATGAACCGCGGCGCCAGACATGTGTCAGCCAAAATGATGGATTTCCCGCCCCCCTGCCTACCGTCGGTCGGCAGATGCCGCAATTGTGCACGCGTAAAGTTGGCCACAACGAAGCTCGTAGGTTTTCCCCAGCCTTTGGAAAGGACGAATTAAACCTTGGTATATCTCAATCACTCTCAACGCGGAGGGTTGGGCCGAACACCGCGCCGCTGCGACCAATGATGGCACGAGCAGCATGCGTCGGCACGACCGTCCCGCGCTGCGCGTCCAGTCGCTGAACTCGGTTGCACAAAGATCAACCAGCAGATAGCGGACAGGTCTTATGTTCGCGCCATCTGCGATGCCGATGTGAATTGAGTTGCATCGCCGGCGGCCAGCGGAGGCGACCTGTCGCGGGCCTAGTGGCCGTTGACGCAACGTGGGCAATCTAAGGCGCGCCACTATTTCCCTTTGCGCGATCTAGCGCGGCCTGAATACAATTCAGGAGGCCGCTCTCATCGAACGGCTTGGGCAGATAGCAGATGACCCCAGCCTGAAGTGCACGGGCACGAATCTCATCGCTCGGATACGCAGTTATCAGTACGGTGGGAATCTCTTTGCCCAATCGAGACAAATTGTTGTGCAGATCAAGGCCGCTCATATTGGGCATGTCGAAGTCGACAACCAAGCAGCCGGTGCGGCTCAGTTCGGGTGAGCGCAAGAACTCCTCTCCGGACGAAAATGCCTGGGCGACCAACCCCATCGAACGCATTAAAACTTCGATTGCGTTTCCAACCGCTTCGTCGTCATCGACTATGGCAATTATTGGTCCGCTATTTGGCACTTGGCAAGACCGGTAACCGCGAGCAGCGTTTGGAAGAACGGATGTCGTCCGCGAGATTCTTTCTTGTTCAACCTAGGCGCAACCGCTACGTGCTTCGATTATACAAATGTATAGGAACTCAACGATTGGCTTCGGAGGCCAGAAATTTTGTGGTCCATGGAGCAAGCTGCGTCACAGGCATCGACCTGATAACACCCTAACCCCTGTTAACTCACGAGAGCCCCTCCAGCTTGGACCGCGCTGGAGGGGCAAGGGAGGCCGCAGGGAGTGATCGGCCTCGAGGGAGGAGAACTTCACCATAACGGCACGCATTGGCGCTCACTATTGAACTATCGGAAAGATCGAGTACCAAATGGGAATGTGCGCACTATACGAAGGTTGTGCGCTGCCAGCTCTAGTCGGTTCGACCTTGGTCGGCAGCTGGCGCCTGACGCAAAACCCTGGGCCGACTTCAACCGGCCAGTTCGCCGATGGCTGCGATTCGTCGGAGCGGAATTGGGCTAATGGTTCCCTCTATCGTCCACGCGATAATCTCGCTATGCTCCATGTCCGGACCGGTACGCTAGTGCGCATGTCAACGAGGAACATGTGGTAGAGCAACCGCCAACAGTGATAGTCATCGACGATGATCCGGGAGTGCGGGACTCACTAGGCAGGCTGCTTCGATCGGCCGGCTTTCGGGTCAGCCTACTCGGTTCCGTGAGCGAATTTCTCAAGGCAGATCGGCCAGAAGGACCCGCTTGCCTGGTGCTTGACGTGCGGCTTCCCGGCCAGAGCGGACTCGAACTGCAGCGCGAACTAGCAGGTGCCAAAAGACAGCTGCCAATCATCTTCATCACCGGACATGGTGACATTCCAATGTCGGTGCAGGCGATGAAGGGTGGCGCGATTGAATTCCTGACAAAGCCATTCCGAGAGCAGGATTTGCTTGACGCGATTCAGCTCGGTCATGCCCGTGATCGAGCGCGGCTTGAGCAGGAACGAGCTATGGCAGAGCTGAAAGTTCGTTTCGAGACTTTGACGCCGCGGGAGCGCGAGGTCATGGCGTTCGTGGTGAGCGGGCGGTTAAACAAGCAGATCGCAGCCGACCTCGGCGTAAGCGAAATCACGGTAAAAGTTCATCGGGGCCAAGTAATGCGCAAGATGCGGGCATCGTCCTTGCCTGACTTGGCGCGCATGGCCGACCAATTGCAACTGACGCCGACAAAGCCGCGTAACCCAGGTCGCGTTGCCTAGCGCAGACGCTCAGCCTGCATCTATCGCAATGGTCCCATTGAGTCTCACCCTAGAAGGTCAGGGTGCCTGCTAGACTCGACGTCTGCGACGTCTTCGATCCGAAGCGGCACTTCACTCACGATGCGGCGGTCGGATGAGCAGGCGCAATGAAGCCAAAGATAGCGCCACGCGGCACGTTAGGGCTCGCCCACAATCGTCCGTTATGCGCTTCGATAATCGAACGGCAGATCGACAGCCCAAGCCCCAAACCGCCCGGTTTCGTGGTGTAGAACGCCTCGAACACGCGCTCAAAAGCCGCCGGCGCGAAGCCTGGACCCGAATCTCGCACCTCGACTGACACGCCATCCGGTTCGTTACGGGTGCTGATGAGCAATTCCCGCTCTTCTTCGCCGACGTCGCGCATCGATTCGATAGCGTTGATGATCAAGTTAAGTAGTACCTGTTGCAGCTGGACCCGATCTCCCTCGACACGCGGCAAGCCCTCCGCCAACTGCGTCCGCACCAAGATGCTATTGTTTGCGGCCTCCGTACGGGTGAGAGCAATAACCTCAAGGATGGCATCGTTGATCGCTACGGCGTCCTTTCGTGCGGGCGCCCTCTTAATGAGCGCGCGGATTCGCCCGACGACCTCGCCTGCGCGATTACCCTCCCTGACAATAAGAGAGAGCGCGTCATCCACCTCGCGAAAATTTGGCGGCTCCGCGTTTAGCCAGCGCCGAGCGGCTAACGCGTATGTGACTGCCGCTGTAATCGGCTGGTTCACCTCATGGGTGATCGAGGCCGTCAACTGGCCCACCGTCGCGACGCGGTTGGCGTGCGCGAGCTCCAGTTGTGCCTTTCGGTATCGCTGCTCGCTTTCGCGAGCTTCTGCTTCTACTGTCCGCAACGATGCCTCTGCTTGTTGCCCGCGTATGATCGCTGTCACGTCGGTGCCGGTGCCGCGATAACCGCGGAATTCTCCATTGGCGTCAAACACTGGCTTGCCGCTAACCTTCACGTACATTGGAGAGCCGGTACCGTCCACGGAGCAATATACGAAGTTGTGGAACGGCTTGCGTGAATCGAGAGTTGCCCAAACAAGCCGCCACTTCTCCGGTTCGGTTTCAATGTCGCGAGCGTGATCCCAACACAACGTGCCGATTCGATCCGCCGGATTCGAATGAAACGCATTCTCGGTCAACAGCGTAAATTTGTAGTCCGGACCGATTTCCCACAGCCAATCGGAAGCGGTTGCGGCATAGTCGCTGAACTTCGCTTCGCTTTCCCGCAATGCTTCCTCGGCGCGCTTGCGGTCGCTCATGTCGATGACGAAGACGACCCCCTCGTCTGTCTTTCTCTCGAAAAATGCGCCGCCGACCAGAACCGGGACGCGACTGCCGTCTTTGCGGCAATACTCCTTCTCGTAAGGTCTGCAGGTTCCGGTCCGGCTCAGCTGAGCCAACGCATCCTCGTCGGCGGGGGCCCACTCAGTGGGCGTCAGTTTCGTCCAACGCATCCGACCGGAGTTAACGTCATCATGGCCGTAGCCCAGCATCTCGAGAAAGGCATCATTGGCTTCGATGATCCGCCCCCGCGAATCCCCGATAAAGATGCCGATGATGTTGGAATCGACCAGGCGCCGAATCCTCGCTTCGCGTTCTGCGAGATCGCGGTTCGCCTGCGCAAGCGCCAACGTGTGTTGCTTCTCGGCTTCGAACAGGCGCACGTTTTCGATCGCGATCGCCGCATGGTCGGCGAAGGACTCGAGAAGCGCGATCTGGTTGTCGGAGAATGGTCGGACCTCCCATCGCCGGAACAGAATTACTCCAATGGGGGTCCGCTCGCGCAGCAACGGTGTTCCGAGCGTGGTGCGATGGCCCTGGCGTTTTGCGTCACTGCTGCCCGCCGGGTATTCGCTATCCTCTGCGGCGAGATCGTGGACATGAACCGACCGCCGATCACATATGGCTCGTCCTATCACCCTGTCGCGATTTGCGGGAAATCCCTCACGGGCTTGAATATGCACCGGTATTTCCCCGTATGAAGCTACCAGCCGAAGAAGGTTGTTCTCCAGGCGGTAGATCTCCGCATTGTTCGAGTCGCACAGGCGTGCGGCATGTTCGGCCACCGCGTCCAGCACCGACTGAAGCGGCGAATCGGAGATGATGCGCAGCATCTTGGAGGTGGCAGTTTGCTGCTTCGTCGCCTCGGCAACGCGCTCACGCGCGTGAGCGATCTCCCGCCTGCATGCTCTGAGCTGCTGTTCGAGATCGGCCCGAGTCTTCCGAGCTCTACCAACCCGCGCCTTCGCTTCGGTCAAGTGAAGCTTGCGACTTCGCGTTCGGCTCTTCGCACCTTTGCGAGACAAGGTCACCTCCCTCGCCGGACTAGCCCCAATGCTGATCGTCACAGCCGGGACGGGGGCTGCGCGGAGAATAGCATCCAACCCAGAGCGCGGGTCGGTGAACCGTCCCATCGTTGTGATGCGCTCGACGCGCGCCAGATCGACCTGCGCCTCGCGCAAGGCTTCTCTTTCAGTATCGTCTGGCGCGACGCCCAGATGTCCCGTGTCGATCATAGTGCTCTCCTTTGCACTTTGCATGTTCGGACCGGAGCACAACCGAAGGCCTGTCCGATGGCGTGAGCATCCTACGAATGATCAAGCCCCTCTTGGAGGGACTTGATCCGGCCCGGAGGCCTTTGCTTTTTTTGCGTGGAATTTCGCCCTGCTGCGCCTGTCAGGGACGGGTCAATTGTCCAAATCCGGCAAGGCGGGCTACTTCGGGATCACCAATTTGCGCGCACTGTGCTAAAAGGCGAAAACAGCTCCGTCAGTTGCCCCCTGCGGCGATTGCGGGGAACTCCGCGTGGGTTACCTTGATACCGCTTAGACGCCTTTTTGGGTGTCCGCGGTCTTCGAAAAGCTGCGGCGCCGTTCGTCGCGACTGCGCGTTGGCCACGCTCGGAAATTGGACGGCGCGCCGTCGCTAGGAGCGCGTCCATCGTAGACCAGGTGCGGTGATGAGACACTTGGAGCGCTCTGCAAGCTCGCTCGACACCATCGCGGGGCACGCTGAACACGTTTGTTCGGTTGCCGAGGGGGCGACGCTTCCGCCGGGGATACAAGCGGTATCAAGCTCGTGGCAAAGATCAGCAAAAAAATACCGCCTCGATCCACTCGATAGCAAGGCGCCACGCATCCTCACGTCTTCCGAACTGAAACAGCTTCGCGAACCGCTGGGTAAGCTCATCTTCAGTGCCCAAGAGGAGATGGATGAATTGTACAAGGTGGTTCGTGAGGCTGGATACACCATCTTGCTCTGTGATAGCTCGGGCGTCGCAGTCGCGCATCGCGGTGATGATGCGCGGGCAAGCCAGTTCGAGTATTGGGGAACTTGGCTCGGCGGGGTGTGGTCCGAGGAGGTGGAGGGCACAAACGGCATCGGCACCTGCATCGTCGAGGAGCGGCCCGTCACTGTTCACAGGAGCCAGCATTTTAGGTCCAGACACATTAACTTGAGCTGCTCTGGCGCGCCGGTGTTCGGGGTGGACGGCCGACTGATAGCAGTCTTGGACGTCTCCGCCATCGATCCTGAGCTCTCCGAACGAGCGCACGCGCTGACTGGCGCGCTCACAATACGATCGGCGCACGCGATAGAAGAGCGATTTTTTCGTGAGCAGTTCCGTCGAGAGTGGATCGTCGCGGTAGCGCCGCCGGAGCGAGACGCTCCAGGCATGCTCCTGGCGATTGACAACAACCAACGCATTGTCGGCGCAAATCGGGCCGCTCGCACGTCCCTCATGCTCGATGACCGCGGGCTCCGGGCGGGTACCAGCTTGTGGTCGATCTTCGAGCGAGATGTCGACCTCTTCCGGCGCCGGGACCGGAGCGATATCTCTGCGCGATTGTTGATCGCCGGCAGCAATGACAGTCGGCCCGCGCTCGTGACTCCACCCGATCACCTTGTGAGTGCCTCGAGCACTCCAACGAACTGCAACCTGCACACGCGCCCGCGCCTGGGCTCGATTGATATTTCGATGCTGCCGCCAGCACCGCAGGCACATGGCGGATTGTCACCCGGCGCGATGCGTCGGTTGCGGGAATACGTGGAAGTGCATTTGGACGAAAGTATCGATCTGTCGATGCTGGCTCGAGTCGCCGGACTATCGGTGCATCATTTTGCGCGACAATTTAGGCAATCCGCCGGGGTGACGCCGCATGTCTACCTCACGCAAAAGCGAGTCGAACGCGCCCAGGAGATGCTGGTCCAGACGGATCTCTCGTTAGCGGAAATTGCGTTCACCGTGGGCTTTTTCGACCAAGGTCATTTAGCGCGTCATTTTCGTCATATGCTTGGTACCACTCCTCGAGAGTTTCGGTGGTCGCAACGCTAGAAACAAATGACGTTTTTGATTCACACACTCCTCGAAGAACCATCAAACAAGCTGAGGACCATGTTTCCGATCGACAGTTCGAAAGGGCCGAAGCTCAGGACTTTGCCGCGCTGATCGCTCATGGGGTACTCTCATCCATGCCGGTTCTCGAGGTGACCTCGCCAGAGATCCCGCGCTCGCGTCGCCAGTGGGCCGGACTTTGACCAAAGGCCTGTCTGAAGAGCCTGCATAGATGTGCTTGATCCGAAAAGCCTACGCTCAAGGCTATTTCACTCAGTGATGCCGCACTGGTCATCATCAGGTGGCAGGCTTTTTCAAGACGCCTCCTCACCACATAGGCATGTGGCGACTCGCCAACAGCGAGCTTAAATTTCCGAGAGAAGTGCGCCTTGCTTCGACGCGCGACGGCACTGAGATCCCGGATATGAATGGTGCGATGTAAATTGCTGTCAATGTAAGCTCGCACGCGAAGCATCTGCCAGGCCGCCAGACCGCCCCTTGTGGAACCGTTAGCGCCCGACCAGCGCTCGATCTCCGCTTGCAGGATGTGCGATGCTGTGACCAACGACGCCTTGGCCGCCTCCCGATCACGCTCCAGTTCTCGCCTTGCGGTTTCAAGCAGCTTGGCCAGGCTGTTCGCAACGAAGTGAAACTTTTGGTCGGCTCCAGAAGAAGAATCTGGTGCGGTAGTTTGAAGCCCTTCCATAATCAATTCCCTCGACGAACCATCCGACGGCTTCGGATCGGCGCGAGAGTGCAGCAAAGGGTCTCCTTTGGCTCGTTAATCAGCGTTATGGAAAGTTAATCCTGCCTACCCCCATGGAGCGACTTTAGCCTTAAATATCAGCATGTTACATCTTGGCGAACCTGAGTTCGCAACGATTCAGAACACCTCGGGCGTCACTCAGATCCAAAATGCGATGAGAGAGACACCTGGCGCTCTGCAATTGTGTGGAATGCTCTGAAACAGAGCCGCGCTGAATCAAACAGCAGAAGCTCGACCCCCATCATGTGTTTGCTCCCTTTACCTCCCCGCAGTCAGCGGAAAAGATTCACCTTCGCAAGATCGATCAGCTGGGTCGCCCGGCCGTCCAGAACGGCCTTCGTCATGAAGATCCCAAAATTATAGGCCTGCTCCAGTGTCGTCCTGGGCGGCATGGCAAGCTCCTGTCGCGCGCTCGCCACGTCGACCAGAACCGGCCCCTTGTGCGCAAGCGCCGCCTCGATAGCGGTCTTCAACTCCTGCGGCTTTTCGACCCTGATGCCGCGGATACCCATGGCTTCCGCCATCAGCGCAAAGTCGGGGTTTTTAAGATCACAACCCGTGTCCAGAAATCCGCTCGCCTTCATTTCCATTTCGACAAAGCCGAGCGTTCCATTGTTGAGGACGATGACCTTCACCGGAAGCCCCATCTGGGTCAGCGTGATGAAGTCGCCCATCATCATGCTGAAGCCGCCGTCGCCTGACATCGAGATCACCTGGCGATCTGGATATGTCGCCTGTGCGCCGATCGCTTGCAGCATCGCATTCGCCATCGACCCGTGATTGAACGACCCGATAATGCGCCGCTTGCCGTTGACCTTGAGATAGCGTGCCGTCCAGATGATCGGCGTTCCCACATCGCAGGTGAAGATCGCATCGTCGGCCGCCATTTCGCTGACGACGCGGGTGACATATTGGGGATGAATAATGTTGCTGTTCGGACCACTCTCCGCCAAGGCGTCGAGATCTTTGCGCGTTCTCTTGTAGTCACTCAACGCTTCGCTGAGATGACTTGAATCCGTCTTTTCCTTGATCGAAGGCAGCACGGCATCGAGCGTGTCCTTGACGTTGCCGAGCAACCCCAAATGAAGCGAGCAACGATTGCCGAGTGCTTCAGGCCGCACATCCACTTGTGCTATTCTTGCCTGCTCCGGATAGAACGCCCGGTATGGAAAGTCGGTGCCGAGCAGCAAGAGCGCATCGCAATTCTTCATCGCAGCGTAGCCGGATGCAAAGCCGACCAGGCCGGTCATTCCTACGTCGTAGGGGTTGTCGTATTCGACAAACTCCTTACCGCGGAAGGCATGCACGATCGGGGCCTTCAGTTTGCGGGCGAGTTGGATGACCTCTGCATGCGCGCCTGCGCACCCGGCGCCGCAGAACAAGGTGACCCGGGATGCTTTATTGAGAAAATCTGCCAGATGCCCGATATCGGCCTCGCTTGGCCGCAAGACCGGCGCAGTCGGCGCTATCCATTCCGGGACATCGTCATCGATCTTCATCAGCGCGACGTCGCCAGGCAGCACAACGACTGCAACACCTCGCTTGGCGATCGCGACCCGGATTGCGCGCTTCAATATCTGCGGAAGCTGTTTGGGATTGGAAACCAACTCGACGTAGTGGCTACAATCCCTGAACAGGCTTTCTGGATGTGTTGCCTGGAAATAATCGATTCCGATTTCGCTGCTGGGGATGTGGGCGGCGATTGCCAGGACCGGCACGCCGTTGCGCTGGCAATCGAAGAGGCCGTTGATCAGATGAAGGTTGCCTGGACCGCAGCTCCCGGCGCACACCGCAAGGCTCGCGGTAAGATGAGCTTCAGCTCCCGCCGCAAAGGCCGCGGCCTCTTCATGACGCATGTGAATCCAGTCAATCGACTTTCTTCGCCGCAGCGCGTCAGTAAAACCATTGAGCGAATCTCCGACCACTCCGTAGACGCGCTTCACGCCCGTCTTCTCGAGGGCCTCGACCAGATACTCGGAAGCAGTTTTGCTCATAAACTTTCTTTCCCATCTCAAGAACATCTCCCCGCCGAGGGTCTCCGCGCGAAGGGGGGTGCCGCGGAGACCCTCTCGGCGAAGCGAGGGACCGTACGCTTCGCCGTTACGGCAGGAGTACTTTCAGTCACCTACGAGCAATGGTCCTCGAGGATCTTCAGATCGCTAACCGAGTAAGAGAGTGAGTAACGGAACCCTGACTCGATCCGGTTCGGCGCGAGCGCGTGGAGTTCTTCGCCATTCGTTTCCGGCAAATTGAGTTCGCCCTTCCCGATCCACGCCCCGGCAACGGTGAGATTGTCGGTGATCGACATCGCCAGCTCGTTGACCGTAGGCTTGTCCTGGTAACCGGCCGCCAATCTCGGGAAGTATCGCAACAAGACCGTGGGCCGGCTGAGGAGAGACAGTCCGTTTTCGACCGGCTTGTGCAAGGTGACACAGGCTTCCGCAAGACGTTGGCCATGCGCCGAGAGGCTCGCGCCAAATCGGCTGCCGGACGCAACCGGCGCCGCCGCGGGGCCTGAGGCCGCAAAGGAGCGCGTCTGAAAAATGCTGCCTATTTTCTTTGGAAACCCCTGCGTCCAACCGCACGCCAGCGCGGCGTCATTGTCGACATAAATGTATGGACACCACATGACCGGCACGTCGCGATACATTGCGCCGACCAAAATAAACGCCTCGCGGCATTGATAACGAGCCGGATCAAGATATTCATCGTCCTGGGCCGTGAATTGCCAATCCAGGAACATCATCACGGCGCGGCCGTTTGACTTCGGATCTCGGGAAAGACCAATCGGCAATGTCGCTGCCGTCGCGTCGGGGTCCGTCCAGAATTCGACTCCAACAGCATCGCCGGCATAGTGCCAAGGTGGTGGCGGAGTTAGAGCGGCCTGGCCGAATGGCGATTTCGGAACTGTAAAACCCTTTAGCATTCCCGTGTCCTGATCCATCGCTTTCGGCAAAGGCTACCGAAACCAGCCACAATTGATTTGATCGAAGTGCGTCGACTTGTTTATTCCTGCCGCAATCCAGAACGCGCTTGTTGGGATCAGCCACGATTTGCTAGGCGGTCAGATCTGCCAGAATCTCGATATCGGTGACGGAATAGGAAAACGAGAATCGATATCCGCGCCCCACCTTCAGCGGCCCCAGCACGTCCAACTCTTCGCCATAGGCTTCCGGAAAATTGAGCTCACCCTCGCCGATCCAGATGTTTGTGATCACGAGCTGGTCCCGGATGCATCGAACGAGCTCATCCACAGCTGGCTTGTCGTGCCTGCCCGCGGAGAGCCGCGGAAAATACCGCCGTCCCACAATGCGGCGATCGAGCAAGCCGACCAGACGCTCTGTTTTTTCGCGTAAGGTGACACGGGCTTGCACCAGCAACCGACCATTAGCGGACATGCAGGCGGAGAACCTGCTATCGTGCGAGAGTGGCGCGGAAGCCGCGCTCTCGGCGGCAAAAGTGCGGGTCTGGTGTACGGCACCGAATTTTCCTGGATAACCCTGGATCCAACCTCTCATCAAGGCAGCGTCGTTATCGGCATAACAATATGGACACCACGCTATTCGTGATCCCTTCCACATCGCGTCGAGGAGGACGGTGAATCCGCGACTTTGATATCTTGCAGGATCGAGATACTCGTTGTTCTGCGCGGTGAACTGGTAGTCTGTGAAGAGCGCAACAGAGTGGCCTGGACATTTCTTATCAAGCTCGACACCCCCCGGAAGGGTAAAGACTGACACATCGGGATCATTCCAAAACTCCACCGCCAGAACGTCACCCGCGAAATGCCAGGGTGGCGACGGCACCAATGCAGCAGCTCCCAGAGGGGACCGAGGGGCAGTGAATCCTTTCAGCATTTCCTCTTCCCCACCACCAATAGCGTATCGGCCGTGCGTCATTTCAACATGAAACGTTAGCGTTGGTGCGTTCCCAACGCTTGGACAGACGTGCGATGACTTGGTGGTTGGTGCGCCGCCGACGTTGATACGAAACCGACTGAACCGAGCAACCTCGTTTATCTGCTCGATGCTCCGCACCGCCATTTTGGGAAGCGGAGGGACTGCAGCGGGGTCGAAAGCTACAAACTCCGACGTTTCGCGACAAGCGCTCGCTCCGGCAAGAGTGTATCGAGGTCTGCCATGAATCCTCTGATGAACATGGAAAGCCTGAGAAAATGGATGCTGCTTCAACCGATGCCTTTGGCGCAGTATGCGTGTCGCCGGCCTTGCTATGCGCGGACCGCCTCGCCCGCTCCTTCTCGCAAGGAACACCGGAGCAGCGGAAGGCGGCTGATGCTTGAGACGCAGCCCATCTGACTCTGTCCTGACCTGAAAAGCCGTTGCAGTACGAAGCGACGCCTACAACGCTACTTCCAGCTTCAACGGGACTGAGTGACAGCATGTACCACGTAAGGAATAATCGGAGGCTCACAAGACAGTTGACAGCTCACGTTTGTGCTCGCCCTGCCATTATCGTCGACCTTTGCGACGCGGCAGCGTTCATTGACATGTACGGCGGCCGCACCCAGCTCTGGGTCACCGCGGAGACCGCCGTCAAGTGCGCCGATCGCAACCCCCGCCTGATCGACCAGGCCACCAAGACTCTCGAAAACGCACTGCGCAGGGAAGGCATGCTTGACTAGCCGCCTGTGTCCCTGCGACGCTCTTCAGTGCTGCATCTGCAGATTCATCAGCTCTGCCGCAGGCATCATGTTGTCGTTCAGATCTGCCATGATCAAAAGCGATCCGACGACGACCAGGACGACGATCAGCACACCAAACGCCAGTGCCATCACGTTATTGGTGTTGTCCGGCCCCGTGGTGACGTGCAGGAAAAACACCAGATGGACACCCATTTGCGCGATCGCGAGGACAGTCAGGCCGAGAGAGACACCGCCGGCCCAGAGCAGCGATGTGTTGGCGACCCAGAACGACATGGCCGTGAGGACCACCGCGAGAGCCAATCCGATTGTGTAGACAAGCACGCCCGACGACGTACCCTGTTCCACGTCGGGAAGTGCTGACGCGTCTCCCGGTGCGCGATCGTACTGCGTGTCGGTCATGAAAGGACTCCCATCAGATAGACCACCGTGAACAGCCATACCCAAACGATGTCGAGCGCATGCCAGAACAGTGAAAAGCAGAGCAGACGCCGTTCGACGGCCGCGCGAAAGCCCTTGATTGCGACCTGGGCCATCATCACTACCAGCCAGACCAGGCCGGCGGTGACATGCAGCCCGTGACAGCCGACCAGGGTAAAAAAGGCAGAGAGGAACGCGCTGCGTTGCGGACCGGCCCCGATCGCAATCATGCCGGCGAACTCCCGCAGTTCCAGCACGAGGAAGCAGGCCCCAAGCACGAAAGTGACGAGGGCCGCCAGGTAAGTGGCGGCAAAGCGCCGCGAGCCAATCGCCAAAGACATCAATCCGCAGGTGTAGCTCGAAGCGAGAAGGCAGCCGGTTTCGATCGCCACGCTACGCTGGTTGAACAGCTGCCCGCCACTTGGCCCGCCTGCGGTCGCATGGGCGAGCGCCGCGTAAGCGGCAAAGATCGCCGCAAACATCACGATGTCGCTCAAGAGGAATACCCAGAAGCCGAAGCCAACCACGATCCGCTTTGGAGCGGGCCCGGCCTCACTTGCACTTGGCCGCGCCTCGTAACGAACCTCATCATCAACTGCAACAGCGATGCTCATCCTGCAATCTCCGCCTGGTTCGCCAGCTCGAAACGCGCAATCTGATCGGCCGGGATTTTGATTTCCTCTTCGTTGCGAAACGCGAAGGCAAGCATGGTCAGAAAGACGCCGATTGCCCCAGCACCGGCCATCCACCAGATGTGCCAGATCAGCGCGAAGCCGGTAACGACTGCAAAAAATGCCGTGATGAAGCCGGTCGCGCTGTTCTTCGGAATCTCGATCGGCTCGAATTTGCGCTCCTTCGTCGGCTGGGCTTGTTGCGTGCGCTCGCGCTGCTTCCTTTTCCAGAAGGCGAAGGCGTCGATGTCTGTGACTTGCGGCAGCATGGCGAAATTCCAGGCCGGCGGCGGCGAGGCAGTCGCCCATTCCAGCGTGCGGCCGTTCCATGGGTCCGCGGTTACCTTCACTTGTTCGCGGTCGCGGATCGACACCACAAGCTGGATAACCTGGCTGACAATCCCCGCGAAGATGACAACGACGCCGACCGCCGCGACCACCAACCACGGTTGCCAGCTGACGACATCGTAATGCTGCATGCGGCGGGTCATGCCCATGAGACCCAGCGCGTAAAGCGGCATGAAAGCGAGATAGAAGCCGATCAGCCAGCACCAGAACGAGGTTCTGCCCCAGCGTTCGTCGAGCTTGAAGCCGAATGCCTTGGGGAACCAGTAATTGTAACCCGCCATCAAGCCGAACACCGTGCCACCGATGATGACATTATGGAAATGCGCTATCAGGAACAGACTGTTGTGCAGCTGGAAGTCGGCGGGAGGCACGGCCATCAACACGCCGGTCATGCCGCCGATCACGAACGTCACCATGAAGCCGATCGACCACAGGATCGGGACGGTGAACCGGACGCGGCCGCCATACATCGTGAATAGCCAGTTGAAGACTTTGACGCCCGTCGGCACGGCGATGATCATCGTCATGACCCCGAAGAAGCCGTTGACGTTCGCGCTGGCTCCCATGGTGAAAAAGTGATGCAGCCAGACAATGAACGACAGCACGCAGATCGACATCGTCGCGGCGACCATGGAGCGATAACCAAATAGCGGCTTGCCGGAGAACGCCGAGACGACCTCGGAAAAGATGCCGAACGCGGGCAAGACCAGGATGTAAACCTCCGGATGACCCCAAACCCAGAACAGGTTGACGTACATCATCGCGTTGCCCTGGCCATCGATCGTGAAGAAATGAAACCCGAGGTAACGATCGAGCAGAAGCATCGCCAACGTCGCAGTCAGAACCGGGAAGGCTGCGACAATGAGAAGGTTCGCGGCGAGCGACGTCCAGCAAAAGACGGGCATGCGCATATAGCTCATCCCCGGTGCGCGGGTTTTCAGTATCGTCGTGACGAAATTTATTCCGGTCATCAACGTGCCAACGCCGGAGATTTGCAGCGCCCAGAGATAGTAATCGACACCGACGCCGGGCGAGAATTGCAGCTCGCTCAGCGGCGGATAAGCGACCCAGCCGGTTTTCGCGAACTCGCCGACCGCGAGCGAGATGTTCGTCAGGAGGATGCCCGACGCGGTCAGCCCCAGAGCTACCGAGTTCAAGGTCGGAAATGCCATGTCGCGGACGCCGAGCTGCAGCGGCACCACGAAATTCATCATTCCGATCACGAACGGCATCGCCATGAAGAAGATCATGATCGTGCCATGCGCCGAGAAAATCTGATCAAAGTGGTCAGGCGGCAAGTATCCCTGTGCGCCGCCAGCTGCGACCGCTTGCTGCGCCCGCATCATGATGGCGTCGGCAAAGCCGCGCAGCAGCATAATCAGCGCCAGTATGATGTACATGATGCCGATGCGCTTATGGTCGACAGAGGTGATCCACTCTCGCCACAGGTAAGGCACGTAACCCTTGAGCGTGACCCACGAAAGGATGGATACGATGGCCAGGACCACGCCGCCCGACGCGCCCATAATGATCGGCTGGTCGAAGGGAATCGCACTCCAATCCAGCTTGCCAAGTAGATTCATTTTTCCGCCCTCATTGATGTCGGATACCTGCGGCACATTGCATCGTCGGACTGCATTTCGGAGACCCGGATGCTGTCGAACAGACCGGGCGCAACTGAGCGATAGGTGAATGGCGCCACCGCAGCACTCGGCTTCGCCAGATCCGCATAGCTCTTCGCGTCGAGCTCCGGACCGGCGCTGCGCGCTGCGTCAAGCCACTGCGCGAACTTTTCGTCTGGCACGGCATCGGCGTCGAAATGCATGTCGGAAAAGCCGTCGCCACTGAACTGAGCGGAAAACCCGCGGTACGTTCCAGAATGGTCGGCTTGCAGGTGAAGACGGGTGATCATGCCCGCCATGGTGTAGATCTGGCTGCCAAGCTGCGGCACAAAGAAGCTGTTCATCACGCCTGAGGAGGTCAGTTCCAGACTGACCGGCGTGCCGACGGGAATGGTCAGTCGATTGACGCTTGCGACGCCCTGATCGGGATAGATGAAGAGCCATTTCCAGTCGAGCGAGGCGACCTGAACTCTCAGGGGCTTCACGGTGGATGCGATCGGTTTGCGCGGGCTCAAGTCGTGCGAGCCAACCCACGCAACGCCGCCAACCAGAAACACCGTCATGGCGGGGATTGACCAGACGAGCATCTCAAGACGGCCGGAATACGCGAAATTTGGCCGATAGCGCGCACGCTCATTCGATGCACGAAACCAGAAAGCAACGCCAAGTATCGCAAGGATCACCGGGATCACGATCGCCAGCATGATGCCAAGCGCGTTGAGCAGAATTTGCCGCTCGGCGAAGGCAATCGGCCCTTTCGGATCGAGCACGCCTTCAGTGCAGCCACCGAGTGTCGCGGCACCGATCAGGACGACGGCCTGCAAACTATATCGCATGTTAGACCTCGCCCATGCTGAGGTTGATGAAACTGCTTGCGCGAACGGCGCGTGGCAGGAGCTCGGCATGCACCGACCCGACGGTGCGGCCAGCATGCGAGGCACGCATGAGCGAGAATAAACTGCCACCATGGTCGACCAGGAGAGCCGCAAACAGCACGAACAAGTAGGAGATGGAGAACACGAACAGCCTGTGAGGAGCGCGGCGATCGGCCCCAGTGCTCCTGTTCAGCTGAAGTGCGAACAGGAGGAAAAGCGCGCCGCAGATCGCGGCGATCGCGCCATAGATGGTCCCTGCAAAGCCGAGCACCCAGGGCAGCTCCGAGGCCAGAACCAGGAGGCCGCTGTAAATCAGGATCTGCCGCGTTGTTGCAGCCCTTCCCGCAACAACCGGCAGCATGGGGACGCCTGCACGGGCATAGTCATCGGTACGATTGAGCGCCAGAGCCCAGAAATGGGGCGGCGTCCAAAGGAAGATAATGAGGAACAGTGCAAGCGGCTCGAGTCCGATTTCTCCGGTTGCTGCGGCCCATCCGATCACAGGCGGCAGCGCTCCGGCGGCGCCGCCGATGACAATGTTCTGTCGCGTGATCCGCTTCAGCCACGCCGTGTACACGACAATATAAAAGACGATCGCGCAGGCCAACAATGCGGCTGCTGTGAGATTCGTCGCCAAAGCGAGAACCACCACAGCGAAACCGCCAAGAACGAGTCCAAAGACAAGGGCCTCGAACCGGAGGACCTTGCCCCGCGGAATTGGCCGCATCGCGGTGCGAGTCATGACCGCATCGATATCGGCGTCGTACCACATGTTAAGCGCGCCGGCGGCTCCAGCGCCCGCGGCAATGGCAAGAACCGCGGCAAGAGTGGTTAGCGGATCAAGTCGAACTGGAGCGCTGCTCAATCCGACAAGCGCGGTGAAGACGGCAAGAATCATCACACGTGGTTTTGTGAGTGCGACGAGGTCGGACACACTCCAATGACCAGCCAGCGAGTGAGCGGAATGAGACGATAGTGCAAAGCCAGCTCGTCTTTCCCCAAGCCGGCCCGCAATAGATTTCACATTCATCTCGCTGCTCCGGGTTCTTTCAAAAAAAGAGCTGTCGTGTTCAGTTCGAACAGCTCACCAATGCGTGCATTCAATATGCATTCTCACTGCCAGCCGTGATTGAACGCGGCTGCTCGATTGGGGCCAATCGTGCTCAAAACTGTGAGCTGACGAGTTCGGATAAGGACGCGCGTTGCGACCGCACGATTCAGGATAATCCGAGCACGTTTCAACAAGCGCACTGCGCTAGCTTTTCCTAAAGCAGATCATCGTTCGGAGATCTGCAACGGACCGCCCCTGGTTCGAATATCGACGAGGTCCGTTGCGTTTGCTCGGAAGGACCGCCTAGCCCTACGGAGAAATATCAATGAAGACGCCGTCGCTCTGGATGATTGCAGCCATCTGCCTTATGGCCCCGGCATCTGCCGCGCAGGCGCGAACCGCCTATGATGGCTCCTGGGATCTCGTCTTCGTGACGCAAAGGGGCGCATGCGATCCCAGCTACAACTTCACTGTCAATGTTTCTAACGGAGTTGTGACTCATCCCAATCTCGTAAGATTCAAAGGATACGTCGCAAACTCCGGTTTGGTTCATGCGTCGGTGACGGTTCAGGACAAATTCGCTTCCGGCACGGGCAGGCTTTTCGGAAACTCGGGTCGCGGTAGATGGAGCGGCCGCGCGGCAAGTGCGCGATGCTCGGGCTACTGGACCGCGCAACGCAATTGACCGATCTGAAAAGCGAAACACCGTGCTTCGAGCCGCTGATTTGCGAAAGGCAGCCTTGGACACGATCGCCCTGGCGGCAACTCCGCGGTTCGCCCGCGGCCGAACCACGAAACGAACAATTGCCGCCGCTGAACGATATCGCGCAGAATCGCGCAGATGGGCGGCAGGCACGAGCAAGCTAAAATCCCTCCGTAAACCGTCGCAAATGGACGAGAACTGGTGATGGCAGATGCATTCGACCAGGCCGGACCAATCGCTGATGCAGGTGCTATTGGCCGATGGAACTCGGCCTTCGCGAAGGCGGCGAAGGCTGCTCCGCCACTGCTGTACGCTCTTCGCCTCTGGGCGGCGGTGTGCCTCGCCCTCTTCGTCGCGTTCTGGCTCGAGCTCGACAATCCGTTTTGGGCCGGCACCTCTGCCGCGATCGTGTGCCTGCCTCAGCTCGGCGCTTCGCTGCGCAAGGGCTGGTTCAGGATGGTCGGTACCGCGGTCGGCGCCACAGCGATCGTAATCCTGACCGCTTGTTTTCCGCAGGATCGGATCGGCTTTCTCGGACTCCTGGCCCTCTGGTGCGGCATCTGTGCATTCACCGCTACGGTACTCCGCAACTTCGCGTCCTACTCGGCCGCGCTAGCCGGCTATACTGCGGCGATCATTGCCGCCGATAATCTCGGCGCGACCGGCGGCGCGAGTTCGGATGTCTTCCTGCTGGCGGTCACGCGCGCGAGCGAGATCTGCATCGGGATCGTGTCCGCCGGCGTGGTCCTCGCCGGGACCGATCTCGGCGGCGCCCAGCGCCGTCTCGCAGAATCATTTGCAACTCTTGCGGCCGAGATCATGGATCGATTTGGCCGCATGCTCGCCCTTGCAGAGGCGCAACTGCCGGAAACGAAAGCCGAGCGCCGCGAGTTCGCCCGGCGCGTCATCGCGCTTGACCCCGTCATTGATCAGGCGCTCGGGGAATCCAGCCACATGCGCTACCACTCGCCAAAGCTGCAAGCAGCTATGTACGGTTTGTTCGGGGCGCTGGACGGCTGGCGCGGAGTTGCGACGCATCTCAGTCGTTTGCCCGAGGCCGCAAGGCGGCAGGGGGCCCACATCATCCTGCGAAGCCTCCCGTCCGAGCTTCGATCGGTACCGGAGGGGGGCTCGCCGGTGCTCTGGATCGCTGATCCTTTGGCCCTGCACCGCGTCTGCGAGGAGGCGGTGCGGACATTGGTTGCCTTGCCCGCCGACACGCCATCGTTGCGGTTGCTCGCTGACGAAACGGCCAAGGTGCTAGCCGGCCTGTTGAAAGTGCTCGATGGTATTGCGCTGCTTGTCGATGCTCCCGGCCACCCTTCTCCTCGCGCTCCTCGCGTCCGGCTGACCGAACCCGATTGGCTGCCTGCTCTGATCAATGCGGCACGCGCATTTCTCGCTATCGGTGCTGTCGAGCTTTTCTGGGTCACGACCGCCTGGCCAAACGGCGCCTCGGCGATCGTGTTCGTAGCGGTCTTGGTTCTGTTGCTTTCGCCGAAAGGCGATCTTGCCTACGGCGGATCGCTCGCATTCGCGCTGGGCATCGCTGGCGCCGTAGTTTGTGCGGCAGCCATCAAATTCGCGATGTTGCCAGCGCTGCAAACGTTCCCCGCATTTTGCGCCGCCTTGGGTCTCTTCTTCTTGCCGGCCGGCTTTGCAGTGGCCGTGAGCCGGCAACCAATAGTGACCGCCGCCCTAACCGCCATGGCGTTCAACTTCATCCCTCTACTCGCGCCCACCAACGAGATGAACTACGACACCACACAATATTACAATTCCGCGCTTGCAATCGTCGTAGGCTGCGGCGTGGCACCGCTGGCATTTTTGCTGTTGCCTCCGTTGTCGCCGGCCCTTCGAGTGCGCCGCCTTCTCGCCTTGACCACCTGTGACCTGCGTCGCCTTGCGATCGCTCCCGTGCTTCCGGCGCCCGACTATTGGGAGAGCCGCCTTTACAGCCGGCTCACAGCGTTGCCGGATCAGGCAACGCCATTGCAGCGCGCACAACTGCTTGCAGCGCTATCCGTCGGCACCGAGATCATCGGCCTTCGCCAAATGGCTACGCACCTTGGGACGACCGCGGAGCTCGACGCCGCACTCAATGACATCGCGCTCGGACACAGCACGAGAGCGATCGCGAAGCTGCGTCGATTCGACGACCGACTCGCCTCTACGCGTGAAACCGGCACTGAGGCAACCATGGCCCTTCGAGGGCGTGGCCGCGTCCTGATCATCTCCGAGGCGATTGCCGAGCATGGCCATTACTTCGACGCAGGAGCGCCCGCATGAGATTTACCGATATCAACCTCTTCGGTGTCTACGTTGCGCCGATCTCAATCATGATGATCGAAGCCTGGCTCATTGCCATCGTACTGCGTCGGGTCGCTGACCGCTGGGGCTTGCTGCGGTACGTCTGGCATCCCGCTTTGTTCGTGTTTGCAGTGTACATCATCGTTCTTTCGTCCCTCATCCTGACCATTGCCGAGTGAGCTCGTCATGACCATTACCGGAGTTACATCGAAACGCGACAAGGCGGTGGATGATCTCGACAAAGCCGCTCCTTCGCGCTCGCCGGAATCCCGCGCCATCACCAGGCGTCGTGTGGAGATACGTCCATTTTTGATCACGCTGGCGGCCGTCGCACTTGCCGGGCTGCTCGGTTGGGGGACGTGGAGCGTTTATATGGAGGCACCGTGGACGCGCGACGCCACCGTGCGCGCCTATGTCGTCACGATGGCGCCGGAGGTCGCTGGACGCATCGTCGAGCTACATGTAATCGACAACAAATACGTTCGCAAAGGCGATCTACTGCTGGTGATCGATCCGACCAACTTCAGGATCGCGGTCAGTCAAGCCGAGGCAACGGTGCAGCAGGCGCAGGCGAACGTGCAGAACATCGACGCTCAAATGGACGTTCAGCAGGCACAGATCAATGCCAGCCAGGCACAACTACGGCTGGGGCGCGCCGCGCTCGTATTTGCACAGCAACAGGCCGAACGCTACCAAAAACTGGCGAAGGACGGCTGGGGCACCGTTCAGAATGCCCAGCAGTTTACATCCCAGCTGCATCAGCAGGAAGCGACGGTGCAATCTGCACAGGAAAACCTCAATCAGACGCTGCGGCAAGTCGAGACGCTGAAAGCGCAGCGCGTGAGTGCCGAGGCGGCTATCGCGCAAGCCAAAGCCCAACTAAACCAAGCGCAGGTGAACCTCGAGCGCACGCGAATTCTTTCACCGGTCGACGGTTATGTGACGAACCTGCTGGCGCAGCTTGGCGACTACGTCAATGTTGGCGCGAACACGATTTCCCTTGTCGATGCCGATTCGTTCTGGGTCGACGGATACTTCGAGGAGACGAACCTTGCTCCTATCCGGGTGGGAGATCCCGCTCAAATCAAGCTGATGGGCCGCGATCAGATAGTGCGCGGTCACGTCGACAGCATCGCCCGCGCAATCAACGTTGCGAACGCGCAGCCCAACAGTCAAGGGGTTGCTAGCGTCAATCCCATCTTCACCTGGGTACGCCTGGCCCAACGCATCCCGGTTCGCATCCATATCGATGAGGTGCCCCCCAATGTCGTCCTGTCGGCCGGCATGACCGCCACAGTTGAGATTCACAGTAAGAGGCACGATCGTTCAATGCACCGCAGCGTCGTCCAAGATTAGCCCGAAGCTCCGCTGTATCCGGTGCTAATCGGGCGACTGGCCCTGGAGACCGTCGGTGCATCCATGACTACAGTTCTGACCAAATCGTTCCCGCAAGAAAAGCCACCTGTAATAAAGGCGACCCCGGACAAAAAACGCGTCTTGATCGTCGGTGGTGGCTTTGCCGGTATTGCGGCAGCGCGGGCACTAAAACGGACCGATGTCGAAATCACGCTAATCGACCGGCGTAATCACCATATCTTTCAGCCGCTCCTGTATCAGGTCGCCACCGCTGTTTTGTCACCCTCCGAGATAGCAGCGCCGATCCGTCAGCTTGAGGCGAAACAGAAGAACCTCAGCGTATTGCTGGCGGAGGTTAAGGGCATCAATCTCGGAGCTCGCACCGTCGAGGCTGTTTGCCCGGGGATTGGCAGTCGAAAACTCGAGTACGACTTCCTGGTGATCGCCACTGGAATGCGTCCGAGCTATTTCGGTCATGACGAGTTCGCGCGCTTTGCGCCAGGCCTCAAGAGCCTCAGCGACGCTGAAACGATCCGAACCAAGATCCTGAGTGCGTTTGAATTGGCGGAGTCGACCGATGACCCGAAAGAACGCGCCCGCCAAATGACCTTCGTGTTGGTGGGAGCTGGCGCGACCGGCGTCGAGCTTGCCGCTTCGATCGCCCAACTGGTCTCGGTGACCCTGCGCAAGAATTTCCGCAAGATCGACCCTGCCAAGAGCCGAATTGTGTTACTGGACGGCGGCGCTCGTATTCTTCCGACCTTTGCAGAGTCTCTGTCACGAAAGGCAGCCAAGCGACTAACCAAGCTCGGCGTTGAAGTTTCGACGGGCGTAAAAGTCGAGAAGGTTGACGACCAGGGTGTCATCGCGGCTGACGTCCGGATTCCCAGCGCTACCGTGCTGTGGACAGCAGGCGTTAGCGCCTCGCCGGTTGTGAAAATGCTCGGGACGACGACGGACCGCGCCGGGCGCGCATCCGTTGGCGCTTTCATGGACATCCCCGAGGCGCCCGACGTGTTTGTGACGGGCGACGCAGCCACGATGATCCAGGATGGTCACCCCGTGCCCGGAGTGGCGCAGGCGGCCATTCAACAGGGAAGATTTGTCGGGCATGTCATCGCCAACCGAGTCAGAGGACGCAAGGATGGTCGACCGTTTCGGTACCGCAACAAGGGCAGTATGGCGGTGGTCGGCAAGAACTTCGCCATCCTTGAGGCGGGTCATTTGCGCAGCAGCGGCTTTGTGACCTGGCTGGTGTGGGCGGTGCTGCACGTGCTCGAGCTGCCGCAGCTTCAGAACCGGTTCCGCGTTCAAACGCAATGGTTCTGGTCTTATCTGTCGGGGCAACGGAGCTCACGGTTGATTTCCGAAGGGCCGCGACCGCCTGCGTCATAGTGGTCGTGAGGCCCGGTAGTCATCACTTCCGGCAGCTGTTGGGAACTCCACCTGTGGACGCCTCCATCATCTCCGCGCTTGCCGCCCTCACCGGAGCAGCTGTCGGCGGCTTGACGAGCGGAATTGCGAATTGGCTGAACCACCGAAGTCAGCTCCGCGCCCAGTGGCTTCTTAACGAGAAGAGCCGCCGGCAGATCCTTTACAGGGATTTCATCGAGGAAGCCTCCAGGTGTTACATTGATGCGCTCCAGCACAACGAACCCGACATTCCCGGCCTGGTCGGTCTTTACGCGAAGCTGAGCAGGATGCGGACACTGTCATCAAGGCCGGTGGTCCATCGCGGCGAAGACGTTGCCCGAAAAATCCTGGACACCTATTTGGAGCCGGACAAGAGCTTCGTCGAACTGCGCGAAATGGCCGTCGACGGCACGATCGACCTGTTGCAAGGCTTCAGCGACGCGTGCCACGACGAATTCGAGGAGCTCCGGTCAAAACAATTTTGAGCTTCACCCGCGTCGTCTCTTGTGCATCAGCAATCGCAATCTGCTTACCCGGATGCCGCGCTCGCTCGCGCTTGCCGCAAGCCGTCAGATGCCCTGGCCCTGAGCTCGACTCGTCTCGACCCAATTCGCGAACGCCTGCATGAACTCCTGCAGGAATTTGCGGGTGCCGTCGCTGACGAGCTTGCCATGTTCATCGAAGAGCTTGTCGGCATGACCGAGATAGGCTTCGGGCTGCTGCATGGTCGGCACGTTCAGAAACACAAGCGACTGCCTCAGATGATGATTGGCGCCGAAGGCTCCGATCGCGCCCGGCGAGCCGCTGACAACCGCACCAGGCTTGCGGTCCCAGACGCTGCTTCCATACGGCCTGGAACCGACATCCAGTGCATTCTTGAGAACGGCCGGCACCGACCGGTTATATTCTGGCGTGACGAACAGCACTGCGTCAGCGGCCTTGACGCGCTGGCGGAACGCGGTCCATGGCGCGGGCGGAGCTGCGGTCTCAAGATCCTCATTGTAAAAGGGCAGTTGTCCGACCTCGACGACGTCGAATTTCAGCGAGGACGGCGCGAGCCAGATCAGCGCATTCGCCAGCATCCCGTTGAACGACGCCTTCCGCAGGCTTCCAACCAACACGCACACATTAATCGGCTTATCCATGGTCATTTTCCTTTATGATGTTTCCGTTCGAAGCGAATGCGGTTCGCTTCATTCGTGAGCTTCCAGGCGGGCAAGGCGGCAATCAGCCTCAGCGGGTGACCAACCGGGATAGAGACGGCCGGTGTGGCTCCAGAACACGGTGAGCCGCCGCGGCGTTTGGCGGAAGTTGAATTGCGTGGCGGCAGCGATCGCGACCGGCGTCCAATCTCTGTTCGGCAACAACCGAATTCGTGGAGCATAAAAATGCTTATCACCACGTCCTGACTATCATCGGCACCAGCAGCGACTCCGCACCAGCGGGGACATTTCCTTACACCAGTTCCTTCCAATACTCGCTCACATCATACCTCCGCACCTCCTCGACGCAGGTCGTCTTGAGTTCTTGCCGCGGAATTAGCCGGTCATAGAAGTGTGGAATGTCTTCGCGTTGATAGAGAATGCCGCAGGCGATGCGATCCTGAACCTGCGTAGCGAGCGCCTTCGCCTGCTGCAGATTGCCTGGGTCGTGACCATTGGCATTTGCATCGAAGTACCTATCCAACAGATATTCGTGCGTCGCGAAGTGATTGTATGTCGGACAGGCCTGGAGCATCTCGACGAAGGCAAAGCCGCCGTGCTGAACGGCGGCTTTGAGAATGCGAGTCATCAGTTTAATGTCGCCGCTAAAGCCGCGGGCAACGAAAGTGGGGTTGAGCGAGAAGATCAGGTCCATGCTCGCCAACGTATGCTCGGGGATGCCGTTGGGGCTTGTGTTCATCGGCTAACCCTGTGGCGTGAGCGAACTCGCCTGCCCAGTCGTTAGCCCGTAGTTTGTATTGTTGTGCAGGACGAACGTGATGGGATAATTGCTCCTCACGCCATGGACCAAATGCCCGATACCTTCCGAGAAAGTCGCGCCATCCCCGCCGAAGGCGATGACCGGAACCTTCATATTTGCAAGCTTCGCGCCTGCTGCAAACGGGATGACGCGACCATGGAGCCCGTGGAAGCGGTAGCCCTCAATTTTGTCCGAGCCGTTGCCGTGACAACCGACGTCATAGCAAAGGCAAACCTGCCATGGATGCAAATTCAGCTCCACCAGCGCATACTTCACGGCCGTCCAAATGCCATAGTTGCCGCAGCCGTCACACCAAATGCATTTGGTTTCCGAATAGTAGTCGGAAAGAGCGGGCCGGCGGGTCTGCGGAGCGATATTCATGACAAGGTACCTGCATAGTCGAAACCGGATAAATTCTCTTCGTTTTCCGAGGTGCTCGCACATCTCTCCATCACCGACGAAAGAAGCTCATCGTAGAAAAACGGTCGACCGTCGTACTTGAGAATTTTATCCGAGATATCCAAACCGCACTCCATCCTGATGAGCATACCCAACTGCCCCTGATAGTTCTGCTCCACCAGGACAATGCGTTTCGACCGCTTTGCTAATCTCTGAAGCTCCTGGGTGCGGAGCGGCCAGAGATACGTGTAGTGCAAATACGCGATCTTCCGCCCTCGCAGTTCATCGCTGCACATGACGTCTTGAAAGATCTCACCGGTGCTTCCCCAGCCGATCGCGAGCAACTCGATTTCGTCACCTGTATCGATCCAATCGGTCGTCTTTGTATTGCGACCGCCAATATGTAAACGAGGTGCGGGAAGCTCCGCTTTTAATCCTTGGAGCTTCCGCAATCGCTTTTCCATCTGCACCTTGGTATTGAGGCAGGCCTCATCCACGGCGCCCATGGCATCATGTTCATCGGCCTGGGCGCAATAGGTCACCGCCTCGCTGCCGGGAAGCCATCGCAACGAAACGCCGCCCACGGCGTGCGGGTTAAATCGATCAGAGGATTTCAGGAGTTTCAGCTTCTCGGGATCGACGACGAGCCTGCCACGATCAATGTCGGCCTTTTCCAGATCGTAAGGGTGCTGCGTGTAGAGCGCCTCGGCGATCTGCTTGTCGGTGAGGACAATGACACTGATTTGATACTGCTCCGCCAGATTGAACGCGACCGGCATCAAATCGAAGGCATCCTGACTGTTGCTGACCGCGATGACGCAGCGCGTGAATTCGCCGGCAGAGCAACTCGCGGCCTGTAAGAGACCGCCTTGAGCCGTCCAGGTCGGCAGGCCCGTCGCCGGGCCGGGGCGTTGCGCCAGCACAAACACCGTCGGGTTCTCGATCATGGCATTCAGCGACAGTGTCTCGCTCATAAGATCAAATCCGACACCGGAGGTGGCGGTGAGCGCGCGGGTTCCCATGTACATTGCCCCGCTGACGATCTGCGCGGCGGTGATTTCGTCTTCCGCCTGCTTGACCACCATGTGAGTCTTGTTTTCGAGCTCGGCAATGAATGACAACAGCGGGCTGGAGGGCGTCATCGGGTATCCGGCATAGAGCCGCACCCCCGCATGAACCGCGCCGAGTCCCATCGCTTGACTACCGGTAATTAAAAGGTGGCTGGCGAAACCCTTGTCAGGTGACGGCAACGCGACGGAGATCGCCCCTTGCTCTGGATCGACAAAGGAGTATCCTTCATCGATACATCGCATGTTGAGTTCGAGCAGAGCTTTCTTTTTCGCAAACGTCTCTCCGACGAGGGACTTGAGAGCATCGATATCCTGGTCCAGCATGGACCAGACAAAGGCGGTCAGCAGCACGTTCGAAAGAATTGCCCTCGCGCCGAGGCGATTGAGCATGTCATCAACCGGGAAATAGATGACGCGAAGGCTTCGCTCCGCGATCACTTTCCGATGATGCTCCGGAAACTGCCACTCGGGCGTCACGTGCAGCACGATCCCTCCCTGTTTCAGTTCATCCATGTTCAGCTCGAGACCGTGATGGTTGAGCGCGACAAGCACGTTCACCTTCGTTTCGGTGCTGCAAATGCGTTCATTCGAGACGTCCAGTTGATAGCTCGCGTGTCCGCCTTTTATGAGGGAGGGATACTCGCGGTAGCCGAACACGCAATATCCGGATCTCTTGAGACCCTTGGCGATAATCGCGCCAATGGAATTTATTCCCTGTCCGGAAGCGCCGACGATTTTGAGAGAGATGCGGGGCATCGCCTAACACCAACCCGCCGGCTTCGAAGCGTCCACAAACTGTTTGCCCCAAACTCTTACTGCCTCCTCCTGGCCGTAGGGCTCGTCTATGATTTTAAGCGTTGGAACAATCAGCCGACCGTGATGGGCCTTAACGTAGTGCTGCAAATGATCCGCCGCTCGCGCCGTGTAGAAGTATCGATGGTCCCCGAGTCCGATGCACGCACACGGTTTTCCGGCCAAGTCCAGAGTCTTCGCCTTGTCATGGAGCAGCACCCACATGTGTGGATTCAATTGCCCCTCGATGCCTCCTGTATTCCAGGTCGAGGAGGCGAGCAGGAGTACATCTCCGCTTAGCAAATCCTGTGGCTGCGCTTTCTCGGCCATCGTTTCCTTGATCTCCCAGCCTGGGGTAATGCTCTTCAAAGAATCGATCAGCGCATCCACCACGTACTCCGTGTGACCGCTAGTCGAGGCAAAGACGATATGGAGGACTCGACGCTGAATGAACTGCGGGATAGCCTTGGCGGCATTGTTCACGAGTTACCTCCGCTTTCCACCAGTGACGGTTCCCGGCTGGCCTACCTTGACGCGGCCAGGTAATTTCATCAGGTCCCTGACCTGGATGTGTGCATGATCTAGTGTTCGATGTGTGCGGGGATCGATTATCCCCCCGCAATGTTCGCTGGTGATGCCAGGCGCACCTCTCGGCTTCGCCGATCCGCCTCTTCCAGAAGACAACAACGCCGAATTCGGCGACACCATGGTTCCGAGCTGCAGGAGATCGTTTTCGTCGCCGCCAGTACCGTGCAGGAGAAGGAGCGGAGACGCTCCTTTCCCCTTCGACGGCACGAAGCGGTGGGTGAATTTGCTCGTCACGACGCCGCGTTCTCGAGAACTGGCAGCACGCCCTCGATCTCCTTGCGACGTGGTTCGAGAAAGTTCGGCAGCTCCAAGTCCCGACCAAGGGCCTCGACCGGCTCGTCGACCGCAAATCCGGGAATATCGGTCGCGATCTCGAACAGAACGCCGCCGGGTTCGCGGAAGTAGATCGAGCGGAAGTACTTGCGGTCCTTCTGTTCGGTCGGGTGCCGGCCGTGGCTGCGGATCAGCTTCTCGGTCATTTGCGCCTGCTGTACGTCGTCCGCGGCGCGGAAGGCGACGTGATGCACCGAACCGCGTCCCTGGTGCCCTCGCAGAACTCCCGCGGCTTCGTAGATGTCGACCACGCCGGCTTTCACGTCGCCCGCCGCAGCGAAGCGGATCACCGATCCTTCACGGGCGACCTCGCGGAAGCCGAACACATCGGTCAGGATCGCTGCCGTCTTCTGCGCGCTGTCGAGAAGCAGCGTCACGCCCCGCAAGCCGCGGATCGCATGTTCGGAGGGGATATCCTCGTTGCTCCAGCCCGGCTCATTCTCGGCATCGGCGATGCCGACGAGCGCGAGCGCCATCCCATCCTGATCCGTGAAAGGCAGCACGGACTCACCGAAGCGCTTCTCCGGCGTTTGGTAGGGAATTCCCTTCTCGATGAAGCGCTCAGTCCAGTATCCGATTGAGCGTAGCGGAACGCGGAAGGTGGTCTGGCGCGTTTCGCCAACACCGCGCCGGCCTGCCGTGGCGTTTGTCCAGGGGAAGAAGGTCAGGATGGTGCCAGGGCTACCGGTCTCGTCACCGTAATAGAAGTGGTAAGTCGACGGATCATCGAAGTTGACTGTCTTCTTGACAAAGCGCAGCCCGAGATCGCGTGTGTAAAAGCTTAGATTCTTGAGGGGATCGCCGGCGATCGCCGTCACGTGGTGGATGCCTGGCATACTTGCCTCCTTGATGAGTGCGCCGCTCTGCGCGAGACATTGAGGGCTTGCCGTGACTCTTCAATCACGGTGTTCGCGTGTCGGCGGAATCGTTTGTTCGTGCCTATACGGTCGCTGCAGATTTGATGTTCCTCGTGAAGTCGGGCTTGCGCTTTTCCAAGAAGGCCGTAAGCGCCTCTTTTGCGTCTTCAGAGCGGACTTGCGCGCTGAACTCTTCATTCTCGGCCTTCATCGCCGCCTTGATCTGCTCGCGAAATGGCTGCTTCATGAGCCTCTTGCTGGCTTGCAGCGCTGCGGCCGGCTTCGCTGCCAACTTCCCAGCCGTTTCGGTCGCTCTCGCCAGCGCGTCCTTATCGGACACGACTTGGGTAACGAGACCCAACTCCGCAGCGCGCCTGGCGTCGAAGGGAACTCCCAACAAAATCAACTCCGCCGCACGGACGTGACCGATCCGCGCCGGCACGGAGCAGCTCGATCCGAATTCCGGCACGACAGCAAGATTGATGAAGGGCATCTGGAATTTCGTGCTCTCGCCCGCGTAGATGAAGTCGCAGTGCGTCAGCATGGTGGTGCCGCCACCGATGGCGGCGCCGTGGACCGCCGCGACCAGCGGCTTGTCGAAGTTGACCAATGCATTCATGAGGCCGGCCTGTGGCGATTCGCCTGGCCCTGGAGGATTCTTGAGAAAATCCTCGATATCGTTGCCCGCGCAGAACGAATCCCCCGCGCCATGCCAAAGGACAACACACGTGTTCTCGTCGTTCGCCGCCTCGTTGAAGATGCCTGCGAGGGCCAGGTACATGGCTGAGGTCATCGCATTCCGCTTTGTCGGGCGGTTCAACTGGACGCGCAGGATGCTTCCTGTCTGTTCGGTAACAATATCATCCATTGTCGACGTCCTGTTGCCTTTGGTGAATTTCACTGCAAGTCGAGGTTCGGGGCGGCTCCCGCCGCCCCCGACAGTGTCGTCACGCTAAGCCGCATGTTCCTTTGCTTTCGGAATGGCGCCGCTCGCACGCAAACCATCGATTTCGACGGCGCTAAATCCGAGCTGCCGGAGAACCTCGTCGTTGTGTTCTCCAATCTTTGGGGCGCGCTTCGCGGACACCTTGGCGACGCCATGCACCTGAAGCGGGCTGCTGATTGTGGACGTCAGCTTGCCGCCGGCGCCTTCAAGCGGAACGATGATGTCATTCGCCTGGAGCTGGGGATCGTTGACCACCTCTTGCGGCCCACGCACCGCGCCGAACGTCACGTGAACGCCGTTGAACACCTCGTACCAATGGGCCATCGGCTCGGCGCAGAAGATCTTGTCGAGGATCGACGTGAGCTGCGGCATATTCGACGTCAACTTCGCCGGATCGGAGAACCGCGGATCGGTCAGGAGATCAGGGCGGCCGATGGCCTTGGCGACGGCTGCCAGCTTGTCGGGTGTGACGATGAGGACGAACCACGTGTCATCCTTGGCGCGATAGACGTTCATTGCCGCATTCGCAGGATTCTTGCGATCGTGCAGCCCGAAGAATTTCGCATCGCACAGCGCGGCCTGGATCGAAACGCTGGCGGACCACACGCCTTCGGCGAGAAGCGAGGTCGTGACATGCGCCCCCTCGCCGGTGCGCTCGCGACGATAAAGGGCGGTGACGATCGCCGAATAAAGCCCGACGGCGGTGGCATTGTCACCGCTGCCGGCGACCGGCCAGGTCGGCGGCGCATCGGCATCGCGCGTCATCGACAGCAATCCGCTGCGTGCCCAGTACGACGTGATGTCAAAGCCGGGAAGATCAGCATCAGGTCCCTTGTCGCCGAAGCCCGAGATGTCGGCGTAGATGAGGCGCGGATTCCACCACACCACATCCTGATATTCGAGCTTCAATCGTGCGCGCGCGGGATGCGGTGTATTGACGATGAGCACGTCAGCCCATTTGACGAGTTTTTCGAGAACTTGCTGCGCGCTCGGAGATTTCAGATCAAGAGCGACGCCGCGCTTGTTGCGATTGGCGAGGTGCCAAGGGTAGGCATCCTCGGAGACCGGCTGCGGCGGCAGGTGGTTCGCAATTCGCCATAGGTCGCCGTTCGGGGGCTCCACTTTGATGACGTCAGCGCCGAAGTCCGACAGGATCACTGCGGCGCTGGGACCGGCGATGAAGCTCGCCAAGTCCACCACTTTCAGTCCTGAGAAAATGTTGTTGCTTGCCATGGCTTTCCTTTCTGAATCGCTGTGTACGGCGGCTGCCTCACCGACCTCGAAACTGCGGCGTACGTTTTTCGAGGAAGGCGGAGGTACCTTCCTTCTTGTCTTCGGTGGCGGCGCAAATGCCGAAGTAGGAAGCTTCCAATGCAAGGCCTTCGCTTTGGCCGGTCTCCATCCCCTTGTTCGCGGCTTCCAGCGAGAACTTCACAGCGATCGGCGCGTTAGCCATGATCTGCTTAAGGATCGTCTCTGCACGGTCAATCAAACTGGCTGCAGAAACGACTTCATTGACGAGGCCAATGCGATAGGCTTCCTGCGCGGAAATCGGCTCGCCTGTGAGGATCAGCTGTAGTGCACGCCCCTTTCCCACCAGGCGCGGCAAACGCTGCGTTCCGCCACCGCCGGGCAACAGGCCCAGCTTGACTTCGGGTTGCCCAAATTTGGCATGCTCTGCTGCGATCCTCATCGTGCAAGCCATTGCCGTCTCGCAGCCTCCGCCAAGCGCAAAGCCATTGATCGCCGCGATCACCGGCTTGCCGAGATTTTCGATGAGGTCCAGCACACCCTGTCCGAAGCGGCTGGATTCCTCCGCATCGTAGGCGTCGACATGCGCAAGTTCACTGATATCTGCGCCGGCGATGAAAGCCTTGTCGCCCGCGCCGGTCAGGATCACGCCGCGCACAGACGCGTCGGCCTTTGCATCCTCGAATGCGGCCTGCAGATCGGTCCAGGTCGGCGTATTGAGCGCGTTGAGCACCTTGGGCCGATTGACCGTCACGTAGGCGATCGAATCCTTCTTTTCGTACCGGACGTTCGCAAGCGCCAACGCCGCTCTGGGCAAGGAGTTGGGTACTGTTGCGGGCGAAGGGATGAATGAGGCAGTTTCCGAAACCATAGTCATATCTCCTGGATGGGGGCGGCCGGCGTCGGAGCGCCGGCGCCGCTGGGATGTCACACGAAGGCGCCGTGACCGGTGATGGCTTTGCCGACGATCAGATTTTGCATCTGATAGGTGCCTTCGTAGGAGTACAGCGCCTCGGCATCGGCGAAGAAGCGCGCGACATTGTAGTCGGTGACGATGCCGTTGCCGCCCAGGACCTCGCGGCCCCATGCGACTGTCTCGCGCGATTTCGCCGTGCAGAACGCCTTCGCCAGCGCCGCATGATGGTCGCCAAGCTTGCCTTCGTCATCAAGCTGCGCCAGGCGGAGCATCAGGCACTGGCACGCGGTCAGATTGGCAAGCATCTTGGCGAGCAGATCCTGAATCATCTGGAACGAAGCGATTGGCTTACCGAATTGCAGTCGCTCCTGGGCGTACTTGAGAGTTGCTTCGAATGCGCCCATCTGGATGCCGGTTGACGCCCAACCCACCATGTATCGCGTCATCCGCAGCACGCGTGCGGTATCGCGGAACGAATTGCCGCCCTGCAGGCGGTTCGCTTCAGGCACCCGTACATCCTTGAGGGTGATCTGCCCGTTCTGGACCACCTTGAGCGCAATCTTATGCTCAATCTTCTCGACGCTGAAACCGGGCGTCGACTTGTTCTCGACGATGAATCCCTTCACCTGATTGTCGGCAAGATCGCGCGCCCAGATGATGGAGAGGTCGCACCATGGCGCGTTACCGATCCACCGTTTCTGTCCATTGAGAATCCAGGTATCGCCTTCACGCTTGGCCGTTGTCGTCAGACCGCCGCTCGTTCCCGAACCGACCAGCGGCTCGGTGAGGCCGAAGCAGCCGATCTTTTCCCAACGCGCCATCGGAGGCAGCCATTTCTGCTTCTGCTCCTCGGATCCATCGAGATAGATCGAGCCCATCGCCAGGCCGCTGTGCACGCCGAAGAACGTGCAGAACGACGCGTCGACGCGCGACAACTCCATCGCGACGAAACCGAATAGCTTCTGGCTGCCGCCCGCGCAGCCATAGCCCTCAAAGCCGAGCCCGCCGATGCCAAGCTCCTTGAACGATGGCAGCAGCTCGAACGGAAACGCGTCATCGGCCCAATAATTGTTGATGATCGGCTGGACCTTGGTCTCCATATATGCCCGCACCTTTTTGACGACCGCTTTCTCCTCGGGCGTGAGAAACTCGATCAGCTGATAGAAGTCGCCGTTGGGTACAGGCACCGGCTTCGGCGCGGCGATCTTGCTTGCTGCGGCTGCAGTGGGCATTTGAGACTCCTTTGGCTGCGGCTTCAAAGCCGGAAAAATTGAAGGACGTGTCGGATGTGTGATCGATCTCGCCGGCGGCGCCTGGCCTCAGGCAACCGGCTCCGTCGATTTCCTTTGGCTCGACTTGGCAATTTTGTTGCGCAGCTCAATCAGGCCGAGCAGGACTTCGTCGCGCTCCGCCTCCAGCTCCTCGATGGTGCGCGATCCGACCTCGGCATGGACGCTGTTGATGAGCTTCTTTTGCACTTCCGGAGTTAGTACCGGCGAGCCGAGGGTCTTCCACCAGGCCGTCATCGGGCCTGTGAACTGTTGGAAGAAGTGCTCGATGCCGCCCGGACCGCCGCCGAGATGGTTGAGCATCAGGTTGCCCATAACGCCCCAGCGCAGGCCCGGCCCCCAGGAGAGAGCCGTGTCGACATCGGCGGCGCTCACGACGCCCTCGGCAACGAGGTAATAGACCTCACGGGCCAGCGCGGCCTGGAGGCGGTTAGCGACGTGCCCCGGCATTTCCTTGTTGAGGCGAACCGTCCGCTGCCCGATCGACGTATAAAATTCCGCTGCGCGCCGGATCGTCGCTTCCGAGGTCTTTGCCCCGCCGACAATCTCGACCAGCGGGATCAGGTGCGGCGGATTGAACGGATGGGCGATGACGCAGCGCTCCGGATGGGACGCGGCGCCCGACTGAATTCCGCTCATGGTGAGCCCCGACGAGCTTGATGCGATGATCACGTCGGGCGGCAGCAGCTCGTCTAACTGCCGATAGAGCTTCTGCTTGAAATCGATCCGCTCGGGCCCGTTCTCCTGGACGAGGCCGGCGCCGGGGAGCGCCTGCGCGAGGTCGGCCGTGAACGTCAGGTTCGACTGCGACGCTCCGGGCGACAGGCCCAATCGCTTGAGCGCCGGCCAGGCGGTCTCGACGAACTTCCTCAGCGCGGCTTCTGCGTTCGGCGCGATGTCCGTCGCGACGACCTGCAATCCCTTGGCGAGAAACAGCGCGGTCCAGCTCGCGCCGATCACGCCGGTGCCGATGATGGCGATGCGGCGAATGGGCTTGGTATCGGTCATGTCATTTCTCCGATGCGTTTGTCAGACTTCGGCATAGGCAATGCCGGTGAGGTTGCCTTGTGCGTACAGGAAATTTCGTTCACCGGATCCATCGAGCCGTGCGGAGTAAACTGAGCCGGCGAAATCAGTCACGAACATGCGATCGTTTTGAACGTCGAGCGCGATACCGATCCCCTCCATGAGATGGGTCACCACGATCTCTGGCTCGACAGGCTTGTTGTCGATCGAGGCCCGGTTCACTGTGTTGCCGCGCGGAGGGTCGCCGCGGTCGGTCCAGTAGAGAACACGGTTCTTGTGGTCGAGCTCGATATCGATCGGCTCCGGCAGACGGTCGAAGAAGATTTCGATATCGGACCTGGTCGCTGCAGTTTGGCCGGCGGGAATTTCGACATTGGCACGGAAGAGGCGACCGAGCCCGGCATTGTCTGGGCCTTTTTGCGTCCAGTAGATATGTCCGAATTTCGGGTCGATGGTCAGCCCAACGCACCATCGCGTCGAATCCCGGCTGTCGGCTTCGCCGCGCCCGGCCTCGATGAGCGTCTCCCGCTGCGAGCCGTCGAGGTTGCAGCGCATGACCCGCATGCCCTCGCGGTCGCACCAATAGAGCTTGCCGCCTTTCTTATCGAGGATGATCTGCTTCGGAGTGTGGGTATCTCCCTGTGCGACGATGACCTTGCGGTTCTTGCCGTCGATGTCGACGCGCTCGATGGACCCGTCATTCAGGTTTGGGATGCCCATGTTGGTCCAGTAGATATGGCCAGCCTCAGCATCGATGACGATGCCGTCGGGCAAATGGCAGTCCGTCACGATGGTCTTTCGGTCGGAACCGTCCGTATTCATGGAGTGAATGCGGCCGGCGTTAATCTCAAGAACAAAGAGACGAGGGGCGACGGCGCTGGCGCGAGCGCTTCGATTGTTCTTCTTGACGGCTTCAGACATGTGGCACCTGTATTGCGATCTGATGCGAAATTGGTCAGCGCTTGACCGCGACTGTGCCGCGAATATTTGCCACGATATTGAATGAGACGATCGTCACTGGAATGGGTGTGCTTCTTCGTCGCTGTCGTGCAGCGCGGCACGTCCCTGCTGCGCACTTACACATTTCGTACGGGAAGGATATTTCGGCACCGGTCTATGACCGGTTCACAGAGGGGTTTGCGACTGCGGACATGCGGACCATGCGATCCCCGCTCGACTCGCTCCTGCAGCGTCTTCCGTAGCGCTCATTTGCTGGCGACAGCCGCCGGGAACTGACATTCACGTATTGGTGAGGCGCCGCGACTCGACCATTGAACCGTGCTGTAATCCAAAAAATTCCGAGTGCTGGGAGAGTGGCATGAAGTCAAGGGAGCACTTTTATCGCTTACCGTACGGCGGTAGCTCCTTGAAAGCCATTCAAAGACCGGGCGTGCCATGAAGACAGCGATCGTGATCGGAGTAGGGCCAGTCCGGGGGCTTGGAGCTCAGTTGTGCACACGTTTTGCTGCCGACGGGTTGAAAGTGATTGTCGCTGGCCGAACAAAATCGGCCATCGAAGCGGTCGCAAACGACGTTGCGTTGTCCGGCGGACGGGCGATCCCGGTCATAGCGGATGCCACTGATGAGACAGATATAGTCGCGCTCTTCAATTTCGCCGGTACTGAACTGGACTTAGCAATCTATAACGCAGGAAATAATACCCCGGGACGTATCATCGATATGGATGCAGAGTATTTCGAGCGAAGCTGGCGCGTCGCTTGCTTTGGTGGCTTTCTATTCGGTCGCGAGGCGGTCCGCCGAATGCTGCCGAACAGAGCCGGTACCCTTCTCTTCACGGGTGCCAGTGCTTCCCTCCGAGGGCGTTCTGGCTACGGCGCATTCAATTCAGCGAAGGCTGGGCTGCGGGCTCTCGCGCAGGCGATGGCAAAGGAATACGCCGGCGAGGGAATCCACGTAGGTCATGTCGTTGTCGATGGCGCCATCGCGGGAGACAAGATTTTTCAGCGATACCCCGACGCGGCTAGTCGGCAAGAAGATTTAGTCAGCATCGAGGGGATCGTGGACGCGTTTGCGTTTCTTTATAAGCAACCGCCACGGGCGTGGTCATTTGAAGTTGACGTTCGTACGTCTAAGGAAAAGTGGTGAAACGGGTTATGCCGCTCTCGACTGCAGCATAGAGACGACCTTCTGAGCCCGTCAGCCTGGCGTTCGCGACCACCGTCTTCACCAACGGCTTCAACCGCATCAAGATCGGTGCGAACATCAGGCCTCCGCTGAGCGCCCGCATCGTCTTCGAGATCGAAATTGTCGTGTAGCGCCATCACACCGTCGGGACGAGAGCCGCTAAGATGCCGCCTGCGCACAACTTGGAGGCGGACGTGAGCCGACGCGACGCCGTTGCGTTGGGCTCAAGGGAACTGCTCTATCGCTGGCGCCCAGCGTCAAGCAGACTCCAGGCATCTCTAAGAAAGGTTCGGTATCAAAATGACATTGGGTGCAGCACGACATCGAGCAAGAGTTTCTGGAGCCCGACGATTTCTGCCCCGACGCCACGGCGAGTTTCCCACCACCGGTCGGGGTCAAAATTTGAGTAGCGCGCGGATCGAACCGTGACGCGTGTCGAATGGCCTTTCATGACTCGGTCGAGCACTCGCCGCGCTCGTCGCGAGTGATCCTTATCGGCCACGAACACAACGGATTGGAGCTGATGCTCGTCGCACCATGGCGGAAGCGCCTGCCCTTCACCTTCGGTCGACCCTCCCTCGATTGTGGAGATTCGCACCACATCTGTCACGCCAAGCGACCTCAGTTGACGAATCTGATCTGCCCCCGCATTCTCGTAAGGGAGCCCCCGCCGGATGAACTCATGGTCTTCTAGACTCGGAGGGTCCATAAAAACCGCAACTCGCTTTGAGATGCCGCTTTGCACGAGGTCCGCCGCTTCGAGCGCCCCGACGCCACCGGAATCGAGCGATATGATTATGATGTCCGCGGACGCGACCGGTTCGTTTACGACGAGCGCCCATCCTGCGGCTCGCAGAACCGGCTCCCGCAGGGAGCGAACGGCAACGATCGCAAACGCGGTCAATGCGACCATCACTAGGATCGGGGCCCACCAAGGCCGCCGGGAGATCGTACCCGGATTCATTGGGTTACTACACGAAAGCGCTATGTCTGCCGGGGCAGCATCGGCCATGCTCCGCTAACATCGGCCATGCTCCGCTAAGATGTCTAGTCCGGTGTTGGCACGTTTGAGACCTGCCAACAGGCACTGAAGATGTCCGGTTATCGGGGTAGGCCGGAAGTCATCCTTCGAATTTTCCGAGTGACGTTATTCGATATATGGCAAGAGCTGCTTTGGAGGCGGCGCGCACTGCATAGAACAAGCCGCCCGGGCGATCGCCGGACCGCTCATTCCGCGACTGTCGGCACGGCCGCCGGTCCCATCGCACATTGCTTATTTCGCCGGGACCGTCGCCCTGGGCAGAGCGGCGGTCCCTTATCGAGCGGTACGCATCGCCGGGGTTGGTGTGGGTGTCGGCAAGATCCGCACGACAACAATACGCTAAAGCTTAAAATGCGATTGGCAATTGCAATTTCGAATTAGCCCTTAAGGCTATGGTGTGTGTACGAAAAATCCTATCCGAATTGATGACGTGATGGAATCGCCTAAGCCGGCGGCGTGATGGAATCGCCTAAGCCGGCGGAATGATCGGGCTACTCTGTTTCGTACTGGCCGTTTTGGGATTGCCATTCAAGTCGAAGCTGCGGCTTGAGGCTGAGAACGCGGTGCTTCGACATCAGCTGGTGGTCTTGACGCGTAAGCTTCATGGTCGCGTCCGGCTCACCAGCCATGATCGCTGGTTCTTCATGCCAGCTGTATCGCTGGTTTCCATCGATCCTAAAAGTCCTCACGATCATCCGGCCCGAGCGCCTCGGCGCTGGCCTCGGCGCATCGATGCATTTGCGCGCTGTCGGCATCCGTTAGGAACCATCGAAATAGACTTCCCGACCGAGCGCCAGCCAATCATTCTCATGGCCGTAGCCGCAGTAGAGGTTACACATGCGACATCCGCCGCGTTGGGTTGTGCGAGCCACGCGATCCAGCCGTGATAGCGGGCTTCGTATGCATTCCCGGCGCGACCGTGCCAATAGAAGTTGTTCGGTCCATGGAACTCCCAGTGGTCGCGACCGTCGTACCATACCCAAGCGTCGCGCAATTTGGTTTTGGGCGCGAATTGCTTAACCGCCGTGTGAGCCTCCGCGAGAAGGGCGCGGCTAAATGCGATGTCGATGGAAGCCATTTTCAATCTCCCAGTTTAAGCCGAGGATCAGGCTATGCCCCAATCTTAACCGGATAGCATGCTTGCGATTATTGGTCGGCTTCGGTGAATGCCTGCGCACCGGCAACCGAAAGCAACTGGTCGAAATACGAAATTGTTCTCTGTAGGCCTTCCGTGAGCATCACCGTCGGCCGCCAGCCCAGCAGCTCTTGTGCCTGACTAATATCCGGACGACGCTGCCTCGGATCATCCTGCGGCAAAGGCCGGTGAACGATCCGTGAGCGAGAGCCGATCATCGCGATCACCTTCTCCGCCAGTTCGCGAATCGTGAACTCATTCGGATTTCCACAATTCATCGGTCCGGTAATCTTGTCTGGGGAATTCATCAGACCGATCATTCCACTGACCAGATCATCGACAAAGCAAAACGAACGCGTCTGCTGCCCGTCTCCGTGGATTGTTATGTCCCGGTTATTGAGGGCCTGAATGACAAAATTTGAGACGACACGACCGTCATTCGGCTGCATGCGCGGTCCATAAGTATTGAAAATTCGCAATACTTTGATTTTCAGATTGTGCTGCCGACCATAGTCGAAAAACAAAGTTTCGGCGCAACGCTTGCCTTCATCATAGCAGGAGCGCGGCCCGATCGGGTTCACATGACCCCAATAGGATTCTTGCTGCGGGTGAACCTGAGGGTCGCCATAGATTTCAGATGTCGACGCTTGAAGGATTTTGCCTCGTAACCGCTTGGCCAGACCAAGCATGTTGATGGCACCAATCACGCTGGTCTTGGTCGTCTGCACGGGATCCCATTGATAATGAACGGGCGAGGCTGGACAAGCGAGATTATAAATTTCGTCGACTTCGACATAGAGGGGAAAGGTTATGTCGTGCCGCAAAAACTCGAACCGCGGGTGGTCACGCAGGTGCTCGATATTGCGCCTGGTCCCGGTGAAGAAGTTATCCACGCAGAGCAAATCGCAGCCGATTTCGAGCAGACGTTCGCACAGGTGAGAGCCAATGAAACCTGCACCGCCCGTCACAAGTACGCGTCGCGGCGGCAGAGTTGCTTTCGGGAACGGCGCCATCGCACTGGTTGGCGCTATGGTCCGATCAAAGCCGACTGGAAAATCCATATTTGTTACTCTGAAACTTGTTTCTGTAACTCCCAAGGGACGGCACTGATGCGTCACGTATGATCGCTATATTCTCAGGTTCCGTGATCTTCGGCAGCAGCCAATCCGGGTTGCGGTCGTTGAACGAGGCGCTTCAACAGCTCTCCACATCTGCCGCTTCAGCACGAGCGAACATGTTCCATGTATCCGGGTCACGATATGAGATTACGAAGCCGCAAGCTCGAATTTGCGGCCGACGTAGCCGCGAGCGACCAGGATATTCATGCCGCACATTTACGTTTTTACCGTACGCGTTCCGAAACATTTGTCTGTGGCGCGCAGGGAGTACTTCTTTGTGCCAACCCAGAGGCACCTGCAGGGCCGGCATTGGCGAATTGAGGCCAATTCGCCGTTGTTGGATTTGACGAAGTTCGGCAGCGAAGCCTCGTCTGCCGCGCGGAGGCCGACGGATGACGAAACAGCGCCTCAATTCGCACCGGATAGTTTGCCATCGAAGGAAGGTGTAGCAACCGAACAGTTTCCAAATCAGATCGCTATGCCATATCGCGACTTCCAGCGCCGCGATCCCACGAAGCCATTGGATGTCGTTGTGCTCTTCACATCCTATGCGCGCGGGGACGGATGCTTCCACGCAGGTGCTAACAGTCGCCAACTCGCTCTATGGATGCGCCCCCAAGGCAATTGGATGCAGAGCCAAGTTGGTCCGCAAAGAGCCTGACCGCTGCACTTAGGGATTACCACGGACGAGGCGGGTTGAATTACACTGTCCAAGGGTGCTCCAAAGGTATATGTTGCGAACGTCCGAGATTGCATAATGACAATCCGACGTTGTGGTTACAGATAATTTGCAATTACCAAGCTTGGGGCGGGTTTTGTATCAATTTAAGAAGTACGTGACATGCATGCCTTGGCACGGAAGCTCAGAAATTTAGCGACGATTGATGATGAGGAACTGCAAGCCCTTGTCACGATGTTTAGGACCAAGAGAAATATAAGGCGCGGAGACGACATCCTAACCATTGGCAGCAGCTCGGCGTATTCAACTGTGCTGCTGCAAGGCGTGGCGTGCCGGTACAAGATCGTCGAGAATGGCCGTCGCCAGATTTTCACGTTTCAGTATCCTGGCGACTTTTGTGACGGCTATAGCTACATCCTGCCGACCCAAGACAGCGCAGTCAGCGCGCTGACGGAGTGCTCGGTTAGTATCATTCAGCACAAAGATATCGAACGGATCACCGCAACATTCCCGAATCTCGGCCTCGCCTTGTGGCGAGATACAATGATCGAGGCCAGTATCTTCCGCGAATGGAATGTCGGCCAACGGCCTGCGCGCGAACGGATCGCACATCTGCTCTGCGAGCAAACCGTTCGGCTTGAAGCCATCGGCATCATTGGCGGCGCGATCCCGATGACCCAGGTGGACTTGGCGGATGCGGCGGGCCTTTCGACGGTTCACACGAATCGTACAATCCAGGATCTGCGGCAGCTCGGCGTCCTCCTGAGGAATAGGCGGGCGATCGCGGTGGCCCATTGGGACCGCCTTGTCGAGATCGCCAAGTTCGACGCACGTTACCTCAATATACCGCAAGTGTTGTCAAAGTGGAGCTCGCCCGCTCAAATTTGTCACGACGCTCGCAATCTGCATTAAGATTTACTTTGAATAATCCGCGGAATAATCCGCGCCTATCGGAGCAAAACCCGCCGGGGACGCATCGGATAAATCGCGGGAAGCAGCTGATCGCGAATATCGTCGAGGATGCGCAGACCCGAATGAGAGCAGGCTCCCTCCTTTTGCTTTTCCGCGCACCGCCAGATTGGCCAAGTCGGCTCATGAATTGGAATGCGATCGGCGTTCAGCTTTGCGATTTTGCCGACATCGCAATCGACGCATGAAACCTCATGACTCATCTCCGCCAGGCAAACGCCCCGACCAGGCCCACGTCGACCACGCCAACAATGACGATTGTTCATCTTGTCCCAAAAATAGGCAAGACGTACGCAAAGCGATCGAGGTCTTGGCGCCTGCTCGGGGTTACTTTGCGCCCTGCGCGCCAATCACCGCTGGCAGTGTTGCGATTAGAATATACAGGTCGAGCCAAAGGGAACGGTTCTTGATATAGAAACAATCCTGCGCGCGTTGCACGTCGAGGTCGCCGTTGCTGCGCGATGAGATCTGCCACAGGCCGGTCAGTCCCGGTGGGACCGTCGCCCGCAGCGCCTGAAATTCTGGGTCGAAGGCGTCCAGATGGTAGGCGGGAAACGGTCGTGGCCCCACCAGGCTCATGTCGCCGCGGATCACATTCCAGAGTTGGGGCAGCTCATCTAGGCTGGTACGGCGCAGCAGGTTGCCGACATGCGGCAGGATGCGCGGATCCTGCGGCAGCTTGAAATAGCGCTGCCAGTGATTACGCAGACCGGGATCGCTCGCCAGCACGCGCTCGAGCCGCTGCTCAGCATCTCTATACATCGTGCGCAACTTCAGAACTCGAATCGGCGTGCCGTAACGGCCAATGCGCCACTGGCCATAGAAAGCGGGGCCCGGATCGGCGAGCTTGATCGTCAGTGCGAGCAGCCCGATGATTGGCGCGGCGAGAAGCAGGAGCGCCAGCGCCAAGGCCAGATCGATGGCGCGCTTCAGCCCCTCGCTGGGCTCGCGGGGCTGTCCGCTCAGCTCCAAGGCGACGAAGCGGGCCGCATTGCGAACCTGAAGGCCGAAGGATGGAAATTCGCCGAGTCGGTTGATCACCAGGACTTGCCGGGCGCCCAACCGATACAGGGCGGCTGGATCACGCGGGAGGACTTCGCAATCCGGCACGATCACGACTTCGGCGCCGCCGTCGGCACGCCATCCATCAAGCGTGCCGAGCACGGGCAAGGCCGCACTGGCACCGTCAGTGCCATGTCGCGGCACGAACTCATCGACGTCGTCGTCGGGGCATGCGCCGTCATCGATGAATCCTATCGGACGCAGTCCACAGTCCGGGTGGCTCAGCAACAGGCGGGCGAGCGCGCGGCTGCTTGCGCCGGCGCCGAGAATGGCGGTCGGAGCGCTATAAACATCGGACCTGGCGAGGCGCGCGCCGATCAGGTGCTCGGTCCACAAGCCGAGCACAAGTGCGAGCGCGCCAACCAGTGGCACGATCGCCAGTTCGACTGACGGCCCCTCACGAACCCACATCAGCATGCCTGCGAAGATGAACAGTAGCGTCGCCGTCGCGCGAAGGCGGAAACGCTCCATCGGACTTCTGATGTTGGACCGATAGAGGCCGAGCGAACAATTGATGCCAATCAACAGCAGCAACAGCACGCACAAATGCATCTGCACCCGGCCGACCAGTCCAATCTGGCCGGCCGGCCACGCCACGGCGACAATCACCGCAACTGCAACGATGGCCATGGTGCCAGACACGATGTCGCCTGCAAAAAGGCCCGCGGCGAAAAGTCGGCGTCGTCTGATCCCTTTCGCCGCTAGTGCCCCGCGGGGCGCGCCCCCACGAAGCCCGAACGGCTCGCCATCGGGTGGCGACAATGTGTGGGCCACTCGTGCTTCGACGTTTGACATGAGCCATCAACCGTTCGATGACCGGGCTAACGGGACTTCTATTGTTCAGGACTGCCTATTCCGCCGCGACACTCGCGCCGGTTACACTCATTTCTACCGAGGCTGCGGCCGCCATTTGTTCAGCGATCCAGTGGTAGGTAGGAGCAATTCCCTTGCGCAATGTCATTTGCGGCTCCCACTGCAGCACCGCGCGCAGCCGCGTATTGTCGCTGTTGCGACCGCGCACGCCCTGCGGCTTGGTGAGATCATGCACGAGCGCGATCTTCTTCTCGGAGGCCGTGATCACGATTTCGGCAAGCTCATCGACGCTGACCAGTTCATCCGTCCCGAGATTGAGCGGCTCTCTATAATCCGATCGCATGATGCGATGAATGCCCTCGACGCAATCATCGATATACATGAACGAGCGGGTCTGCTTGCCATCGCCCCATACTTCGATTGTGCCTGGATTCGGGGCGCATGCGACCTTGCGGCACATCGCCGCCGGCGCCTTTTCACGGCCGCCGTCATAGGTGCCCAGCGGGCCATATACGTTATGGAAGCGCACCACGCGCGTGGAGAGACCGTAGTCTTCCATATAGTATTGGCAGAGTTTCTCAGCGTACAGCTTCTCGAGGCCATAACCTTCTTCGGGCTCCGCGGGAAACGCGTCCTCCTCGCGCAACGGCGTTACATCTGGGGAGGTCTGCAGGCCCTGCGGATAGACGCAGGCGGAGGATGAAAACAGGAACCGTTCGACGTTGTTGCAGCGCGATGCTTCGAGCATGTACAGATTCATCAAGGAATTGTTGTAGGCGATCCCCGCATGTGAGCCGGTGATATATCCGATGCCGCCCATGTCGGCCGCCAGGTGATAGACGCGATCCATCCCGATGGTGCAGGTCTGGCAATTCTTCAATTCTCGAAGGTCGAGCAGCATGAACTCGTCAGCATCGGTGCCGCTATATTCGGGTCGCTTGATGTCCGCACCGCGCACCCGATAGCCCGCAGCCTTCAGATACGACACTAGATGATGCCCGATGAAGCCGCCCGCTCCTGTGACCAACGCCCAAGGCTTCATTGGTTTCGACATTTTGTCTTCTCCATCACAGACGTTCGGTGTTCACACTGGTCACGTTACGGCGGATGGTGGCACCCTCAAGCGCCAAGAGGGAGTAGCCCAATTGTTAGAGGTCTCTGCGCCACGGCGACGCCAACGGGGCGGCACTGCGCAAATGGAAACGCGCCTATGAGCTTGTGCCAGACGTCTTGACACGACGGCGCGTGATCTGTTGCGCAGGCCGATATTCACGAAGTTGGATACCAGGGTCCGAAAATGGCCTCGGCCATGGCTGCCGCCGGTTGCTGGAAGATCGAGATGGCCAAAAAGCGTTCCGATCTCTACCGCTTCCGAGTATGCATTGCGGAACATGGTCGTGAACGACGAACACGATCCGTGCCGCGTCTCTGTCGGAACATTCCCGAACCACTTGCGCCCGGGCCACGATGTAAATGGCACTCTGGTGCGGCCTGATAAGGGTGCGGGCCACGAGATGGCGTATGTCGCGCCACCTCGCAGCCACCGCGACGTCAAACAGACGTCAGCATCGAACTTCAGCCGTTTGAGTGAAACGAGCGACAAGACGACATGTCTGACAGGGCGGCGTTAGCCAAGGCCGTGGCATCCACGGGTGGTCCGACCGTTGTCATGTGGTGCCCCTCTGGTTGAGTGAAATGGCTGTACGCTCAATCGAGCGGCCGCGCCGATCCAACGGCGGCCGCTCGCGCCGCCATAGCGTCTCCCGTCCGAGATGGGGCCTCGCTTTGTGCCGTTTTTTCCCTGGATACGCCGAACTGATCCAGCGGCAGTTCAGGCACGGGCGGAAAAAGCGAGCCGACCTGCACTACGTCTCCGGGCTGTAGCGGGAAGTCGATAGCGGCATCGTGCTTTACATTCGTGGTGCCCTTGGCGCGGGTCACGGTTATGGCTGGCTGCTGCACTTGTTCCGCAGTCAGTAATCCGAACTGCTGCGCGCGTGCCGCGCGCGTGCGTTGCGCGGCCGGAAGCGTAACGGTCAATTCCAATAGCGATCGCTCTGTTTCCCGCAGTTCGGTCATCACGCGACGCTGGTAACCGTTGTGCAGTTCGGTGATCTTGAATTGCAACTCGCCGATCGAGAGTTCCGCCTTCAGCGAATCCGTTTTCAGACGCCCGATGTTTCCTTCGATGCGCGCCTCTTCGCGCTTGACCTCAATGTAGGTCGACTTGCGCGCGAGTCCGGTTTTCATCAACTGCTCGTAGTCCGCAACCAGTTCGTGATTGAGGTTACGCTGTTGCAGCTCGAGTTCCGCTTGGCGGTTGAGTGAAGCAATCTCGGCCTCCAAACGCGGAAGCTGCTTCCGCAGGGCCTCGGTCTCTTGTTGCGCGGCTTCCCGTTCCGCTATGAACGCACGCTGCTCGCCATCGCGGATCTGAGCGATGCGGGCCGGATCGACAACGGGTCCCGACATATCGGGGAAATCGATGCGATCATCGCCGTTCTGCAGTGCGATCAGCCGTGACCGTTTTGCAAGGAGGGCCATACGGCTGATTTCCAGTACGCGAACACGTTCTTCTGCCTGCAACAAATCTCCGAGCACGCCGCCTTGCCGGCTTTCGGACACGCCGATGCCGCCCGCGCGCGCTATGGCTCCAAGCACCGACAGCCCTTCACGGTACGGATAGAGGCCTGGCGTCCGGACCATGCCCAGGACATAGATCGGACCAAACTCCGCTATTTTTACGCTGACCGTCGGATTGCGGACATATCCCTGCTCCAGCGAGTGAGCGATGCTTCTTTCGAGCTCACTCAGCGTAAGATTGACTGCGTAAATGTCACCGATGATTGGCAGCCGGAGATTGCCACTCTGATCAACAGTTGGTTCACCGGATAGGTCGGGTTGGCCAAAAACGGTTACGCCAATCTTGTCGCCGGCCATGATCCGGTATGTTTGCCCAGCCGGCGACTGTGCCGTGGCAAGATCAATCGTCCATGCATGAAGGATGACGAAGATCGCCAGCGCCCGGCCACCGGCAGCCAAGGAACACCATCGTGCTTGTCTGCGCCGCTGTTTCCCAAAAATTGAGATCATCACGTTACCGGCCTGTTGGGTAAGTCGCTATGCCGTATGGTACCTTATTATAGGCAAAACTTACTGGGGAGCGCCGGCGATCCACGGTCTAAGAAGCGGTACCCCGTCGGATTGGCAGCACCATTCCGTCAGATGCGCAATCTTCGCGCCTACTACCAATGCGGTGCTTGCCCCATTGCGGGTGCGGCGCAATCATTACAATGCGTGAATGGCCCAAGGCTTTGCAATGGCCCAAGGCTTTGCACCGAAAATGAGAATAACAATGATACGCTCACCGGCGCGGAAGGTCGTGTGATTGTCATGTCAGTCCAAGACCCATGTACGAAGTCGGTGCTTGATCGTGCGTTCATTTTGGGAGTCGGGGTTAGCGCGATCACGTTGGACCGAGCGGTTTCAACCATCGAACAATGGATCGAACGCCGGACTAAGAACTATGTTTGCGTCACCGGCGCCCATGGCGTCATTGAAAGCCGTCGTGATCCGCAGCTACGCCACATCCACAACGAGGCCGGCATGGTCACGCCGGACGGAATGCCCCTTGTATTCATGGCGCGCCGTCTCGGCTTCAAGCCCGTATCCCGCGTTTACGGCCCAGACTTGATGCGGCGCCTGACCGAGATTTCCGCGCAAAAGGGTTATCGCCAGTTTTACTACGGTGGGGGAGCCGGAATTGCCGAACATCTCGCGGCAACATTGAAAGCCCGATATCCCACGCTCTCAGTCGCCGGCACCATGACGCCGCCGTTCCGGCCGCTTACGCCCGAAGAAGGCGAAGCGACGGTTGCCCGCATCAACGAGGCTGCGCCGGACATTGTATGGGTCGGCTTAAGCACGCCGAAGCAGGAACTCTGGATGGCGTCGTACATTGGTCGGCTGAACGCTCCGGTACTGGTGGGGGTAGGTGCAGCATTTGACTTTTTGGCGGGCACGAAATCCCAGGCGCCAGTCTGGATGCAACAGAGCGGGCTGGAATGGGCTTACCGGCTGGCACAAGAGCCACGCCGGCTGTGGAAACGATATGTCCATATCGTCCCGCTTTTTTTCGTGCTTGCGCTAACTCAAATTGTTGTCCGGCGCGTGGCCGGCATTGTCAGTTTGAGGTTAAAGAAATCAACAGCGTCGATAACGTAAAAGTGAACCAGGACTTATCGCAGGTTAATTTCTCGTCTCACATACTTCCTTAATTTGATCGAGGCTGGAAGGGCCATGCTGCAATTTTACAATCGATAAGGGGACCGCGCGAATGCCGCGCGGGGTGTCCCAGGCTTCGGTCGTGCGTGTCTTCCTTCCTCGATCATCAGTTCGATTCCATGCTGGAACAGACGTCAACGAGGGGGTCGTTATGGCGATATGGACAGCGACTATCATCGTCGAACCTCATTTGCTTGTACGCGAAGCGCTTGATTCGTTAATTAAAAATTATGGTTATGGCGTCGTTTGCAGTGTCGGATGTACTGCGGACATCGGCGGTCCATCGATGGTCGGTGATGGACCCAAGCTTGTAATCTTGGGCGCGCAGTCCGCCGACAATGCGATCACCGAGGCTGGAAACATTCGCAAACTATGGTCCGATAGCAAGATCGTTTTGCTGTTCGAATACGCTTCCTTCGCCGATTTTCAGAAGCTGCTAACGTCGGAAATCGATGGCTGTGTTCCGTTGTTCGTATCTCCCGAGACGCTGATTAGAACGTTAGACCTAGTTATGATGGAAGATGCCCGCGTTATGGTCACGGTCGGCACAAGGCGTCCTTCTATCCAACCCACACAGACAGAGGATTCACATCAGCCTGAGGGTGAGATGGACGAGCCCGGGTCGGGCAGCACCGAGCATGAGGCCATACCAATCACCGTATCCGCCATACAGCCAACTTGGCCTAAAGTGAACGGCCCCGGCGCGTCGCATCTAAACGGGCACAAGGGTGAGACGCGGTGTGTGCCTGCGCTACGAAATCGCCCCAGACTGTCAGAGCGCGAGGCTCAGATTCTCGACGGTCTGGTGAAAGGGCATGCCAACAAAGTAATCGCGCGCTCCTGCGACATCACCGAGGCGACGGTCAAGGTCCACATGAAATCGATCCTACGGAAGATCCAGGTAGCGAACCGCACACAGGCGGCTGTTTGGGCGCTGGAGCACGGCCATTCTACCGACGAAATCAAGGACCGCCTGCTGACGGCGGCCTGCTAAAGCGGTGGAACGATCGTCGGCATCGGTAATTCCGTGCGTGTCGCGAGCTTGTTATAACGAAGGCCATCGCCGAGGTCTGTTTCGCTCGCGTCGCCGGCTGTCGATTATTCTGCAGACTGTGCCCGGCACCTGCCTAAGGACTACCCCTTAAAAGACCAGTCATTTCGCCTTTTTCGAACGCTGGCTCACCAAAGACATCGGGTTAGTATGCAGCGACCTAGTGGGCCTCCCCTTCCGACAGGGGGGAGAGAAGACGGCCACCGTGTCAGCGTCTGTCGGCGTTCGCGTCAATAGCTCGAAGGTCACCTTGCCGGACTGGATAGGACATTGACATGAAAGCGTGTGCAGGCGACTGGGTAGAGGTCTTGAGCAAGGAGGAGATCCTCAGGACTCTCGACAAGAATGGACGCCTCGACGAGCTCCCCTTCATGCCGCAAATGTTCAAATATTGCGGTCAGCGTTTTCGTATTTACAAGCGCGCGTACAAGACCTGCGATACGGTCAGCGGGCATTATACAGGGCGACGCCTGCAAGACGGGTTCCATCTCAGCCTCCGCTGTGATGGCCAGGCCTACGGCGGATGTCAGGCCGGCTGCCTCATATTCTGGAAGAGCGCTTGGCTCAAGCCCGTCGACGGGCCGGCGCAGGTCCAGTACGTGCCGAAACTCGTCCGCTCGCCGAGCGAGGAGACGCCTCCACCATTACGTTGCACGGAGAGCGACGTCTTGGGCGCCACAAAGCGGCAGGGCGCCGGCGGAGATCCCAGATATTCCTGTCAGGCCACCGAACTTCTCAACTATACGACACCGCTCCGTTGGTGGGATGCCCGGCAGTATGTGGATTCCTACAGGTCAGGCAACAGTACGTTGCCGGAGATAGGTCGCGGCTTTTTGTATTTGTTCTACTACTATGGAACGCTGGCCTTCAGCGACAGATGGGGACGCCCAGCCCGCTGGCTATACAATCGCATCCAGTGGATCAGCGGCGGCACTCCGTTCCCCCGATTGAAAGGAACTATCCCGGTCGGTCAGCCCACGCCCAGACGCGATCTCGGTCTTCGGCCGGGCGACTTGGTGCGGATGAAATCCTATGAAGAGATCCTTGCGACGCTGGACGTCAGACTTTCGAACAGAGGTCTCTCGTTTGACGCCGAATTCGTGCCATTCTGCGGCAAGGTCTTTCGCGTCAGTACCTGCGTCGAACGCTTCGTGGACGAAAAGACCGGACAGTTGAGGCGGATGAAGACGCCGGCGGTTATCCTGGAAGGCGTCAGCTGCAAAGCGCTTTTTAGTGGTCAGCGAATGTTCTGTCCTCGCAGCATTCATTTGTGGTGCCGCGAAATCTGGCTCGAACGCGCCTCCATCGACGCGTACCCCCGAGCCCCAGTCCGGGCTGGTGCGTACGCAACGGCGGACAAGGCTGACGCCTTGATGGATGTGGGAGAGCAAACAGTCGAGACTGTCCGCTCAACCAGTCAAGATGAAAAGCTCCCAGTGAGTTCCCTCAAAATACAGCGTGCAACGCCGATCGCGTGTGATTTGCAAGAACGTACAATAAATTAACGCCTGGTTAGCCTCAGTCCTTTATCCTGCACTCCAAATCCAACCTCATTTTGCTGAAGGGGCTCGACACAATGGGTCTCTAGTTCGGCGTCAATCTGAGATGATCGGCGAGCCGAAGAGAGAGCGCGACGATGGTCAGCGACGGGTTGGCATAGCCGCCGGTGGGAAAGACCGACCCTCCGGCGATGTAGAGGTTGCTCATCTCGTGTACTCGACAGTTCTCGTCCACGACTCCACGAGCGGGATCGTGGTGCATCCGTGTCGTACCGAGGTGGTGCCAGTTGCCGAAGACCGCCGGCGGATGCTTCCCGACTCCAAGGGTCGAGATCACAGTGCCCACGCCTGCCTCACGGACGGCGTCGCCGAAGATCTCCACGGTCCGCCGGATCGAGTCCCAGTCCATGCTCGTCAGCCGCCAATCGAGGATCGTCATGGGGACGCCGAGTCGATCTCGGCGTCGGGCGAGCTTCACTCGAGAGGACATCGTCGGCGCCTGCTCGGCCATCACGTCGATGCCGAAGACCTCCGGTGGGCGCCCGGAGCGCCAGGCCGCGTAGTGGCGGAGGATCTGTGGTGCCCCCAGGATGGTCCGCAGCGCATGCCTCGCCAGCCCCGGCGTCGCAATCCCGTGGTGCACCGATCTCCGGACGACCTGGGCCGATTGCACGGCCGCCGTCATGCCGGAGCGGTAGGTGTGTCGTAGGCGCAGCACGGCGTTGAGCAGTCGCTCCGTTCTCAAGGCAGAGTCGCTCAGCCGAAACATGGCTTCGACCCTGAGGTCCTCCCCAGCGCGCTGGTACTGGTACAGCCTGAACGCGCTTCGATCGAGCTCCGGATTGGGAATCAGGTATCCGGCTGCGACATCCGGATGTTCCATGAAGGACCGGCCCACCAGGTCGCGGTTATTGCCGATGCCAGCGGGCTGGCTGTCCCTCGAGACCAGCAGCAGGCGAGCGGTCTCGATCGCCCCCGCAGCGACGACGAACGTCCGCGCGTGGACGCCGAATCGGTTGCCTGACAGCGTCGCACAGTCCATCCGGTTCACGCGGCCGTCCCTGTCGGTGAGGTGTACGGCGTTGGCGTGGAGCACGAGGTTGACATTCTCGGCCCGCGCGAAGTCATCCTCGTATCGGTCGAATCTGCTGCGCTTGCCAAACTGGAAGATCACCGACTCGACGAGATTGGGATCCAGGGGTAGCGGAGCCCCGTAGCCTCGGGCTTCCCATGTCTTCGCGTCGTAAGCAAACGGGCCCAACCCGCACAATTGCTGGGCCCGTTCGTAGAAGGGCTCGAGCTGCGTCCTGTCGATGGGCCAGCCGTGCTCCGGCAAGCCGTCTCGTGTCCCGAAATCGATCGCGTCGAGCGGGCGGACGTGAACGCCGCGATCTTCGTGCCAGGCCCGCGACGAGCCGCCGAACGCGCGCACCCTCGCAAACCGGAGCGGATAGTAGGGTTGTCCGGCGTTCCGGCCGCTGGCCAGTGCTTGCTCCCCCAGCGTATGTCGTCGCAGCACGGTCGGCAGATCGCGAAGGGACTTCGTGAACTCCAGGCCGCCTCCTTCGAGGAGTACGACGCTCTCAGGCCGACCAATGAACTCCCGCGCGATCGAGATCCCGGCGATCCCCGCACCGACGATGCAGATGTCGGCCTTCAGGATCGAGTCCGCGGCGATATGTCTCGCGTCAGTGAACACTCAGCAGCCTCCGATCCTCATGCACGGTGGCGTCGGGATCATGATGCTTTAGCCAGGACCTGAACATGAGCACCGGCCAGAGATGGTCGACCCGGTCTCGCCGGCCGGAGAGATGTTCGTGCCACTTCACTCGGATCGGATCTGGGTCCAACAGCCCCTCTTGGCGGATGCAACCTGGGTCCAACAGGTCCTCGGCCCACTCCCTCAGAGGTCCTCTGAGCCACGTGCTCAGCGGCAGATGGAATCCCATCTTGGGTCGCTGATACAACGCTTCGGGAACGTGTCGGTGGAGGACCCGGCGAAGGATGTACTTCCCCGTCTCGCCGCGCACCTTCAGGTTAGGCGGCAGGGTGAAAGCGAATTCGACGACGCGATAGTCCATGAACGGCACGCGCGCCTCTACGCTCACGGCCATGCTCGCGCGATCGACCTTGTTGAGCTGCGTGTCTACGAAGGTCGTGACGAGTTCATGAGCAAGCATCCGCTCCAGGATTTCGAATTCGCCGTTCAGTTGAACGAATGAAAAATCGCTCGGCGGTTGCTCGGGATCGTGACCCACGACGAGCCGGTCACCGGGATCCCACCGAGTGGACAATACGCGGTACATCTCTTCCTGGGAGGCAGAGGCCATCCAGCGTGCCAATCGGTGAAGCTTGGCGCCAGGGGTTCGCTCCCGTAGCCGGGAGGGGACCGCCGGCTCGATGATGCCGAAGACCTTGTCCCACGTCGCCGGCGGGATCGCCGTTAGCGCTCGCGCTCCTTGCTTCCGGATCCCGGCCGGCAGCCAACCGAGCTGTCGGCACACCCTTGGCAGCCATCGATGGCGGTGGTAGCCCGCGAATAGCTCGTCGCCTCCATCGCCGGCCAATACGACGGTCACGCTCTGTCCAGCGAGCCGATAGGCGACGTGATTGGATACATAGGACGGATCGGATTGCGGTTGGTCGGATAGCCGAGCGAGCGAAGGGATCAGCCGGATGATGTCGTTCGGCGCCATGTAGAGCTCGGTGTGATCCGAGCCGATGTGAGCGGCGATTTTCCGCGCGGCAGGCGCCTCATCGAGGCCCGAATCGGGGAAGCCGATCGAGAAGCTTCGGATCGCCCTGAAGCTCTCCTGCTGCAGAAGCGCGAGTACCGTCGAGGAATCAATCCCGCCCGATAGCAGGACCCCCAGCGGAACGTCGCTGACCGCACGCAAGCGAACCGCGTCCCTTAACAAGCCGTCCAATCTCTCGACGGCCTCGTCTTCGCTTCCCGGGAAGCGATCCTGGCATCCGATCTCGGCCTTGTCGGTCACCGACCAGTACACCCGCTCATGTGCCCGCAGCCCCCGGTCGAACGTCACATACGTTCCCGGGCGGATGCCGCGAACTCCTCGGTAGATCGTGTCCTCGGATTGCCAATGTATCTCGCGCAGGTATCGGTCCAGCCAGTCGCGGTCGATCGTCAGCGCGGCGTCGGGATAGACCGAGATCGCCTTCAACTCCGAGCCGAATACGAGTGCGCCGTTGAGGCGACCGTAGTAGAGAGGCTTTACGCCGAGTCGATCTCGCGCCAGGCACAGTGTTCGCTCGCGGACATCCCAGAGCGCGAACGCGAACATGCCGTTGAACGACCCGAGCGCCCTGTCGAGGCCCCAGGCTTCGATGGCCGCAAGGATCACTTCGGTGTCCGAGTGACCGTGCCAGCGTGGCGCCAGATCTGCCTGCTCGAGCGTGCGAGCGATCTGCGCAGAGTTGTAAATTTCGCCGTTGTACGTGATCACGTACCGACCCGATGCGGAGTGCATGGGCATATGGCCCTCGGGTGATAGGTCGATGATCGCCAGCCTTCGATTTCCGAGCGCGACTCCCGCGATCGGGTCAACCCAGGCACCCTCGTCGTCGGGTCCGCGGTGCGCGAGGCAGTTCGTCATGCCGAGGACATGTCGCCGCATCGATTCGGGACCGCGACTACTGCCGGGGTCAAGGAAGCCTGCGATGCCGCACACGAGGAGCCTCTCAGTTCTGATTGTCGATGATCCACCGTTCCATCCGCACGCCGGGCAACGCCACCCACACGAAATCCGGATCGGCGCGATTGAAGGTACCCTGGTGAAGAGCAGCGCGGACTTCTGCCTTGTTGTAGCAGGGCGCCACCACCGATAAGCATGGCGCCATCAGGTCGGGTGCCGCCAAGTCTGACATGGCCTAGTCAATCGGAACGCCTCCTACGCTGATAAGGATGAGGCAGTTCGGCTTTGGCTGCACTAAGCCTTTGGTGATTCATCGGCGAAATTCTAGGGTACCACTAACGCAAACCGCGGCATCTCACATCAGCTAATGGCGTACGCCCAACTCTATCGCTGCGATCGCCTCCTAATGCTCTATCCGCTCAGGCTGGGCTCACCAAGACGGGTATCCAGGCCAACTATGAAATTGCAGTTCCAAGTAAGCTCGCGCAGGACCGGCTGCAGATAGCAACTGTGGACGTGGGTCAAGAGATCGCTGCCATGGCAGAGGCGCTACGTCCGGTCCTACTCGACGTGATGGGCAACAAAATCCGGACGATCATCGGTCTAAGACCGGTCCCGCTCAAGCGAGGTCCCGAGTGCCTCGGTCGGCATTTGTGCATTGCCACGTTCCAAGCCCCAATTCGTTTCAAAGCTTCAATCGCGCTGATGATCAAAGAGCAATTCTATCATCAGTTGCCAAGCGCGATCACCGGGAATCCTTCCACATCTTTGTCGCGGCATTGTCGGATCAGAACGAGTGCGGCCTCAAGGGTTCCCTCGGAATGACTTCCCCGGCACACCAAACTGATCCACGATCGAGCCGAGAGATTTCGAGTACTCTCATGACACCGTCCCCGTGCCCCCTGGCCATCATTTGTCGGGCAAGACCAGGCGGCCGGACTGCTCCAGACCCTTGCGCCGGAAGCCGCTCCAGTCGGTGACGTCCTGGCCCCACACGAAGCGGGACGGGTCGCTCGCGGCCCGAACACGATATGTGTTGCCGTCGAACCGGTTGTTGCCATCCGTGATGATCGTGAAGTTCTCATTCCCGGGCTTGGTGTCGGAGACGCCGCCGGCACAGACGGCACCCTCGAATGTCATCTCGTTGCCGCGAACGGTATTGTTGCGCGTCTTGTACTGTCCGCCCGCGTCGTTCTTGCGCCCTTGATCGATCAGCATGATTCCGCATCCGCCGGGCGCGACGGTCACCGTATTGCCAGTCACCTCGACATCCTGGGAGGCGGCAACCGTGATATCGGCCCCCCAAAACCACCTTCTTTTGCCGCTGCCATTGTACCGGACCACGTTGTTACGAATGACGGCCTTGAATGAAATCTCGTGAAAGATTCCCGACTGCTGGTTGCTCTCGACAAGATTGTCCTCGTAGATAACGTTACGGCAGTCGATATCGCACCATAGTCCGGGACCGTTGTTGTCATGCACATGATTGTCGCGGAACGTGACGCCATCACTTTCGGCGATCTTGGCGCCGCCGGCTTCCCAGTCTGGATCGAAACCACGGATGTTGTTCGACCAGATTCGGTTGCCCTCGATGAGGATGTCCTCGCCGTTGCCATTGATGCCGATCTGGCCATTATGATGAATGTCGCAGTTATGCACGCGAGTGCCGGACCCGGCGCTGATCCCAACACCGCTGTTCAGGTGCACTACGCAATTTTCGATAGTCCATCGCACTCCCTCATTAGCGTGGATCGCGCCTTTTTGCGCGCGGCTCCCATACTTCTCGACCGTGAGATTGCTAATCGACACATCGGGTGCAGCGCTTTCGAACGCAAACAACGCGGCGGTCACCTCGACTTTGTGGTTCGTCGGGTCGTCGACGATGTAGATCCTACCGGCGTCGTAATCGACGTAGAACTGATTGCTTGCGAGCGCGTCCTTGCTCACCACTTTGGTCAACGGCCGGTCGTCTATGAACAGTGCGTCCGGACGATCGCAGGCCGGCGCGCTGGGCAGGCATTCGCCATACTTGGGGGCGCCCTGAGGTTGGCTGCTCGCCACCCAATAGCGATCTTCGCGCTGGAAGGCGGTCAACAGCCGGCTGCCATTCAGGATGGTGGCGTCCTCCCCGTTGAAATGCTGCCGCGGCCGCGGGCGAACCGCCTGCGCTCTATGAATTCCGTTTTTCAGACAGAACACGGCACCGTCAGCCGCAGCTGCGACCGCCGCTTCAATTGAAGCGCCGGGCTCAATGGCGATCGCGTCTCCCGGACAGGACGCGCTTTGGACGCCAACCTTCGCCGGCGGGACAAGCGGAAACCTCACGACCGACGCCGCGAGCCCCAGCACGCAAACGCCGAATACGGAGAGCAATGTTGGGCGTAACCACAAGCTTCTATGCCATGCCATCATCTACCTATACTGCATTCCTTTCTGCCGCGCCGTAAACGCGATAGACCATCACCGATCCGATCCCGAAGCCAAACAGGCACCAGAACCATATGCCCTGCATCGGACCCTCGAGCACGACGTCGAACGTCGCGTTGATAACAATCGCCGCGGCATAGCAGCCGATGAATAAGAACAGGTTCGCCCAATCCTTGTGGCCGCGGGCGCGGGCCGTCAGCATCGCTCTCATCAGCATGCCAAACCAGGACACGAGGACTAGCGCCCACAGCACCACGCCCGGAATCCCAGCGCGTGCCAACAGGGTCATGTGCGCGTTGTGCGGGCTGCGTAACGGCGGATGCGGATTGCGCGGATGGCCCGTGCCGCCGAAGCCGTCGGCATCGGCGAGATTTATTCCGAATCCTCTGCCGGTCCAGAAGTTGGGTCCATGGATGGTATCGTTGATGATGATGTCCCACCAGTTGAGACGCCACCGCGTGGTTCCTTCCCTCTGTTGGCCGGATTGACCAATAATGCTCTTGGCGTTATCGACGATCTGGTGGGCGCTGACTGGACGTGCCCACGAATCCCTCGAATCATTTTCCTCATATTCGCCGAAGGTGGCTTCGAGCGCGAGGAGAGCGGCGAATATGCTCACGGCCGCCACCACCGTGGTCAGCAGCAAGCGGTACCGTCCGAGAACGAGCATCGTGATTGTGACCGGCACGATGACGGCAAGCGTCGCGCCACGATTGGTAGCACTGACCAAAGCCAGCGTGGCTAACCAGACGAAAACCCAGAGGAAAGAGACTTTGCGATAGCCGATCAGGACGAAAACCATGGCGCCCGCCAAATGCGTTCCAGCCATGGTCGCCCCGATCTCCACGATCGGCACCGGACCATACAGCCGCGGGATGTAATTTCCCCAGTACTTGGTGAGCAATATCCCCACGAATATGGCGGGAAAGCTCGCCAGCATGATCCCGTAATAGCGAAGCAGGGTGTTGATCCGGCTCGCATCTTCGAGCAACAGACCAATGACGATGAAGGCGAAGCCGCCATACATGACGATGGCGCTGTCGCGCAAGGAATCAAACCCGTACAGGCCAAAGAAGGGGAACGTACGCGCCAGGACCCAGGCCATCAGTGCGACCAGCATGAGGGCCGGCAGTGTCGCGAGCGCACCGACAAGGGCGCCGGTCCTGAGAAAGACAACGATCCCCGTGAGGAAGGCGATCTCGCCCATATAGAGCGGCGGGAAGCCGAGATAGGCGAAGCCTTTCCCCATCAACGCATAGCCCAGCAACACGATCGCGAGGAACGCGAGATAACGATCGCCCTCGGAAAGCGCGCCCCGGGATCCCGTTTTGAATGTGTCCGTCATTGTTCTTTGCGTGTCGGGCTCCATGTTGCATCATTGCTCTGCGGGCACGCCGACGACCTTATTGGCCGGTCCCGGACTGCCGACCGCCCCAGAGCGGGCCCGCTCGCGCGATTTTTCGTCAGTGATCAGCCATGCGATCGCGATCACGGCGCCGGTCGCGCGCACCAGGTTGGCGATCAAGAGAGCCTGGCACGCACCGAGCACGCCCAGTGTGCCGATGAGGGCGAAGGCCAGCACTGCCGCCACGCCAACGGCCACAACATTGACCGCAGAGGCGAGCCTGCCGGCTTGAACGCCGAGCAGCGTCTTGTTGATCATTTCCGCGATGTAGTCGAGTACCCCGGCGACCGCGAGGAACTGCAAACCCATGGCGGCGGCGAGGTAGGGCGATGACGGACCGTAGACCGTCCGCAGAAGCAGCTCCGGCATCAGAACGGCCGCGGCGGAAACAACCAGGATCGGCGCCAAGCCGAAGAGGACATAGCCATAGGCCGCGCGCGACGCGCTGATGACGCCCCCGGTGCGGTGCGCGTGAGCCGCGACCTGCGGGATAGCATTGCCGATTCCCATGATGATCGGGTTCATCATGTTCGCAATGTTCAGACCGGCCTGAAGCGATGCGGTGGCCGCGGTCCCTGCAACAGCCGCCAACACCCACGGAAAGAGCTGAGCGCGTGCGAGCACGAGCTGGTAATTGACGAAAGACCACTTCCCGACGGAAAAATATTCACGGGCCAATAGCCGCGTTTCGGCAAGATCCGGCCAGGCATATCGCAGCTTCGACGCATGCACCAAGGCGCCGATGGCGAAGGTCGCCGACATAATATAGAGCGCGGCCGGGAGCGTGATGGCATCGAGCCAAGCCAGCAGCGCGATCAGCAAGGCCTGTCCGACGTAAGCGATGCCGTCTCCGGCTACCGCCGCACGGTAGCGGAAATCGGCGAGCAGGCATCGCCGCGACGTCTCCTGCGCCTGCCAGCACAAATAGCAGAGGCACGCCGGCAACCTGATGTTGTCGACCTCCAACAGCGTGGTTCCAAGCGCCATGGCCACGACCAGGACGAGACTCAGAGCCGTGGTAAGCAGGATCGTGTTCCCGAGCAGCCCGGCGCGCTCCTCATCGCTTGTGACGCACAGGCGCACAGACAGCGGGTAGGAGATGAACGAGTAATCGATATTCCGCAGTATGAAGATGGCGCCGAGGAAAAGCGCGAATTCCCCATAATCCACTTCGCTGAGCGTGCGCGCGAGCAGCACGTTGAGCAGGAAATTGCCGAAGCTTACCACGCCCTGATCGACGAGCGTCCATGATGCTCTCTCGATGAGAAGTTTAGCGCCCATGGAAATGCCCTCGACAGTCTTTGTCGCTCGCGGGATGCAGGATTGGACGTCCGCGCTATTGTGGGTGCGGCTGGTGACCGACCGTGTGCTTGCGTTTAGCGTCCCTGCGATCGCGCCAAATGGCCAGGCCAACGCCGGCCAGCAAGGCCGACAGGAAAGACAGTCCGAGGATCACAAATCCCTTGGGACTCGTCGGGGTCCGATTTGGCACCGCCAGCTTGACGGTTTCATCGCTTGTGACCTCGTCCTGACCACCGTCCTGCGGGCTCATCGCGGCCTTCAACGAGGCGCGCGCCGCGTCCAGTCCCTCCGCGGCCTGCAAGACCTTTGGATGCTTTTCGCCGTAAATCGCTAGTTGACGCCCCAGTTCATGCTCGGCCGCCGCAGCCCCATCTCGTCTCCGTTGCAGCTCCTTGTCCCGGAGGTATTCGATGGCGAAGGCGTTGACGACCCGCGCGGCTTCGTCGGCGGACGGCGCCGTGAAGGAAATGGAGATGAGATATGAACGTGTGTCGTTCATTACCGCCACCTTGTCGCGCAGCATCGCGACCGCCCGATCGAATGGCGAATGGTTACGGGTTTCCGGCAAAAGCCTGGCCCGAACCCAATCCAGGCCCTGCGTCGCCCACGACTGCGATTTGGCGGCCACGGGGTCCAGCCCAAGGCGCTTTACGACTGCCCGCAGGATCGCGTCGGAACGGATCAGACGAGCCTCGCTGGAGACAATCGACGCCGCGTCGACGCTTGCCAATGCTACGGCCTTTTCTTGCTCACGGGAGAACAGATTCGGATAGATGAGAGCCTCCGCCGAATATTTGCGTGGCATCAGCGGTATGATGATGCACGCGATCGCGAGCGCGAGCGCGACCAGCGATGCGATGAGCCCTCGGTGCCGCTTAATCGACAGTAAGCTGTGGGCGGCCCAATCCTCATAGTGGGCTCGAAAATCCGAGCCCTCCCGCTGAAAAATAGGCCGCATTTCATGATCGAATTTGAGCGGTGTGTTCATCATTGATTTCAATAGCTGATGGGAGCGCGCAGCGGGCAGCACTTTGGGCGACGTATACGCTGCAAAGTGACTACCTCGAAAGAAGCGGCGGCAAGCTCCTCGTCAGCTCCGCCCGTGTACAGCGTTCCAAGGGAGTACCCCGGGCGGTTCGTTGACTCCGTGCACCGCCACCGACAGGCTTCACTTCTACCTTCACCTGGTATCCTGGCGAGCTGACACCTGAACAATCGGCGTTGTGGAGTGGCTGTGGAGTAGAGCGGCCGCTTGGACAATACCCGGCAAGCTTGCGCTTATGTTCCGGCAAGACGGACGGGGAGAATAAGAATGGCACAGCATCCACCTGTTAGTCTCGTGCCCAAGCTGTCGATCGGATTGCCGGTCTACAATGCAGAGGAATTCCTCCCGCAAGCGCTCGACTGTCTCTTGGTACAGACTTTCAGGAACTTCGAAATCATTATCAGCGACAACGCGTCGACAGATCGCACCCCGCAAATCTGCCGGGAATACGTCAGCCGCGATAGTCGTATTCGCTATTTCCGAAGCGATAGGAACCTGGGCCTCGTCGCTAACTTCAACCGGACATTCGAGCTGTCGGCCGCACCACTCTTCAAGTGGGCCGCTCACGACGACCTCCACCGAAGCCACTATCTCGAGAGCTGTGTGCGGCTGCTCGACGAGGATCCGGCCGCCGTGTTGGCGCACAGTGGCACGGCGTTCATCGGCGATGATGGCCAGGCGTTCCCGTTCGAGTCCGACACTGGGACGTATGTCGATCCGAAGACCGGCGCTCGACAAAGGCCCGACAGTCCAACGATCGGCGACAGCCCGATCGCCGTCGAGCGCTTCTGGCATGTACTCGCGCGCGCCCGCTGGGGGAGCCACATGTTCGCGGTCATGCGCCGCGAGGCGCTCCAGCGGACGCACCTGCTGCCGAACTTCGCTGGCAGCGATCGCGCCATGCTCGCCGAGCTCGCGCTGCTCGGCCGCTTCCGCGCTGTTCCCGAGCGGCTTTTCCTCAAGCGCTTTCACGCCGGCGTCTCCTGGGCGCTAAATCAGCGCGAGTTGAAGAGCTTCCTGAGCACCGACGGAAAGGCCTACTCCCGTAGGGCACGGCAGCTCAAAGCCTTCTTCTCCGCGCCGAGCGGCAAGCCGGTCGGGATCCTCACCAAAGCAACATGCACGGCCATGGTCGCCGTGCACTGCGCAAAAATCACGGCGCAGATGCTTGCACGCAAGGAGGCGCGCAACGCGGCGCAGGGAACCGTCTGGCGCAGCAAGACGGAAGTTTCGGCTTAATTCACCTCAGGCGCGATGACCACGCGCTGTGAGATCGTACGTTCGCTATTGGTCCGAGATACGGCGTTGAGTTGAGATGCGTACAAGCCGGCACGCGACACACACGAGAAAAGGCCGCTGAGAGATGAAAACAGTTCTGTTCTGTGGCGGCCTCGGCACGCGCATTCGGGATGTGTCCGAAAGCATCCCGAAGCCGATGATTCCAATCGGCGAACGGCCGATCATCTGGCACCTTATGCATTACTACAGCCAGTTCGGCCACAAGGACTTCGTCCTGTGCCTTGGCTACAAGGCGAACGTCATCAAGGAATACTTCCTGAACTACAAGCCGCAGACCTACGCCGACTGCGTCGTCACGAACTTCGGCAACCAGGTCGAGATCCTCGGCGATCCGCAGCAGGACTGGCGCATCGCGATGATCGACACCGGCATCTGGCGCAATATCGGCGAGCGGCTGTGGGCAGTGCGCGAGCATGTCGCGGGCGAGGAGATGTTCCTCGCCAACTACAGCGACGGCCTTGCCAACGTCAATCTGCCTGAAATGATTAAGGCCTTCCGCGCGAGCGGAAAGATCGGCTGCTTCACCGCGGTGCGGCCGTCGTTCAGCCTGCATCTGGTTGACATGCGGCCGAGTGGGAAGGTCGAGCGCATCCGCGCCAGCCAGGACGCCAATCTCTGGATCAACGGCGGCTTCTTCATCTTCCGCAAGGAGATATTCGACTACATGCGCGAAGGCGATGAACTCGTCGAGGCCCCATTCCAACGCTTGATCGAAGCCGACCAGCTCATGGCCTTCCGGCACGAAGGCTTCTGGCGCCCGATGGACACGCTGAAGGACAAGCAGATCCTCGAAGATCTCGTCGAGAAAGGTACGATGCCTTGGCTCCTCAATCGGGACTCCCGGGCCGCCTCGATCCATGTCGAGAGGAAGATCGGATGAAGCTCGTTGGACTTGCAGGCTCGGGCGACCGCCTCTCCGTTCTTTGTATCGGCGCTCATTCGGACGACATCGAAATCGGCGCCGGCGCAACGATCCTCGGCTGGATCGATCGCGGCGTGCGCTTGGACATGCACTGGGCGGTGCTCAGCGCCTACGGTGCACGCGCTGCCGAGGCGCGTGCATCCGCCGAGGCATTTCTAGCTGATGCGGCACGGTCGGTCATCGATCTGGCGGAATTCAAGGACGGCTTCTTCCCGTACCAGGGAGCCGACATCAAGAGTTGGTTCGAGGCGCTGAAACGGCGCACGTCGCCCGATGTGATCCTGTGCCACTCGCGCAACGATGCGCATCAGGATCATCGCGAAGTGTCCATGCTGACGTGGAACACGTTTCGCGACCACGCGATCCTCGAATACGAGATTCCGAAATGGGACGGCGATCTGGGCCAGCCGAACGTCTTCATCCCGGCCAGCAGGGCGCTGATGGAGCGCAAGGCAAAGCTCCTCTACGAACATTTCGGCACGCAACGCTCGAAGGATTGGTTCGACGCACAAACCTTCATGGGGCTGGCGCGTCTGCGGGGCGCGGAATGCCGCGCGCCGGACGGATTCGCGGAAGCCTTCCACGGACGAAAGATCGTGGTGCAGTGAACAGAGGTGAACGGTCATGCGTGTAATGGTGACAGGACATCTTGGCTACATCGGAACCGTGATGGTTCCGATGCTGCTGCGGTCTGGCCACGAAGTGATCGGCCTCGACAGCAATCTCTATGAGCGCTGCACCTTTGAGGCGGGCGGCCGCATCGCGCCTGTGCCGCATATCCGCAAAGACATCCGCGATGTCGCGCGCGAAGATCTCAAAGGGCTCGACGCCATCATCCATCTGTGCGCTTTGTCGAACGACCCGCTCGGCAATTTCCGCCCCAAACTCACTTACGGGATCAACCACGGCGGCAGCGTACGCCTGGGCACGCTTGCCAAGGAGGCGGGCGTGAAGCGGTTCCTGCTCGCCTCCTCGTGCAGCAATTACGGGCAGGCCGGCGAGGCCATGCTCGATGAAACCGGCGCGCTGAACCCGGTCACAGCCTATGGCGAATCCAAGGTCCGATCGGAGCGCGATATTTCCCCGCTCGCCGGCAACGGATTCTGCCCGACCTACATGCGTCCGGCGACCGCCTATGGCGTCTCGCCACGCATCCGCTTCGATATCGTGCTCAACAATTTGGTGGCCTGGGCGGTCACGAGGGGTCTCATCTACCTGAAGTCGGATGGATCGCCCTGGCGGCCGATCGTCCACATCGAGGATATTTCGCGCGCCTTCATCGCAGCGCTCGAAGCACCGGCGGACCTGGTCTTCAATCAGGCATTCAATGTCGGCCAGACCGCGCACAATTACCGCATCCGCGATATCGCCGCGATCGTCGCCGATGTGGTTCCGGGCTGCCGGCTCGAGATCGCTCCTGATGCGAGCCCTGACACGCGCTCCTATCGTGTCAATTTCGACAAGATCGCGCGCGTGCTGCCCGCCTTCAAGCCGCAATGGGATGCGCGGCGCGGCGCCGAACAGCTCTACAACGCCTATCGCCAATCGAACCTGACGCTGGAGGAATTCGAGGGTCCGCGCTACCAGCGCATCGGCCACATCCAGAAACTGATCGCCGACGGCATCCTCGCTGACGATCTGAGACATCGGCAGGCCGCCGAGCCAGAGCTTGCCGTCGTCAAGGGCTAGACCGGAGGCGAACCATGATCTTCACCGAAACGAAGCTTAGAGGCTCCTTCATCATCGATCTTGATCGCAAGACGGACGAGCGAGGCTTCTTCGCGCGTGCCTTCTGCCAGAACGAGTTCCGCGATCATGGGCTGAAGCCTGTGATCGCTCAGGCCAACGTCGCCTCGAACGCAAAGAAGGGCACGCTACGCGGCATGCATTTCCAGTATCCACCGGCTGCCGAGAGCAAGCTAGTGCGATGCACACGCGGCGCCATCCGCGACATTATTGTCGATCTGCGGCCCGAGAGTCCGACCTACCTCGAGCACATCTTCGTCGATCTCAACGAGGACAATATGACGGCGCTCTACGTGCCGGAGCGTTTCGCGCACGGCTACCAGGCGCTGCGCGACAACACGGACACGAGCTACCAAGTGGGCGAATTCTATACGCCGAACGCTGAAAGCGGACTCCACCACGACGATCCGCGGCTGGGACTCATTTGGCCGCTGCCGGTCTCGGTGATGTCACCGAAGGATCAGGCGTTCCGCCCGTTGAGTGAGATCGAGGAGGAAGTGAAGCGCAGGATGTCGATTGCAATGGCGGCGTGACGATTCCTGCAGATTTAGCGCCTCTGGGTTACGGGTGAGTCGAGCGGCGGAGGAGGAAGGCCATGTGGATCGTCGATACGGCATTGAAGGCGCGCGCAGATCAGAATCGGCCCATCCGCGTCGGCATCGTCGGTGCCGGCTTCATGTGCCAAGGCCTGACCAACCAGATCGTCAACAGCACTCCTGGTATGCGTGTCGTCGCGATATCCAACCGGCGTCCCGAGAGAGCCGTCGCGGTCTTCAAGTATGCGGGCTGCGAGGACATTGTCGTCGCGGAGTCGCAGCTCAAATTCGACGATGCTGCCGCGGGTGCGCGTCCGGTGGCGACCCATGACCCGATGCTCCTCGCACGCTCGCCGCATATCGACGTGCTCGTCGATGTCACCGGCTCGGTCGAATACGGCGCCCACGTCGTGCTTGAGGCCTTCAGGCATCGGAAGGACGTCGTGCTGATGAACGCCGAACTCGATGGCACCATCGGTCCCATCCTCCAGACCTATGCCGACCGGCTCGGCGTGATCCTCACCGGCTGTGAGGGCGACGAGCCCGGCCTGCAGATGAACCTTTATCGCTGGGTCAAGGGCCTTGGCCTCACGCCACGCTTGATGGGGAATGTGAAGGGCCTTCAGGATCCTTATCGTAACCCGACGACGCAACAGGGCTTTGCCGAGCGTTGGGGACAGAACGCCGCGATGGTGACGAGCTTCGCCGACGGCTCCAAGATCAGCTTCGAGCAGAGCATCGTCGCCAATGCGACGGGCTTCAAGGTGCGCTCGCGCGGCATGTCGCGCGGCCGGCACTACACGGGCGATGTCCTCAAGATCGGCGAGTTATACGACGTCGAGGAACTGCGCAAACTTGGGGGCGCGATCGACTACGTGGTGGGGACGCCGCTGACCAAGGTCTATTGCCTGGCCGAGCATCCCGACCCAAAGCAACAGCACTATCTGAACCTGTACAAGATGGGACCGGGGCCGCTCTATTCCTTCTTCATCCCCTATCATCTGGTGCATTTCGAAGCGCCGAACGCGATTGCGCGCGCTGTGCTGTTCCGCGATCCGACCACCAAGCCGCTCGGCGGTCCCGTGGTCGAAGTCTGCGCCGTCGCCAAGCGCGATCTCAAGGCCGGCGAGGTGCTCGACGACTACGGCATGTACATGACCTATGGCGAGGCCGTGAATGCCGATGAGATGAGCGCCGAACGCTACCTGCCGGAAGGCCTTGTGGAGGGTTGCCGGTTGAAGCGCGGCATCGCCAAGGATGCTGTCATTACCTACGACGACGTCGTCCTTCCCGCCGGGCGCCTGGCGGATCGTCTGCGGGCCGAGCAGTACTGCAAGTTCCGCGGCGAGACGTGGCTCAAGGACCTATTGACTGCTCCGCAGGTTACCGAACAGACACGACTAGTCGCAGTCTCCGCCGATAGCTAACCAATGATATGATGGTGCGGGCTCACTGGGCGCTATTTCCCGAATGCCTGGGACGCTTCAACGATTAATTCTTTGTTGCCCGCTTTAGTCGCAGACGCGCTCCTTGCGCGTGATCCTGCGGCCGTCGTCCCGTTCAATCATGGTAGTCTCCATGCGGCAGCGCTGTCGTGGGCCGACGGTGACACCGCCTGGACCGACGCCGACTGTGGCGTTGGAGTCATACCGGCGACGGTCCCTATAGTCGCGGTCGTCGCGATCATTGCGGTCGTCGAGGTGCAGCCCGGTCTGCATATTGACTTGGGCCATCTTGACGCCTTGGGCCTTGGCCGGAGTTACGAGCGGGGCAGTCGTCAACACCGCTGTCGCCACGACAAAAGCGATTTTCATCATGGGGAGTCCTCCTTGGACTTGAAGAACTGTAACGGGCACGAGCACTGAGAGGTTCCACTAGGCATTGCGTGGAAGGAGGCCTGGATTCGTGCTGGCCAAAATCCAGAGTTGGCTTCAGAACGGGCGCCCGACTCAATTCATGGACCTACGCAAGGATTATTCTGACGCCGAGGCTCCGCACAAACTGGCGAAATCAAGAGACCACAGCCCGGTGATTAAACGCTTCAAAGAGGAGATGAAGGCATTGTCAAAGATGCCTCCAGCGCTCGAAGGGAGGGTGAGATCATTCGCGGGGAAATTTGGACCATGGCATTGGCTGCGACGAAGATTATGGAAGAGCAGCAACGTGGTTTCGAACCTCACCCCCGGAAGAAGCGCAAGCCACCTGAACGATCCCGTGTGCAAGAGCAGAACGTGCGTGCCCGGGCAATCGAAGACCCTACCGGCACGCCAACCAACTACCTGTCCAGATCGAGACGCTGATCGTCACGAACAACCTGCTCGAGCAGGAACTCTCGGCGCTCTGCGCGAAGGCGTCGCACGGATTTCTCCGCAGCCGGCGCGTGCGGACGAGGACCACGGATTCGACTTCCGCCGGCGAATGAATGCTGGCCTGGGTTCCCGAGGCGGTAAAGGAACTATTCAACAGATTGAACACTCGGAATTACTTCGTCACGGGCAATTGAATGTCGTTGTCTTTGATCAGCTTGGCCCATTTTGCAATATCGGAATTGATGTAGTGCCCGAATTCTTCAGGCGTTTTGGGCTCGGGTTCGGCGCCAAGCATCGCGAGATGATCGCGGAATTCTTGCGTATCCATCGCGGCTATAATGACTTGATTGATCTGCTTGACAATCTCAGGTGGAGTATGTGCCGGCGCCAGCAAGCCGAACCAACCGACAGATTGATAGCCCGGCACGCTTTCGGACACTGCCGGAACACCAGGATAAAACTTCGATCGCTTGGTGTCGGTGACGCCCAGCGCCTTCAGATGACCGGACTGCACATATGGCTGCACTACGGGTCCCGGCGCGAACATAACATCAATGCGTCCGGCCACCAGATCGGTCACAGCCGGCGAGGTACCCCTGTAGGGCACATGGAGCATCTTAATTCCCGTGCTACTTGCGAAGAGTACGCCGGAAAGATGAGATGCCGCCCCGACGCCGGAGGAGCCAAACGTCAATCCATCCGGCTTTTCCTTGGCAAGGCGGACCAGATCGGCAGCCGACGTAACTGGCAACGTCGAGGGAACGACGAGCAGATAGGCCGGCGCTGCCCCCATCGCAATCGGAGAGAGTACTTTGCTGACGTCAAGCGGCGCGCCGTCGTCCGCACCGGCGGACACCATTGGGAGGGAGCCGGTAGACGCCATCAGCAGCGTATAACCATCCGGCGCTGCTTTCATTACAGCCCGCGTGCCGATGGCGCCGGAAGCACCCGGCTGGTTTTCCACCACGACCGGCTGACCCCATTTGGCGTTGAGCGCTTGCGCGACGAGACGCGCCAGAACGTCGGTGGCGCCGCCAGCGGCAAATGGTACGATCATTCTGATCGTACGATCGGGGTAGCTGGCCGCAGAAACCGGCAGGGTAAGGGCGCAAAACGCCAGCACCGTTGAAACCATTCGAAACAGCATTTTCAGGATTTTCCAAATCGTCTCGAATCCAGGTTCGAGTTCGGGGTGAGCTGGATGAACAATCGATGATTGGGAGCAATGATTGTCAATTTGATCGTGCCACACTTAAATCGCGAGTTCAGTGGGTCTTGCGTAACTGCGGTTGGAATAAATGAGCGGTGATCCTCCCGATTTCGGCAGGAACACATGGGCGATGGAGCCTATGATAATATAATGCGTTCCGACTCGGTGCTCTCCGCTCAATCTGCAATCGAATGCGACAAGCGGATCGATCACGCGTGGCGCTCCGGTTATGCCGGTGGTCCAGGATGCGCAGGCGAATTTATCGTATCCTGCCGAGCCTAGACGACCTGCAAAGCTATCTGAGATGCTTGACTGATCTTCGCGAAGAACGTTCACGCAGAACACGCCATTGCGAAGGACCGCCGCCGCTGCCGGGCTCGCTTCGTGGACACAGACAAGAAGGGTAGGACACGGGCCGTCCGCCGAGACGGAAGACATCGCTGAAACGGTGACTCCCTGGCGGCCGGCGGGGCCGTCCGTCGTGACAACGTTCACCGTGGAAGCGGAAAAGCTCATACCTTTCAGGAACTGCTGACGGATATTCGGCTCTTCGCACATCGATTATCCTCCGGCAATTGTCGTTCGAAGTGTCATTAGCCCTTCGAGGCCGATTTCCATCTTGTCACCGGGCTTGAGGTACAACTCGGCAGCGTTGGGTTGTCCCATGGCAACGCCTTTCGGCGCTCCCATCGCGATCAGGTCGCCTGGCTCGAATGGCATGTACCGGGTAAAATGCTCAAGTACCTCTTCGATCTGGTAGATATATTGTGAGGTATTCTCCCTCAGACGAAGCTCGCCGTTCACGTGACATGTCACCCAGAGGTCGAACGGGTCTTTGACCTCGTCCAAGGTCACGACATAGGGTCCGATGGGAGCAAACCCCGGCATATTTTTCGCTGTCCAAAATCGGGTTCCCGAAGCCACCTCGCGCTTTTGAATCTCCCGCGCGGTCAGATCATTGAACACAGTAATGCCGGCGATGTAGGATCTGCCCTCGCCTTTTTTCACCCGATGCGCGTGGCGGCCCACCACCAGCACAAGTTCCGGCTCATAATCGAGGGTGGTGATCCCTTCCGGCCGCAGGACCTCGACGTCATCACCCACCATGGTCTGAACCAGCTTGACGAAGCCGGTGGGCTCCGATGGCATCTCCTTGAGCATGTCGTTCGCGACAAGCTCCTGACGGTGCTGCCGAGAATTCTTCCCAACACAGAAGAATTTGGACGGGTTGCTGACTGGCGGAAGAAACACAACGCTGTCTGCCTGCACAAAGAAGCCACGCTTTTCACCCTCGGTGGCCAAGCGATCGACCGCTTCAAGCGTCCGGGAGCCGAGAGCACTGATCATGTCTTTCGCCGGCAGCGCGCAACCAAGCGCGGCAGCGGTCTTTTCCAGGTCAATCAGTCCCCCCTCGCGCACCACGCCGAGGCGCGGAGCGCCCGGACTGTTTCGTTTTGCAAAGGTTGCAAGTTTCATCGCAGGTATCCTCGATCCCGATTCGCTAGGCTGCGGCCGTCCTGGAGGACGGCACCGGTTTGCCCGCCCTCTCCAGAACAAGCTCTCGATAACCGCCGAGGCTCCTTAGCGCGCGCTCAGCCTCTTTCTCGACGACGTCCCAACGGAAGAAATGCCAAACGCGCATCCGGTTTACAAACTGCGCACCGTTATAAAACAATTCGTATTGCGAATGCCGGCTCGCATATTCGGTGCCGACGAGATCCCACGCTAGACGCATGAGCTTGTAACGCTCGACCGCGTCTTCCGGCTCAGCCATCACAAACCTTGAATACAGCTCGTTCGTTCTGGGATTGTCGAAGACGCTGACATCCGCCGGTTGCTGGAACGGATGGCTGCCCAGCAGCTCGCGCACCGAATTGATAAAGTTCTGATAATTTGTCGTCGACCACGCCATTGTGGCGTACATCGCCTGCCGGTCCTGCGAAATATATCCATTTTTCCATGTTTCCGGCTTGGCATTCTCGGCTTCGATCAATCCTTCAAGCATGGCAACCTGAACGGCCAAATGCGAAAGTGTGTCGCGCACCGGCTGGAGGCCAATGATCGCATTCACTTCGGTGACTTTTTTAATCACGCCCAGGATGAGACGCATTTTCGCCAGCAGCCGAATATGAGCTTGCGCATTGCCAAGGGTATGCGCCGGCGTGTCGCTGAACGCGGCTCGCGCCATGTCCACATGATTATGGGTAAGTACGCGATCCCATGGCACCAGAACGTTTTCGCAATACACCACGACGTCGGTTTCATCGTAGCGGAACGCGAGCGGGTCATCGAGTTCGCTGGACGCGGTCATGGCGAACGGCCGGCGCGACCACAGCGTCATGCCAGGTGTTCCCACGGGAAGCGCGAAAGTCGCAGCAAACCGCTCCTGCCCTTCGGCAAGAGATTGAAAATTTCCGAACAGAATTTCATCGGCGAGCACCGCGCCGGTTGCCAGGATCTTGAAGCCGGAAACAACGATTCCATCGGGTCGTTCGTCCACAACCTGAAGACCCGCAGCGCTCCCCCAACGGGCGTTGGGAATGGACGTCTGGGCCTTCGCTACCACGGCGTCCGTGCTCTTGACACCGGCAGGCGGAACGATCGCATAGGCAATGTAGAGGTCGTTCTCACGTGCGTAGTCGAAGTACCGCATCAGATTGGAGGCGCGGCCCTCCCCGTAGATGTCGAAGCTTTCCGGATTGCACGCCATGCCCGCAATCCAACCGGCTACGTGGTCCGGCGATCGTCCGAACAAACCCCAGGAGAGACCGGCCCAGGCAGTATGCAGGCGATTGCGGGCATCGAGGTCGGCTCGGGTTCGTGGCCGAAGCCACATATTGTTATATCGCTTGCCCGTCTCGGGATCCACATGGGTGAGGTCAGCCTGGTTCGCCGGATCGGCCGCCATATCGTAGAGACTGGCCACCGTGCGACAAACGTTTGCAAAGGCCGGGTGAACCGTTACGTCTTCGACTAGCTCCCCGCCGATGTAAATTTCACAAGACCGCTTCCGCAGCATAGCGAGGTAGTCACTTCCCGTGCGCATCGTCGTTCCTTTCAACAGATCGCCTTGATTGGCAGCGGACATCGACCAGAAGTGCGGTTAGTGCAGAAGCCCCGGCGGCTCAAAGACACTCGGAATTCTGTTCACCACAACTTCCGGAATTCGCATCGGCGGCGGCGTGCAGCGGCTGCGGCCGATATATCGGGCAATACCCGCCGTGAAGCAGGCAACGTCGGCCACCACATCGCCATTCTTCATGCTTTCCAGTGCCGTTGATTTCGATGCGCCAAATGCCGCGTCTATCAAGAGCAGATCGGCGTCACACCCCTCACGAAGAAAACCGCAGTTGAGCCGGTAAATCTTTCCTACATTGCCTGTGGCGGCAGCGATCATATGCTCCGCCGAATAGTCGGACAGCGCGCACATCTCCACCACGGTTTTAATCATCCCTTCCGGCATCGTACCAATGCCGGTTGGCGTGTCGGTCCCGATAATGAATCTGTCGAAACAATTGTACGAGGTAACGAGATCGAGGGTCTTGAGTGCAGTACGAAGATTCCCGGCCTGACAGACCTGCAAGGCGGCGCTGCTGTCACGCACGATAAGTTCGAAATCCTGGTCCGGAATTGCGATCGGGCCGCCGTTGATATGAAAGGCGACATCCGGCTGCATCGCGACAATATGCTCGCCATAGATCGAGTTGGCCAGCGAGAGAGAAGCACCACCGGTATGCACGTTGGTGATCATTCCTGCCCGCTTCGCGGCCTGGATAAGAGGAACATAGTCGAATGGCGTCTTCACGCTTCCGAAGCCGGCCTTGGCGAGCCAGATTCCATGTCCCGCAAGCTCCTGAAAGTCCTCGTCAGTAAGGCCTGGCTCAAGCAGAACATTGCCACCGTAAACGCGCATGCCGGCCGGACGCACATTGTCCCAACACTTCTTTGCCGCAACAGCGAGCGCCTTCACACCTTCGACGTCGCTCGGCCGACCCGGCACATGAACCTCTGACGCAGAAATTGCAGTCGTTGTTCCTCCATAAAGATAGTCTTTTAGAAATCCCGTCGTCGCGAATCTTGGCGCGTAGTCACCGAACGCGATATGAACGTGAGAATCAATCAAGCCCGGGCATGCGGTCACACCTTTTGCATCGACTACGAGGTCACAGCCTTCAAGTTCGGCTTTATCGAACTGTCCGACCTTTGTCAGAAGGCCATCTTCCATCAGGATACGATCGCCGGGAGCGATAGGTGCTCGCCAATCACCGGAGACAATGGTGCCGATATTCACTATCGCGATTTTCATCCACGGCTCCCGAATATCCAATTTGGCGAATGTCGGCTGACTCTTCGGTTAGCTCTTAAAGCGCAGCTGTTGCCTGGAATTCGATGAGAAGGCCGGGATCTGCCAGGTGATTGACTTCAACGATCGTGCTCGTTGGAAGGTTGCCCTTGAAGAACTCCATCCGAGCTGAAACGATCTCTTTGAACTGCCTGATGTCGGTGGTGTACACGACGAGCGCCACGATGTTGGCGAGCGTTCCGCCAGCGCTTTCCAGAACAGTCGCCATATTTCGAATGGCCTGCCTGACCTGTTCCGCCATATCGCCAGGACCCACTAACTGACCCTTGGCGTCCCGCGATAGCTGTCCGGAGAGAAAGATCAGTGATTGAGGCTGATCGACCCGCACGTAGTGGTGATAGATCGTCTTGCGAACATTAGTGAAACCGGGCGGATCGCCCCGCGTAATGGTCGTCATTGTCGCCTCTCGATTCCAGTTCAAACAGAAATGGACGTTCCGAGATGGCTTTTTAACATCGCTTTCTTAGAAAGTCAATTTGAAAATACAATTTAGATGTCAGCGGCCACGACGGGTTGATCCGCGTTTCGGGGCTTTAGTCGCGGCCGTCTGTCCCCGCTCTGCCCGCTTCAAATAGTGTAGCAAGGTAAGGGCAGCCTGGCTGCTGTCCGTAAGTTTTTCAAGCATGGCTAGCAGCTCGAGAAACTGTTCACGAGATAGCCCGGCAAACTGGACGTCGTTCACCTTCCGCTGAAGGGAAGCCAAGTTGTCCAGCAACTGAGCACCTTTCTTAGAAACGGTGAGTAAGATTTTCCTCCGGTCATCCTTCGATTGCTTTTTTTCAACCAACCCAAGCATCTCAAGCTTCTTGGTTTCGTTTGTAATGAACGAGCCGCTGAGGCGGAGCTGCTCCGCAATATCTCCGATCGACATATCGTCGTCAGTTCCAAAATGACGGATGATCTGAAGTATCGTGTATTGGACACCTCCCAACCCGACATGCGCGGCATACGAATCACGTATCGCTTCGTGTATGGCAGCGAACGTGAACACGCCTTGGACAAGTCGTCGGAACTTTTGATCAGACCCGTCGATCAACATTTCGGGTCGGCCGATTGTCAAAGCTACCGCGGGCAGCTTTCGCATCGAAACAACTGACGCTTTTGCCAGATCTGCCTTTTTTGATTGCGCCATGAATTGCTCTCGAGATGGATACAAGGGTCCAGAAATCATCCCGTTATGTCATGAAGTCTGAGAACCTGAAAGGATTTCGCCTGCAGGATCTTACGATTATACGACGCTTAGCTTAACTCATGCGGCGTTCGTTGGAAGTAGAAAGCATCTTTGATCAGCTATCTCGGGCCTCAGTCTGCCCATAATGCCAAAATAGGAGCTTATGTTCGGACCAGAGATTGATCCTGTTTATCAGCAGAGCACATACGGCCAGCACGATAATGCCGGCAAGACCGTCGGCCATCTGGAAACTTTCCTGCTTCTGCCGGAGAAAAACTCCAAGGCCATCGGTGCTCAAAAGCATCTCAGCCGTTACGCCGATAAGAAGCGCCACCGGAATACTCGTTCGGATGCCGGCAGCGATCTGAGGGAAAGCGGCCGGAAGGTACACGAACAGAAAGCGTTCCGGAACTGTCAATCTTACCGATCTAGCTGCGTTGACCGTGGTCGGGTGGATGGATCCAACACTCGAAATGCTACTGAGCAGGATCGGAAACATGACTCCGTAGAAGACAATTGCAATCTTCGCAGAATCACTCACGCCCGCCAAAAGCATCACGAACGGAATGATCGCAGGTGTTGGCAAAGGCCGCAGGATTTCGATGATCGGCCCTAACACACGCGCCAGCCCTTGAATGCGCCCAATAGCGAGGCCAAGTGGGACCATTGTCAGCGTTGCAATCAACAGTCCTAGGAATGCACGTTTCAAAGTTAGAAGAAGCTCCCATCCGAGCTCGGAGCGAAGTTGCCATGCACGAATTGCAACGACACTCGGTCCAGGCAGTTCGACGCCTGACGACAGCCGAAGATGCGACAGCCATTCCCAAAGCCACAATACAGCAGCGATAGATATCGCTCCCAGAATAGCGGATATCATCCGGTCCATGTTGGAGAGCAGCTTCATCATGCCGTCGCCCCGCCATCGAGCTCGGCGCGACGGCTCAAGGCAAGCTGCCAACCAGTCAGAAACGTACTCACGCTCAAAAGCAAATAATTGAGCAATATTCCAATGAAGCCGCACAGGATTACGATGCCGAACATCTCCGCCGTTCGTAGGGCGAACGCTGTCTCGAACAGGCGATAACCAAGCCCCCGTTGACCGGCCAGCATCTCGACCAAAATGGCGGCAAGCAACGCCATGCCTCCGCCAATTCGGACACCTGTGACAATCTCGGGCATCGCGTTGGGCAGACGTATATAAACAAGCAGCGCCCAACGGCCGCATCCAAACGAACGGCCCGTCTCAATGAGCGTGCGGTCAGCCGACCGGAGCGCATTGGCAGTGACGACGTAGATGGGCCAAACTGACGCAAAAACTACTGTGAATATGAATAGACCGCGGCCGATTCCAACAAAAAATATCGCAATGGGGATCATCGCCGCCGAAGGAATCGGGCGCAGCAGCTCAACGATCGGCGCAAGCAACCCGTCGGCAATTCGCGAGGTAGACGTCAGGATGGCAAAGAAAATCCCCACAATGGTAGCTATCAGGAGGCCTTGTAGCGTCCTTAAGAGCGTCATTGTCATGTCAAGGATTAGTCCACCCTCGTTGAAAGCACGAACGAGTGCGAAAAACACCGACGAAATCGGCGGAAAGAACTGCGCCGGCATCAGCCCCGATCGTGACGTCAGCTCCCATGCAAGAGCAACGGCAAATAAACCGACGCCACGATTGAATGCACGACGCCAGGCGCTGTTATTTGTTAAGGTCATAGATCAGTTCACTGGCCTCAATTCGCTTCGGAACGGTCCCGGTTGCCGCAGCGGCGTCGATAACGGCCTGAAGCGAGGAGACCGGAAAGTCTGTTTGAGCGATCGACAGCACGACATTGTTCGCAACCGCCGCGTCAATTTTGGTATATTCCATCAGTATTTTACGGGCTTCGGACTCGTTTGCGGCAATCTCCTTCATTGCCTTTCCAAGCGCAGCACGGAAGGCACTTGCCGTCGCGCGATTCTGCTTTAGCCATTCTTCATTGGCGAACAGGCCCGAGTGGAGCTGAAGCTCATTCTCATGCTCCTTCTGAACGAGACCCGCCATTACCGGAACATCGATGCGGAACTGTTTCATGCTCGTCAGAAACGGATCGTTGTTGCAGGCCGCATCGACGTTACCGAGCTGAACTGCAGCCTGCATCTGCGGAAACGGTATTGTGGTGATCCTGACGTCAGCAATGGAGAGACCGGCGTCAGCTAGGCGCAGACGTGCGATCAGCTCGCATTGCCCTGACCGCGCGTTCATTGCGATCATCTTGCCTTTCAGGTCCGCAGCCTTTTTGATTCCACTTTCCTTCGATGCAACATAGATGAGCGTGTGATTGGTCGGACCTTTATCCAGTGCAATTCCAGTGAAGTATTTCAGCGGCAATCCTTGGATGCGGGCGGCGATAAGAGGAACAGTTCCGGCATATCCGACCTCTGCTGAACCGCCCGATACCGCACCGATGACGGCGGCGCCTCCGGTTACAAGCATCGGCTCGACCTTGAGATTTACTTCGGCGAAATAACCTTTCTTGTCCGCGACGAAATAAGGTAGCAGATCAACCGCGGTGAGGTAGACGAAGCGTACCAGCACTGGTTGTGCGGCCGATACAGGGGGAACAAAGAGCAGCAATGCGGCGAAAAAGCTTACGATGGTTGCGAGGCGGGTCATTTCGCTCCTTGTTCAATTTGGGGTTAGCACTGCTTGTGGCGTCAACTCGGGGGAACCTGCCGGTTTTCCGGCGCGCGTTTGATCATCTCAAGCACCTGGTGCCGAAGCTCAAGGAATCTTGGATGCTCCTTGCTAAGCAAGGGATCCCGCGGCAAAGGCACGTCCACCGGAACATCCAATTCAATCCGCGACGGACGATGTGACAAAACGCAAAGGCGCGTGCTCAAATAGATGGCTTCCTCGATGTCGTGCGTGACAAGAATGCATGTCTGATCGTATTTCTTGAACAGATCGAGGACGAGTTCGTGCATGTCTGCCCTGGTCTGGGCATCCAGAGAGGCAAAAGGCTCGTCCAAAAGAAGGACTTCCGACCTCGCCGCAAGCGCACGGGCAATTGCAACTCTTTGCTGCATTCCACCGGAGACTTGCCACGGATAGTGATTCGCGAAATCGGCAAGGCCGACCGCAGCCAGCAAATCCGAAGCGATGTCGTATTTTTCGGACTTGCTCAGATTTTTTAGGCGCCTCATCCCGAAAAGCACGTTGTCACGGTTTCGCTTCCACGGAAAAAGGCTACGGCTATAATCTTGGAAGACGACTGATAGTCCCGCGGGCGGCGACAAGATCGTCTCACCGCGAAACTGAATTCGCCCGCCGCTCAAAGGCATCAATCCCGCGAGACAAAGTAAAAGCGTGGTTTTGCCACACCCGGACGGCCCCACCAGCGTGACGAATTCGCCTTTTCTGACCGTAAGGTTGACGTCCTCGATGACAACGTTCGTCTTGTGCGAACCTTGAAATTGACGACGAATGTGCTCGATCGACATCATGATCGGCGCCACACCGCAGTCGGCTACATTTAGACTGCGGCCCGAATGGCCGAACACCATCGGTTCAACCAGATTTATGACTCCGTTCATACATCACTCCCGACGCGCGAAGCCGAATTCCGTCTTCAGTCGCTTCAGCGTTGATCCGACCAAACTAAGGAAGGAGTTTTTATCGATAATCGCTTTGCTAGAAAGGTATGTCAAGATTATTTTTATGAAAGTTATTGTGCCGATTTGACTGGTCGATTTGACTGTCTGGCTAATTTTACGGCAACACGGCAATCAGCCCCTTAGCGATGGCTTAAAAGCATAACGTATGCTGTGCCAGATTGAAGGTTTTAATTTCCCGACGATCGATATCGAACTAATCATCCGTCGGAACATTAAGTCGCTTTCGCTCGGCTGCATATTGTAATAGGACGGCAAACCGATATAGGCCGTGAGCAAATTTGCCTGACGGCATCGTGATAAAGAGCGCAAAACTCGCCCCAAGTGCAGCGCCAGCGATGCGCGATTTGGTACTACCGGATGCGATCACGCGGAGGATATGAACCTCGGCAACCGGAAAAAGGTTGCCTCAAGCGGCAGCGGGCGAGGCACAGGAATAGCGATGAAGGACCGGTCGCTGTGTGGGGCGCTAGTTGTTTGGTCCGGAGAGTCGTGGCGCTATGCTGACCGGCGAGTCGGAGGGAGCGCTATGGCAGACATTCTTGACGGCGGCGTCCGCACTACGCCGCGAGTTCGATCGGAGCTCCAAGCGGCGAAAGAGACGACACCGTGACAGGGCTGTGGCGCCGCCGATATAGGAATTTGCAACACAATCGAGCGGTGATTATCCGCTGAGGATGCGAAGCCGAGCTTCCCCTTTAAACATAGACGCCGGTTTGCGTTTTAAGATGGATTTCTGTGTTTCGGCGTTTTTGGGGGATTTTCTTTACGGCTCGACATCAAGGAGAGCTACCCTTGAGTCCAATCTGAACTGGTTGAAGTCTGGCTCCCCGACGGCTCCCCCATCCGCCACCATAGATATCGACCCGCGGTTTGCGGATGCGCGGACCAAGCGGAAGCTGATAAGACGCAAGCTGCAGGCCAAGATCGCGTTGGAGCGAGGGCCGACGGCATCCGACGAGCTAGTGATCACGGTAGCCATCATATTCGCAGCGGCGGCGAAACGAGCAGCGCGGCTGAACGGCGTCCGGATTCAGCTACGCGAGTATATCGAGCGCTACGGACTTGGATACGGGCGTTGGTTCTTCCTCCACGATATCGCGAAGGAGACCAAAATCATGCGACGGATCGGAAGCGTCGGTCGGCTAGTGAAGCGAATCTTGCGTGCGTTCGAACGGTCGTGAATATCACGCTCTCGCGCTTCATTTCGTCTTTACCCAAACCCCGTCCCGAAAGAAAAGCCGGCGGAGCATCGGCATCGAGGCATGCTTGCGGGCCCAGATTGGATCGAATCGTCCCGCGCCTTCCCGTTGCAATTCCTACCTCTTCTTGCGCCCCTTTCGAAGGGTCGCTGGGGGCTTTTCACCGTGTCTTGGCGCGATCAGCAATTCACCTACCGCCACCTCCAACGCAGCGGCAAGCCGGTCCAAAGTTTCGACCGTCGGGTTTTCAACTCCGCGCTCGATCCGTCCGACATAAGAGCGGTCAACACCGGCGTCTGAGACAACCCGCGCCTCACGCGAAGCCGCCTAAGATTCCAAGCCACCAGAGCCGTCGCCTTCATAGAAAGAACAGACGGCTTTGCGGTCCATTAAAACACGGACTATAATGTCCCTATTTCAATATTCGCTTCGGGCTGAAGCGAAACATAGGCGGCCCTTGGATGAATCCTTTGCGACATCCTTGGGAGCCCAAGAGAGAACGAGGAAGCTGGGGCAGTAATGAGCGATACGGTCGAGGCAGATGGGGCAAGCGCCAGCAATTGGTATTTCACCGAGAACGGGCAGCGCAAAGGCCCGATAACCACGGCCAATCTGTTGGAGCTGTTGGAAGTAGAGAAAATCAGCGGCGACACGCCCGTTTGGCTCAAGGGTCTTGCCGACTGGCAGCCGCTCCGAAATACAGAGTTAGCTGGGCGCCTTCAGGATACCCCTCCGCCAGTAGCGCCCAACTTTGTGAACAACAGCCTTGTCTGGACGCTCGCAATTGCGCCGATCGGCTATGCTTTCCTCGCGGGATGGCGCGACATGCAAATTATGGAGGATCCCCTCGGAGATCACTCCTTCGCGCAGTTCGTTGCTCTAGGCCTACCATTGCTGTTGAACGCCACGCTGTGCCTCATAGACGAACAGCAACTGAAGCGCGCGGGTTACGCCGATAAATGGCTCACACTCTTCGGAATTCTTCTGGCGCCCGTCTACCTGTTCCTGAGAGCAAAGCGCCTGCGACAAACGCCGACCTACGGCTATACCTGGGTGGTGTCCTTCATCGTCAGCATTCTCCTGTCGATCCCTCACTAGACTTCGACAATCCAGCGACATCCGGCGGACGATCTTCTTGTCCGAGGTACGATTGCCCGGGTTGAATTCGACGGTCTGAAGGCCAACCTGCTTGGTAGCACCTGACCCTCTTCAAACAGTGTGCGCCCGCACGCAAGCCAGAGCTACCCGGCGAGCCATCTCTCATGACGAACTGGACCATAGCCGGATTCACCCACCGCCGCCGCGTACGTCAGGGCAATGAGGACGCCGTTGCGATCGATAGCCGCATCTTCACTGGCGACATGGCCACGCCGGTGGCTCTGACGTCACCGAATGATTGCTGCCTCCTGATGATCGCGGACGGCATGGGCGGCTACGCGCACGGCGCGGTGGCCAGCCGGGCCGTCCTCGATTATCTGGTTGCTGCGATCGATCGGCTTTCAAATCCCGCCACCTGCGCTGAGGTGGTCGAGGAAGCCAATCGACATCTCTTCGAACTCCATGCATGAGCACGAGGAAGCGCTCGGCATGGGCACGACGCTCATAGGAGCCGTTCTGTCGGCGGACCGGCTGATCACATTCAACGTTGGCGATAGCCGTTGCTACCTCTTCAGCGCAGGCCAGCTAATACAGCTCAGCTACGACGATGTACCCGTGGGTCAGAGCAACCAACTCGCTGCCCACCGATCTCACGCCCTCAGTCAGGCGCTGGGCGGGTCTTCGCTTCCCATAGCGGTCGAACCCCACATCTCGATCGACCCACCGCTTGGGTCCGGAGAGACCCTGCTCCTGTGCAGCGACGGCCTCACCGACATGGTCACCAGCGAGGTCATCGGCAGCACCTTGAGAACGTTGAGGACCCTCTTCGATCTGTGCGTACGCTGGCCGCTATCACGTTCAGGGCCGGCACCCGAGACAACGTGTCCCTAGCCGTAGCGCGCCGGTCGGACGCTCCAACGGAGCTATCTCACTCCAAGACGCGATTGTGAGCTCGTTTTCCGTCCGAACGGAAGTATGGGCCAGGATATGGGCCGCCAAGCAGCCAACTTCAGGAAGCGCTGGAAAATAAGAACTTTTCGGCCTGTATGGCGGAGAGGGAGGGATTCGAACCCCCGATAGGCTTGCACCTATGCCGCATTTCGAGTGCGGTGCATTCGACCACTCTGCCACCTCTCCCAGTCGCCAAAAAGGGCGCCTTCGCCCCTGCGGTGGGGACGAGTTCTAGGCGAGGATGGCGGGCCAGACAAGACGCGGGCGGAGAGATTTCCGCGGGTTGGTTGCGGTATATATAAAGACAGGATCGGACAAGAGAGCGGTCATGGAGCATTTGAAGGTCCATGCGAACGGCGCGGCCTTCCATGTCGCGCGGACCGGCAAAGGGCCTGCGCTGTTGCTGCTGCACGGCTGGCCCGAATTCTGGCTCACCTGGGAGCCGGTGATGGCGCGGCTCGCCGAGCGCCACACATTGTTCGCGCCGGACCTGCGCGGCTTCGGCGACAGCGACAAGCCCGACGGACCGTTCGGCCCGGACGATCATGCTGCTGATATGCTCGCGCTGCTCGATGCGCTCGGCCTCGGCCAAATCGGTGTCGTCGGCCATGACGTCGGCGGCGCGGCGATGCAGTCGCTGGCCAGAAAATCCCCGCAGCGGTTTTCCGGATTGTTTTTCTTTGATTTCGTCTATCCCGGCATCGGGCCGCGAATGGCAGAACCTGAGCGGCTCAACAACATCTGGTACCAGTCGTTCAATCAGATGGAGATCGCACCTCAGCTGGTCGGTACGACGCGCGAAAGCTGCCGAACGTATATCGGTTACTTTCTAAAGCATTGGGCGCACCGCAAGGGCGCCTTCGACGACGTCCTCGAAGCCTTCACCGATAACTTCTTGAAACCCGGCAACCTTGCCGGCGGGTTTGCGCATTACCGCGCGGCGCATGCCGGCCGCATCAAGATGATGAAGGGCGAGGCGCCGCAGCCCGCGCCGATTGGTGTGCCGACCTGCATCCGCTGGGCGGAGCACGATCCGCTGTTTCCTTTTTCCTGGACCGACCGGCTGGGCGAAACCTTTGCCGCCCTTGATCTCGCGCTGTTTCCGGACGTCGGGCACTTTCCACATCGCGAGGACCCCGATCGCGCAGCCGCGGAGATTGCCGCGTTCTTCAAACGCATCGGCTGGGGCTGATTGGTGGCGAAAGCCGAAAAGGGTGGGACCGCCGGACGCAACAAAAAAACCGGCGGTCCCGTGTCGCGTCATTGAAATTGCGGCCGGGAAGTGCGGCTTCGCCGGTCGCCTGAGCGACGAAAGGAGGCTAGCGATCCGCTCGAAATCGGCAATGCAATCCGCATCTTAACCTAACCGGTCAAGGTTACCGCGCCGGGCACACCTTTTAATCCTGGTCCTTCTTCTTGCCGTTCCTGCCGTTGTCCTTTTTGCGGTTGGTGAAGCGCGCGTTGCCAAGGCCAGTGCCGATGGTCAGCACGCCCCAGTGGTCGACGTCCTGCATGTACGGCACTTCGGAGAGGCCCTGCACCACGCCGTCATTGTGCATCAGCACTGTGGTGTCGTGATCGCCGATCTGCGGGATCGCCTCGACCAGGCTCACCGGCAGGTTGAATTTGCTGCTCGCCCAGTTGCCCGGCAGGTTCTGCGCGCCCTTCTCGATCGAGCCGTCTTCGTTGATCACGCCGGGACAGGCGATTCCGATGAACGGCGCGAGCTTCAGGCTTTCGGCATCGGCGGCGGCAATCAGGCCCTTGAGCATCTTGGCCAGACGTTTGACGGCGGCCTCTCGCGTGGGCTCGTCATCGGCATGTCGCCAGAGCTCGGACATCCAGACCGCCGCCTTTGACAGGTCGGGCGCTTTTTTGGGACGGCTCTCGACGACGCCGCAACGGATGTTGGTGCCTCCGATATCGACCGCGAGAATGCTGTCATGGCCTTCGAAAATCCATGACGGCGCCAGATGCAGGCAGCCGATCAGGCCAGCTTGATCGGGATGATAGCGGATCGGCTTCATATCGACCTTGAAACCTTCCGCCCTGAGGAGCATGCCGGTGCGCGCGATCGCGAGCTCGCCGACCCGGCTCTCGCGAAGACCGCCGCCGACCACAATGCGCTCGGTATCGGCCCAGGCCTTGGTCTTGAGAAATCGCTGCGTCACGTAGGCCAGCTCCTGCGCGAATTCCTCGATTGCACCGTGCACCAGCGCCGCAGCCCCGATGTCGTCACCGACCAGCGCCTCATCGAGTTCGTTCTTCCCTATGGCCTCGGCGGATTTTCTCCCCAAGGGATCCCCGCCGCTTTTCTTCAGCGGCTTGCGCTGCGCATCCAGTATCTTGCGGAATGCTCGTTTGCTGGCGCGGTCGCCGAGAAAGCCGTCCTCGTCCTTCAGTCCGATATTGAAGCTGTCGATGTCCACCGACGGCAGCCTTGTGGCGCCGTGGCGGGCGATGCCCGTTTTCGCTACGATATCTTCAGCCATTTTGCCCTGCCCGGTCGGAGGTCGTGAGACAACGGCGGCGGAACCCTTTGGTTTCACGGGCGGGAATGACCATGCTGCGGAGGCAGTCGGGTGGGCCGAAATGCGCTAAATCCCTTATATCTGGCGCGGTTTTGGGGCGCTTTGCCTTGACTTGGGCCTCCCACAGGCTATAAGTCCGGCCACCCGGCGCGGGATTTTCTCGCGCCGCATGTTTTTGCGTGGCTCTCACGGGGATCGCTCCCCGATCGCGCAAAGATCGAATCCATAACGACTGAAGAAAAAGCCGGCCCGGACCTGTTCCGAGGCCGGGATCGAACACGAAGGAATTCAACGATGTTCGCAGTCATCAAAACCGGCGGCCGGCAATACCGCGTCGTTCCGGATGATGTGCTCGAGATAGGCAAGATCGCCGGCGATGTCGGCTCGATCGTGCAGCTTGGCGAAGTTTTGCTGGTTGGCGGCGATCAGCCGGTGCTGGGTGCGCCCACGGTGGCGGGCGCTTCGGTTGCGGCCGAAGTGCTGCAGCACAAGCGCGGTCCCAAGATCATCGCGTTCAAGAAACGCCGCCGCAAGAATTCGCGCCGCAAGCGCGGCTATCGCGACGAGATCACGGTGCTGCGCGTCACCGAGATTTTGACCGATAACAAGCAGCCGACGATCGGACCGCGGCCGAAGAAGGAAAAGCCGGTTGCAGCGGCACCGGCCGAGGGCAACGACGAGGCGCCGAAGACCGCGACGAAAAAGGCGCCCGCCAAAAAGGCGGTTGCCAAAAAGGCCGCCGCAAAACCGCGCGCCAAGCCGGACGCGAAAAAAGCTCCGGCCAAAAAGGCGGCCACGAAGGGCAAGAGCGACAAGAAGTGAAGCTTGTCGGGCAAAAATTGAAACGTGATAAAAAGTGAAATGATTCCGCCAAGGAATTGATCTAGAAATACGAATAAGTTTGGAGACGGGCCATGGCTCACAAAAAAGCAGGCGGTTCATCGCGTAACGGACGTGATTCAGCGGGCAAGCGCCTCGGAATCAAAACCTACGGCGGCGAGCATGTGATTCCCGGCAACATCATTGCGCGCCAACGCGGCACCACGTGGCATCCCGGCCTTAATGTCGGCATGGGCACTGATCATACTCTATTCGCCAAGGTCGAAGGACGTGTCGAGTTTCGCGCAAAAGCCAACGGCCGCACTTTCGTATCGGTTGTTCCAATGACGGAAGCCGCGGCCGAGTAAACGGTGGACAAAATGAGTCCGCCGGGTCCTGTTGAACCGGCGGAGCTCTTTAGGACTCCAAAGGAGAGGCGGGAAACCGGCCTCTCCTTTTTAGTTTTGCGTTTTGTTTTCGCATACAGGAGCCCGATATGTTGCAGGACGTCCCTACCCCGACATTGCGGCAGGCGAGTAGCTGCGTCCTCGAGACGGAACGGCTGATGCTACGCACGCCGACGCTCGCGGACGTAAAAGCGATTGCGCGCCTCGCCGACGACCGCCGCATTGCGGAAAATACCCGCCGCCTGCCGCACCCCTATCTGCTCGATCATGGCGTGGAGTTCGTGCGCACGGTGGCGAACGATCGTCGCGAGACCGTGTTTCTGATCGAATACAATTACACGCCGATCGGCGTCGTCGGCGTTGACTGGCGCGAACCGGACGCGCCCGAACTCGGCTATTGGCTCGGCGTCGAGCATTGGGGTCGGGGTTTCGCCACCGAAGCGGCGCGGGCGGTGATCGACTTCACCTTCGAGGAGTTCGATGTCGGGCACCTGATCTCCGGCGCGCGGGTTGCCAATCCGGCTTCGCGCAACGTTCTGGAGAAGTGCGGCTTCCAGTGGAGCGGCGTCGAGCTGCATCGCTTCGAGGCGCTGGGCTCGTCGACCCCGGTCGATTGCTTCCGCCTCTCGCGCAGCGTCTGGTCGTCGCTGAAGAACTGGGGCAGTTCGACGCGGCGCGTGCGGTGAGCGCCATACGCCAACAACAAACGGTCGTCCCCGCGAAAAACAACACGTCGTCGTCCCCGCGAAAGCGGGGACCCAGCGATGTTTGTTGTTACGCCGGATGGTTACTCCAACTCTCGCAAGATTGACGCTGCGGGTTATGGGCCCCGGCTCGCGCAGAGCCTGTCATCGGGCGCGCATGCGCGCGACCCGTTGGCTTGGCCGGGACGACGGCGGGGTTTGCTCGCGCTCACACCGGCGGGCTGACCGCCGTCTCACCGCGGCCCAGATCGCGCTCGCGCAGGAAAATGTAGAGTCCCGCGCCGATGATGATTGCCGCTCCCGCGATCGTCGCGATCGACGGCATATCGCCGAACACGATATATCCGAACATCACGGCCCAGACGATCATCGAATACTGATACGGCACCACGACGCTTGCCGGTGCGAGCTTGAGCGAACGATTGACGCATAGCAGCGCACCCACCGCGATAAAGCCCGCCGCGGCAAACAGACCCAAACTGCCCAGGCTCGGCGTGACCCAGCCGAACGGCGACAACAGCGCACCGAGTGCGAACGTACCCATGAATTGCGACGACGCCAGCACGATATCCGGCGTCGCGCGCAACGAGCGGGTGATCAGCATCAAGAGAGCGAACGACACGCTGCCGCCGAGCGCGATCATCGCAGGCCAGCTTACGGTTTGTGCCGACGGCTGCAGCGCTATCAGCACGCCGCAAAAGCCGATCAGGACAGCACTCCAGCGTCGCCAGCCGACGCGCTCATGCAGCACGATCGCCGACAGCGCGGTGACGAAAATCGGACAGGCCAGATAGTAAGTGATGACGTCGGCGAGCGGCAAATAGACCGTAGCCAGAAAGAACGCCGCGACTTCGAGCGTGGCGAGCGTCACCCGGAGCAATTGCAGCCAAGGCCGTTCAAGGTGCAGGAACTCTGTGCGATGCCGCCAGATCATCGGCAACAGCACGATCAGCGCCGCGCAGGCGCGCAGCCACAGCAATTGTCCGACGGAATAGGTTGCGACCATGAACTTTCCCAGCGCATCGCCGAACGAGAACATGAATATCGACAGCAGCATCAGTCCGATGCCGGCAAGGCGCGCGGAGCGCTCATCCGTGGCGGTCGAGATTCTAGCGAGCAGGGTCATTTGTCACCGTGGCAGGGCCTCATTGCCTTCCGTCATGGCCGGACGGGTTCCGGCCATCTGCGGCTTTCGTGCCGTGCTGTTTTAGAGACGTGGGTGCCCGGGACAAGCCCGGGCATGACGAATTGCGTGGTGTCGATTGCCGTGTCAACACCTCTGCGATACCGATACGCCCTCACCCCGTTCGCAAGATTTTCGCAGGAAATCAGCCATGCCCGGGTTCGATCCCGCGCAGCACCTTATGCTCGCAGGGTCACCCACGCCGGAGGTGCGGCCGGATGCCAGTTCCGTCACTTCGAGCGCCGCCCTGCCAGCCGTAAACAGGCCGACGGACGATTGGAAGCGCACCCTTCATCATCAGGGATAGTTAACAGCTGGGGCGACCCGCTCGTCGCTGCCGGGCCTCAAGAAAGCCCGAAAATATTGGCTTTTTGCGATATTTCCGTCGGCAAGAGGTTGCCGCATCGTTGCCCCTGCCCTACCTATAGAGCATGAAATTCCTTGACGAAGCCAAGGTCTATATCCGCTCCGGCGACGGCGGCAACGGCTGCGTGGCGTTCCGCCGTGAGAAGTATATCGAGTTCGGGGGACCGAGCGGCGGCAATGGCGGCCGCGGCGGCGACGTCATCATCGAGGCGGTCGATGGCTTGAACACGCTGATCGACTACCGCTATCAGCAGCACTTCAAGGCGCAGAAGGGCACCAATGGCATGGGCAAGGACCGCCACGGCGCCAACGGCAAGCCGATCGTGCTCAAGGTGCCGGTCGGAACGCAAGTATTCGACGAGGACCGCGAAACGCTGATCCACGACTTCACCACGCTCGGCGAAAAATTCGTGCTGGCGGAAGGCGGCAATGGCGGTTTCGGCAACGCGCATTTCAAGTCGTCCACCAACCGTGCTCCGCGGAACGCCAATCCCGGCCAAGAGGGCGAGGAACGCTGGATCTGGCTGCGGCTCAAATTGATCGCCGATGCCGGCCTGGTCGGCCTGCCCAACGCCGGCAAATCGACATTCCTCTCGGTGGTCAGCGCCGCAAAGCCGAAGATCGCCGAATATCCCTTCACCACCCTGCATCCGCAGCTCGGCGTGGTGAATGCCGATGGGCGCGAGTTTGTGCTGGCGGATATTCCGGGCTTGATCGAAGGCGCTCATGAAGGCGTCGGTCTCGGCGATCGATTTTTGGGCCATGTCGAGCGCTGCCGCGTGCTGCTGCATCTGGTGGACGCAACCTGCGAGCATGCGGGCAAGGCCTACAAGACGGTGCGGACCGAGCTTGAAGCCTACCAGGGCCACCTCGCCGAGAAGATCGAGATCCTCGCGCTGAACAAAATCGATGCCGTGACGCCGGACGAGATGAACAAGCAGAAGGATCGGCTGAAGCGCGCCGCGAAGAAGACACCGCTGCTGATTTCGGCTGCCACGGGCGCGGGCGTGAAAGATGCGCTGCGTGCGCTGGCCGAAGTGATCGGCGAAGCGCCGGTGTCAGGCAAGGCGAAGGGCGCCGCGCAGGCGGAGCCGTGGGCACCCTCGACGGCGCAGAGCTGACTTGCGCTTGCTTCGGTCCGGCTGCAAAACTCCGCCATCCGATAAAATCTGAGGGAGGAAAATCATGATCGGGTACGTCACGGTAGGCACCAGCGATCTCAAGAAAGCGGCCGAATTCTATGACAGGATTTGCGGCGAACTGGGCATGGGGCGCTTCATGGCAAGTGATCGGCTCATCGCCTGGGGCGGCCCGGGCGGCGGCGCCGGGTTCGGCGTCGCGCTTCCGTATGATGGCAAGCCGATGACGGTCGGCAACGGCGTGATGGCGGCATTCGGGGCAAAAGACAAAGCTCAGGTCGACCGCGTCTACAAGCTCGCTTTGTCGCTCGGCGGCAGTTGCGAAGGCCCTCCCGGGCAGCGCAGCGAAAAGTTCTACGCCGCCTATTTCCGCGATCCCGAGGGCAATAAGCTCAACGCGTTCGTGATGGGCTGACGCAATCTCGGCTCTCGCCTAGCCGCGCCACTTCCAAATCATGGAGGTGGCGCGTATCGTTTTTGACGAAACGCGCACCAGACTGCATCCATGGCCCGCCCCAGCTTGAAAAAATTCCGCCGCATCGTGGTCAAGGTCGGCTCATCGCTGCTGATCGATTCCGACGCCGGCGAAGTGCGGGCGTCGTGGCTCGCAGCGCTTGCCGCCGACCTTGCAAAGTTGCATGGCGAGGGCCGCCAAGTGCTGATCGTCTCATCCGGCTCGATCGCGCTGGGACGCAGCCGCCTGAAACTGCCGCGCGGAACGCTAAAACTCGAGGAAAGCCAGGCCGCGGCGGCGGTCGGGCAAATCGCGCTGGCGCGAATCTGGTCGGAGGTGCTGGGGCATCACGGCATCGGCGCCGGGCAAATTCTGGTGACGCTGCAGGACACCGAAGAACGCCGCCGCTATCTCAACGCGCGCTCGACCATCGCCAAGCTCCTGGAATGGCGCGCGGTGCCCGTGATCAACGAGAACGATACGGTCGCCACCAATGAAATCCGCTACGGCGACAATGATCGCCTTGCCGCGCGCGTCGCCACCATGGCGAGCGCCGACCTTCTGATCCTGCTGTCGGATATCGACGGGCTCTACGATGCGCCGCCCGGCAACCATCCGAATGCGAAACTGATCCCGATCGTGGAGTCCGTCACATCGGAAATCGAGGCGATGGCGGGCGCGGCCGGATCCGAATTGTCGCGCGGCGGCATGCGCACCAAGATCGAGGCGGCGAAGATCGCGACCACCGCCGGCACGCATATGCTGATCGCATCGGGCAAGATCGAGCATCCGCTGCAGGCCATCGCCGATGGCGGGCGTTGCACCTGGTTTCTGACGCCGGCCAATCCGGTGACCGCGCGCAAGCGATGGATCGCAGGATCACTGGAGCCGAAGGGCACGCTGACCATCGACGCCGGCGCGGTGAGCGCGCTGCGCGCCGGCAAAAGCTTGCTGCCGGCAGGCGTAATCCGGGTCGATGGGCAATTCGCCCGCGGCGATGCGGTCGTGGTGCGCGGTCCCGACACCCACGAAATCGGCCGCGGGCTTGTCGCCTATGATGCCGAGGACGCCGAGAAGATCAAAGGCCGCTCATCGCCGGACGTGATGGCGATCCTCGGCATCAGCGGGCGCGCGGAAATGATCCACCGCGACGATCTCGTGGTGGGGCCGCGCGGCGCATTTTCTTCCGAGAGCTAGGCCAATGGCCGACGGCTTGGCGTGGCCCGCAAGCGCCGAACCTGCCGCAAAAATATCCGACACTCGCCGCCGTCAATCCTCTTCCGCACTTCGCAAAACGTGGATTTCCGTGCTAGGACATGACGTTACCTGAGGCTGAACCGAGATGAGCGCGCCCCTGAAGGCGATCGACGGAAACGCCGATTTGCCGACCCTGATGACCGACCTTGCTGTCCGCGCCCGCGCCGCCGCGCGGGTGCTGGCGCTTGCCTCTCCGGAACAGAAAAATCACGCGCTGGAAGCAATGGAGCGCGCCATCCGCGCCAATGCGTCCACGATCCTCGCGGCCAACGCCGAGGATGTCGCGGAGGTGCGTGCCGGCGGCGCAAGTTCGGCTTTCATCGATCGGTTGATGCTGACCGACGCGCGCATCGATGCGATGGCCGACGGCATCGCAACCGTGCGCGCCATCGCCGATCCGATCGGGGTCGTGACCGAGAGCTGGCAGCGCCCGAACGGCATGACTATCGAACGCGTGCGGGTGCCGCTCGGCGTCGTCGCCGTGATTTTCGAAAGCCGTCCCAACGTCGCTGCCGACGCCGGCGTGCTGTGCCTGAAATCCGGCAACGCGGTGATCCTGCGCGGCGGCTCCGACAGTTTCCGCTCCTGCCGCGCGATCCACGATTGTCTGGTGCAGGGATTGCGCGAAGCCGATCTACCCGAGGCTGCGATCACGCTGGTGCCGACCCGCGACCGATCGGCGGTCGGCCTTTTGCTGAGCGGATTGAACGGCGGCGTCGACGTCATCGTGCCACGCGGCGGCAAGAGCCTGGTCGCGCGCGTCGAAGCCGAGGCGCGCGTGCCGGTGTTCGCGCATCTGGAAGGCGTCAACCATGTTTATGTCGACCGTGCCGCCAATCTCGAAATGGCGAAGTCGATCGTGCTGAACGCCAAGATGCGGCGTCCCGGCGTGTGCGGCGCGGCCGAAACCTTGCTGGTCGATCGCGCCGGCGCGCCGACTGCGCTCAAGCCGCTGATCGCGATGCTGATCGAGGCCGGTTGCGAAGTGCGCGGCGACGATGCCGTGCAACGAACTGATTCCAGGGTGAAGCCTGCGTCCGACGAAGACTGGGACACCGAATACGAGGATGCGATCATGTCAGCGAAAGTCGTCGACGGTGTCGCTGAAGCGATCGCGCATATTCACGACCACGGTTCACACCACACCGATGCGATCGTGACGGAAGACCAAGCCGCCGCGCGCAAATTTCTCAACGAGGTCGATTCGGCAATCGTGCTGCATAATGCATCGACGCAATTCGCCGACGGCGGCGAATTCGGCTTCGGCGCGGAAATCGGCATCGCCACCGGGAAATTTCACGCCCGCGGCCCGGTCGGCGCCGAGCAGCTGACGAGCTTCAAATATCGCGTCCACGGCACCGGGCAGACGCGGCCGTGAGCCCCAGAGGGTTTTCCAGCGAAAGCCTGCCCCGGACGCGATCCGGAGTGGAAATCAGTTCGCGTGAAGGAAACGCGTCATACGAAAGAGATCCGAATCCAACGGTTCTAAGCTGCGCCCGCGGTGGCTCAATTGAATAGAGCTTTGGTCGCGCCGCAATCCGTTTCTCAGGCCATCCCGCTCTATACCAACGGCATGCGCATTGGCCTGCTCGGCGGCTCGTTCAATCCGCCGCATGTCGCGCATCGCGCCATCAGCCTGTTCGCAATCAAGCGGCTGAGGCTCGATCGCGTGTGGTGGCTGGTGACGCCGGGCAATCCGCTCAAGCAACAAGGAGCCTTGCGCGATCTCGCTCAACGTACTGAGGCCGCGCGCGAAATGGCCGACGATCCGCGCATCGACATCAGCTGTCTCGAATCCGTCATCGGAACGCGATACACTGTCGACACGATCACTTATCTGCGCCGCCGCGCCGGCGGCCTGCGTTTTGTCTGGATCATGGGCGCTGACAATCTCGCGCAATTTCATCGCTGGGAAAATTGGCGGCGCATTGCATCCGAGGTGCCGATCGCTGTGATCGACCGCCCGCCGCAAAGTTTTCGCGCGCTGGCTGCGCCCGCGGCCCAGGCGCTGGCGCGCTATCGCATTCCCGAGAACCAGGCTGGCAGGCTGGCGGACCGGCGCGCGCCGGCCTGGGTTTTTCTGACGGGCATGAAGTTGAACCTGTCGTCGACCGGCCTTCGGAACCCGGACGGCAGCTGGAGGACAGAGAAGTAACAGGTGGGGTTCACTGGAATATTGAAACCATTAACCCCACATGCATAGTATAGCGAGCGGGCGCCGGGATTCGGCGTTTGCGATACAGTGAAAGGAATGGTCCCTGGCACCATCTGTATTGTCCAAGTCTGTTTTACCCAAAACGCGTAAAACATCGACACAAGCCGCGGCCTTGAAGGCGCAACCCGACGCCGACAAGACGCTGAATATGATCCTCTCCCGCCTCGACGATATGAAGGCGGAAGAAACGGTCACCATCGACCTTCGCGGTAAATCTGCATTTTCCGACTACATGATCGTCACCTCGGGCCGGGCCAACCGGCACGTCGGCGCGATCGCGGAAAACGTCGCGAAAGGCCTGAAGGAAACCGGGATCAAAAGCATCCACATCGAGGGCTTGCCCAATTGTGACTGGGTGCTGATCGATTCCGGCGATGTGATCGTGCACGTGTTCAGACCCGAGGTGCGCGAATTCTACAATCTGGAAAGGTTGTGGACGCAAAACCCGGCGGCGACGGCGATCTAACTGTCGAGCCGAGGTGAATCGGCTTGAGCGCATGGTGGCATGCATGCGCGCATCGGAATGCGCGCGAGTTATTGATTTGAAGCATTTTCTGCGGCAAACCGGTTTCCACTTTGCCGGAAAATGCTGTTATGCACCTCGTCGTCGTTTCAATCGGCCGGCTGAAGCAAGGCCCGGAGCGGGAATTGGCACAACGCTATCGCGAGCGATTCGACGACATCGGCCGCAAACTCGGTTTTCGCGGCCTTGAGGTGCACGAAATTCCGGAAAGCCGCGCGCGCGATGCCGCAACCCGGATGGCCGAAGAAGCCGCGGCGATTTCGGCCGCCATCCCTGAGAAATCGGTGCTGGTGGCGCTCGATGAGCGCGGTGACAATATCGACAGCGCCACCTTTGCCCGGCATCTTGGCCGCTGGCGGGATGCGTCGGTCGCCAACACTATTTTCATGATCGGCGGCGCGGACGGACTTTCGCCCGATTTGCGGCGCAAGGCTAAGCTCAGCATAGCGTTCGGCTCCGCGACTTGGCCGCACCAAATGGTTCGCGTCATGCTTCTGGAACAAGTCTATCGGGCCGCGACCATTTTGGCCGGTCACCCCTATCACCGCGCCTAAGCCGCGCAGGCGGAAGCTTTAGAGAGCACTGATCCGGTTTCGATGCAGTCACCGCGACACATTCGTTCGTATACAGACACCATCCGCCGCGGCCGGGCAGCTTCCGTCCGCAGGCCGATTTCGATTGCTTTGCTGTCCGTGGGCATTGCCGGCATGAGCCTGACGCCGGCGGCGGCGCAGGTCGCAGGCACCGCGCCGCAGACAACAGCCGCTTCCCCTGACACCATCAAGCAGCGCGCGCAGGAACTCGAGGCCACCCGGGCCCAGCAAAAAAGCGCGGCTGAATTGCAGGAGAAGTTCAAGGCCGAGATCGCCGCGATCGGTCAGGATCGCAGCAAGCTCAATCAGCAATTGATCGACATCGCAGCCCAGGTGCGCGGCGTCGAGACCCGGATCGGCGATGCCGAAGCGCGGCTGCTCCCGCTCGATTCACGCGAGCAGCGGATACGCGGCTCGCTCGATTCGCGCCGATCCGAAATTATGGAGGTGCTCGCTGCCCTGCAACGGGCGGGACGGCGCACGCCGCCGGCCTTGCTGGTGAGGCCGGAAGATGCCTTGCAATCGCTGCGCACCGCCATGCTGCTCGGCTCCGTGGTGCCCGAATTGCGGGCACGCGCGGAAAAGCTGGCCGAAGATCTCAGCGAACTGGTGGCACTTCGCAAAGCCATCGCCACGGAGCGCGACAAGCTTGCGGTCGACCGCGACAAATTAAGGGATGACCAAACCCGGCTCGCGGCCCTGGTCGAGGAGCGGCAGCGAAAGCAGAGTTCGATCGAGAAAGACATGGAGGCGGAAGGCGCCCGCGCCATCACGCTGTCCCGGCAGGTCGACAGCCTGCAGGGCCTGATCGCCAAAATGGAGCAGGATCTGGCGAGCGCCGCGAAAGCGGCCGCAGCCGCCAGCCTGCAAGGCGCCCCGGCTACCCTCAACGGCAAGCCTAATCTGGGGGCCTTGAAGGACCCCGCCCGGATGACCCCGGCCATCGCTTTCGCGTCCGCCAAGGGTTTATTCGCGATGCCGGTTAATGGCGTCAAGATTCGCGAATTTGGCGGTTCCGACGGCGCTGGCGGCGTAGAAAAAGGCATTTCTTTGGCGACTCGCGCCGGCGCCCAGGTCACAACACCGTGTGACGGGTGGGTTGTTTACGCCGGACCCTTCCGCAGCTACGGACAACTCTTGATCCTCAATGCCGGTGGCGGGTATCATGTCTTGATCGCCGGGATGGAGCGCATTTCGGTTAACATCGGCCAGTTTGTACTTACGGGGGAGCCGGTCGCGATCATGGGGACGAAGTCCCAGGTCGCATCTATTCTCGCGACTAACGCGAGCCAACCCGTGCTCTATGTCGAGTTCCGTAAGGACGGCACTCCAATCGATCCAGGCCCATGGTGGGCCGCAAATGAAGGCGAAAAGGTTCGCGGATGATGCGCAAGACTTCTGTAATTCTCCTCAGCGCCGCCACCGGCGCGGCATTGACGCTCTTCGTAACCCAGCCCCGCTCGGTGCTGATGGGATCGAGTGCGCGCGCCGCGACTTCAGACACCTATCGGCAGCTCAATCTGTTCGGCGATGTGTTCGAACGGGTCCGCAGCGACTACGTCGAGAAGCCCGACGACAGCAAGCTCGTCGAGTCCGCGATCAGCGGAATGCTGACCGGCCTCGATCCGCATTCGAGCTACATGGACGCCAAGAGCTTCCGCGACATGCAGGTGCAGACCCGCGGTGAATTCGGCGGTCTCGGCATCGAAGTCACGATGGAAGATGGGCTGATCAAGGTCGTCTCGCCGATCGATGATACGCCGGCGTCCAAGGCCGGTATCATGGCCAACGACATCATCACCAATCTCGACGACGAAGCCGTGCAGGGCCTCACCCTCAATCAGGCCGTCGAGAAAATGCGCGGGCCGGTCAATACCAAGATCAGGCTGAAGATCATTCGCAAGGGTCAGGACAATCCGCTCGACGTCACGCTGGTGCGCGACAACATCCGCGTCCGCTCGGTGCGCGCACGCATGGAAGGCGACGATATCGGTTATATCCGCGTCACCACCTTCAATGAGCAGACCACCGAAGGCCTGAAGCGGGAAATCGGCAACCTCACCAACCAGATCGGCGCCGACAAGCTGAAAGGCTTCATCATCGACCTGCGCAACAATCCCGGCGGATTGCTGGAGGAAGCGGTAACGGTTTCCGATACCTTCCTCGAGCGCGGCGAGATCGTCTCTACCCGCGGCCGCAACGCCGAGGAAACCCAGCGCCGCGCCGCGCATTCTGGCGACCTGACCAAGGGCAAGCAGATCATTGTGCTGATCAATGGCGGCTCGGCATCGGCGTCCGAAATCGTCGCCGGCGCGCTGCAGGACCACAAGCGCGCGACCTTGGTCGGCACCCGCTCGTTCGGTAAAGGCTCGGTGCAAACCATCATTCCGCTCGGCTCCGGCAATGGCGCGCTACGTCTCACCACCGCGCGCTACTTCACGCCATCGGGCAAGTCGATCCAGGCCAAGGGCATCGTTCCGGACATCGAAGTGCTCCAGGACGTGCCCGACGAGTTGAAGTCGCGGACCGACACCAAGGGCGAAGCCTCGCTGCGCGGGCATCTGAAGTCGGAGGGCGACGAGAAGACCGGCTCGCAATCCTATGTGCCGCCGGATGCCAAGGACGACAAGGCGTTGAAGATGGCCGCCGATCTGCTCCACGGCGTCAAGGTCAATGCCGCCGCGCCGGCGACCGGCGACAAGGCTGCGATCGACAAGCCCGGCAACAAGGCGGCGAACTGATCCGGCCGAGCTGACCGGCTCTTGCGCAATGGGCGGCCTTCGGGTCGCCTTTTTGTTGGCGGGGCCAAATGGCTCACAATTGAGGCCCAAGCGAGCTTTTCACGAGGCTGCCGCAACGCCGGAACTGCCGCGCCCTTGCCCCCGCCGTGGTATCGTCGCCCGATTGATTCGGGGGGTCCATGGCTGAGATGGCCGACGATCTGAGCACTCCGCTCGGACAGGAAACCGCGCGCCGCAAGCGCCGATACCGGCTGCCATTCACGGGTATCCAGGTGCTTGCCGTGCTGCTCGGGTTGTTTCTGGTGGTCTTCGTAGGCTTCGCCATCTTCAACGATAATCCACTGGGCGGCGAACCGATCGCACACGTCGCGATCCGTCAGGCAGCGCCTGCGGCCGAAAAACCCGCCACGTCCCCCTCGGGCGCTTCCGAGCACAACGCGAAACCTGCAACCAGGCAAGCAGCAGCAGGCGAGCAGAAGACCGTCACCATTATCGATGGCTCAAGCGGGGTGCGCCACGACGTCGTGATAGCCGGCGACGCTCCGAGCAACGCCGAGGTTGACGCCGCGCCTGCCATGATGGCCGGGATCGATCAGCGCCTGCTTGAGAAATCGCGCTACGGCATGATCCCGGTGGTGTCAGATGGGTTGAAACCGTTCACGGTCTACGCAGCCGAGGCCGACCGCGCCAAGGCTGCAAAAATGCCGGTGGTCGCTATCGTGGTCGGAGGCCTCGGCGTCGGCGCGGCCAAGACCACCGATGCCATCATGAAACTGCCGGCCGCGGTGACGCTGGCATTTACGCCCTACGGCTCGGATCCCGCCAAGCTCGCCGAGCGGGCGCGCGCGCAACGCCATGAGATTCTGCTGCAAATCCCGATGGAGCCGTTCGACTATCCCGACAACGATCCCGGCCCGCAAACCCTGCTCACGACGCTTGGCGCCGAGCACAATCTCGATCGGCTGTACTGGCACCTCAGCCGCTTCCAGGGCTATGCCGGGATCGCCAATTTCATGGGCGGGCGCTTTGTCGTCACCGATGCCGTGATGCAGCCGATCGTCCGCGAAGCGGCCAAGCGCGGGCTCGGCTATCTCGACGACGGATCGGCGCCGCGCAGCGTCGCCCCGACCTTGGCGGCAAGCCAGGCGATGCCTTTCGCCAAGGCCGACCTCAGCATCGATGCGGTGCCGACGGCGATGGAGATCGACCGGGCGCTCGCCAAGCTCGAAAGTTTGGCGAAGGAACGTGGAACCGCGGTCGGCATCGCCTCGGCGTTGCCGGTTTCGATCGAGCGGATTGGCGTCTGGACCAAGGCGCTGGAAAGCCGCGGCATCATGCTTGTGCCATTGACAACCGCAATGCTGAAATCAAAATCTGGCTGAAGATCAACCGACTGGTACGACTTCGGAAACCGCCAGGTTCCGCACACCAGATCAAGCGTATGACCGTAAGGGACCTTGACGGAATGGCGCGTTATGACGACTTGCCCTATCGAACATGCGTCGGCATGATGCTGATCAATCCGGCAGGGCTCGTCTTCATCGGTCGCCGCGCCGGCGGCATCGAACATGTCGATGAATCTCACGTGTGGCAGATGCCGCAAGGCGGCGTCGATCCCGGCGAGGACACTTGGGAGGCGGCGAAGCGCGAACTTTATGAGGAAACCAGCGTCCGCTCGGTAGAGAAACTCGGCGAGGTCGCGGACTGGCTGATCTACGACATTCCCCGCACCGTCGCCGGGCGTACCTGGAAGGGCCGCTATCGCGGCCAGCGGCAGAAATGGTACGCAGTTCGCTTTACCGGTAAGGACGACGAGATCAATGTCGCCAGCCCCGGCGGCGGCCACAAGGCCGAATTCATCAGTTGGCGCTGGGAGCCGATGAAGAATCTTCCCAATCTGATCGTGCCGTTCAAGCGGCCGGTCTATGAGCGCGTGGTGAAGGAATTTTCCAAGCTCGCGGGCAGTTAGGCCTTGGCAGATAGCAAGCCCTACCGGCCCAATGTGGGTATCGCGCTGTTCAACGCTTCCGGCCAAGTGCTGGTCGGACGCCGCTTCCGGGACGACGGACCGGAAATCATTCTTCCCGGCTTTGAATGGCAGATGCCGCAGGGAGGAATCGATGCCCATGAAAATCCGCGTGACGCGATGATGCGCGAATTGTGGGAAGAGACCGGCGTGGCGAACGCCAGCTATCTCGGCGAAACCGATTGGCTAACCTACGAGTTTCCGCCATTCGCGGAGCCGTCATCGCATCGCTTGGCGAAATTTCGCGGTCAGCGGCAAAAATGGTTCGCCCTGCGTTTCGCAGGTTCCGATGACGAAATCGATCCGCTGACGCCGCGCAACGGCCAGCCGGCGGAATTCGACCAATGGCGATGGGAACGACTCGATCGCGTCGCCGATCTGGTGGTGCCCTTCAGGCGCGATGTGTATCGGACGGTGGCAAAACGTTTCGCGGAGTTCGTCTGATGAGCAGCCGCCCTTAGATAAGGTCGTATTCGACGGCACCCGGCGATCAGCAAGCGGCACAAGCGCCGGTTGCAACGAGCTTCTCGCTGCATACGTCCCGATTTCAAAAAATCCAAAGCGAGAGTCAGAAAGCGAACGGACGCCTCCGACTTTAGTCAGCCATACCTTGGTTTGGCGGGTGCGAGGCGGTTATCCGCAGCAGCACCTGACCACAGTGGAGGTTGGGGATGGTTCTCGACCTCAGTTTCTGCGGTGCAGCGTGTGCCTCGGAAGAATTCGGAGACGCAAATCGCATTGCAGCTGATTGGAGTTTCATTTGAAAGGAACAAAGCCAGTGAAAGATGCCGATGTGAAAGTCGAAGCGAAGACTAATCCACCGAATGCGAACGTCCAGGCTACCGAAAAGCGAGGCTTTGATATGCCGCTTTTCGAACTACCCAAGATGGCGATGCCGGGAATCTTCGGTGGAATCGCCGAGCAGAGCGTGGTGCAGGCGAAGGAAAATTGCGAAAAAATGAAGGTTGCCTCGGGGGAAATAGCCGAGGTTCTCCGCGAAACCTATTCTACCAGCGCAATGAGCACCACCGACTACGGAATCAAAGTGATCGAAATCTCGGGCGTCAACGCTAACTCCGCTTTCGATTTTTTCACCGATCTCCTGGGCACGAAGTCGCTGTCGGAAATCATGAAACTGTCGGCCACGCAGAGCCGCAAGAACTTCGAGGTCGCGTCCGCGCAGAATAAGGAACTTTGGAGTCTCATTCAGAAAGTCGCGACCGAGACTGCCGAGCCGATCAAGAACGGCTTCACTAGAGTTCTGCAGAAAGCCACCTGAATCGAACTTACAAAAGAGCCGCCTGGATCGGTTGGAGCAAGCTCCACGAGAAGAGCTGCAATCCAACCGACCCCGCGCCCTGACACTTTGCGAAACAAAGCCGAACAGGTAACAGGGAGAATCAAGGTGGGCACCGTCATGATCAAATGCCCTCAAACGGGACAGGCAATCCCGACCGGCATCAAAGCGGATCGCGAAAGTTTTCGATGTAGTGCCGTGTTCTTCGCGAGCACCTACTGCTCAATCTGCCAAGCCAATCACGAATGGTTCGCCAAAGAAGCCTGGCTTTACGAGCCAGCCAGAGAGCGCGGATGATGTGTTGGCCACGACAACTGCCAATCGCTGGAGCATTTCATCCGAGTGAACGCACTGAATGCGGCCGCCGCAGTGATCGGCATCGCTCACTACCGACAAAGATACCGACAAGGGAGGACAACTCGATCAACTGAAGGGCTACAGTTGCGCCCTGCGATCCGCGCCAGACGGCTGAGGAATGGCGAAAACGCGTCGGCCTTCGCAATTCGGTTAGTGGCCTCTTGCCCGCGGGCCGGACTAGTCGCCCCCTTGGGTTCGCGTGTCCCGCCGCGCTTCATCTAGCGGGGCCAAAGGGGGATTTCGAGCGCGGGCAACTCACCCACCTGCGCGGAGTGAGTGCGATGCCTCATTCCTTCCGGCGAGACAATCTGATCGATTCTGCGGCGCATGACCTCGTAGCATTCGCATACCGCTTCTTCGAGCCGCGATCTGTCAACCTCGATCAGAGCCCGCCGATCAGATCGGATAGCACCCGACATCCGGAGCTTGCGTACAACATGCGTCACGGTCGTTCGTCGCACTCCAAGCAATTCCGAAAGCGTCTCTTGCGTTAGCGGTAGGACGTCACCATCAACTCGATCGCGGATGTGGAGCAACCACCGGGCTATGCGGCACTCGACGGAGTGCAGCGCATTGCAAGCGGCTACGTGCTGGAATTGCGCCAGCAGCGCCCTGGTGTGGGTCTGAACCACATGTCTGATGGCATTACTTTGGTTGAGGGCCGCACTAAATCGTGCTGCAGAGATTTGCCATGAGACGCCGGGCACACATACGACTGCCGTTATGGCAGAGCGGGAGGGGCTCAGCGCTGAGACGATGCCCACGGCTCCCTCATTCCCGATAACCGCGGTGGCAACCGTTTGTCCGTTCGGCATCTCCAACATGAACGAGATCGTCCCGCTGCGGGGGAAATAGAGTTGTTCAATTCGATCTCCCGATCGTATCAGCACGGCGTCGCGTTCTAGCGATGGTTCCCGCAGATAAGGAGCGAGCAAATCAAAATCTGCTGGCGGCAATGCAGCTAACAGTCGATTCCCGACTTTGGTACGGTGCTCCATCATGGGGAACTCCTTCCCTCGACGGACGCGCGGCTCTCTGCAAAATATTCTGGTGTCAGGCTACCGTGGAACGCTTGAATAGCAGACCGCGCCTGAGTACCAGACGCCCCGCACCGCATAAAGTTCCGGTAAGCGCCGTTGGGCTGTCGGTCTCGGCGCGGATCGATCCTTATAAGGATAGGCAAGCGAATAAAGGCGCCATACAGGGCGGACACAAGACGCAGCGTCACGTTATTTCGCAGCCAGCCCGTTCTCGTGGCAGTGCACGAGGCCGTGGGCTCAGAAAAAATGCCAATTCATGAGCAACAGCCGATGTCCGCCCAGTCGTCGGTCACCTCTCGATAGGGTGCGATGCGCCGCAGCCTTTCCTCTTTGTCCTCGGCAACCAGCCTGCCGTAGCCGGCAACATCGGTCGCAAAAATCCCAGCGATCTTGCGGATATGACGGGACAGTCGAGCGTGTCTCTTGATCCAGGATCAACCAGCGCTAGTGCATCGCCGTGGTATTGAGCTGGCTCTGGATGCTCTTGAAATGATCGAGCCGCTCAATCGCGCGGTCGAGTTCCGAGCCCTCTTTCTCGGCGAGCTTGGCTTCCATCTCGGCAATCTTGTCGGCGAACATGGCCCGATCCAAATCCTGGATCGAGGTGGCGACATCGGCGAGCACGGTGAGACCGTTCTCGGACATTTCGGCAAGACCACCGAGCACGATAATCTTCTCATGTGTGCCGCCCGACCTCACAGTCAGGATTCCCGGCCGGATCACGGCCACGACAGGCGCATGTCCGGCGAGCACGCCGAAATCGCCCTCAACGCCGGGAACGTCAACCTGATCGACCTCGCCGGAGAAAGCGAGCTTTTCGGGGGAGACGAGATCGAAGTGGAACGTGGCCATGTGGGGGTACCTGCGAGTAGCGATTAGCGAATAGCGAGCGGCAAAGACGGGGCGAATAGTTCTGATCTACTCGCTACTCCCTATTCGCCATTCGCCCGTTTACGCCGCTTCGGCTGCGAGCTTCCTGCCCTTCTCGACCGCCTCTTCAATGGTGCCGACCATGTAGAAAGCCGATTCCGGCAGATGATCGTACTTACCTTCACAGATGGCGCGGAAACCCTTGATGGTGTCGGCGAGGTCGACGAACTTGCCGGGCGACCCGGTGAAGACTTCAGCCACATGGAACGGCTGCGACAGGAAGCGCTCGATCTTGCGCGCGCGGGCGACCGCGATCTTGTCCTCTTCGGACAGTTCGTCCATGCCGAGAATGGCGATGATGTCCTGCAGCGATTTGTATTTCTGCAGCACCTGCTGAACCGTGCGCGCGGTCTGATAGTGCTCCTCGCCAACGACGAGCGGCGACAGCATGCGCGAGGTGGAGTCGAGCGGATCCACCGCCGGATAAATGCCCTTTTCCGAAATCGCGCGGCTCAGCACCGTGGTGGCGTCCAAATGCGCGAATGAGGTCGCGGGCGCCGGGTCGGTCAAGTCGTCGGCCGGCACGTAGATCGCCTGCACCGAGGTGATCGAGCCCTTATGCGTGGTGGTGATGCGCTCCTGCAGCGCGCCCATGTCGGTGGCAAGCGTCGGCTGATAGCCCACGGCCGAGGGGATACGGCCGAGCAAGGCCGACACTTCGGAACCGGCCTGCGTAAAGCGGAAGATGTTGTCGACGAAGAACAGCACGTCCTGTCCCTGATCGCGGAAATGCTCGGCGACCGTCAGACCAGTGAGACCAACGCGAGCGCGGGCGCCTGGGGGTTCGTTCATCTGGCCGAACACGAGAGCGCATTTCGATTTGACGTTCGGATCGAGATTGTGCGGGTCGGCGTTGACCTTCGATTCGATGAATTCGTGATAGAGGTCGTTGCCCTCGCGGGTCCGTTCGCCGACGCCGGCAAACACCGAATATCCGCCATGCGCCTTGGCGACGTTGTTGATCAGTTCCTGAATCAGCACGGTCTTGCCGACGCCGGCGCCGCCGAACAGGCCGATCTTGCCGCCCTTGGCGTAAGGCGCGAGGAGATCGACGACCTTGATGCCGGTGACGAGAATTTCCGCCTCAGTGGATTGGTCGGTGTAGGTCGGCGCCTCCTGATGGATCGGCCGCAAGCCTTCCGATTCCAGCGGGCCGGCTTCATCGATCGGCTCGCCGATCACGTTCATGATGCGGCCGAGCGTGCCGACGCCGACCGGCACCATGATCGGACTGCCGGTATCGGTAACCTCGCCGCCGCGGACCAGACCCTCGGTGGTATCCATGGCGATGGTGCGCACCGTTGATTCGCCGAGATGCTGGGCGACCTCGAGCACCAGGCGGCTGCCATTGTTGGTAGTTTCAATGGCATTCAGAATGGCCGGCAGATGTCCTTCGAACTGCACGTCGACGACGGCGCCGATGACTTGCGTGATGCGTCCGGTCTGGTTGGCGGGTGTAGCCATGGAAACGTTCTCCTTCGAATTCTATCTCAAACGACCGTCAGCTTGACGGGGATATTGCCCTTGGTTGCCTTCGAATACGGACAGACCGTGTGGGCTTCTTCAACCAGTTGCTGGAGCTTGTCTTTATCGGCGCCAGGAATTGAAACCTTGAGTTCGACGGCGAGGCCGAAGCCGCCGTCCTTTTGATCCAGCGTGACCTCGCAGGTCACCCGCGCGGCCTGACCGTCGAGGCCGTATTTCTTCGCAATCAGCAGGATCGCCTGCCCGTAGCAGGAAGAATAACCCAGCGCGAACAGCTGCTCGGGATTGTGCCCGTCGCCGGCGCCGCCGATTTCCTTGGGCGCGGCCATGGCCAGCGCCAGCGCGCCATTGTCCAGCATCGCACGGCCGTTACGGCCGCCCTTGGTCGTCGCGGATGTCACATAAGCCATGAAACGCCTCCTGTTGACATGCGGCTATCAGATCGCCTCGGCGCCGGAGATGATTTCAATTAGCTCCTTGGTGATCATGGCCTGACGGGTTCGGTTGTAGATCAGGGTCTGCTTGCGGATCATGTCGCCGGCGTTGCGGGTGGCGTTGTCCATCGCGCTCATCTGCGCGCCGTAGAACGAGGCATTGTTCTCCAGGAGCGCGCGGAAGATCTGCACCGCGAGATTGCGCGGCAACAGACCGGCGAGAATCTCGTCTTCCTCCGGCTCATATTCGTAAGCTGTCGCCGGACCGGCATTCGCAGGCTCGGCTTCCACCACCAGCGGAATGATCTGCTGCGCGGTCGGCACCTGCGCGATGACTGATTTGAAGCGCGAATAGAACAGGGTACAGACGTCGAATTCGCCGGCCTCGAACCGCGCGATGACCTTCTTCGCGATATCTTCGGCGTTGACGAAGCCGAGCTGACGCACCGAGCGCAACTCGACGTTCTCCACGATCTGCTTTTCGAAGGTGCGGCGCAGCTGCTCGTAGCCTTTACGGCCGACGCAGAAGAATTTGACTTCTTTGCCCTGATTCATCAGCGCCAGCGCGCGCTCGCGGGCCAGACGCACGATCGAGGAGTTGAAGGCTCCGGACAGGCCGCGTTCGCCAGTGCAGACCAGCAGCAGATGCACCCGATCCTCGCCGGTTCCGGCCAGCAGCGCCGGCGCGCCGGGAGAGCCCGCGGCCGCGGTCGCAATGTTGGAAATCACCGCGTCCATTTTTTCCGCATAGGGCCGCGCCGCTTCGGCGGCGCTCTGCGCGCGGCGCAGCTTTGAGGCCGCGACCATCTGCATGGCCTTGGTGATCTTCTGCGTCGCCTTGGTGGAGGCGATGCGGACCCGCATGTCTTTAAGTGAAGCCATTTCTTTAGTTCACCCCGGCGATCCGATCTTTTGACCCGACCGCAAGCCCCTCTTTTTCGTCATGCCCGGCCTTGTGCCGCGCATTCCCGCCTTGCCTTGCATCCACGCTCAAAGAGCGTGGATGCTTAGGAACTCGTTTTCCGAGCTCCCGTTGTTCTAATTATTTTGCGCAAGTCGGAAAAGTCGACTTGCGATGACAGCCCCGCCGTGACGGCGTTAAGCAAACGTCTTGGCGTAGCCCTCGACCACCGTCTTCAGCTTGGCGGCGGTGTCGTCGCTGAGATCGCGGGTGTCGCGAATGGTGTTGAGGATGTCGACGTTCTTGCCGCGCAGCAGCGACAACAGGCCATCCTCGAACGCGCGCACCTTGGCAACCGGAAACGCATCGAGATAGCCGTTGGTGCCGGCCCAGATCACCACGACCTGCTCTTCCATCTTCAGCGGCGAGAACTGCGGCTGCTTCAGAAGTTCGGTGAGACGCGAACCGCGCGCGAGCAGACGCTGCGTCGAGGCATCAAGATCGGAGCCGAACTGCGCGAACGCCGCCATTTCGCGGTACTGCGCGAGCTCGCCCTTGATCTTGCCGGCGACCTTTTTCATCGCCTTGGTCTGCGCCGAAGATCCGACCCGCGACACCGAAAGGCCGACGTTCACCGCGGGACGAATGCCCTGGAAGAACAGATCGGTCTCGAGGAATATCTGGCCGTCGGTAATCGAGATCACGTTGGTCGGGATGTAGGCCGACACGTCGTTGGCCTGGGTTTCGATGACCGGCAGCGCCGTCAGCGATCCCGAGCCGTGCTCGTCATTGAGCTTGGCGGCGCGCTCGAGCAGACGCGAATGCAGATAGAACACGTCGCCGGGATAGGCTTCGCGGCCCGGTGGCCGGCGCAGCAGCAACGACATCTGGCGATAAGCGACCGCCTGCTTCGAGAGATCGTCATAGATGATGACCGCATGCATGCCGTTGTCGCGGAAATATTCGCCCATGGTGCAGCCGGTGAACGGCGCGATGTACTGCATCGGCGCCGGATCGGACGCGGTGGCCGCGACGACGATCGAATATTCCAGCGCGCCCTGCTCCTCCAGCACCTTGACGAACTGCGCAACGGTCGAGCGTTTCTGGCCGATCGCGACATAGACGCAGTACAGCTTGATCTTCTCGTCGCCGGTGGCGTTGAGCGGCTTCTGGTTCAAAATGGCGTCGAGCGCGATCGCGGTCTTGCCGGTCTGGCGGTCGCCGATGATCAGTTCGCGCTGGCCGCGGCCGATCGGGATCAGCGCATCGATGGCCTTGAGGCCGGTCGCCATCGGCTCGTTGACCGATTTGCGCGGAATGATGCCGGGCGCCTTGACGTCGACGCGCTTGCGTTCGGTCGACTGGATCGGGCCCTTGCCGTCGATCGGATTGCCGAGCGCATCGACCACGCGGCCGAGCAGGCCCTTGCCGACGGGAGTATCGACGATGGCGCGGGTGCGCTTGACGGTCTGGCCTTCCTTGATCTCGCGGTCGGCGCCGAAGATCACGATGCCGACGTTGTCGGTTTCGAGGTTCAGCGCCATGCCGCGCGTGCCGTTCTCGAATTCGACCATCTCACCGGCCTGGGCGTTGTCGAGGCCGTAGACGCGGGCAATGCCGTCGCCGACGGACAGCACCTGTCCGACTTCGGACACTTCAGCCTCCTGGCCGAAATTCTTGATCTGGTCCTTGAGGATCGCGGAAATTTCCGCGGCGCGGATGTCCATCAGCCTGCCTCTTTCATCGCGTGCTTGATCGAATTGAGTTTGGTGCGAAGCGAACTATCCACCATGCGACTGCCGAGCTTGACGACAAGGCCGCCGATGATGGAGGGATCGATTTTCACGTTGAGCGCGACATCCTTGCCCGTCACCGATTTCAGCGCGGTCTTCAGGGCGTCGAGATTTCTGTCGCTGAGCGTTTCGGCAACCGTGACGTCGGCGGTCGCCTCGCCCTTGAATTTGGCGACCAGCGCGCGGAACGCGCGGATCACGTCGCTCACGGCGAACAGCCGGCGATTGGCGGTGAGAACCTTCAGGAATTTCGCGGAAATGCCCGAAATACCGGCGCTGTCGAGCACCGCGGCCAGGGCCTTCAATTGCGCTTCCGACGAAAACACCGGACTGCGGACCAGCCGTTTCAGATCGGCGCTCTCGTTGAGCAGGGCGTCGAATTTATCCAGATCGGCTTTGACAGCGTCGACGGATTTCTCATCGCGCGCCAATTCGAACAAGGCCGTTGCATAACGGCCGGACACTCCCGAAACGGACGGATTTTCAGCAGCCACGAGCGCGCTCTTTTTGCTGTCAAATTCGCAAGGGAAAAACCGTCGCCACGATGCGGCGCCTAGCGATCCAAGCCCTTGGAATTCAAGCGGGACTTCGATTTTCGACCGGTACGAGTTGCACCGGGATCGTTAAAATCGCGGCTTTGCTAACATAGCAAGAGCGCAGGTGCAACATGACGGCGGCACCCGGCGATGCCTTGTCGCATGTCCTTTGCGCCGCGATTCCCAGGCGCCATTTTTGGGCCCTCGATCTGCTCGCCGCAAATTTGCCTGTCTCTCCCAGAGCCGACGCATCGCAAGTTCACGGACGGCGGTGTTTGTTCCGGGTCTGGATGCATGGCTTCATGAGCCAGACGCAGGAACGGCGACTCCCGGCCGAACATTCGATCGTCGCTATTACTTGCTGAAAACCCTCCTCGCGGAGGAGGATGACTTCGTTCGCCAGTATTGCCAAGTAATCATAACGTAAGAATCCCATTAATTCGTATTGCCACGGAACGTTCATCGATTAGCCTCGTTCGGTAGAAGACATCTCGGCGAGAGACAAAATGATTTACTGCCCCGTTTACGCCTTATTAGCCGACCAAACGGCGAACACGCAAAGTGGGGCGGGGGCTCCACTTGCCACACATGTGGCAATACTATCTCGAGGGACCAATAATGCTAAAGCTTAAAAGGCTGGCGCTGGGAAACGTAACCCAGTCGCGCACCGCGATTGCTATGTTCGCCGCAACACTTCTGGTCGGCGGAAGCATCACCGAAGCCTCGGCCAAGTCCAAGCATCATCATCACCGCCACCACCATCATCATTCCCATCACGCAAGCAAATCTCCCGCAGGCTCTGCCAAGGGGTCCTGGCGCAACGCCAACGCTTCGATCGCCCCCTCCTCGGTCTCGGGACATAGCTTCGCGGGGATCGCGTCGTTTTACGGCAACGAATCCGGCAGCAAGACCGCATCCGGCCAGCGCTTCAATCAGAACGCCATGACCGCGGCCCACCGCAGCCTGCCGTTCGGTACCAAGCTGAAGGTGACCCGTGGCGACCGTAGCGTCGTCGTCACCATCAACGACCGCGGCCCGTTCATCCGCGGCCGCGTGCTGGACCTGTCCACGGGCGCCGCCCGCGCGATCGGTCTGACCAGCGCCGGCGTCGGCCGCGTCGTCGCAGAGGTGCAGTAACCCCTTCAAGGGTGCAAACGCCTCTTCTGTCCACCAAACGTTCGGTAGCGTTGCGGCGAGTAAAACGGGGCCTGTCGTCACAAGTGACGGCAGGCTTTTTCGTGCAATCTCGCTCATCCTTGCGAGCAGGATTGCTTCGCGGAGCCTGTCATCCGCGCATTCGCGCGGCCCGCTCGCAATCACGGTAGCGGGCTACTTGCGATCACAAAAAACTCTGCGGATCGACGTCGACCTCGAGCTTGAGGTTGCCTTTGGTCTTCGGACCCGCCGCGAGCCATTCGCGCAAATATTCCGACAAATCCACATTGCGCAGTGATTTCACCAGCAGACGGAAACGATAGTGTCCCCTGATGACCGCGAGCGGGGCTTCGGCCGGTCCCAATACCTGGATCCGCGGGTCGATCGGCGCGATCGCGGCCAGCTTGCGCGCAAAACCCTCCGCCGTGGGGCGATCGCCCGCGGAAATGATCAGGCTTGCGAGCCGGCCGAACGGAGGATAGCCGGCGCGCTCGCGCGCCTCGATTTCGCTGGCGTAAAACGCCTCGCGGTCGCACGCTACCAGCGCCTTCATGACGGGGTGCTCCGGCTGATGGGTCTGCAGATAGCCGACACCGCGGCCCTGATCGCGCCCGGCGCGCCCGATCACCTGGTTGAGCAACTGAAACGTCCGCTCGGCGGCGCGCGGATCGCCATTGCCGAGCCCCAAATCGGCATCGACCACGCCAACCAAATTCAATCGCGGGAAATTGTGGCCCTTCGCCACCAATTGGGTGCCGATAATGATATCGACACGGCCTTCCGCGATCTCGTTCAATTCGGTGCGCATGGTCTCGATCGAGGTGATCAGGTCGCTCGACAGCACCATGGTGCGCGCATCCGGAAACAGCGCCGCTGCTTCTTCCTGCAGGCGTTCGACGCCGGGGCCGACCGCCACCAGCGATTCCTCCGCCGCGCAGTGCGGACAGACATGCGGGCGCGGCATCGAGAAGCCGCAGTGGTGGCAGACGAGACGCTGGCGAAAGCGATGATCGACCAGCCAGGCGTCGCAGATCGTGCAGGCAAAGCGATGGCCGCAGGCCCGGCACAGCGTCAGCGGCGCATAGCCGCGGCGGTTGAGAAACAAAAGCGCCTGCTCGCGCCGCTCGACCGCAATCTGAATTTGCTCCGCGAGCCGCGGCGAGATGAAGCGGCCGCGCCCCGGCGCTTCGCGCCGCAAATCAATCGGCTCGATATGCGGCATGTGCTGGCCGCCGAACCGCGACGGCAGCACCACGCGCTGATAGCGGCCCTTGCGCGCGTTGACCTCAGACTCGAGGGACGGCGTCGCCGAGGCCAGCACGATCGGAATTTTCGCGATATGCGCCCGCACCACCGCCATGTCACGGGCATGGTAATGGGCGCCTTCGTCCTGCTTGTAGGCCTGGTCGTGCTCTTCATCGACCACGATCAGGCCGAGATCGGCATAGGGCAGAAACAGCGCGGAGCGCGCGCCGACCACGACCGGCGCTTCGCCCGCCGCGATCGCGGCCCAATTGCGTTGCCTCGTGCGCGGCGTCAGTTCGGAATGCCATTCCAGCGGCCGCACACCGAAACGACGCGCAAAGCGGTCGAGGAACTGCCCGGTCAGCGCGATCTCCGGCATCAGGATCAGCGACTGCCTGCCGCGGCGGATGACTTCCGCAACGGCTTCGAAATAGACCTCGGTCTTGCCCGAACCGGTAACGCCGTCGAGCAGCGCGACATGAAAACTGCCGTTCGCCGCGAGCGCGCGCATCGCATCCACGGCGGTGCGCTGCTGGCGGGAGAAATCAGGCACAGCGAATGACGGATCGGGCGCGGGCGGCGCCAGCGCGCGCGGCATCGGCTCGGTCGCCAGCGTGCCTTCGTCGACGAGACCATCGACGACGCCGGCGCTGACGCCGGCTTCCTTCGCGGCTTCGGATTTGCCATGCAGCAAACCGTCCGACAGCAGCTCGATCAGCCGGCGTCGCGCCGGCGTCATGCGTTTGGGTACGACGCCGATCAAACGCACGCCCATCCGCACCCGCTCGGGCCCGAGATGTTCGCCCATCCGCAGCGTCATCCGCAGCACCATACCGCGCGCCGACAGCGTGTAGTTGGCGACCCAATCGACAAGAGAGCGCAGTTCCTCTTTCAACGGCGGCACATCGAGCTTTTCGCCGACATCCTTGAGACGATTGTGCAGCCGCGGATCTGGATTGGCGTTTTCCGCCCACACCACCGCGACCACCTCGCGCGGACCGAGCGGCACGGACACCACGTCGCCCGGCGCCAAATCCATGCCGCGCGGCACCCGGTAGGAATAGGTCTGATTGAGCGCGACCGGCACCAGCACATCGACGACGCGCGCCGATGATACGGATGAGGTGCTGGCACGCGTGGAATAATCCATCGGAGAATCGGACTCAAAAGGCGAGGTTTGAGCTAACTTAAGGTCACCGGCGTCGCCGAACCAGCAACACGACAGCGGGCCGGGCGAATATCCGAAGGAATCGCTGCGGTTCACCAAAGGTAAACGACCCGGGGGTGATAGTATTGAATATTCGCACCCAAGACAGCCCATGGCCAAACCAGCTTCCGCAATACAACCGATCGAACTCGACTGCGCCGACGACAGCGTCACGCTGGAGATGACGCGCTGGCTGGCGCATCTGCGCAGCGAGCGACGGCTGTCGCCGAAGACGCTCGAGGCCTATGCCCGCGACGTCCGCCAGTGTCTTGAGTTTCTCAGCGGGCACTGGGGCTCGCGGGTGACGCTTGCGTGCTTTGCGGCGCTCGAGGCCAGCGACGTCAGGGCCTTCATGGCGATGCGGCGCGGGAGCGATATCGGCAGCCGTTCCCTGATGCGGGCGCTGGCGGGCTTGCGCTCGTTCGGACGCTTCCTCGAACAGGAAGGCAAAGGCAAGGTCGGCGCACTCTCGGCGATCCGCGCGCCGAAGGTCGGCAAGGGTCTGCCGAAACCGATCCAGATGGCGGCCGCAAAACGTTTCACGGACGCCGACGAGCGCGCGGGCGAAGCCCGCGATCCCTGGATCTGGGCGCGCGACGCCGCCGTGATGGCGCTGTTATACGGTTCGGGCTTACGCATTTCCGAAGCTCTCGGGTTGAAGCGCCGCGACGTGCCCTTGCGCGGCGCAGGCGACGTGCTTGTCGTGACCGGCAAGGGCAACAAGACCCGCATGGTGCCGGTGCTGCAAAATGTGCTGACGCTGGTTCAGGAATATGTGGCGATGTGTCCGCATCCGCTCCCGCCCCAAGCACCGATCTTTGTCGGCGCCCGCGGCGGCCCGCTCAGCCCGCGCATCATTCAACTCACCATGGAACGGTTGCGCAGCGCGCTCGGCCTGCCCGACAGCGCGACGCCGCATGCGCTACGGCATTCCTTCGCCACCCATCTTCTGAGCCGCGGTGGCGATCTGCGCGCGATTCAGGAACTGCTCGGCCACGCTTCGCTGTCGACCACGCAGATCTATACCGGCATCGACAGCGAGCGGCTGTTGGAAGTCTACAAGACGGCGCATCCGCGGGCGTGAAACCGCCCGACCTCTCCCCGACACACGCCCGTCACATCTGCTTGCCACTTGCGTAGCCGGTATCGTTCGGTCAATCGTGGATGCAGTCCACCCGGGGGAGAGAATCATGGGCGCACATGAAAGCATGGAGCATGCGGAGCACGCCGAGCATGCCTCCGGCTCCAACAAGAGGATCGCACTGCTGATCGCGGTCATCGCGTTGTTCCTGGCGCTGTCGGAGACGTTGGGCAAGGGCGCGCAGACCGAATCGATCAGCAAGAATGTCGAGGCCTCGAACCTGTGGGCGTTCTTTCAGGCCAAGAGCATCCGCCGCACGGTTGTCGAGGCGACATCGGATCAGGCCAGGTTGAGCCTCGGCGTGATGGGCGACGATGCCGCCAAGGCGGCGCTAGAGAAGCAAATCGACAACTGGAAGAAGACCGCGGCGCGCTACCGCTCGGAGCCGGAAACCGGCGAAGGTTCGGAGCAACTGGCCGCGCGCGCCAAGCACGCCGAACACGAGCGCGATCTGGCGTTGGCTAAATATCATCATTACGAGGTGGCATCGGCGGCGTTTCAGATCGGCATCGTGCTGGCGTCAGCCACCATCATCACCGGCATGCTCGCGCTGGCCTGGGCGTCAGGCCTGCTGGCGGTGGCGGGAATCGGCTTCACGCTGATCGGCCTGTTCGCGCCACACGCGGTGCATCTGATGTGAAGGCGTGTTGCTGGAGCGTTTTCAAGCGAAGTTAAAGACGATCAGCGTCATCGCCGGCGACAGCGTATCGACTCGTTCGGCGAGCCGCTGCTTGAGGGCGCGCAGTGGAATGCGCGCCACCAATCACGTCACGATCAGCTCGAGGTTATCCCACAGCCACGCCTCGATCAGGACGATGATCGCAAGCAGAACCCAGACCGGCTGCAGAAGGCGGTGCACGAAAGCGGTCCCCGCCTCAACGTTCGCCGAGGGCGTGGATCACATGTGTATCGCGCGCTTGCCGACCGCAAGCGCGGCTTCCTTGATGGCTTCGGAACGGGTCGGGTGGGCGTGGCAGGTGCGCGCCAGATCCTCGGCAGAACCGCCAAACTCCATCAATACCACCGCTTCGTGAATCATTTCGCCGGCCTCTCGGCCGACAATGTGGACGCCAAGCACCCGATCGGTTTTCGCATCCGCAAGAACCTTCACGAACCCTTCCGTGGTCTGGTTGACCTTGGAACGGCCATTGGCGGTAAAGGGAAATTTGCCGACGGTGTAGGCTACGCCGGCCTGCTTCAGCTCTTCCTCGGTCTTGCCGACCGTCGACACTTCCGGCGTGGTATACACCACGCTTGGGATCACGTCGTAGTTCACATGCCCGGCCTGGCCGGCAAGAATTTCAGCGCAGGCGACGCCTTCGTCCTCCGCTTTGTGAGCGAGCATCGGTCCGGCGACGGCGTCGCCGATGGCGTAGATGCCCTTCACGCTGGTCGCAAAATGCGCGTCGATCTGCACGCGGCCGCGGTTGTCGAGCACGACGCCAGCTTCCTTCAGGCCGAGCCCCTCGGTGTAGGGAACGCGGCCGATAGAGACCAGCACCACGTCGGCTTCCAGCGTTTCCGCGCTTCCGCCCGCGGCCGGCTCGACCTTCGCCAATAACGTCTTGCCTGACGTGTCGACGGCGGTGACCTTGGCGCCGAGCTTGAAGGCAAAACCCTGCTTTTCCAGCATGCGCTGGAATTGCTTCGCCACTTCGCCGTCCATGCCCGGCAGGATGCGATCGAGAAACTCCACCACGGCAACCTGCGCACCGAGCCGGCGCCACACCGAGCCGAGCTCAAGCCCGATCACGCCGGCGCCGACAATCAATAATTTCTCCGGCACCTTGTCGAGCGAGAGCGCACCGGTCGAGGAGACGATACGCTTCTCGTCGATCTCAATGCCCTTCAACCGCGCGATATCGGAGCCGCTGGCGATGACGATGTTTTTGGTCTCGACGATCTGTGTCTTGCCGGCGCTGCCTGCAACTTCGACCTTGCCGGCGCCAAGAATCTTTCCTTTGCCGCTGATGACATCGATCTTGTTTTTCTTCATCAGGAACTCGACGCCCTTGACGTTACCGTCGATGCCCTGCTGCTTGAAATTCATCATCGAGGGCAGATCGAGTTTCGGGGCGGAGACGCCGACGCCCATTTTCGCAAACGAGTGGCCCGCCTCCTCGAACATTTCAGATGCGTGCAGCAGGGCCTTTGACGGCATGCACCCGATATTCAGGCAGGTGCCGCCGAGCGTTGCGTTCTTCTCGACCACGGCCACTTTCATGCCGAGCTGCGCCGCCCGCACCGCGCAGACGTATCCACCAGGACCGGTGCCGATGACAACGAGATCGTAAGTGGCCATGATTGAAGTCCTGTAGCTGGAAAATGTGACAGGTATTAGCGCCCGCCCGATACATCAAGGATGGCGCTGGTCACGTAGGAGGCCTCATCCGAGATCAGCCAGACAACGGCGTTGGCGATTTCGTCGGCGGTGCCGACTCGCTTCATCGGCACCATGTGACTGAGCCGTTGGGCGCGGTCGGGTTCACCGCCTGAAGCGTGAATTTCGGTGTCGATCAGCCCGGGCCGGATCGCGGCGACGCGGATGCCTTCGCCGGCGACTTCGTGCCCTAGCCCAATCGTGAAGGAATCGATGGCGCCCTTGGATGCCGCGTAATCGACATAGGTACTGGGCGAACCGAGTTTTGAGGCAACCGATGACAGATTGACGATGACGCCACCCTTGCCGCCATGGCGGGTCGACATCCGCTTCACCGCTTCGCGCGCGCAGAGAATGCTGCCGGTGACGTTGACGGCCATCATGCGCTGAATCCGCTCGGCCGACATTTCGTCGACGCGCGACGTCGGTCCGACAATGCCGGCATTATTAACCAGCGCGCCAAGCGTGCCGAATTCATCCGCAGCCTTGAACAATGCCAGGATATCGTGCTCGTTGCCGACGTCGCATTTCACCGCGATCGCCTTGCCGTTTTTCGCCTCGATGATGGAGACGACCTCGTTGGCCGCAGCCAGATTGCTGGCGTAACCGACGACCACGCGAAAGCCGCGCGATGCGGCGGCGATTGCGGTAGCGCGGCCGATGCCGCGGCTGCCGCCGGTGATAACAACAACCTTGTCCGTCACATCAACCCCAGAGCCTAAGATTCATTCGGCAGCCTCGTTACAGTGCATCAGGATTTTGGCGGCTGCATGATTGTCCAACGACCAACAGGCCGACAAGGCCATCCGCTTCGTCTTGATCCCATTCAGGCAGGCTGCCGTCGGGAATTTCCGACGGCATCCAAGGCGGGCGCGCAGAAACGTCATCCGACACGGCGCCTTACCATCACAGATCCAGCACCAGCCGCGCGGGATCCTCCAGGCTTTCCTTGACGCGCACCAGGAAGGTCACCGCTTCCTTGCCGTCGATGACGCGATGATCATAGGACAGCGCCAGATACATCATCGGACGTATCTCGACTTTGCCGCCGACGGCGACCGGTCGATCCTGAATCTTGTGCATTCCGAGAATGGCGGACTGCGGCGCGTTCAGGATCGGCGTCGACATCAGCGACCCATAGATGCCGCCATTGGTAATGGTGAAGGTGCCGCCCTGCATCTCGTCGATCTTGAGCTGGCCGTCGCGCGCGCGACGGCCGAAATCAGCGATGGCCTTTTCGATCTCGGCGATCGACTTCTGATCGCAGTCGCGCACCACCGGCACCACCAGGCCCTTGTCGGTGCCCACCGCGACGCCGACGTGATAATAGTTCTTGTAGATCAGATCGGTGCCGTCGATCTCGGCGTTGGCCGCCGGAATGTCCTTTAGCGCCTGCACGCAGGCCTTGGTGAAGAAGCCCATAAATCCCAGCTTGCTGCCGTGCTTCTTCTCGAACACGTCCTTGTACTGGGTGCGCATCGCCATGATGTGGCTCATGTCGACCTCGTTGAAGGTCGTGAGCATCGCGGCGGTGTTTTGCACGTCCTTCAGGCGGCGCGCGATGGTCTGGCGCAACCGCGTCATCTTCACGCGTTCCTCGCGCGCGGCATCATCGGCGGGCGAGGGAGCGCGAACCTGCACCGCAGCTGCAGGCTGATTGACCGGTGTCGGCGCCGACGCCGCCTTTTCTATCGCAGCGAGCATATCGCCCTTGGTGACGCGGCCATCCTTGCCCGAGCCCGGAACGGTGGCGGCATCGATGCCGCTCTCGGCCGAGATCTTGCGCACCGACGGCGCCAGCGGCGCGTCAGCCGGCGGCGCCTTCGCAGCAGCGGCGGGCGCGGCGGGGGCCGGTGACCGCGCAGCCGCCGGCGCTGCAGCCTTGGCGGGCGCGGTTGCCGGCTTCGCGGCGGCCGCCGCGCCATCATTGATCTGCCCGAGCAACGCGCCGACCGCGACGGTCTCGCCGTCCTTGGCGGTGATCTCGCCGAGGGTGCCGGCGGAAGGTGCGGGGACTTCGATCGTGACCTTGTCGGTCTCGAGCTCGACCAGCGGCTCATCCACCGCAACGGCGTCGCCGGCCTTCTTGAACCAGCGGCCGATCGTGGCCTCGGTCACGGACTCACCGAGCGTCGGAACGCGAATTTCAGTCATTGATGTTTCCTCAAATACCCTGTGCGGTCATCGTCCTTCGAAGCGGGCGATCCAGTAATCCGTGACGGTCCTGATTATTCGGCGGCGCGGGTTAGTGGATGTCCTGCCTTCGAGGGCATGACGAATTACGAATGCTAGTTCAGTGCCTCGTCAAGCAGCGCCTTGAGCTGCGCCAGGTGCTTCGACATCAAACCGGTGGCCGTCGCCGCCGCGGCGGGGCGCCCGGCGTAACGCGGACGCCTATTCGGCGCGTGGATCTGGTTCAGCACCCATTCGAGATACGGCTCGATGAAATGCCAGGCGCCCATGTTGCGCGGCTCTTCCTGGCACCAGACCACTTCGGCGCTCTTGAAGCGGCCGAGTTCCTGCACCAGTGCCTTCACCGGCACAGGATAAAGCTGCTCCACGCGCATGATGTAGACGTCATCGATGCCGCGTTTTTCGCGCTCCTCGTAAAGGTCGTAATAGACCTTGCCCGAGCACAGCACGACGCGGCGAATCTTGTCGTCCGCCACCAGCTTGATCTTTTCATCTGATAGCATCACCGCGTCATCATAGAGGATCCGGTGGAACGTAGAGCCGGCGCCCAATTCATCGAGCCTCGAGACGGCGCGCTTGTGCCGCAGCAGCGACTTCGGCGTCATCAGGATCAGCGGCTTGCGAATCTCGCGATGCAGTTGACGCCGCAGCACGTGGAAGAAATTGGCGGGCGTGGTGGCATAGACCACCTGCATGTTGTCTTCGGCGCACATCTGCAGGAAGCGCTCGAGCCGGGCCGAGGAATGCTCCGGTCCCTGCCCTTCATAGCCATGCGGCAGCATGCAGACGAGGCCGGACATGCGCAGCCATTTGCGTTCGCCCGAAGAGATGAACTGGTCGAACAGCACCTGGGCGCCATTGGCGAAGTCACCGAACTGCGCTTCCCAGACCGCCAGCGCGTTCGGCTCCGCCAGTGAATAGCCATATTCGAAACCGAGCACGGCTTCTTCTGACAGCAGCGAGTTGATCACTTCGTAATGACCCTGGTCGCCGCCGAGGTGATTGAACGGCGTATAGCGGCTCTCGTCTTCCTGATCGATCAGCACCGAGTGCCGTTGCGAGAAGGTGCCGCGCTCGCTGTCCTGTCCCGACAGCCGGACGTGATGGCCTTCCTGCAGCAGCGTGCAGAACGCCAGCGCCTCGCTGGTCGCCCAATCGATCCCGATCCCGCTGTCGATCGCTTTCGAGCGATTTTCCAAAAACCGCTGGATGGTGCGGTGAATCCGGAAGCCATCGGGCGCCTTGGTGATCTTGCGACCGATATCCCTGAGTATTGCGACATCGACGCCGGTAACGCCGCGGCGCGCCTCTTCTTCCTGATCGGCCGACTTGAAGCCGGCCCACTTGCCGTCGAGCCAGTCGGCTTTGTTGGGTTTGTAGCCCGAGCCGGCATCGAGCTCGGCGTCGAGCCGCGCACGCCAGTCGGCCTTGGCCTTCTCGACTTCACCTTCGGTCATCACGCCTTCGGCGATCAGTCGTTTGGAATAGAGCTCCAGCGTGCTCGGATGCGAGGCGATCCTCTTGTACATCACTGGCTGGGTGAACGCCGGCTCATCGCCTTCGTTGTGGCCGTGGCGGCGGTAGCAGAACATGTCGATGACGACGGGCTTATGGAATTTCTGCCGGAATTCGATCGCGACCTTGGCCGCGAACACCACGGCCTCCGGATCGTCGCCGTTCACGTGGAAGATCGGCGCGTCGATCATCTTGGCCACGTCGGAGGGATAGGGCGAGGAGCGCGAATAGCGCGGATAGGTGGTGAAGCCGATCTGGTTGTTGACGATAAAATGCAGCGAACCGCCGGTGCGGTAGCCTTTCAGGTCGGACAGGCTGAAGCATTCCGCCACCACGCCCTGGCCGGCGAACGCGGCATCGCCGTGCATCAATAGCGGCAGCACCGAGATGCGCTGGTCCGGCGGATCGCCGTGCTGGTCCTGCTTGGCGCGCACCTTGCCGAGCACGACGGGATCGACGATCTCCAGATGCGACGGATTGGCGGTCAGCGACAGATGGATGCGGTTGTTGTCGAACTCCCGGTCCGAGGATGCGCCGAGATGATATTTGACGTCGCCAGAGCCCTCGACCGCGTCCGGGTTGGCCGAGCCGCCCTTGAATTCATGAAACAGCGCGCGATGCCGCTTGCCCATCACCTGCGTCAGCACGTTCAGGCGTCCGCGATGCGGCATGCCCAGCACGATTTCCTTCACGCCAAGATTGCCGCCGCGCTTGATGATCTGTTCCAGCGCCGGGATCAGCGATTCGGCGCCATCCAGCCCGAATCGCTTGGTGCCGGTGAATTTGAGGTCGCAGAATTTCTCAAAACCTTCGGCCTCGACCAACTTCCTCAGGATGGCGCGCCGGCCCTCACGGGTGAAACTGATTTCCTTATCGGGCCCCTCGACGCGCTCCTGAATCCAGGCTTTCTGCGCGGCGTTGCTGATGTGCATGAACTCGACGCCAAGGGTCTGGCAGTAAGTACGCTCGCAGATCGCGACGATTTCGCGCAACGTCGCGTATTCCATGCCCAGGACATGATCGAGGAAGATCTTGCGGTCGAAATCGGCCTCCACGAAACCGTAGGAGCGCGGATCGAGTTCCTCGCGATCGCGCGGCGGCTCGATCCCAAGCGGGTCGAGCTTGGCGTGGAAATGGCCGCGCATCCGGTAGGCCCTGATCAGCATCAGCGCGCGGATGGAATCACGCGTCGCCTGGTGGACGTCGGCCGCGGTCAGTTCGGCGCCCTTGGGCTGTGGCTTGGCCGCGAGCTTGGCGCCGATCGACTTTTCGACCTGCGCCCAGTTGCCGTCGAGCGCGGAGGTCAGTTCGTCCTGCGGGGTCATCGGCCAGTTGTCGCGCGCCCAGGAGGGTCCCTCGGCATTCTTCCGAACGTCGGCCGGCTGGTCTTTCAGGCTCTTGAAAAACTCCCGCCATTCGGTGTCGACCGAGGCGGGGTCCTTCTCGTAACGGGCGTAGATGTCATCGATGTAGGGGGCGTTCGCGCCCTGTAGAAACGAGGAGAGTGCAAAGGCGGCGTTCGCGTCTTGGCGAGACATGATTGCATCCTGGTGATTTCGGTTCGCGCATGGAAAACGGCGCGACAGCCGATCCGGGCACCGGATCAGCCTGATGGCAGAACAGTTGTCTTACTACCCTATATGGGGAGAATGTTCGCGCCGAAAAAGAACAAAAAATGAATCAAGCCCTCAATTTTTCGACAAGGGTCTTTCCAAGCCGCGCCGGCGACGGTGAAACCGTGATTCCGGCCGCTTCCATCGCTGCCGTCTTCGAGCCGGCGTCGCCCTTGCCGCCTGAAATGATCGCGCCGGCGTGGCCCATGCGGCGGCCGGGAGGCGCCGTGACGCCGGCGATAAAGCCGACCATCGGCTTCTTGCGGCCGCGCTTGGCCTCATCCTTGAGGAATTGTGCGGCGTCTTCTTCAGCCGAACCGCCGATTTCGCCGATCATCACGATCGAAGTCGTCTTGGGGTCGGCCAGGAACATCTCCAGCACGTCGATGAATTCGGTGCCCTTGACCGGATCGCCGCCGATGCCGACCGCGGTGGTCTGGCCGAGGCCTTCCTGCGAGGTCTGGAACACGGCTTCATAGGTCAGCGTGCCCGAACGCGACACGATGCCGACATTGCCCGGCTTGAAGATGTTCGCGGGCATGATGCCGATCTTGCATTCCCCCGCGGTCATGACACCCGGGCAATTCGGCCCGATCAGCCGCGATTTCGACCCCGACAGCGAACGTTTGACCTTCACCATGTCGAGCACCGGAATGCCCTCGGTGATGCAGACGATCAGCGGAATCTCGGCGTCGATGGCTTCGCAGATCGCATCTGCGGCGCCAGGCGGCGGCACATAGATCACGGATGCATCGGCGCCGGTCTTTTCCCTGGCCTCCTGCACGGTGTCGAACACCGGCAAACCCAGGTGCGTGGCGCCGCCCTTGCCCGGCGAAGTGCCGCCGACCATCCTGGTGCCGTACGCGATCGCGGCTTCAGAATGAAACGTGCCGTTCTTGCCGGTAAAACCCTGGCAGATGACCTTGGTGTTCTTGTCGATCAGGATGGACATGGTTGGATTTGCTTTCGCGAAACGATCGGTGACGGGTCAGTGGATCCGCCGATAGACGCCGGTGAGCACATCAGCCCATCCTTCCGCGTCAGGCGAAAACTGGATTTTCATCGTGTAGCTGGTGTCGTCGAGAATTTCGTAGACATGGCGCGCATTGCCGCGCAGCGAGCCGCGCACCAGCGTCAATATCTTACCGTTCCAGCCCCCGGAGGCCGGCGACGGCGGGTAGTAGCCGAGCGAATCATGCCAGAACAGTTTGTAGAGCCGGTCCTCGTGATCATAGGTGAATACGCCATGGGCGGCGAAGGTTTCCATACCGTCGCGCATCTGATGGGTATCCTGAATCAGATAAAAGCCGTTGAGATCGATACGCGCGACGACGTGCGAGGTGGCGGGCCCGCCTGCGGTCCAGCGCGACGGCTGCACCATCTCTTCACCGTTCCACTCGCCCGCGAACACCGCGAGCTTGCGATGCTCCTCGAGCGGCGAAGGTGCGGCGAGACGGTCCCGGGCCATAGACTTAGCTCCCGTTCACGGCCTTGACGATCTTCTGCGCTGCATCGTCGAGATCGTCGGCCGGCACCACGTTGAGGCCGGACTCCCGGATGATCTTCTTGCCGGCGTCGACATTGGTGCCTTCCAGCCGCACCACCAGCGGCACTTTCAACCCGGCTTCCTTCACCGCGGCAACCACGCCCTCGGCGATGATATCGCATTTCATGATGCCGCCAAAGATGTTGACCAGGATTCCCTTCACATTGGGATCGGCGGTGATGATCTTGAACGCCGCGGTGACCTTGGCCTTGTCGGCGCCGCCGCCGACGTCGAGGAAGTTCGCCGGCGACATGCCGTAGAGCTTGATGATGTCCATCGTCGCCATCGCAAGGCCGGCGCCGTTGACCATGCAGCCGATGGTGCCGTCGAGCGTGATGTAGTTGAGATCGTATTTCGACGCCTCGATTTCCTTGGCGTCTTCCTCGGTCTCGTCGCGCAGCGCCACCACATCGGGATGGCGATAGAGCGCGTTGCCGTCAAATGAGACTTTGGCGTCGAGCACGCGCAGGTCGCCCTGCTTGGTGACGACCAGCGGATTGATCTCCAGCATCGCCATGTCCTTGGCGACGAAGGCCGTATAAAGCTGCGTCACCAGCCTTTCCGCCTGCTTGGCGAGATCGCCCGAAAGCCTCAAAGCCTTCGCAACGGTGCGGCCGTGGTGCGGCATGATGCCGGTGGCGGGATCGACCGAAAAGGTCACGATCTTTTCCGGCGTGTTGTGCGCGACGTCCTCGATATTGACGCCGCCTTCGGTGGAGACCACGAACGATACTTCGGAGGTTTCGCGGTTGACCAGGATCGAGAGATAAAACTCCTTGTCGATGTCGGAGCCTTCTTCGATGTAGAGGCGGTTGACCTGCTTGCCGTGCGGCCCGGTCTGCACCGTGACCAGCGTGGCGCCGAGCATTTGCTTGGCGAATTCATTGACCTCGACGACCGACTTGGCGATGCGCACGCCGCCCTTGTCGCCGGCGGAGGCTTCCTTGAACTTGCCCTTGCCGCGGCCGCCGGCATGGATCTGGCTCTTGACCACCCAGATCGGACCGCCGATCGTTTTCGCGGCCACCTCGGAATCCGCCGCCTGCAGCACCGGCACGCCGCGCGAGATCGGCACGCCGAATTCATGCAGCAGGGCCTTGGCCTGATATTCATGGATGTTCATTTGGACGCTTCCCGAACCCTCGTGCGGTGATTTTTAACGGTTCTGCGCTGGCATACCATATACCACAGGTACTGCAAATTCAAAACCGCTTCGGAACTTCCCTGCTTTTGCCGCAACGCTTGCGAACTTCGGAAAGTGGAGTGCCGACAATCAATTGGTTCGATTTATCGGATGACAGCTAGCGATCATCGGCCGAGCAGATCGGGCGCGATCTTCTTACAGGCGTCGACCAGACCTTGTACCGCGCCGACCGACTTGCCGAATGCCTCGCGGTCCTTGCCGGCCAGTTCGATCTCGACAATGCGCTCGACACCCTTCGATCCGATCACAACGGGCACGCCGACATACATGTCCTTGACGCCGTATTCGCCGTTGAGATAGGCCGCGCAGGGCAGCACGCGCTTCTTGTCCTTGAGGTAGCTCTCGGCCATCGCGATCGCGGAGGCGGCCGGCGCGTAAAACGCCGAACCGGTCTTCAACAGGTTGACGATCTCGGCGCCCCCGTTGCGGGTGCGATCGACGATCTCGTCGATGCGCGCCTGCGAGGTCCAGCCCATCTTGACGAGATCGGGCAGCGGGATGCCGGCCACCGTCGAGTATCGCACCAGCGGCACCATGGTGTCGCCATGGCCACCGAGCACGAAGGCGGTGACGTCTTCAACGGAGACGTTGAACTCGTCGGCGAGGAAATAGCGGAAGCGCGACGAATCCAGCACGCCGGCCATGCCCACCACCTTCTTGTGCGGCATGCCCGAGGCCTTCTGCAGCGCCCACACCATGGCATCGAGCGGATTGGTGATGCAGATGACGAAGGCATCGGGCGCATATTTCTTGATGCCGGCGCCGACCTGCTCCATCACCTTGAGATTGATGCTCAGCAGATCGTCGCGGCTCATGCCGGGCTTGCGCGGCACGCCCGCGGTGACGATGCAGACCCTGGCGTTGTCGAGCGCCTCATAGGAATTGGCGCCGATGAAATGCGCATCGAAACCATCAACCGGGGAGGATTGCGCGATATCGAGCGCTTTGCCCTGCGGCACGCCCTCGGCGATGTCGAACATCACGACATCGCCCAACTCCTTCAGGCCGATGAGGTGAGCCAACGTTCCGCCGATCTGGCCGGAGCCAATCAAAGCAATCTTGTCGCGCGCCATGGGAACTTATCCTTTGAGCGTAAGGAGGATGGAAAAGAAGGCCGGACGGCTGGTTATCCCTTTCGGTCGGCCCGTTCAAGTCGCGGTATAGCCAATAGTCTGCCTTGTAGTCTGCCTTGCCTCGATTTCGAGCAGGGCCATCAAAGTTTTGTCATTCGGGGATACGCCACCGGAATGAGGCATCACGTCTCCACGAATCCGGTGCTTGACCCACTCGCCGCAGAATCCTTGTAGCCGTGCGGCAGCGCCAGATAGGATTCCGAACTCATCTCGATCAGCCGCGATGAGGTCCGCTTGAACTCGTTCGCCTCATCGCCCTTGGTCGCAACATACAGCGACAGTGGATCGGCCTCCGCCGAGGCCATCAGTTTCACCGCGTTGTCATAAAGCGTGTCGATCAGGGCGATGAACCGGTTGGCGGCGTTGCGCGCGGCGTAGTCCATCACCGGAATGCGGTCGATCATGATGGTGTGATAGTCGTGCGCCAGCCGGAGATAGTCAGACGCGCCAAGCGGCTTTTCGCAGATATCCGCAAACGAAAATCGCGCCGCGCCGTTCGCCGAGCAAGGCACATGCAGGATGCGGCCCTTGATCGAAATATCGCGCGGCTTGCAGGGCACATGGCTGGTCATCCTCGCCCACGCTTTGTCGAGCGCGGCATCGGCGTTGTGATCCGCCGGCACCAGCCACATCTTCACGCCCGCGAGTTTTTCCAGCCGGAAATCGGTGCGCGCATCGAGCCGCAGCACATCCATACGCGCGGATATCTGCGCAATGAAGGGCAGGAACAGCGCCCGGTTCAGCCCGCCCTTGTAGAGGTCGTCGGGCGCGACGTTGGAGGTCGCCACCACGACAGTGCCGAGTTCGAACAATTTTGCAAACAGCCGTCCCAGGATCATCGCGTCCGCGATGTCGGTGACATGGAATTCGTCGAAGCACAAAAGCCAGGCCTCGTCGAAAATCGACGTGGCGGTGAGCACGATCACGTCGCTGTCGGCGATTTCGCCGCGCGCGATATTCTGGCGAAAGCCGTAGATCCGCTCGTGCACCTCGGCCATGAATTCGTGGAAATGCACGCGGCGCTTGTGCACGACGAGGCTCTGCTGAAAAAACAGGTCCATCAGCATGGTCTTGCCGCGCCCCACTTCGCCATGAACGTAGAGGCCGCGCGGCGGTGGCTCGTCGTTGTCCGCAAACAGCCGGCCAAGCAGGCCTTGCTTGCGCACCGGCTTGTAGCTCGCAAGCCGGTGCTCGAGGTCAGCGAATGCCTCGGCGGCCCTCGCCTGCGCGGCGTCGGGCTCGATCGCGCCGGAGGAGACGAGGGCTTGATAGTGGGCGCGGAACGAGGCGGGCGGCGGAGACAGCATGGCCCTCTTACGGCCCCAACCCAGCGGAAATTGCAAGCTGCGAATCGGTGCAGGGGCTATGCGCTGCTGCTCCCTCTCCCGCAAGCGGGAGAGGGACGGGGTGGCGGCGCCCGGTTACACCAAAGCGTCATACCCGCGAAAGCGGGTATCCAGTACTCCGCGGCTTCTGGATTCCATCACAGGCGGCTCTGCAATACTGGGGCACCCGGTCAAGCGTACGGTCAAGCCGGGTGACGACGGCTGTGAATGTGGCAGGCGCACGCCCTCACGCGCTGAGCGCGTAGGAATCCTCGACCACGTAAGGCCCGCCGCCGGTGGATGCCCGGGACGAGAACAGCACGAACCGCGAGGCGGTAAATACCGTGGCCGGAAAATATCCGCGCACCGACAGATAGTCCGCGACATGCTGATTGGAGGCGTCGCGCAGCCGCGCCAGCGTGACATGCGGGGTGAATTTCCGCCCCTCGGGATCGAGCCCGATGCGCTGCATCAGACGTTCCAGCTCGGCCTGCAGCTCGATCAAGGGGCGGCTCGGCACCACCGAGGCGACCACCGCGCGCGGCTTGCGCCCGCCAAAACTCGACAAGCCCTGCAACTTAACCTCAAACGGTTTGCGGTTGACTCGAAACAGCATCGAGGCGATTTCGTTCGCCGCAACGCCGTCGATATCTCCGATGAAGCGCAAGGTGACGTGATAATTTTCGGGGTCGATCCAGCGGGCGCCCGGAAGGCCGCCCCGTAAGCCGGAAAGCGTCTGGCCGATTTCGGCCGGAATTTCCAGTGCAGTGAACAAACGCGGCATCGCATCACTCCCGATGCTGAAACCCGGCGACGAATCACCGATCGCCATTTTCTAGCTCAGTTATGTGACTCTGCGAAGCATCCGGCGTGAAGCCCCGGGAAAACACAGCGTTAAAACACAGCGTTCAAGGTTGTCGCTGCCGGTTTTTCAACTGCGTTGCCCGGATATCGCGCCAAGAAATGCCTGCACGGTGGGCAGGATATTTTTGACGATCACATCGATACCCTCCGCTGTCGGGTGCAAGCCGTCCGCCTGGTTGAGGCTGGCCTCGGTGGCGACGCCCTCCAGAAAGAACGGATACAGCGGCACGCCAAATGATTTCGCAAGGTCCGGATAGATCGCGTTGAAACGGGACGAATACTCGCTGCCATAATTTGGTGGCGCGTACATCCCGCACAAGAGAACGGCGATACCGCGCGCTTTCAGCCGCGTCAGAATGTCCGTCAGTGCGGCGCGGGTCACCGCGGGATCGACACCGCGCAAAGCATCGTTGGCGCCGAGTTCGACGATCACGGCGTCGGTTCCGTTTGGCACCGACCAATCGAGCCGGTCGCGGCCGCCGGAACTGGTGTCGCCGGACACCCCGGCATTGGTCATCTCAACCTCTATCCCGTTGGCCTCCAAGGCTTTTTTCAGCCGCGCCGGGAACGCGGCGGACGCCGAAAGACCAAGGCCCGCGCTCAGCGAATCACCCAATACAACGATCTTGATCGGTTTTGTCCGGGCGGCGGCCGGCGTTTGAGCGAACGCCGTCCCCGCCATCGCCAGAATCAGGGCCAACACGACCATGTGCACGAACATCCCTCGAGGCCTCTCGACCGCGGCAGCCGAAGTGCCATATGACCGAGACATGGACAGTCGCATCGAATCCTCCTCGCTTGTCGGCGTTGAGCCGGACACCATTTTAATCTCGAACGTCAATCTCTCGCTCGGCGCGGGCGCGGCCCGCGTTCACATTCTCAAAGATATCAGCCTGCGCGTGGCGCCGGGTGAAGCGATCGGCCTGATCGGACCGTCAGGCTCGGGGAAGTCTACCTTGCTGATGGTGATGGCGGGACTGGAGCGTCCCGACAGCGGAGAGGTGGTGGTCAACGGCACGCCTTTCAATGCGCTGGACGAGGATGCGCTGGCGCGCTTTCGCGGCCGCCAGGTCGGCATCGTTTTCCAGTCGTTTCATCTTATTCCAACCATGACCGCGCTGGAAAATGTCGCGGTGCCGTTGGAGCTTGCCGGCAATCCCGACGCGGCCAAGCGCGCGGCGCAAGAACTGACGTCGGTCGGTCTCGGCGACCGGCTGCATCACTATCCGACGCAACTGTCCGGCGGCGAGCAGCAGCGCGTAGCGCTTGCCCGCGCGCTGGCGCCCGATCCCGCCATCCTGGTGGCGGATGAACCTACCGGAAATCTTGACGAGGCCACCGGCAAGCAGATCGTCGATCTCCTGTTCACCAAGCACGCCGAGCGCGGCATGACGCTGGTGCTGGTGACCCACGACACCGCGCTGGCACGGCGCTGCGACCGCGTGGTGCGGCTGCGCTCGGGCCGGGTCGATGCAGATCGCAAAGCCGCTTCATGAATGTTGCTTCCGAACCCATTGATGGCGGCCGCGCGACATCGCTTGCCCTGCGCTATGCCTTGCGCGAGTTGCGCGGCGGCTTGCGCGGTTTTTACGTTTTCATCGCCTGCATCGCGCTCGGCGTGATGGCGATCGCCGGCGTCGGATCGGTCGCGGCGAGCCTCAGCGAGGGACTGGCGCGCGAAGGCCGCACGCTGCTTGGCGGCGACGTGGCGTTCTCGCTGATCCAGCGCGAAGCCAAGCCTGATGAAGTCGCGTTTCTCCGTTCGCGCGGCGAAGTGTCGGTCGCGGCGACGTTGCGCGGCATGGCGCGCACCAGCGATGACCGGCTCGCTTTAGTCGAACTCAAGGCGGTGGACAGCAACTACCCGATGCTGGGCGAGTTGACACTCGATCCCCGGATGCCGCTGACCGATCTCTTGGCCGAACGTGACGGCGCGTTCGGCGCGGCTGCCGATTCGACCTTGCTGGCGCGGCTCGATCTGAAGCTTGGCGACCGTGTCACCATCGGCAGCGCGAGATTTCAAATCCGCAGCGTTGTCGGTGCCGAACCCGATAGACTCGCCGGCGGCGTCGGTTTCGGCCCGCGCCTCCTGGTCAGCGAAGCCGGCTTGCGCGCGAGCGAATTGTTGCAACCCGGCAGCCTGGTGCGCTGGATCTATCGGGTAAAGTTGCCGAATAACGCCGCCAACGATCGCGCCGCGACTGCTTTGGCTGACGACGCCCGAAACGCATTGCCCGAGGCCGGCTGGGAAATCCGCAGCCGCGGCAATGCCTCGCCGCAACTCGAGCGCACCATCAACCGCTTCACCCAGTTTCTCACCCTCGTCGGCCTCGCCGCGCTCCTGGTCGGCGGCGTCGGCGTCGCCAACGCCGTCAAAAGCCATATCGATCGCCGCCGCAACGTCATCGCGGCGTTCAAGGCGCTGGGCGCCACCGGCCGTGACGTCTTCACGATCTATCTGACGCAAGTGATCGTGCTCGCCGGCATAGGCTCGGTGATCGGACTAGCCGTCGGCGCGGCGCTGCCGTTCATCATCGTCGGCGTATTCGGCAAGCTGCTGCCGCTGCCGGTGGTGCCGGCGCTGCATCCCAACGAACTCGCACTGTCGCTCGTCTACGGCCTTTTGACCGCGCTCGCCTTCGGGCTGTGGCCGCTCGGGCGCGTGCACGACGTGCCGGTGGCGGCCTTGTTTCGCGAAGCGGTGACCAGCGAGTGGCATCGCCCGCGCTGGCGCTATCTCGCTCTTATGGCAGCGGTGATCGCGTTGCTCGTTACGGTCGTGATCGGGCTCGCCTTCGACAAGCGTGTCGCGGCCATCTTCGTCGCCTCCTCGGTCGTGGTGTTTGCGCTGTTGCGCGGCATCGCCGCCGCGTTGATGGCGCTGGCGCGGCGGCTGCCCCGGACCCGCATCACCATGCTGCGGCTGGCAATCGCCAATATCTACCGTCCCGGTGCGCTGACGCCGTCCGTGGTGATGTCGCTTGGTTTGGGCCTGGCGGTGCTGGTCACGATCACGCAGATCGATGGCAATCTGCGCCGGCAATTCCTGGCGGCGCTGCCGGACCGTGCGCCCTCGTTCTATTTCATCGATATTCCCGCCAACGAAGCCGAGCGCTTTGACGCCTTCCTCAAACAGACCGCGCCGCAATCGACCGTCGAGGACGTGCCGATGCTGCGCGGGCGTATCGTAGCCGCCCGCGGCGTCAAGGCGGAGGACCTCAAAGCTTCAACCGATGTGGCCTGGGTGCTGCAGAGCGACCGCGGCCTGACCTATACCAGTGAAATTCCCAGGGGCTCCAACATCGTCGAAGGCGCATGGTGGGACGCCGGCTATGACGGGCCGCCGCTGGTGTCGATGGAAAAGAAGATCGCCGACGGGCTCAACCTCAAAGTAGGCGACGAGATCGTCGTTAACGTGCTCGGTCGCGATATCCCGGCGAGGATCAGCAACACGCGCACCGTGGACTGGCAAAGCCTCGGCATCAACTTCGTGCTGGTTTTCTCGCCCAACGCATTCAAGGGCGCACCGCATACCCGTATCGCAACCCTGACCGAGACCCACCCGGATTCGGCCGGCGACGCCCGGATCATCAAATCGGTGGCTGACGCATTCCCGATGGTGACCAGCGTGCGGGTCCGGGAGGCGCTGGAAACCATCGGTGCGGTGGTCGCCAATCTGGTGCTGGCGATCCGTGGCGCCAGCACCGTGACGCTAATCTCGGCCATTCTGGTACTGGGGGGCGCGCTGGCCGCCGGCCATCGCCATCGGGTCTACGACGCTGTCATTCTCAAAACCCTCGGCGCCACCCGTGCGCGGCTGCTCGGCGCCTATGCGCTGGAATATCTGATGATCGGCTTTGCCACCGCAGTTTTCGGGGTGATCGCGGGCTCGGTCGCGGCCTGGCTGATCGTCACCCGGCTGATGACGCTGAGCTTCATCTGGCAGGCCGGCAGCGCCGCGGGGGTGGTCGCGGCGGCCCTGATCGTGACGGTCGGACTGGGCCTCGCCGGCACGCTATTGGCGCTGAACCAGAAGCCGGCCACGGTGTTACGGAATTTGTGACAAATTGATGCAGCCGGCGCCGGCGGGGTTAGCGCGGACAGGTATCGATGCCTGGCTGAGGCATTTGCCGCCGGCACGACGTCCGCCTCCAAAATCCCGCTTGCGGAGCGACATTCAGCCGCGCATCGAAGCTTGCAGGGAATGTGCTAGTTTCCCACATACAGCCTGAGCCAGACGCGGTTTTTTGATGACGCAAAGTTAATGTCAGCAAGGGGCGCTATCTGGGTTAGATCCTTAACCGGCATCGCAAAGCCCTTGCGCTCCGCCGGGCAACCAACGGGAATTCGACCATGTCGGACCTAGACCGCAACTACGCTTCTCCTTTCGGCCGGGCCGCCGGGCGCGTTGACGCCGCGACCGTCGACGCCGGTCTGCGCGCCTACATGCTGCGCATCTACAACTACATGACGACCGGCCTCGCCATCACCGGCCTCGCCGCGCTCGGCATCTATATGGCGGCGGTAACCACCGATCCCTCGGCCGCCGCTGCCAAGTTTGGCAACGCCTTCCTGACGCCGTTCGGCTACGCGATGTATGTGAGCCCGCTGAAATGGCTGTTCATCCTGGCGCCGCTGGCGATGGTGTTCGCGATCTCGTTTGGCATCAACCGACTGAAGCCCGCGACGGCCCAGCTGCTGTTCTGGGCGTTCGCTGCGCTGATGGGCATTTCGCTGTCGTCGATCTTCCTGGTGTACACGCACACCTCGATCGTGCGGGTGTTCTTCATCACCGCGGCCTCCTTCGGCGCGCTGAGCCTTTACGGCTACACCACCAAGCGTGATCTCACCGGCATGGGCTCGTTCCTGATCATGGGACTGTTCGGCCTCATCATCGCGAGCCTGGTCAATATCTTCCTGGCCAGCTCGATGCTGCAGTTCATCGTGTCGGTGGTCGGCGTGCTGGTGTTTGCGGGCCTCACCGCCTGGGATACCCAGCGGCTGAAGAACGACTACATCTACGGCTATGCCTCGCAGGGCGGTGATGTTGCGGACCGTGCGGCCATCACCGGCGCGCTGTCGCTCTACTTGAACTTCATCAACCTGTTCACGCTGCTCTTGCAGCTGCTCGGGCAGCGCGACTAACCACTCGTCTGAGTAGACGCATCGAAGCCCCGGCCTCACGGCCGGGGCTTTTCTTTTGGCAAAAGCAAAAATAGTCTCCTCGCCATGTCCTCGCTCGAAATCCGGCCCGTCGCCGCGGCCGATCTGCCCTTCATTACCGAGATTTACCAGCACGCGGTCCTCTACGGCACCGCGACGTTCGAATTGATCCCGCCGGATCTGGCTGAGATGACGCGCCGCTTTGGCGTGCTGATGGACGGCGGCTTTCCCTATTTCGTCGCCGCTCTCGAAGGCCGCGTGGTCGGATACGCCTATGCGGGGCCGTACCGACCGCGGCCCGCCTATCGCTTCACCATCGAAAATTCCGTCTATCTTCAGCCAGCGATCCATCGGCGCGGCATCGGCCTGCAATTGCTGCAAAGGCTGATCGGCGAGTCCGAAGCGCGCGGCTATCGCCAGATGATCGCGGTGATCGGCGATTCCGCCAATGCCGGGTCAATCAGCGTGCACACGAAGTGCGGATTTCAGATGATCGGGACCCATCCGAATGTCGGCTTCAAGTTCGGCCGCTGGCTCGACACCGTGATGATGCAGCGTGCGCTCGGCGATGGCGCGAGCACACTGCCGGCTGACGACCCAACACGAACGCAGCGCTAGTTGGCCTGGCGTCAATCCGGGCGCGGATAGCGCAAACCAAGAGCCTCGTGCCGAAAATTATGGTCGCCAATCTCTGAATTCCGGGTAGCGCCCTAGACCAGCACCAGCTTGCGCTCGATCGCCAGCAGCACGCGATCGAGCTCGTGGCCACGTCGCAGGATCAGCCCGCTCGCCGAGATCACGCTGTACATGCCCTGCTTCCGCGCGAGCCGCGGATCTTTTTCGATGCGATAGATCGGAACTTCGGAGGCGCGGCGGAACACCGAGAACACCGCGCGATCCCTGAGAAAGTCGATGGCGTAGTCACGCCACTCGCCATCGGCGACCATGCGCCCATACAGATTGAGGATTCGATTGAGTTCCAAGCGATTGAACGTCACCCGGTTTGGCAAAGGACTCGCAACGGCATGGCGCGCCGTTGCGCGAGCTTCGCTTGGATCGGCTTCCTCCGATACCAAAGTCATGGAGCGCCTCCTGTCGTTCCGGGCATGATCCTTGTCCGAAAGCTGGTTTCCACTTTTCGCGATCATGCCGCCTCCACATGATCGCGCCAACCGCGGGCGGCTGCAAGAGGGCCAAGCGACCTGAATTTGCACACGAACGGACCGTCCGCGATCCGCTTCGAGCAAGAATCTGCCGTCACAGGATCGTTAGAGGAAATCATAATACTGCCCAACTTCCGCCAAGCGACCGCCCTCGTGGGTTGCGAAAAGACAATCCTGCGTTGGCCCGGTCCTTTCGATTCCGGATTCCTCAGCCCCCAGCCCCCCGGGGTCGTCGGGATCGGGCCTGTTCGCAGGAAGTTTATCCCCACACTGGGCCAACGTGAGTTGGTCCTTTTTCTTTTTGAGGGACCGTCATTCCGGGACGCGAGTGAAACGGGCGAGACCGCAATTCAGAACCAGCACGATCGGGGGATTGCATTCCGGGCCGGCGCATCCCGGAAGGAAAAAAGAAAAAAGACGACAACAGACGAGAGCCGAATTCAGCGAAGCGACGAGTAGGCCGCGCCTAGCATTGCACCCGGCCGGTCGCGATTGCCATCCTGGACATAGACCACCGCGGCGTCGACACCCTCACGCGAGACATTTTCCAGGGGCACGGTCCAACTCCCGGGACTGCCGTTCCAGTCACCGACCTTGAGCAGGTTGCGCACCACGTTGTAATAGGTGATTTGGCGACCGCTATTCTCGCCGCGGCCGATTGAAATCGGCACCGCCTTCGAGATCGAGCAGATCCACACCTCGCCATGCGCTACCGCGGGACCTTTGCTGGAGGCCGCAACCGAAATATTGATCTGCTTCTCGGCAAGGGTCATCGAAACCGGCACCGACATCACGCCCTTGAGCTTTTCGGTGTCGCCCATGGCGCGTTCGATACTGGCGCGATCGCTGCCGATCACCTGAGCCGACCCATTGACGACAACTTGCGGCGTGTAAACTTCGCGATCGCCGCGCATCTGGGAATAGGCCTTTTGGCGTGCGCTGAAGCGAGAATCAGCCAGCGTATCTTTCCAGCCAAGGTAATCCCAATAGTCGATAGGCATACTCAGCGCGATGATCGACGGATCCTTGGCCAGCTCGCCGATAATCCTGTCGGCGGGCGGGCACGACGAACATCCTTGCGAGGTGAACAGCTCCACCACTGCGCGCGGGTCGGCGTGGGCAGGACGGATGATCGCAACAATCGCGCAGACGCCAAGTGCCCCTGACCATCGCGAGATACGATTATAGGCCATCATCGCTGTCATGCTGAACCGGGGACACCCGCATCGCCGCTGTTAACACATTGCGGCACTTGACCACGCGCTCTCCAAACGCCGAGAAAGCCGCCCTTAATAGGCCGCCTCCCCCTCCCTCGCTACTCACTTCGCGGTGAGGAACCGATCACAATCACGCGGCCAGCTTGCGCAGCACGTAGTGCAGGATGCCGCCGTTTCGATAATATTCGAGCTCGTCGAGCGTATCGATGCGGCAGAGCAGCGAAACGCGCTGCAGCGATCCATCGCCGGACACGATCTCCGCCGTCAGCTTCTGGCGCGGTTTCAAATCGCCCTGCAGGCCGCGGATCGTCACCGTCTCATCGCCCTTCAGCCCGATCGATTGCCAGGACGCGCCGTCCTCAAAGGTTAACGGCAGCACGCCCATGCCGACGAGGTTGGAGCGATGGATACGCTCGAAGCTCTGGCAAATCACGGCGCGGACGCCGAGCAGCCGCGTTCCCTTCGCGGCCCAGTCCCGCGACGAGCCGTTGCCGTATTCGGCGCCGGCAAACACCGCCAGCGGCACTTTCTCCGCCCGGTACTTCATCGCCGCATCGTAGATCGACATCTGCTCGCCGTCGGGCCAGTGCTTGGTGAGGCCGCCTTCGGGAATATTGCCATCGGCGTCCTTCAGCATGAGGTTCTTGATGCGGATGTTGGCGAAGGTGCCGCGCATCATGATTTCATGGTTGCCGCGCCGCGTGCCGTATTGGTTGAAGTCGGCCGGGCGCACCTGATGCTCCGAAAGATATTTCCCGGCAGGCGACGTCAGCTTGATGGCGCCGGCCGGCGAGATGTGGTCGGTGGTGATCTTGTCGCCGAACATTGCGAGGATACGGGCGTCGACGACATCGACGATCGGTTCAGGCTCTTTCTTCATGCCTTCGAAATAGGGCGGGTTCTGCACGTAGGTCGAGCTCATGTTCCAGCGATAGGTTTCGCTCTCGACGGTCTTGATCTTGCGCCAATTGGTGTCGCCTTTGAACACGTCGGCGTATCGCTTCTTGAAGATCGAAGACGTCACGAATTTCTTCATGAAGGCGTTGATCTCCTTAGTCGTCGGCCAGATGTCCTTCAAATAGACCGGCTTGCCGTCCTTGCCGTTGCCGATCGGCTCGACGGCCAGATTTTTCGTCACCGTTCCGGTCAGCGCATAGGCCACCACCAGCGGCGGCGAAGCCAGATAGTTGGCCTGCACGTCAGGGCTGACGCGGCCCTCGAAGTTGCGGTTACCCGAAAGTACCGCGGCGGCGATGATCCCGTTGTCGTTGATCGACTTCGAAATCTCCTCCGGCAGCGGTCCGGAATTGCCGATGCAGGTCGTGCAGCCGAAGCCGATCAGATTGAAGCCGACCTTGTCGAGGTCGAGCTGCAACCCGGAATTGGAAAGATATTCCGCGACCACCTGGCTGCCTGGCGCCAGCGACGTCTTCACCCAGGGCTTCGCAGTAAGTCCCTTGGCGGCCGCGTTGCGGGCCAACAGTCCGGCGCCGATCAGCACGCTCGGATTGGAAGTGTTGGTGCACGAGGTGATCGCGGCGATCACGACATCGCCATGGCCGAGATCGAAATTGCGATTCTCTACCGGATAGCGCTTCGAAGCGTCCGCAGTCTTTTTGTATTCGCTGGCCATCGCCGTGGTGAAACCGTCCGCGACCGCGGGCAGCGCGACACGGCCTTCCGGGCGTTTCGGTCCGGCCATCGACGGCACGACGTCGCCGAGATCCAGCGTCAGCGTTTCGGTGAATACCGGATCGGGCGATTTGGCGGTGCGGAACAGGCCCTGCGCCTTGGCGTAGGCGCTCACCAGCGCGACCCGCGCGGAGGCGCGGCCCGAGGTCTTGAGATAATCGATGGTCTCGGCGTCGACCGGGAAGAAGCCGCAGGTCGCGCCGTATTCCGGCGCCATGTTGCCGATGGTCGCCTTGTCGGCCACCGAGAGATAGTCCAGCCCGGGGCCGAAGAATTCCACGAATTTTCCGACCACGCCCTGCTTGCGCAGCATCTGCGTCACCGTCAGCACGAGATCGGTCGCGGTGACGCCTTCCTTCAGCTGTCCCTTGAGCTTGAAGCCCACCACTTCCGGCAACAGCATCGATAGCGGCTGGCCGAGCATCGCGGCTTCCGCCTCGATGCCGCCGACGCCCCAGCCGAGCACGGCGAGGCCGTTGACCATGGTGGTATGCGAATCGGTACCGACCAGCGAATCCGGATAGGCGACCTCGAAGGTGCCCTTCTTCTTGCCGACGGTCATCTTCTCCTTACGCGTCCACACTGTCTGCGCGAGATATTCGAGATTGACCTGATGGCAAATGCCGGTGCCGGGCGGCACCACGGAGAAATTCGAGAACGCCTTCTGGCCCCATTTCAGGAATTCGTAGCGTTCCTGATTCTGCTTGTATTCCTCGACCACGTTCTTGGCGAACGCCTTGTTGTCACCGAAGAAATTCACGATCACGCTGTGATCAATGACGAGATCGACCGGCACCAGCGGATTGATCTTCTCGGCATCGCCGCCGAGCGCCTGCATCGCATTGCGCATCGCCGCGAGATCGACCACCGCCGGCACGCCGGTGAAATCCTGCATCAGCACCCGCGCCGGGCGGAATGCGATTTCGTGCTCGAGCGCGCGCTTCTTCAGCCACTTCGCCACCGCCAGAATGTCGTTTTTCTTGACGGTGCGGTCGTCTTCATTGCGCAGCAAGTTTTCCAGCAGCACCTTCATCGAATACGGAAGCTTGGAAATTCCCTTCAGACCGTTCTTCTCGGCGGCGGGCAGGCTGTAATAGACGTAGGTCTTGGCGCCGACCTTGAGGATCTTCCGGCATTTGAAGCTGTCGAGCGAGGTCATGTGAGGAAATCCCAATTCATCGTTATACCCGGTAAAGGTATCAAAACACCGGCGGCAGGGCCGAGCCTGACGGCTTGCCGCGATGGATTGTGTGCTGCATCAAGTTCCGGGCTTATAGAATCATTCCAGGGGCACCGCCACACCGACAATCGTGCCGGAGCAATGCGCTACCCAAAAATTCTGATGCGGTACCGTTAGTTTCCAGAGGGCTGTGAAGGGGCAAAATGCGGCTCTCGGGACGAGGTGTGAGGTGTGTGCGGGGCGGCCGGGAAGTCTTCTCGGGGCTCGATTTCGAGGCCAGCTCGGGTGAGGCCCTGGCCGTCACCGGCCGCAATGGGTCAGGCAAAACCTCGCTGCTGCGGCAGATCGCCGGGTTATTGACGGTCGCGGGCGGATCGATCGGGCTTGAGGGCGGCGAGACGGAGTTGACGTTGGCCGAACAGGCGCACTATCTCGGCCACCGTGACGCGCTGAAACCCGCTTTGAGCGTGACGGAGAATCTTTCGTTCTGGCGGGATTTTCTCGACGACCAAGCAGGCCAGGCATTCAACCCAACTGACAGCCTCGCTGCCGTGGGGCTCGATCATGCGCTGCATCTGCCGGCGGCGTATCTGTCGGCGGGACAGCGGCGACGGCTCTCGATCGCAAGGCTGCTTGCAGTGCGGCGGCCGGTCTGGCTGCTCGACGAGCCGATCAACGCGCTCGACGCCGCCGGGCAGAGCATGTTCGCCGCCCTGATGGGCGATCATCTCGCGCGCGGCGGCCTGATCGTCGCCGCAACGCATGCACCGCTCGGGGTGCCCGCGAAAGAATTGCGGATCGGGGGAGTGTCGTGACCTTGCAGGACTGCGTGCCATTCGCGAAGCGCGCAGGGCGGTGTCCAACATGACCGCCCTCGCTGCGCTGATAACACGAGACCTCAAAATCGCGCTGCGGGTCGGCGGCGGGGCGCTGATCGGCGTGCTGTTCTTTCTCACCGTGGTGGTCCTGATGCCGTTCGCGGTCGGCCCGGATCTCGCGCTGCTGACGCGGCTCGGCCCGGCGATACTCTGGTTGGGGGCGCTGCTTGCGAGCCTGCTCACCCTCGACCGGCTGTTCATGGCCGACCACGAGGACGGTTCGCTCGATCTTATCGTGATGGGCCGGGCGCCGCTGGAACTGGCCTGCGCTGCGAAGGCGCTGGCGCATTGGCTGGCCGCAGGACTTCCGCTGATCGTCGCCACGCCCGTGTTGGGGCTGCTGTTGAATCTCGACGCAACAGCGACTTCGGCTGTCGCGTTGACGCTGCTGGCGGGGACGCCGGCGCTGACCTTTACCGGAATGATAGGCGCCGCACTGGCCGTGACGTTACATCGCGGCGGATTGTTGCTCGCTGTATTGGTGCTGCCGCTGTCGATCCCGGTGCTGATTTTCGGGGTCGCAGCCTCGCAGGCTGCAATTGCCGGACCGCTGTCGTTCGGAACCCCGTTTTCGATCCTGTGCGCGCTGTCGCTTGTCAGCTTCGTGATCGGACCATTTGCGGCCGCCGCAAGTCTGCGGCAGGGGCTGGATTGATCACTGAATTGATACCCGACCGGCGCAGGAAGCATCTATGCAGATTGCCTGCAACGTCTACGATGACTATCAGGATGCCATGACGCTGATCGATCTCGCCAACCCCACTCGATTCCTGACGCTGACCGCGCGCTTGTTGCCGTGGCTGGCGGCGTTGACCGCCATCCTGCTGCTGGTTGGCCTCTACCAATCGGCCATGGCGCCCGACGACTATCAGCAGGGCGCCACCGTCAAGATCATGTTCATCCACGTGCCGAATGCGTGGCTGTCGATGTTCGTCTGGGGGGTGATGAGCCTCGCGGCGCTCGGCACGCTGGTATGGCGGCATCCGCTGGCGGACGTTGCCGCCAAGGCCGCTGCCCCGATCGGTGCTGCCTTTACGTTCCTCGCACTGTTGACGGGCTCGCTGTGGGGACGGCCGATGTGGGGCACCTATTGGGAATGGGATGCGCGGCTGACCTCGGTGCTGATTTTGTTTCTGATGTATCTCGGCCTGATCGCGCTGTGGCGGGCGGTCGAAGATCCCTCGCGCGCCGCGCGCGCGGCCGCGATCCTGACGCTGGTCGGCGCCATCAACCTGCCGATCATCAAATTCTCGGTGGACTGGTGGAATACGCTGCATCAGCCGGCCTCGGTGATGCGGATGGGCGGGCCTTCACTCGACCAGGCCTTTTTGATTCCGCTGTTGGTCATGGCGGTGGCGTTTTCACTGTTGTTTGTTACGCTGCATTTGGCGGCGATGCGCAACGAAATCCTGCGCCGCCGGGTGCGCGCCTTGCAAATGATGCAAGTCAGTCGGCGTTCGGCGTGAACGCGATGTCGCTTGGTCCCTACACGTCCTTTATCGTGACATCGTACCTGCTGGCGGCGATCGTGGTGCTGATGCTGATTGCCTGGATTGCAGTCGATTATCGCCGCCAGAAACAACGCCTGCGCGAGCTCGACGCGTCAGGCATGACCAGGCGTTCCGGGCGCAGCGCGGCGGATATCCGATGAGCGAGCCGGCAACAACAGATACTCCATCGCCGCGGCGCTCCCTGCTGATGGCGCTGCCGCTAATCGGGTTTGCTGCGCTCGCGGCGGTGTTCTGGTTTCGACTGGGAAGTGGTGACCCCTCGCGGATCCCTTCCGCTTTGATCGGACGCCCGGCGCCGCAAACCGCGCTGCCGCCGCTACCGGGCCTCGTCAACAACGGCGCACCGGTGCCCGGGCTCGATCCTGCGGTGTTCAAAGGCAAGGTCAGCGTCGTCAACGTCTGGGCATCGTGGTGCGTGCCGTGTCACGAGGAAGCGCCGCTCTTGACCGAGCTTGGCAAGGACAAGCGGCTGCAGATGGTCGGCATCAACTACAAGGACGCGCCGGATAACGCCCGGCGCTTTCTCGGCCGCTACGGCAATCCGTTCGGCCTTGTCGGCGTCGACGATAACGGCCGCGCCTCGATCGAATGGGGTGTCTACGGCGTGCCCGAAACCTTCGTGGTCGGGCGCGAAGGCACCATCGTCTACAAGTTGGTCGGACCGATCACGCCCGCGAATTTCGATACTGTGCTTAAGGTCGAGATCGACAAGGCGCTGAAGGCGGGGTCCTGACCCGCGGGCCTCCTGATGAGCGGCGTCTTCGCCGCGTCTCGAAGGAGGAGCGACAGCGTGGCCTCATGGTTCGAGGCGGCGCACACGCCTCCTCACCATGAGGAGAAAATAATTCTTCGCTTTTATCTGCCGTTCATTTGGTGGCCATGGCGGCGCCACGAATTCGAAGCTAGCTTGATGGCGTTACTTAAAACCGCCCTTGGAGGGACACTCACATGCGTCATTCCACGCTTGCTTCATTTCTCGCAACTGCGCTCACGCTTGGCTTGCTGACCGCTTCGCCGTCGATGGCCCAGACCAGCCAGCCCGCCGCCAAATCCGACAAGATGGCTCCCGCGCCGAAAGCGGATTCGAAGATGGCGCCGGCTACTTCGAAAATGGCACCGGCCAAGTCAGAACTGCTCGACATCAATTCGGCCAGCGCCGAAGAACTCGACGCGCTGCCCGGGGTTGGGAAGGCCTATTCGGCGGCCATCATCAAGGGCCGTCCCTACAAGGGGAAAGACGATCTGGTGCAGAAGCATATCGTGCCGCAAAAGACCTATGACGGCATCAAGGACAAGATCGTCGCCAAGCAAAAGAGCTGATGCGTCTTAGCTTCACCTCCCCCGCTTGCGGGGGAGGTGAAGCGCTCGACAGGAGTGGCGGCGGGTGGCGGAATGGGTCCGCCAACTCGACGTCAGCGCTCTGGTCGCACCCCCACCCGACCCTCCCCTCAAGCGGGAGAGGGAGAGGTGCAGCGCATGCCGGGGAAGAGCGACACGAACTCACCCCTTTGTCACGTCGCCGGCTTCCGCTTCGCTCGCTTCGAGCGAGGCCGGCTTCAGACGGTAGCGCTTGACCAGCGGCATCTGTGTCACGGCAAACAGCATCGTCAGCGGCACCATGCCGAAGACCTTGAAGGCGACCCAAAAATCGGTGCTTTGGGTACGCCAGATGATTTCGTTCAGGACGGCCATCGCGAAGAACCATAACGCCCAGCGCATGGTGAGGATGCGCCAGCCGTGCGGGGTGAGGTTGAACATCTGGTCGAACATGATGGCGATGAAGGAGCGGCCGAACAGCAAGCCACCGCCGAGGATCGCCGCGAACAACGTATAGACAATCGTCGGCTTCATCTTGATGAAGGTCTCATCGTGCAGGATCAGCGTCAGCGCGCCGAACACGAAGACGACGACGGCGGTGACGATCGCCATCATGGGCACATGCCGCGTCACCACGTAGGACGCGACCATCGCAGCCAGCACCGCCACCATGAACGCCCCGGTGGCCACGAACAGGTTGGACTTGGCGTTGGCTATGAAAAAGATAATCAGCGGACCGAGTTCGGTCGCCAGCTTGAACAAAGGATGCGGCGCGGTCTTGTCCATCATCAATCCTTACACTCTTCGCGTCCTATCCTTCGAGACGGCGCTTCGCGCCTCCTCAGAGTCTGACTCAAAATAGGTCATTGGCATATCAGGTTCTTGCCAGGCGGCGGGAAAGCAGGCGGATGCTTGCAATCAGGACCCAGGCTTCCGCGCTGGCTATGGATGCCTCGAAGTCTTTGGCAAGCCTTCGATTGCGACCGAACCATGCAAACGTGCGCTCGACGACCCAACGCCGAGGCTCGGCTTTGAACGTTCCCACGCTCTGCGAGCGGGTGACGATCTCGATGGTCCATTTGCCCTGATCGGCGAGTGCCTCGAGCAATTTCGGACCTCGGTAGACGCGGTCGGCGAAGATGTGGCGCAGCCTGGGGAACATGCGGCCGATGATCCGCAGCAGCGGGACT
>NZ_JNIJ01000013.1 GCF_000701345.1 Bradyrhizobium sp. URHD0069 | reverse complement strand
CATTGCACACGGGCTGCGGGTGCACCGTGCACCCGGCATTCCCCACGCCCTTTGTTTTTCCTGGGCGAAAAATTTTGTCAAAGCTCGGGCGCATCGCGCCGCGGGGCGAAAACTCGCGTTCCAACTTAGGATGGCGTCATTGCGTCGCTCCGCTCGCAATGATGGTCTCAATCGGCGCGCATTCGCGCGACCCGTTGGCTCGCAATGATGCTCTCATGCTCCGTTGTCAAAATCGCTTGCTGAGAAACTTCGAACCCTTCAACCCATACCGCCACGGCAGGTCCACCGCCTTGGTGATGCCGATGCGAACACCGGCCGCGATTTCCACCTTGCAAGTGCGCGCATGTAAGGCGATCGGCGGCGCGTCGAGTGGCAGTTCGCTATGCGCATTGGTGATGCCGAGCGCTTCGCACAGCTTGCCCGGACCCGAGCACAGCGATCGCTCATCTTCCAATCCGCGGCGCCGGCGCATCGCCGCAAGTCCGTGCGTCGGCTGCAAGGCGCGGATCAACACCGCGCTGGCGGAACCTTCCTTCTCGCAGACGAAATTAACGCACCAGTGGATGCCGTAGGAGCGATAGACATAGGTGAAGCCGGGCGGGCCGAACATCACCTTGTTGCGCGGGGTTGCCCCGCGGAACGAGTGCGCGGCCGGATCGGTGTGATGATAGGCCTCGACCTCGACGATGATGCCGCCGACCCCGTTCATCAATAGCGTCGCCCCGATCAGATCGGGCGCAACCTCATGCACGCTGCGGGCAAAGAACCCGCGCTTGAGCGGCCGGCCAAGGACTTGACTGACAGGATGCGGCACAACTCGGTCAGAGGAAACGCGGCTTTGAGCCATTTTTGGGGGGCTGCGAGGGCAGGGCGGAAAATGCGTCGCCGATGCCAATATGCTAAAGCCTCTAACCTAACAAGACGAGCGGTTGCGATTCTGCCTCAGGCGGATTAGCTAAGATACCTCTCGAGAGCGGACGTTTTCATGGTCGTCGTCGTCGATACTGTTTCAGCCACGCCGCTGCGCCCGCGCCACCCGGAAAAGGTGAACCGGCCGGACGCGTTCTCGCCGCCGAAGCCGGACTGGATTCGCGTGCGCGCGCCGAACACGCGCGGCTATGCAGACACCCGCAAAATCGTCAAGGAAAACGGCCTCGTCACGGTGTGCGAAGAGGCCGGCTGCCCGAACATCGGCGAGTGCTGGGACAAGAAGCACGCGACCTTCATGATCATGGGTGACACCTGCACCCGCGCCTGCGCCTTCTGCAACGTCAAGACCGGCATGCCCGGTGTGCTCGATGCGCTGGAACCCGAGCACGTCGCGGAAGCCACCTTCAAACTCGGGCTTGCTCATATCGTGATCACTTCTGTCGATCGCGACGATCTCGCCGATGGCGGCGCCGAACATTTCGCCCAGACCATCCGCGCGATCCGCACGCGCTGCCCGAACACCACCATCGAGATCCTGACGCCGGACTTCCTGCGCAAGGACGGTGCGCTCGAAATCGTGGTGGCGGCCAAGCCCGACGTGTTCAACCACAATCTGGAGACAGTGCCGTCGCGTTATCTCACCGTGCGCCCGGGCGCGCGCTATTTCCATTCGGTTCGGTTGTTGCAACGGGTCAAGGAAATCGATCCCACGATCTTCACCAAATCGGGCATCATGGTCGGCCTTGGCGAGGAACGTCACGAGGTGTTGCAGGTGATGGATGACCTGCGCTCGGCGGACGTCGACTTTCTCACGATAGGGCAGTATCTGCAGCCGACCCGCAAGCACCACGCGGTGATGCGCTATGTGCCGCCCGATGAATTCAACGGCTACGAGAAGGTTGCTTATACCAAGGGCTTCCTGATGGTTTCGGCGAGCCCGCTGACGCGCTCGTCGCATCACGCCGGCGATGATTTCGCCAGGCTGCGGGCGGCGCGCGCTGCGATATCTGGCTGAAGACGGCGATGCCACAATTCTCCAGCAAGCGCCGGATTCGCCACAGCGCCCCGCAGATGTTCGACCTTGTTGCGGACGTCGAGCGCTATCCCGAATTCGTGCCGCTGTGCCGCTCGCTGAAAGTTCGCCAGCGTACCACAGAGCCCGATGGCACCGAAATCGTGATCGCCGACATGACGGTCTCGTTCAAATTGGTCCGCGAAGCCTTCACCAGCCGGGTGACACTGGACCGGCCCAATCTGAAAATCATGGTGGAATATTTGAGAGGGCCGTTCAGCAATCTCGAAAATCGTTGGACGTTCGAGCCGAAGTCGGAAGACACCTGCGATGTCGGGTTTTTTCTCGTTTACGAATTCAAGAGCCGGATGCTCGCGATACTGATGGGAACGATGTTCGACACTGCGTTTGCGCGGTTTTCCGCCGCGTTCGAAAAGCGCGCGGACGCAATTTATGGACGGCCGGGAATCCCGAGGGGCTCGTCGTCCTGATCCGTGCCCTGACGCGGTGCGCCGACGAAGAGTGGGCCGCAGAGCCGGGGCCCATCACCGGCGCAAAGATTGCCGGGTCCGGTTCTGCAATGCATCGCCCGGGACACGCGTGACTACGATCGCGGCGGGCGTCGTCGCTTGAGGGTACTGCGCCGCGGCGAGCGCGCTACGCGCGGATATGACCGGCTGGCGGCTTCGCGGCGCGGCTTGGCTTGTACCTGCGGTCCGCGCGCCAGCTCCGTCAGCATTCGCAGGGCTTCCACGACCGAGCGGTGGCGCACCGCGCTGCGGCCGATCGCACCGAAGCGGCATTCCCGGTGCACGATTCGGCCATCGCGGGCGGCGACGGCGAAATGTACGAGCCCGACCGGCTTGCCCGGCGTCGCGCCGCCCGGACCGGCGATGCCGGTAATCGAGACGGCCAGATCGACGCCGGCTTTCTCCAGCGCGCCGATGGCCATCGCGGTCGCGGTCTCCTTGCTGACGGCGCCGAAGGTCGCAAGCGTCATTGCCTTGACGCCGAGCATCGCGCGCTTGGCGTCGTTGGAATAAGTGATAAAGCCGCGGTCGATCACGTCGGAGGAGCCGGGAATGTCGGTGAGCGCGCCGGCGACCAGACCGCCGGTACAGGATTCCGCGGTCGCGATGGTCAGCTTGCGCATCCGGCAAAGATCGAGCAGCGAGCGGGAGAGGGCGCGGGCGTCGCTGCCGCTCATGTCAGTCGCTCCAGCCTCTATCGCCATCGCCCCAGGGCAGGCGGATGGTGGCGCTCGCGACAGCGGCGATGCCTTCCTCGCGGCCGGTGAACCCGAGCCGTTCGCTGGTGGTCGCCTTCACCGCCACGCGCGACAGCGCGAGGCCGCTGATCTCCGCGATGCGCGCGCGCATGGCGTCGCGGTACGGGCCGACTTTCGGGCACTCGCAGATCAAGGTCACGTCGAGATGGGCGATGCGTCCGCCGCGCGCGGTAACGCGATCGACCGCGTATCTCAGGAACTGGTCCGACGACGCGCCCTTCCACTTGGGATCGCTTGGCGGGAAATGCGAACCGATATCGCCGTCCGCCAGCGCGCCGAGGATGGCGTCGACCAGCGCGTGCAGCCCGACATCGCCGTCGGAATGCGCGAGAAAGCCGCGGCTGTGCGGCACGCGAATGCCGCAGATCATCAGGTGATCGCCGTCGCCAAAGGCGTGAACGTCGTAACCGCTTCCGGTTCTGATATCGCCGAGCATGGCGCCGAGACGAGCTTCCTCGCGGGCAAAATCTTCCAACGTCGTCAGTTTCATGTTTGCAGGATCGCCATCAAATGTCGCTACCGTCAATCCCGCCCATTCCGCAAGCGCCGCGTCATCGGTGAAATCGCTGCGGCCATTGCGCGCCGCGCGGCGATGGGCCTCGAGAATCACATCGAACCGGAACGCCTGCGGCGTTTGTGCTATACGCAGCCGCGCGCGCTCCGGCGTCGCTTCGACGTTTCCGCTCGCATCGATCAGCTTGATGGTGTCGGTGACGGGAATTGCTGGGACAGCCGCGCCGGTGCGGCCGGCCGCCTCGATCGCGCGCGAAATCAGCAACGCCGAAACGAATGGCCGTGCCGCGTCGTGGATCAGGACAACGTCAGGCCGTTGGCTCGCGAGTGCTTCAAGCCCGGCATGCACCGAGGCCTGGCGCGTTGCCCCACCGTTTGCCGGTGGCTCGTGGCGCAATTCGCTGACGGCTTCATTGAAGACACTGGTGTCGTCGGGATTGACAACCGGCTGAACGGCGAAAATCTGTGGATGACGGCAAAACGGCTCCATCGCCCGGAAGATCACGGTCTGCCCGCCGATCGAACGATACTGTTTTGGTCCCCCCGAGCCGGCACGAAGCCCGCGTCCGGCTGCGACAAGGATGGCTGCAGTCCGCTCAAGTTTCGGCATTGGACTTAATTACTGACGAATCGGGGTTGATGAAGTGAGGGTCGGCTGGCTGACGCACTGCCCTTATCACGCTCGCTTCAGAAAGCCGAACAATTCCCGATAGCTGTGGGAAAAGCGTATTTTGCTGCAGTGCACTTGCAAGGTTTCTGGGAAATGTCTAATGTGTAGGCAAGAACCTTGATTGCACAAGTTTTGGGCTCAGAATGGGTGCCGGCCGCACGCGATGAGGCATCTGCTAGAAAAAACGAGAAGACTGTGACCGGCTCGGAATGTTCAGGCCTTAAGCCCGTGAAAATAGGCGATATTACGCTCGCCAACAGGGTCCTTCTCGCCCCTATGTCTGGCGTCACCGATGCACCCTTCCGGCGGTTGGCGGCAGCGCTTGGCGCCGGCCTCGTCGTTTCCGAAATGACTGCCAGCGAAGACTTGGTCCATGGCCGACCGATGTCGCAGCTACGCTGCGAGGCGACCGGGATAGGTCCGCATGTGGTTCAGCTCGCGGGCTGCGAGACCCGCTGGATGGCGGAAGGCGCGCGGATTGCCGAAGCCGCCGGCGCCAACATCATCGACATCAACATGGGCTGTCCGGCCCGCCATGTAACCGGTGGCCAATCGGGCTCCGCGTTGATGCGCGATCTCGATCACGCCCTGAAGTTGATCGAGGCGACCATAGCGGCCGTGAAAGTGCCGGTGACGCTAAAGATGCGGCTCGGCTGGGACGATCGCTCGCTCAACGCGCCGGAATTGGCGCGCCGCGCAGAGGCCGCCGGCGTGCAGTTGATTTCAGTGCACGGCCGCACGCGCTGTCAGTTTTACAAGGGTGATGCCGATTGGGCCGCGGTGCGCGCGGTCAAGGATGCGATCGGCATTCCGATCGTCGTCAACGGCGATATCACCTCGTTCGAGAAGGCTGTCGCCGCGCTTGGAATGTCGGGCGCCGATGCGGTCATGATCGGCCGCGGCGCGCAGGGCCAGCCCTGGTTGCCCGGTCAGATCGGGCGCCGCCTCGAATCCGGCGTCGTCGAATCCCCGCCATCGCTAGCCGAGCAACTCGGACATATCCGTGCGCTCTATGATGAAGTTTGCAGTCACTACGGATTGCGCATCGGGCTTCGCCATGCGCGTAAACATCTCGGCTGGGCGCTGGACGTCGCAGCCCGATGCAGCCGTGCGCCGGCGCTAACCCTCAAGACCTGGCGCGGGAGGATCCTGACATCCGACGATCCGCACCGTGTGCATCGATCTCTTCAAGATGCATACGATGATTTTGCATGGAGCGCTGCTGCATGACTTCAGCTGCAGAACATCGCAGGCCCGTGCCGTCCGAGAGCGAGGCCATCCTCGATGCCTTGCCCAATCCAGTACTGCTGATAGCGCCCGACGGCAGGATCGTCGACGCCAATATGGCGGCCGAGTCGTTTTTTGAGATTTCAACTCAATTTCTGCAACGCCAGTCGCTGAAGGAGCTTGTGCCCTTCGGCAGTCCGTTGCTGGCCTTGATCGACCAGGTGCGCAGTAGCGGCTCGCCGGTCAACGAGTACAAGGTTGATTTGGGTACGCCGCGGATAGGCGGCGATCGCCAGGTCGATCTTCACGTCGCGCCGCTCACCGAGCGGCCCGGTCATATCGTCGTGATGCTGCAGGAGCGCACCATCGCCGACAAGATGGACCGCCAGTTGACGCATCGAAGCGCCGCTAGGTCGGTGATCGCGCTGGCTGCGATGCTGGCGCACGAAATCAAGAACCCGTTGTCCGGCATCCGCGGTGCGGCGCAGTTGCTCGAACAGGCAGCCTCGCCGGAAGACCGCATGCTGACGCGGCTGATTTGCGATGAGGCGGACCGTATCGTTACGCTGGTCGATCGCATGGAAGTGTTCGGCGACGACCGGCCGGTGGCGCGCGGTCCGGTCAACATTCATTCCGTGCTCGACCACGTCAAGCGGCTCGCGCAGTCCGGCTTTGCCCGCAATGTCCGCTTCGTCGAAGACTACGATCCGTCACTGCCGCCGGTGCTTGCCAACCAGGACCAGTTGATTCAGGTATTTCTCAATCTGGTCAAGAACGCCGCCGAGGCCGTGGTCGATCTCGGCAGCGACGCCGAAATTCAACTCACCACCGCCTTCCGTCCTGGCGTTCGCCTCTCGGTGCCTGGAAAGAAATCGCGAGTGTCGCTGCCGCTCGAATTCTGCGTCAAGGACAACGGCGCCGGCGTGCCGGAGGACCTGCTGCCGAATTTGTTCGATCCCTTCGTCACGACAAAACAGACCGGCAGCGGATTGGGGCTCGCGCTGGTAGCCAAGATCGTCGGTGATCACGGCGGCATCATCGAATGCGAATCCCAGCCGCGGAAGACCGTCTTCCGCGTGCTGCTGCCCATGTACAACCCCGCAAAACACTTCGATCCCAGCCACCGCGATGACGTTTCCGGGACGCCGTTGCGTGCCTCACAAGACAGAAGATGAGGAAATAGCGATGCCCGCAGGTAGTATCCTTGTCGCCGACGATGACACGGCGATCCGTACGGTTCTCAACCAGGCTCTGTCGCGCGCCGGATACGAGGTGCGACTGACAGGCAACGCGGCGACGCTTTGGCGCTGGGTCAGCCAGGGCGAGGGGGACCTGGTCATCACCGATGTGGTGATGCCCGACGAGAACGCGTTCGATCTGCTGCCGCGGATCAAGAAGATGCGGCCGAATCTCCCGGTCATCGTGATGAGCGCGCAGAACACCTTCATGACGGCGATCCGCGCGTCCGAACGTGGCGCCTATGAGTATCTGCCGAAGCCGTTCGACCTCAAGGAGCTGATCGCCATTGTCGGCCGGGCTCTGGCGGAGCCGAAGGAACGGGTCGCTAAACAGACCGACGAATCCGAATTCGACTCGCTCCCGCTGGTCGGCCGATCGCCGGCGATGCAGGAAATTTACCGGGTGCTGGCACGGCTGATGCAGACCGACCTGACGGTGATGATCTCCGGCGAATCCGGCACCGGCAAGGAACTTGTGGCGCGCGCGCTGCACGACTACGGCAAGCGGCGCAACGGGCCGTTCGTGGCCGTCAACATGGCGGCTATCCCGCGCGACCTCATCGAATCCGAACTGTTCGGCCATGAACGTGGCGCGTTCACCGGCGCCAACAGCCGCGCTTCGGGCCGGTTCGAACAGGCGGAGGGCGGGACGCTGTTTCTTGATGAAATCGGCGACATGCCGATGGAGGCGCAGACGCGCCTGTTACGGGTACTTCAACAGGGCGAATACACCACCGTCGGCGGTCGTACGCCGATCAAGACCGACGTGCGCATTGTCGCTGCGAGCAATAAGGATCTGCGTATCCTGATTCAGCAGGGCTTGTTCCGCGAAGATTTGTTCTTCCGCCTTAACGTCGTGCCGTTGCGTCTGCCGCCGCTGCGCGAGCGGATCGAAGACCTGCCCGACCTGATACGGCATTTCTTTGCGCTAGCGGAGAAAGACGGACTGCCGCCGAAGAAGCTCGACACGCTGGCGCTGGAGCGCCTGAAGCAGCACCGCTGGCCCGGCAACGTCCGCGAGCTTGAAAACCTCGCACGGCGGCTCGCGGCATTATATCCGCAGGACGTGATCACAGCCTCCGTCATCGACGGCGAGTTGGCGCCGCCGGCCGTGACATCGGGCGGCAGTATCCAGCTCGGCGTCGACAATCTCGGCGGCGCCGTCGAGGCTTATCTGTCCTCGCATTTCTCGGGTTTTCCGAACGGCGTCCCGCCGCCGGGCCTCTATCACCGGATCCTCAAGGAAATCGAGGTGCCGCTGCTCACGGCAGCGCTCGCAGCCACGCGCGGCAACCAGATTCGCGCCGCGGACCTGCTCGGCCTCAACCGCAACACGCTGCGCAAAAAGATACGTGACCTGGATATTCAGGTATACCGGAGTGGCAACTAAACGGCTTCACGAACGTGTCCGGCGCGCCCTAACTGGGTAGCAGCGAGCTGTGGATGCGGATCTGCGAGCGGGGCGCGCCGCGGAATTGTCGCAATTCGGCAACATTGTGATATGAATGCATCACTCCGCCGCCGGCGGATATCAGGCCTTCAGCATCACCCTTTGCCGGAATGACCAGCGCAGACACCTCGGCCGCATCGTTCGATCCGTCGCTCGCCGAATCCCAGGGGTGGTCCCTGCGGAGATTGCTGGCGCCGTTTGCGGTCGGCATCGCGCTGCTCTCGGCCTTCCTCACCTTTGTCGTGCTCACTGGCCTGACGCGGATCGCGCCGAGCCGCGAAGTCGTCATTTCCTTCATGCTGATCAATGCGGCGATCATCCTGCTGCTGGTCGGTATCATCGTCCGCGAAGTCTGGGTGGTGGTCCAGGCCCGCCGCCGCGGCCGGGCGGCGGCAAGGCTGCACGTCCAGATCGTCGGACTGTTTTCCGTCATCGCAGTGTTGCCGGCCGTGCTGGTGGCGATCGTCGCCAACGTGACCATCGATCGTGGCTTCGATCGGCTGTTTTCAGGTCCGACCCGCGAGGTGATCCAGAACTCGCTGATTGTTGCACGCGCGTATCTCAACGAGCACGCGCAGCTCATTCGCGGCGACGTTCTGGGAATGGCCAACGATCTCGCCCGTGCCCGGCCATTGTTCGACCAGGATCGCGGAACGTTTCGCGAGCTTCTGACGGCAAGTGCTGCCTCGCGCAACCTGCCGGGCGCCATGCTGATCGACAAAGACCGCAATATTCTGGAGACGGCACAAACCGGCATTCGGCAGGCCTTTTCGATACCGCCTCCGGAATTCCTGAGCAATGTCAGCGAAACCGAACCTGAGATCGCGGTGATCCCCGAAGCAAATTACGTCGCTGCGGTGGTCCGGCTGCGTGCCTTCGACAACACCTTCCTCTACGTGGCCCGTCTGCTCGATCCGCATGTGGTTGCGCAGGTCAACGAAACGCAAGCCAGTGTTGCCGAATATGCCGAGCTGGAGTCGCGCCGGCTCGGCATGCAGGTATCACTCGCGTTGATGTTCGCCGTGATCGGACTGACCATCCTGATGGCCTCCATTCTGATCGGGCTGAATTTCGCCAACTGGCTGGTCGCCCCGATACGGCGCTTGATGAGCGCCGCCAATATGGTTTCGACCGGCGATCTGCATGTGCAGGTCCCGGTCCATCGTTCGGAAGGCGATCTCGCGCAGCTCGGCGAGACATTCAACAAGATGACGCAGGAGTTGCGCACCCAGCGCGACGACCTGGTCAACGCAAGCGACCTTATCGACAGCCGCCGCCGCTTCATCGAGGCGGTATTGTCGTCGGCGAGCGCCGGGATCATCGGCGTCGATGCCTCGGGCAGCGTCGGCATTCTCAACCGCTCCGCGGAAAAGCTTATCGGTCACGCGGAATCGGAGACGCTGGGTCATCCGCTATCGGACGTTTTGCCCGAACTCGATGACATGATGAAAAACGCGCGGGAGGGCACGCAGCGGCTGGTACAGGGCCAGATCACCATCAACCGCGACGGCCGCGAGCGCAATCTTTCGGTTCGCGTCAGTGCCGAACAAACCAGCCATTCGCGCGACAGCTACATCATCACGCTTGACGATATTACGGAGCTGGTTTCCGCCCAGCGGACCTCGGCCTGGGCCGACGTCGCCCGCCGCATCGCACACGAAATCAAAAATCCGCTGACGCCAATCCAGCTCTCGGCCGAGCGCATTCGTCGCAAGTTCGGTAAGGTCATTACCGAGGACAAGGCCGTATTCGAGCAATGCACGGAAACGATTGTACGGCAGGTCGATGACATCAGGCGCATGGTCGACGAATTCTCGCGCTTCGCGCGGATGCCCAAGCCGGTGATCGAAGGCGAGGACGTCGCCGACACCGTGCGCCAGGCTGTGTTCCTGATGCGGGTCGGACATCCCGAGATCGACATCCAAGCCGAGATCAAGGAAGAGCCGATGCGGGCGCAATTCGACCGGCGGCTGATTTCGCAGGCGCTGACCAACATCATCAAGAACGCGACGGAGGCCATCGAGGCCGTCCCGACGGAGCAGCTGGGGAAGGGACGTATCGACGTCATTGCCGCGCGCGAGGGCGATGACATCGTGATCGACGTGATCGATAACGGTATCGGCCTGCCGAAGGTGAGCCGAGCCCGCTTGCTCGAACCTTATGTGACGACGCGCGAAAAGGGCACCGGCCTTGGCCTGGCGATTGTCGGCCGCGTCCTGGAGGACCACGGCGGCAGGATCGAGCTCAACGATGCCGCGGACATCCGGCCGGGCCAGCGCGGGGCATGGATGCGGCTGCGCTTTGCCGTATCGGGCCATGCACCGAAGGCCGAAGCGAAGGAGCCGGCTGCCGCAACAGAAACAAAAGGGGGCGCATCCGGAACCACAGAGCCCGCTGACGCGACCAACGATGGAACAAAAATCAAAACCGCAACAGGCGGCTGACAACACAGGCGTGACCCATGGCAAGTGACATTCTGATTGTCGATGACGAAGCAGATATTCGGGATCTGGTTGCGGGCATTCTCGAAGACGAGGGCTTCACCACCCGCACCGCGCGCGACAGCGATTCGGCGCTGGCGGAGATTGCCAATCGCCGGCCGCATCTGGTGTTTCTCGACATCTGGCTGCAGGGCAGCAAGCTCGACGGGCTGCAATTGCTGGAGCAAATAAAGCGGGACCACGCCGATCTGCCGATTGTCATGATCTCAGGCCACGGCAATATCGAAACCGCGGTCGCTGCGATCAAGCGCGGCGCGTACGACTTTATCGAAAAGCCGTTCAAGTCCGACCGGCTGATTCTGGTGGCGACGCGGGCACTGGAGACGTCGCGCCTGAAACGCGAGGTGAAGGAACTCAAGCAGCTGGCACCGGCGGCAAGCGTCCTGACCGGACGTTCCGCCTGCATGAATCAACTGCGTCAGACCATCGAGCGGGCTTCCAAGGCCAATAGCCGCATCCTGATCGTCGGGCCCTCGGGCTCCGGCAAGGAATTGGCGGCACGCACGCTGCATAACGCGTCAAGTCGCGCCGAAGGGCCGTTCGTTGTTATCAACGCCGCCGCGATTACGCCGGAGCGTATGGAAGTCGAGCTGTTCGGTATCGAACAGTCCAATGGCGAGCATCCGCGCAAGGCCGGCGCGCTGGAAGAAGCGCACGGCGGCACGCTGTTCATCGATGAAATCAGCGACATGCCGCGCGAAACCCAGAACAAGATCCTGCGGGTGCTGGTCGATCAGACCTTCCAGCGCTCGGGGGGCGCCACCAAAGTCAACGTCGACGTCCGCATCATTTCCTCGACCGCACGCAATCTCGAGGAGGAGATCGCCGAAGGCCGATTCCGTGAGGATCTCTATCATCGACTGTCGGTGGTGCCGATCCGCGTACCGCCGCTGTCGGAGCGCCGCGAGGATATTCCCGAACTGATCGATTATTTCATGGATCAGATCTCGGTCGCGACCGGCCTGCCGAAGCGCCAGATCGGGCAGGATGCGATGGCGGTATTGCAGTCGCATGTGTGGCCGGGAAATGTCCGGCAGCTTCGCAACAATGTCGAGCGCGTCATGATTCTGGCGGGCGGCGGCCCGGAAGTCATCATCACCGCGGATATGCTGCCGCAGGACGTTGGCTCGATGGTGCCGGCGATGCCGACCAGCAACAACGGCGAGCACATTATGGGCCTGCCGCTCCGCGAGGCGCGGGAAGTATTCGAGCGCGACTACCTGATTGCCCAGATCAGCCGCTTCTCCGGCAATATCTCGCGCACAGCGGAATTCGTCGGCATGGAGCGCTCGGCGCTGCATCGTAAGCTCAAGGCGCTCGGGGTCGGCTGAATGTCGGGGTTCGAACTCATTCCATTCATTTGCTTGAGAAAATCTACCTCTTTCCGCGCCTTTTCGGAGAATTGCGACCCGTGGCGCGCGAACTGGCTTGCCTAAAAACCGCACCTGCCCTCTAATCGTGCCGCCGCTCGCCCGGAGGGGGATCTCAGGGGGAAGTGGGCAACTGGTGACGCTCCTTAAGAGAGCAGCAATCGGTTTAATAAAAAGAAGCACAAAACTGCGGGATAAGAACAATGGCGGCAGACCGCGCACAAAATCTACAAGACACCTTCCTAAATCACGTTCGCAAAACCAAAACGCCACTGACGATCTTTCTGGTCAATGGAGTTAAGCTGCAGGGGATTGTCACCTGGTTCGACAATTTCTGCCTGCTGCTGCGGCGCGACGGTCATTCGCAGCTTGTCTACAAGCACGCGATCTCGACCATCATGCCCGGTGCTCCTATCCAGTTGTTCGAAGGCGGCGAGGATGCTCCTGCTTGAGGGTGACCTGATTGGAACCCCGAAATCTGGAAACGGGTGCTGACCGTCCGCGGTCGGCAGCGGGCAAAGAAACCGGGCGGGTGATCGTCATCGGTCCTTACTTGCGAACGCGCCGCGGCGATCCCGAGGCGCAAGGGGATCATCATGCCATACGCGGTTCCGAGGCGCGGCTCGAGGAAGCGGTCGGTCTGGCGCGTGCCATCGACCTGACGATCGCGGACGCGCTGATCGCGCCGGTCAGCCAGATCCGGCCCGCGACCTATCTCGGCAAGGGCAAGGTCGAGGAGATCGTCGGGCTCATCGCCAGGCACGACATCGAGCTGGTGGTGATGGATTGCGCGCTGTCGCCGATCCAGCAGCGCAACCTCGAGAGGGCCTGGAACACCAAGGTCCTGGACCGCACCGGGCTGATCCTCGAAATCTTCGGCCGCCGGGCCAAGACCAAGGAAGGCGCGCTGCAGGTCGAGCTTGCGCATTTGAATTACCAACGCAGCCGCCTGGTGCGGTCATGGACCCATCTCGAGCGCCAGCGCGGCGGCTTCGGATTCATGGGCGGCCCCGGCGAAACCCAGATCGAGGCCGACCGCCGCCTGATCGGCGAGCGCATCACGCGGCTTGAGAACGAACTCAAGAAGGTTCAGGCGACGCGGCGGCTGCATCGCGCCGGCCGGCAGCGGGTGCCGTATCGCGTCGTGGCGCTGGTTGGGTACACCAACGCCGGAAAGTCGACGCTGTTCAACCGCCTGACTCGCGCCGATGTGCAGGCCGCCGACATGCTGTTTGCAACGCTCGATCCGACCCTGCGCGCGCTCGATCTGCCGCACGGCGGCAAGGCGATGCTGTCGGACACCGTAGGATTCATCTCCAACCTGCCGACGCAACTGGTCGCCGCATTTCGTGCGACGCTGGAGGAAGTGCTGGAAGCCGACATTATCCTCCACGTCCGCGACATTTCGCACGAAGACGCCGACGCGCAGCAGCGCGACGTCGATACCGTGCTGCGCCAGCTCGGCATCGATCCGGATGCGGGGCAGCGCATTCTCGAGGTCTGGAACAAGATCGATCGCTTCGATCCCGAGGAGCGCGAAGATCTGAGGAATATTGCCGCAAGACGACCATCGGAAAGTCCGTGTTTCCTGGTCTCGGCCGAAACCGGGGAGGGGATCGACGCGCTACTGACCGCGATCGAAGATCGGCTGGCCGCGACCCGCTTGACACTGGACCTCTCGATCGACGCATCGGACGGCGCGGGCATCAGCTGGCTGCACCGCAATTCGGAAATCCTCAACAAGGAATTTCACGACGGCCGCTACGACATGACCGTACGCGTCGATGAAACCAAGCGCGACATCGTGGTCAACCGCTTCGACGCCGTGGCGCACGAAGTTTAGCCGCGATCGTCCGGCGCTCGCCGGGAGGAGCTTCTCAGAGAGCCGTTATTCCTTGCCCTTCGCCTCATTCCAGAGCGCGTCCATTTCCTTCAGCGAAGCGTTCTCGAGCGAACGTCCCTGAGCCGCCAGCGCGCGTTCGATGTAGGCAAAGCGGCGTTCGAATTTGGTGTTGGTGCCACGCAATGCGTGCTCGGGATCGGCGCCGACATGGCGCGCCAGATTGACCAGCGCGAACAGCAGATCGCCGGTTTCTTCCGCGAGCTCCTCGGCATCGCCGCGATCGAGCGCGGCCTCGATCTCATCGGCTTCCTCGCGAATCTTGTGCAGCACTGCGCGCGGATCGTTCCAGTCGAAGCCGACGCTCGAAGCCTTGCGCTGCAGTTCCATCGCCCGTGTCAGCGCCGGCTGTCCGGCTTTCACGCTCGACAGCAGCGATTTGTGAGCGGCGGCGTCTGGCGACCGCCGCGCGGCGCGTTCGGCTTTCTCCTCGGCCTTGATGCGGTCCCATGCGCCCTTGACGTCCGACGGTGTCAGCCGTCCATTCCTATCGGCGAACACAAGCGGATGCCTTCTGATCATTTTGCGGGTGATCGCCTCGACCACGTCGCCGAATGAGAACGCATGTTGTTCCTCCGCCATGCGGGCATGAAACACCACCTGCAGCAGGAGATCGCCGAGTTCGTCACGAAGATCGTCGAGATCGCCGCGCGCGATGGCGTCGGCGACTTCATAGGCTTCCTCGATGGTGTAGGGCGCGATGGTCGCAAAGTTCTGCTCGAGATCCCAAGGGCAGCCGCTGCCGGGCGTTCGCAGCATCGCCATGATTTCGAGCAAACGTGAAATATCGCGGGAAGGGGTCATCGTGCACCGAGCCTGAACAAGATCAGGCTTTATGCCGCAAGACGCGCGCCCATCCCAGCGAAACGCGCCGATCAGGCAACACTTTCCACCGATTGGCCAAGGGGCCGATGAATGCTATTGGCAGCCCATGAGTGATCAACTGCAAACAGAGACAGGTTTGGTACTGTTCTCCGGCGGTCAGGATTCCACCACCTGCCTCGCATGGGCGCTGGAGCGGTTTTCACGCGTCGAAATGGTCGGCTTCAGCTACGGGCAGCGCCACGCCATCGAACTCGATTGCCGCGATCGTCTGCTCGATGGCATGAAATCCCTGCGCGCGGACTGGGCGGCAAAACTCGGCGACAGCCACACGCTGGAAATTCCGACATTGGCTGATGTCTCCGACACCGCGCTGACGCGCGATGTCGCGATCGAAATGGGCGAGGATGGCCTGCCCAACACCTTCGTGCCCGGCCGCAATCTGGTGTTCTTGACGTTTGCGGCGGCACTGGCCTATCGGCGCGGCATCCGTCACATCGTCGGTGGCATGTGCGAGACCGACTATTCCGGCTATCCGGATTGCCGCGATGAGACCATCAAGGCGTTGCAGGTCGCGCTCAATCTCGGGATGAACAAAGCGTTCGAATTGCACACGCCGCTGATGTGGCTGGACAAGGCAAGTACATGGAAGCTCGCGAATGAACTCGGCGGGGCAGGGCTGGTCGATTTGATCCGCGAACATTCCCACACCTGTTATCTCGGCGAGCGCGGCGCGCGGCACGACTGGGGTTATGGCTGCGGCGAATGTCCGGCCTGTGCGCTACGCGCCAAGGGCTGGCGGGACTATGCGGCGAGTCTAAACCGCGCCTGATCGCGCAGTCGGCGGGTTGCTTTCTTCTCCCTCTCTCCCAGCAAAGAGCGGGGCGAGGTAAGGAAGCGCGCGCCAGTTAGTTCCCAAAATCATCCGGCCGCAGCTCGATCGGCGAACCGTGCGGTGTGCGGTCGGCGGCGTGGTCCCAGGCATCGCGATAGCGGTGCAGGGTATCGGTTGTCGTGACACCCTTCGCCGATATCAGCTTCTCCAGCGTCGCGAGCCAATGCCGGTAGTAGGTCTCGCCGGTGTCGGGATCGCCGCTCGCCTGCGCGCTTTTGATTTCATCGGCCAAGGCGGCCGCCCATTCCTTCCATGTAAATAGCCCGCGCGCATGCAGCGTGACTGCCATGGCGAAAGCCTGCGCCTCCCACGGTTCGCGAAACACCGGGCCATGGGCGTCGCGGGGAATGCCGGTCACGGCGTTGGTCGCGTCGAGCGCGGCTCGGGAATCAAGCGGCATCAGGCGCGCTCCAGATAAGGTTCCCAGGCATCGACCGAAACCTTTAGATTTGGATCGGACGTCTCGCCCCACAGTTCGGCGCCATCGAACGTCACCGTGTAAAGCCACTGCGGATTTTCACCGGCGCCGGTGGCGTTGCTGTCTGGAAAAACGTGGCAGCCGAGAACGCGCTCGATGATGCCGACATGACCGCGCACATAGCGCGGCAGCCGCGTGTGGGTCGGCGGGTGGATCATCTTGGCGCGGACACGGTCGCCGGCCGCGAAGCGAGCAGGACCTGTGGCCTCCCGCTCGGTCGGTCCGCCCCGATGCAGCATGCCGGCCACGCCGTCAGGCGTGAGGGTCCTTGCTACCGGCTTTGTCGGATGCAGCGGCCGTCCGGCTTCAATCTCATCGGATGCGATCAGCTCACGCTCAAGCATCAGCCGCTCAAGGCCTGCAAGCCAGATCTGGTAGTAGCTCTTGCTGAGATAATCCTCCGGCGGACGGTCCTCGCGGGCGAAGCGCGACATATCGATGTTCCAGCCGCCGGGCATGCCCATCGCCAGCGTGATCGCAAACGCGCGCCGCTCCCATTCGGCGTGAAACATCGGCTCGTTCGGCTCGGGAACAACGGGACCAAGCCACTTCACGCCGCCCATATCGTGCGCACCGTCCATCAGGAGACCTCGTGCGGCTGCTTCGCCAAACCCGTGCCGATCATGCTGTCGCGGGTCACAAGCTCTGCCAGGCGCTCTTCGCTCCAGTCCTCGGTGCCAACCGGGCGCATCGGCAGCACCAGATAGCGAATTTCCGCGGTCGAATCCCAGACGCGGATATCCGTACCGTCAGGCAATTTGAATCCGAAATCCGCAAGCACGCCGCGCGGATCCTTCACGGCCCTGGAGCGGTACGACGCGGATTTGTACCAGACCGGCGGCAGCCCAAGCACCGGCCACGGATAACAGGAGCACAGCGTACAGACGACCATGTTGTGGAGAGCAGGGGTGTTTTCGAGCGCCACGATGTGCTCGCCCTGACGACCGGCATAGCCGAGTTCGGCGATCGCCGGCGTGGCATCTTTAAGCAGGCGGGCACAATAGGCGGGGTCGGCCCATGCGCGCGCCACCACCCGGGCGCCGTTACGCGGTCCGACCTTGGTTTCGTAGGTTTCGATCAAAAGATCGAGCGCGGCCGGATCGACATAACCTTTTTCGGTCAGGATGGTCTCGAGCGCGCGCACGCGCAATTCGGTCTCGGACAGTTCCGAATGCTCGTTTTCGTGGTGATGATGATCGTGGTCGTGGCCGGTCATGGGTGTAAGGATAGGCGCAAAAATCACTCAGTGTCGAGGTGCAGCCCTGTGAGATCAGATGGTCGGTATTTGATCGCGATTCCACCGGGACGGCCTATCGATGCAGGAACGATCGGCCCTTGCGTAATTCCCGACCGGGCTGCTTTAAAAGAAGCTATCCATGAAGCTCGACAACAAGAAGATAGCCATTCTCGCAACCAACGGGTTCGAACAATCGGAACTCGAAGTTCCCCGCGACAAGCTGAAGGACGCCGGCGCCACCGTCCGTTTTCCTGTACCGGACAGCCGCGCGAGCGTCCCGGCTATTTATGAGCTATCGTCTGAAAATAGCGGGCAGGGAGACGCTGAGGTGACGGATTTTGTGACGATCGAAAAGGGCCTCGGGCCCGAGGGCCGCATTGCCGTGGTGCGCTTCGACCGCGGCGACGGCATCAACGCGCTGTCGCCCGAAGCACTGCGTCAGCTCACCGATGCCGCGCGCGGCTTCGAGGACGACAGCGAAACCTCGGTCGTGGTGCTGACCGGCGGCTCCAAGGCGTTCAGCGCCGGCTTCGACCTGAAGGATCCCGAAGGCCGGTCGCGCCGGACCATGGATATTGGATCCTTGCGCCGGCACCTGAAGCTGGGACCGCGGCTGACCCGTGCCTGGCAGGACATGGAGCAGATCACCGTCGGTGCCATCGAAGGCTTCTGCATCGGCGGCGGCGTCGCGCTGGCGGTGGCGCTGGATTTTCGCGTGATGGCCCGCGACGCCCATATGCGCGTGCCGGAGATCGGGCTCGGCATGAACATGAGCTGGCAAAGCATCCCGCGGATGCTGCATCTGATCGGACCGGCTCGAACCAAGCAAGCGGTGATCCTGGCCAACCAGCGCATCTCGGCGCCGGAAGCTTACGAATGGGGTCTGGTGGAGGAGGTGGCCGATCCCGGCATGGCGTTCGACACCGCCATGACGCTGGCCGCCAAAGTCGCCGCGCAGCCACCGCTGTCGGCCGCCATGACCAAGCTGACCGTCAATCGCCTGGCGCACGCGCTCGACGATCTCGCCAGCCACATGGACGTCGACCAGTTCGCGCTGGCGAGCCTGACGGAGGATCACAGGGAAGGCGTCGCGGCGTTCCTGGAGCGGCGCAAGCCGCGGTTTCAGGGCCGCTAGGCTGACGGGGGTCACCAGGATATCGGATTCGCATAAGGTATATTATGGAACATTTATCTTCCACGTCTTTTCAAAGACTTAGATAAAGATCGTTTCAACTCACATGAGAATTGGGCTGCAGAATTGGGCTGCTCGCCAGCGCCCCGGCCTTGGCGCCCGGATCCCTCGGACGTCGTTCTAAGACGGGCATCATTGGTTCTGCGCTCCCGCTGCGAACCGATGTTGCGGCCAAGCCCGGACGCTGCAATAAGCCCAACGCGAGACGGCCGCTGGGCTCGACCGGTCCGTACGCTACCGTCGACAAGAACAAGATCTCAAGGAGACAACCAGATGAGCTTTTCACGACGCGCGCTACTCAAGGCATCGGCTGCCACGGCGGTTCTGGGCGGCATCGGCGCGCCGTTTGTCGCGCGCGCCCAGCAGGCCGAATTTACCTACAAATACGCCAACAACCTTCCCGATGCGCACCCCATGAATGTTCGCGCCAAGGAGATGGCGGCGGCGATCAAGACCGAGACCAATGGCCGTGTCGACCTGCAGATCTTTCCGAACAACCAACTTGGCTCGGACACGGATATGCTGAGCCAGATCCGTTCCGGCGGCGTCGAATTCTTCACGCTGTCAGGCTTGATCCTTGCCACCCTCGTTCCAGCCGCGTCGATCAACGGCATCGGTTTCGCGTTTCCGGATTACGACACAGTCTGGAAGGCGATGGATGGCGATCTCGGCGGCTATATTCGCAAAGAGATCACCAAGGCCAATCTCGTCGTGATGGACAAGATCTGGGACAACGGGTTCCGCGAAACGACGTCGTCCAGCAAGCCGATCAATGGTCCCGATGATTTCAAGGGCTTCAAGATCCGCGTGCCGGTCTCGCCGCTCTGGACCTCGATGTTCAAGGCCTTTGACGCGGCCCCGGCCCCGATCAATTTCAGCGAGGTCTATTCCGCGCTACAGACCAAAATCGTCGAGGGACAGGAAAATCCGTTGGCCATTATCTCGACAGCGAAGCTGTACGAGGTGCAGAAATATTGCTCGCTGACCAATCACATGTGGGACGGTTTCTGGTTCCTGGCCAACCGCCGCGCCTGGGAGAAACTGCCCGAGGATGTGCGCACGATCGTCGCCAAAAACATCAATGCGGCTGGCGTCAACGAGCGCGCCGATGTTGCCAAACTGAACGCCGGTTTACGCCAGGAACTGGCCGGCAAAGGCCTCACGTTCAACCAGCCGGACGTCGCGCCATTCCGCGAGAAACTGCGTTCGGCCGGGTTCTATGCCGAGTGGAAGGGAAAATACGGCGACGAGGCTTGGGCGCTGCTGGAGAAAGCCGTCGGCAAGCTGTCGTAGCGGGTTTGCCAAGGACCGTCATGGCGCACGCCGAACTTACGCAAGCGGCGGCCGGCGAGGCGATGCCCCCTCGCCGCCGTTCGCTTGCGGCTTGCCTTGAAGCTTCGCTTGGAATGCTGGTCGAGATCCCGGCGGCGGTTCTGGTCGTCGCCGAGATCGTCATCCTGTTCGCGGGCGTGGTGGCGCGTTATGGGCTGCACCAGCCGCTGATCTGGTCGGACGAGCTGGCGTCGATCCTGTTCCTCTGGTTGGCCATGCTGGGCGCGGCGGTGGCGTTTCGCCGTTCCGAGCACATGCGAATGACCGCCGTCGTTGCCAACGCGAAGCCAGCGATGCGGGCCTACCTCGATGTCGTGGCGACCTGCGCGGCGCTGGCTTTTCTGCTGCTGATCGCGTGGCCGGCTTATGAATACGCCTACGAGGAAAGCTTTATCACCACGCCGGCGCTGCAGATTCCCAACGTCTGGCGCGCTGCCGCGCTGCCGGTCGGTATCGGCCTGATGGCGCTGTTTGCATTGCTGCGGCTAGCCCGGACCAGCGATATCCGGCTTATGCTAGGCGCGGTGTTATCGGTTGCCTTGCTGATTGGAGTTTTCTGGCTGGCGCAGCCGTGGCTGCGTCCGCTCGGCAATATCAACCTGATCATCTTCTTTGTCGGCGTGGCTGGCTTTTGCGTCCTCGCCGGCGTGCCTATCGCTTTCGGCTTTGGACTGGCAATCTTCGGCTATCTCGCGCTGACGACGCATACGCCGCTGATGGTGCTGGTCGGCCGCATGGACGAGGGCATGAGCCATCTCATCCTGCTTTCGGTGCCGCTGTTCGTGTTCCTCGGCCTTTTAATCGAGATGACCGGCATGGCCCGCGCCATGGTGGCGTTCTTGGCAAGCCTACTCGGCCACGTGCGCGGCGGCCTGCATTACGTGCTGGTCGGCGCGATGTATCTGGTCTCCGGCATTTCAGGCTCGAAGGCCGCCGACATGGCGGCGGTGGCGCCGGTGTTGTTCCCGGAAATGAAAGCGCGGGGTGCCAGACCCGGCGATCTCGTCGCCCTGCTCGCGGCCACCGGGGCGCAGACCGAAACCATTCCGCCAAGCCTGGTCCTAATCACCATCGGCTCCGTGACAGGCGTTTCGATTGCGGCGCTGTTTACCGGTGGCCTGTTGCCGGGCGTGGTGCTCGCTATCACGCTGTCGGCGCTGGTGTGGTGGCGCTATCGCCATGAGGACCTCAGCCAGGTCAAGAGAGCAACGGTCGGCGAGATCGTCAGGTCTTTCGTCATCGCCCTGCCCGCGCTGGCATTGCCGTTCGTGATCCGCGCCGCCGTGGTCGAGGGCGTGGCCACCGCAACGGAAGTTTCCACGATCGGGATCGTCTATGGTCTTGTGGCCGGCCTTCTGGTCTATCGCCACTTCGACTGGCGGCGGCTGGTGCCGATGCTGGTGGAGACGGCCTGCCTGTCGGGTGCGATCCTCTTGATCATCGGCACCGCCACCGGCATGGCCTGGGGCCTGACGCAATCCGGATTTTCGCGCTCACTCGCGGCCGCCATGACCGGCCTGCCTGGCGGCTCGGCGGCCTTTATTGCGGTATCGATCGTCGCGTTCATGATCCTGGGCAGCGTGCTCGAGGGCATTCCGGCGATCGTGCTGTTCGGCCCGCTGCTGTTTCCGATCGCGCGGGCGGTGGGCGTCCACGAGGTCCATTATGCGATGATCGTCATCCTCGCGATGGGCATCGGACTGTTCGCGCCGCCGTTTGGAGTAGGCTATTATGCCGCCTGCGCCATTGGGCGCGTGGACCCTGCCGAGGGGATCAGGCCGATCTGGGGCTACCTGCTGGCGCTGCTGGTCGGACTGATCATCGTGGCGATATTCCCGTGGATATCGATCGGGTTCTTATAAGCGTAAATGGGAGGTGGCCGATGAGTGGGAAGCAAAGCCAATACGATATCGGTTTGGACAAGACGCCCGCCAATTTCGTGCCGCTGACGCCATTGAGCTTCCTGGCGCGCACCGCCGCCGTCTACCCCGACCATATCTGCGCCGTCTACGAGGGTCGCGTCACCACCTGGGCAGAGACCCATGCGCGCTGCCGGCGCTTCGCGTCCTACCTCTCCGGCCGAGGCATCGGCCGCGGCGACACCGTCGCGGCGATGCTGCCGAACATCCCGGCGATGAATGAGGTGCATTTCGCGGTACCGATGGCCGGCGCCGTGCTCAACGCGCTCAACATCCGGCTCGACGCCCCCTCGATCGCGTTTCAGCTCGATCACGGCGGCGCCAAGATTATCCTGGTCGATCCAGAATTTATCGGCGTGATCTCAGACGCGCTGAAGCTGATGACGGGACCGAAACCGTTCGTCATCGACGTCGACGATGCGTCGTTCGCGGGCGGCAAACGCATCGGCGAGGTCGAATATGAGGGCGCGCTATCCCAAGGGGATCCCGGCTTCGTCGCACGGCTGCCGGAAGACGAATGGGACGCCATCGCGCTCAGTTATACCTCTGGCACAACGGGCAATCCGAAAGGCGTGGTGACCCACCATCGCGGCGCCTACCTGAACGCCGTCAGCAATATCCTCGCGGGCAATCTCGGCCAGCATCCGGTCTATCTCTGGACGCTGCCGATGTTCCACTGCAACGGCTGGTGCTTCCCATGGACCGTCGCGGCAGCGGCGGGCATCAACGTTTGCCTGCGCAAGGTCGATCCCGCCAAGATTTTCGAGCTGATCAAGAAGCACGGCGTCACCCACATGTGCGGCGCGCCGATCGTCTACAACACGCTGATCAATGCGCCCGATGCGCCGAAAGGCAAAGCCGCCCGGCCCGTGGTCGGATTGATTGCCGGCGCCGCGCCGCCGGTTGCCGTGCTCGAGGGCGCCGAAAGCATCGGGATCAAGCTCACGCATGTCTATGGCCTGACCGAAGTCTATGGCCCAGCGTCGGTGTGCGCGGAACAGCCGGGCTGGGACGAGCTGCCTGCCGATCAGCGCGCGCAACTCAAGCGCCGGCAGGGCGTGCCTTACCCGCTGGAGGAAGCTGTCACGGTGCTCGACCCCGAAACCATGCAGCTTGTGCCGCGCGACGGCGAGACCGTCGGTGAGGTGATGTTTCGCGGCAATATCGTGATGAAGGGCTATCTCAAGAACGAAAAGGCCACCAAAGAAGCCTTTGCGGGCGGCTGGTTTCACACCGGCGATCTCGGCGTACTCGACGAGCACGGCTATATCATCATCAAGGATCGCTCCAAGGACATCATCATCTCCGGCGGCGAAAACATCAGCTCGGTCGAGGTCGAGGATGTGCTCTACAAGCATCCGGCGGTGCTGTTCGCCGCCGTGGTTGCGAAGCCCGATACAAAATGGGGCGAGGTGCCCTGTGCATTCATCGAATTGAAAGAGAATGCGCGCGCGACCGAGGCTGAGATCATCGCGTTCTGCCGCGCCCAGATGTCAGGCTTCAAGACGCCGAAGGCCGTGGTGTTTGGTCCTATTCCCAAAACATCGACGGGCAAGATTCAGAAATTCATGCTGCGCAATCAGGTCGCTTCGGCAAAGGCGATTTCTGCCTGAGCGGAGTAACAGCTACTTGTGCACGCTCGGCGCAAAGGTGGCCTTCACCGGACGCCAAGCGTTCAGCCCGCCTGATCCGGTATCAGCCGCATGCCGTCATGGGCCGGGACCACGTTGGGCGGCAGGCTGAGGCGCAGCACCTCGTAATCCAGGTCGGAATGCATGTTGGTGATGACGGCCCGGCGCGGCTTGAATCGGTCGATCCACGACAGCGCGTCGTTGATGCTGAAATGGCTGGGATGCCCGGTATAACGCAGCCCGTCGATGATCCAGAGATCGAGGTTTTCGAGATGAGGCCAGCTCTCGCGCGGGATGTCATTGACATCGGGCGTGTAGACGGCATCGCCGATCCGATATCCGAGCGCCGGAATATTGCCGTGCTGCAGGATGAATGCGGAAAGCGTCAGCGGACCGCCCTTCCCTTCGATGGTGCTGCGCTCGCCGGCCTCGATCGACTGACGGTTAAGGATCGGCGGATAGTCGCTGCCCGGCGGTGACACGAAGCAGTAAGAAAACCGCAGCATGATGTCCTGCGCGGTCGACTGGTTCAGATAGACCGGAATACGCTTGCGCTGATGCATCACGACCGAACGCAGATCGTCCATGCCGTGAGTCTGATCGGCGTGCTGATGCGTCAGAAACACCGCGTCGATGTGATCGACATTGGCGTCGATCAGCTGCTCGCGCAGATCGGGCGAGGTGTCGATCACGATCCGCGTCACGCCATGATCCCCTGTCCGCTCGGCAAGCAGCGAGCAGCGGCGGCGGCGGTTTTTCGGGTTCTTGGGATCGCACGCACCCCAGCCGAGGGCGGGACGCGGAACGCCGGCCGAGGATCCGCAACCGAGAATAGTCAAGCTCAGCGTCATGCGGCCGGCACTTTGGAGAACAGACGAAAAAAGTTCGCCGTGGTCTGACGTGAAATTTCCTCAAGCGAAACCCCACGCGCTTCCGCCAGCACCTTGGCAACTTCAACCACGTAGGAAGGCTCGTTGCGTTTGCCCCGAAATTTACCGGGCGCGAGATACGGCGCGTCGGTCTCGACCATGATGCGATCGGCCGGAAGCTCGGCGGCAAGGTCGCGCAAAGCCTGCGATTTCTTGAAGGTCAGAATTCCCGTGAACGAAATCGAAAGTCCCAAAGAGATCGCCTTCATCGCCAGCTCCCGCCCGCCGGTATAACAATGCAGCACCGCGCGAAACGATCCCTTGGCCATTTCATCTTCGAGGATGCGGCCGCAGTCGTCGTCGGCCTCACGGGTATGGATCACAAGCGGCAGGCCGGTCGCGCGGGCGGCGGCGATATGCGCGCGAAAGCCGCGCTCCTGTGCTTCGGGTGAGCCGTTCTGGTAAAAATTATCAAGCCCCGCCTCGCCCAGCGCCACGACCCTGGGGTGCTGCGTCAGGTCGATCAATTCGCCTGCAGTAATGCCGTCTTCTTCGTCGGCGTGATGCGGATGGGTGCCGACCGAGCAATAGACGTTTCGGAATCGCTCTGATATCGCCAGCAGCGAGGCAAGGCGCCTCACCCGAGTCGAGATGCTGACGATGCGCCCAATGCCTGCGGCGTCTGCCCGCGCCACGATTGCGTCGAGATCATCGGCGAAATCCGGAAAATCGAGATGACAATGGCTGTCGACAAGCATGGGCTGACCGTTCAAGCCTCCGACGGTTCGACATAACGCGGAAACACCGGTGCCGGCGCCGGCAATACGGTGCCCGCCTTGATCCGCTTTGCGCCGCCGAGCGCAGCGAAATCGCGCGCGTCTTTGGGTATGCCGAGACTATCCAGCAACTTCGCCGAGGATTCCGGCATCACGGGTTGCGCTAGGATGGCGATCTGCCGGATGACTTCGGCGGTCACGTACAACACCGTTTGTTGACGCGGCGGATCTGTCTTCGCCAGCGCCCACGGCGCCTCGCCCGCGAAATAGCGATTGGCTTCCGCCACCACGGCCCAGACGGCGTTGAGTGCCTGATGAATTTGCTGGGTCGCCATCGCATTGCGCGCCAATCCGATCATGCGGTCGGCCCCTGCGAGGATCGCCTTGTCGTTGTCGCTAAGGGCGCCCGGCTCGGGCAGCACGCCCTGATACTGCTTTGCTATCATCGACAACGAGCGCTGCGCCAGATTGCCGAGATCATTGGCGAGGTCGGCATTGATGCGCGCGACAATCGCCTCGTGATTATAGTTGCCGTCCTGGCCGAACGGCACCTCGCGCAGGAAAAAGTAGCGGACCTGGTCGACGCCGTACTGATCGGCAAGATTAAATGGGTCCACCACGTTGCCGACAGACTTCGACATTTTTTCGCCGCGACTGAACAGAAAGCCGTGCGCATAGACGCGTTTTTGCACGGGGATGCCGGCCGACATCAGGAACGCCGGCCAGTACACCGCGTGAAAGCGGATAATGTCCTTGCCGATGATATGAACGTCCGCGGGCCAGTAGTGCCAGTTGGCATCGTTCTCGTCTGGGAATCCAACGCCAGTGATATAGTTGGTCAGGGCATCGACCCACACGTACATGACGTGCTCGGGGTCGCCGGGCACCTTAACGCCCCAATCGAATGTGGTTCGCGAGATCGACAGATCTCTCAATCCGCTTTTGACGAAGCTGATCACTTCGTTCTTGCGTGAGTCGGGGCCGATGAAATCCGGCTGCGCAGCATAGAGCGCGAGCAATTTGTCCTGATAGGAGGACAATCTGAAGAAATAGCTCTCCTCCTCGACCCACTCGACCGGCGTGCCCTGCGGCCCGCGCCGCACGTTATCCTCGCCGAGCACGGTTTCCTCTTCGGCGTAATAGGCTTCCTCACGCACGGAGTACCAGCCGGCATAGCTATCGAGATAGATATCGCCATTGTCGGCCATTCGCTGCCAGATCGCCTGACTGGAGCGATGATGTTGTTCTTCCGTGGTGCGGATAAACCGGTCGAACGAGACGTTGAGGCGCTGATCCATTTCCTTGAACCGCAGCGCATTGCGCGTCGCGACTTCCAGCGTCGGCAGCTTTTCAATCTCAGCCGTCTGGACCATCTTCAGGCCGTGCTCGTCGGTCCCGGTGAGAAAATACACATCCTTGCCGTCAAGCCGCTGAAAGCGCGCCAACGCATCAGTCGCGATCGCCTCGTAGGCATGGCCGATATGCGGCACGCCGTTCGGATAGGCGATCGCCGTGGTGATGTAATAGGTGTTGCGCGGGGCCACGGCCGGCGCGGGCTGTGCGATGGAAACCGCCTTCTCTTTCGTGGTCTTGGGTTTCGGCTTCGCGGCCGGCTTCTTGACGGCACGGGTTGGCTTCGGCGCCGAAACGGGCTTCTTCGATTTCGCTTTCTTCGCGGGCTTTCTGACGGACTTCTTGGAAGCCTTTTTCGCGGTCGATTTCTTTGCAGATTTCTTCGCCGTCTTTTTTGCCTTCTTAGCGGCAGCCTTGCCCTTCTTCGCGCGCTTTTTTGGCGCCGCGGCCTTGGCGGCGCGTGACGATACCTTCTTCGCCTTTTTCTTCTTCGAAGGTTTTTTCTTAGAGGCCACCACGAATTCCTTTAATCGTTCAAATAGGGATTGTCGGGATTGAGAATCAGCGGAGCGTCTACCGCGTTGCTTCCGCAAGCAGCCCGAACACCGAGAAAACCAGCGGTTTTCGCTCGAGATTGTATTCTGCAGTGTCGCGCGCGGCGAGATTGATCTTTTCCCACACCTCCGCCAGCCGTGCAAGGCGGGGCAGGTTCGCGTTGGCATTGGCATCGTCAGCACGCAAGCGTTCGCTTACCCAGCGATCGACGCTGTCGATGAAGGCCGCCAGTGCCACCCGGTCGCTGCCGCCGAGCGCATCACCCAGGGCATGAAGCTCGCGCGCATCGACCCGCGGCAGGGTAGCCAGCAGGGCCGCGGTGCGCTGGTGGAGTTTTAGGGCGTCGCCTCCCAGCAATGTCAGCGCGCGCGCGACACTCCCTTCCGCGGCTTCTGCCGCCTCAGTGAGGGCAGGATCGTCGATCGCGATGTTTGCGGCCTGTGCCGCGGCGCGGATCACGTCCTCGATCGCGAGCGGGCGCAACGGCAATTTGCGGCAACGCGACTGGATCGTCGGCAGGACCCGCGCGGGCGCATGGCTGACGAGAAGGAAGAGCGATTGATGCGGCGGCTCTTCGAGAATTTTGAGCAACGCGTTGGCCGCGTTGGGATTGAGTTCATCGACGGTGTCGACGATGCAGACCCGCCAACCCTCCACGGCGGCGGTCGAACCGAAGAACGAAATCGTCTCCCGGGTCTCGTCGACCGTGATCACGGTTCGCATCACGCCCTTGTCGTTGAGGGTCCGTTCAAGCGTGAGCAGTCCGCCATGGGCGCCGGCCGCGACATGGCGCGCCACCGCATCGGATGGATCGACCGCGAGCGTCTCCGCGCGTTGCACATCCGGCGCCAACGGATTGCGATGTGCGAGCACGAACCGCGCCATTCGATAGGCCAGCGTCGCCTTGCCGATGCCCTGCGGACCTCCGATCAGCCAGGCGTGCGGAATACGCCCGCTGCGATAGGCATTGAGCAACGCCATCTCGGCTTCGCGATGCCCGAACAGCGCGCCAGTTTCGCGCGGATGAACGGCTGCAAATTGCTGTTCGACCTGACGGGCGCTCATGCGTGATTGGCCATGTTGGCGCCGGTTGTGAAGAAACGGTCGCGCAATGCCGTCCAAACGTTCGCGGCAACCGTGCTGGGGTCTGCGGTTGCATCGATCAACACGCATCGCTGCGGTTCGGCAGCGGCGATCTGCCGGTACGCGTCGCGCAATTCCTGATGAAATGCGAGATCTTCGGCTTCGAACCTGTCGGGTTCGCCGGTGCCGCGGCGCTTGGCCGCTCGCTGCATGCCGACCTCCACCGGGACATCGAGAATGATCGTCAAATCGGGTTTAAGATCGCCGATTGTTACGCGCTCCATTGCATTCAGGACCGCGGGCGCCACCTTCCCAAGCCTGCCTTGATAGGCGCGGGTCGAATCGGAAAACCGGTCGCACAGCACCCAGATTCCCTGATTCAGCGCCGGCTTGATGACCGTCTGCACGTGATCGTCTCGCGCGGCTGCGAACAACAGCGTCTCCGCATCCGGGCCCAATAGCTTGCCCATTCCGGACAACAGCAGATGCCTGATGATTTCGGCTCCCGGTGATCCGCCGGGCTCGCGCGTGATAATGGCACGCAACTTTGCGGCGTTCAGACGGTCCGCGAGTATCTTGATGTGCGTGGATTTTCCGGATCCCTCGCCACCCTCAAAGGTGATGAATCGTCCGCGCCCGGGAGTTCTTTTGACCGCTGGTTCGGCCATCGTCAAAGTTTCTCGGCGCCGGCGCGAAACATTCCGATGACGAGCTCGCTCATACCATCGATCGCGCGCCGCATCGTCGACCCCTGGCCGACCGGTTCCGCAGCGTAAACCGGCGCCTCCATGGCGATGTTGCGTCCCCGCCAGACCCTGACGATTCCCACCCGTTGGCCGGATTCGACCGGCGCGCGTACCGGCCCGTTATAGACGATGCGGGCGATCAATTTATCGCCGCCGTGTTTCTGCACCATCACCTTGATCGGTTCGGGGCTTGCGAGCTTCACCGAGCGGCTGTCGCCGCCGAATACCTTGGCGTAGCCGACCGGCTGCTGTGGCGCGAACAGCGTCCGCGCTTCGAAATTGCGAAATCCCCATTCGAGCATCTTTTTCGCTTCCGACGCACGATCGTCGGGATCGTCGAGGCCGTTGACGGCAACGATCAGCCGCATGCCGTTCTGCACCGCCGAGGCGACCATACCGTAGCCGCCCTCCTTGGTATATCCGGTCTTCAACCCGTCGGCACCTTCGAGCGACGTCAACAGCGGATTACGATTTTGCTGCCGGATCTTGTTCCAGGTGAATTCGCGCTCGCCGAACAACTTATAGAAATCGGGATAGGTCCGGATGATATGAAGCGCCAGCTTTGCCAGTTCGCGCACGGTCATCCTGTTGCCGGGATCGGGCAGACCATTCGAATTGGCAAAAGTCGACTGCGTCAGTCCGAGTTCACGCGCGCGCTTAGTCATCGTTTCCGCAAAGGTACGTTCATTGCCAGCCATCGCCTCCGCCAGGACCATGCACGCGTCGTTGCCGCTTTGAATGATGGCGCCGTGCAACAGATCGTCCACGGAGATCTTGCTGTGAATGGCCGCGAACATCGTCGAACCGCCCGCCGGCGCGCCGCCCTTGCGCCAGGCGTTCTCGCTGACGCGATATTCATCCGTAAGTTTTATTTCGCCCCGCTTGACGGCGTTGAAGACCACCTCAGCGGTCATCAGCTTCATCATGCTGGAAGGCGCCCGCAGTTCGTCCGGGTTCTTCTCGAACAGCACGCTGCCGCTCGAGGCTTCGATCAGGATCGCGGTCGGCGCATCGCCGTCAAAACCGCCCTCCTCCTTCTTGGCGCCCTGCACGCTGTTGTTGGCGGCATACACCACGCCGCCGCAGCCGACTGCGATGGCGACCACGGCGGCAACCAGGCTGCGCCACGAACGTGATGTCGCGGACTTAGGTGTGCGGGACGGTGAGTTTTGGGCTGCCATCGGCGATGTCCTGAGCCCGGCGTTCTAACAGCTGGAAGTACCGCAAACAACACGGGTTTTTGCTGATGCCGCGGAGCCGATCCAATTGCGATGCAGGTCAAACAACCCTATCCTGTCGCCTTGCACATACCCGGCAAAATCTACGAAACAACGCGGAAAAGCCATGCCGTCCTCGCGCACTGTTTCCGCCAACGGAATCGAGATATTTCTGCACGAACAGGGCGAAGGTCCGCTGGTGCTGCTTTGCCACGGCTGGCCGGAACTGTCCTATTCTTGGCGCCATCAAATCCCGGCGATTGCCGCGGCAGGCTTTCGCGTCGTGGCGCCGGATATGCGCGGGTTCGGGCGAACCAGCGCACCCCCGGATATCGGTGCGTACAGCATCTTCGATAACGTCGGCGACATGGTCGCGCTGGTTGCTGCGCTCGGCGAAAATCAGGCCGTGATCGTTGGTCACGACTGGGGCGCGGCGGTCGCCTGGCACGCCGCGCTGTTCCGTCCCGATATTTTTACGGCCGTCGCCGGCCTGAGCGTCCCTCCGCCCTCACGAGGGCGCAGGCGGCCGCTGGATACGCTGCGCGAAAGCGGCATCACCAATTTCTATTGGCAATATTTTCAGCCGCCTGGCGTCGCCGAACGCGAGTTCGAACGCGATGTTTGCCTGACGATGAGAAGCCTGCTCGGACGCGGATTTTCCGATCCGGCCGCCTCGCTGTTCATTGAAGACAGCAAGGGATTTCTCGGCGATGTCAGGCCCGATCGCCCGCTGCCGGACTGGCTCAGCGAAGCCGACCTGTCTTATTTCAGCGAGGCCTACCAAAAATCCGGTTTCCGCGGCGGGCTCAATTGGTACCGCAACATCGACCGCAACTGGGAACTGACCGCGCCGTGGCAAGGCGCGCAGATCCATCAGCCGTCGCTGTTCATTGCGGGCTCGAAGGACTCGGTCATCACCGGGTTGATCGGCGCCAAGCGTGTCGCCGACATGGTGCGGGTTGTGCCGAACCTGGCACAAAAGCTCATCATCGAGGGCGCCGGTCACTGGGTCCAGCAGGAGCGCGCCGACGACGTCAACGCGGCGTTGATTGCTTTTCTCAAAGCGCAGGGATCAGCGCGCGCGGCTCAATAGAGCCCGCGTCCGGCCAGCAACTCGCTCGGTCCGCGCGGATCGACCGGTGCATAGGCGGAGACAGGACTGGCGGGAGGGGCATAACGGTTGTCGTTTTCGTACGACACGGCGCGCAGATTTTCGATGTGACGGTTGCCCGAACGGGTGCGGCTGGAGGCGGACATCTCCGACGTTGCGTTGATTGAGGCGAGGTCTGCCGAGGTATTGCCGAGGCTATATGGCCGTCCCTCCGGCATCGGAACCTCGCCGCGGATTGGGCGGGCCGATGACGGAATTTCCGGAACGAATGCCCCGGCCGACGCCACCCGGACCATGGACGGCGATGGCGCCGGAACGCCGGTGCGCAATGTTGCTAAAAGCTGACGATCGTCAGAACCCTCGAGCGGTGCCCGGCCGACATATTCGACCCGTACGCGCGCGACACCATTGCCTTTAAATTCAAGCAGTTCGGCGGTTTTGTTCGAGACATCTATGAGCCGGTTTCCATGATAGGGTCCGCGGTCGTTAACGCGGACGATCAGCGATTTGCCGTTGCTCATGTTGGTCACACGCGCATAACACGGCATCGGAAGCGTCGGATGCGCGGCGGTTAGCGACGCCATGTCGAACACTTCGCCATTGGCGGTCAGCCGGCCGTGGAAATCATCGCCGTACCAGGAGGCCATACCCTCGGCGCGATAGCCGGTGTCTTCCTCCGGCACGTAAACCCGGCCCGCCACCGTGTAGGGCTTGCCGACTCGGTAGGTACCGCCACCCTTCGGCACGGGTTCGCCGAAAGCAACTACGCGGGGGCTACTGGAAACGCCATATTTGGGATCGACACGGCTGGCGAATTTGCCCGATGAGGCGCAGTTGGCAAGGACGAGGCATGCTGCCACGGCGACAGCGCTGCGCGCCATCAGCACAACCGGAAATGATCGTCGAATCCCCATCCGCCCCAACTACCACCCTGCCGGCCCCGCGCCTACTTCGAGGCACCCGGCCGTGACACGCCCCCGATGCAGCCCACCTCCGCACCAAGATGTGAAGATATCGCATCGCGAACACGGCGGAAATGGGGAGACCATCGGGGTGGTGAATGAATGGTTGCGATAGCGGCCCGTCGATTTACGGAACGGCCGGGCTTGAGGCGTCGCTTCCACGCGCGCTCCCTCGCGGACAAACTGTTGCGCGAAATCATCAGTCGGCTTCGATCTTCGATGCGGACAGCGAATCCTTTTGACTGTGCGACGGGTCATGTCGTTCTGTCGGGCCGGGGTGCAAAAAGGACGTACGATGATTGAGACGGTTACAGCGTTTCTGGGCCTGGTTAGCATCGGCATTTTCCTGGCCCATGCATTTGACGGTTTACGCTCGAGGGCCTGACCCTCTGCGAAGCCACGCTGCAGCCCTTTCGAAATAGGCTGATTCCGAGACGTTTATTGGATTCGGACGAGCATCGGGAGCGGCAGGTGTATGATGCGAGACCATGACCTTGTGTCCGACGGATTTCTTGCGCTGACCGCGAGCGGCTTGGTGCTGTTGTGCTCCAGTTTACTCGCCATCGCGTTCGGCTAGTCCGTCCGCTGGTACCCGAAATCGCAGCGCGCCGATATCGGGGCTAAGAGCGAGCACGATAGATGCGTGCCTGCGTGGCAGAAGCTTTCGTCCGGTGTGTGGGCGGTTCACGGGCCAAAGGCCGTGCTGGGACAATGAGGGCAGCAGCGGCCGTCCTTCACCCCGCGTTTCCTGGTCGCGATCTCGTGAGACAGGAGCGGCTGAGACATCAGCCGCTCTTTTGCTTCCGTGATCACCAAGGCTAAAAGCCGGACTAAGCGGCACGCCGTTCGATATTTTGAGCCATCTGCTTTGCGGCATCGTCGGCAGCCTTGAGCGACATGTCGGCCATCCGACGGCTGCTCTCCACGGCACCCTCCAGGGTTTCACGAACAAAATCACTCTGCACGGCTGCAATCTCCTGAGGAGTTCGACAACTCCACAATTCGTTCATGCGGTTCATCGAACACTCCATTTGGTGCCGAACGAACGCGAAATACTCTCGCGACATTCCAGTCATTCCTTTAGCAAGCGCGCTGGTAGACTGCAGAGTCGTTGCGGCGTTGCGGGCTGACCGTTCAGTTGCTTCTTGCACTTCGTTCCCCGACAAGCCGAGCGTGCGACTGACCTGGTCGGTAGAACGACCCATTACTGCTGTCGTCATCTCCAATCCGAACCGCAAGGCGTTCTTCAGCGCCTCGGCATTTTGCTGGAGCAGGTCGGCACCGACCCGAGCCACCTCCTGACTGGCCTCAACCGCAGTTTCTCCGACGCGCTTAGTCTGCTCAGCAGTCCTCTCGCTGGCCTGTCGAATTGTTTGCTCGGCGCTTTGGCTAGACTTATCCTCTTGGCGTGGATTTGCCATCTTAACTGCCTCCTCGATGTTTGACTGGTGATTTCGGATGCCTGTGCGACGTGGTGAGCACAGGTGCATTTCTCGCAAACAAACGCGGTCGCTTGAGAGCCGTTCCAGCGTTGCTGAGCTTTTCGGAATCCTTGATGCTATACAAGAACTAACGCTGCAAGTTCCGTTTAATCCCTAGACTGGCTCGCTGGGTGCGGCGCACTGACCAAGCGAAAACCCGCCCGATGGAGATCATCGAGCGGGTCCGCGCCTGACGCCAAGAGTATGAAGGAGTTGATCGGCTTTTAATTGCGGTCGCGCTCGATGATCACCTTACGATCAGGTTCCCTCTCACGCTCCTTGACGATAGTTGTGTCTTGGGGCTCGCGCTCCTTGATTACGGTTGTTCTTTCCTGCTCGCGAATCCGGTCGCGTTGGTCCGAACCCACCGTCACTCCGGCTCCGCCCCCCGGCGTTACTCCGACACCGATGCCGACTTCTTCGGCGCCTGCGGGCATTGCGGCGCATAGGCTCGCCGCTCCTACTATAATCAGTAAGTACTTCATGACTGCTCCTTAGCGTTGTGAAACCCGCACCCATGCCTTGGAGAACGGGTTAAATTAGCCGATGTTCCTCGGTCCTAGACCCCAACAGGGGCGGCAAAAAAAATGGCCGATTAGTGCCTTGGATTATTCGAAGCCGGTGCACCTCACAAAAGAAGAGCTTGAGGAACTGATGCGCAAGGCAACCTCGTTGGAGCGATACCTGACGTCACGCCCCTCACCTCTCCTCGTCCGGGTGCACCCACCTGCAAGGCGTGATCTCGCGAGTCTCGGTCTGCTTGATCATGTGCACCGGCGGCACGGTGCCGACATCCGGCCGGAACGCCAGTCAACCTAAGCCAGCGGCGGTTGGTTCAGCCTTTTGGCCCTGAGGCGCTATCCAGCCAGGATCGAGTCTGTTCTTCGGTCCAACCCGGAACAGCGTAGCCCTTGGGGACAGTAACAGGTTGGACCGGGCCCAAGTGGCCCACGGGCCGTTTGGAGCGATGCACCGGCGCGGCGTTGGCAAAAGCACACAAAGTAATCAATAGGCCTAAGGCCAAAACAGATCGCATCCTATTTGCTCCATTCAGTCTACCGACTGAGCCGCTGCCTCGAAAGGATCATCGCGCATGGGCTATCATGGACCCAACATCGGCTCAGATCTCGGCCGTGTCGGTCAAGCTGATCATCTGCGCACAGGCGGCCAAGGCCCAAGCTGTAGCGGCTTCACGATCCGTCAAATACTTTTGATGCCGCCTGGCTCGTGTGTCTGTCAAAACGCACGGAATAAAATTCAATTTAATGGTGTCGGCGGATTGCGAACCTACATCACCTTGACGCACATCGAGCAACGAATTGGGAAGAACATGAAGACCCTCGCTCAAAGAAAAGACCCACGCGATGACTTGATACCCATGATGGTAACTGTAATCGTCGCAGTCGTGGGTACGGCTGGTATCCTCCTTAACAACTTGGGCCCAGGCAACAACTCACAGGGTAGCGGCGACGCGAGGATGACCACGGCCGCGGCGGTGTCGAGGGCCGGCGCAATCGAAATTCCCTCAGAGCCGCCCGCCGCTGGGGCTAACGAGGGAGGCTCGGCATGAAAACCCTTTCCGTTCTTTGCTTCGTCCTTTGCGTTGGCGTTTCAACCACCGCGGCGTTTGCTCGCGGCGGTATGGGAGGGCATGGCATGGGATCGTCTCACATGTCCGTGACGGGTATGCCCATGACGGGCGGCGCCTTGGGTACCACCGCCGCCGCACCCGGCACCAACTCGTTAGGCACGGCGCTCCCGTCATCCGGCACGGAACGTCCCATGAAAGGCCCACCGCTTGGCACCGATCCCGCTATCGACCGTGAAGAATCGAAGGTCGACAAGATGATAGGATCGATCTGCCGGGGATGCTGATGCCTCTGGGCTGGGGCGTCGCCACTGATCAACTTGAGCGTCAAAGTGATTGAAGCGGTCGCGGCATTTCTGGGTCTGTTTTAGCACTGGCATCTTTGTAGCTCACGCGGTCGACGCTTAGGCCCACGCGGCGAAGAGAGCTGACCAATACTGCATTGGCCATCTACAGCCGCTCGCAGGACGTCAAGCCCAGCGACGACATGCGCGGCTATAGGCAACAGCGCGATGCTTGAGCTTCCACTTCCTGATGAGGCACAGGCGCTACAACGACAGCCGTCAGACGATGGACGGCGGCGACCGATTCCAAGGCGAAGAAGCACCTGATTGAATTCGCCAAAGTGCACCGGAAGCTGGCTCGATCGGCGGCGAAGAAAGCCAAAACCGTCCAGTCGGAGCCGCCGCTCGCCGGCGACGCGACTTATCAACGTGCACTGCCCCTTATTCAAGGCCGGCGCGGCCCATTTCGCCATGCGGCCGACATAGCGGAGTGGTCCGAGGGCTGATCCGGTATCTAGACAAAGCCGGGATGTCGCCCGAGGCGAGCTTGGCCCAGGGAGAGATCGACCGGCTGATGAAGGCGGGGTACAACTAACAGGAAGCAAGGGAAGTCGCGCTCCGCGCGTTCGCGCTGCTGCCGGAGGAACGGGACGAGGACGACGAGCAGGAACGCGAACTGGCCGCAATGGAAGCCGAGTATCGAAAGAACCCGCCGGTGTCGCACGACCAGAACAGAGACAGCAGAATCCAGAAGTGAAACAGAGGCGAAGCAAAAATGATCGAGTGGTTCGACGACCTGGCGCTGGGGATGCGTTTCAAAACCAGCGAGGTTACGGTCACCACGGAAGATATACAGCGGTTTGCGGCGGAGTTCGATCCGCAGCCGTTTCATTTGGATGAAGCCGCCGCCGAGAAAACCGTATTCAAAGGGCTTGCAGCATCCGGTTGGCACACTGCGGCCATGTCGATGCGCCTTTGCGTCGAAGCCCGGCCATTTGGGCCCCAGCCGCTCATGGGTCTTGGCGTCGACGACTTACGCTGGATGATGCCGGTGCGCCCTGGCGATATTCTTCATGTCGAAGGCGAAGTGGTGGAGCTAATTCCATCCCGAACCAAGCCGCAAGGGCTCGCGAAGGTCAAATGGACGGCCTACAACCAGCGAGGCGAAGCGGTATACACCTTCACGCCGATCGCGATCCTCGCTCGTCGCCCTGATCCTGCGACCGCTTGATTGGTCGCTTGGCTTTTTCTGAGGATTCCGTCGGTGCGCCATGGGTGAGCGTCCACGGATATGTCATCTTTATGTGTAGCTGGTCCCGATTTTATAACGGTGGCAGTCATGCTCGATGGCGATTGCCTCGAGATGCCGATGCCATTGCGGTGCCAATCGCTACGCGCGCAATAACGTTCTCCATCCGCGCTCCCGTGTGGGGAGCGACGGGACGCCCATAAGATTACCCGCGATCATGAAAAAGTGCGGGCCGGACACGAAGACGCACGACTGTGCCACCGAGAGCCCGGGGCGCAAGTTGCCTTCCATCAGCCCAAACCGGCGGCGACGGTGGCGTTGTCCAGCCAGTATTGGGTCTGTTCGTCGGTCCAACCGGGAACCGCGAAGCGCGCGGGAGCGGTAATATGTTGGGCGGGACGGATGGTAACACGTTTGTGCGTGCGTAAGTGGACCCGGGGCGGCTTGGGGCGATGCATCGGCGCGGCGTTGGCAGAAGCACACAAAGTAATCAATAGGCCTATGACCAAAACAGACCGCATCGTATTGTTCAGCCATCGTGGATGCCGCGCTGATTATGTGCGCACGGGCGGGCACGGCCCCAACCTGTAGCGGCTTCACGATCCGTCAAATACTCTTGATGCCGCTTGGCTCGTGTGCCTGTCAAAACGCACAGAATAGAATTCAATTTAATGGTGTCGGCGGATTGCGAACCTTAATCAGCTTCGCGCAGATCGAGCATGGCGTTTCAACCACCGCGGCGTTTGCCCGCGGCGGCCCATCGGGCCTGCATGCACAGTCTGCAGTCGCCGCTACCGCCGGATGAAGCTCTGACGATCTCAGGCGCACACGTCGCCGGCAGCAACAGTTTATTTGCTTCGAACGACTGGACACAAATCATGGATTCCATTCCCGTCGCCGAATGCTGGCAGCGACCGCTGCCGGAATCCTCCTAACAACAAATGCTATCGCACACGCGCAATCCGGGGACGCCGTCCCTCAACCTTACCGGCCAGGTCGCGGCGGCACCGACCCCGGGCCGCGCAATCTGATGCGGGACCGACAGAACCCGGCATTGACTCCGCCGGAACTGCCTCGCGGCTCGATCGGTTCGGTGCCGAAGGTGCTGCAGGCGCTGGCTGACTTAGCAGGATTTTGCGGTTGCCAGCGCCGTTCGCAGCGCGGTGCCGTCAGCATTTGAGCGGCAAGAAAAACCCTCACAACAACATGGCGCAATGCGTTTCGCAGGAGAGCCCGGAACCCGGTATTCGAGAGGAAAATGACGTGGAAACCACCAACCGACACTTGATGTGGCATGGCATGTTCCTATTCCTGCTCTGCCTGGCCACCGGCCTCCTCGAGCAACGTTTCGCCAATGTCCGCATGGGGCTCGCCGCACACCTGGAGGGCGTGATGAATGGCATGCTCCTGGTCGCGCTGGGTGCCATCTGGACCGAGGTGAAACTTCCGCCACGAGCAAAGGCGACAGCATACTGGACCGCGCTCTACGGCACCTACGCGAACTGGCTGGTTACGACGCTCGCTGCGGTTTTCGGTACGGCGGCTTTGTCTCCAATCTCAGCAGCAGGCCATAGTGGCAAACCGTGGCAAGAGATTCTTGTCACCGCTGGATTCCAAAGCGTCAGCGTTGTGATCGTCGCCTCCGCGTTGCTTGTCCTTTGGGGTCTTCGGCGCGGACCATTGCCGCCGAAGCTCGATGCTTCACGCACGGCGGAAGGGCAGAGAGGATGAAATAAACGTCGATGTTGCGACGGGTCGAAGGCGCGATCGAAGAAGGTGTGACGATCCAATGCGCGATAGAGAAAGTGTTCAGGTTTTATCGGGACTTCAAAAACCTTCCTAGCTTCCTGGGCGACGTCATGGCCGTTGAGCAAATCGGTCCAGCAACGTTTCGATGGACGATACAGGGTCCCCTGGGAGTTCGCGCGAATTGGACGGTCAGAGTGACCGAGGAGCGCACAAACGAACTGATCCGCTACGAAACGGTCGCTTTACCTGGACTAAGGACCTACTGGGAAATTCATTTCGCCTGTGGCACCGACGCTGGTGAAACGGAAGTTCGCGAAGTGATGAAAGCTCCTCTCGGGCGACTAGGACGCGCCGCACTTGCTCTGATCGGAAAATTCCCGGCCGAAGAAGTACGTTCAAATCTTCATAGGCTGAAGGAGGTCATGGAGACTGGACGAGTGACTGACACGAGCTATTCCGCGCCAGGCAAGTTTGCGCAGTGAAGCTCGATGCCGTCCTTTCTGGTCGCAACAGCAGTCGCGGCATTTCCAGGTTTGTTTAGCGCTGGTATCTTTGTAGCTCACGAGGAAGTCTAACGCACGCCGTTTCGGATTTCCTGAAAGAACGGGGCGTGACGCTGCCCAAAGTTGCGGCATAGCCGCGCCAGCCACATGCTTGCCGCGCGGGTTCACCCCAAGATTGTGCAGGCACGCCTCGGCCATTCCGGTATGGCGATTACGACATCTATTCGCATCTGATGCCGAATATGCAGGAAGGTGCCGCCGCGACGGTTGACGAGGCGCTTCGGGCAGCCATAAACAAGCACGCCGAAGACGTTAGGTAGCAAAGCGGTGCAGAGTCCATCTTTGTTCTCTGCGCAACTTGGAAAACCCAGCGGTTTCAACGGTTGGAAGGGTGGCCGAGTGGTTTAAGGCACCGGTCTTGAAAACCGGCGTGCCTGCAAGGGTACCGTGGGTTCGAATCCCACCCCTTCCGCCAGCAACATGTCCAGCCATGTCCACCCACGTCTCTTTCTGAAGCATAAACACTGTAATTGCAGTGACTAACTGACAATTTCCGTCTAAGGATGTCCTCCGAAGTCCGACTACATCCACGGGTTTGACGTGGGTTAGAACGTGGAATTTGGAGGACAGTTTCCAGTGGCGCTCACCGCCTTACAGGTCAAGAATGCGAAGCCGGGCGACAAGCTCACCGACGGTGGCGGTCTTAGGCTGGACATAGACGCTCGTGGTGGGCGATCGTGGGTTTTCCGGTTCAAGAGCCCGGTCACCGGGAAAGAGCGGTACATGGGGCTGGGACCTGCCTCCGATGTTAGCCTAGCGCAGGCCCGCGAAGCGGCAGAGGAAGCCCGCAGACTGACCCGCAAGGGGATCGACCCCATCGAGCATAGGAACAATCAGCGAGCCGCCGTTAAGGCCGAGGCGGCGCGTTCGGTGACGTTTCGACAATATGCGGAAGGCTACATCACTCGCATGGAAGCGGGCTGGAAAAACCCCAAGCACCGCCAGCAATGGATCAATTCGCTCAAGACCTATGCCTTCCCGCTGATCGGCCAAACCGCTGTCGCTGACATCGATACCCCCGATATAATGAAGGTCCTCACCCCGATCTGGAACAGCAAGCCTGAGACGGCATCGCGGGTGCGCGGTCGTATCGAGATGATCCTGACAGCCGGTAAGGCTGAAGGGCTGCGCACCGGCGACAATCCGGCTGCATGGCGCGAGCGCATCAAGCCGTTGCTCCCGAGCAAGCGAAAGGTCCGCAAGGTCCAACATTTCGCGGCACTGCCCTATCGCCTACTCCCGAAATTCATGGCGTCCTTGTGCGCGGACCAATCTGACTCAGCATCGCTACTGCAATTCATCATCCTGACGGCTGCACGCTATAACGAAGGGGCATTTGCCGATTGGATCGAAATAGACGGCAAGCAAGACCTTTGGGCGATCCCAGGCGTCAGAATGAAGGGCGACCGGCCTGACCGGCCACATGTCGTCCCGCTGACCGCCGCCGCACTGAAAGTGTTGGAGCTGGCCCGCGAACGCCACGGAAGCAACAGTCTGATCTTCCCTGGCATGAGGCGAGGCAGGCCGATCAGCGACGTATCGCTGGCAAAAGCGATTGCGCGGCATACCGACGTTAAGGCGACCACGCACGGTTTTCGGTCGACGTTCCGCGATTGGGCTGGCGACATGACGAACTTTCCGCGCGAGCTCTGCGAGCAGGCTCTTGCGCACGTTATCGAAGACGAAACCGAAGCGGCGTACCGCCGTTCAGATGCCCTCGCCAAGCGGCGGCGACTGATGCACGAATGGGCTAAGTTCTGCATGTCTGAAGCCTGACCGGAGCGCCACCGTAAGGCTGATGCTGAACATGTTCGCCGCGATGGCCCAGTTCGAGCGCGAGATCATGCTCGAACGGCAGGTGGCTGCACTGACGCTGACCACCCATGAAGCAGTAATCAGGGAGTGCCGGAGCCGCCGGCCGTGGTCACGGTGACATCGACCGCGCGCGCGGAATGCTCCGGCGTCACTGTCGTGATCGTCGTCGCGTTCACCACCACGACGCTGGTCGCGGCCGCGGCGCCGACTGTCATCGCCCTCGTTCGGTCTGGTTGGTCCCGGTGATCGTCACCGCCGTGGCGCCGGGCGTCATCTCCGAGGCGAGGTTGAAGTCCGTCACATCGACACGCGCAGCCGCCCCGCCGAGCCTACGGTTCTAAAACCACGCCGGCAGACTCCCCCCACCTCCTTGGCACCCGACTTATCAACACCCGCGATCAGGAGTGTCTGCGCGCAGTTCCGATCCCAATGTATAGGGCGGTTTGCAAGCCGGCGTCGGCTCCGCTCTAATGCGCTGATGGCACCACGCTTCATGACGATCCTGACCGGCCGCGACTTACCGAGAATTCGGCAGGACAAAGCACTTGAGCCGTCGATCATCAACGAGAAGACAATCGCGGACTTTGCCCGCGTGGTCGAGCAGACTGGGATGCAACGTCGCTCTGAGATGGCTGCGGACGAGCAACCGTTCGGTGCACCGGACGGACGACCGGAGCAGATGCCTGATGGGTACTAAGTCCCGGGAGTCGATCTATGGCAGTTCAATCCGCGCCTCGGCGGAGCGCGCGCAGGAAGCGCGCAAGGAGGCCGACCGGCTTGCCTGCCTTGCCTGGAACCAGCGGATGCTTGGTTACAAGGGACCAGCCCAACCTTCGCCGGCGTTAGGTGACGCACTCAACGCAGGCTACTGCTATCTCGAAGTCCGGTGCCTCGGCTGCGATACGCACCAGACGGTGGCGCTGAATATTGTCCGTCGGCCGAAGACGACGCCCATCCACGAACTGGAGCGTTACATGCGATGCAAGGATTGCTCGCAGGTCCGGGGCTACCCGTATAAGCGCAGCCACCTGGTGGCGCTGCGGCCGACGAAAATATCTGCCAATGACCCACCATCCACTTGGTGGCCAGGGGAACGCTGAAAAAATGAAGCTCTCTCCGGTCCAGGACCAGGCAATCGCCGCCCGCATGGCCCTCGTCGTAGGCGCCACTACGTTCGATCGGTTGTTCGCCGGTGTGCAATTTCATGAGGTTGACGGCGATATGCTCTATGTTTTCGCCAGGGACGAGGAGGCTGCGGCCGAAATGGAGGACCGTTTTTCCCTTCACATTTCTATTTTCGCAACGGACATTCTGAAGCACGAAATCGGTATCGTACTGGTTCTTCCGAAACAGTTGGCGCGGTAACCGACCCGTGTGCAATCTCTACTCGATCACCACAAACCAAGCCGCTATCATCGCGCTGTTTCGTGTCATGAACCGCTACGTCGGCAACCTGCCACCAATGCCCGGCTTGTTTCCGGACTACCCGGCACCGGGTATAGGTCCGGAGCCGGGCCAGCGAGCTGACGGGCCGCGCTGGCTACAGGCGCAGCGTCCCGCTCGTGGTCCCCTACCTTCTGCGGCCGCTGGTGCCGGGATTGGGTCGCAACCCCAATCAGATGGCGTTCTGCTGACGCTTCCACGCTTCAATATGGCCCATGACCGAACTAACTCGCCGCCGCGTGAAGGACAGTAAAGTGGATGTCTGGCACGTCTATTACGGCGATGTGCAGGTCGGCACCATGCGCAGCGGCGTGCCGAACGACGTCGACCAATGGGGCTGGATCTGCGGCTTCAATTCGCAGCGCCTCAAAATTGCCGAGGGCACCGCCCCTACGTTCGTCCTGGCGCTCGCCAAATTTGAGGAAGCGTGGCAAGTCTACCTGCTCGGCTGCATCGATGCCGATTTCGCCGAACATCGCGAGCAACGCGCCTGGACGACTTGGCCGCGGGTGATGGGATCGGTCAGGCCGAAAGTATCCATGCCCTTCAAGGTCATGAGTTCGGAAAGCATCATGCCAGCGACTCTCTCCGGGCGTTGGGCTGCCAGCAGAATAGTCCGTAGCGCGAAGCGCACTGTTTCGGCTCCGGCCGTTAGTCGCAGCGGCGCTCCCTGCGCGTAATCATGCGGCCGTCGTCTCGTTCAACCTGGGTAGTTACCGTGCGGCAGCGCTGTCGTGGGCCGACGGTGACACCACCGGGACCGATGCCAACTGTGGTGTCGGTGTCGTACCGCCGGCCACGGTCCCTATCGTAGTCGCGGTCCCTGTCGTAATCGCGGTCCCGCCCGACTTGAACATCAACCCCTTGGGCAATCTTGACGCCTTGGGCCTTGGCCGGAGTGACGAGCGGGGCAGTCGTCAGCATCGCTGCGGCTGCCGCCACGGCAGGAGTGATCTTCACCATCTGGGAGTCCTCCTTGGCTTGATTTAGAGGTGCAACGGGCACAAACGCCCAGCGTTCCACCGGGGGCAATCGACGGAGCGGACCCGAGACCTCACCTTCAAAGTTACATTGGCGCCGGGTTTGTATTGCCCGCCCGGCAACTGAAAAGGTCCCGGCCCCGTCCCCGGCTGGGGCCTTTTCTCTCAACACCGACACGCCGCGCTCGGCCGTAGCGCGACCCCAGCCTGGGCAGGATCTGTCGATGTGCGGCTGGGGCCGCTACTAGGTAACGACGGTCATCGCGTCACCTTGCTCTGTGACGCATTTTCCGGCTGATCGTTCCGGGGATTTTTTGATTTAATCAGAGTTCCCGGGGGCGGCTGGCCGTGGGTAGCGAGGGCCGCCCTGATGGGTTCAGAACTGATCGGCGACGCCGGGTGAAGGCGGGGTGCTTCCGGTTCTTGACCTTCAGCCAGTGATCGCACCGGCCGGCGCGGTAGCGACCGTGGCACGAAGTCGAAGCCAGTCCCCGGCCCTCACCTCGTCTACGGGTTCTTGACGACCGCGCCGAACGCGGCGGTCGAGCCGATCCACCCGAAGGCGATGCCCGTGATCCTGACCACGGACGAGGAGCGCGACGTCTGGATGCGCGCGCCGTGGGACGAGGCGAAGGCGTTGCAGCGGCCCTTGCCAGACGATGCACTCAAGATCGTCGCGCGCGGAGAAGACAAGGAAGATAAGGCGGCGGCGTGACCGATGGAATATCGTGGCAAAGAATACAGCGTGATCCTCACCATCGGCGGCAAATGGAAATGGTCCGCCGAAATTGAAGGGCAGTACCGATCAGGCATGGCGATCAGCCGCCCGGCCGGCGTCAAGCTGGCGGAGCGCGCGATTGACAAGGCGCTGGCGCCGAAAAAGAAACGCTTGCAGCGTCCAGAATGAAAGGGGCCGCCAACTGAAGCGGCCTTACTCCCTATCCTGGAGGAGCGCTTCGTACAGAGCCATTTGATTGGCAATCATCTTCCGACTGCGAATAAGATTTTTGAGGACAGTGGCTTCGGCTGCACTCTCCGCCAAAGGCATCAACCTGCTGCATTCTGCCAATTGAGCCCGGCAATGTTCTGCGCTGTCCATGGCCAATCCTCCCCCACGCGATCCCGGCGCTGGCAGGCCAGGCCAGTAAATTCCGGTTGGGGAAGGGAGTCGATTAAAATTCAGCCCAGCAAAACCGGGCGGGACCCGGAGAGGGTTTGCCCGGGTCCCTGACAACCCCGGAACAGACATCCATCCCTCAAGGACCGCTCGGGAATGCTGGCCTAAAAAAGCAAATTCCGAAAAAATGTTCCACCACTTGGTGACGCTGCAATTCAGTATTTCTACGTAGAACGAACGGCGGCGGATTTACGGCTCGTTAGCAAATTAGGCCACCGCCAAAATCAAATTAGGCCACTGAGGGTCAAAACAGGCCAGTACCGCCCCACCCATGGGAACGTATCATGGCCATGGATTAATACGAGAACGTCGCGGTGTTCGCTGCATGGAGGTGCGTCTTGGCTGGCTGTGAAAGCATGAGCCCGGTCACGCCTATCGGTGCCGAGATGTTCGCGAAAGCTGATGGCAACTTGAAATCACTGGTGATGCAATCCCGCCGCGCAGCCCGCTAACTGTATCATTGGTCGCGGTCGTGGCGCCGTCGCCGCCTTGGCTCCGGTCGGGTTGATGTCGGTGATCGTCACCGAAGTGCCGCCAAGCGGGGTTGCCGATGCCGGACATGCGCGTCACACCGTCGGCGCCGGCGTCACATGGGTGTACAGCGTGTTGGCCATATTGGTGCCGCCAGGTGTCGTCACTAGCACATTCGCCGTTCCGGCGACGCGCGCTGGTGTCGTCGCTGTCATCGCCGTCGCGTTCATCACCATGACGCTGGTCGCCGCCGTGGCGCCGACAGCGTCACCGCCCCGCCACGGTCTGCTTGGTGTCGGAGATCGTCACCGCCGTGGCACGGTCGTCGTTCCCGAGGTCGGGTTGATGCCCTTCCGCCGTGTCGTCGCGGCGTTCACCAACATGACGCTGGTCGCCGCCGTGGCTCCGGTCGGGTTGGTGACAGTGATCGTCGCCGTCGGCGCCGTCATCATCGTCGCATTTATCATATCACCGCGACGCTGGTTACCGCCGTGGTGCCGACTGCCACCGCGCCGGCTCGGTCTGCTCGGTGTCGGAGATCGTCACCGCCGTGACGCCGCCGTATTGCCCTCTGTTGAATAGCCCGCGATGACCGGGAGCGGACCTTGCCAAGGGCGGTTCGGGGTGGAAAGACGACGTCGGCCAATGATTAATGTCGGCTGGGGCGTGGCCGGTGCGTCCTTGGCTCAGGAAGCACGCAAAATGGAGATCGCGAATGGTTGACCTGGTCCTCACCACCTTCGACTGGGTTCCCGAAACGCCGCGCGGCTATGTGCGCGACCTGCGCGTGCGTTGGGCGCTCGAAGAAGCCGGCCTGCCCTATCGCGTCGAAAGCACGCCTTTCCGTGAGCGGACGGCCGAGCACTTCGCGCACCAACCCTTCGGCCAGGCGCCATGGCTGACCGATGGAGACCTCTCGATCTTCGAGAGCGGCGCGATCCTGCTCCACCTCGGCGAGCTGAGCGACAAGCTGATGCCCGCGGATCGGCGCGGCCGCAGCGACGCCAAGGAATGGCTGTTCGCAGCGCTCGCTTCTGTCGAGGCCGCGAGCCAGCCCTGGTCCTTCTTCATGTTCTCAGGTGACACCGACGAAACGCCAATGCGAAAGTTTTTTGACTCCTTCCTTGAGGCCCGGCTCAAGCACATGGAAACGGTCCTGGACGGAAGCGAATGGCTGGTCGGGACCTTTTCCGTAGCCGACATTCTCATGGCGGATGTGCTGCGCCTCGTCGATCGGTTCGATGGGCTCGCAAAATTCCCTGCTTGCCGCGCCTACGTCGCGCGCGCCACGGCCCGACCGGCCTTCGTGAAGGCATACAACGACCAGATGGCGCATTTCGCCGCGGCGGATTGAGCCCGGCCCACGAACCGACGGTCGCGAAACCGCCGTCAGATCCCGTCGAGGTCTGCAATGGGTCCGCGAACTGCCATCGGCCCGGTTCCGGAAACCGGACCTTACATCGGATCGCGCCGGCCGGCGAGGCTGGCTCTCGTCTACGAGCTCGGCGCGCTGGCCGCCTCAAGGATGGTGGTTCGATGATCGGGGGCTGCCGGCAAAGCAACGAGCCACGCGGCCGGCGTCAAGGCGCCGAGCGCGCGATCGACAAGGCGCTGGCGCCGAAAAAGAAACGCTTGCAGCGTCCAGAATGAAAGAGGCCGCCAACTGAGGCGGCCTCATTGCACAAGAAAGCCAACGATCATGATGCCGACAATGCCGGCAAGCCAGATAAGCGGGAAGGAGAAATAGAGGCGGTCACGCATGGGCGGGATGCCTTATTTCGGTGGCTGTAGCTCACTCTTAAGCCAGCCAGTAGTCGTTTCCGTTTTCAGAGGATCGAGGCCGTCATTGCACTTAAAACATTGGAATGTGCGTGGCCCTTGCCGCCAAGAGGCAGCGCCAGAACCAGATACGCCCCGCAACTGGGGCAACTCGGTCATTTCGCTTGGCCCATGCAGAAGTGTCGCTCCGGTTCCTTGTCTCGTCAAGGAACAATATCCGGAGAACTACGGGAGAACGGATGGCGGCAAAATTGGGACTTTTCCACCGCAATCCACGTCCCCCGTTTGTTCCGAAATCCAAATATGCCGCGGAAACAGGCCAGTACCACCCCATCCAATATCATGGCCATGGACCAATACGAGAACGTCGCGATGTTCGCTGCACGGAGGTGCGTCTTGGCTGCCTGTGGAAGCATGAGTTCGGAACATACTTGAAGTTCACCCTGTCGGTGCCGAGATGTTCGCGTGAAAGCTGATGGCAACTTGAAATCACTGGTGATCCGATCCCGCCGCGCAGCCGCGACCGAGAAAGAAAAAACCCGCCGGTCAGGGCGGGTTTTGAGATTTTCAGGCGCGGTGCCTTAGAAACGCTGGGGCCTGATCGGAGGTGGCGCAATCCGTTTCGGCGTGAACGCCTCGATGGCGGCGGTTGCCGCCGGCGCGGTGATCCATCGGCGGCAAATGGAAATGCTCGGCCGAAATTGAGGGGCAGTACCGATCAGGCATGGCGGTCAGCCGCCCGTCCGGCGTCAAGCTGGCGGAGCGCGCGATCGACAAGGCGCTGGCGCCGAAAAAGAAACGCTTGCAGCGTCCAGAATGAAAGAGGCCGCCAACTGAGGCGGCCCGGCATCAAAATATTTGTGTGGTGAGCTGGAATGAAAGAGGCCGCCAAAAGTTACCTATTTGCGGCGGGAATTCCAGCATCCCAGTGTGCATCAGCGCACCATGCCGCCGGCGGCCTCGTCTTTTGCAGCAAGGCGAGGTCGTTTGGCGTTTGCCGATCTCGCGCGACTTGAGAACTGATAATCTAACACTGGTCGCTTGGTTTTTCTGTACGGGCTACGGACATGCCAGCCACCCGAAAACGCTCCGTAGCTCTACTGAGAATAAAAAGGGGCCACTGCGCATGACCATGGTCAACGACAGCAACTTCAGCCGCGCATAGTTTGCACTGTCTCTGACCACCGCTGCGCCGACGTGCCCGTCATGAAACTAAGACCTATGATCCAAGCTATCTGCTGTTTTTTTCAGGTCCGCTGGCTGTGGAGCGCCCTGCGCGGGGTGTCTATCGAGGCAGCAAGGCGTCCATCGACCCTGGGAAGGTCAAGGCACTCAAGGCGGAGGGCATGGGACCGTCCGCCATCGCCAAGACTCTCAAGATCGGGCGTGCGTCCGTCTACCGCGCTTTAGAGAACTGAAGGCCAGGACCATCCCCGGATCACGATCGGCGAGAGAAAGGTCGCCAGCGCATCCACTGTGCCACCGAGGAGGCAGGAGAAACTGCTGGTGAGCTACATGGGACCGATCCAGAACGACGACGTCCGCTTCTGGATCGGCCGGGCGTACAGCCGCCGGAGTATCGATCGACTGCTCCTCGAAATTAAATGACCAGTCGGGGCGCGGGCACCAGCGGACTGATCGCTGGAACCGACGGCGCGCGCGTTGGCGAAACCATTTTCGGTTGGCCGTGAAATGGTCCCGAAACGCAGTCGGCTTACCATCACGCAATCAAGCAGCGGGGTTCGATCATTTTGACCCTCATCCTGGACACGATTTACCGGCAATTTCTCAAGGCCGCTATCGCGGGCTCGACAAGCGACTGGGCAAGGCGATGATTGAGGCAGCCACGGCGCTACTCGTCTTTTTGAGCATCGTCGTTTTCCTGGCTCACGCATTTGATGCGTATCGGATGCGCTGAGGCGGAGCACAACACCGGACGCCAAAGAAGGAAGGCCCCGGATCGCTCCGAGGCCCATTAACATTGCTTGGCGTACATCCGGCCAGCAACCGCTTTGCGTATTTTGCCTCGCACTTCGTGAACAATTTGCGACCAGTCCTCGGCAAAATGGCGGCGGGCGGTTTGGCGATCACGAAAAAGCCGCCCGTGATGCTGGCGCCGGCATGGTTGGTCACCGTCGCATCGTAGAGAAAGATGCCATTAATGTCGCCGGTGACTGTGGTGGTGGCGCCGCTGACGGTGACGCCGGTCTCGACTCCGGTGCCGTGACTACCGCGCCGAACGCGGTGGTCGAGCCGATCCACCCCAAAGCGATGCCGGTGATCCTGACCACGGACGAGGAGCGTGACGTCTGGATGCGCGCGCCATGGGATGAGGCAAAAGCGTTGCAGCGGCCCTTGCCTGACGATGCCATGAAGATTGTTGCGCGCGGTGCGGACAAGGAAGACAAGGCCGCAGCATAAAGTACGCCGAGCCCCGACCGCTTGCTGATCCTGAAAAGGCCGCCCGCAAGCTGCTGGAGATCGCCAACGCGACCGAGGCGGTGCAGGACGGCCGCATCTTCATAGAGACGATCAACGGCCAGTTCTTGTTCAAGGAAGGCGGCACGCCCGCGGAGTACAGCGCCGGCCTCGCCTGCGCGGTTGCCAAGCATGAGTCTGGAACGTATGTGAAGTTCACGCCTGCGGGTGCCGAGATGTTCGCGTGACATGGTGAGATTTCTAAAAACAACCGGAATGTTGATGCTGGGCTTGGCTTTGCTTGCCGTGTGCATCGCGAACTTCCGGGTCTGGCTTGAAACTGGTCAGCTTCCAATCCACAGCCGCGTCTACGGCGACCTTCAGGTCTCGTGGCAGGTCGATCCGGTGATGTTTGCGTGGCAAGTCGCTTTCAATGTTTTCCTGCTATACATGGGATCGTTAATCGTCACGGGTGTGGTGCTACGCAAGTACTAGGATGCCTTCCTGCCTGAGCCCGATGACGCGCTCAACATGGTCTCACGCGGCGCCGACATGGAAGATAGGGTGACGGTGACCGATGGAATATCGTGGCAAGCATTACAGCGTGATCCTCACCATCGGCTGCAAATGGAAATGGTCAAGGTGCGCCAGTTGCATCGCGTGGTCCATAAGCTTAGCCCAGTGAGGTGGCCTTACTTCGGCGGACGTAGTTCACCAGTGAACCAGCCAACAGCGTCGGATTTCATCCGATCATCCAACGGAATGGCAATTTGTTCGACGTGAACGCATTTGGAGCAGTCGAACGTGCGAAGTTCAAATCCGATAGGCCCCGACGAGACGCGCGCAAGCTTCATGCGCGCTCGGCATTTTGGGCAGCGGAGTTGCTCAATTGCGGACAGTCGGATTGCGGCTGGGTAATCTGTCATTGCATTCCACCTTGCTTCAGGCGGGAGCACAACACTCTCTGTCACCGATGAAAGCCGATGGCGGGCGGTGATTTCGGGACCATGCGCCGTGAATGTCGAGAAAGCGACTAAATTCCGCAGAGCGATCGAAGTTACTCGGGCTTGTGTTCGAGGCGGATCACCAAGCGATCGCCGCTCCAAAGCTCAATGTCGTGCCCATCGACAAGCTGCTTTGCCCATACAGTAGCATCCGCGTCACTGTCGCAAACGAACGCTCGGGAACCAACCAATCGCCCGTCATGGCCTACAGCATAAGCGCGATATTCTGCCACCCGAAAATCCCCGGCGGATGGGGTGACCATATTTCGGTTTTAAAGAATGGTCTGCCCGGGCGCTGACATTTGACGCCCGACGCGCTTTTAAGTCGCAATCGCCTTGCGCATGTCGAAGGAACAAACGACCTTTCGATCAGCGGCGCTGCTCCTTGTAGCGGCAATATTCGTCACCGTTTTCGTACTCGACGCAGACCTTCACGCGACGGCGGGGCCGATCGTCATCGAAGTAGCGTCTGCTGTCCCTATCTCGGTCCGCGCGGTCCCAGCCTCGATCGCCCCGGTCTCCATATCGTCCGCGATCCTTGTCGCGATCGCGATCATCATCACGGTCGCGGTGCATTCGCCGGTCTGGACCCATTTCGCGGTCTTCGCGGCCCTGACGGTCGTCGTCGCCGCGACGCATCCGCCAGTCGCGACCCATCTCACGATCGTCGGCCCTTGGTTGGTCGCGATCGGTCCGTTGATCTCGCTGTTGCTGGGAATTCTGGTCAGGCTGGGCCGGAACTGTTTGCGGCGCTGTGACCGGAGGTTTGTCCTGCTCTTGGGCGAATGAGGGGCAGAGACTTGACGACGCGAGCAAGATAGTGGCGATGACAACAACACGCATGAGATTTTGCTCCGGTTAGGGTGTAACCCTAACAACTCGGTCTTCTTTTGGTTTCCGCTTTTGGTTTCCGCGCGGATTACAGGTAGGTGATGAAAAGGCCGCCAAATGAGGCGGCCTTGGCGATGACGGGTGCGCGGGGCGGTGCCGAGCGATGCCGGACACCCCGCAACACTGAAAATTAGCCCCCTCGACAAGTCTGGCGATACCTACGGCAATTTCCTTCGCCTTGTTCGCCCAACTGGTCCTTGTTGAGGCAGGCTTGTCTCAGTTCGCCACACACATCCCTCCGAACTGGTCTTTGGCAGGTCTCGCGGTATGTGCGGCAATTTCCTTCGCCCCGCTCCCCTAGCGCGTCCTTGTTTTCGCAGGCACGCCGCAATTGCTCGCATTGCCCGCCCCCTCTGCCACGGCCGTCGTATACTCGGACGCCTCCCGGTCCAACCTCAAAAGATTGGGAAAAGGCCGAGATCGGAATTACAAAAAGAGCAGTTGCCGCTGCGACGCCGAAGGCAAACTTGCGCATTCTTTTCAACATTCCTAATCCTCCAACTGCTAAGTACCGGTGGATTACCAATCGGCGACAAACATGAAATCGATAAGGCAACTTGGCGCAAGCCGCGTGGCATTCGTCTGACGCCAACGTCGCGCTACATCAGGGATAAACTCTTTCCTAAATCAAATTAGGCCACTGCCAAAATCAAACTAGAACCACTAAGGGTTCGGGTTGATGTCGGTGATCGTCACCGAAGTGCTGCCGAACGGGTTCGCCCACATGCATGGTTTCTCGTTTGTCTCTGGCGCGCAGCGCCCGCGCCTGTCCAGCCCGTGAGCGGGATTCTGTCATGCGCATTTGCAGGAAACGTTTGCGGGGGGGTTCGCATTGACGGGCCGTGCCGCGCAAAGAGACTTCCGTGGCACACCGGGGATGGCCCAGCTCCAGCAACCAAGCTGGGGCCATTTCTCGACCACCTGCGGGGTGGCGGATAGCACCAAGGATCCAACCGAAAGGATTGAGCAATGAAACTGACTTCCGAACAAGTCACGCGAACCACCAATCAATTCGAAGTCCAGGCCCTTCCCGACAGCCACCCGGCCGTCCCGCAACTCAAGGAATTGTTCGGGGAACACACCTTCCTGCTCGACAGCAACGGCCTAAACATTCTGGAACCGGACGATGCGAACCCTCGGGGACACGTTCAGGCGGCACGCGTCGTCAATCTCGCGAACTGGAGCGACGAGACCCTCACCCGTCTCGCCCCTCACGAACCTGAACCTACTGGCGACATCGTCGAACTGGTACCGATGCACTGATCAACGCGATGATGCCGTCAAGGCAATGACCGCAGTCAGGCCGCGCCTGCCACGAAGCGGGCGCGGCAGCGTTGCGCCGGTCAAATCGAACACGACATTCAGCGCGGCACCGTCGTCGCCTCGATCTCGACCCGCGCCTTTCGCGGACCACAATTTTCCCGTGACCGCGCCGGCCACCGCCTCGGTTAGACTCTCCAGGGCGAAGCCCTCGCCGGCCATGGACACGTCGCCCCACATAGCAATGTTCGGAAGCATCATCACGAAGGTTTGCAAGTTGCGTCACAACATCTCAGTTTCAAGTTGCGCTACATTCATGTGGTGTTCATAAGACGGTTCGGCTGGGCAGCTATTGGGGAAACTCAATGTATTCGAACAGTCAATTTGTTGCGTTTGAAATTATGTGCAATCAGCGGGCTACGCTTGCCAAAATGAATATGGAACGCTGGCAGGCAGAAACGGATTACTGGCTGGCAGAAGCAGAGGAATGGAAGCAATTCCGGGAATCTCTTCACCCAACGAAAGAAATTGAGCGCCTGGTGTAGGCTGCGGCTCGCGGCTCGGCTCAGTCGCCGCGCCCGAGCTGGTGAAGCACGACCAGGCCGAATGCTACGAGCTGGGCGGCCAGCTCTCTACATCTGCGAGTGGTGTAGGTCTTTCCGATAGCGCGAGGCGCTCGTCCATCGCGTCGCGCGACACCATGCCGCCGCGCCTGTCGCTGGTGGCGCGCGGTATGCGCCGCTCGTCTCCTCGGCTTGGCTCGCTCCTACGCCATGGGGGCCGCACGGCCCTGCCTCGTGCCCCCGAGTCCGCGGGGCCGTGCTCCGTCCGAGGCCCGTTAAGCTCGATCGGGCCGACAGCTTTTGCAGAGCGGCTTCAGCGCGGCCACGCGCAGCAGCGCGCCGCCTGACCTCCAAACTTGGGTGTGGGTCTTTTCGAAGGCCGGGGGGTCGTTTCAACATCGGCGGCCCGATCGAGGCCCAGGTGTTGAAGTGTGACCGAACACGCGCGCGCCGTGGGACGAGGCGAAGGCGTTGCAGCGGCCGCTGCCGGATGATGCGTTGAAGATCGTGGCGCGCGGCGCCGACAAAGAAGATAAGGCCGCCGCCGCGTGACCGATCGCGGCTGGCAGCGCGCTTTCGACGACCCGATCAGTTACCCGACGGCCGAACGCTTGTCACATTGCATGACGCGGCAACCTACATCACTGGGCTACCGAAAAATGAAGCCGCAGAGCCGGAATGGCAGGCCGCGATCAGGCGTTGATGTTGGTGGTCAAATTGGGAGGCCCGACGATGTTTTCCCGGATCGGCGTCATGAAAGCATTGAACCGGGGCCACGCTCGGGAGTTTAACCCATCTCGCAAGGAACCCCGCTGGGGACGCCGCAAGCTGGCGCGAGATCGATGAAAACAGTCTGGATTTACGTCGATACAAGGAAACAGGTCGGCGACCGTGACCATCTCAAGGTGTTTGCAAACTCGGACCTTGCCGATGAGTGGTTCGTGGTGAACGATCCTGAAGGCGTCGTCTTTGAGTACGAGGTCATCGGCGTTGTAGATGACGAAACCGGGTCAGGACGTCAACGGCATCGCTAGGACCGACGCCGACCACCACATGAAATGCCCGGCGTGCGGGCAATGGTTCGACATGCGCGATCTCGCCCAGGTCGTCGAGCACATCCACGACGGTGAGATTGAAGTTCTGGAAGGGCCGGCCCCACGCCGCGAAGGGCAGAATCAGCGTCAAGCTGTCAAGCCGGTCGAGAGTCAATTGAAAACTGGTATTTGCGAACGGAAAAATCGGCTGGCCCAGCCCTTGCGGCGGTGAACCAATGCCGCCACCTACTCAACCGACAGTTTTATTTAATCATTTAAGATTCGAGAAGATGCAATGGATCCGCGCTTTAATAATTTCGCAATCGGAAACGGCGACCGCTCGCTGATCACAATGAGCAACGTGCAAATCATCCTCAACTGCAATCAACTCTAAGACGCGGTGACAAGCGTGGTTGCAGATACCGAAAAGGATGGACCGGCGGCACCTGCTGCCGTCAAACCCTACCGAGTGCTGAGTCTGGACGGCGGCGGTATGCGCGGCATCTACACCGCGGCGTTCCTTGACCGCCTCGTCGTTCAGTTCGCCCGCACGCGCGGCGCGGAAAGCCTCGACCTCGGCAAGGGATTCGACCTTATCACCGGGACAAGCACCGGCGCGATCGTCGCCAGCGCACTTGCAGTCGGCCGCCCCATGGGCGCGATCGTCAAACTCTATCGCGATCACGGTCGCGAAATATTCCCACACCGGATCAAAGGTACGCTCAGTGCGATCTGGCGCATGTTCGTCGGAGGCTGCTACGTCCGCCAGGGAGACGCCGTGCTTCGCGCGGCCCTCACAGACGTATTGAAGGGCGCGACGATGCTCGACGTCTTCAACAAGCGAGGCATCTCGCTCTCCATTCCCGCAGTCGCGATGAGCAGCCATCGCTCCTGGGTCTTTAAGAAGACCCCAGCGAGCGGCGTGCGCGACGACCACTACCCGCTGGTCGACGTGTGCATGGCCTCGAGCGCCGCTCCGATCTTCCGATCGTTGGCGGCCGTGAAAGATCCCAACGGCGATCACGGCATTATCCAGGTGTTCGCTGACGGCGGTCTCTGGGCGAATAACCCCATCATGGTCGGGCTGATCGACGCCTTGACATGCGCTCCGAGGGACGCGCCGATCGAGATCTTCTCGCTGGGTACCTGTTCGCGTCCGGAAGGCGAACTCATTCTGGCGTCGAAGGTGCATCGCTCGATCCTGCGCTGGAAGATGGGTGCCGAAGCCGCAGCCCTCAGCATCACCGCTCAGGAATTCGCGTTCGACAACATGGCTCGCTTCCTCGGCAACAAATTCACCGAACTGGGACGGCCGGTCCGGACGTTGCGTTTTCCCAACAAAGACGTCCCTGCCCAGATGATGAAGTTTCTGGCGCTCGACGACGCCCGCCCGATAGCCATGCAACGGCTCATCCAGCAGGCGAGCAACGACGCGGACCTCGCGAAGAGCGCCTGCGACGACCCGAACAATCAGGAAGGACAGATGGTGAAGGCTTTGATGATGAGCCTTCCCGCGATGCCGAAGACCGGCGTAAAGAGGGAGGCGACGACGTGAAAAACTGCAATGACCAGGTAGCCGGCTTCGAGCGCGTGGAAGTGCGGATGTCCGACGACGATCGCGCCGACATCTACAGCAAGGCGAAGGCCAACCGCAAGCGGCTCAAGTCAGGTCTGGAGCGCAACGGCAGTCCGAAGTCCATCGGGTCGCGCACGCAGGGCTCCTACGCGATGCGGACTATGATCCAAAACGACCGTGGCGACTACGACGTCGACGACGGCATCTATTTCACGCGCGACAGCCTGAAGAACGAGCAAGGCGAGGAAAAGTCCGCTTCGGACGCCAGGAAGATGGTGTGCGCGGCCCTGCAGGACGAGCGTTTCGCGGATCAGCCGGACGTGCGGAATAACTGTGTACGGGTCTACTACAAGAACGAGGGCTACCACGTCGACGTCCCAGTCTACCGCGAGAACCGGACCACGAACCCGTTCACCGGCACTGAGACGAAATCGTACGAGATCGCTGCCGGCGACAAATGGAGGACTTCCGATCCTCTCGCCAACACGACATGGTTCAAGGACGAGAACAAGAACAAGTCGCCGGACGCCACGGCCAACGGCAACGACGGTCAGTTTGTACGGCTCGTCCGCCTCGTCAAGGCGTTCGCCCGCAGCCGTTACGGCTGGTCGAGCAAGATCACCAGTGGGTTCGCGATCTCGAAGCTCGTCTCGGACCACTTCGTCCAATCCGACCGACGCGAGGACTACGCGTTCCGACAAACGATGAAGAACATCAGCGCCCGGCTGGCCTGGAACGATTCCATCCGGCATCCGGTGCTGGACGAAAACATCGCGGAATCCGGCGACGACAAGACGAAATTCCTCAAGGAGAAGATCGACGAGAACCTGAAGCATCTCGACGTGCTCGACAAGCTTGACTGCACGCACGACGAGGCGATGAAGGCTTGGGATAGCCTGTTCTTCACCGACTGGTTCTCCAAGCAGCCCGACCCTTCCAAGAAATCACAGGTCGAGAAGGCCAGCGGGCCCGCCGTGATCAAGCAGGGCGAGACCCGCTACGCGAAGGAGCGTCGTCACGCGTGAGCCTCCCGCTTCAAGCGACGGCCGTAGCCGACTCCGCAAGCCTGGGGCTGGATGCCTGGTTCATCAAACTCGGAGACGACTTTGTCGGTCGCGTGTCGAAGGACGCGCTGCGGCCCGGCATGTCCGAGGGCTGGCGGTTGAGATGGCGCGGACGGGAGCTTGAGGTCCAGGTCGACGCGGACTTTCCCTTCAGCGCCGCGCGGATCTACCTCGTCGGCTACACGCGGGCACAGGCGCAGCCGCACGTGGAGAAGGGAGGCAAGCTCTGTCTCGGAGCAAAGCCTGTGCAGGGCGACGCGGTGCGCACCGTCCGGACGGCGCTCGCGGAGGCATTTCAACTCCTCACCGAGAACGAAACCAAGCAACATGACGACGATTTCCGGGAGGATTTCGGCGCTTATTGGCTGACCTGGATCAACGGAGCGAACCTCGGCGTCCAGGTCCTGCCGGGCTCCGGAGGAGCGCGCAAAACGACGCTGGCCCGCACGGTGCGGACGGACGGTCAGGCTTTCGTCTTCGCGAACAAGGTCGATGCCGGAAGATTCTGGACCAACCTGACGGGCGCACCACCGTTGCGACTCAAGACGACGGCGGTCATCTCCATCGATCCCCTTCCCGCCCCAGACCGCTATCCGGATTCCGCGGGGGACCTCTGGACGCTTGTTCAATCGCGGTCGGAAGGCGGCGCGGATCTGTTGGCGCAACTGATGGCCAACGATCCCATGGAAGCGTTCGTTATCCTCGCCGGTACGGCCCTGTCGGGCCGCGAACATTACGGCGCCGTTCGGATCCACCGGCCGCTCGACGCTTCGGGGCAGCCGGTGAAACGGCGCGCCATGCGCGAAGGTATCGAGAGTGCAGAAAAGCCGGCTAAGGCGCTCTTTGAACGTTTCCTGATCGAACGTCTCGCTACCAACCGATTGGATGCGTCGTCGACGCGCCTGCCTCAGGGCGTTCAGCAGGAGATGTCGGCGGCCAAGGTCGTCATAGTGGGCTGCGGCGCCCTGGGATCAAGCGTGGCCCGCCTGCTGGCGCAGGCAGGCGTCGAGCACCTCCGCTTGGTCGATCCCGAAAATCTCGGATGGGAGAACATCCGCCGTCACGAACTTGGGGCGCGCGTCGTAGGCCACGGAAAGGCGCAGGCGTTGGCCAGCACCATCCGCGCCGACCTGCCGATGATCGGGTTCGTGCAGGATCACCGGATGACGTTCGCGACCTTCGCGCGCGAACATCCCGACGCGTTGAAGCAGGCGGACCTGGTCGTGAGTTGCACCGGCGACTGGGTGGCCGATGCGTCGGTCGAGCACGCCCTGACGCAGCCCGGGAACAAGGCATCGGCCGTGTACGGCTGGATGGAGGCGCACGCCCTCGCCGCTCATGCCGTCCTCATCCGAACCTCCGGTCCGAGACTATCGGACGGCTTCGACGAGCACGGAGAATTCCGGCTGCCCGCGGTCACGGGTGGTAGACCACCGCCGCCCGAATGCGGCGGGGCGTCCACCCCGTTCGGCGCGATCGAGCTTTCCAACGCCCAGGCTCTCGTCGCCAGGTTGGCGGTTGACGCCTTGCGTGGCATCGAAATAAAGTCGGGTTGGCGTTCGTGGCTCTCGGATGCCGCAGCTTTTCGGGAAGCGGATGCGACAATCGCCTCCGGCTGGGTGGCAAGTCGAGGACAACCGGGCGAGATGGGCGGCTTCTTCAGCAGCAACTGGACATTCCTGTGAGCGGGCTGGACTTTGCGTTCTCCGTCGGGACGATCTCTGTCCGCATCCGATCGCAGCCGCTCAAGACGTTCGATGCACATCGGCAACGACGGTTCTTTCATCGCGAAGCTGGCGGTCAGCTTTTCGCGCGGGTTCGGGGGAACGACTGGGAGATAATCACCGCGACCGGACCGCGCGCAGGAGATCGACGAGGCCGGCTTTCTTTCTGGCCGCATCGCGCGTCCGAGCAGGACGAAATCTTCGATCATCATGCTCGAGGACTGGATTACGTCGGCGACTGGCACACACACCCGGAGGACACGCCGAAGCCGTCCCCCGACGATCTTACGAGCATCGCTGAGGTGGTCCGCCGATCCACCCATCACCTTTCAGGATTTCTTCTCCTGATCGTAGGTCGAAGCTCTTTCCCGCGCGGGCTTTGGGCCTCGTTCCATTCCGTCAATGGCACGCGTTCCGAAGCTCGAGACCGACGCTTCGTACCGGCCGCTGAGGAATGTGCATAGCCGGACCGCGACTTCAAAATACGCCGGCCGATGCTCCTCAGCGGAAGTTCGCAGGTTCCGACGCAACTTGCTTAAAAACCCGCTGTACTACGCTTGTTCCGATGCCCAGCTTTCGGCCGATCTTGAGGATGCCGTCGCCCGCGGCCTTCAGTTCACGAATTCGTGCCTCAACAGCGGGCTCAACCCGACGCCGGCCGAGTTTCGTTCCTTTCGCCCTGGCGCGCGCTAAACCGGCATTGACCCTCTCTCGAATAATTCCCCGCTCGAACTCAGCAAACACGCCCAACATCTGAAACATCGCCTTGCCCGCGCTTGTCGTCGTATCGAGTCCTTGCTGGTGAAGGAACAGGCCGACTCCCTTTTCATGGAGGCCCTGGAGTATACCGAGCAGGTCGGTGAGCGATCGACCCAGCCGATCCACTGACCATGTCGCGACCATGTCGAACTCTTTCGCGTTCACCGCTTTCATCATGGCGTCAAGCCCAGGACGTTGATCCCTGCCCTTGGCGCCGCTGATCCCAGCATCCTCGTAAACTTTGACGATCTTCCAGCCAGAGCGATCAGCTACCGCTTCCAATTCTCGGCGCTGATTTTCCGTGTCTTGCTTCGACGTGCTGACACGAATGTAGAGTGCAACGCGCTTCATGCTGATCTCCCTGCCGAAGACCATCTGTGTCATGGACCTATACCAAAATCAAGTGTTTTACGTATATTCGGAAGCGAAAATGTTGGCTCTGATTTTGCTGGCGTATTTAGACGTACCGGCGAAGGGATTTTGGTATAGGCGCCCGTTTGCGAACGACAGCCGTCCAACAACGACGAAAATGCCAAGGCCGGACTCGGTGAGCGTGCGCTCCGCTCTGACACCGACATCGACAGCCGGCTCAACGCGCCATCATCGGCCAGAGCCAGCGTTACCTTCGTCGCGCCGTTTAGGCTCGTTGACTCCGATCTGGCGTCGCTGGAGAATGGGCAGTTAGAACGGGCTACGGGAGGGACATCATCATCTCACGTCGTCGTTTCATCCAACTGTTTGGGGCGGCAGTAGTAGCGTTCGCGCTCAGTCCCACCCCTGTGACGCTGGCCTTTTCGCCCGAGGCGCGCAACGCGAAGCTCGATGAAACCCTTCGGGGATTGGTCGAAGGCCGCAGCACCCCGGGGATTGTGGTGCTGATCCTCCAGAACGGCCGCCCGGTCTACAGCCGCAGCGTCGGCGTTCGCGAGGTCGGGAGTACCGCGCTGATCGGCGAGAACGATATGTTCCGCCTTGCCTCAATGACGAAGGCCGTCACCGCGGTCGCAGCGATGATCCTTATCGAGCAGGGCAAGATCAGCCTGGACGATCCGGTCAGCCGTTTCCTGCCCGAGTTCGCCACGCTGCGGGCGCGTGGGCCCGACGGCACCGAGGGTCCTGCGAGCAGGCCCCCGACGATCCGCGAACTGATGACCCATACCGCCGGGTTCTCCTATAACTTCATCAATAATCCCCGGCTCATTGATGCATACCGCGAAGCGCGCGTGACCGACGGGCTAGACCAACCCGAGGTAACCACGGCTGAAGCGATGCAGCGTCTTGCCTCCGTTCCGCTTGGCTATCAGCCTGGTACGGGCTGGGAATACTCGCTCGCCACTGACGTGCTCGGGAAGGCGACGGGAGCCAGCCTGGAAGCTTTTGTAACCGAGCGCATCGCAAAGCCCCTGCGCATCCAGGGCTTTGTGTTCAACGTACCCGAGACCATCCGCTCACGCTTCGTGCAGGTGACGCGGCCCGCACAGGTCACGGGCCCACTCGGTACGGGCTACGTTCCTGTGATGGGACCTGAGGCAGTGCCGTTCCCACCCACCAAGGGCACTGCCAGTCTCGATCCGAACCGCGCCTTCTCTCCGACCGCCTATAACTCTGGCGGCGCCGGCATGAGTGGCACCATCGGTGACTACGCGCGGTTCTTGCAGATGCTGCTAAACGAGGGCGAACTCGACGGCGTGCGGGTGCTCCGCGCTGAGACAGTCCGGCAGATGACGCAGAACGCGACCGGCAACATGCCGACGCTCCGCGGGCCGGGTTGGGGCTTCACGCTGGGTTTTGGGATCGTGACCGATCCAGCCGCAGCCAAGAGCCGTCTTCCGGCCGGCAGCTATGGGTGGGGCGGCATCTATGGCACGCAGTTTTGGATCGATCCGACAAACCGTGTTGTCGGCCTGGTCATGACCCAGACGGCGATTATTGGCTCCGGCCCGCTCTCGAACCCCATCCGTGAAGCGTTCTATGCGGCCGATTGAGGTTTGATACCCAGCACTGGCGGCGCCATAGCACTAGGTGTCTGCCACACATGGCGGGCAATCTTGTAGTCGCGGGGCGATCGTCGATTTCCTGGTGTCAGCGGCCGCAGTTGTTGCCACTAACACGCCCGCGCGAAAGCGTCGCCCCTGAACGGCGAGATGTGCGAACGGCAGAAATCGACGACTACCAGGCGTAGCGCACGATGCCCTTGCCGGTGTAACTTTCGGTGACGTCGGAGAACTCGCCCTCGAAGGTGGCGACCAAGAAGCCGTTCAGCCATTTCATTTCCGCGGTGGCCGTGGTCAGCGGCGCGTCTTCCGCCTGCGCTGCGCCGCCATGTAGCTCGACGAGCCGTGAGGCGTGCCCGCTCGTCGCTTACGATCTAACGTTTATTCATCGGCCACGCCGGCGTACAGCTACGAAAAAGGACTGCGATGGACTTAATGTCATCTTTAGAATGGAGCTATTATGAAGATGGGGAATGTAGCTCGTAACGAACCACACTGAAAGGCGAAGTCCTCAAAACTGATAGCGGTAAAGCGCGGCAAGGTTCTTTTGGTAAGACGCAAGCGGGACCGGCTGTGGATGTTTCCTGGTGGGCGGAAGCGCGCACGCGAAAGCGCAAGGGCCTGCCTGCGCAGGGAGATCAAGGAGGAGCTACCGAAGCTCAAGGTTGGGCGTATCCGGCTCTGGAAAGAAGTGACGTCCAAAAATCGTCGCTCAGGCAGAAAAATGAGCGATGCAATTTTTGTTGCGAGGAAAGCGTCCGGCCGCCTGACAATTGGCGATAAGAACGAGATCGACAAGGCGGTCTGGCGCAAGCCGCGCGGCATTCGACTTACCCCTACCTCGCGCTATATAAGGGACAGGCTATTCCCAACATTGTAGGTGCAACGGAAAGGCATTGCCGAAACCCGCCTGTTCGGGGCCCAATGCCAGCGGCACCGCTGCCGTTGAGCTAAAGTTCGGGCGCGATGAAACTGAACTGGAGTTGCCGCGGTTGCGGGCCGATCGACGCCTGAGTTCTGACCGGCGTCGCGGCGATCGCGGCGAGCACCCCGATGTAGCAGTTGTCCCAATCGCCGCCCAAGCCGCAGCACGCTGCCAGCTCGTCATCACTGAGCCGTTGTCGGCAAAGGTTCCGGACATCCATACCGTCGACGGCCAAGCACGACTGCTTCGCCGTCCAGGATGAACTGGGTTTTCCGGATCTTCCGCGCCGTCTCGACGATCCACGGATACCAGCGGGTCCAGTCGTTGCCCTTCGACAACAGCCCTCAGCATCCAAGCCATCGTTGGAACGAAAAACTCTCTGAAATAGTTATAGTTCAAGGCAGGGGCTGGCGCTTCTTTCCAGTTCAGAGGAGCTGAGCATGAACAAAATCCTTGTTAGCCTTGCTATCCTCACTCTCTCCACTTCTGTCGCTTTGGCCGCGCAACGGACTCATCATAGCCGCGCGACGAAGCCAAACGTATCTGCCGCCGCGATGAACCCAAACCCATCTGCCCGTCCGATGAACCCAAACGCATTTGGTGGTGTGGGTCCGTCTCCGTTCGTCGGGCCGGGCGGTGTGAGCAGCAGCGACCGCGACATGCATATGCGAAATCTACGCGACTCCGGGTACGATAAGAAGAAGGACTTCAACTCGAACGGGACCATACGGACGCAATAGCGTCAGGTCTCGTCGTCCATCTTCGCTTGCCCTCACCTCAGGCTCGGATGACAGCGCCATCACCGCGCCGACAACGGCCAGGCGCAGCCTATTGAGCGTGGGCACGCGCGAAGGACCAGTCTTACGGGCGGTTTGCGAGACTGCGGACTCCTCGGGACGCGATGTTTGTCGCCGTCGCCGCAACGGTCCTTGGAGGAAGGGCCGATTTTCAGCCGGCAGCCAGAATGCCTGCCAACACTCCGGATGCCGCGCTCATCGCGACGACGATCAGTGGTGGTGCGCGCCAGACCGTGAATAGCACGAAGCCCGCAAGAGCGACGGCAAAATCAAAACGATCGGTGACGGTGGTCGTCCATAGCGGATCATACAGCGCCGCGCCCAATAGTCCGACCACGGCCGCGTTAACTCCTCGCATCATGGCCTGAGCGCCAGCGCGCCTACGTAACGATGCCCAGAACGGCAGAGTCCCGAGCAGTATTAGAATGCCCGGCAAGAAGATGCTGACGAGCCCGAGCGCCGCTCCCGCCAATTTGTGCTCCGGAGAGGAGACGGCTCCCAAGTAGGCGCCAAACGTGAACAAGGGTCCCGGCACCGCCTGGGCGGCTCCGTAGCCTGCCAGAAAGGCGTCGTCGCTCACCCATCCGGGCGTCACGAACGCCTCTCGCAGCAGCGGAAGCACGACGTGTCCGCCGCCGAAGACCAGCGCGCCTGAGCGGTAGAACGCCTCGAAAAGTGCGATCCCGAAGGAGCCAGTCAGAATACGCAGGGCGGGCAGTCCGACCAGAAGGACAAAGAAAGCCGCCAAAGCGATAACGCCCGCGGTTTTCGACACCGGCATGGTGACCGGGCCGAAGCCCGTGAACGGCTCGCCGCGGCAGAGCCACATGCCGGCGACTCCGCCGAGAGCGATGGCTGCGATCTGCGCCAGCGACGAGGTGCTGAACAGGATGATGAGCGCGGCGACAAGCGCGATCGAGGCTCGTTCGCGGTCCGGACAGAGCGAACGTGCCATGCCCCAAACGGCTTGCGCCACGATGGCCACGGCCGTGAGTTTGAGGCCATGCAGCAATCCTTGTCCGGCCGGTCCGTGCAGCCCTGTCGCCCCATACGCGAACAAGATCATCGCTATCGCGGACGGCAAGGTGAAGCCGGTCCAGGCCGCCAAGGCGCCGAGATAGCCTGCACGCATCAGCCCGATCGAGAAACCGACCTGGCTGCTCGCCGGCCCGGGGAGGAACTGGCAGAGACCGACGAGGTCGGCGTAGGCCCGCTCGCCGATCCACTTGCGGCGCACGACGAATTCGTCTCGGAAATACCCGATATGGGCTATCGGCCCGCCGAAGCATGTCAGACCGAGGCGCAGAAAGACCAGCAGCACCTCGGCCGCAGATCCGGCGCCGGCCCGCGGTTCGGCACTTCGGGGCAGTGGTTGTTCGGACATCCAACTCTCCGTTTTGACACCCTCAACTGATGAGCAGCTTCCCTGCCCTGCTGCATCGGCTTCCATCCGGACAGAAGCCGAAAGTCAAGCATCAAGTCCTTGTGTTCCGGCGCTAGGGCGTCTTGCCTCGCGCGCGACCATCGTGGGTCTTACGGCGCTGATCATCAGGTCGGAGTTAGCTATGACGGACCGCGATTTTGGTCGAGTGCGCTTGGGGGGGGGACGATCGCTCCCGAGCCGGCGAACTTTCCTGAAGACCGCACAAGCCGGTGCGATGTCGCTGCTACCCTTGCAGTCGGCCCGGCGTGCCGGCGCTCAAGCGCCCTCGCCGGCAAAGGCCGATTATTCGATCAGGATCGCACCGAACTCGCTCGAAATCGCGCCGGGAAAAGTCATCAAGAGGACCGCTTACAACGGCACGGTGCCGGGTCCCGTGCTGCGCCTGAAGGAAGGCCGGCCGGTTACGATCGATGTCACCAACGACTCTGGTTACCCGAACCTGATCCACTGGCACGGCTTGATGATCCCGTCGCTTCAGGATGGCGCGGCGGAAGAAGGCTCGCCGATGATCGAACCGGGGAAATCGTTGACCTATTCTTACGTTCCGAAGCCGTCCAGGACACGCTGGTATCACAGTCATGCGATGGCGATGACCGGTCTCAACAAGAGCACCTATTCGGGCGAGTTCGGCTTCCTGATCGTCGAACCGGCCGCCGGCTATCCGGGAGCATACGATCGCGAGGTGCTGCTCGCCGCCCATCATTGGCAAGGCCACGGGGTAAGCCTGCAAGACATCAAGAAAGGCCCGCCGCCGGACAACGGCTTGGAGGTCATGTATGACGCGGCCACGTTGGGCGATCGAATGTTAGGGGCACGGCGAACCGATCCGGGTGCGTGAAGGCGAGCGCGTACTGTTTCGCCTTCTCAACGCGAGCGGCAACATGGGTATCTCCCTCGCGTTGCCGGGCCATCATTTCAAGGTTTTGGCGCTCGACGGCAATCCGGTCGCGCACCAGGCGACCGTGGACGTGCTGAAACTGGACGTAGCCGAGCGGGCCGATGTTATCGTGGAAATGAATAATCCGGGGGTGTGGGTCTTCGGTTCGACCGATAGCGAAGACCGCAACATGGGTATGGGAGTGGTCGGCGAGTACGCCAACCGAACCGGCGTCCAACGTGGTCCGCCCCGCCGGACACGAAGTGGGACTACACCGTCTTCAGTCGCGGCGCCGCCTCCACCGACGCGCCTGACGAAACAATTGGTCTGAAATTTGAGAAGGTCCCGGGCGGCCGTGGCGGCTACAACCGCTGGACCATCAACGGCAAATCCTGGCCCGACACCAACCCGCTGTTCATGGTGACCAACGGCAAGCGTTATCGTCTGCTGCTGAATAACAACAGCGGCGACGAACATCCGGTGCATCTCCACCGCCATTCCTTCGAGATCACCAAGATCGGCGACAAACCAATGTCGGGTGTCATCAAGGACACGATCAGTATGCCGCGGTATTCGACCGCAGAGATCGACTTCATTGCCAACGATCCCGGGCCGACGTTCTTTCACTGCCATCATCAAGACCACATGGACGAAGGTTTTGCAGGTCTGATCACCTATCGCTGATGCCGGCGCCCTGTTCCCGTCGGTTCTGCGGGCGCTTCGGTCTGGGAACTCCGCTTTAGGCGGGCTGTTAACGCACCGGCTGCCGGCACGGTCTTCCGACCGTGGAACGGCTGGGAACATTGGACAGGAGATTGCAGGATGGCAAGCGCCGCAGATCGTGATCCACGTCATCACACCCAAAAGATGCGAAAAGCTCTGCAAGAGATCAAGGATCACCTCCGGGAAGACATCCAGAAGGTAGACGAGCCGCAATTGAAGGCCATGTTCGAGACGTCCGCCGAGGTAATTGGCGGCCTGGTGAAAGCGTTCAGCGACTACGAACAGAAGAACGAAAGCGCCTGGCGTTGAGCAGGTCCAGCGGCGGCAGGCAAGCCTTCCTCGCCTATGCGGTGAGCAGGCGCTGGCGGCTCACCGCTGAAGAAGCGGCGGATAGCGTGGAAGGACGATGCATCGCGCTGGAACATCCTGATACGCCTTCAGGTGGGGCTGATCGTCTTTCTGCCTGAAGGCATCCAGAAGCTGATCTATCCGGACATTTTGGGCGCCGGACGCTTCGCGAAGATCGGCATTCCCCTACCGCGCTGGTCCGTGAACGGCATGGTCGCGACAGACGCGCATCCAGGGCTCGCCACCGATGGCCCCTACACATGTCAGCGGGCGGTCGGCCATCGCGTGCTAAAGGTCAGGCTCGATGAAGCTGAACTGAAGTTGCCGCGACTGCGGGCCGATCCTAGCCTGCGTTCTGACCGGCGTCGCGGCGATCGCCGCGAGAACCCCAATGTAGCAGTTGTCCAATCGCCGCCCGAGCCGCAGCACGCTGCCAGCTCGTTATACTGAGCCGTTCTCGGCAAAGATTTCGCACGGCCAAGCCGCCCCCAAAATGGAAGAACGCAGGGTCAGAGCGATGGGAATGCCGCGGGGGCGCAGGTCGCGAAATTAGCCAACATGCGGAAGGCCCTCGCGACCAGCGCGCCTTTGTGCACCATTCCAAGCTGCTACCGGCGCTCTTTGGGATTTGAGCTTGCGCCGGGATTGGTCGTGCTGGTGCTCGGGGGGCCTCCGCCGCCCACTCCTGCGTTGGTACCTTCGCCAGCGGGGCCTGACATTGCGCTGCCTGCACCCCCTGGAGCGTGCGCTCCTGGAGCGTGCGTTCCACTCGCGGCACCAGCACCAGTCCCAGAACCAGCTCCGCGACCAGCGCCTGCGCCAGTCCCGCCAGCAGCGCCACCACCTGCGGCGGCACCGCCTCCTCCACCCGCACCACCTCCGCCCTGGGCGAGTGCCAATGTTGAGCCGAGGGCGAAGAATAATGCTAATGCGATCGTTGGAAGTTTCATGCTCATTGTCCTTCGTTTGCGTAAGAAACACGGCAAATATTGCGGCGTCGCGTTCGTTCCAGTGCGGAACGCATTAGTTTTCGGCCGGCAAGCGGGCCGCCACATACTGTTCAACGATCTTACGGACTGGCTGCGGGACCTCCGCCCACAGCTCTACAGGGAACATAAGGCAACCCGCTAGGTTTAGCGGTGCGGTCCCGCGCCAAGCCACAAACCACCTGCGATCGAAATCGCGGGCACGTCTGCCGGAACGACTTATTGCAAGTTTTATTGAGTCCGGGTTCTGTGGCGTGGAGTTGCTTTGATGCGTAGGACAGGCTGGACGCAGTCGATCGTTCCTAATTCGGGCGATCACAACGTGTACCTCGTATTAGACGATCTGGGCCAGAACGGCCGTGTCTGGCCAGAAGCTGATGCCGAAACCACCGATCTCGAAACGATCATCGCCGACCTTTTGACCGGCCAATATAAGGACCCGGTCCGCGTTATTGGCTTCAACACCGTCGAGGGATGGTCGCAGGACGTTTCGGCCGACGTCGCGCAGGAATTACGCCGGCGCTGCGATCTCCAGCAGCGCGACATCCCGTTTTTCCTTCAGGATTTCGTCGATCGATACGAAGGCCGTTATCGCGACGTCCAGCTTCCACTGCCGATGCGCTTGGTCTGAACCATGGCATTCCAGCGCAAACAGCCTGCCACGATCGGAGTGAAGGCCCCCTAACCCGGCTTCATTGAAGCCGAATTAGCGTCATCGATTGAGAGAGTCCCCGACGGCGAGCGTTGGGTCCACGAGGTCAAGTTCGACGGGTATCGCGTGCAGCTTCATGTCGTCAACGAGGGCGTCAAGGTCTTCACTCGCCGCGGCAACGATTGGACAAGGCGGTTTCGGAAGATCGCCAACGACGCCTTCTTGATCAACGCGGGCTCGGCCATCATCGATGGCGAAGTCGTGGTGCCGGCGACGGACGGCACCACAGATTTTTCGGTGCTGCAAAATGAACTCAAGGGAAAGTCCAGCAAGATCGTAATGGTCGCATTCGATCTGCTTTATCTCAATGGTTGCGATCTGCGGAAGCTGCCGTTGATGGAGCGCAAGGCACAGCTAACAAAACTGATCGCCAAGACCGCCATCCAATTCAGCGAAAGTTTCGAGATGGCCGGCCGCCAGATGTACCAGCACGCCTGTTCGATCGGACTGGAGGGCGTTGTCTCCAAGGTCCGCAACAGCCGCTATTATTCCGGCCGCGGCAATGATTGGGTTAAAACGACCTGCTCCCAGCGCGAGACATTGCCGATCGCAGGCTTTGCCATCAAGGAAAACAAGTTCGATGGGATTTATGTCGGCCGACACAAGGGCAAGAACCTTGTTTACGCCGGCAAGGTCGACCAGTGTTTTGATGCTGCCTCAACCAAGGACCTTCAAGCGCGGCTTAAGCCGCTGATCCGCAAGACACAGCCTTATGCCAAAAAGATCGCCCATCGCGGCATCTGGGTCGAACCGTCATTGCTGGCGGAGATCGAATACCGCGCGAAGTCGGCCGAGGGGAAAGTGCGGCACCCGTTCTTCAAAGGCATCAGAGAAGACCTGTGATGAAAGCGATTATCGATTACGAGCAATTTCCGTCGGAAGAACGCCTGAGCGATGTCAGTCAGGACGGCCAAGGCTGGACGTTCAAGACGACCGAACATGATGAGATGAATTTTCCCGTCGTGATCGAGGCCACCGACGCCACGGGGCGATCATGCAGGTACATCGCTTTCGGACCGGACGGCGCCGCAATCGACATCAAGTCTGTCGAATTCGATCCGCCGCAGCGGCGGCCTGCGAGAAAGGCGTAATCGGATGCGGACGCCGCGCCTAGCCCATGGTGAGTTCATCGGGCCGACCGAGCGGCTGGACGCCGACCACCGAGCAAGACCATTTCATGAAATGCCCGGTCTGCCATCATGAGTTCGACATGCGCGATCTCAGTCAGGCCCTTGAGCACTGGCACAACGGTCCGGACGATGAAGGGGCTGGACCGCTAAAGAAAGTGCGGCAGGCCATGGCGGTTTGGCGCTGGTGGCTCTCTCGCCGCTGACCCGGCTCACGCGATCGGTTCGCGCGCTGAAGACAGACAAGGAGCCACGTTGTTTTTCTTTTTTTCAAATCGGCTCGGCTGCATGGGGTCCTTGCTGCTTTCCGCAGTGATCACGATCGGACTCCTTTTCGCATTTGGCGTTTTCCGCTAGTACCTGGCTGAAGCCTGTATTGAGACAGAAACTCGCGACGCGGGTGGCATACGCCACGATCGCCGTGACGATAACGCCAGGGCTTCGCCCTCAGAGTCTAACCGAACGGCTCTTGTTTTCAGGCAAATAAGAAGTCCTTTTCCGTGAGCGAAACCGCGAAGTTGTGCAAAGTAACTTGATCCTCTCCTGCGGTAATGACGGTGTCAGCTGCGCTTTGGGTGATGACGAGATCGTTGAATGACTGCACGCCCGCCACATCGATGAACACGATCTGATCATGTTGGCCCTGGCTGAAGTCTTCGATGGTGTTCTGGGTCCCGACTGTCATCAAGCCGGCGTCCTTGAACACGAACTGATCTTGGTCGCCCCTAGCGCCGCCTACCAATAATCCGTCACCCCACATCACGTTATTGACAGTACCGCCGGCTGCCGCGGTCCCCGCATACAGGACATCTTGGCCGCCCTTGCTGCAGCCGGACAAAGACAGCGCGTCGCCGTAGAGGAAGTTATTGAGCTGACCACTGCCACTGTTGTTGCCGCCGGTGAGAACATCGTTGCCGCCGTGAGTGGAGCCGGACATGGCGTCCGCGTCACCCCGGAGAATGTTCTCTCCACTGCCGCCTGTGTTACCGCAGGTTAGATGATCATTGCCGCCAACAGCGTGATCCGACATCGTAAGGGCGTCGCCGGCGACGTTATTGGAGCCCGATCCGCTGGCCGTGAAACTGTCATTTCCGCCCTCAGCATGGCCGGTCATGTTGCCGCCCGCATCACCGTAGAAGGTGTTGAATACGCCAGAAGTGGCTACGACGGTGAAGGTATCGTTGCCGCCTTTACTATAGTCGGAAATGTTGCCGCCAGCGTCGCCGTAGAATTTGTTGACGGAGTTTTGCAATCCCCCCATGAGGGTGGTATCCCCCGTGAAGGTGTCGTTGCCGCCTGCACTGTGGTCGGACATGTTGCCGCCAGCGTCGCCGTAGAAGGTGTTGCCGGAAATCGAGCCCCCCGTGAAGGCATCGTTGCCGCCTTTACTGTGGTCGGACATGTTGTTGCCAGTGTCGCCGTAGAAGGTGTTTTGGGCAAAAGCAAAGGACGCCGTGAAGGTGTCGTCACCGCCCTGCGCAAAATCGAACAAGCTGCCAGCCGCGTCACCGAAGAAGATATTGCCGGCAAAGGCGCCACCGGTGAAGGTATCGTTGCCGCCTTTACTGTGGTCGGACATGTTGCCGCCCGCGTCACCATAGAAGGTGTTAGTGGGGGACTGGCCTGGGCCTCCACCGGGTAGACTGCCGCCCCCCCAGAAGGTGTCGTCGCCGCCTTTACTGTGGCCCAACATGTTGCCGACCGCGTCACCGTAAACAGTGTTGATGACGTTGAAAAATCCTCCAAAGAAGGTGTCGTTGCCACCCTTACAAAACTCGAACATGCTGCCGCCAGCATCGCCGATCAAAGTATTTGTGATTGTTATAGTTGTACTGTTCGTTATGCCGGTGAGAATGTCGTCGGTGCCCCATTGATGGTCGGTTAGATCACCCGGGGTAAATGGAACGCGCTTGAACATTGTACTCTTTCGTAGATTTACCCCCAGCGATCACAATCTTAGGCTGAAGGATCGACGTAAGATGGTTGCGTTTGCGGCCAAGAAGTTGACGAACATCAAGTTTGGGCAGCAGAGCGCAGCGGCGGATGGCTATGGCGGCTGAGGCGGTCGACATTCCCGCTCGTTGAAGCTGCCGGATTTCGCGAGCGAGGCCCGGGCGGCAAAGTCTGGTATGACGACCAGCGCGAGGTGCACCGGCAGATTTTCGAGGGCGACGAGACGATCGATTACGCCTTCATGGGTCAGGACCCGAACGCCGCCGACAATCGCTGGCTGCGCGAGGCATTTGAGAACCGAGTACCAATCATTTATTTCTTGGGTATAGCGCCTAGTCGCTACCAGGCCATGCTTCCCGTTTTCATTTCCGGCTGGGACGCCGCGGCATTGAAGGCGCGCGTCGCATTCGGTGTGCCCGATCAGGAAACACTGGAGCCATCCGAGAACGCGCTCGAACGGCGTTACGCCCTGCGCGCCGTCAAGCAACGACTCCATCAGGCGTCATTCCGAGTTGCCGTTATCGCCGCTTATAACGGCCGCTGCGCGTTATCGGGATTGCCCGAGCCGCTTCTTCTCGATGCAGCCCACATCGTCGCCGACAAGGACGAGCGCCACGGGCAGCCCGTCGTATCTAATGGCATTCCGCTGCGCGCGTCAGCTCGGCAGTGGGGCCACACAAGCCAGGGTCCGGTCTACGGCGCGGATTGTGCGGATTGTGTTGCAAAACTCGAAAATGCTGCCTCGCAAAATTCTCGCGAAAGCGAGTTCATCGCAAGTTTCGGCTACAGACGCCTTAAAGTGATTAGGAGGGCCGCCAGTCGAATCTGTCCAAGTTGACGTGGCCCCCGCGTCCGGAAAAGAACGCTTCAGCGGCCATTAGAAAGTTCGCTCTGCCATTGCAGACGACTTTTGCAACACAATCCGGCGACCGACGCGACGACCGCCGGAATTGTTCTGCAAAGGGGCCAAGAGCTGATCTCATGGTTCCTTGGTGCCTGCTGGCCAGCAGTGCCGAATATTGAATGGCGCCATCACGCAGAAAGTCATACTTCCGAAAGCCATTTCGGGCCAAGGGCGTGTTGCGCGCCGCATCATCGCGTTCCAACAGGAACCTTCCAAACCAGCTGCAGTTATCAGCCGGTGGAGGAGGATTGAAATGAACCAGCTGATCTATCTGGTTGGCCTGATCGTCGTGATAATGGCCATCCTTTCGTTTTTCGGTCTGCGCTGAGGGATTTGACCATGACGATCGAAGCTCCCACGCTCGTCGAGGACGAAGCGTCGACGCTTCCTGATGAAGTCCGATATCTGCGGTGGACGCCTATGGTCGCAGGTGCGTTCGTCGCCGCGGCGTTTGCCTTCATTCTAGTGACCTTTGGCGTCACGATCGGCCTCGGTGTCAGCTCGACCTCGCCAACCTGGCGAGATGCCTCCGTCGCCCTATCGCTTCTGTCAGGCCTTTATCTGATCTTGCAGGCGATCGTCAGTTTCGGACTCGGCGGCTACATTGCAGGTCGGACTCAGGGCGGCGTTGATGCGGCGCGCAATTCGGAGACGGAAACACGCGATGGTCTTCATGGCCTGACGGCCTGGGCGCTCGCGGTTCTCATTGGGGCCGGACTGACGGCTATGGTGGGCGCAGCCGCGGTCAACCGCTCGTCTCCATCGCTTACAATGGGAAACACCACCTCAGCCGAACCACTGCTGAGCTACGAACTCGATCGGCTCCTCCGCCAGCCACGCAGGCCTCCCAATGCCGATATGAGCGCCGAACGCGCCGAGGCCGGGCGGATATTCATGTCTTCGTCGAGCCACAGTGGAGTGAACGGCGATGACCGGACCTATTTGATCCAGCAGGTCCAGACGCTGACGGGCATTTCGCCTAGCGACGCCGAGCGGCGGGTCAATCAGGCGATCGTGAGTTCGAAGACGGCGATCGCTCACGCGCGTCACAGTACGATCATCCTGGCGTTTTCAGTAGCGGTCGCCACCTTGCTCGGAGCCGTCAGCGCCTGGGCGGCGGCCGTTGCCGGCGGTCGACACCGTGACGGTGTGGCGGTTCCGGAATGGATGGCCTTTGCCGACAGGTTCGAGCCAAGAAGGGCGCGATAGGCCGACTGGGCGTCAGCCAGCGGGCCGCCGACCCTGGCGCACATATCGGCTTCGCTCCGACCGCTGCTCAGCAGCTAAACGACGCGATAGGTAGCCGACGTATGCCGGCCCGTCTTGGGCCTTCTCGAGCAGCGGGTTCGAGATCGGTGTCGCGACGCCGAACGGCGTTACGACGCAACAATTGAACGGAATCAATCCGGCGATCACGGGTTACATCACGCACCTTCACCTAGCGTTCATCGCGGCCACCGCAATCGCGGCCCGGGAGCCCGGCTTGGTACGGTGTCCGCGACGGCTTGTGGTGGGCGTCGATAACGGCCGTGATCTCGCCGGTCTTGGGATTGGCCGTGGCATTACCAATGCATTGGACGGGACACTTCAACTATAACTGGGTGAGCCACCTCGGTCCGATTTACCTCGGTGCCATCATTTACGTGGTAGGAGTTGTGGTGGCGCTGATCGGGCTGAGCCAAGCGGCGCCGACAGTTGCAACGGCCAGGGGTAGGATTTGCGAGCAGCGCGAATTCCGCTCCGGGTCAATCGCTACCGGAATGGGTTGTCCGCGCGATGTCCGCTTTTCTCCTGAGAGCGACCGAAAACGGATATTGCGGGATGTCTCAATTACGTCGCCAACAGGCCATGAAGCTACAGCCTGCGACGCCAAGAAGCCCTCAACGCCGCAGCCGTACCGGGCGTCAATCCGTCGTTAGATCGTAGTCGTGGCACAAGGCGTGCTGGGCATTAAGCGCAGCGCGTGCCGCGGAAAGAAACAAGAGCGCGACGAGCGGCCATGACAGGGCATGGTGCCGCATGACGGACGCTCGCCGAACACGCCTCAAGAGTATGTAGGTGTTAGCTGAACCTTGCTTTGTAGCCGGGCTCGAACCATTTCACTTCGGTTGAGCTAGGCGTCGCGTCTTTGTCCCAGACATACCAGGCATACGCGGTCGTACCGCTACCTTTCGGCTTCACGCCCATGGGATAAAATGTAATGCGCTCGCTGAATATCCAGACACGCGACGGCGGCGTTTTCATGAAGATCGTCCTCGCGCGATTGGCCCCCTCGAGAAACGCCAATCGCAGCAAGAGCGCCAATTTGCGGTTTGCATTGTTAAGCCCGCTCGCGACGAAACCCTCGGCGCAATTGTAAGGCGGATTGGTCACGATGTTGTCTGCCCGCGACCGAGTTGTCAAAAAATCTACTCCAATCTCGCCGAAACCACGGTCGTAGAGATCAGAACTGCGAACAGGTTGGCCAGTTTTCTCCAAAACGCGCGACATGGTCCCGTCACCGCAGGCGCATTCCCAAATTTCGCCGCTGAATTTTTCGTTTTCGATGAGGGCATGGATAGCCCAGGGCGGTGTCGGGAAGAAGTCAGGTCCGTTGAGATCGGCAAAACGCTTGATCGTGGTTTGAAGCCGCCGTTGAGATTATAGGTCGTATCAGTCACTTTAGAATGTTTCCTTTGGGTTCGGTTTTCATTCGGATCACTTGTTCAGCTCGCGGAGCGTATGAGGAGCCTCGCGTAGCCACCTTCGGGTGGCAGCCACCTCCGCGGTATAGCGACCGTGCTTGTAGTTGCGGTTCCTGCTGCCGCTTGGTGCGCCGCTGCCGTCTGCGCCGCCGTGCATTCGACACCTTCGGCGGCCAGTTCAGTCGCGTTACGCCCGTAACGATCGTAACGTTGTTGCGAGCCGTGACCCCGTGAGGTTACTCACCGCCACATCCCGCGCATACGGGCAGCGACGTTGATGCGCGCCCCTTGGCTCGCCGCACGCGCCGGAGCGCCGACCGCAACAGGTGGCCAACTTGTCCTATCGAACAGGCCGAGCAAGCCTTCGGGGATGAAGCGGGTTCGCGAGGCGTAGACGTGTCGATCGCCTTGCGCGTTCTGGCCGAGGGTAAAGAACCGCTGCGGCACAATCAGATGTAGATCGTCTTTGGCGCGCGTCATGGCCACATATAGAAGTCGCCGCTCTTCTTCGATCTCGGCAGACGTCCCGGCGCCGAGGTCGGAGGGCAGACAGCCATCGACCACGTTGAGCACGAACACCGATTTCCATTCTTGGCCTTTGGCAGAATGAATCGTCGAAAGGATTAGATAGTCTTCGTCGAGCAAGGGTATGCCGGCCTGATCGCTGGTGGCATCCGGTGGATCAAGCGTCAGCTCGGTAAGAAACCGTTCGCGGGAGGGATAGCCGGAAGCGATCTGTTCGAGCTGGATCAAATCCGCACGGCGGACCATGGCATCTTCATGAATGCGATCCAGATGCGGCTCGTACCAGAGCCGAGCGCGCTCCAACTCGGCGGGCCAACCGGCACGACCTGCACGCAAATCCCAAATGGTCGTGACAAAGGCTCTCCAATCTTCGCCGCCAACCCGAGGCGGCACCGGCGCATTAGCGACCTCGCTGAGGGGGTCGGCGGCCTCCGCTATGAAGTCGAGCACGCGCTGCGCTGAGGTCGGCCCGACGCCTGGTAGCAGTTGCAACAGCCGGAAGCCGGCAACGCGGTCACGGGGATTTTCGGCGAAGCGCAACAGTGCCAGCATGTCCTTGATATGCGCGGCGTCAAGGAACTTCAGCCCGCCAAACTTGACGAAGGGAATGTTCCGGCGGGTTAGTTCAATCTCAAGCGGTCCGCTGTGACTTGAGGTCCGAAACAACACAGCCTGCTGCTTCAGCAGTGTGCCGGCCTCGCGGTTCTCAAGCACGCGCTCGACGATGAACCGTGCTTGATCGGCATCGTCGCGCACACTGACAAGCTGTGGCCTAGGGCCGGACGCCCGATCTGTCCAGAGATTCTTGGTGAACCGCTCGGATGCCAGACCGATGACGCCGTTGGCCGCGCCCAGGATGGTCTGCGTTGATCGGTAGTTACGATCGAGCGTGATGATATTGGCCGGCGGGCTGAACTGGTCGGGAAAGTCGAGGATGTTCCGTACCGTCGCGGCTCGAAAAGAATAGATCGACTGTGCGTCGTCGCCGACTACGGTGAGCCCCCGGCCTGTCGGCTTGAGACCCAACAAGATGGATGATTGCAGCCGGTTCGTATCCTGGTATTCATCGACCAAAACATGGTCGAAGCGGCCGCCGACATCGTCGGCAAGAGCGTGGTCGCCCATCATCTGCGCCCAGTAGAGCAGCAGATCATCGTAGTCGAGCACGTTCTGGCCCTGCTTCGCCTCAACATAGGCGGCAAACAGCTGCCTGAGGTCGGTGGCCCACCTTGAACACCACGGAAAGGACGTGCCCAAAACCTCCTCGATCGCGACCTCGGCATTGACGCAACGGGAATAAATCGCAAGGCACGTTCCCTTGGTGGGGAATCGATGTTCGGTTTTGGAGAAACCAAGATCGTGCCGCACCAAGTTCATGAGGTCTGCGGCGTCTTCGCGATCATGGATGGTGAAAGCCGGATCGAGCCCGATCTGGTCGGAATATTCGCGCAACAAGCGTGCCCCGATGCCGTGAAACGTCCCCGCCCACGCCAGCGCATCGGTCATCACGCCGGCCTTGTCACCCATCGCGTTCCGCGAGATCCGTTCAACCCGCTTTGTCATTTCGGCCGCCGCTCGCCGCGAAAACGTCATGAGCAGAATCCGCCGCGGATCGGCACCGTTGACAATCAGGTGGGCTACTCGATGCGCCAAGGTGTTGGTCTTGCCGGAACCGGCGCCGGCAATGACCAGAAGCGGACCACCGGACGTACAATTCGGTTCGGTGACGCCATGCTCGACAGCGCGGCGCTGTTGAGCATTGAGGCTTTCAAGGTAAGCCGAGGCCGGCGTCATGGTCGAATCACTCTGCTAATTGGGACTTGACGATCTCGGATTCCTGGGTCGTTCGCAACGAGCATCCCGACGCGATTCATGATCATTGAGTTGAGCCCCATGTTTCAGCCGGATCTGCCGGCCAGTCTTTTCGTGTCATAACAATATTCTGCCTGGTGTTGGGCTCTCGTAGTTTCGATTGTCAGCCGGCGCTCTCGTTCAGCTTCCGGAGCATATGAGTGGCCTCGCGCAGCCAACGGCGCGTGGCGGCAACCTCCGCAGTGTAGCGTCCGTGCTTGTAGTTGCCGTTCCTGCTGCCGCTTGGTGCACCGCTGCCGTCTGCGCCACCGTGCATCCGGCACCGTCGTCGGCCCGTGACCGGCGCTGACTTGCAGGGCGCGCCTGATCTGGTCTTGGCGCCGCAGCGGCCGGCTTGTGACAGCGTTCCATTGTCAACCGGACGCACGGGGTTGTCGGTCATGTTTCGCTTCCTCCTCACCGCTGGCCTTCATCCCGATTTACAATTCCGACCACCCCCTGTGCGCCGGGGTGGATATGCACATGCTTGACCACGATCGATTGGCTGTTTCCCCGCCGATGCCGGTTGAGAGTTTGCAGCAGGTCGTTCTGGAGTTTGAGGAGCCGGTTGGCATAACCGCCGTAGACCGTGATGTTCACCTCGCCCAAATGCCGCTGGCTGAGTTCCAACATGCGCAGCGCCGAAAAGCCGGCGATGACGGCTTGCACGGCCATGAGGGCCTCGATCTCCGACTCCGGTTTCAATGACGCGACGGTGGCGAGGGCCGCGTTGAGGGTCGCCTCGCCAAGGATGTCGTAGGCGTTGGGGCGCAGACCGGAGATGATCTTGCCCATCATGGTGTCGGCAAATTCCTCGGAAAGCGTCCCAAACGTGGCCTGCAACATGGCGCGGTGGGTTTCGAGGTCGGCCGACGGCGCCTGAATGACGTCGTGAGACGCGGACGGTTTTCGGACCCGCGGCGGTTTCCTGCGCTGGCCGTCATCGGGTGCAGGTAGAAATGGTCCTACCAGATCGGTCGCTTGCAACGTGATCGGCAGGCGCTCCGTCGTCGCTACCGCGGCCCTTGCGGCATCGCCGCCTCGTATCCTGGACTTCATGTCGGTCGCTTTCCTATCTCGCCTTCGGATTTGTTCGTGTTCACTGATGCGGACCTGCGGCTGAACTCACGCAGCAATTGTCCAAAAGACCGATAACCGCGATAACCCGATAACCGGTTGACGATCAGTCACCATCGTCGCCCGAACGGTTACCGCGGTTATCAGGGTTATGGGGGTGTGACGGTTCTACCCAATACCGGCCCCTACCTACGCGGTAGACTTCACCGGCTTTCGCCATCTTAAACAATAACTGCTTGATATTGTTCGATTGCTTGCCGAGCGCTGCCGCGAGTTCGGCCGGCGTCATGGCTTCGCCGTTATCTGTGAGTGCCGCGATGATAACCGTGCGCTCGTCCGATCGACGCACTTCCGACGCTTCACCGAGGATCGAAAATAAGCCGCCGGCGAACATCACCGCCGTTTCCTTTTCCTCTACGTCGCGACCACGGACGTACAGCGTGCGGCCGTTCTGGTCTTGGTCGAGAAGAATGGTGGTGTCGGCACAGGCCGAAAGACCATTGGAGCCGGATAACGCCTCAAGCGGATCTTCGGCACCGCCCTTCTTGGTGTGGTGAAGACCGAGCACCGCGACCCGATTTTCGGTAGCCCACTGCTGCAACGGCGCCCAGGCCGAGTAGTCGTTTTCATAGGCGTTCCTCGCCGGGCTGCCGGGGGGCTTGATCCGCTGCAACACGTCGATCACCACCAGCGTGGGTTTTTGCACCGAGGCGCGCCACCTCTCAAGCTCATCGATAAAGCCCTGATCCAGTTGCAGCGCCTCTGTCACCCATTCGAGGTGCGACAGGTTGGGCCTGTCGCGCTCATTGGGGAACAGCGCTTTAATGCGGCCCTGAATGCGCCGCGGTCCGTTCTCCATGTCGATGTAGAGGACATCGCCCAGCTCGCACGGAATTGAACCCATCGCAATTCTGCCGGTCGCCACCGCCGATGCCCAGTCGATGGCGAGCCACGTTTTACCGAGCTTCTGCCGTCCCGCCAGCACCGTGAAACCCTCGTATACATAGCCGGGCACGACCGACCGCAGGGGCGGGTATGTCGTCGCCATGATGACGTTCGTGCTCGTGCGCGTGAACCTGCGGGCTGATGGCCGAAGGACAGGCGCGTCCAGAGCTTGGTGAAGGACATCAATTCCTTGCTCGCTGGCAATCGCGTTGGCATCTAACGGTTTCATGATGCCCTCCGATTTGCGGACGGCACGACAATGCGAACCTCGCAACAACGATTAGCCAATGCAGCGGCGAGCTTTTGAGCGTTGTCGCAGCCGGTATCATCGCCATCGGCAACGATGGTGATGCAGTCAATATAGGCGGGAACGGCCTCAACAAGCGCCGGCATTCTCGACGCGGAGCCAGCGGCCCAGACGCCGAGCCCAGTCGCTTCGTGGACACTCAGGCCATCTTCGATGCCTTCCGTGATTGCGAGCCCAAGCAAATCATTTGGCGGCGCCAGCATGATCGGCGAACCGATAGAGTGCCCGATCATGATCTTATCTCGCCCGGTGCCGGCTTTGGTCGATCCGTCTTCGATCAACGAGGTAACGTGGACACCGCGAAGATCCTGATCGGCAATTCCGATGTCGCCGGGCGCCGTCTCGTGAGCGATGCCGATGGCGGCGATCATCGCCGGCGTGAAATCGCCCAACGCCGGCAAAAATCCGATCGTCGCGGGAAATCGGTCGCGATAGCAGCGGGCGTTGCGCAAATAAAATTCAACCGGCGAATTCGCGATAGGCTTCCGGCGGCGCCATAATCCCAGAGCTTTCAGCCGCCGGGCGGCTTTATGCTCCGCGTCGCGCCCAGCTATATCGGCCCGGATTTTTTCCACGTCTGCGCTGGACATCCATTTCGCAGGCGAGGTGTCACTCCCAGACACAAAGCCATGCTCGCCACACCGGGCACAGTGATACGTTATGAAGCTGGGATCGGCGCACCACAGCCTCATGGTGCGCCGTTTCTGGTTTGTCGCGCTGCGACGCAGGGGACCGCAAGCAGGGCACGGTGCGTCGGCTTGGCCAAACCGCCCATGCATTAAGCTCCGCGCATGATCGATGGTGAGAGGCATCATAGGGCGGCCTCGCCATAAGCAACCTTCGCGACGGTCAGCGCGACGCCATCGGTGGTGGCCGTCAACTTGGCCACAGCGACCACCCGCCCCGCCTCGATCAACTCCATGCACAAGCTCGTCACTGGCGCACCCGTTCAACAAGGTGCGCCCACACGCGCCACGGGATCAGCACCATCGGATCGGTGCGGTCCTTGCGCAGAAACAGCGCGTCGTAGTCGCCGAGCCAGTTCTCCAAGCTGACGAAACCGGCGCCGTTCTTGCGCCCCTTCACCTCCGCCTTGATCGGCGCCTGATCGATGCCGAACAGGTAGATGTCGACGTCGTGGCCGCTGCCGCGGAACCGGCTCGCGCCCGACAGCGGGTAGCGTTCGGCGTGAATGCCCAATTCGCGATGCCGATCCACGATTTCGCGCTCGATACGATCGCCCTTGCGGCGATGCCCCCGTCCGCTCATTGGACAGCCCTCGGCTCGAACAGCTTGCGGATGTCCTCAGCGTGCCAGACGGTGATACGGTCGCCCAGCTTCACCGGCTTCGGAAAGCGGCCGGACTTGACGCCGGCCCACCAGGTCGACTTGCTGACCGGGATCGGGCCGCGCGGTGCTAAGATGGATGCGAGCCGCACAAAACCCGTTTTGGGAAAAGCGGCAACGAAAGCCGTCTCAGGCGAAGTGGCAGCAACATCCGTCTTGGGGTAGACAGCAAACGCTGTCCTGGGGGAAGCAGCAGGGGATGTCATGGATTGGCTCCGTCTGGTTGATGACGGTGCCGGTCTATGAAGTGCAGGTCGGGCGGTGGCCGAACTCGGTTAAGCCCTAACCGAATTCGGTTACCACTGACCGTCTTCGGTTAGCGCGATTGGGCTATTCGGGTTGTTCGCGAGACAGAAGGCCAGCAGCTCGTCTGAGCCATTTCCGGACCGTATCGGCATCTAAAGCCACGCCCACGAGTTCGAGATCACTGACGATCTCCCGCACCGTGCCGCTCCGTTGCTGGTCCGGGTCGTAGCCGTACCCTTTCACGGCCATGCCGATCACGAGCTTGAGCAAGGTGTCGCGCTCCCGCGTTCCGATTTCCGTCGCTTTGACTGGCTCGGTACGCAAGGGGCTCATAGCCGCTGCAAGCTGGTTTGCGAGGTCGACGCAGCGCTGGGTCAATTCGTCAATCGCGGCGCGCCGGCGCTCTTTGATAGCCCGATCTTCTTGCTCGCGCGCGTCGGAACTATACACGAGTTCATAATACTTCGCCTGCCAATTCACCGTCTCAAGCTCCTCCGCGATAACCGCACGTTCGAGGTCCGCGGGGAAAGGGATGCCAGTCCGCTTGGCCCAAGCGATAAAAAGGCCAGGTTCGACGAAATGGTCCAACAGCCCGCTATCCCGCGCGTCGTAGGCCAGCTCCAGTACGTGGCGGTACTCGGTGGCAAACGGCGAGAACTGAAGATGTGGCTTGACCCGCTTCCAAGTGACAACGTCGGGGTTTTTGCCGAACGATAGCGCAACGGCACCCTCCAATGACCAGATCATCGCCCGGCTCCAGTGTGTGAGATCGGCGTTGGCGCCCGGCAGGTTGAAGAAACGGTCCTGATCTGCCTGTTGAGCTTGCGGCTCCTCCTCGGAGGCTTCGCGCGCGAGTTCGGCTTCGACCAACGCCGATACTTCCTCAGGCCGCCTAGCCTGAAGTTCGCTTCGGTACGCCTCGACTGCCTTGCGTTCGGCTTCAGGCGCCATGCCCACCAGGCGATCGGTCCGGAAGCATTCCAGTCCGGTCTCCCTCCGGTAAAACTTGCGCCGGATCAGGTATGCGATCGGATCGGTGATTGTTGCCAGCAGCGGTCCGGTCGGAGCCAGGATGGTCCTGGGGCCGACGAATCCATCGTCCGCCAACGGATTGATGTTGCGATGAGATTTGGGCATGACTCTCCCGTTCGCTTGTTTCAGCGTTTTTTTGCTCAACGATGTGAAAACCTGCCGCCGACCCAGGGCCTGTTGGTCAAGTAAGGCAGAACAGATGCCCTAGGCGTTCACGACACGGTGCTAAACTATGCCGGACGCGCGCCAGGTCAATTTTTTTGGGAGCGAAGATTCGATCGCAAGTTGTTTGCAACCTTGGCTCTCAAACTTTGGTTTTATCGGAAGTCGGATAAGATCACCCATACCCGGATGTTTTTGCTCGTCAATTCTGTGGCGCCGTTCACGGCAATCAACTTTACCGATAATACGAGAAAACTCCGACGCAATCTGAAGTTGGGCTTTTTAAATCGAGCGGATCGTACGTGGGCAATTACTGTACTTTGTGCTGCAACGAACGCAGCCCACGCCACCATCAATTCGCGTCGCCGGTTGAACAGGTCTCCACGCCGATGCGCAGCCTCGGTTTTGTCCTTTACGATGTGCGCGAGCGCCGCCTCGCAAATCTCGCGGGCAAAATTGGTCCGCTCCGACGCCCAGTCCCGGAACGCTGACCGGAAGCTGCGCTCTTTATTCAGTGCCGGCGTGTTCATGAGCAGCACCAGTTGCATGGTCTCTTGTCCGAGCGACCAGCGAACGCAAGATCGATGGCGGTGCCCACCGGCTGGCTTCGGGGCAGCACGGCACCAACGGTACGCGATGCTCCCCACCCGCCTTCATCCGGTCTTCTGGAGCTGTGCAGGCTTCCGAAGTCTGACGCCTGACTTAATGCCGCCAACCTCCATTCTCCGAGTTTCACACTGGCAACGTGGAGAGGCGCGTGGAGAACAGCTGAAAACCGCACAAAAGTCCCATTATATCAATATCATGTGGAGGACACCCCTTCCGCCATCATACTGTTCTCCTCTGTTCGCTACTGTACGGAAGATCTAACAAAAACAGCGCGTTAGCTGGTCGACTGTATTTACTAGTTCATCGGGGAATTCTCGTTGAGGAACGGGAACGAACAACGCGAGGCGAAGCATCTCTGGCGCATCTCGCAATTCAAACGTGCAACCGTCCAGACGGGCTTCTTCGGGCCGGCTGTTCTCGCGTCGCCGGCGAGTGAGCCAAATAATCACGCTTACGATATTGTCCTTTGAAGTACCGGACTGACCTAGATGGCGGTCGACCTGCGTCAAAACGTTTTGGTCTGCACTGTAGTGTCGCCTGACAGGTCTTCTGCGGTCTATCCTGCGGTGAAGACGAATCCGTTTGCGGACGTGGCCTTGCTCCGGCGGTTGTTCGATTTGAATGGTGGCGAATTGGACATGCTTGCGCGCTCGCCATCATTTGCGCAGCAAAGCAGGATGCAGATTCTTGAAAGGGAATATTCAGAAGCTGGGGCTTGTCGGCCATCCGATGGACGTTAGGTGGTCCCGATATTTCGCGATGGTGCCCGCCTCGTAGCACTCAGCATAGTGCTGAGCCAGAGGGCGGTACCAATCGAAGCCCTTGCGGAGCTCTGCGACGGGCTCCTGATTGATATCAACACGCAAATCGAACAGCGGATAGGCTTTATCTTTGAAGACCTGCAGAACAGCAGAGCGTTGCCCTGTGGGTTGACCGCCGGCATCGCGCCCAGCTTCGATCGCGAGGAGCAATCGATCTTCTAATTCCTCGCCTTCGCCACCTTCAAAAGCTGCCGCCATTCCATCGACGACACCTGGACCCACCAGCGCATTGCCGGCGACGACGTAGTTTTCTCCCACCCGATGCCCATTCCAGCTAAACGCCTTTGAGCCGGTTCTGACCGCGATATCACCCGTCACTCTCAAGACGGCAACCTGCCGCTGGTTGGAATAGGGATCTGCCGCATCGAGCGCGTCGATGATGCGCTGAGCGCCCCATCCAGCTTCGAAAAGCGCGGCGGCGAGTTCCCGTTGATAAAAATTATGCCCTGCTTGGACTGTGAAAACCCCCCGCCCTGGAAAGATGCGAAAAGTGCGATTGCCAATCGCTGGGGTTCCCGTCGATTGGCCTACGCCGATTTTTCCACTCTCCTCGCAGAAAGCTAAAATTGAAAACGTCAATCGATCCTCCCAGTCAGCTTACGCAATTCTCGCGCCCTTGATGTTCGATGCATATCCAATAGTGCGGCGATGCAATACCTCTTGAATATGAATTTAGTACCAGCTCCGCCAGCACCTCGCCGACTTCATCACCACCTACAACTTCGCCTGCCGGCTCAAGACCCTTAAGGGCCTCACGCCCTACGAATACATCTGCAAAAGCCGGACAAGAGAACCGGATCGATTCATCCTCGATCCAATCCATCAAATGCCGGGACTGCACACCTAGCCCGCAGCCTGCCTAGGTCGTGCCCTGCTCCGCCGCGCAATCCCTGTTGGGGGACGATGATTGTCGGCCAGGAGCGAATGCACGAAAAGGCTGGCAAATTGCGCCGCTACTTCACTGGGCGTCAGTTGCCCGTCGGAGCGGTACCATCGCGGTAGCCAATTGATCGAACCAAGAATCGCAAGCGATGCTATTCTGGCATCGATCGGACGAAATTCGCCGCTCCTGATCCCGTCATCGATCAATTTGCGCACGCCGCGCTCGAACTGATCGCGCAATCCAATGTACTTGCGGCGCTGTGCGGCATCCAGGTCGTCTATCGGCAGCAACAGCACTCCGCCATACACTTCATCGGTCATGCCGCGAATATGCTTCTCCAGCAGGATCTGGAGACGGGCTGCCGACGAGTCGCCGGCCTGCTTCGCTTCTCGCAGCGCCGCCAAGCTCATTTCCATCACCTTCATATGGCAATGAAAAATGATGTCCTGCTTGCTCTTGAAGTAGTTGTAGAGGCTGCCTTTGCTGATGTTGAGTTGGTCGGCGATGTCTTGCATCGTCAGCGACGAAAGCCTGGTTCGCTGCAGGTAAGCGCCGAGACTACGCAAAATCTCGTCTCGCTTCCGTGGCGAATCGGCAGCAATCCACTCGCTGGCATCCATGCTCATGCTGAACGTCTCATAGGGCGCATTCAGCACGGGTGGATAACAGGTTTATTTCCCTATAGCCAGTGCGAGCGCCGATTACGCCTTGCAGGACGCAAAACAGAACATCAGTCATTCCGAACCCGATGTCTGATCAGAAGGCCCACCGCCTGCTGACGTTGCAGTTCCCAGTGCGACAACGCGGCCGGCAGCCGCATAGACCTCAATTTTGCCGGCGTCGTCAATGGCCACAACAATTTCGTCGCCGGCGTGCGTCGGTGCGATCCACTTGAGTCCGACATACCCTTGCTCGAACCATGCCGAGCCCATCCGCGAGACGGCGAGTTCTGTCACCGTTCCCAGCAGCATGAGGCCGTGTGCTATCGTTCCCTCAAATCCCCGGCTGCGCGCATATTCGGCATCGTAGTGTAGTTGATCGTTGTCGCCGTTGAGCTCGCCGTATCGATTGATTGATTCCTGCGTGATCTGCCTGCGAAGTGTGCCGGTCATGACGAACCACCGGGAATGTAAAGGGTACAGAGAGACGAGGCGATAGGCCGCCCCTCGTTCGTCCGGAATTCAACAGCCCATTTGACATACTGCTTTTGGCGGCGCTCGAAGCGATCGACTACTTCTCCGTCGGCTTCCACCGTGGTGTCCTCGTCGGCCCACACTAGCCCTTTCCACCACCACTCCTGCTCTCGCAGGATGACCCCCTGGGGCGGCAGAAAGCGACGGTAAAGAATGGCGGTCTGATACAGCGTGAGAACGGTCGTCGGTGCGAGCGGCCGGCCATCCCGGGTCGGCATCACCTTCCAGCCGATGGCCGCGCAATAGTCGACGACGATCGCGCGCGTGACCGTGAAATGGACCGCCGGAAGACGCGTGCCGACGATAAATTCGCTCGGGCGGGTTCCCCGCGCATATCCCTCGCGTGGCTTGATCTCGGAAGGATGGGTCACAAGAAGCTCTTCCTCATTTCGAGGTTATCTCGCCGCTCAACCGGGCACCGTGTTGTTCTGCAGGCTTATCCGTAGTGCTTTCTTGTCGATCTTTCCCACACTCGTTTTCGGCATTTCCTGCAAGCGATAGTAGCGGGACGGCACCTTGTAGGGCGCCAACTGCTGCTTGCAAAAGGCTCGCAATTGGTCCTGATCCAGTTCCTCATCCGAAATGAGGATCGCCGCCACCTCTTCACCGAATTCCTGCGATGGAAGTCCCACCACGGCGGCTTCGGAAATGCTCGGGTGCGTCACTAAAATGCTCTCGATCTCGTCCGGATAGATGTTGATGCCCCCACGGATGATGAGGTCCTTTTCACGGCCCGTGATGCAGAGAAATCCGTCCTCACTCAGATAGCCGAGATCGCCGGGGCAATACCAACCGTCATGGAAGGCCTTCTGCGTCTGTTCCGGATCACGGAAGTATTCGCGCGCTGTGGCCGGGCTGCGATAGCAGATCCGCCCTTCGGTGCCGGTAGGAAGATCATTGAACTGCGCGTCGACGATCCTGACTACCGAACCATAAGCGACAGTGCCAACCGATCGGATCGCCTCTGGCGGATGATCCGAGGTGAGCACGGTTGCACCCGCACCTTCCGCCGACCCATAGAAATTGATGAGATAGCGCGCCACTTTGCGGTGGGCCTGCTCCCAATCCTCCGGGAAGACCGCCGAGCCGGTGAGCAGCAGCAATCGCAGGGCCGGAAAGCACAGTTTGTCTTCCTTATTCAGATCAATCCAACGCCGCAACATCGTCGGTACAGCGAAGGTCGCGGTGCATCGATAATCGTTGATCTCTTGGATCAGCTGGGCGGGCGACACGGGCGGCGGCAGCAGGACAACGGTCCCGCCGGCGAATGAGATCGCCATGCAGAAAGCGCGGCTACCGGTGAAGTACAACGGTGACGTGGAAGCAAAACGATCGTGCTCGTTGAAAGTCGCGCTGATGAAATAGATCTGGAACCGATGCAAGTAATTCGCGTGGGTCAGCATCGGCCCCTTTGGCCGTCCCGTCGTGCCGGACGACAGCGACAGCATCAGCGGATCATCGCCCTCGGCGGCGGACGGAACGGGCTCCACCGCCCCCTCCTCGAAGATGGGGATCTCCACCGACATACTACGTACGCCCTCGATCGCAGGATCGCCCTGCTCGCACAGCACGAGGCTCCCGCCGAAATGCCCGACGATGCGCGCCAGCTCTCCTTGCGTCCAGCGGCGATCGATCGGCAGGATCACGGCGCCGATCCGCACAATGGCGAACAACATCGCCATGTGTTCCGCCGAATCGCCAAGCGCGACACCCACGATATCGCCTCGCTTGATTCCCGCGTCGAGAAGCATGCGCGCGCCGCGATTGATCCCGGCTTCGAATTCGCGATAGCGCACCTCGCCCTGTCGAGTCACCACAGCAGGGTGCCGGGGCCGGCGCAATGCATGAGTGCGGATGGGATCGGAGATGTTCATGACTGCGTTTCCTGGGTGCGTTTCGCGCGTTGGAGAGAGATCGTCAGATGCGTCAGGCCGGCCGCTTCTTCACCATCACCAATTTTTCAACGGTGTAGACGGTAGTGCCGTCCTGATTCACGACGGTGTCGCGGAAGGTAACCATGCCGCGTCCCTCGCCTCGATCAGATCGTTCGATCACTTCCACATGCGTCGTGATCGTATCGCCCGGCCGTACCGGGCCCAAGAAGCGTGCCTCTCTGTTCCCGAGATGCGCAATGATCGACCAGCGCGTCAGTACTTCCGTCGAAGCCGTCGAGTAGGACGCGGTCAGAGACCCGGGCACGATGCGACCGCCGAACCGCGTTTCACGCGCGTAGTGTTCGTCAATGAAGAGCGGCATGTGGTAGCCGACCAGCGCGCAGAACATCGCGAGGTCCGCCTCCGTGATTGTGCGCGAATAGGTCTTGAAGCGCGCCCCGACTTCGTAATCCTCGAAGTACAATGGCATGATCGGAGCTGTCGACATTGGCTCCGTGGTTGCACCGGACATACTTGTTCACCCTGGCAGTTGGAGGACGCGTTTAGCGAGAATGTCGCGCTGCACTTCATTGCAGCCCGCATAAATCGTAGCAGGCCGCGAATTGAAGAACATGCGCAGTGCACCGGTCGGGTCGTCATCGGACCAATAGGCCTCGATGCCCTCTTCACCGGTGAGTTCAAGAAACAGATCGGCGATCCTCTGGAATGTCTCGGTGGACCAGACCTTCAGGATTGAGACTTCGGGTCCCACGCCCTTTCCGGACTTCAGCCGCTCACCGAAATAGCGGTAGGCCGTTATCTGGTCTTCGAGATCCATCCGTAGCTGGGTGAAGCGCGAACTGATCCACGGGTCCTGGAGAACGCCGTTCGACACCCCGTAGGCGGTCAAGAGGTTCAGGGCCGACAGCGGAAGCTTCGGGCTGCCGTTGTTGAGCCGCTCGAACTCCAGGAGATCCTTTGCAAGGCCCCATCCGTTGTGCAGTGGCCCGACGAGATTTTCGTAAGGAACCCGCACATTGTCAAAGAAGACCTCACCCAGTTCGTCCTGACCTGCAAGCGTTTTGATCAGCCGTCGCGTGATGCCCGGGCTTGCCAGATCGACGATGATGAAACTGATGCCTTCTTGCTTGCGTGTTCCGGTTTTGGTGCGTGCAAGAATATACATATGGGTGGCGTCATCGAGAAACGTTGACCAGAGTTTCTGGCCGTTCACGATGAACTCCCCATCCTTAAGCGTCGCGGTCGTACGCAGGTTGGCGAGATCCGATCCGGCCTCTGGTTCAGAGTAGCCTTGTGCCCAGAGATGCTTGCCACTGAGGATCTTCGGGAGATAGGTCTGCTTCTGTTCCTCTGTGCCGTGCCGGATCAGCACGGGACCGAGCATATAGAGCCCCATGTCGTAGAGACGTGGAATTCCCGCCCGTTCGATCTCGGAGAAATAGATCAGAAGCTTGCCGGCATCGAGGCCCATGCCGCCGTGCTCACGCGGCCAGTTGGGAGCAAGCCAGCCCTTGCTGGCGAGGGTGAGATACCAGTCCTTCGATTCAGCCCAGCGCGGGATTCGGTGTGGATGGTTCCGCAGATGGCTGGGAACGTTTGCGGCGAAGAATGCACGGAGCAGATCGCGAAACGCCTCGTCCGTCATTTCGATCCAGTTCATGACTCACTCCACCTCGCCCACGGCCACGGATGCCAGTTCGGCAAAACGCCGCCGATGGTGCTCGACGCCCCCGAGCCACGGGGAAAGCACGCGTGCACGCTTCACAAAAAGACCAACGTCGCACTCGTCGCTGAAGCCTATCGCTCCGTGCATCTGGATGGCTTCGCGCCCGATCTTTTCGGCTGAATCCGTCGCGCGCGCCTTCGCTCGGCTGGCTATGATCTGCCGGTGCAGCGGCGATGCATCACTTTGCAGCATCTGGATCGCCTCCAAGACGACCACGCGGGTCATCTCTCGCGACGTGAACATGTCGGCGGCGCGGTGGCGGAGGACCTGGAAATCGCCCAGGGGCCGGTCGAACTGCCGTCGCGTCTTGATGTGCTCCAGAGTCATTTCCAGGAGCGTGGTTTGGATCCCCAGAAGTTCCGCCGAGATGGCGACGTTCGTCCATTCGGTCGCCTGCGTCAGCGCGGCCGTGCATGCTGCGCCGCGCGCCAGTACATTTTCATCGCGTAGCGGCACACCGTTCAGGTGGAGCCTGGCAGCCGATGTCCCATCGAAAAGCGGCGTGTAGGTGACGTCAACACCGGTCGCACCTGCCGGAACGAGGCAAGCAACAGGCTCGTCGCCGTCCCACGCCGTCACAATGAATGCCGTGGCAAACGGCGCGCCTCGGACGCGCTGCTTCTCCCCACGCAGGACGCGAGATCCACCTTCTAGTGCGAGTTCGGCCCGTGGCGCGGGCGCGCTCGCCTCGACATCCTGAAGCGCGAGCGCAATCACCGGCAGATCACCACCGAGAAGCGCCCGCCCCGCCGCCAATTGGGAAGCGTTCGGTCCATTGAGGAATGCACCGGCAAAGAAGCTGCAAGCCGTAAATGCATCCGGTCCCAGGTGACGCCCGATCGTCTCGGCCAAGAGCACTGCACTGGCAAGCGACGCGCCAGAACCGCCGAGTTCCTGCGGATAGCAGACATGCGCGATCCCCGTCTCACACATGAGCTTCCAGACACGATTGTCCCGCGCTTCATCTGGACGCTGACGACAAGCCCGAAAGGTCTGACGGCTCTCGCCATCCTGCAGCATGCGTTCCAGGACGTCGAGAACCATGGCGACATCGTCGCCAGCTCCCTCGATACTGTCATCGGCAAGACGCCGCAGCATTGTCATGAGACGACATTCCCACGTGTTCGTGCAAGGGGTCGACAGAGGTGACGCTGCAACCCCGGCGCGGGTCCTTCACTATGATTGGACGGATCGCTGAGGCGCGTAGGCTACGACCTTGATCTCGATCAGCGCACCTTCGCGTATCAGGGACTGGACAGGAATGCCGGTCGCCGTCGGAAATTTTTCCCCGAACAGTTCGCGGCGCACCGCTGCCGTGTCACGGTAATTGGGATCGGGAATGTAGAACTCGAGCGTATCGACGATTGACGAAAGTTCGACGCCAGCACTGCCCAGAATACGCGCGATCTTCCCGTAGACGTATCGCGTCTGGCCAACGATATCGCCGGGGTGAACGACCTCTCCGTTCTCATTCGACGCAACCGTCCCGGACACGTAGATGAAGTCCCCTGCGCGCACCGCGGGCGAATAGGTTAAACGGGGATTCCAATTTGGAACGCTTATCACCTCGTGCACTTATCCCTCCAATCAGCACTCAACGAACACCATTCGAATAGGCCGCCGATGCCGGAGGCCGTCTCGGCACATCACAAAAGCTGCGCCGATTGCTTGTCTTTCGCACGTTGATTTGCAAAGCGGGAAATCAGCAGACGGAGCATCTGATCGGTCCCGTCGCCGATTTGGAACAGCTTCGCCTCGCGGTAATAGCGCTCCAACGGGTGGTCTTTGATGTATCCGTGCCCGCCCATCATTTGGAGCGCATCGCCAGTCGCCTCGACCGCCACCGAACTCGCGAATAGCTTCGCCATCGATGCCGCGGCCGGAGCATCGGGACTCAACGCATCGGCGGCAACCGCCGCGCGATAGGAAAGCTGGCGCGCGGCCTCAATTTTCGCAACGAGATCGGCCACTTTGAAGCGGATACCCTGGAAGCTTGCCACCGGCTGGCCGAACTGCGTGCGCTCGTTGATGTATTGCAGGGCGTAATCGAACGCGGCTTGCGCGACACCCACGCAACGCGACCCGTACACAGCGCGAATCTTCGCAAAATCCCGCTGGATATAGGTAAAGCCCTCGCCCTCAATCCCCACGAGATTTTCTGCGGGGATCCGGCAACCGTCGAACACCACCTCCCAGATCGGGTTCGCGCCATGCGCGAGCGTCGCAAACCGCTGCCCGATGATGAGTCCCTGCGCACCCTTTTCAACCAGGAAGATCGAGATCCCCTTTCCGCGCCTCTCGTCGCCCGCCAATCTGGCGAATACAATCAGCACGTCCGCCCGGTGCGCATTGGTGATGAATATCTTCTGTCCGGTGATGACGTAGTCCGAGCCGTCACGGACGGCGCGCGTGCGGATGGCTGCAGCATCGGACCCGCCGGTCGCCTCCGTTAGGGCGAAGGCGGGCACCAGCTCGCCCTTGCAAATCCCCGGAAGGTAGCGCGCACGCTGCGCGCCGGACGCTGCCGCAAGTAGCGGTCCCGTTGCAAGGTTCATCGCGTAGATGGTCGAGGAAAACCAGCCACCTGCCAGCTCTTCGAGAATGGCGGCGCAGGTCAGCGTGTCGAGGCCCTGCCCGCCGAATTCCTCGGGCACATCCAGTCCCAGGAAGCCGGCTCGGGCCATCTCAGCAAGGACCGCGCTCGGAAAATCGCCTCCAGCCCTATCCGCTTCCTGCGCAGCCGGGGCCAATACCCTTTGGGCAAATGCGCGCGCGCCGGCTTTCAGCTCACGCTGCAATTCAGTGAGTCCGTACGAGCCCACGGCAATGTCCAATGGTGCCCCCATCAACAGCTCCCACCACTCTCCAGGGTCGTCCGCCAGCGGCATACCCCTAGCTCGTTCGCAACTCCTACCAGACTTGACTGTCTAGTCAACAGTATCGCTTGGCCTCCATACATCAATTGTTGCCTCCGCTAATTAGTATTGACCCGAGGGTCAGCGTCATTGCATGCTGCTCCCTGTTCAGGAGAGAAAGACGTGCATTCGAAAAAGCAATCAGGAAAGAGAGCGCCGGGCGTGGAACACAAAGATGCGTGGGCAGCCCAAGATGACGATGAACTCATCCTGACACTTGGGCAGGCGTTCTCGAGTCCGTCCAAGACGCTGACGGACGCTCACTTCGTACTTTTCTCCGGCGTCACAGGGGACAACCACCCGATTCACTATGACGTCGAATATGCGCGGCGTACGCGCTTTCAGAAACCGCTCGCGCATGGACTTCTCGTCACCGCGATGACCGCGCTCGGCGCCTCGTCGGTGTCACGCCAGATCGAGGGCTTTGTCTTCGTCGAACAGGGTTCGCGGTTCCTGAAGCCGGTGGTCGTTGGCGACACCGTCACTCCCCGCTTTCACGTCGAGAAAATCTGGTCCGAGGGCGGCAAGCGCTTCGTCCGCATCACCACAGCGCTCGTCAATCAGCGCGGTGAGACCGCCCTCGAAGGTTTCCACATCTATCAGGTTCTCGACCATGACGCTGAGCGCACGAATGGCCGAGCGGAATCATCTACCCAAAAGGATTGACTACGATGGCGATACCCGCGTTGATCCGTACGCGCAGGGCTGCGGCCTGCACCCTGCTTGCTGTTGCTGGTTTCCTTGGGTGCGTTACCGGAGCAAAGGCTGAAACCTTCCCGAACCGCCCCATTCGGCTGCAGGTCGGCTATACCGCCGGTGGCGGCATCGACACGGTGAGCCGCATCCTCGCGGAAGAGGCGTCGCCTTTTCTCGGGCAACCGATCATCGTGGAGAACAAGGCCGGTGCGGGCGGCATTATTGCCGGCGACTTCGTCGCCAAATCCGACCCTGACGGACACATCCTGATGACTGCCGCCGCCGGGGCAATGGTGATCAGTCCCCATCTCAAACGAAGTATGTCGTACCGCCTGGATGACTTCACCGGCGTCACCTTGGCCGGAGCCAGCCCGCTCCTGATCATCGTGTCGGCGGGCAGCCCGATCACCAGTCTCCAGGATCTGATCGCGCGCGCCAAAGCTAATCCGGGCACAATCACCTATGGAACGCCGGGCATCGGCACTTCCAACCACACGGCGGCGCTTTTGTTCGAAATGGCGGCAGGCATCAAACTGCAGCATGTCCCCTACAGGGGACCAGAGGCCAACATGGACTTGCTTGCCGGCCGCATCGACCTGGTATTCGACGCGCTCACAACGGCGTCTCCCTTCGTCTCCGATGGTCGTGTTCGTGCACTCGCCGTTACGACGAAGACCCGGGCGTCCATGCTACCGTCAGTCCCGACGATCGCTGAATCGGGCTTTCCCGGCTTCGATTCCGCAAACTGGTACGGCATCGTCGCGCCCGCCAAGACGCCTCCCGCCCATATCGAGAAGCTGAACGCGGCCTTCGTAAAGGCCATCGGGAAGCCTGCCGTACAGGAGAAACTCAAGGCGATCGGATTTGTCCCTGCTGGAAACTCGGCATCGGAGTTCAACGCCTTCCTCAAATCTGAATACGAGAAGATGGGAGCGGCGATCCGCGCCGCAAACATCACGCCTGAATGATAGCGCGCTCAAAAAACACCAACGCATGTCCGGCGTAGGGAGTCGGAAGGCAACGCCGGCCGAAGCGCCGACGCTAACGAAGGGAGGAGATCATGTACGTCGAAGAACGAATGTATCGCCTTCGGCCAGGTAAGGTCGACGAGTATTTCCACCATTACGAAACGCACGGGATGCCGGTCCAGCTCAAGTACCTGCCCCACATGCTCGGATACTACGCGACCGAAGTTGGCGTGCAGAATCTGATCGTCCATATGTGGGCCTATGACGACCTTAATCAGCGCGAACGCTGCCGAGCCGCGTTATTCGCCGATCCCGAATGGCAAGCCTATCGCCCCAAGATCCATCCGCTGATGCTGCATATGGAAACGCGGATCATGAAATGTGCTCCATTCTTCCTCGAGCGGCTCAAGACGATGCTCTCCGCAACGATGACGTGACTTCACCCACCCCCCCATGCAGTCGACACCATGAGCGATAGTACGCCGCCTAACGCTGATTCCCTGGTCGTTGCTCTGTCGGCGCAAGGAGTGGCCGACGTCACTCTGAATCGTCCGCTAGTGCGTAATGCCTATGATGAACATCTTGTCGGGCTCCTCCACGATGCCTTTCGTGACCTGAGCAAGACCCCGGGCGTGCGGGCGATCGTGTTGCAAGGCGCGGGAACGCATTTCTGTGCCGGCGCCGATATAACCTGGATGCGGCGAGCCGCAACGTTCAGGGAAGACGAGAATTTAGCAGACGCAAAGCGCATCGCCGCGATGTTTCAGCAGCTTCACTCCCTTCCTTTGCCGACCATCGCACTGGTGCAGGGCGCTTGTCTCGGCGGCGGCGTAGGGCTCGTGGCCGCATGCGATGTCGTCATCGCAGGACGCGACGCACAGTTCGGATTGACCGAAGTGCGTATCGGCCTCACTCCGAGCGTCATTTCGCCCTATGTCGTCGCCGCAATGGGACCGCGCCAGGCGCAACGATACCTCCTGACCGGCGAACGATTTTCCGCCGCTCGAGCGCACGGGATCGGGCTCGTGCATGAGCTTGTCGACGACGAGACTGGCCTTCGCCAAGCCCGCGATCAGGTCGTGGCTGCCGTCCTCGCAAGCTGCCCCTCAGCCGTCGCGGCGACCAAAGCCCTCACCGCGCGGGCGTCCTGGAGCCACATCGACGACGCCGTGTCACATAAGACCGCCGCGCACTCCGCCGCCATGCGGGTTGCGGCCGATGGCAGAGAGGGCATGCAGGCCTTTTTAGAGCGGCGCCGGCCGAGCTGGTTCGCTACGGAACACCAGGGAGCAGCGTTCGGCGACGAAAGATCGCCGGGGATGAACACGAGCAGCGAAAGGGAGCGGAAATGAAGATCAAGAGAATCGAACACATTGCCGTCGCGGTCGATGACCTTGAAGGCGGCAAGTCAATGCTAACAAATCTGTTCGGGCTCAACCTCGAATACGAAGAGCGTATCAACACGACGACGCTGGCGATGTACCCGGTTGGCCAGACCTATCTGGAGCTGCTGCACAGCGAAGACCCGACCTCCCGAACGCGAAAATGGATCGGTGAGAGAGGCGTCGGCCTTTTTCACATCTGCTTTGAAGTGGAAGACATTTCCGAAGCGCTCGCGGAACTAAAGGCGAAGGGCGTGAAGCTTCTCAATGATCAGCCGGTCTCAGGTCACAACGGCTCGAAGATCGCATTCATCGATCCGGAGTCGACTGGAAACATGCTCATCGAGCTTGCCGAGCTTGTAGCCCATCCTGCCGCGCAGACTTGAGTGTCCGTCGCTGACGTGAATTTTCAACAATGAGCAGACTGATGAAAACACATATGGGCGCCCTGACCGCCGCTATCCTATTCGCGACGAGCGCTTCGGCTCAGCAATGGCCGACGCGCCCTATAGAAATGATCATTCCATTCGCAGCGGGCGGCGGCACCGACATAACGGGACGCCGCGTCGCACGAGCTATGGCTGAAACCCTTGGTCAGAGCATTGTTGTACTCAACCGCGACGGAGCCTCCGGCAGCATCGGATTTAATGCGCTCGCGTCTGCGGCGCCAGACGGCTACACGATAGGTGGTGGGCCCTCGACGCCGATTGCCAACGCGACCCATCTGTTCAAGGGCCTCCGCTACAATTTGGATTCGTTCGAGTACATTTGCCGCACCTTCGACAACGTGTTCGTGATCGCGGTTCCAACAAATTCGAGGTTCAAGAGCGCCCAGGACCTGTTTGCGGCGGCGAAGGCGGATCCGGGGAAATTGGTCTTCGGGCACGCCGGCGTAAGCTCAAACTCCCACCTATCGGTAGAGAATCTCGCTGGCAATCTCAAGCTGCAATTCCAGCCCGTGGCTTTCCGCGGTGATAGTCCGATGCTTCCGGAGGTGCTGGCAGGGCGGCTCGATTTTGGCGCGTTGAGCCTGCTTTCGGTGCTTGGGCAGGGTATGCGCGTGCTTGTAACGTTTGCGGAAGAACGCGTCCCCCTGCTCCCGGATGTGCCGACCGCAAAGGAACTCGGCGTGCGGCACGTGCCTACGCTCAACGGTGTGTTCGCGCCGAAGGGCTTGCCCGCCCCGGTCAAGGCCTCGCTCGAGAATGCTTGCGCCGTGGCAATGAGGGACACGGAAGTCCAACAGTTCATCATCAATGGCGGCCAGGTGCCGAGTTACAAGAACGGCGCGGGGTTCCGGGCTGACGTCGCGGCGGATTTCGCGATCAAGGGCGATTTGATAAATAGGATCGGCCTGGAGCCCAAGTAGTCTGCTGGCCTGGCGCTCTTGGAGTGGTGCCTGTCGGAAATCAACTCGCACGTATAGATGATGAAGTCCGCCAAGAAATGGCGGCGGCAAAATGCGACCAACGAAATGTACTGTTCGCGGCGACGGCGCATCCTTGTTGACCGACGGGTGCGCCGAGCCTGATTGTCGTAGGTCGCGTGAGATCGAAGCAGCTAGTGTGTGAACTGGCTCACACACTGCGAACCCGTTCCCGTGAGAAAAGGAGGTGCGAGCACCCCAACCCCGCACAAAGGAGCGTGTCATGACCAACACTGCAACGTTCAGAATCCAAAGCGTCAAGTGTCGGGACGAAATGGGCGGAAAGTACCGTGAGAAGTTCGGTAACGACGAAATCAAATGCGCTGTGTTCTCTGCGGATTTGCGCGGTTCGACGAAAAACAGCGGACGCATCAACATCTACGACAACTTCGATGACGGCGACGTAAAGACCTTCAATCCCCCGAGGGAGGTTGTCACCCTTGATCTAGCTGGTGCGACCGGTGAGGTGGAACTTGGATTCTCCGTCGTGCTGATCGAATCGCAGTTGAGGGAAGGCGACGGCCTCAAGAAGGCGTGGGAGACTTTCGTCACGGTCTACGAAGAGCAGCTGAAGGAAAAGCTGAAGGGGCTGATGTCGCCCGCACAAGCGCGAGCCGTAGCCCAGCCCGGCTACCTGTCGCGTCCCGACGCGGGGCGGTTTTCCGCCACGGGCCGGCACGGAGCGGCCGTGGTCAATCGGTGGACGGGTTCCGTCGCCTCCGCCACTCGCTTCAATACTGGCACTATGGTTGTCGAAGCGGATGCCACCACGAAAGAGAAAGACAAGAGCGAGAAGGTTGGCGAAGCTTTCACCGCTGCCATAGTCACGGCGGTTGCAATATACGCGGTGAAGTTCGCTGGCGCGGCGGTCAGCGCATTGATTGGCTGGTCGAAGGACAAGTTCTTCCCGCCGGTGGCGATCAAGGCGAAGATCAATGCGTCCACGCCGCCGGAAACCGTGCCGCCAAACGGCTCCGGTGTGGCGGAGTTCCGTGCCCACGATGGCATTTACGAGATGAAATGGGACATCTTAGTCCGTTGAACCGATCCCTCTCGCAAGGTCAGTTGTCGCGTCGCTGGTTGTGACGGCTCACCGAGGCTTACCCTGATCCGCGAGCGAGCGCCCCCGGCTGATGGCTCGCCCCATCGTCATGTGATGCTCGCTGGCGCGGATGCCGGCGTCGCGGACCCGACGCAGCAGGCGGTGGGTGGCGCGGGTGGCTGATAATCGCTGCGCTGGGGTCCGCTTGGCGCCCTTGAGCCGATCAAAACGGCGATTTCGACCAAACAAAACGATCGCGCCCAGATCATGGAAGCTGCCCTAACCGCCACGCGCACAAGTCCCCGAATTCTAAAGGTGGAAGGGTTGCCGAGGGGCTTAAGGCACCGGTCTTTGCCGTGGGTTCGGATCGGCGCCCAGGCCGGCATGAGCCAACAGGCTGTCGGTACCTACGGGAAGGATCAGGCTTGCGGCTTTTCGCTGATCAAAAATTGCTTCTCTTGGGGCGCCATGTGGTTTGAAGAACTGGAGAACAAAATCCGATCGCCGTTGAAGCATTAGCGGGCTGAGTTCATTCGTCCTGGTGATTATGCGTTTGCGGCGTTGCAGCGAACGTCACGCCGATCCGATTGCTTTGGATCCAGGTAAGTGTGCATTCATAAACGGTTGAGTTGCTCGCCATCACCAGGCGAAAGCGCGGGGGGACGAAGGCGGGGTTCTCGACGTCGATGGCCGCGCCCTCGGCCGAGATGTTCCGCACCATGCAGCTCATGACGGAACCGCCCGAGGACACGTAGGCAGGCTCGTTGATTTCGGTACGTGGGTGCTTTCGCTTTTCTTCCATCGAATCGCGGCCTCGATTAACGCTGCACCGCAACACTAGCAGCAAAGCTTAAACAAATTGGGCGCGGCCCGCTGATTTTCCGAATGAGCTTGGGACGTCAGCCTTTCGCAGCGTCGGATAGGCGACAAACGTCGATTTGCTTCGGGTCCTTCGCCCGAAGATATTCTCGCCCGAGGCCGCTACCCGGGCATACCCTGGGGCGATTGCGAAGATTCCGGCTCCCGGAACGAGACTGCGCATCCTCTCCATAGCCGATAAGAAGATATGCTCGCGCAAACCGCAGTGACGATTTCGCCAATCGCTAGTCTAGCCGAGTGAGCTGATAATTTCCCGATAAGCTGCTTCGGGAAAAGCTTTCAGCGTGCGGGTCCGGATGTTTCCCAGCATGCCAAGCTGTAGGTTGAAACGCGCCGCCACAGCATCGTCCGGAGCTTCGTAGATCGCGACGATGTCAAAGTCGCCCATGGTGAGGAAGAAGGATTTGAACTCGCCGCTCATATCCTTGAGAGCTTTCTTTGCCGCGTCCAGACGACGTGGCGAGTCTTTTACTTTCAGCACGCCTTGGTCGGTCCAATTTGCAAGCATGATGTATGTGGTCATAACCCACCTCCTTCTCGTACGAGGCATGGTATCTACGTCGGTGACCCGAAAAATATGACCCGGATGAGGTGCGTGTAGTCGGATTCGAACACCATGATCGCCACAAAGACCAACACCAACACCGGCGGCAGCAGGATGGCATAGACCAACGCCAGCCGCTCCCAGGCCATGTGCATGAAGACGGCGACGATCAAGCCAGCCTTCAACACCATGAACAGCAGGATCAGCGACCACCTCAGATAGCCATGCAAGCCAAAGTAGTCGACGAGGTAGGAGCAGGTGCTGAGGACGAACAACCAACCCCAGACCACGAGATAGAGCTTGATCGGGTGCTGCTGGCCCTCTGTATGGGTGGCTTTCGATGCGAGTGCGTCATGGAGGTGAGTGTGTAGCGAATGTTGTTGTCCTTCTACGTGTACCGCTGCGTTTGTCATGCGCTGACCTCACCAAAGATAAAAAAAGGCAAAGATGAACACCCACACAAGATCGACGAAATGCCAGTACAGGCCGGTGATTTCGACGATCTCGTAATGCCCCTTCCTGCTCGTGAAAAATCCGCGCCTTTCGACATCGAAGTCCCCCCGCCAAACCTTTCGCGCGATGGCGATCAGGAAAATCACGCCGATCGTCACGTGGGTGCCGTGGAAACCGGTGATCATGAAAAAGCTCGAACCAAACTGCGCCGCGCCCCAAGGATTGCCCCAGGGCCGGACGCCCTCCATGATCAGCTTGGTCCATTCGAAGGCCTGCATTCCGACGAAGGTTGCGCCAAACGCCGCCGTGACCAGCATCAAGGCCGCAGTTTTGGCGCGATCGCGGCGGTAACCGAAATTGACGGCCATCGCCATCGTCCCGCTGCTGCTGATCAAGACGAAGGTCATGATGGCGATCAGGATGAGCGGGATATGGTGCCCCGCAATCTCGAGAGCGAATACCTCGCTCGGATTCGGCCACGGCACGGTCGTGGACATTCGCGCGGTCATGTACGACAGCAGAAAACAGCTGAAAATGAAGGTGTCGCTCAGGAGGAAGATCCACATCATGGCCTTGCCCCAGGAGACATTCTTGAAAGCGCGCTGATCCGAGGACCAATCGGCGGCGATGCCTCGCCAGCCTGCAATCCGCGCAGGCGATTCTCCGGTGCTTGTCAGCGCAGTCTCCGCCATCTGGTCTTTGCCTTCCCTAGTTGAGCAACTGGCGACAGATGTCGATGAAATCGTCCGTCCAGCCCGTCAGCATACCGAGTAAGACCAGCCAGACCGCCAGCAGGAAATGCCAGTAGATTGCGCAGAGTTCCACGCTCTGGCGTACCCGGCTCATCTCAGCGCCACGCCAGACCTTGGCAGTCGTTCTGCCCAACGCCACCAGACCGCCCATCAGATGCAGCCCGTGCACCGCGGTGATCAGGTAAAAGAAGGAATTGGCTGGATTGGACGCCAGGAAGTACCCGGCGTAGCTGAGCTGTTGCCATACCAAGAGCTGCCCAACCAGGAATGTAACGGCGGATGCTCCCCCTACGAGCAGGCCGACGATTACACCGTCCATGTCGTCTCGGCGCGCGGCTATGTGCGCCCATTGCAACGCGGCACTGCTCAAGACCAGGACGCCCGTGTTAAACCAGAGCAGCCTGGGTACGGGCAGCGCCCGCCAGTCCACCATGTTCATGCGCATCGAGTAGGCGCTGATGAAGAGTGCGAACAACGAGCCGACAACAGCGAGAAACACTCCGAGTCCGATCTTCGCTGCCGGCGAGGTCATTGCGCCCGTGCCGGGGAAGTCACCGATCGGACCTTCTTCCAGCCAGGGTTTGGCTGTCAGCCGTTGCTGTGAGAGCCACCATCCGACAATGACCGCGATCACAGCCATGAACAGGATGATGGCGCTCACTGCGCAGCTCCCTGAACGGCTCGCGTCGCCCGCGGCTGGTTCTGTGGAATGAAGTCCTGCTCAGCACCTGGCACGCTGTAATCATACGCCCAGCGATAGACCACCGGGAGCTCCTTGCCCCAGTTGCCGTGTTCGGGCGGCGTGTGCGGCGTCTGCCACTCTAGTGTTGTCGCCCTCCAAGGATTGCCACCCGAGAGCTTGCCCTTGAACAGGCTCCAGACAAGATTGAACAGGAACACCATCTGAGCGAAACCAACGGTCAACGCCACCACGGTGATAAAGGCATTCAGCGTATGGGCCGATGGCGGGATGAACGCCACCTCGCCGATGTCGTGATACCGGCGCGGAACTCCGAGCAGCCCAAGATAATGCATGGGAAAGAAGATCAGGTAGGCACCGAGGAACGTAACCCAGAAATGAAACTTGCCCAGCCCGTCGTGCAGCATCCGCCCCGTGACCTTGGGGTACCAATGATAAATCGCCCCCAGCACAACCATGATCGGCGCCACGCCCATCACCATATGAAAATGCGCGACGACGAACATAGTATCCGAAAGCGGGACATCCACGACAACGTTGCCGAGGAAGAGGCCAGTGAGCCCGCCGTTCACGAACGTGATGATGAAGCCGAGGGCGAACAGCATCGGGACGGTGAGATGAATGTCGCCGCGCCACAGGGTTAGCACCCAGTTGTACACCTTGATGGCGGTCGGGATGGCGATGATGAGCGTCGTGGTAGCGAAGAAGAATCCGAATTGCGGGTGCATGCCGCTCACATACATGTGGTGCGCCCATACCACGAAGCTGAGCGCGCCGATTGCCACGATAGCCCACACCATCATGCGATAGCCGAAGATGTTCTTTCGCGCATGGGTGCTGATCAGGTCGGAAACGATGCCGAAGGCCGGCAAGGCGACGATGTAGACTTCAGGATGGCCGAAGAACCAGAAGAGGTGCTGGAACAGGATCGGGCTGCCACCGCCATATTTCATCAGCTGGCCCATCTCGACGAGTGAAGGCATGAAGAAGCTGGTTCCCAGGATACGGTCGAACAGCATCATCACCGCGGCAACGAACAGCGCGGGGAACGCCAGCAGCGCCATGATGGTGGCCGTGAAAATGCCCCACACCGTCAAAGGCAAACGCATCAACGTCATGCCGCGTGTGCGCGCCTGCAGCACCGTCACCACATAGTTCAGCCCGCCCATGGTGAAGCCGATGATGAACAGGATCAGGGAGACCAGCATGAGAATGATGCCCCAATCCTGCCCGGGGGTCCCGGAGAGAATCGCCTGCGGTGGGTACAGCGTCCAGCCGGCGCCGGTGGGGCCGCCAGGCACGAAAAAGGTCGAGGCCAGCACCACGACTGCGAGCAGGTAGACCCAGTAGCTCAGCATGTTCACATAGGGGAAAACCATGTCTCGGGCGCCCACCATCAGAGGGATGAGGTAGTTGCCGAAGCCTCCAAGGAACAATGCTGTGAGCAGATAGATCACCATGATCATGCCGTGCATGGTGATGAATTGGAGGTATTGGTTTGCGTCGATAAAGGAAAATGTGCCGGGAAATCCCAGTTGCAGTCGCATCAGCCACGACAGCACCAGGGCCACCAGCCCGATTGCCGTCGCCGTGATCGAATACTGGATGGCGATGACTTTGGCGTCCTGCGAAAAGACATACTTCGTCCACCAGCTTCTGGGGTGGTAGAGATCAACATCCCCTACTTCGGCTGGCGGAACGCGTGCGATTGCGTCATACGGAACATCGACCATCGAAATACCTCCTCGGTCGTCTCCACCAGGGGCGATGAGTTGGTCTCACGCGCCCGATTTATCCTTGCAGCGGCATTTTCTTACTCACCGCCGGATTTGTACGTCGCCCTCATCACGGCGCCTCGGCCTGACAGTTCCGCAAACGTCTGCTGCTTCTCCAGCCAAGCGTGATATTCACTCTCTTCTTCGACGATCACCTTGGCACGCATCTGCGCGTGCGCGGCGCCACACAACTCAGCGCAGAGAACATCAAACGTTCCAGTTCGGATGGGGGTCATCCAGAAATAGGTGACCATACCAGGAACCATATCCATCTTGGCCCGGAACTCGGGCACATAGAAATCGTGCAAGACATCGACGGAGCGGAGCAAGACCTTGACCGGCTTCCCGACCGGTAGGTGCAAGTCGCCACCGTCGATCACAACATCGTCTTGCCCATTCGGATCGTCCGGATTCAAGCCCAAAGGGTTGTCGGAACTGACGTAGCGGACATCGGAGGTGCCCATCCGGCCATCCTTCCCCGGGAGGCGGAAGCTCCAGCGCCACTGCTGACCCATCACCTCGATGGCGGTGGCGCTCGCCGGAACCGTGACGAACTGGTGCCAGACAACCAAGCCCGGTGCCAACATGGCTCCGACGCCAACCGCAGTCCCTATGGTGAGCCACCATTCGAGCTTTTTGTTTTCGGGCTCGTAGGCTGCCTGCCTTCCCTCTTTGTGATGAAAGCGGAAGACGCAATAGGCCATGAACGCGACGACCGCGAAGAAAACCGCCCCGGTAATCCAGAATGTTATGTTGATCGTGTCGTCGATGTAGCGCCAGTTGGTGGCGATCGGCGTCCACCACCACGGGCTGTAGAGATGAAACAGCACCGAGCCGACCGCAACCAAAAGCAGTATGAGTGCTACAGCCATCCCTCATTCATCCTTGCCCGTTGAAGGCTACGGATACGAACTAAAGGGCGGAGCTCACGCCTGTCGCGATGGCTGACTTCAGAGTCGCCGCCGTCGTGTCTCTTGCCTCGCCCATTCAACCGGTCGCGACGTTAAAACATGACACAGCGTGCACGTTGCGACCGCTAATCTCATCGGAGCTTGGGGCGCTTATAATTTTAAGATGATACCCGTCGAGCCTGCCGTCAATAGACCAATTGAGGAGTATGCCACACCTTGGCACCGCGCGTGTTATCTCCAATCCGCGCAAGCCGCGAGCATTGGTCGGCACCAATCGTTTGGTGATGCAACGCAGCAAGCGATTTGTGCGGATGCACAATTCACCCAACAGCGAGTGCTAGTTTGATTCCATCGCGTATCGCGCTACACTCGCTGAAGAGGTCGCGACAGGTTTCGTTCGGCGAAGCCCCTTTCGTGAACTGCTTTGCCGTACCCGGCTCGATCGCGATTTTCGCACATGGGGCGCCGTTTCACCGGCGACCACGAGCAAGGGAGGCTGCGGCCATGGCCACACAATCTTCCGACAACGCTTCCGACAACGCCGTAAAACCACAACTGTTCGGCACCGCCACCCCCTTTGTCATCCGCAAAATCGGCCTATCCGACTTGAGCGACGCGCTGCGCCTCGGCTGGGAAGATTTCAAGGCGATACCAACTCACGCTATTGTCCTGTGCGTGATTTATCCCGTTCTCGGTCTTGTTCTGTTCAGATTGGTCCTTGGCTATTCCGTGCTGCCCCTGCTCTTTCCGTTGGCCGCCGGTTTTACGCTGATTGGTCCTTTTGCCGCGCTCGGTCTCTACGAGCTCAGCCGCCGCCGCGAGCGCGGCGAGGAAGCTGCTGCGTGGCATACAATGCATGTGCTACGCGCACCGTCTTTCGGCGCCATGCTCGGACTCGGCACGCTCCTGCTCGCTTTGTTCGTGACCTGGATCGCGGCCGCGGACGGCATCTACATTGCAACCTTCGGCCACGCTCCGGCTGCAAGCGTTCCCGATTTCGCAGCGCGCGTACTGAGGACGCCGGAAGGATGGTGGCTCATCATCGTCGGCTGCGGCGTCGGCTTCCTGTTCGCCGTGGTGGCCCTGTGCGTCAGCGTTGTGTCGTTTCCGCTAATGCTCGACCGGCATGCGACTGCGATAGATGCAATCCGGACGTCGCTGCGGGCCGTGGTGAAAAATCCATTTGCCATGGCCGTGTGGGGGCTGATTGTTGCGGTGCTCCTCGTGATCGGTTCGCTACCGTTCTTCCTCGGTCTGGCTGTCGTTTTGCCGGTGCTCGGTCATGCCACCTGGCATCTTTATCGGAAGGTAATAGAGCCCGATCCGAATCCTCCACAAGAACAACCACGCCTGCGGAAAGGACACCGCTATGCGGCAGACTTCCCGGCCTCTCTCTTCCCGTGGAGCCATGAGCGCTAGCCGTCACGGTGAAATGGGAACCCGGGATCGCGCTGCCGATTCGGGCAATCGCTGCATCTAGTGACGTGTTCGTAGTTGCGTGCTCGTGACCCCAAGCAATCGGCACCGCGCCCAATGGCTGTGGCCCGGATCTGTTCCGGTTCCAACTGATCTGGACGATTTGCCTAAAGCGCGCGTAGCGCTTTGATGCGCGCTGCGGCGTCTTTCAACCTACCTCAGGGCATGTGCGCCCGACTGTTCGCGGCTGCGCAGGGCGCTGCGCTCGCCCGATCGGTCGTTCTTTTTCCCGATTGGCCTAGTCGAGCCCTCGCTCATGGCTCAAGCGCACCATTTCCTCGATAAAGATCGCCTTCTGCTTGTCGTCGAGGCTTGCGAACAGTGGCTCGGCTGCATCGGCGACGTTGCGCTGATCGACTGCGCGGTCATTGAGAAACTGGGCTTCATTGCGCATCTGCTCGATAATGTCGTCCGGCGGGTCACGCTTGGCGCGCGCAATTCGTAAGTTGAGCCGGTCGGCACCGTTATGGCCGAGATAGTGCATCGCGCTGTTGAGGCCGGTCCAATGCTTTTCCTGCTCCGGCGTGAGGTTCAACTCCTTTTTTATGCGCTCGATGTTCGCATCGCTATTCGCGACAATCTGTTCGGCGGTCAGTTGCGGTACACCCGGTTGGGTCAGCACAGCCTGCTTGGTTGCCTTGGCGCCCTTGCCTGCTTTGGCGGCTTTCGCGGAACCAGATTGCTTCGTTCCGTTCGCCGCGGGCGGCGGTGCATTCTTCCCACCGACGCCCAGCACGCCGGTAAACACGCCGACGACACCGCCGATGGCGCCTCCCAACACGCCGCCGACCGGTCCGGCCGCCTTGTTGCCGGCTTGCGCTCCCTGCTGGACGCCTTGAACCAGACCTTGCGCCTCCACCGCCGAGGGTGCGTTGAAGAGCATGACGACAACTGCTCCAAGCACGAGGCGCAATTTAAACTGCGCACGCGCTGCCGGTGTCGGACTGATCATTAATTGGTCTCCATGGTCGATCTTGATATCTGGCCGAGTGCTTTTGGAGGGCGGCACGGCTTCTTGCCGGGGGCGGACATTATCGTTTTCGAGCCGAACGAGTCCACCTTCGCGCTGCGTCGTTCATGATCGAAAAAAAATCGCTGCAAGAGCCAGTTAGCCAAGCTGCAACCGGGCTGCGGCACAATTGCGCACCGTTCCATGGACACCCTGACACGACGTGTGCGGCGCAATAATTTTGCTGAAGGCGATGCAGGTTTGCACTGGAAGGACTTGCTGCGGCCAGTTGCGCGCAGAACGTTAGTTCTAAAACTGCCAACCTGATTTCTCGACAGAGGCCGGCAATTCTGCTCTGATCTCAACACCAAGTCTCCGCGCTACCGCGCCTGTCATTCGGCGCGACGTCAAAAACAAAACTTTGGCTCAGCAGAGAGGGAACCCCAATGTCACGGAGAAAGCTATCTCGACGACAATTTGTAGCTGCTACGGCTATGTCATCCGCGGCGCTGATGGCAGCGCCATATATTCGAACCGCCCATGCGGCCGGTAAACTCACGATGGGCTTCTGGGATCACTGGGTACCCGGCGCCAACAAGGCCTCTACCGACCTGGTCAACGAATGGGCCGAAAAGGAGAAGGTCGAAGTTTCAATTGACTACATCACAAGTCAGGGCAACAAAACCCAATTGACGATCGCCGCAGAAGGCCAGGCAAAGTCCGGTCATGACATCCTTGCGATGCCGACATGGTGGCCTCATGCACAGGCCGATCTGCTCGAGCCCGTGAACGACATCATGGAGCCGCTCATCAAGCAGAACGGCGAAGTGAATGGCACGGTGCAATACCTCGGCAAGGCCGGCGACAAGTGGCTGGGTGTTCCGGCCTGCATCGGCAGCCAGATCAAGGGCCCCTGCTCACGAATCGACCTGTTGAAGAAGCACGCCGGCATCGACATTCAGTCGATGTATCCGGCGGGCGCGCCGCCGCAAGCCGACGGTTGGACGACGGACACGTTCCTGAAGGCGGCCGAAGCTTGCCACAAGGGCGGCGTTGCCTTCGGCATCGGGCTCGGCGAGACAACTGACTCGGTCGATACTGCCGGCGCATTTTTCCAGGCGTTTGGCGCTCAGCTCGTCGACGCCAAAGGCAACCTCACGGTCAAGACCGACGCGGTAAGGCAGGCTCTCGAATTCTACAAGAAGCTCATCCCGTTCCTGCCGCCGGACGTTGGGGCTTGGGACGACGCCTCCAACAACAAGTGGCTGGTCTCCGGCCGTGGCGCATTGATCATGAATCCACCGAGCGCATGGGCTGTGGCCAAGCGCGATGCGCCGCAGGTCGCGGAGCAATGCTGGACGCATGGCTTCCCGGTGGGACCCAAAGGCCGATTTGCTCCCTTCCTTCCGTTCTTCTGGAGTATCTGGAGCTTCTCAAAGAACAAGGAAGCTGCCAAGAGCCTGCTGGTCCATCTATCGCAACCGGCTTCGATTGAGAAGCTTGTGGCAGCCAGCGGCGGCTACGACTTGCCGGCGTTCGAGAAGATGACGACCCTGAAGACCTGGGCCGAAGAAGGCCCGCCGAAGGGGACGCTCTTTCACTATCCAAATCCGTACAAGCATCAAATCTTGTCAATCGCCGCGTCGCCGGCGCCTCCGAAGGTTGCCCAACAGATCTACTCGCAGGCTATCCTGACGAAAATGTGCCAGCGATACCATCAGGGCGAAGCGATGGAGAAGACCCTGGCCTGGGCGGAAGGCGAGTGTGAAGGCTACATGCGGAGCTGATGCACTGGATTCCGCCGCAATGGCGCGCACCTGATTGCGTGTCGTTGCGGCGAGCATCCCCCGACGCTGTTAACAACAACTTCAAGGGGAGCCGGCGCGACGCCAATTTTTCGACCATCGATCTGGGAATTCCGCTGATCTGAATTCGCGAGGAAGATGAATCATGGCTGACGTGGCATTTCAGCAGAACAGGGCCGCCAGTGCTGGAAATGTACGCAAACGCTCCAGTTTACGATCTGCGCTCAAGCGAAAGTCCACGGCGGCGTTTCTGATGACGCTGCCACTGATCCTGTTGATCTCGCTCCTGGTGATCTATCCCGCGTTCTACTCGCTGCATCTGGCAACACTGAACAAATCGATGCAGCGCTTTGTCGGACTTGCAAATTTCCAATTTCTTTTCAAGCGCGAAACATTTTGGCTGGTCGTCGAGCAATCCTGCATTTTTGCGATCACGGCCGTGATCTTCAAAGCTCTGATCGGCTTCATCGTGGCCCATTTCGTCCACAACATTCCGGCCAAAGGCCAGCGCAAATGGCGCGGAATGCTTTTGGTGCCGTGGGTGATCCCGCCGGCAATGAGTACGCTGGCCTGGTTGTGGCTGTTCGATCCATCCTACAGTGCCTTCAACTATACCCTGTCTTTTTTTGGCATCGGGCCGATTCCGTGGACCGGCGACGCTGGCTGGGCCCGCTTTTCGGTGATCCTCGTCAATATCTGGTACGGCGCCCCATTCTTCATGATCATGTATCTGGCGTCGCTGAAGTCGGTGCCCGAGCAGCTCTATGAGGCCGCGGCCATCGACGGCGCCAATTGGTGGCAGCGCATCTGGTACGTAACGCTGCCGATGATGCGCAACATCATCGCGATCACGACGCTATTTTCGCTGATCGTGACGTTTGCGAATTTCGATATTGTCCGCGTGCTGACATCGGGCGGCCCACTGGATCGCACGCATATCTTCGCGACCTGGGCGTTTCGCGTTGGTATCGAAGGTGGCGACATCCCGCTCGGTGCGAGCGTTTCGCTGTTCATGTTCCCGATACTCGCAATCGCGGCGATCTTTATCCTGCGCGATATCAACAAACGCGGGAATGAATCCTGATGGCAAGCACGGCAGTGATTGACAAAGCCGCGCCGACCCGGCCGGTCAAATATGGCAGCATGAGCCGCGATCGCGCGTGGGCGTTGAGGTGGTCGTACTTCTTCCTGATGCTGTTTGCGATCTTTTCGCTGCTGCCGCCGATCTACATGCTGATCACCTCGCTGAAGAGCAGTGCCGAAATTTCGGCCGCGACCAATCCCTGGTGGGTACTCCATCCGACGCTGGAAAATTACATCGGATTGTTGACGTCGAACCAGTTCCTGACGTTCTTCCGCAACTCCGCGCTCGTCTCGATCTTCGTGGTGACGATTACGATGCTGATCAGCGTGCCCGCGGCGTTCGCTCTGGCGCGGATGCGGTTCTGGGGCTCGGCGACGCTCGCCACCGGGGTGTTTCTGACCTACCTGATTCCGGACACGCTATTGTTTCTGCCTCTCTTCAAGATGTTTGCGGCGGTTGGAGACCTGACCGGAATTCAGCTGATCAACAGATGGTATGTGCTGTTGATCGTTTATCCGACGCTTACCGTGCCGTTCTGCACCTGGATCATGATCGGCTACTTCGCCTCGATCCCGAAGGAGCTCGACGAGGCGGCCATCATCGACGGCGCGTCGTGGTTTCAGACGTTGACGCGCATCTTCATTCCGGTCGCGCTGCCAGGCCTGATCGCCGCAACCATCTTCGCCTTCACCGTCTCATGGGCGCAATTTCTTTATCCGATGGTATTTACGACCTCGACGGATCAGCTGGTGCTGCCGGTCGGCATCATCACCACCCTGATCAAGGGTGACGTCTTCAACTGGGGACAGATCATGACCGGCGCCCTGCTCGGCGCCGCACCGCCATTGATCATCTACGCATTCCTGATGGATTACTACATTGCCGGCCTGACCGCCGGTGCGACAAAGGGTTGAACTCATGGCTGACGTGACGTTGCGGAAGGTTATCAAGCGTTACGACGACGTCGAGGCAGTGCGCGGCATCGATCTCGACATCGCTGACCATGAGTTTGTCGTGCTGGTAGGACCGTCGGGCTGCGGAAAATCCACCACGCTGCGAATGATCGCGGGCCTGGAGGATATCACCGACGGCGACATCATGATTGGAGGCGACGTCGTCAATGACGTGCCGCCGAAGGACCGCGATATCGCGATGGTGTTCCAGAATTACGCGCTTTATCCGCATATGACGGTCGCGGAAAACATGTCGTTCGGGCTGCGTCTGAAACGCTATCCGAAAGCCGAGATCAAGACCCGGATCGACGAAGCCGCCCGCATGCTGGATATCGTCGAGCTTGTCGACCGCAAGCCGAAGCAGCTATCGGGCGGCCAGCGCCAGCGCGTCGCAATGGGCCGCGCCATCGTACGCAATCCCAAGGTTTTTCTGTTCGACGAACCGCTATCCAATCTCGACGCCAAGCTTCGGGTCCAGATGCGGATCGAAATCAAGAAAGTGCATCAGAAGGTCCGCACCACGACCGTCTACGTGACCCACGATCAGGTGGAAGCGATGACGCTTGCCGACAGGGTCGTGGTGATGAACCACGGCCGCATCGAGCAGATCGGAACGCCGAACGATCTCTATCACAATCCGGCCACGCGCTTTGTCGCAGGCTTCATCGGCTCGCCCGCAATGAATTTCGTGCCCTGCCGGCTCGAGGACGCCGCCGGCAAGCTGCACATCCGCTTGACCGACCGGCTCGCCTTTCCGCTGCCGCCCAATCGCGCGGCGAGATATCAAGGCGTCCCGCGAAACGAAAAATTGCTGCTCGGGATCAGGCCAGAACACATTACAGAAGCCAAAGCGCACCCGGAGCCGGGAATCGAAGCCTTCGAGGTGGTGCTGGACGTGACCGAACCGATGGGCATGGAGACGCTGATTTACTTCACGCTCGAAGGCGCGCAAATCTGCGGGCGGGTTAATCCCAACGCGGGCGCCCACGATGGCGGGCCGCTTCGATTGGCAGTGGACCTCAACAATATGCACCTGCTAAACGAGGTCACAGGCGTCGTCCTTTGACGGGCGCACAAGAAAAGGCCAAAGGGCTGGGCAAGGGACAGGGAATGGCGACCAACAAGAAGAAAATTTTCATTACTGAATCGATGTCGAACCAGGGACGGGCTTTATTGAGGGAGCGAGGCGACATCGAAATCGTCGAATTTCCCAACATGATTTCCGCCAGCGATTTCGAAGTGATGCTGAGGGAGCAGGCGCCGGTTCATGGCGTGGCGCTCGGCGCCACCCGTTTCGGCGAGCAGGAACTGGAAGCTTCCAAGGATATGAAGGTGGTGACCCGGATCGGCGTCGGCTACGACGCCGTCGATGTCCCGGCCCTCAGTCGCCGCAAGATCCCGCTGATGGTGGCGGGCACCGCCAATTCTCCGTCTGTCGCGGAACAGGCCCTGTTCATGATGCTGACGCTGGCCAAGCGCGCGGTGGAAATGCATTCTATCGTGAAGGACGGCAACTGGGGCTATCGTCTGGGAATGCTGCCCTACGACTTGTTCGGCAAGACGGTGCTCATCGTTGGCTTCGGCCGCATCGGCACGCGCACCGCCAAACGCTGCCTTGCGATGGAAATGAACGTTCTGGTCTTTGATCCCTATAAATCAGCCGCCGAGATCAAGGCGACGGGCTGTGAACCGGTTGCCGATCTCGATGCGGCGCTGCCGCGTGCCGATTTTGTCAGCATCCATTGCCCGAAGACGCCGGAGACGGTCGGGATGTTCAATGCGGCGCGATTGAAGCGCATGAAGCCGACGGCCTATCTTATCAACACCGCGCGCGGTGGGATCGTCGACGAGCGAGCGCTGTATGACGCGCTGGTGTCCGGCAAGCTCGCCGGCGCCGGCCTCGACGTTTTCGAACAGGAGCCGCCGCCCGCTGGCCACTCGCTGTTCGAGCTTCCCAATGTCATCATGGCGCCGCATGTGGCCGGCGTGACGCGCGAAGCGGTCGACCGGATGAGCGAGCAAACCGCGCGCAATATCCTTAGCGCGCTCGACGGCGATCCGATCCGTCAGAACGTCATCAATCAGGACGTCCTCGGCTGACCCGAGTGCCTTCCCTGGCTCGGTTGCGTCATCACCACGGGTATCATCATGGCCTTTAGGGAATATGGCAGCTATGACGGGGTCGGCCTTGCCGAGCTCGTGCGGAAAAAACAGGTCAGTGCCAAGGAATTGCTGGACGAGGCGATCGCCCGCACCGCCAGGATCGACCCGCAAATCAACGCGGTGGTCGTAAAGCATTACGAATATGCCGAGCGGCAGATCGAAAAGGGCCTTCCCGACGGCCCCTTCACCGGCGTGCCGTTTTTGTTGAAAGACCTGGATCTTCTTGAGGGCACACGCACAACTTCAGGCGCCAGTATCTACAAGGACAATGTCGCCGATCATACCGGCACCCTCGCCCAGCGGTTTCTCAACTCCGGGGTCGCGATCTTCGGAAAGAGCTCCAGTCCGGAATTCGGATTGATGCCGACCACCGAGTCTCGCCTGTTCGGTCCGACCCGAAATCCCTGGAATCTCGCGCATTCCTCCGGCGGTTCATCTGGTGGGGCCGGCGCGGCCGTTGCCGCGCGCATTCTGCCCGTCGCCCATGCCAGCGACGGTGGCGGTTCGATCCGCATCCCCGCCTCCGCATCCGGCGTGTTCGGATTGAAACCGACCCGCGCGCGCACTCCGCTCGGCCCCGATCGCGGCGAAGGCTGGGCCGGGTTTTCTTGCGGGCACGTGTTGAGCATCAGCGTGCGCGACAGTGCTGTCATGCTGGACGCGATCCACGGACCTGAGCCATCGAGCCCTTATGTGGCGCCCCCGCCGGAACGGCCTTTCGCCCGGGAGGTCGGACGTGATCCTGGCCGGCTGCGCGTCGCCTTTACCGGCAAGTCGCCCTATGGCGACGCCATTGATCCCGAAATCGCCGCAGCGACTCGGGAAGTCGCCGCCCTGCTGGCTGGGCTTGGTCATCACGTAGAGGAGCGCGCGCCTGTTTTGGCCGCCGATCCGGCTGTCGTGATGGCAACGATTGTGAGCGCCAACACCGCGCTCAACGTAAGGCTTGCCAAACGACGCTTTGGCCGCGCGATGACTGAGAACGATTTCGAGGCCTTGACGCTTGCGAGCGCCCACAACGCGCAAAAGGCAACCGGAACGGACTATGTGGCCGCCCAGCTCAGTGCATTCCAGATTTCGCGCGGGCCTGGCGGCGTTCTTCGAAACTTGCGATGTGTTCCTGTGCCCGACGCTTTGCTCGGCACCCCTGCGTATCGGCGAGCTCAACACGATGTCGAAGGATCTGTCCCATATCGCGCCGATCCTGCGGCGCTATATGCCGGCAACCTCCATGTTCAACATGTCCGGTCAACCCGCGATGTCGGTGCCGCTAGCCTGGAATGCCGCCGGCTTGCCGCTAGGCATGATGTTCGCCGCACGCTTCGGCGACGAGGCAACCTTGTTTCGGATGGCGGCCCAACTCGAGCAAGAGCGGCCATGGAGAGACAAATTGCCGCCGGTTTGCGCGTAAACTGACAAAACTCAGCCGTATTCGAGGACGAGGAATGGAACTCGGCTTCGGCGGCAGAATTGCTCCTCCCGCCCATCGTAACTACCGGAGGTTGACGTCTTGAATTCCAGCGACCCGACCGATAATGCGCTCGCAGCCATCGCCAGCATCCTCGATCACGAGCCGGAAAAGGTCCCGGTTGAGGAAAAGCCGATCGCGCCTGAGCTGATCGAGGCTGACGGTTACTCGAAAACCGGTCCTGGTCCGATGGCTGCGATCCGTTTCAAATGGACGGTGCGCCGCGCGGAAGACGGCGAATATTATGTGGACGAAACGATCGGCGAAAACTCGGCGCCTGTTGTCAGCGGGCCGATGACAAAGAATGCTGCAATCAGCCTGGTTGACGAGCGCGAGAGCGGGGCGCGGCGGCGATTTGAGCAGCTCAAAAGCGAAATGACCGGACGAGCCGCGGCGGCGAACCTCGTCCGCAAAGACAGCAGCGAACTATAGCCATTTGCGCCTCGAGTTCGCGTCCAAATTTCAGCACCCGAATGCGTTAAGCTTCCGGAAATTTGACCGCGCCGGCGGCCCGAACTTAAATTGCTGGCGAGCACGCATTGAACCCAAAGCCGCTGGTCCACGACTCATACCTTGAAAGTGATGTAGATCACGTATGATGAAAGTGATGTAGATCACGCAGCGGAAATCTGCCGAGGTTTACGCTCGAGTGGGACCTACTGAGGAAGTCGATGATGAAAAAGCTTCTTACTATCGGCGTGTTTGTGCTGGCGAGCACCGCCGCGCAAGCTCAGTACACCATCGAATACGGCGGGCGCACCATTCACATCGATCCGGATCGCGGGACGGTTTCGATACCAGGTGTCTACGACAACACCGGGCGCAAAGCAAAACGCCCGGACAGCGAGCGTCCGCGCAAACAGGCGCCTGAGCAGGCAAAGGCCGATCCGCGGCCCTCGGTCGCTGGTCCTCCCCCGACCGAACAGGCTCCTGCGCCCGCGAAAACTTCACCTGAGCCTTCTGCCGCTACCCCAAACGTTGCGCCTGCGGAAACCGCGACTTCAACACAGCCCCCGGCCAGCGCGCCCGCACCGCAAGTTCAGCAGCAAGCGGCGCCCGCTGCGAAACCCGCGCTGCCCCCGGTTGTCGCAACGGCTCCCGCAACCGCGCCGGCGCCGACGCCTCCTGCCTCGGCAGTTCAGTCGGTAAACAGCCCGCTCGGCGTATGGCTGACGGAAGAGAAGGAAGGCAAGATTCGGATCGAACAATGCGGCCCCAATCTGTGCGGATACTCCGTCGATGCGAAATCGAACCAGAACGGCGAACAGATTCTGATCAACATGAAGCCTGCCAAGGACTCCAAATGGAGCGGGCGAATTCACGACCCAAACACCGGCAGCACCTATGATTCGACGATCGCGTTGAAAGGGTCCGATACCCTGCGTGTTCAGGGCTGCGCCTTTGGCGGCATGTTCTGCGGCGGCCAGACCTGGAGCCGGGTGAACTAGCAAGCCAGCGAAAGCGATCCCTTCACAGGCCCCGCTGTCCAGCGGGGCCTTGTGCTTGCGCCTATCTCACTATCGTGCGGAGGCAATTACCCCATGTGCTTCTCGGCAACTCACTCTCATGGCCGGCGTGATTGCCATCACATTCTCCGGCGAGCCGGTGTGTGACGATGGTGGCGTCCAAAAGAGGAGGACGTCATGGGACACTTTCGCAAGGCAATTATCTCCACAGGCATCCTGTTGCTTCTGGCAATGCCGGTCGCCGCGCCTGCTGCGGCGGCAACGTTTGACGGCGAATGGAATGTCCAGATCGTCTCAACGAACACAGCGTGCGGCAGCGGAGCAACCGTCTCGATCGGGATCAACAATGGCCAGGTCGCCTCGACCAGCGGCCTGATGAAAGCCTCGGGCCGTGTCGCCGACGCCGGCAACATCAGCGTCACCCTGACCAGCGGAATGAAGCGCGCCAAAGGCTTCGGTCGCCTCACGGGCACCTCAGGATCGGGTACATGGCGCGGTGCGTTGTGCACGGGCACCTGGACAGCGCAGCGCATTTAAGCACGGGGGATGAAGCTGCCCGTCCGACACAGCTACTCTCCGACCTTCACGGCATATTCCGCGTCGGTGACATGCTCCATCCAGGTCACGTAATTTCCGTCCAGCGATTCCTGCATCGCGACGTGGGTCATGCCGTTGGCTGGAGAGGCGCCATGCCAATGCTTCTCCCCCGGCGGAATCCAGACCACGTCGCCCGGCCGGATCTCGCGCACCGGCCCGCCCTTGGTCTGAACCCGGCCAACACCCGAGATGACGTACAGCGTCTGGCCCAGCGGATGGGTGTGCCATGCAGTGCGCGCGCCGGGCTCAAAGGAGACCCGCGTCGAGACAATCCGCGCCGGAGCCTCGGTCGCAATGATCGGATCCTGCCAGACCGTACCGGTGAAATAATCATTTGGCGCGCGGCGGGTCGGCCGCGACCCGGCGAGATGGATGTCCATGGAGTCCTCCTTGTTGATCGGTAATCTTTCATGTGAAGAGGCGCTTTCGCGCCGTCTCGAACCATGAGGCCATCCTTCGAGACGCGGCGAAGACGCCGCTGCTCAGGATGAGGTTATTTCTTAGTAGCTGCGTAACGCGCTTTGGTCTCGGCATTCATCGGATAGAGACCCGGCAGTGCGGCGCCAGAGTTCACCTGCTCGACGATCCAGGCTTCCATCCGCTCCTGCTCCGCGCCTTCGGCCAGGATAAGGTCGACAAACGCTTTAGGAATCACTACGGCACCATCCTGATCGGCCACGATAATGTCCTCCGGAAACACTGCGACGCCGCCGCAGCCGACCGGTTCGCCCCAGCCGACGAATGTCAGCCCGGCGACCGAGGGCGGTGCCGCGTAGCCGTCACACCACACCGGCAATCCAGTTCCAAGCACGCCCTCGAGATCGCGGACGACGCCGTCGGTCACCAGCGCCGCGACCCCGCGCTTGGCCATGCGCGCGCACAGAATATCGCCGAAGATGCCGGCATCGGTGACGCCCATGGCGTCGACCACGGCGATGCAGCCTTCCGGCATGGCTTCGATCGCCGTCCGGGTCGAAATCGGCGACGACCAGGATTCCGGCGTCGCCAGATCCTCCCGCGCGGGCACGAAACGTAAGGTAAAGGCCGGCCCGACCAGCCGCGGTTGCCCCGGCCGCAGCGGACGCGAGCCTCGCATCCAGACGTTTCGCAGGCCCTTCTTGAGCAGAACAGTGGTGATGGTGGCAGTAGACACGCGGGAAAGGGTCGCGATCGCTTCGGGGGTCAGGGACATCGAAAAAGGAACTCCGGTTACGGATTGATCAGGCGGCGCATCTTGCGGGGCGCGAGCATCGCGTCAAGTGCGTCGCAATGCAGGGCTGAAGGGCCTGCATCACACCGTGCAATCACAACATCTTATCACGGGTATGCAGATTAATTTATTGAACTTGCAGGCCGATTTGCGCGAAGCCAATTCCACTTCGCCGGAAAACACGTTAGAGCTGATATCTCGCCGACGAGTTTAGAGGCCATGGCCGCGACACTCTCTTCGCCCCGTATTCTGCCCAGTGGCGACAGCGCCGTCACGGTGGAATTCAGTCGCAAAATCGATGATGCCGCAAACCAGCGGGTGCTGGCGCTCGATCGAACGCTGGCGCGCGAGCCGGTATCCGGCGTGACCGAGACGGTGCCAACCTATCGATCGCTGCTGGTGCACTATGATCCCGAGCAGATCGACTTCGACGCGCTGAGCGAAAAGCTTGTCTCACTGGCGCAACGGCCGGTTCCGCCTGTCACGAAGACGCGGCGCTGGCGCATTCCGGTTGTGTATGGTGGCGAGCACGGCATCGATCTGGAGGATGTCGCCAAGACGCTGAACACCACGCCTGACGACATCGTGGCGCGGCATGTCGCCGGCGACTATCGCGTGGCGATGATCGGCTTTACGCCGGGATGGTCCTATCTCAGCGGCCTCGAGAAATCGCTGCACATGCCGCGACGACAAAGTCCGCGGCTGTTGACGCCGGCCGGCACGATCTCGATTGGCGGCGTGCAGACCGGCGTGCAATGTCTGGCCGGTCCGAGCGGCTGGCATCTCTTGGGCCGGACAGCGGTGAGAACCTACCAATTGCACCGCGATCCGATCTTCCTGCTGGAACCCGGTGACGCCGTGACGTTTTCGGCTGTCGATGCCAAGATCTTCGCCGAGCAGGATCGCGCCGCGGAAGCTGGCGAGATCGTCGCCGATCTGATCGCCCCATGAGCAAGCTTGTTGTTTCCACAATTGGACCTGCGAGTTCCGTACAGGACGGAGGTAGGCATGGCGCCCAGCGCTACGGCCTGACGCCAAGCGGGGCGATGGATCGGCTCGCGCTTGCAGCTGCGAATTGCCTGGTTGGAAACGAATTATTCGCGGCTGCAATCGAAATCGGCCCATTCGGCGCCGCGTTCACGGCGCGCGAAGGTGCGGTTCGCGTCGGGCTCGCGGGAGCACCGCGCAGCGCCGAAATTTCGGGACGCGCCATGGCAACCGATACGTCGATGATACTCGTGGACGGCGAGACCCTGAGGCTGGGCTTTGCGCGCGGCGGTTCGTTCAGTTACCTCGCGATCGAAGGCGCGATCGAAGGCGAGCCGATGTTCGGAAGCCTGGCGGTGAATGCCCGCGCCGGCCTCGGCAGCCCATATCCGCGTCCGCTGCAGGCGGGCGACGAATTGCACGCCAAAGCCGGCAGCGGCGCGGCCGAGCGCCGGATCGATCTTCCGCCGCCAGCCGACGGGCCGATCCGCCTGGTGATGGGGCCGCAGGACGACGAATTCGGGGGCGAGGCCACAAAACTGTTTCTGGACAGCGAGTGGAAGATATCGCCAACCAGCGACCGCATGGGTTACCGGCTCGAAGGCCCCGTGATAAAACATCTGCACGGTCACAACATCGTCTCCGACGGCACGGTGAACGGCAGCATCCAGGTGTCCGGCAATGGCGCGCCCATCGTGCTGATGTCGGACCGCGGCACCAGCGGCGGCTATCCCAAGATCGCCACCGTGATTTCAGCCGATCTCGGGCGGTTCGCGCAGATTCCGGCCGGCCGTGCTTTCCGTTTCAAGGCCGTCAGCATGGCCGAGGCGCAGGCAGAGGTGCGAAAGTTCGCGGCATTGCTGCGCACCCTGCCCGACCGCCTGCGTCCGATCGAGAATTTCGATCTCAACATAGAGGCGCTGCAAGATGCTAATGTCGCCGGCGCCGCGGTCAGCGCCGTCGACGCCAGAACCTGGCAAATTCCGTCTGCGGATGCGCTGGCGAAAGACTAACTGAAGATCCACTCACGCAAGGGGACACGGACATGACAACGATCGATCTCAATTGCGATCTCGGCGAAGGATTTGGCGCATGGCAGATGGGCAACGACGCCGCCATGATCGAGCTTGCCACATCGGTCAACATCGCCTGCGGCTTCCATGCCGGCGATGCCGACATCATGCGCAAGACCGTGGAGCTCGCGAAGGCGCGCGGCGTCAGCATCGGCGCGCATCCCGGCTACCGCGATCTGCACGGTTTCGGCCGCCGGCCGTTTCCCGGTATGAAAGCCGCGGAAATCGAAAACCTGGTCGCCTACCAGATCGGCGCCTTGCAGGCGATCGCGACCGCGGCCGGTCACAAGGTCACCCATGTCAAGGCGCATGGTGCGTTATCGAACGTCGCCTGCGAGGACGACACGACCGCCCGCGCGATTGCCTCCGCCATCAAGGCCGTCGATCCCAATCTGATTTTTGTGGTGCTCGCCAATTCGCCCCTGGTGCAGGCCGGCGAAGCCGCCAATCTGCCGATGGTGCATGAGGTGTTCGCCGACCGCGCCTATGAAGACGATGGCTCGCTGGTGTCGCGCCGCAAACCCGGCGCGGTGCTGCATGCCCCGGCGGAGATCGCAGAACGCGTGGTGCGGATGGTGCAGGACGGCGCAGTGGTCTCGGTCACCGGCAAGGTCATCAAGATGCGCACCGACACCGTCTGCATTCACGGCGACACGCCCGGCGCCGTTGATATCGCGCGCGGCGTGAGACAGGCGTTGAAAGATGCTGGCGTCGAAGTGGCGCCGTTCAAGAAAGCGGCTTAGAGCGCAAATCAGGGTGGGTGAAGCGCGCCACCCGCCGGTGGCCCTTGCAAGCGCGATGGGCACGGCGCAAACACGCCTTTGCCCGCCCTATGATTTCCACAACTTCAGAACGGATGGACCGAGAGCGTGCCGAAAACGATGGCGGCGATCAGCGCAAACGCGGCGTAGAGCGCGGCCATATGAATGCCTGTTCCGGTTCGTGCCGAAAGGGACCGCGCGTAAACGTGCAGGCGGGCTTCCGCCGGTAACTCGCGCATGATCGATCTCCAACGTCTCATCACGGAACAATGGAATACTGTTCGCGGCGGGATGCAAGACAGCGCGAAAAATAGCGATATAAATTCCTCGCAGGACTCCGGTCGAAGTTAAAAATTCTATGCGATGAATTCCGACGAGAATTGTATTCGTGAGTATTTAAAGCGGATTGGAGGCGGAGACACCGGCGTCGACGAAAGCCTGAATCGAGGCCGCGTCGCTTTGATCGACAAACATCGCGATCGGCCGGCGCAGCGCGCGGCTGACCTGGAGCATTTGTTCAAGAACGTCGCGGCTGGGATTTTCCAGATCGATCAGGATGGCGTCGGGATCGAGCGCATAGATCCGCGCCAGCAAACTCTGCATTTCGCTGATGTGGACGACGCCAGCAAAGCTAGCTTCCCGCAGCCCCTCCTCGAGGATCGCGGCACGGATCGGGCTTTCGTCGACAATGATGATTTTAGGAGACGACTCGGCGCCCATCGATCATTCGGATTGCCCTAAAATACTCATAACACGGCGCAGACCCGCTCAAAGCTTGTAATTATGGACAATTGGGACTAGCTCCTGCACATCAATCGGACAGATCAAAACATGCAACAGGCCGCCGCGCCCAAAGTCAGCTTTGTTTCGCTGGGATGCCCCAAGGCGCTGGTGGATTCCGAGCGCATCATCACGCGGCTGCGCGCGGAGGGCTATGAGCTGGCGCGCAAGCACGATGGTGCCGACATCGTCATCGTCAACACCTGCGGGTTTCTCGACAGCGCCAAGCAGGAGTCGCTCGGCGCCATCGGCCAGGCCATGGCCGAGAACGGCAAGGTGATCGTCACCGGCTGCATGGGCGCTGAGCCTGAGCAGATCGAGGCCGCCTATCCCGGCGTGCTGTCGATCACCGGGCCGCAGCAATATGAAAGCGTACTCGATGCCGTGCATCGCGCGCTGCCGCCGGTGCATAATCCGCATCTCGATCTGGTGCCGCCGCAGGGCATCAAGCTGACGCCGCGGCATTACGCTTACCTGAAGATTTCCGAGGGCTGCAACAACCGCTGCAGCTTCTGCATCATCCCAAAGCTGCGCGGCGATCTGGTGTCGCGTCCGGCCAACGACGTGCTGCGTGAGGCCGAAAAGCTCGTCAGCGCCGGCGTGAAAGAACTGCTGGTGATTTCGCAGGACACCTCAGCCTATGGCGTCGACGTGAAATACGCCGCAAGCCCGTGGAAGGATCGCGAGGTCCGCGCGAAATTCTTCGATTTGGCCAGAGAGCTCGGCGAATTCGGCGCCTGGGTTCGGCTGCAATACGTCTATCCCTACCCGCATGTCAATGAAGTCATCGGGCTTATGACGCAAGGCAAGATTTTGCCTTACCTCGATATTCCGTTCCAGCACGCGAGCCCGGAAATCCTGAAACAGATGAAGCGTCCGGCGGCCCAGGAAAAGACCTTGGCGCGGATCAAGAAATGGCGTGAGGAATGCCCGGAACTCACCTTGCGTTCCACCTTCGTCGTCGGTTTCCCCGGGGAAACCGATTCCGATTTCGCCTATCTGCTAGACTGGCTCGAGGAAGCCGAGATCGATCGCGTCGGTTGCTTCAAGTATGAACCGGTCGCCGGGGCTTCCTCGAATGCGCTCGGCAATGCCGTGTCCGAGGACGTCAAACAAGAGCGCTGGAATGCGCTGATGGCGCGGCAGCAAAAGATTTCCGCCCGCCGATTGAAGCGCAAGGTCGGCACCCGGCAGCAGGTCATCATCGACGAGGTCGGTCCGACCGTTTCAAAAGGCCGCTCGAAGGCCGATGCGCCTGATATCGATGGCGCGGTCTACCTCTCAAGCCGCCGTCCGCTCCGCATCGGCGAGATCGTCACCGCGAAGATCGAACGATCAGACCAATACGACCTGCACGGCACCGTCGCCGGCTTCTGACGCGCTTGACATCGCCCTCGCTTCGGCTGTATGGCCCTCGCCCCATGATCCTGAACCGAACCACCCGCCGCGCCACTTTCCGTCGTCGCTCTGTCGACGATGATGGGTCGCGCCGTGTCCGACGACAACGCTGAACAGATAGATCAGCAACGTTTTCGAGAAGGCCGCACCCGCAAGTGCGGCCTTCTTGCGTTTCGGCCAGCCTTTCATCCAGCCCAGATCATCCAACCCAAAGGAGTTTTGACATGATCAACGCCACCTATCCGTTTGACGCGCTGATGGACATCACAGCACGGCCGCCGGTGGTATTCGTGCGCGGTAAAGGCTCGTTCTTGTGGGACGACGATGGCAAGCGCTACCTCGATTTCGTCCAGGGTTGGGCGGTCAATTGCCTCGGCCACTCGCCGCCGGTCGTCGCCGAAGCGCTCGCCGCACAGGCAAAGCTGCTGCTGACGCCAAGCCCTGCCTTTTACAATGCGCCCAGCCTTAAGCTGGCGAAGGCTTTGGTCGATCACAGTTGCTTCGATCGGGTGTTCTTCACCAACTCGGGCGCGGAAGCCAACGAGGGCGCCATCAAGCTCGCCCGCAAATACGGCGCGCTGCACCGGAGTGGCGCGCATGAAATCATCACATTCGAAGGCGGCTTTCATGGTCGGACGCTGGCGACCATGTCGGCATCCGGCAAGAAGGCCTTCGAGCCCTTGTTCGAGCCCAAGGTGTCAGGCTTTCCCAAGGCACGGCTAAACGACCTCGCGTCCGTGAAGGGGCTGATCAATGACAAAACCATCGCCGTGATGCTGGAGCCGATTCAGGGCGAAGCCGGCGTTTGGCCTGCGACCGACCATTTTCTGCGCGAACTGCGGACGCTCACCAGAGAGCACGGCTTGTTGCTGATCCTCGATGAGATCCAGACCGGCATGGGCCGTACCGGAAAACTTTTCCACTACCAGCATGCCGGGATCGAGCCCGATATCATGACGCTCGGCAAGGGCATCGGAGGAGGCGTACCGTTGGCCGCAATGCTGGCGACCGAAGCGGCGTGTTGCTTCGAACACGGCGACCAAGGCGGAACGTTCAACGGCAATCCGCTGATGTGCGCGGCCGGGCTGGCGGTTCTGCAGCAAGTAGCTGATCCGGATTTTCTGAAGTCGGCCGTTGATAGCGGGCTGTATCTGGAGAGCGAACTGCAGCGGATGTCCGCGCGGCATGGTCTCGGCGAGGTGCGCGGCAGGGGTTTGCTGGTAGCACTCGACTTAAGACACCCAATCGCCGCGCCGATCGTCGCGCAAGCATTTGATGACGGCATATTGCTCAACGCGCCGCAACCGGACGCGCTGCGCTTCATGCCCGCGCTCAATGTCACGCGGGAGCAAATCGCGGGCATGATCGATGCTCTCGATGCAGTGCTGACGAGGATCGGCGCTGCACGGCGCGTCGCGTAGCGGATTGAGACCGTCATTCCTAGCCAACGGGTCGCGCGAATGGGTCCGATGACAGGCTCCGCGAAGCCATCCAGAGGTGGCAGCCGGATTGCTTCGTCGCTTCGCTCCGCGCAATGACGAAATCACGGCCCAATGGCTTTAGTTCACAACGGAGCCGCTTAGAAGCCTTCTCACGGCTTCAGGATCGACGCGCCGGTGGTGACCCGGCTCTCCAGGTCTATATGTGCTTTGGCCGCGTCCTTCAGCGCATAGGCGTGGTTGATCGGCACGTGCAGTTTGCCGTTGATGACAGCCGCAAACAACGTGTCGGCGCCCTCCAGCAATTCCGAGCGCCTGCCGACGTAGTCGTTGAGTTTTGGCCGCGTCGCAAACAGCGAACCATGATTGTTGAGTTCGGCAATCGAGAATGGCGGCACCGGACCGGACGCACTACCGAAACTCACGAACAAACCGCGCGGCTTCAAGCAAGACAGCGAGCCCGGAAACGTCGTTTTGCCGACGCCGTCGTAGACCACGTCGCAAAGCTCGTTGCGGCTGATCTGCTTGACGCGGGCGACGAAATCCTCCTCGTTATAGAGGATGACGTGATCGCAGCCGTTGGCGAGCGCGAGGTCGGCCTTGGCTTTGGAGCCGACAGTGCCGATGACATGCGCTCCCATCGCCTTCGCCCACTGGCACGCGAGCAAGCCGATGCCGCCGGCTGCAGCATGGATCAGCACCCGATGGTGCGGTTCGACCTTGAATGTCTTGTGCAGCAGGTACCAGACCGTCAGCCCTTTGAGCATCAGCACCGCGCCCTGCTCATAGGTGATGTGGTCGGGCAGCTTGACCAGTTTTTCCGCAGGGATATTCCGCTCGCTGGCGTAGCCGCCGAGGTTGAAATAATAGGCGACGCGATCACCGATGTGAAAGTTCGTCACGCCGGGTCCGACCGCGAGAACCTCGCCCGCGGCTTCGTTGCCGGCGATGAACGGCAGCCCCGGCGCCTTGTAGAGACCCGTGCGATAGTACACATCGATGAAGTTGAGACCGACGGCATGCTGGCGGATGCGAACCTCGCCGGCGCCGGGCGCAGGAACGTCCACCTCTTCATAAACCAGGGCTTCCGGCCCCCCTACTTTGTGCACGCGCACGGCCTTCGTCATATCAGGTTCTCCATTGGCATTGCCTTGAGATCAAGCGAAAGCCATCAAGGCCGCGTTGTCAACTCAATGACCGCGCGCATCCGCGATGCAGAACGCGTATTCCGCAAAAGTGGGTACCGGTCTTGGAATAGAGTATACGCAACTCTAACGAACGGGTTTTTTGCGGTTGCGTTTGGCCAGCACATTGAAAGCCTCAACCGCCGCCGAGAAGGCAATGGCAAAGTAGATATAGCCGCGCGGGATATGAAATTTGAATCCGTCCGCGACCAGCGCGACGCCGATCAGCACCAGAAACGCCAGCGCCAGCATCTTGGTGGTCGGATGGTCCGCCACGAATCTCGCGACGGGGCCGGAAGACACATACATGACGACGCAGGCGATGACGACGGCTGCGATCATGATTTCGATATCCTGGGCCATGCCGATGGCGGTGATAATCGAATCCAGCGAGAACACCATATCGATGATAATGATCTGGACAATCACCCAGAAGAAGGCGCTGGCGCTTGGCGCGTCGTCGTCCTCGCCGTCACGTGCTTCCACTTCGCCGTGAATTTCGTGGGTCGCCTTGGCGATCAGAAACAGCCCGCCACCAATCAGAATGATGTCGCGCCAGGAAAAGTCCAGACCCTTCACGGTGACGACGGCTTGGGTCAATCCGATCAACCACACCAGGAGACTGAGCAGCAGGATGCGAAATACCAACGCCAGCGCCAGGCCGATTTGCCGCGCTTGCTTCGCCTGCCGCGGAGGAACACGCGATACAATGACTGACAGAAAAATAACATTGTCGATGCCGAGCACGATTTCCAGCGCTGTCAGCGTCAATAATGCGGCCCAGGCTTCCGGGCTGGTCAACAAGTCGATCATGCGCGAAGCGACCTCACGAACCGGATCGCCGCGTCGCTTCCGATGATATAGACGGCGATCGCACACAACCCGATCGTTATGGGCGCGTCCACATTGAAATCGAATGCCAGCGTGATCACCGCAAGCACCGCCCAAATGGCGAGCAACGACAAGGTTAGATTACGCAGGCGCACCACTCGTACCGGATGAACGACGCGGAATGGAACAAATGTCAGCACAAGCAGGATAGCGACCGCGAGGCTTGAAATTGCCGGCGGCAAATGCAGCAGGAACAGATAAAACGCTGCAGCATTCCACAGCGCTGGAAACCCGCGAAAATGATTGTCGTCGGCCTTCATGCGGCGGTCTGCAAAATAGAGCGCGCCGGTAACGACAATGCCCGCGCCCAAAAGCGGCGCCGCCACCGGCAGCAGCAAACCGCTTGCGGTGATCGCATAGGCCGGAACAAAGACGTAAGTCACGAAATCGACCACGAGGTCGAGCACGTCGCCGGACCAGTTCGGTTGCAGGCGCGCGACATCCAGCCGCCGCGCAATCGGGCCATCGAGCGCGTCCATTACCAGCGCCGCTCCGAGCCAGCCAAACATCGCAGCCCAGTGCTCGCGCACGGCCTCAAGCAGCGCGATCAGGGCGATGCCCGCCCCCAGCGCCGTGAAGATATGCACGGAAAATGCGGCGGCGCGGGTTGCCGGCGATGTTAGCAACGAATCTTTTTGGTTTGCCTGGTTCATTTGCCCGGCAGTGCTATCAGGAATTGCCTCGATTTGCACATCCGCGATTGCGACGTTCCGCCGCGTAACCAGGTCAGGCAATTGATGCCATGACGTGGGCTTGAAAATGCTGCCGGGAACGTCAATTGTCCCGGTATGAACGAAGTATCGGGTACACACGACGTCGTCGTGATCGGCGGCGGCCCTGCAGGACTTGCGGCCGCGATTGCGTTGGCGCAAACCGGCGCCAATACCGCCCTCATCGCCCGCCGAGCGCCCTACGCCGACAATCGCACCACCGCGCTGCTTGGCGGTTCCGTCGATTTGTTGCAGCAGCTGGACGTTTGGCGGCGCTGCGAAGACCGGGCGGCGCCATTGCGGGCGATGCGCCTGGTCGATGATACCGGCCGCCTGATCCGTGCCCCCGAGGTGCGGTTTTCCTGCGACGAAATCGGTCTCGACGTATTTGGCTACAACATCGAGAACCGTCTGCTGGTAGCAGCGCTGGAGGAGCGCGCCGCTGAGCTTTCCGATCATCTGACGCGGTTCGAGGATGAGGCGGATACGATCAACCCGTACGAGGCGCTGGTTGCAATCGGTACCGCCCACGGAAAAGCGCTGTCCGCGCGCCTTGTGGTCGGCGCCGATGGGCGACACTCGCTCTGCCGCGAAGCCGCCGGCATCCAGCTTAAGCGTCGCGGACTCGACCAGGCGGCGCTGACCTTCAACGTCAGCCATTCGCGCTCGCATCGAAATATTTCAACTGAGTTTCACACGCCGCAGGGTCCGTGCGTATTTGTGCCGCTACCCGGCGACCGATCCAGCGTGGTGTGGGTTGCCGCACCCAGGGAAGCCGAACGGCTGATCGCGTTGAGCGACGGCGAACTGTCCGAGGCCGCCGAAAGCCAATCGCATTCCATTCTCGGCCGTATCCGGGTCGAACCGGGACGTCATCTGTTTCCGCTTGCGATCGAGCAGCCCCGGCAATTCGCGCAGCATCGCGTCGCGCTGGTCGGCGAGGCCGCGCATGTGGTGCCGCCGATCGGCGCGCAAGGCCTGAACATGGGATTGCGCGATGCCGCCGATATCGCCGTAATCGTGCACGAGGCGATGCTATCAGGCCAAGACGTCGGCTCGCCGCAAGTGCTCCAGCGTTACGATTCTGCCCGGCGCGCCGACGTTGCAAGCCGGACGTTCGTCATCGATATGGCGAACCGTTCGCTGCTCAGCGACTTCTTGCCGATGCAATCAATGCGCGCGGCCGGTCTGCACCTGATCGGTTCGATCGGGCCGCTGCGCCGTCTGGCAATGCGTGAGGGACTGGCGCCTTCCTGGCGGCCGAGCCGGCGGATTGTTTAAACTTTTACGGAAAAACCAGCCGGCCGGTCTGGATGAACCACATCACGCTGGTGAGCGTGACGACGGAGGCAAACGTTCCGATCAGCACGGCGACAGACGCGGGCTCGATCCAGGCATCGTTCTGCCGGGCGATCACGAACACATTCAGCGCCGGCGGCAGCGACGCCATCAGTACGGCGGTCGCCGCCCACGGTTGTGGAAACGGCCCCAGCAGCAACATCAATCCGAAAGCGACGAGCGGATGGATCAGGAGTTTTACCGCGATCACCGCGGGCACTTCCCAGGGTACACGGCCAAATGGGCGCAGCGCGACAGTCACTCCCAGCACAAACAGCGCCGTAGGCGCCGCGGCGTTTTGCAGAAATAGAATCGTATTGTCGATCGCAACCGGCGGATGGATGTGAAACGCCGCCGCGAATGCGCCCGCGCAAGCCGACATGATCAACGGATTCAAAACGATCTGTCGCACCACGATACCGAGCGTGTGCAGCAAGGGCCGGTGCTTGCTGTCGGTGAGCCCGATCAACAGCGGCACGATCGTAAACAGAAAGATGCTATCGCAGCAGAAAATCAACGCCGTCGGCGCGGCAGCCTTGGAGCCAAGCACGGCCAACGCCAGGCCGGGGCCCATATAGCCGATGTTACCGTAGCCGCCGGCAAGGCCCGCCAGCGTCGCCTCGCGGACCGAGAGCCGTCCGGCCAACCGGCCGGCAAACATGGCAAGGGCAAAGGCGCTGATCGTACCAAGCGTGGTCGCAATCAGGAATGGCGGGTTGTTGAGTTCCTCGAATGGCGTCTTTGCCATGATCCCAAACAGCAGCGCGGGCAGCGAGACATACAGTAGGAAGAAGTTCATCCAGGCCAGCCCCTGTTCCGGAAGACCCTTGGCCTTGCCGCAGGCGTAGCCGACGAAGATCAGGCCGAAATACGGCAGCGCAAGATTGAGAATGTCGGTCATGAGGATGCGTCTTTTTCATCATTATTAGCGCCGATCAGCACTTGGACGGACTGGCCATGGCAAAGGTTAATTCGGCCGTTTGCCTCTAGCATCGGCCACAATCATGGTCTATTCGACGAGTTATGATAAAAGCGCGGACCGCCAAATTTCAGATCGGACAGATCGTCCGTCACCGGATCTTTTCGTTCCGGGGCGTGATCTTCGATATCGATCCGGTCTTCAACAATACCGAGGAATGGTGGTTGTCGATCCCCGAGGAGGTCCGGCCTCAGAAGGATCAGCCATTCTATCATCTGCTGGCCGAGAATTCGGAATCGGAATACGTCGCCTACGTGTCCGAGCAGAATTTATTGCCTGACGATTCCGGCGAGCCGATCCGGCATTCGCAAGTCGCCGAGATCTTCGTGAAGGACAAGGCCGGCGGCTATCGCCCGCGCAATCCGTCGCTGAATTAACATACACAAGCCGCGGGTCCCGGCGCAGCGTACTTCACGCTGCCCGCAGAGCCGGGACTTACGCGGATGATCGTAAGATGGCCCGGATCAGCAGCGCACTACGCGGCGGCGCGCGGCGTTGCATCCGGGGGACGCCGGACAAACCGGCTCGTTGCCCGCATGGGGCAAAGCGAAATCCTGGACCAGAGCAGCGCCCTTCCCGCATTGCGCTTTGCTCCATGCGGGCTACAAGCGTCCGTTGTCCAACAAAAAAGGCGCTCGATCGAGCGCCTTTTCCTTATGGCCGAGTGTCCTCTTACTTGGCAGCCGGATTGGCCGCAGGCGTGCCGGGAGGCGGGTTGGCCTCGAGCTTCTTGCGCGCTTCCTCAGCGCGCTTCTGCAACTCTTCCTGCAGCTTCTTCTGGGTTTCCTCGAACTGCTTCGGGTCGGTCGGCGGCCCGTCATAAGCTTTGGCGAATTCGGCGAGTGGCAGCGGCAGCGTGAGCGGCGCGCCGTTGGAGTTGATCGCCTGAACCACCAAATTCTGACCCTTCTTCATATTCGCGAGCAGCTCCGGGGTCACGTCGTAGTCCGACATGCAGCCATTGGCGAAGCAGATCACATAGGGGCTTTGCGCCGGCGGGTTGTTATCGACGATGACGCGGGTGCCGTGACCCAGCTGCATGCCGAGCGGAAGCGTGACACGCAGGATCTTCTTCGGCTCGCCTTCGGGCTCGATGATGACGGCCGCGATCACTGGCTGGCCGGACTCGATGCGTCCGTCCTTACCGGTGAAGCAGACCTGCTTGGCATTGGCTTCCTGGCCCTTGAGACAGAATTTGGTCCAGGGAGCATAGATCAGCTGAACCTGCTGTTCCTGCGGCTGAGCTCCCGCCGCAGGCGCTCCATTGGCCGGCGGAGCCTGCTGAGCGGACGGTGCGGGCGCAGGGGCAGCTTTCGGCGCAGCCTTCGGCGCGGGGGCCTTGGCCTTCGGCGCTGCCGTGGGCGCACCGGGTGCCGGGGTCGGCTGCTGAGCCTGCGCGCCGGGGGCGAGCAGCACCGCGGTCAATGCCGTCGCGGCCAACAAGGCGAAAACACGCCCACACGGCCCGACCGATCCGGCCAAAACACGAAAATCCATTGCGGAAAACCCTTTCTGAACGGGAGTGCCCGAAACCGCTGCAGGCACCGACATTTAGCCGTTTTGGCGGCTGTCTCCTTGCCAATTGAGGCAGTTAGGTGACAGGCCTTGGCGCCTTGGTCAATTGCACGCCTTCATACAGTGGCGCGCGAAAAGATCAATGCCGACAAGCATCTTTGGCGTATCCCACAGGCCCGTGTGCTGCGGCTATGGTAAAACTCGACAGTGAGCAATACCGAATCAAATCAGCGTGCTGGGCCGCAGGTTTCGAGGCGCACGCCCGCTCGAGCTTTCCTCTCGGGCGCCCTTGCTTTCGCCGTGCTGTTGGCGATCGACGCCCGCAAGGTGTCGGCGGAAGAGAGCCACGCCATCGCCATGCATGGCGTGCCGGCCCTGCCGCCCGGGTTCACCCAAATGCCCTATGCCAATCCCGATGCGCCGAAAGGTGGCCGGTTAGTGCAGGGCCTGCTCGGCACTTTCGACAGCCTCAACCCGCTGATCGTCAGGGGCCTCGCCGTGCAGCAAATCAGAGGCTTCGTGGTCGAGAGTCTGATGGCGCGGGGCAATGACGAGGCCTTCACGCTTTACGGTCTATTGGCCAAGAGCGTGGAGACGGATGACGCCAGGAGTTACGTCACCTTCCATCTCGATCCCAACGCGCGCTTTTCCGACGGGCAAGCGGTGCTCGCCGAGGACGTCCTGTTTTCGTGGGCGTTGCTGCGCGACAAGGGGCGGCCCAACCATCGCCAGTATTATTCCAAAGTCGTAAAGGCCGAAGCCCCCGACCCGCGCACGGTGCGGTTCGATTTTGGCGACGCCAATGACCGCGAGCTGCCGCTGATCCTCGGCCTGATGCCGGTATTGCCCAAGCACGCCATCGACGTCGCGACCTTCGAAGAGACCACGATGACGGCGCCGATCGGTTCCGGCCCCTATCGCGTCAGCGCGGTGAAGCCCAGCGCCAGCGTGACCCTGACGCGCAATCCCGACTATTGGGGCCGCGACCTGCCGGTTAATCGCGGCTTGTGGAACTTCGACGAGATCAGGCTCGATTTCTATCGCGAGGCCAATGGCCAGTTCGAAGCATTCAAGCGCGGCCTCTATGACTTTCGCGTCGAGAGCGAGCCGCTGCGCTGGCACGACGGATATGATTTCCCGGCAGCGCGCAGTGGCGAGGTGATCCGCGATACGATCAAGACCGGGATGCCGCAGCCCTCGGAATTCCTGGTGTTCAACACGCGGCGTCCAATGTTTTCCGATGTACGCGTGCGCCGGGCTTTGACGCTGCTGTTCGACTTCGAATGGATCAACCGCAATTACTTCTTCGGGCTCTATGGACGCTCGGCAGGCTTCTTCGCGGGGTCGGAATTATCGGCCTATGGCCGCCCCGCCGACGAGCGTGAGCGAGAGCTCCTGAAACCGTTCGCATCGCACATACCATCAGACATTCTCGACGGCACCTACCGCCTCCCCGTTACCGACGGCTCTGGCCGTGATCGCGCAACGCTTCGCAGCGCGCTGACGCTGTTGTCCCAGGCCGGATACGATCTCGACGGAACTGTGTTGCGGCAGCGTTCGACCAAAGCGCCGCTGACGTTTGAGATCCTGGTGACGACCCGCGACCAGGAGCGCATCGCGCTGGCGTATATGCGCGATCTGAAGCGCGCGGGCATCGAGGCCTCGGTGCGCGCAGTCGACGCGGTTCAATTCGATCAACGCCGGCTCAGTTTCGAGTTCGACATGATCCAGAACCGCTGGGATCAGTCGCTGTCGCCGGGTAACGAGCAGTCGTTCTATTGGGGGAGCGAGGCCGCGGACAATCAGGGCACGCGAAACTACATGGGCGCCAAGGATCCCGCCATCGATGCGTTGATCGCGGCCATGCTGGAGGCGCGGGAACATCCCGCTTTCGTCTCGGCGGTGCGGGCGCTCGACCGGACGCTGATGTCGAACTTCTACGCTATCCCGCTGTATAACGTGCAAGAACAATGGATTGCACGCTGGAATCGTATAAAATGGCCCAAGGCCACGGCCTTGACGGGATATCTCCCGGAAACCTGGTGGCAACGGCCGGAACCTCGAGCGAAGTGATCCCGTGATCCAGAACAACGCTTCACCAACGCTCGACGGATTGTTTCGACGGATCCTGGCACGCAGGCCGAATGCGCCGGCACTGCTTGATCCCGTCAACAAGCAGCGTGTCACGGGCCAACCGCCAAAGCGCCTGACCTTCGCACAAGCCGATCGAGCGATCTCGGCGCTATCGGCGCACTTCATCGAAGCCGGCTTGCCGGCCAATTCCGTGGTCGCGATTCAACTGCCGAACACCGTCGAGTTCATGCTGACGGTGCTTGCCGCGCATCGCGCAGGCCTGATCGTTGCGTTGCTTCCGCTGCTCTGGCGGCAGGCGGAACTGACGGTTGCGCTCAATCGCACCGGGGCGCGAGCGATCGTCACCACCAGCAAGATCGACGGCGTCAGCCATGCCGATCTCGCCATGAACGCCGCGGCCGAAGCATTTTCGATCCGCCACGTCTGCGGCTTCGGCAATGACCTGCCGGAAGGCATGGCATCGCTCGACCTTGCCCTCTCGGGTGAATCGGCGACCATAGGCCCCGCAATCCAGGACGGCCGCAAGGCGGCCATGATCTCATTCGATGTCACGGTCGATGGCTTCCGCGCGGTACCGCGTACGCATCTGAGTTTGATCGCCGGTGGCCTGGTATTGGCGCTCGAAAGCGATGTGTTGCAGGGATCGACCGTAATGTCGGCATTCGCGCCGTCATCGTTCGCGGGCCTCACCTCTTCGCTCGTGGTCTGGTTGTTATCGGGCGGAGCGTTGGCGCTGCATCATCCATTCGATGGCGAGGTGCTTGAGCAAGACATCAACCAGTATTCCTGCGATACGCTTGTTGCTCCGGCGCAACTGGCGCTGCGATTGGCTGAGATCGACATGGCGTCGCGTCTGCCGACGTTGCGTAATGTGATCGGCTTATGGCGCGCGCCGGAACAGGTCGCGTCAAGTCCCAATTGGACGAAAGAACAGGCGACGCTGACGGACGTCTATCTGTTCGGTGAAGCCGGACTGTTCGGCGCCCGGCGCGCGGCAGACGGCGCGCCGGCGCCGATCTTGCCGGGACCGCATGGCGCGCCGCGCGAAGTCCCGGGCTCATCGATCGCAGGCGAAATCGTTCTGACGCCGAAGGGAACGCTGGCACTGCGTGGGCCGATGGTAACGCCTGCGGCTTACGCACCCGCGGCGCCGCCGGGCGACTCTCTCGTGGCGCCGCCGTCGCGCGATTATGTCGATACCGACTACGCGGCGCGGCTCGACCCTTCGACCGGAGCGATCTGCATCACCGCGCCGCCCTCGGGCATCTTGGCAGTCGGCGGTTACCGGTTCTTATCGCAGGATCTGCAGGAATGGTCCAAGCGGCTCGGACAGGGCGCGCTGCTGACGGCGTTGCCCGACCGCGTAAGCGGTCACCGCCTTGCCGGACGCGCCCAGGACAATGCCCGCGCTCGCGAGGCGCTAGCCGAACTCGGGCTTAACCCGCTGATGGTGGAGGCGTTTCGGGATCGGGCGCGCCCCACCTGATTTGAAAATCCGGACGGCTTCGTTGACGCGACGTTAAGGCGGAAAAATTAGCATCCTCCGGGTTCCATTGATCGCGTTATCCGAGTCTTTTGATGTCCCAGCAGGGCCCGATCCTTGTCATTTCGACCGCCGAGCGGCCGCCCTTCGCGAGCGCGCTCGACGAGGCAAAGCTGTTTCCGGTGATCGAGGCCGCCTGGGCCGACGCGTCGCGCGCGGTCGAGCAACTGCAGCCGGTCGCGGTTCTCGTCGCGATGGCGGAGGCCGCTGAAGATCGCTTCGATGCGCTCGCGAAACAGATGGCGGGACGGCAGCCATATCTGCCGTTGATCGCCATCGACCCCGAGACATCGTTGCCCGAGAACGCCATTCCTTTCTCGCAAAGCGGAGGCAATTTCGAACGCCTGATTGCACGGCTGCGCGCCGCGCTGCGTGTCCGGGCATTGCATGCCACCGTGATGCGCCGGCTTGATGGTGACTCGGCGGTGCGAACGATCCTGGCGGATACCGATCCTGCGCGAGATGCCACGGTGCTGCTGATCGGCCGTGGCGCCGCCTATCCTTCGCTTTCGGTGTCGCTCGGCGAACGGATGGGCGTGGTCGGGGCGCTCTCTATCGAAGCCGCGGCAAAGCACCTCAACACCCGCGACATCGACGGCATTGTGCTTAGCGAAGGTTTCAGCCCGCGCGTGGTCGACGCCTTCCTCACCGTGCTGACTGAGGATGCGCGCTTTCGCAGCCTGCCCGTGGTGTTGACCTCGGATGGCGTCGTGCCGGCCTATGATCTGCCAAATCTGGAAGTCATATCCGGTGACCCCGAACGCGTCGCCGCCAATGCGTTGCCGCTGATCCGTCAGCATGCGTTCGAAGCCCATTTGAGCCGCACGCTGCGGTCGATCGATGCCGGCGGCCTGCTTGACCCGAAGACCGGTTTGCTCACGCCTGCCGCCTTCGATCGCGATTTCGCTACGGCTGTTTATCAAACGCTATCGCGCGGCGGCGGGTTGTCGCTGGCTCGCTTTGCCTTCGAGCCAGCCCATCCACGCGCGCAGCTCGACGGTGCGCGGATTCTCAGCCGTTTGATGCGGCAAATGGATTTCGGTGCCGCTCAGGAAGACGGATCCGTCATCGTGGTGTTCGCCGAAACCGATTTGCGCACCGCTCATATGATCGCGCGGCGGCTTTCCAGCGTGATGCGGCAGACGTCAAACGGCAAACGCGACACGCGCTCGGAGCCGGTTGTCACGCTCGCCACCCTGCTGCCGGCAGACTCAGCGAAGTCGCTGCTGGCGCGGCTTCACGACGAAGCGCGTCGCGCCGCCTCGTGAACGGCCAGGCACACGCACTACGCCGCCTTTCGGTCTTCGGCGAGATTGGCGAGCTGGCGCAAAATTTCGGTAGTGCCGATCAGGCGTTCCTCCGGCGTTTCCCATTCCTGAAAGAACACCACCTTCATGTCGGGCCGCACCTTCGCCGCCTGGCCATGCTGGCGAATGAAATACACCAGCCGGTCCGGCTGCGCGAACTTGTTGTCGCGGAAGGTGATCACGGCGCCCTTGGGCCCGGCATCGACCTTCTCGACATTGGCGCGGCGGCAATAGGCCTTGATCGCGGCGACCTTGAACAGGTAGCGCACTTCATCCGGCAACACGCCGAAGCGGTCGCGCAGTTCGGCGGCGAAACTGTCGATCTCCTCGTCGGTTTCGAGATCGGCCAGCCGCCGGTACAGCGATAGCCGCACCGAAAGATCAGCGACGTAGTCCTCCGGAATCAACACCGGCATGCCGATGGTGATCTGCGGCGACCAGCGATCGGGCACAGGCTCGACCACGCCGGCCTTGAGGTTGAGGATCGCTTCTTCCAGCATCGATTGGTAAAGCTCGAAGCCGACTTCCTTGATGTGTCCCGATTGTTCCTCGCCCAGCAAATTGCCGGCGCCGCGAATATCCAGATCGTGCGAGGCCAGCTGGAATCCGGCACCCAACGTCTCCAGAGATTGCAGCACTTTCAGCCGTCGCTCGGCTTGCGCTGTGATCTTCTGCTGTGCCGGCAGCGTGAACAGCGCATAGGCGCGCAGCTTCGAGCGCCCCACCCGCCCGCGCAACTGATAGAGCTGCGCCAGCCCGAACATGTCGGCACGGTGCACGATCAGCGTATTGGCGGTAGGAATATCGAGGCCGGACTCGATGATCGTGGTCGACAGCAGGATATCGTATTTGCCGTCATAGAACGCCGACATGATGTCCTCGATGACGGTCGGCGCCATTTGGCCATGCGCGACCGCGACCTTCATCTCCGGCACATTCTTGTCGAGGAAGTCCTTCACACCTGCGAGGTCTTCGATGCGCGGCACGACATAGAATGCCTGTCCGCCGCGATAGCGTTCGCGCAACAGCGCCTCGCGGATCATCAGCGGATCGTGCGGCGCCACGAAGGTGCGCACCGCGAGCCGGTCGACCGGCGGCGAGGCGATGATGGAGAGGTCCCGCACCCCCGTCAGCGCCAGTTGCAGCGTGCGCGGGATTGGCGTCGCGCTTAGCGTCAGCACGTGCACTTCGGCGCGCAACTGCTTCAACCGCTCCTTATGGCTGACGCCGAAATGCTGCTCCTCATCGACGATCAGAAGACCGAGATCCCTGAATTTGATAGACTTGCCGAGCAGCGCGTGGGTGCCGACCACGATATCGGTGGAGCCGTCCGCGATTTTCTTCTTGACCTGGGTGAGTTCTTTTGGCGCGACCAGGCGCGAGGCCTGCGCGACATTGACCGGAAAGCCTCGAAAGCGCTCGGCGAAGGTTCTACTGTGCTGGCGTGCGAGCAGCGTGGTCGGCACCACAACGGCGACCTGTTTGCCATCGAGGGCCACTGCAAACGCCGCGCGCAGCGCCACCTCGGTCTTGCCGAATCCGACGTCGCCGCAGATCAGCCGGTCCATCGGACGGCCGCGTTCGAGGTCTTTCAGGGTCGCGTTGATTGCCCCGAGTTGGTCTTCGGTTTCCTCATACGGAAAGCGCGCGCAGAACTCGTCATAGACGTGCGGCTGCACCGGCATTTTCGGCGCTTCATGCAGATGCCGCTCGGCAGCGAGCTTGATCAGCTCGCCCGCAATCTCGCGGATGCGGTTCTTGAGCTTGGCCTTGCGCGCCTGCCAGCCGCTGCCGCCGAGCCGGTCCAGTTCAACATTGGCCTGGTCGGAGCCATAGCGCGACAGCAGTTCGATATTCTCAACCGGCAAGAACAGCTTGGTGTCGGCGGCGTAGTGCAGCTCAAGGCAATCGTGCGGCGCACCCGCCACCTCGAGCGTCTGCAACCCCACAAAACGGCCGATGCCGTGCTCGACATGAACTACGAGATCGCCGCTAGCGAGGCTCGTGACTTCGGAAATGAAATTGTCGAGCTTGCGGCTGGCCTTGCGCGGCCGCACCAGCCGGTCGCCGAGAATGTCCTGTTCGCTGATAACAGCGACATTGTCGGTCTCAAAACCCGATTCCATGCCGACCACCGCCAGCATGGCCTCGTTGCGCGGCGTGGCTTGCACTGTCCGCCAGGTGTTGACGTTGGTCAGGTTGAGCAGCTTGTGATCCCGCAGCATGCTTCCCATGCGGTCGCGCGAGCCCTCGCTCCACAGCGCGATCACCACCTTCTTGCGCTGGACCTGCAACGCCTGCACATGCGCGACGACCGCTTCGAACACGTTGATCGCGCTGTCGGCGCGCTCCGGCGTGAAGTTGCGCCCCTGCCGCGCACCGGCATCGACCACGTCGGCGCTGCCGTCGGGCACCGCGAACGGGGTGAGCCGCGCCAGGGCTGCTTGCTCCAGACGTTTGGTCCACTCGTCCTCGGTCAGATAAAGCCGGTTTGGCGGCAAGGGTTTGTAGACCGCGCCGCCCCCGGGGTGCTCCATTGCCTCGCGCCGTGCCTCGTAATAGTCAACGATCTGCTTGAAGCGTTCGCGCGCGGCGTCCTCGCCTTGCGGCTCGATCGCGACGGGCGCGTCACCAAGATAGTCGAAAAGCGTATCCATCCGCTCGTGGAACAGCGGCAGCCAATGTTCCATGCCGGGATGGCGGCGGCCTTCGCTGACCGCTTCGTACAAGGGATCGTCGCGCTCAGGTGCGCCGAACGCTGCGACATAGCCCATTCGAAAGCGGCGGATGGTTTCGGTCACCAGCTGAAATTCCGAGATCGGAACCAGATCGAGCGAGCGCATATCCAACAGCGTGCGCTGGGTTTCCGCGTCAAAGGAGCGGATCGATTCCAGCGCGTCGCCGAAAAAATCGAATCGTACGGGCTGATCGAGCCCGGCCGGAAACAGATCGAGGATGCCGCCGCGCACCGCGTATTCGCCGGGTTCGCGCACGGTCGAAGCGCGGTTGTAGCCGTTGTGCTCCAGCCACGACACGATCGAATCCATCGGCACGACATGGCCGGGCGCGACGGACAGCGCCTGCGCCGCAATGATGTCGCGCGCCGGCACGCGCTGCACGACGGCGTTGACCGTGGTCAGCACGATGAGCGGCTTGTCGCTGCCCTCCAGCCGTGACAGCCGCGCCAGCGTGGTCAGCCGTTGTGCGAGGATCCCGCCATGCGGCGACACCCGGTCGTAAGGCTGGCAATCCCAGGCCGGAAACTGCATCACCGGCAAATCGGGGGCGAAGAATTCCAGCGCCCGCGCCAATTGCTGCATCCGCGGGCCGTCGCGGCAGATGACAGCGAGGCTGACCGCCGGCGGTTTTGGTTGCGCCGCCACCGCCCGCGCCAGATCGGAGACAACCAGACCTTCCGCGCCCTCGCCGACGTTGGCAAAGGTCAGCGCGCGGCCAGGCGCCAGCAATTGAGCAGGCGATCGTGTCGGCGATTTCATGCGTCGTTTTCCACGCGAAACGATTTGATGCGATTGAACAGGCCGTTCGCATATTCCGGCGCCAGCGCCACCTCGCCGGTCAGCGCGGCATAGAGATCGGGATCCGGCACCTCGATCAGGTGCTCGAGTTGCGTAAGTTCGTCTGGTGTAAGGCTTGCAATCTCGGAATCCGCGAAGCGGCCGAGAATGAGATCCATCTCGCGGGTGCCGCGATGCCAGCAGCGAAACAAGAGCCGCTTGCGGCGGTCGTCGAGGCCGCCGCTCGATCGTGTCGAACCTGTCATTTCCGATTCCAATCCGAACGCCAAAAGCCCGGACGTGCCGGGCGGGGTTGATATAGCGTTGGGATCAGCAGATGTCAGTAGCTGTATGCTGTGCAAATTCACAACCCAGCCTATCTCTGGCCAAAGAGCCTTGTGGCCGGACGTTTGGAAAACGTCATTGCGAGCCACCGGGTATTGCCTTCGGCGAGCCCGATGACAGGCTCCTGTGGGGTATCCAGTACGCCGCGGCTCCTCGGGTCCATCGCTGGCGCTTCGGATTGCTGGATCGCCTGCTTTCGAAGTTGTGATCATATCCCTCATCCTGAGGAGCGCGCCCTTGCGCGCGTCTCGAAGGATGGCTGCGAGTCCCTGCGTTTGCGTCCATCCTTCGAGACGCTTGCTTCGCAAGCTCCTCAGGATGAGGTCAGTATCCTTCACACGCTCTCTCGCCGGCGATGACGGCTGGGCGTGTGACGCGCTACTCAATGCACGCCACCGATCCAAATTCCAAACAGTCCAGACACGAATTTACGTCTCGCGGCGCGATGCGCCCGAGTCGTGCTGGAATCTTTCGCCCAGGAAACAGAGGGCGTGGGGAATGCCGGGTGCCCGTTGCACCCGCAGCCCGTGTGCAATGGTAGTAAGCACACGGTAGTCACCGCAGGTCACCGGAACACCCGGCATTCCCGCACGCAATGGTTTTAACGGCTTATATCGTGCTCTCCCCGGCGACGAATTCGTCTTGTCACCGTCATCGGCGGATTGAAGGTTTTGCCGAACCCGGTTGGGCTCTCAAAACCTCCGCCGACTTGACACCAGCAACGGGTGCCAGGACCACACGGTTTTGCCGTCCGCTGCAATCGCCGTTCGTCTGCGCGCCGCAATCGCTCACGAGGTTCAACCCGCCCTGCGCTCGCCTCACGCGCCGACGCTGCCGCGTCCACCGCATCCCACCCCGCGTCCGTGACGATCGCGATACGCCCCTCTCATGGGGTGAGACGGCGAAGCTTATGAAGTGATTTGGGTCCGGCGGGAACAGGAATATTTTTGCAAACGGGACTGGACAGCCAACTTGCTGATTTGCCCGTCGGGCAACAGCCGAGCTGTCCGCCGTAGCTCGAAGAGCGAAGGCGGAAGGTTCACTATGGCGGTGCTCTCCGAAGCCAACACAGTGATCATGCAGCTTCAGCGGTGCAATATCGGCGTTGATTGCCCAGACCTCTCGCGAGAACCGACCAGTTTCGCGGCAATTTCGCGCGGCTTGAGCAGGATCCGAACAACTGTTTGCCGCTTACCCGGTGATCCTCATCAGCGTGCCGCTCGCGTCGTAGCGTCCGTCGGGGTATCCTTCACGGCTATCTCCTAGACCAATTCCACCCGAGATCGGCGGTCGGCACCGGCGTGGCCGCGCTATGACGGCCCTGATACGGTGGGGGCGCATCATCGCTCGAGTCGATCTTTTGGTTTTCCAATGCGCCCTGCTCTTCTCAATCCGCTGTTTGCGCCGGTCACGAGCCTTGCTGGCGTCGGGCCGAAACAGGACAGACTGTTCCGCTATCTGCTCGACCGCGGTGAGACGCCGCGCCTCGTCGATCTCCTGCTGCATCTGCCGGCAAGCGTGATCGATCGCCGCGCCCGGCCGAAAATCCGCGATGCTGTTCCGGGCACCGTGGTGACGCTGGAGGTCACCGTCGACCGGCACCGCCCGACGCCGGGGCGCAATCCGCGCGCGCCGCATCTGGTCTATGCCAGCGACGATACCGGCGACGTGGTGCTGACCTATTTCCGGGCGCAACCGGGCTATGTCGAGAAGCTGCTGCCGGTCGGCGCCAAGCGTTTCGTCTCCGGCACCTTGCAGATGTTCGACGGCACCCCGCAGATCGTGCATCCCGACCGCGTCGTGGATGAAGCCGGTTTCGCAAAGCTGTCCGGTATCGATCCGGTCTATCCCCTCACGGAAGGACTGGCGCTGGGCTCGCTGCGCCGCGCGATGGCGCAGGCGCTGCAAAAGCTGCCTGATCTACCGGAATGGATCAGTCCAGAGGTGCTGCGCCGCTGCAAGTTTCCGCCGATCGCGGAAGCGCTGAACCGCGTGCACATGCCAAGCGAGCTCACGGATATTTTGCCCGATGGACCGTTCTGGTCGCGGCTTGCGTTCGACGAACTGCTGGCCGGCCAATTGGCGCTGGCGCTGGTGCGCGCGCAGTTGCGGCGGCCTGCGGGCGACCGCCACGCCGGCGACGGCCATCTGCGCAGCAAGATCATCGACGCGTTGCCCTACGCGCTAACGTCGTCACAACGGCAGGCTGCCGCGGCCATTGCCGACGATCTGCGCCAGCCGGTCCGCATGTTGCGGCTGCTGCAGGGCGATGTCGGATCAGGGAAAACCGTGGTCGCGCTGTTGGCAGCGGCCGCCGTGACCGAGGTCGGCAAACAGGCGGCATTGATGGCGCCGACGGAAATCCTCGCGCGCCAGCACATCAAGACGATTACGCCGCTCGCCGAACGTGCGGGCCTGCGGGTCGCGATCCTCACCGGACGCGAAAAGGGCAAGGAGCGCCGCGACATCCTGGCGCGGCTGGAAGCCGGCGACATCGATTTCCTGATCGGCACCCACGCGCTGATCCAGGACGATGTGATATTCAAGGCATTGGCGCTCGCCGTTGTCGATGAACAACACCGCTTCGGGGTGCGCGAACGCCTGGCGCTGACCGCCAAGGGCGGTAACGTCGATGTGCTGGTGCTGAGCGCGACGCCGATCCCGCGCACGCTGGTGCTGACTTACTTCGGCGACATGGACGTCTCGGAATTGCGCGAGAAGCCCGCAGGACGCCAGCCGATCGATACCCGCGCGGTGCCCGATAGCCGCCTGAACGAAGTGATCGAGGCCGTCGGTCGCGCATTGTCAGCCGGAAAACTGGTCTACTGGATCTGCCCGCTGGTCGAGGAATCCGAGACCGTCGACCTCACCGACGCGGAAGCGCGCTTCGAGAGGCTGAAAGCGCGCTTCGGCGACAAGGTCGGCCTGGTCCACGGCAAGATGCGCGGCACCGACAAGGATCGCGTGATGGCGCAGTTCGCCGCGGGCGAGATCGGGCTTCTGGTCGCAACGACCGTGGTCGAAGTCGGCGTCGATGTTCCCGGCGCCACCATCATGGTGATCGAGAATGCCGAACGCTTTGGGCTCGCGCAACTGCACCAGTTGCGCGGCCGGATCGGCCGCGGCTCCGAAGCATCGACCTGCCTGCTGCTTTACAAGGAGCCGCTGAACGAAATGTCCATGGCACGGCTCAAGGTGATCCGGGAGACCACCGACGGGTTTCGGATCGCCGAGGAAGATCTGAAGCTGCGCGGCGAAGGTGACGTGCTCGGCGTCAGGCAGAGCGGTCTGCCCGGTTACCGCATAGCGCGCTCCGACGTGCACGCCCAGCTTATCGCGCAAGCACGCGACGAAGCGCTGCGCATCATGAAGGACAACCCCAAGCTAGCCGGCGAGCGCGGCGAAGCGCTGCGCTGCCTGCTCTATCTGTTCGAGCGCGATGAAGCCCTGCCGCTGATCGGCGCCGGGTAGAGCCCTCCCCGTCATTGCGAGCGAAGCGAAGCAATCCATTTTGCCTAAGCAAAAAGATAAAGATGGATTGCTTCGTCGCTTCGCTCCTCGCAATGACGGCGTAAGCGGTCAGCCGGGACAAAGTAGATGAAACAACCCTGCGTCTATATCATGACAAGCCAGCGTCACGGAACTGTCTATACGGGCGTCACGGCTAACTTGCCACGGCGCGCCTTCGAACACCGCGAGGGATTGCTTGAGGGCTTCTCGAAAAAATATGGCTGTAAGATTTTGGTCTGGTACGAACTGCACGAGAGCATGATCGAGGCGATCACTCGGGAAAAGCAAATCAAGGCCGGTAGCCGTGCGAAGAAACTAGCTTTGATTGACGCACTAAATCCCGATTGGAAGGACCTGTATGAGTCGCTGATATGAGGTCAACCATAGCCCCTCCCCGTCATTGCGAGCGAAGCGAAGCAATCCATTTTGCCTAAGCAAAAAGATAAAGATGGATTGCTTCGTCGCTTCGTTTCTCGCAATGACGGAGGGGCCGGAATGACGATGTCGATCATTCCACCTTCGCCGGTTCCGGCGGCAGCTTGGCTGAAGTCGCGACCCGCGCGGCGTTCGCCATTCCGGCCAATGCCGCAATTTTCTTCTGCGGGTCTGAGCCGGGCTGCACTACGCCGCACGACATGATCAGGGTGGCGGCGTCTTCAGCGCTCATATCGACTTCGATGATCTTGCTCTTGGGCACGTAAAAAAAGAAACCCGTGGTGGGGTTCGGCGCGCACGGCAGGAACACCGAAATGTGCTCTTCCTTGCCCGGAAGACTTTTTTCGACCTCGACGCTCGGAGCCTGCGAGATCAGAACGATCGACCACATTCCTGGCGAAGGAAATTCGACCAGACCGACCCGGCGAAAGCTCGATCCCTGCCCCGAGAACAACGTCTCGAACACCTGCTTCAGACCGCGATAGATCGCGCGCACCACCGGCATACGCCCGAGCAGTCTCTCGCCGAGGTCAACGAGCGTCCGCCCGATCAGGTTTGCGGTGAGGAAGCCCAGCAGCGTCAGCGCGAAGACGGCGACGATGAGCCCGGAGCCCGGCAGCCCGAACGGCAGATATGTCTCCGGCCGATAGGCCGTGGGAACGAATGGCCGAACCAGGCTGTCGACCCAGTTCACGAACCACCAAGTCAGATAAAAGGTGATGGCGATCGGGCCGGCGACCACCAAACCGGTCAGAAAGTAGTTTCGGAAACGGGCCATGAGGCCGCTATGGGCGTCCGGCGGGACTCCGGCCGGGGGCACGGACGTAGGCAGATCGTCGCGGTTCATTGGGGTTCCAGGTCGGTCGGAGCGGCCATCATAAGATGTCAGCTAAGTTCTTTTAGCAGATATTTGAAGACCTGCGACATAGACGGGAGCACGCCTTATTCTACCGTTACGGATTTCGCTAAATTTCTCGGCTGGTCGACGTCGGTGCCCATGATCACGGCGGTATGATAAGCCAAGAGCTGCACGGGAACGGCATAGACCATAGGCGTGAACGTCGCGGCCATGTCGGGCAGCACGATCGTGACCAGCGATTCGATGGTCGCTGCCGCGGCACCCTTCGCATCCGTCATCAGAATGATGCCGCCGCCACGGGCCGCCACTTCCTGCATGTTGGAGACGGTTTTTTCGAACACCCGGTCGAACGGCGCGATCACCACGACCGGCATGTTCTCGTCGATCAGCGCGATCGGCCCGTGCTTAAGTTCGCCGGCCGCATAGCCTTCGGCGTGGATGTAGGAGATTTCCTTCAGCTTCAGCGCGCCTTCCAAAGCGAGCGGGTAGCTGGTGCCGCGGCCGAGATAGAGCACGTCCTTGGATTTGGCGATGTCGCGTGCCAGCCTCTCGATCTGCGGCTCGATCGCGAGCGCCGCCGCCATCAAACGCGGTATTTCGATGAGGCCATGCACGAGCTTGGCTTCATCGGCATCGGACAATTCGCCGCGCGCCTTGCCTGCGGCTATAGCAATCGCGGCCAGCACCATCAGCTGGCAGGTGAACGCCTTGGTCGAAGCGACGCCGATTTCCGGACCGGCCAGCGTCTGCAGCACGGTCTCGCTTTCGCGGGCAATCGTCGATGTCGCAACGTTCACCACAGATAGCGTGTGCAGCCCCTGCGCTTTCGCGTAACGCAACGCGGCAAGCGTGTCGGCGGTCTCGCCGGATTGCGAAATGAAGATCGCAAGATCGCCCTTGCGCAACGGCGCTTCGCGATAACGGAATTCCGAGGCGACATCGAGTTCGACTGGTACGCGGCCCAAGCGCTCGAACCAATACTTCGCGATATAGCCCGCATAGCTTGCGGTGCCACATGCCGTGATCGAAATCCGCTGGATATCCTTGAAGTCGAACGGCAGTTTTTGCGGCAGCGCCACGCGCTCGGTCGCCATATCGACGTAGCGCGCCAGCGTGTGACCGACTACTTCCGGCTGCTCGTGAATTTCCTTGGCCATGAAGTGGCGGTAATTCGCCTTATCGACCATAAACGACGACGCGCCGGATTTCAGCACCTCGCGATTCGCCACCGCGCCATGCATGTCGTAGATCACGCCGACTTCGCGGGTCAAAACCACCCAGTCGCCGTCCTCGAGATAGCTGATTGTGTCGGTAAAAGGCGCGAGTGCGATCGCGTCCGAGCCCAGATACATTTCGCCGCGCCCGTGGCCGATCGCCAGCGGCGAGCCCTTGCGCGCGCCGATCATCAAATCCCCATGGCCCCTGAACAGGAACGCCAGCGCGAATGCGCCGCGCAACCGCGGCAGCGATGCCTTCACCGCATCCTGGGGCGAAGCGCCCTTCAGCAGATAGGAATTGACCAGATGCGCCACGACCTCGGTGTCTGTCTCGCTGGAGAATTTCGCCCCCTCACCTTCCAGCTCAAGCCGCAGCTCGCGAAAATTCTCGATGATGCCGTTGTGAACGACCGCAACGTTATCGGTCGCGTGCGGATGCGCGTTGCTCTCGGTCGGCTTGCCGTGGGTGGCCCAGCGCGTGTGCCCGATGCCGCTATGACCGGCAAGCGGTTCTGCCTTCAGCCGCGCTTCCAGATTTTTCAGTTTGCCTTCGGCGCGGCGGCGCTGGAGACGACCGCCTTCGAGCGTGGCGACCCCTGCGGAATCGTAACCGCGATACTCAAGGCGCTTGAGTGAGTCCACCAATTGCTCTGCGACTGGAGCCCGCCCGAGAATGCCGACAATGCCGCACATGCGGATCAATATCCCCAAATTGACGAAAAATCGCCGAAATCGCGCATTTCCTCTTAACGAGAATCGCGAACGCCCAGATACTCAATAATTATTGCGAATTGAAACAGGATTAAGCCAAAAGCTCAACAACCTCGGTCTTTATCCGCCCTTCGACGTCTTGTCCTGCGTTTTCATCTCGCGGTATCGCTTGGCCCCGCCCTCGCGGTTGGTCTGCTGACCGCGCTCCACCGCTAGCGCGTCGTCAGGCACGTCGCGCGTGATCACCGAGCCCGAACCAATATAGGCGCCGCTACCGATTTTCACCGGCGCCACCAGCGACGAATTCGAGCCGACGAAGGCGCCGGAGCCGATCTCGGTCTTGTGCTTGCCGATGCCGTCATAGTTGCAGGTGATGGCGCCGGCGCCGATGTTGGCCTTCGCGCCGACATGCGCGTCACCGACGTAAGAGAGATGATTGACCTTGGCGCCGGCTTCCAGCGTCGCGGCCTTGGTCTCGACGAAATTGCCGATCTTCACGCCCTCGCCGAGCGAGGTCCCCGGCCTTAAGCGCGCATAGGGGCCGACCAACGCCTTCTTGCCGATCGAGGACTGCACGATGTGGGAAAACGAATGGATCACCGCGCCGTCGCCGATCGAGACGCCGGGACCGATCACCACAAACGGTTCGATCGTCACGTCGCTGCCGAACGTCGTATCGGCGGCCAAGTAGACCGTCTCGGGCGCGATCATCGTCACGCCGGCGTCGAGCGCCGCCTGGCGTAACCGCGCCTGCATGACTTGCTCGGCCTCGGCGAGCTGGGCCTTGGTATTGATGCCGCGCACTTCATCCTCGCTGGTTTCGATCACGACGGCCTCCAGTCCCAACTCTCGAACCACAGCAACCGCGTCGGTGAGATAATACTCGCCTTTGCTGGTGGCATTACCGATTTTGTCGATGATTTCCAGCGCTCTGCGGCCATCGAACGCCATCACGCCGGCGTTGCTGAGCTTGATGGCGCGTTCCGCAGGCGTCGCATCGGCCTCTTCGCGGATCGCCGCCAATCGATCGCCCTCGACCAGCAGCCGGCCGTATCCGGTGGGATCGGCGGCGCGAAAGCCGAGCACGGTTAGGGCGGCACCATTTTTCAAAGGCGCCCGCAAACGCGCAAATGTCGCCGCCGAAATCAGCGGCGTATCACCAAACACCACAAGCAGATCGTCCGCGCCCCGCGCGATGGCATCGCGGGCCGCGAGTACGGCGTGCCCGGTGCCGAGACGCTCGTGCTGAATGAACGTCACGGCGTCCGGACGCGCACGCTTGACCTCATCCGCCACAGGCTTGTGGTCGGGCCCGATGACCACCGCAAGCGCCGCGTCGGCTCCCTTGGGGGCGGCTGCCAGCACATGCGCCAGCAGCGATTGGCCGGCGACAGGATGCAGCACCTTCGGCATCGAGGACCGCATGCGCGTGCCCTCGCCGGCCGCGAGCACCACGGTCAGGCTGGATCGAGCGGTCATCCGAATCCTTATATTTGCGGCTGATAGTGCGCCGCCGCCCTCATAAAGCGTTTTTATCCCCCATGGAAAGGGCGATTCGCACCGCGCCGGCGGCCGGGATCAGGACCGGGGCCCATTTCCTGTTAATGTTTGCCGTGTGATTCGGCAGGCCTCGGGAGGGCCGAAGGCGTCGTATGGCAAGGAATAACGACCATCTGGCTGGCAGCCTGGACACCGAAAACCCCGGCGGCTCGCTGACCGGATTTTTGGCCGAGGAGGAGGAGTTCGACCGGCGCTCTGTCTGGCGGCTCGGATCGTGGGGTGTTGCCGCGGTCGGCGCGGTAACCCTTGCCCTCTACGCCAACCAATCCTCGATCGGATTGCGCCGCGAACAGCTCGCGGCAGCCGATCTGCTGCGCCAGTCGCAGCAAATCCAGTCGGCCGCCAAGGAAAGCCAGAACGAGACGCGGCGGCTGGCATCCGCCATCGACACGCTAAACAGCGATCGCGACCGGCTGTATTCCCGCGTCACGGTCCTGGAACTGGATTCCGCAACCGGCGCGATTGCGCGGAAAACTTCTGCCGCGGCCTCGACTCCAGCCATTGCCAGCTCTTCCACAACGGCAGAGCCGCAGCCGACGGCGCAAAATGCGGCCCCTGCTCCGGCGGTGTCGCCGGTGGCGACAGCGGTAGCCGCCACAGCCGAGAAACCGCGTGCAGACGCCGCCCCTGCTCCCGAGCAAGTCCAGGTCCCGGTCTCACCGGTTGGGCAGGGAACCTCAGCCGCGCCGACGGCCGCGCCGGCAACGCCGCTGGTGGCGTCGAAATCGATGATGGCCCCACCCGATGCGGCGGCCACAAAACTGATCGAACCGGAAAAGCCCGCGAAAACCATCACCGCCGCGCCGATGCCGGAAGTAGTTGCCTTGGTTACACCTGCCGAGGATGCGGGAGCCGATGCAGTGCCTAAATTCGCGGTACAGCGGACCGAATTCGGCGTCGATGTCGGGGGTGCCAATTCGGTCGGCGGCTTGCGCGCGCTGTGGCGCGGACTGCTCAAGTCGCGGTCGAATGCAGTGCTGACGACGCTGCGCCCGCTCATCGTGGTGAGGGAGGGCAGCAACGGATTAGGCATGCAGCTGCGGCTGGTCGCCGGACCGCTCAGCGATGCTGCGGCGGCGGCAAAAATCTGCGCCGTCATGATCGAAAACGACCGGACCTGCGCGACCACGGTGTTCGACGGTCAACGCCTTGTCATGAAGGCCGATGATCCGGCCGCCGCCGCCAATCCTGCTGCGACCACGCCTACCGTGCGCAGGCGAAGCACGCCAAAGGGAGCGACGACAATCGAAAATCCGCCCAAAAATCCCGACCCTTCCACCGTCTCTTCGCTGTTCGGCCGACGGTAGCCTGCGCCAATAAACGCTATAATGGCAATGGCTTGGCATCGATTTTTCATGCGCTTTGGCGGGATCGAAAACGTCGCCGCCCGGGTTGTCCCGCCGCGCATTCCCGACCATATTCGCCTCGGTTGGTCAGCCGCAATTTCTTGCGACTAACCGGATTCCACTTAGCCGGAAAATGCCCCCGTGAAAAAAACTCCGTTTCGGCTGACGCCCTATCAGGTGCAATGGCTGCTCGTCGTCGGCTTTGTCACCGTCGGCTATGCGCTCTATCTGCGCTATCTCGCGATCGAATTCTCGCCGGTGGCGCTGGCCTGCGATGCCGGTTTGCAGACGATGCTGTGCAAGACCCGCCTGCTCGCGACCTACCTGTTTCGCAATTCGGTCTTCGGGGTGGTCGCACTCATCATTGCGACGCTTCACGTGATCCGGCCGTCGATCGTTTTGCTCACGGGCGGGCTGATCGCCGCCGGATTCGGCATCGTGCTCTACAATAACGGCCTATCGGGTACCGCGATCGCGCTGCTTATTTTGGGATTTGCACGGCCCGCGCCCGCCACAGCGTAACCGCGAGCAGGAAATACATCATGCAGGTCCACAGGGACTGCCAGTTGTCCGGGCCCTCGTTGAACGCCGTGTAGAGCGCCGATCCCGCCAATACGCCGGCAAATACCGACTCGGCGATGGGGCGTACGCCGTCCTGCGGACGGTTGAGCAGCATCAGCGCTGAGAGCGGCACCACCGCCATGGTCAGCGCGGCAAACGGAAAATCCTTGTAGCGGGGGTCGAAGACCAAGCCGAGCGCGGTCTCGACGCCGATCAACGTGGTCACGACCAGCACGGCGCCCAGCATGATCGTCAGAATCGATCGGGCTCTGGTTTCGCGCGGGCCCAGTAACTCCAAAAATGTCGGCAGCGCCCGCCCCGACATCAAGGCGTTGGCGCAAAGCAAGGGCGAAGCGATGGCGGCCGTCAGCAACGCGCCCCAGCCAAGCCAGCCGCCAATGCCGTAGCTTTCATAGAACATCTTGTCGCCGGCGACGCCCAACAAGATCCCGGCGGTGGTCGCGGAGGTTCCGACTGCGATCCAGGATGCAAGGCGCGGCGTCCAGGGCCGGCGGCGCAGCGTCAGCCAGGCCACGCCGAATGTGAAAATGCTCAGCGCCATTCCGCAGCCCATCTGCAGCTTCCAGAACGGAAAATTGCTGATGGCCTCGCCCGGCGGGTATTTCACCGCGCGTTGGACGGAATCGATCAGGCCCCAATATCCGCCGACCGTGCCTTCGAGCTGGCGTTTCCATGGCTGGTCGTAAGCTTCGATCAGGTTGACGCGGAAGTTTTCTCGTTTCGCCAGATCGAGGATTTCCGAGACCACCCGCGCCTGATTGGTGCGCGACGGCAACGCGCCTTCGCGCATTCGTCCCTGGCTCGGCCAGCCGGTCTCCCCGATCAGGATTTCCTTGCCGGGGAATGCGACCGCTATTCGCTTGCGGATGGCATCGACATGGGCCGCCGCATATCTGGCGCGGATCGGAAAGTCTTCCCAGTAAGGCAGGATGTGGATCGTGACAAAATCGACCGCGTCATAGACTTCCCGATTGCGCAGCCAATATTCCCACACGTCGGCATAGGTGACCGGAACCGAAACCTGCGATTTGACCGAGCGGATAGTGGCGGCGAGGTCGGCTGTCGTCATCTCGCCGCGCAGCAGAACCTCGTTGCCGACGACCACCGCGGTGATGACGGCGGGATGCTCCTTGGTCAGACGCACGACGGTCGCAATCTGGGCGAGGTTCTTCAGGCGGTTATTGCCGAGCCATATCCCCTGGATGACCTTCAGCCCGACTTTTGCGGCAAGCGCCGGAACCTGATCGAGACCGTTTTCGATCGAATAGGTGCGCACGCAATCGGAGATTTTGGCGAGTTGCGCCAGATCCTGGGCGATCTGCTCCGGAGCGATCTGGGTGGTCTGCACCAGCGGCGTCTGAGCGTCGCGGAACGGCGCGTAGGACACGCACAACAGCTTGGCGTTGGGATCGATCGGCGCGCGCACCAGCCTGATAGGTGTGGCCTGCCACCACCACACGGCAGCAATTGCACCCAGGGATAAGAGCAAAAGCGCGACTGGCGTACGACGAGAAATCGGTTCCATCCTCCGGGTGGGGGTCCGTCGATTAACCGGTCACCGGCCGTCTGCCAAGAGCAGGATATGCGCAATCGAAGGCGCTGCCGCCCGACCGCTTTACCACATCGCGATAAAGTTGTGAGTTTGCTGGACAAAATCCGAAATGTCCGTCATGGGAATCCCTTGGCGTCTCCGCCGCATTGGAGACCTATTTGGACGGCATCAAGCTGGCGCGTGCGCGCCGGCCGCGGGCAGGCAACAAATCGGGGAAGTTATGCGTCGACGGGTGCTTCAGGTTAAACATGCGGTTCTGCGCCACTTGGCCGTGCCCGGGCTAACCCTCCTGATCGGTATTGGCAGTGCTTTTGCCCAGAGCGGCGACACGCGGGCCCAGGATCAGTCCGGCAAACCAGCCGCCGCGAATGCGGCGGCGGCCGATGCAACCAAAGACAATCAGCGCAAGACCGACGAATTCGTCGAAGCCTCGCAGGCCATCAATGGCCCGGGCGGGAATCCCGAATGCGTCTGGCTCGGCCGTCGCGTCGTTCGCTTGATGTGGCTCGACGATCTCGACACCGCCTTTCGTCACCTCGATCTCTATGATCGGTTCGGCTGTCCCGGTGGACACGTCCAGGCTACCTTCCGCTGCCTGACGCGGTTTGGCGGGCAGATCGACGACAAGGTGGCCAAGAGCCTCAGCGATCGCATCCACGCGTGCTGGATCAATCCGGGCGCGCAACCGCAGGCGGCGGCTGCCGCCTCCCCGACGCCTTCGACCGCCGGTGCTGCCGCGGCGCCCGCCTCACCGCAACCCGCCACACCTCAGCCGGCGGGCTCGCCGACGGCGCCGCCAAAATAATCTTCGCGGCTGCCGGAACGATCGGCAATTTTTGCTAGTTCCGTCATTCGCGCCCTTAAAACGCCATGGCGTCATACCAGTTGTTAAATCACGTGGCAGGAATATCCTGAATTGCCGCCGTGACGGTCGAACCTAGGGGACGGGTTCGTTTCCTCCAATGCAGGCCCCGTATGGTTTAGTCGCGATGCGCGCCGTCGTCGCCGTTCTGTTGTTTGTAACCGCTGCTCACGCCGGACTTTGGGGTCTACTTCAGGGGAAGCAGGAGGCGCCCGATTTCCGGGGTACGCTGCCGAGCGTCTCCTACGCCCCGTTTGAGGGCACGGCGCATCCCGACGTCGACAACATTCCCAGCGCCGAAAAAATCCGCGCTGACCTCAAGAAACTGGCGCCGCTGACGCGAGCGATCCGGCTTTACTCCTCGACCGGCGGCGTCGAGTTGGTTCCGCCGATTGCCGCCGAATTCGGCCTCAAGGTTACCGTCGGCGCCTGGATCGACAAGAATACCGATCGCAACGAGCGCGAGATCGACGCCGCGATCAGTCTTGCCCGGCGCAACAGCAACGTCATCGGCGTCGTGGTCGGCAACGAGACGATCTATCGCGGCGAGCAAAAGGTCGAAGACCTTATCGAGCTGATCAAGCGGGTAAAGAAGTCCGTCAACGTTCCCGTCACCACCGGCGAGATCTGGAACATATGGCGCGACAATCCGCAGCTCGGTTACTCCGTCGACTTCATCGCCGCCCACGTTTTGCCCTACTGGGAAAACTTCACCGACAAGCAGGCGGTGGACCAGGCGGTCTCGATGTTCCAGCTCTTGCGCGACCAGTTTCCCGGCAAGCGGATCGTGATCGCGGAGTTCGGCTGGCCGAGCGCCGGCTACAATTTGCGAAATGCCGAACCTGGCCCGTTCGAGCAAGCGTCGGTGCTGCGCAATTTCGTCACGCGCGCCGAAGCCATCGGCATGGACTACAACATCGTCGAAGCGATCGATCAGCCCTGGAAGTTCTTTGAAGGCGGCGTCGGACCCTATTGGGGCATTCTCGATGCGGCCCGCGAGCCAAAATTCGCCTGGACCGGACCGATCGTCAACGAGAACTACTGGAATCTCGCGATCATCGCCTTGCTGGTCGGCGTCCTGATATCGCTGCCAATTCTGCGGCTCACGGAGCCGACCGTGATGCAGGCGCTGATGCTGTCGACGGCGGCGAACGGCGTCGGCGCGTGGGTCTCAACCGTCTTCGCCTATTGGGCCGGCCACTACTTCGTTTTCGGTTCGGCCCTGGCCTTGACCCTGGGATTGATCCTTCTGGTTCCGCTAGTGCTGATTGCGATGGCCCGGATCGAGGAAATCGCCGCCATTGCCTTTGGCCGAAACCCTCGCCGGCTGCTGGTGCAGGGACAGTCGGCGGAGCCGGCGCTCGCGGGAACTGAGACATTTCCGAAGGTCTCAATTCATGTGCCGGCCTATTTCGAGCCGCCCGAAATGCTCAAGCAGACGCTCGATGCGGTCGCCCGGCTGGACTATCCGAATTTCGAATGTGTTGTCATCATCAACAACACCCCCGATCCCGAGTTCTGGCAGCCGATCCAGGATCACTGCCGCGCTCTGGGCGAACGTTTCAAGTTCATCAACGCCGAGAAGGTCGAAGGCTTCAAGGCCGGCGCCCTGCGCATCGCCATGGACCGCACGGCGGCCGATGCCGAGATCATCGGCATCATCGATGCCGACTATGTCGTGCAGCCGGACTGGCTGAAGGATTTGGTGCCGGTCTTCGCCGATCCACGCGTCGGCCTTGTGCAGGCACCGCAGGACCATCGCGACGGCGAGCGTTCGCTGATGCACTACATCATGAACGGCGAATATGCCGGCTTCTTCGATATCGGCATGGTCCAGCGCAACGAGGCCAACGCCATCATCGTTCACGGCACCATGTGCCTGATCCGGCGCGCGGCGATGGACATGGTTGGTGGCTGGGCCGGCGACACCATCTGCGAAGACACAGACCTTGGGCTCGCGATCATCGAGCACGGCTGGCTGACGCATTACACCAATCACCGCTATGGGCACGGGCTGCTGCCGGACACCTATGAGGCCTTCAAGAAGCAACGCCACCGCTGGGCCTATGGCGGTTTCCAGATCGTCAAGAAGCACTGGCGGCGTTTCCTTCCCGGCGCGAGCCGGCTGTCGCCCGATCAGCGGCGTGAATTTGCGCTGGGCTGGTTGAACTGGCTGGGCGCCGAAAGCCTTGGCGTGCTCGTCGCCATTCTCAACCTGATTTGGGTCCCGATTGTTGCCTTCGCCGACATCGCCATCCCCGACAAAATCCTGACGCTGCCGATCATCGCCGCCTTTGTGGTCTCGCTGGTGCATTTCATGGCGCTGTACCGTCTTCGCGTGCCGGTGAAGTGGGGTCAGATGCTGGGCGCCATGGTGGCGGCGATGTCGGTGCAATGGACCGTCTCGCGCGCGGTGGCCAACGGTCTGATCACTGAGCACCTGCCGTTCGCCCGCACCTCAAAAGGCGGATTGTCGCGGATGTCGATCGAGTTCCAGGCGTTTTGGGAAGCGGTCATCGGCACCCTGCTGCTCGTCGGCGCGGCTGTGCTGGTCGTTACGAACAACTACAAGGAAGTCCGCGAGATCTATGTGTTCGCGGGTGTCCTGGTGCTGGAAAGCCTGCCGTTCCTGTCGGCCGTGGCGCTTGCCATTCTGGAAAATTCACGCGTCAACGCGTTTTCGTTCTGGCGCAGTTCTGCCGTCAGGACCGCGGAGCTGATCGGCTTGCGCCCGGTGGCGATGCCGACAGTGGTCGGCAGCTCGCAACCGGTCACTTCCGACATTCATCGGGAAGCCAGTTGACCAGACAGATTTTCTGTGGGCGCCTTGTTGCTTGAAGAATGCTAGCTAACAGCCGGCGTTGCCTTGAAAATCTGCCGTCTCGCAACGGCGCATTTGCAGGTGGTCGCGCTATTGACCCGCACCAAGCTGGCCCCTACACAGCGCGGCAAGTGAGCGCGTAGCTCAGGTGGTAGAGCACGTGACTTTTAATCATGGGGTCGAGGGTTCGAGTCCCTCCGCGCTCACCAATCATATCAATAACTTAGCGCGTTTTCGGCCTTTTGGATCTTTATCCTAGGTGCGACGCAGGTGCGACATGCGCGACAATTGCCGCATGTTTCGTCATTTGATCCGGCGTGCAGGCAGCAATGCGCCCCAAACAGGTTTGCCTGTTGGCCATCGAACGAGCTTCCGATCATCAGCTAGTGACGCCTACTTCTTCTTAAATAGATCGATGACATCGACCGCATCCGTTGGCAGAGCCACACCTGCTAATTCCAGCGCCTTGAGGAATTGGCGGACGGCTTCGTCGAACTCGTCGAGCGAGATAGCCTTCTCGACCGGCATGACGTGCGCCCTGAGCACCCTACCGTGGCCTTTGTCCGGCTCACTCACATCGATGATAAGCGGGATCGGATCGTTCGGATCGTCGATGCAATGCAGTTCGTGAACGCCCCGAGCGAGGAAGCGCACATGCTCCGGGAAAAGCCGCTGCTGCTTCCGAGCATTGATCAGGACTGCGTAAGCTTGACCATCGACCCACCACACGCCCTTGATGCTGGGCTTGAACCAAAACCCAAGAACCTTGGTCGGCCTCACCGGATGCCTGTACCAGCGACCGCGACCGCCGAAGTGCTGCTTGAGGAGCCGCACGACGTCTTGGATGCTGTTGTTCTTCCAGTCCTCCTCGTAGGGGCTGAACTCCGTCGTGATGAACGACTCGGTCGCGTAGCCTCCTACGATCGGCTCCAAGCGAGGCCAGATCATGCTGTAGGACATGAAGCCACCACCAGCCAACCGCTCTATCAGGTTGCCTGCGGTCTGAGTGGCATCCATGCCGACTACTGACGGGTATGCAAATTTGGGAAAATCTAAAAGCTCAAAGTACTTTCCGCGCCCCGCCATCTAGGTCCTCCTGTGACATGGAGCCGAACATTGAGCGGTAGGCTGATTCGGCTGGCTGGCACAATATATCCTAAACGGACCGTTAATGACGGACTGTGGATTTCTCCTCCCCAGCAAAATGCCGGCGGATAAGGTGGTTCGGAATACGCGGGCTTAGGGTGGGATCGGCGAGGTGTGCCCTGTATACGATGTCCCAAGGTCCATTGGGTTCGTGGGAGAGCGACACAAGCTGGCCCGTCGTGAAGCGGCTGTAGTTCTCGAATTCTCGGACGATGATCTTGAGATGATCCTCGCGGATGTCGTCATAAGGGACCGGAATATGCTTTCCTAAGCCGTAGTCCAGGTATTGAGCAGGTTCCGTGATGGGACTTTCCTTGTGGATTTTGAAGGCATCGAAGACAGGACGGATGACGGGTCCGAACTGCCAAGCCTCGAAATGATTGCGTATGAAACCCTCCGACGATTGCCGCAGGGCTCCGGCCTGAATGAAGAACAGCAGCTTGTTCATACGCAGATTGGTGAGGTCGAACTCGACCGCGTCGAAATTCGCCAGAAGGAAATTGCATATCTTGCGAGCTTCATACATGACCGTGCGTTACCAGAGTCGGGGCCTTGCCTCTATACAGTGCCGAATTGGCCGCTGGTTGGCTACGTCGCCGGCCCCGCAACGTTCCCCCGCAATCAACAGCCGCCCGAGTCGAGGCAAACGTATCATGAGAACGAATAGTGAACAAGTCATTGGACGACTTTATCTGAAAAAGACGGCGGGGATAATTCAAAATGAGACACTAGCCAGGCGCGGCAACGCGATGGCTCCCGATCCGCTATGCGGCGGCGACGCTAGGCCTCACGTCACACTACACGCTGCTAATTTTTCGGTGGCGCAGGCGGCACCACCGGAGCCGCTGGAGGGACTACCGCAGGAGGAGCAGGCGGAGTGATCGGCGTGGGACTGGGCGTTGGTGTTGGAGTGCCGACGGGCTGTGCGGCGGGAGCTGGAGGCGTCAAAGGCTGTTTCGTAAGCTGCTCACGCTTCGTAAAACTAGGATCGCCTTTCTTGTCGAGCGTCACCCCACCCAAAACTGCGAGCAGCACGGACGTCACCGCGAGAACAACCATCATGGATTTGTAAAAGATCTCAAGCTTACCATCTGAGTGAAGCTGTCCTTTCTTCTGAAACTTTTCGTCACCAACAAGAATTGTTGCCACCAGCCATAAGATACCCGTCGGCTTAAAGGAACTCTCTTTGCCGATTTCGTCGCTCAAGGAGAGTTCGGGCAGCTGACTGCGGTACTTTTTTTCGATTTGAATTGCGTGGGTGACCGCACCTTTGAGCAGCCGGTGAAACCAATATCGGTCGATGAGATAGAACAGCATCGTACCGAAGATTCCAAAGATCGGCACTACGGTCGCGAACTGAACATTGATCCGCCAAATCTGTAGTGACAGCTTTTTGTCCAACAGAAACCCGATGGATGCAAACAGGGCCACCAAAATGGTAACGAACAAGCCTCTCACGCGCATGCCAATCTCGTTGAAATGCATTTGCACTCCAACGATGGTTTTCCAAACGTCAATCGCCTGTTTTGCGCGTTCGTCGCGAAGTCTTAGATCGTTAGCCACGGAAGGCACCGAACTCAAATAGTTCAAGAAGCTCTGAAAACCCGTTGTGCAGCGTGTGCGTCGGATGAATGTGTTCTCGGTCCTTTATCTTTTGCTCCCGCTCAACTTCTTCGCGGGTCCAATGCGTGACGTCTTGCAACAGCTTGTATTCTGGCCGCTTGTGAGCCTGGCCGTATTTGGCCCAAACATCCTCCACCCCGCAATCAACCGCCATCGCGACATCCTTCATCAGGTTGTCGCCGACGTACACGCAGTCGCTTTTGGTGAGATTGAGGTCATCGATAATCGCTTCCAGCACGGCTGTATCGGGCTTCTTCGAGCCTTTTGGTGTGAACTGTTGCTTAGTATACCTCAAGCTGTAATGCGTGGCAGGATAATTGCGTAGGTCTTTCTCCGACAGGCCGTCCGGCAACTTGTGATCCTCAGGGCAAAAAACATGGTCCAGCACCCCATCAAGCCCGAGCCGGCGGACGCGATAGTTGGAATAGAAAGCCATTGATTCGGTATAGCCGATGATGCGTGTGCCTCGGCCCTTTATCTTCAGCAACGTCTCCGCGACTGCCGGATACAGATTTAAGTGTTCGCGCCGCTTGCTTCGGTAAATATCAATCGATGGCGCAAAGACTTCAGTTGCCTTGCCACCGTTGAGGACGGATTGAAGCGAAGGAATCTCTTCAATCAAGAAAGAATATTCTGATGTGCCATGCCGTTGATGAATGGCGGCAATCTCGGGCAGCAGCCTCTCCTTCGGAATCCCGCTTATCTCGACGATGCTATCGAGCATGGATGAAAAGCAGTTTAGCCAGAGCTCGACCCAATCAAACAGGGTGTTGTCCAGATCAGTGATCAGCGCGGTTTTTTTCATGCGAGCATAACCGCATTTTGAGACTGGATTTGCAATCGCGATGGTGGCTTCATCCCCTGCTGCACGCCTAGGCCGCAGGCTCCGCCGTCTTCGACGCTTCGATACCCCGAGTGATCCTTGCCGTCAGGACAAACAAGAAATTACCTAGAGCTTCCGCAAAATCGACTGACTGCTTGGCTTCTTCAGAGGAAACGTGCGGTTTCTCCGCGTCCGCGTGGCGCGGGCGGTTCGAACCAAGCCGAACTTCGTGAGCCCAGTCCGCCATGCCTTTCGTTAGAAGATTGGCCGCCAAAGCTTCGTCGATGCGCGAGTAGAGAGAACCATGGCTCAGCCCGTGCTTCTTTAGCATTGCGTCGACTGCGCTTCCCGCCATTACCGCGGCGGCGTCGGGAGCATGCAGTGTGTCATATGCCTGCTGAAGAAAGGTTCGCGCTGGCTCCGGTATATCAGCGTGGGCTGATTTTGTGTAAGGGAACAGCTGTTCGACCTTCGGAGCAGGTATAAATCCACTTCCCACACTGGGCCTTCGGCTTATCGCACACTTTGCTAAGATAACGTCGGAACATGTCGTGCATTGATATGCGGCCCACAGCCGTCCCACGAGCGGATTACTAGGTATGAAAAGAGCATTAGGGGTGACCCAAACTTGCTTCAGTTGGGGCGCTGCGACAGAGCAATGCGGACACCTGCTCACGCCGGACAGGTCTCCGATAATGTTCATTTCCCCCACCGAACTACCCCTTTGATTATTACTTTTGAAGGACCCCTCGCACAACTTAACATGCGAGGGGATCGTGGTTGTTCTCAGAGTTCGTAAGAAAAGTAACGAACTCGCTGTGCTATTTCGTTTTTTTGCTGCCGTCAAACAGCCGCGGGCTCTGGCACTCTATGCGCAGAGATGCCCAGGTCCCCGGTCGAGGTGATGCTGAAACGACCGAGGGTAATGGAAATGGTGCCAGCCGCGCCGCGGGAGTGGGCGGCCGCTGGCTCTGGGTCTGCGGACCCAGCGATCTCCGCAGGTCAGACGCCCTGTGGAGGCGAGCCACGCCAAGGCAACCAACCCTGACTGCCCGCACTCAGCAAAGCCCAAAGGCGAAAGCTCGCCGAGGATCACAATCATGCCGCGTTCGCTTTGCTGCGGGCGGCAACGAGCCCGAGGACCGCAAAGGGATCGGCTTCGGAACGACGGACGATCAACTGACCGTCTTGCTCCGCGGCCTCGATATGCGCTTCTTCGAGCCGTTCAAGTTCGAGCAATTCCGCCTTTACGGCCGCGAGGCGATCGGTTCGCGCTTTCGCGGACATCGACAATTTCGGCTTGGGCATCGCGTCGATTTGTTGCTCAAGCCGTTTGAGCAACGCATCGGGATCGGCCCACGCAATGATGCACGTGATATCGGGTTGCGGTTTGAAGTCCTCAGTGCCGAAACGGACTTCGAATTTGCCATGCTCGATGAATAGTCTCGGTTTGCCGCGTTCGGCCAGCTTGCTGACATGCGCTACGGCCGCTGCCTTGATCTCCTCGACTGTCGGGCCTGCAAGTTCAGTCCTCGTGCGCTCACTGCGGAGTGCCCCGATCTGCTCACGCAGTCGGGCGACTGCTTGCGAATGGGTCTGGCCAGACTTGAGCTTGACCTTGAGAGGTTTGGCGGCGTCGAGCGCCGTATTTGACGCAAGCCCGTCCAGCCATTGGCGAACGCGCGAATTGATCGCGGAGCGCGCTCGATAGTTGTCTTGGTGCTGCTGCAATCGTGCCCTCATGCGCGACTGCTCAAATTCAATGTTTGCAGCCTCGTCCTCAGGAGCCGTAGCGAGGGCTCTCCCAAGCTCGCTTAACTGACGAGCCGTGGCCGAGACTAGAGATTGCGCCTCGTTCTCGGTGTCCACCAACGCGCGGAATTTCTCCCGCGCCTTGAGGGGCAAATTCGAGAGCACGATCATGCTACATCTTCCCACGCTCTGCGGAGGCGCTGGTCGCGCCTTTGATAAACGGCCTCGCGATCCAATGCCGGAGTCGGAGTCGGTTTCTCGTGTGTCTGGTCGAGTTTCGGCGGGTCTCGCCACGCTTCAGAGAGCTTTGCATCCCGGGCATCGAGTTTCTTTTCGAGAGCATCACGCCTAGCGGCGGCGTTGACGGGCAGGAACCCGGGCTTGTGCAGAATGCAGGTATCCGCAACGGTGTTCTCGTCGAGGATGCGCTGCACGTGATAGGGAAGCATTTGATGATCCATCATGGTCATCCGCACCCGCACAACCCCACCATCGGGTACGATCTCGGAGTCGATTAGATTGCCGTTCGCATCATATGTTTTAGCTTTACGTGTCATCGAAAATACCTTCCTGCTGAGTTGACGTACTGATGTAACCTGCTTCTTCTCCATTCATCGGAGCTACTGTTGCCGACCCATGCCAAGCTGGCGTCGTACTTGTATTTTCGGGTCGATAGGTTTGTGAGAACGCCGGCGACGGCGTTCGCAACGTCGTCCTTGCCGGTGGGGGCATGGTCGATGGAATCTTTGCCTGATCGCGCGGTGCGCCGTTCGAGGCCGAGCAACTGCGCAACGAGCTTGGCGTCATCGAGCAGATCACATTTGCGACTGTTGATCAGCGGCAACGCCTCACGATAAAGGTCGGACTTTGGCTTCGCAGCCTGCTCGTATGTGATGCCGTGCTTGCGGAATAATTCGACGGGGAAGATTCCGGCATATCGATCGCCGATGATCTTGTTGATGCCGTAGCTCTTCAGCAGTGTTGAGTATTCCGAAACGACATCTTCCGGCGAGAACGGCGGTTTGCGCTCACGGATGCAGTCGAGGACTCCCACGCCCTCGAACTCATGGGCGATCGCGAGAGTGAACGAGTCGGCGGAGCCACCAGATGGATCTGCAAAACCGGAGTACTTGACGCCAGTAATGGGCGCGCGTTCAAAGGTACCCGTCGAAACGACAGCATCGACTGCCTCGCGCGAAATGAAGCTTTCAATGTCGTTCCTAAATTGAGCGCCATATTCGGCCGAAGCCGATGCCGGGTCTGCCTCATAAGCGTCATCGATCACCTTCTGATCAACGACGGGGTTGACCGTTTTGGTGTCCGCCTGGAAAACGAGGATCGGGTCGGCTTCCTTGCCGTAATGCGCCTTGAAAGCTGAATATAACGCTCCCTTGCGGGCGTACGGCGATGATGCGCAGAGCAACATGGCGTTGGGAATGGTCGCCATGCCCGGTCGGATCGCGTTGAGCACTTCGGTATCGGGGTTGGCGGAATCTTCCGTTTGCCAGAACGCAAGCTCGTCGAGCAGTGCCGCAACGAGCGTGAACCCGCGAACTGATCGGAACGAAGCTGTTGCGACTTCAATCGTGACGTTGTTGGTGAGCGAGACGCCTTCGGCGGTATCCCCGTCGATCATGCGTTTGAGCATCGGGACGTGGGAGAGGAGCGCTTTGACGTAGCGCAGGATGGTTTTGGCTTGCTTACGGTCGGACGCAATCACTTGAACAGTGCCGCGTTCGCCGGGTGCCAGATATTCGGTGTAGTCAAAGAAACAGGCGAGCCACACCGCGATCAAAGCGAGGATTCTGGACTTGCCGCCACGCCGACCGATGACGAGCCACACCTCTTTTGCAATGTCGGTCGGCGGCTCTTTGCGGCCAGTCACCTGTTGATAGGCCGCCAACTGTTCTGCGGTCATCGGCAGCGCGAAGATCGCGGCTAGGATCGCGAACCACGTGGCCCACGTGTTGTGGTCCTTGAAGAAGGGTCGGAACACCAGAGGGTCTCCGATCGCGTCGAGGATCGTGGCTCCGACTGGCTTTGGTTCAATTCGTTTCCGTGGTGTTGGTCTTTCGTCCTCGGTTAATCGAATGCGAGGACGTGAGGCCATCAGTCACCGTCCTCGTGGTCTATGGTGCTGATCCGTTGACGCCCCGTCGGTGTGTGGCCGTTGCGCGCAACGCGACCGGCCATGTAGTCGCGGATATCTGGCGTGATGTCCTTCGGTCGACGCTTGAGACCAACAGACTCCAGCATGCGCCGTAATTGTGCACCGAGCCGCGCGTACAATTCCAACTGGGTGGGAGTGCCCTCGCCTGCGGTTGCGAAGTCTGCCTCCATTGACTCAAGTGCCACGATCAGAGTCACGCTCCTGCGAACGATAGCCTTCTCTGCCTCGCTGCACATATCGGCACCACCCAGGTCATTGAGGTGCGAGGCCAAAAGGTCTGCAAACCGGCGCGCATATTGCGTTCGTTCGTCGACGAGTGCCCCTTCGACCTTGGGAAACAGGCTGCGGCCCGAGGTGACGCGGGACCTGACCTTTGTTGTTTTGCGCGTGCCGTGCATCGATATAACCGATACTGCGATGATCCGTATTCGAGACCGCGAATATTTCGCCTCTTTCGCAGGGGAAACATGACCTGCTGCCTGACCTGCTGTCTATCCAAAGGTGCCGGCTGCCACTGTCCCAACCATTTGTGCGGTGTCGCCACATGATCCTAGATCACATAACTGCCGGCACTCGACGATTTCGGGTACTTCCCGATGCGCGACATCAGAGCGTCTAACTAAATAGATCGAGGAAGGTTTATTTGCATTGCACGCTGGTCGCTAGCCAAACAAATTCATAAAGGTCCCGCCAGCAGCGAACAGCGCCGCGCCGACCGTCATGCCGGACATGACGGCCAAAAATGGCTGCCATCTGTGGTCGCGATCGGTCACAGTGCGGTTGCGATCGGCCAAAATGCGATCAATATCGGCTAGCTTGGCGCTGATATCCAGCGGGGTATCGGCATCGGTCATAGTCATCTGTTTACACCTTTTCGCGGTCGTTTGTCGTGGTCGTTTCAAATATCGACGCCTTTCAGGTGTCCGCGCTCTTTGAGAAATTTTAGAGTTTGCCGGAATTCAGCGCGAATGTTCGTTAGGGTCACTATTGAAACATCGACCATTCCCACTCGCTTTTGGAGTTCAGCGAGGATGTCGCGCACTGATATGCCGGGTTCCTCGAGAATCACGAGTTTGATCGCGCGTTTGATGGCGTCTCCGCTGGGTTTGAATGCACGCCCTGTTTGCGTTTCAGCCCGTCGCACAGGTGTAGGGTCATCAATCCTCGCTCTTTCGCGGCGAGCCTTGCGCGTTTTGCGCAGAGTCTCGGGTGAGGCAAGTGTGGCCGGGTCAAAACCGTTCCAGTCACTATCGCTATCGTGTCCCCATCTTCCCATTTGGTGCCTCTTTCTCTCATTCGATTTGTTTAGCCCGTTAAGTCCCTAGTGGCGCTAAACTGCTAAACATTGTTTAGGCCCTTCCCTTCCCCCCTAAAGGGGGGAACTCCCCTAAACATTCACGACGAGTTTAGTATTTGAGAGACCCGCCCTTTCGTGAGTCCCAATTCTTTCGCGATGTCAGTGCCATTCATGCCGCCGGCTTTCAATTCAACGACCCGATCACGGTTGCTCTTGATGACCAAACCGTCTGACCACACCACCTCCTTCGTTTCCGTGGAAAGCTTCAAGACTCGTGGCGCCGCGTCGAGACCGTAGAAGCCGCGGGACTTTGTGAACTCCAAACCAATCGTCGTGAAGTCATCACCTTCAACATTTGGGTGTGGCCTTAGACCGATCATGGTGTCCAAGGTGTCTTCGCGTTTCGACGTGCCGCGGGGTTTGTTGTTCCTACCTTCATGGTGCACGAATATTATCGACCGGCCCTGCCCCCGATGCTTCAAGGCCCACGGCTGGATTTGAACCCATGACTCCGAAACGTTCTCCTCGCCTCCCGAACGAACGAGCGTTGATATCGAGTCGAGAATGATCAGGTCGATATCGTTCTGCTCAATAATTGCGTCCAGCAGATCACGGCCTTCTTGTTCCCCCAAGTCCGGCATCGACTTATTCTTCTTGTGATAAAAATCCGGCGTCAAAATCATCAAGTCATCTTCACGCCCATTCCATCGAAAGTGTCTCAGTCGGTCTTGCAACAGCGATGCCGGAAGCTCGCCGTCTACGTACATGACTCGGGCAAGAGTGTTCACCTTCCAATCAAGCAGCTTCTTTCCCGTGACGATCGCGTGGGCGATGGAAAGGCAAAACCATGTCTTGGCTGCACCTCGTGGCGCGTGAACCATTGCAAGACAACCCGTCGTCAGCCATGGACCCAACATTCTCGGTCGGGGTGGGAAGTCCATCTTCAGGAACTCGGTCGCAGAGACCGCGCCGATCCGCTCGTAAGGTTTCGCCTTGCGGATTTGTTTGTTGAGCTCGTCAAGGTCGCTGCTGTCCCGCAATTCGTCGTTCCAATCGCGCTTGCGATCGCCCCGGTGTCGCGGAAGTGCGATGCGAACGGCGCGGCCTGCATTGGTCAGCTTCCTTGCGAGCTTGTTCGCGCCTTCGATCCCCGCTCGGTTGGGATCGTTGTCGGCGGCAATGATGACCTCTGAGCATCTGGGCACCTCGACCTTGTCGAGGTTCCCGGAATTGATGGCGACGATTGCCTTGAGGCCGGTGATACGTTCGACCGATAAGCCGTTCTCGATTCCTTCGGCCACGATCAAAGGCTCGTCGCGGTCATATTCGCGATGAAGCCTGATGTCCGAACCCTTGACCCGGCCATATGTTCGCTTCGGGTCGTCAACGTCGAGTTTGGTGTCGCCCGACTTCGATAGCCAAGTGACGTGCGCGCCTGTTTCGACAGTGCCCTGACCAATCACAAAAACCATCGCTGGAAATCCACGACCGGTCAGGCGCTTCGATGCGTCCGCGGGCAAGAAAAGCACCGTATCAGACAATTTAATGCCGCGACTGTTCGCATAGTTCGAGAGTATCTTGCGTTCGCTGGGGGCCAAGGCTGCCCAGTCTATGCATGCGTCCAGTATTTCCTCGAAGCCGACCTTGCCGGTGTCTGCCTCAGTAGGGGCACCATCCAGAGGATCACTCCGCAATCGCGCACCGACCAAGCTTCTCGCTGGCCAGAGACCATCATCAATGAATTTATTCATCACATCCCGCTGCGAACATCCGGCTTTACAGTGCCAAAGCAGCTTGTCGTCCTTGACCGTGAGTTCGAGGCTCGGGTTTTTATCGTCATGCGCAGGGCAGCGAACGAAACGACCCTTCGCAGGTCCGTATCGCTCGACAATACGTTCCCGGCGCTGCTGCGCATCTGCGGTTAAATTTCGCACGGCGAAATCTCGATGCCGGCTTTCGCCAAAACTTCCTCGACGAGCAGCGATACCGGGCCGGTCTTGGTGTCACGGATGACCGTGAACTCACCGCGCTTTTCCATTCGAGCGATCGTGTAGGTGCTCTTGTTCAGCACCAACGCGGCTTGCAATCGGCTGCATCGCAGCTGTCCTTCCTTGAAAGGCGAACGCGCTATTCTTGGTGGGGTCTGTGTTGCCATCGGTCCCGAATCCTTTTCGATCACGGCTACATGCCGTGGTTGCGATAAAGAATCCGCGCGGTGCTCTGAGGCTGTGCTGGACCGGCCGCTCGGCGTGAGGTCAGGGCTAGGACCTGATCGCTCCGACTCTGCATTCCGTCACGCAGTTATCATTGCTGCGTGAAGCCACGATGATGCATGACGCCGGGCGTTCGCGTCAACAGGCAATGCGGCGCATCAGCGGTCAGCGTAGCGCAACAGCAGCGATCGCCGTTTTAAGCGGTTGTGGGACGGCCGCCCGTCCCTCCTGTACGTCGGTCACGTCGATCCCGAAATAACGCACAGGGCGCGCCCTAATCGAGCGCAATCGCCGTTTTTGCCTGTTGATTAGGCGAGATCGGGCGACGCACACGCAACGATCAACGCGATATGTCCCGCAGACATATCAGCACTGTCCCCGAGGACAGGATTCAACGCCCTTTCAGCGCGACGACATTTCCCCTGGGGGGATCGACGATGCGATTTATCAGATTTGAAAGGCTGACGAGAGCGCGAGCACGTTGCTCATCATAAGAATGCTGATCGTAGACGCCTTCGACGCCTTCTATGGCGTGACCCAATACACGTTCAGAGATATCTGGCCGAATATCAGCGCGGCTCATGCAGCTTTTTGCTGTTCGGCGCAGATCGTGCAGAATCCAGCGCGGCAACAATTTATCGCGCGCCTGCTGCAGGGCCTCCTCGTCGAGGCCCTTAAGCCTGACGCCCTTTTGGTTCGCGAAGTCCGCTATCATCAGGTTGTCGAGGTCTGCTTTCCCTTCCCCGAAGGCCGAGTAACTGCCGAACTCCTTGCCCGGGCCATCGCGACGGCCGGGACGGCTCGCCGGGAACACGAATTCGTTTATTCGGGTTTTGCGCTGCTTCTCGATGATGTCGAGGGCAACCCTCGGAAGTTTAAGCCGCTCGCCGGTCCCTTTTTCACGGTGGTCGGTTTCAATGGTCCAGATCGCGCCGGACAAGTCGGTCCACTTCATAGTCGCGACCTTGGTCCGGCGCTGTGCGGTTAGGAGCAGCATCTTGGTCAGCGCACCGAAAGTGCCTAGCTCATCGCAAGCCATCCACATGGCCCGAATTTCATCGTCGGTCAGGATGCGTTTTCGCCGACGTTGGGACGGTTTTGTCCGAGCCATGCCCTTGACGACAGGGCTCGTGTAATCATCGTGTCGGGCTTGGTACCATTGTGCGATGCGCCGAATGTAGGCGAGCGCCATATCGGCGGCCCGCGGACCGCGACCATCCTCAATGTCGTCGAGCAGCTTCGTGACGTCGCCTCTGCGGACTTCCTCAAACGGCTTATTCTCCCATGACGGGTACACCGCGTTTTTGAGGACTGCCTTGATCTGAGGTGCCGAGAGCAGTTTTCCGTCCACCTCCCGTTTGACGAACTGCTCGGCGACTTCCTTGAAAGTTTCCTTGGCTGCCGGTGACGGTTTGCTTCGGTCAGCGAGCCAGGTCTTGATATTGGCGCGGAATACGGCGGCGGCGTCGCGGGCTGCCTTGACCCCCATTCCCGGGAATGAACCCAAACCCTCGGACCTCGTCTTGCGGTCTACGTAATACAAAACCCGCCAACTCTTCGAGCCGCTCCAATTCACGCGTAGGATCAGCCCGCTCTGCTTTGCATCGTAGTAATTGACCTGTTTGCCAGGGGTAGCTTTCAGGCGCTTAACGCCCTCCTCCGTTAAAACCCTCTTTCCCGTTTTACTCACTAACCCGCTCCCTAGGTGCGACATTAGGTGCGACATCCGTCATGCTATGACGCGCCACGCACTGCCCTGTCATGCGAGGGAGACTATAGCATAACTTATTGAAAATGTAGAGAAAAAGGTTGATGGTTGCTTCGCGTTGCCCAACCTTGACAAGGGATTGTACGCGACTTTTAATCATGGGGTCGAGGGTTCGAGTCCCTCCGCGCTCACCAACAAAACCCAACAAACAAGGGTATTTCTATATTTTTTAGACCTTGATCTAACTCGTCAGAATTGATTGGGGACCCTCTGGGGACCCTTCTAGGCCGGAAGTTGACTTTTCCCGCTTCACCTCTCCTCGTCCGGATGCATCCTTGAATGACTGAACCATTGAAAGACCCAACGGCGGCGTTTGCGGAAGAATTAGCTAAACAGCTTCCCGTTAAGGCCGCCTATCGCGATGTCGTTAAGCCGGGTGCCAAGCAAGCCGGGCAGATGGTCCAAGACTTGGTGAAAACTATTCAGCTTGCACTGGCGCCGTTGCAATTCGCGGGCGCTTACCAGGATCGATTGCGCTCGTTCATTGATCGCTCCGTCAGAGGCATTCCGGAGGCTGATCGCGTCTCTCCGCCCCCGCAAATCTTGGGGCCAATAGTGGAAGGTATTCGATACGAGCCTGAAGGAACGTCGTTAGATGGGATGTTTTCTGAGCTCTTGAGCTCATCAATGGATGCCACCCGCTTGCGAAATGCGCACCCTGCGTTTGTCGCTATAATTAAGAGTTTGTCGCCTGATGAAGCTAAACTCCTGATCAGTTTAGCTGATCAGCCGGTTGATCGGGTAAGCTGGAGCTCCTACGACAAACAACGAAATTTCTTCGATGCTCCCGTGGTCGAACAAATGGCCGTTCCGGACGACTTGTCGTTTCCCGAGAACATTTCTGTTTTCTTGGAGCATCTGCAACAGCTGGGCTTGGTCCAAACAATCGCGCTGAAAGCGCAAGAGCCGACCTTTGCCGGCGGTGCACAAAATGGCGTTCGACACCATGAGCGGCATCAACTAACAGGGTGGGGACGGCAATTTATTTGTGCCTGCACAGCGAAAAAGCCTGCAGAATGAATCTGCGAGCTACCGCTCCTCGTCCGGATGCACCGCTCTTGAGCACCGGTCTTGAAATTCTCAACCGTTCTTTTTAGCCCGTACCTCGGCGTCCCGTTGTGTACGTTTATGCTAGCAAAACCGCCGGTTGCGGTGCCGATCCGTTTGGTGACGTAACCGGTCGTCCCCGTCTGTCCGGTGCCAAATCCGGTGCCAATCAGACCGTCTCCAACTTCGGTCGGGCTCGCTATCCACGCCAAGTTCCGCTAGAACGCCACCTGACTGTTAATCGAATGGTCGCTGGTTCGAATCCAGCCCGGGGAGCCATTAGGCCTCTTCTCCCTTATCCGCCGCCATCCGTTTTCGTACAGAAAACCCCAAAAAACCCTTGTTCTACCGCCTTTTCGGGTTAACCTCCTGTCCATGGCTGTCCGCCGCCATTCGCCGCTAGCCGGGCCGGCTTACAGTACCAATCAGGCCCCGATACTGTAAGCCCGGAGAAAATTTACAGTACCAGAGCCAAAACCATGAAACGCATTACTGACGCGCATTTGCGGAACCTAAAGCCCAAAGCGAAGCCCTACCGCTACACCATCGGCGGCGGCCTTTATCTGCTGATCAAGCCCAACGGATCGATGCTCTGGCGCTACGATTACAAGCTGGGCACCCGTAAGACTTTGGCCCTCGGGGAATACCCGAAGAAAACCCTCGGTGTCGCGCTCGACGCCCTCGAAATGGCCCGGGCCAACGTCAAGGCCGGAATCGATCCGGTAGAGCAGAAGCAAGCCGCCACCGTAGCCGCTGCGGCGCCCCGCCCTTTCGGTGAGGTAGCCGACGAATGGCTCGCTACCCGCCCGGGTAAGCCAGAAAAGAGTAAGACGTTCGCCCGGGACGAGCGAATGGTCGGCTACCTCACCGACGGCAAAGGCCCGGCGGGGGGGTTCGCCAAGGTGGCGATTGATCAGGTCCGCGTCGCCCATCTTTCGCCGCTGCTCAAAGCGGTCAACAAGCCGACCCGCATCCGCCTCCAATCGGCGGCGCGCAAGATCATGGGATATGCCAAGGCGCACGGCATGATCGAGCATTCGCCGTTTTCTGACATCAATTTCGAGGAAGGTTTCGCCAAGCATAAGGAGCAGCACCGCCCGGCGATCACCGATCCCGTCAAGTTCGGCGTGCTGCTGCGAAAGATTGAAGCCTTCGAAGGGCGCGGCGATAACCTGACCGGCTACGCTTTGGAATTGCTGGCGCTGACATTCGTTCGCCCGGGCACGGTGCAGGCGGCGGAATGGTCGCACTTCAATCTCAAAAGCGGCTTTTGGGTAGTGCCATTCAAGGAATTGAAAATGGCGACGCAACGCGAGGAGGCGGGCTATTCGGAAGATGATTATGTCATCCCGCTATCGCACCAAGCGGTCGCGCTGCTGCGCGAATTGCAAAAGATTACGGGCGACGAGCAATATCTTTTCCCCGGGCGCTCGGGCCGCACGATCAGCGAGAATACGCTCAACTACGCGCTGCACTCGATGGGATATAAAGGCATCCACTGCGCCCATGGGTTCCGCTCTAGCGCTTCGACGATCCTAAACCGCGAGCGGATCAATGGCCGCCGCCGCTTTGAGCGCGAGCTAATCGAGATGCAACAGGACCGGCTCGATAAGGCGACCCGGGCCGTTTATGACCGCGATGACCGTTTGCCGGAACGTATCGAACTGATGCAGTGTTGGGCCGATAAGCTAGATGCTCTGCGAGCCGGGGGCGAGGTCGTTAAACTCCCGGTTAAAAGTACTGTACGCCGATGAGCCGCAGGTGCCCAAGACAGCGACCCAAACGGTACGAGAATTATGGCCCAAGCGCCGGGTTGATGACCTGCGTGATTGGCTAGCCAAACGGTATCCCTCAGCCGATGCGAACCTTGTCGGCGTGGCCGCGCAGCAGATCGACGGGCACATCCGGGTTATGCTGCGCGGTGATCGCCGCGTGATGATCAAGACGTCACAGCGTGGACGATCCGCATCCTTGTCCGTAACCCACCAACCGACAAGCCTTGTCGAGGCCTTGCGCGCGGTCGAGCGCAACATCGGCAAACCCAAGCTGTACGCGAAGAACTGGGTCAAGCTCCCCGCTGATGCTCTCGCGCTAATCGAGCAGGCTCGTGGTGTGGTGGGTTGGAGCAAGACCATTCCCGGCATTACCGGCCCGATCCCTGCACCGGATGAGATTGCACCGATTATCGGCGGCGCAATTGCACTAGCATCAGAAGGCCGCCTGCCGCACTGGCGACGCGACCGGACCGTTGAGGAAATCGGCCGCCTGTTTGAGCAGATCACTGGCGAGCGGCCACGACAGGCAAGCAAGGCCGGCACAAGCCGTCGCTCCGGCACGTTCGTTGATTTTCTCGACCTACTCGAATTATTTTATAACTCGCATCTTGGTCCCGATTTTGAATTGCGGTTTGGCGTTCAACGCAATGGCCGAGCCATGAGCCGGATTTTCCGCCGGTCTCGCTGACATTTTTACCGGGGTTTCGCGGGCGGTAAGACTGCTGTGCGTCACCATGCGTTGCTTTACTTATTTGCCCGTGTCGGTCCGCCGCAACGGAGCAAATCAAATGGATGTGGCCAAGTTTCTGGAACGCTTTCCGCCGCTGGTTCGGCCTAAGTATTTTCGTACCCACGTATTCCCCGTCAGTAACACAACCCTCTACAAGCTCCGACAGCGTGGCCTGGAGTTCGTTTACGTGGATGGCCAGCCCTTTGTCGTGACGGCATCAGCAGCGCCGCTCATCGCCGAAAGCCGCGCTCAGCCCGGCTCCCGAAATGATCGCGCGCATCTCGCGCACACCTAAAGCAAAACGCCCGGCGCGAGCACGCCGGGCGATCAAAGCCTTTCGCAGTCTACCGTAATCAAGGCAGATATTATGCCTCTCCCGCACTCCGTTCAAGTCGGCCGTGCCGCGCTCAACCAGCGCGGAACTGACCTGTATGAAACCCCGGCAGAAGCGACACGGGCGCTAATTAAGGCCGAGCCTCTGCCGAGGATTCTATGCGAACCTTGCTGTGGACGCGGAGCGATTACTCGTGTGCTGCGCACTCACGGCCACGTCGTCCATTCATTCGATCTCATCGACTACCGTTCACCAGATCAAGATTCCGGTGGGCGAGATTTTCTTCTCGAACGCAAGTTGCCGCCCGGGACCGAAGGCATTGTGACGAATCCGCCATATGCGCTCGCAAACGAATTTGTAGCTCATGCGATAGCTCTCTGCCCGCTTGTGATCATGCTGCTGCGATTGGCATTTCTCGAAAGCACTCGGCGCACCAGGATTCTTGAACATGCAAACCTCGCTCGCGTCTACGTTTTCCGCAACCGCTTGCCCGCCATGCACCGCGACGGTTGGGCTGGCCCGAAGGTTTCGACCGCAACTGCCTACGCTTGGTTCGTTTGGGACCGCCGGCACACCGGGCCGACCGAATTACGTCGCCTATCGTGGGAGCGCCATGATCACGCAAGCATCTCCCTGCCACGCATCTCGCCACAGTTCGAACCTTAGCAGTGGATGGATTCGCCATGAGCATTCTCACAGACCTGCAATTGAAACTGACATCCCTAATCCAGATATCACTGTGGCGGCAGCGCATTCCTTTTCGGGAATGGCGCACTTCGCCACGACTGGCCCGAACGGCGCAACCTGCCGCAAATGCACTTGGTGGGAGCACAATGTCTCCGATGATCGCTCTAAGGCCGGTGGACATCACCGCCCGCCAAAGCGAGCCTCGTGCGCGAAATTCCGCCAACTCACTGGACGCAAAGGCCAGAAGGTGCCGAGCGATGCTGCCGCTTGTCGATATTTCGAACGGCATTGAGAAACGGTCCGCCGAATGATCGCGACTGGCCCTCACACTGTTCACGCAAAAGAAAGACCCGCGCAACGGTGCCGACCGCGCGCGGGCGATTTCTCTCAACGTTCGCCAACCACCGATGGAGATCGAAAATGCCCGACGCGCGTCATATGCACCTGATCGCTGACGATGACAAGATCACCTGCCTGATTGTGGAGCGCCTGCTGACCCGAGACGGTTGTACCGTCGGGCGCAATTCAGTCGGAGAATTCGAGGGATTGTACTGGGCGGACCCGCCAGAGGGGCAAGGCTGGATCGAGGGCCAACGCATCCGAGATGCACAGGGCAACCCTTGGACGCTTTGGCTGCGATTTCGTCGGGAATTTCGTCGAGAATTTCGTCCGGAATTCGTCAGCGATCTCGTGCCGATTGACCGACCGCGCCCGCGCGGTCGGCTTGTTGGCGCGAAGGTCCGCTCGAAGGTTTCCGCTTCGCTCCCCAACATCCCGCCCGCGCCCCGCGAGAATAGCGGCGGGTCGAGATCGGCCATGTTCCCGCCGCCGGTTATCAAGATCGCTCCGATGCGATGTTGATCCGCCGATGAATGACCGCAGCGCCGCCGGGGCGCTCTAAACCCCGGAATCAAACAATTCCGGGCAACGCTGTGCCAATTGCGCCCCGGACCATGATGCGACGGCTAACTGCCGACGGTCGCCGGGCAGCCCCCGGTTCGGTGAAATGACAGCGCGGGAGCACGGTATGGCTCCTTGATTACAAAAGCGCTGGTGCGCGCCGAAAAAAGCGCACGGAGACGGCATCCAAAAGGTGCTGGCCCGCAAGGGCGATAAGGGCAACCGAGTATCCGGCGGCGCAAATGCCGCCCCCCTCATACCGGGGCATGACGTGAGGATCGGGAAGAAGTTTGGTGCTCAAGCTTCAACCTCGGGTTCCTCATATCATGGGAGAAAGGGCGCGAAGCGTGACTGAATTGCTGATGAAAGGACAGCGCGATGGTGGTCAAGGTCAGCGCCAGGGATATCGCTGGTTACGCTCTATCGGGACGAGCGGCGAAAGTCGAATCCGGATGGCGCAAGCGCAACGGTCTCGACAAGCAACTGAGGCCGATCAAGCGTCGGCGCAGGCGGCGGCGGGTTCGTAAAGACCCGGATAGATGAGCGCGCCGTTCCGGTTTGCAGCCGTCGCCGCCGCTTTGGATGGCGCGCCGCTCGACGCGGGCATTCGAAAATGGTTCTTGGATGCGGTCGGTAAGATATCCCAAGGCGTCGCGCCCGATAGCGCGTTCGGCTTTCGCATCAAACCCGGTCAGCGGTCATGGCAAACAAAAACTGCCCTGGCCGAGGGCGACGATCTGAGCCGCGAGTTGGCGCGCCGGTTTTATCGCGGCAGCCGAAACCGCCAAGCCGAAATGATCCGCAACGACTTGAGCAATTACGAAAGCACCACTTGGCTTCGCTGTCGGTCCGATCCCGACTGCCGCCACCGCGATGATCGGCGTCGGCTGTATTGGCAAATTCTGAAAGCGCGCGGCAGGACGCCGAGCGTGCGGCTGATCAACATAATCCTTTCCGCCTGTTTGTGACCGCAAGCGGCGGTAGCTTTGCAACGAGCTACTGGATTTCGCTGCAAACGCGACGTGCTTTAATCGCGCCAGCGATAATCAGCGAGGTGAATCATGGCGCGCAATCCATTTCCACAGATCCGAAACGAGGGCGGCTTTCCTACCGATCCCGCTGCGTCGGCTGACGCTGGCGTTGTCACCGGCCCGCTGCCGGGCATGATGACGATGCAGTTCGGCGACGAGGCTGATCTGTTACCACCGCCAGCCGCCGAGCGGTTGCGCGAGTTGCGACAACTTGGCGATGACGCACATCTCTTGGTTAGGTCCGCCCATGAAGAAACGCAGGACCTGCGTACTGAAATCCAAGGTCACCGCAACCGGCTGCACCGGCTGCGCGGAGCGCGAGGCGCAGACGGCTTCGATCTTGATGATGACGATGTGCGCGTTACGAGCGAGCAGGCAAGGCTGGACCAGAAAATGGTTGAGCTAAAGCGACGCAGCGAGTTGGGCGAATTGCGCGGCGAACGTTGGCGCATTTTGAGGACGACGATCAAGAATGCCGAGGACTGGGTTCGGAGCAAGCCCGGCGGCACCGAGATCGTGATGCACGAGCCTGTCGAGCCACAACTGAAAAAGGGCGAGGACATCCTAGCCGCGATAGAGCGGATTCGCCGTCGCGGGCGAGAACTGGAGGCCGATCTGGCTCGCATCGCGGCATCGCCTTGGCCGAGCGCCATCGCAAAACAAAAGATGCGGGAACGGATCGGACAGTTAGCTGAAAGCGGAAGACCATGGGTGGAACAGGCTATCGAGAACGATGCGGAAATTCCGTTTCAGACCCAGACCCATCCAGTGCGAATTCTCAACGGTGATCCCAGCCTGATCGGTTTCACCGAACTGCCTGACACGCTGGCGCTGCTGGCGTGGCTACATGGCGACGCGCTGATCGCGGCGCTGGATCGCGAGATCGATGAAGTCGCCGACGATCCGAATGCACTAACCGCCGCTCAGCGGCAGAAGGCGGAGGGAGAAGTGCGCGCCGACCTGCTGTCGGTTCAACGGCAAGAGGCCGAGTTAGTTTGGAAAGCGCAAGCCGATGGTGCAGCGGTTACGCATCGGCCCGATATCGATCCGCGCGCGCTGCTGGGTGTTAAGTTGATCGCCGCGCCCCATCCCAATCAATGGTAGTGGCTCAATTAGCTGGGTCCTTGCCCTGTTCTTCTGGCGTGGGGTCGCAGTCGGGCTTTTGCCCCGTCGCTACATCGATAATCGACTTCGCGAGCTGGTTGGGGTCCCTAGGGCGTTTTGGGGGTGCGTCATGCTTGGACCTTTGCGACCCTGACGCGGTCAATTTCGGCTTGAATGGCAACCCGGTTCGGCGCGCCCGGCAGAGTGACATCCGGTTCTGCGACCTGCGAGAGGATCGGGCAATACTCAGGCCTGTTGCTCCACTGAGTTCCCGATAATTCCGGGCAGAAACCGTTGATGATTTCCCACTGGTTGGGGCCGGTGGATTTCACCGTTGTGGAGCATTTCGGACAGCGTGTTTGCATCGTCCGAATATGCGCCCCCGGAGCGTCCGTTTTCCATTAACAATCCTGCCACAATCAAACTGACCCACTACCCAATCAAGGCAACGATAGGAAATTATTCGTAAGCAAACCGCAAAATCACCGGGGGCAAATATGCGCGAGGGGGGCCGTCCCACGTCCCGGCGAGGGCTTCCGGCCCCCAAAGTACCTGCTGAGATTTGTCGGCCCGACCGAGAACATTGTTCCTTGACGAGACATGGAACCGGAGCGACAATTCTGCATGGGCCAAGCGAAACGACCGACTTGCCCCAGTTGCGGGGCGTATCTGGTTCTGGCGCTGCCTCTTGGTGGCAAGGGGCCGCGCACATTTCAATGTTTTGAGTGCGACGACGGCCCCGATCCTCTGAAAACGGAAAAGACCACTGGCTGGTTTAAGAGTGAGCTACGGCCACCGAAATAAGGCATCCCGCCCATGCGTGACCGCCTCTATTTCTCCTTCCCGTTTATCTGGCTTGCCGCCATTGTCGGCATAATGATCTTTGGCTTTCTTGTGCAATGAGGCCGCCTCAATTGGCGGCCTTGCGTTCGGAACCGAAACATTTCTTATCCAGGTGAATTTACTCTTGGGTCTCGGGGCTTCGCAAAATTGCGAGGCAAGCAATGCATCTTTTATCGCCAGCTGACGCCTTTCTTGCCGTCGCCACCCTAGGAGCCGCATTCCTGATCGAGGTCGGTTTTTTCATCCTCCTAGGGCTGATCTGAGAGATCGTGCCGCTCAGAATGCAGGGCCGTCGTCTGACGTGATCGATCCCGCGCCCGGTCATGTTCACTTTTGAAACATTTCTGTGGAACTAAAGCGCCCGGCGCTTGTAACTTGGTGCAATCCTCCTCCACCGGGAGCGAAGCGTGTCTGGGTTACCTCTGGTTCTCGTCATCGAGGACGAGTATCCGCTGCAAGGTATTGTGGAGGAGGCGCTCACCGAGGGCGGCTTTGAAGTCGATATTCTCTCCTCCGGTGAAGAAGCCCTGACCTTGTTCAAAGGCGGGAGCAAAAATTACAAGGCCGTTGTCACCGATGTGACTTTGAGAGGCAGGCTGAGCGGTTGGGAAGTGGCGAGGCAAATCAGGGAAAGAGACCCAGCCCTTCCAGTCGTCTACATGACAGGCGCGGCTGCGGACGATTGGGCGTCGCAAGGCGTCCCCAACAGCATCCTTTTGCAAAAGCCGTTCGCGCCCGCGCAGCTTGTCACCGCCGTTTCCCAGCTTCTAAATAGCGCAATCCAAAACCAGAGCACGGACCCGCCTTGAGGGGCTTGGTGGCAGATCAGACGGGTGCCGTGCCGGGCCGCCCGAACTGGAAAAGCGGCCCAACCCAATAAAGCGGGGCTTTAAAAGTCGTTCCTGCTGCGACGTAAAAGCGCGCGAGCGCCCGGCTGAGGGTACCCGGGCCTCTGGCGAAAACCTCAACAGCCCCCGCGCCGCTCGGCAAATGCTCCAATGAACGCTATGCGTTTTATCGTTGGGGCAATGTGTCAGATACCGCGCTGACAAGCTTCCAAAGATGGGCAACAACGGTCTGTCCCCACGCGAACGGGCAAGGAAAAATAGTTCTATCGGATAACGATGTTAGCCGTGACGTAAGCCAAAGGCATAACCTAGTCGCCTCGCTGTGGCGTAGGGGATGCGCTGCCATGACCGACCTTCAAGCCAAGTTGGAGCAATTTGAGATCGACGCCGCCGAATGCGAACTGATTGCCAAGCTGGCGACCGATGAGGCGAAACGCGAATTACATTCGCGGCTCGCTTTGCATTATCGCCAGTTGGCCGCTGACCTGCGCAAGGCGATTGCGACTAAAGACGCGGCGTAGTGAGAACATCTGTGCCTACCCGCGCGCTCATGTCCGGGGGTAGCTTGGCCGTGACCCCGTTTTCGTCTCATGCCTTCGGCAACGCTTTCATCATCGCGATGCGCGGCACCATGGGATCGCCACCATGCTCGCCGACCAGCATCAACCACTCGATCGCGGGTTTCCCACTCCCGCATTCGCGCTCGGCTTTCGGCAGTTTGATGGTGTACTGCGCGGGGTCGTGGAGCGTGACCAGCGCTTCCGGCCCCTGCAATATGATCGGATCGAAACCGTTGATCCCACGACACAAGCTTACCCCGCTATGGTAGGTGTGGCATTTGTCATGAGGCGTCGGTCTCACGCACCCTACGGTCGAAGGTGTCACGGAAGCGGTTTCTTTTGCAGATACAAATCATACTGAGGGAAATGGCCTAATTCATCTTTGAGGCCATGGTGATCAAATTGGAGTATCGGGCCAAGCGAGTAGGTATAAAGCAAATACGATATGCTGTTACATACATCCTCGAAAATGTTTCTCGGAAATCGGAAAGCTTTATCAGAAGGCAACACTACAGGTGGACTAACTGACATATTGTAGGGCAAAAGATCGTCAATCAGCGCCTTGACTTCCGGTGTTTTGAATTCAATCGGTACCTTGGCGTGCGCAAAAGCGTTTCGGACGTGTCGAATGAGACGGAAATTTTCTTTGGTCACAGGACCTATAATTCGGAATGCGTGCGCCATTGAAATTTTGCGGGCGAATGTTGCCAATGGACCGTCCGCCTCAAACATATCGTCATGAGGTGGCGAAAGGACCTGTTGGAGCGCGGCGTCCAGAGCGTTTTCAAGATTTGCAGAAATCAGGATGCAAGCGCCCCTGTCATTTAATTCAGCGCGCACCTGTTGTTCGAACGCCTTATGGTGTTCTGCGCTCGCTTCTCTATAAGTGAGCCTGCGCAACGCCTCTGTCTTTGATACCATCGGAAACACCGTCGAGTTGAAAGGGCGGGACTACGCGAACAGCTCCGCCCCGGCCTGCGTGAACATCAGATATGCACCTGACGGGTGCGCCGTGATCCAGCCATGCGCGACAGCGGCCTTAACCGCCGCGCCGTATTCTTCATAGCTGCCGCCAGCCTCGCGAAATTGCCCGTTGATGGCAGCGACCGACAGCCGCCCCGCATGATCGGTCTCTATCGCGTTCGCTAATTCGAGCAATTTCCGCTCGGCGGCTTCGGGCGTTGCGAACGGGAGGTTCTCCTTGAATTTCATTTTCGGTGCTTCCCGTCGTATCTCGCGAGCGCCTTTGCGCCCGACCTCGGCATATCGATCAGACCGCAGGGTCGCTATAGCTGATCAGAACAGCTAGCGGGCGATCCACTTGTTTTTCTGCAGGTGCGATAGCGCTAAGGTTCTTGGAAGCTACTGCCCCACACTCCGAGGTTCGCGCGCTTCGCTTCCGACTGCGCTGCCGCATAACACCCTTGGTCTGATCTCACTGGCTACTGCACCGACCCATCTCGCGGCGGCGGCCCCGGAGCTTCCGATACTTCAATCTCGCGGTCGTCGTGGATGTGCTCTGCGACCTGACCGAGATCGCGCATGTCGAACCATTGCCCGCAGGCCGGGCATTTCACGTGGTGGTCGGCCTCAGTCCTAGCGATGCCGTTGACGTCCTGACCGGGTTTCGTCATCTACAACGCCTATGACCTCGTATTCAAACACGACGCCTTCAGGATCGTTCACCACGAACCACTCATCGGCAAGGTCCGAGTTTGCAAACACCTTGAGATGGTCACGGTCGCCGACCTGTTTCCTTGTATCGACGTAAATCCAGACTGTTTTCATCGATCTCGCGCCAGCTTGTGGCGTCCCCAGTGGGGTTCCTTGCAAGATGGGTTAAACTCCCGAGCGTGGCCCCGGTTCAATGCTTTCATGACGCCGATCCGGGCAAATATCGTCGGCGTTCGGGTAATCCGCCCGGTCTTCGGCAAGGCTCAATAAAACTGCCGCTCCACATGCCACGGTCGGCTCGCTTTGCTTCCAGCGCCGCCTCGTATGCTCCCTTGGAATAATTGGGCGGCCAATTCGAGCGCCAGGCCGTTCTTGACCAGCCACTCCGCGAGATCAACGCCAGCGACGGTGCAGACAGCAACAGCGCGTTTGTATTGGTCGCGATTAACTTTGACGCATCTGACGGGGCGGCGGGCAATGAAGGCATCAAGATCGTTCGCGGCTTTCTGCACGCAGCGATAGTGCTCACCGCCTTTGGTCCGGCAAAGCTGATCCGTTTCAGGCGCATCAATGCCCCACAGGCGAATGCGCGTCCCGTAAATTTCCAGCGTATCGCCGTCGATGACGCTAGCCCGCCCAAGATCATCGGCAAACGCGGGTAGGTTTATCGCTAGGAAGATACCGAGCGCAAGTAAAGCGTGCCGCATCGGACTTCCTGCTTGAGGCATTTTTGCCGAAACAAGCGCCGCCATGGCCGCGCACGAATGATGTCCAATCGGCAATCTAGGTGAATATCCATTCAAGAAAGTTCCTAGGTAGTTCCAGGAACGCCGCGATGCCCCATTCGTTTTCTCCCCGCGCAACAACGATAGGAGAAGGATATGAAGAAGGTTTCATGCGTTCTCGCCGCGCTAGCGACCATCGCGGTTGCGGCGCCTACTGTTGCGAGCGCGGAGGGTTTCGGCTTCCGGTTCGGAAGCGACCGAGATTACTATCGTGACGACTATCGCGGCCCGCGCGCGGAGTTCTATGGGCATGATCGCGGGCTGCATCGCGGATGGTATAAGCGCGACGGCGACCGAACGGTGATCATTAAGCGTCGTTACCATAACTGGGACGACTAATGGAGAATGGCCCCTCGACCGGGGCCATTCTCTTTCTAGCCACCGCCGGTGCTGGCAGTAACAACACGTCGGCATCGGCGGCAGGTTCCGACGTACCGGTTTATCACTCGGAATAGCGCGGCGCTGGCGGCTTTGTTCGGGGTTATGGAATAGAGATTGCACATTTGCCGAAAGCTGCTGCGGCCGGTCTTTCGCGCGCTAGTGCCTACTAGTGGGTAAGTCCCTCAGCTTCCGCACGTAATAGCCTTGCCTTTGGACCGCCGACCTAATTTCGTCACTGACTTTGACGACCTTCGTCTTGCTCTTCCGCCATTTCCCTGGCGTGCGGCCGAGGGGTATAGGAAGTCCCTTCCTAACGACGAGCAGATCGCGTCTGTCGTTTAGATAAACGTCGAACATGTGCCCTCCCAAGCGACCGACCTTATCGCGTCGGAGCAGAAGGCGGGTTGCCAAAATGCAACACCGAGCCGGTTGTTCGCCGGTTCACCGGATGGCCTAGCACTGATCGCACCCGCTTGCTTTGGTCATGTCCTGTGAATATCGGGGAAAACCCTCAGCCCCATCCTCCCCAAGCACCATTTTCTGCTTGGATGTTGCTCGCATGTTACCCGCAGATACCAACGTTTTTCTTGACGAGTACGAGCAGGATGTTGACGAGATCGTCGCCGCTTGTAACGGTGATCTGCGTGCCGCTCTTGCGGCCTTGATGCTCTTGAACGAGCAATTGGAGCAAAAGCTTCAACTCATAAGTGCGGAGCTTACCGACCGCCTGCCTCAGAATTGTTTGTCACAGAGGCTGCTGCATTAAGGTCCATTGCGGCCGCCCATACGCCGATCTGGAAGCTTGAAGCGGCGCTGAAATGCCGATCATGCGGAACGCGACGATACAGGCCGCCCGTGCACATGGTGAAGCTGACGCAAGAGCGGGAGATCGCGCCGTACAAATGGGTACATCCGGACGATGATGATCGGCGATGCCAGCCCGCTGAAAAACTGCGCTCAAGGGCATCGTTGGCAAGCGCCTAATGTTTCGTAGACCTGACGAAGCCAAAGTTTCGTAAACAAAGGCGCGCAAGTTCTTGCGCCGCCGGACGCGTCAACCGAAGCCGTGATGTGCAACATGCACCTTAATTGCCGTAGGCGCATTCTCTGCTTCCACCTGAATTAATTCAGAGCAAAAGGCTGCGGCTTTGGATGCTTGCACGCGGCAGCTATGAATCAAAACAATCGCCCCAACGAGAGGCAGCGCCACAATCATCGCAACCGGCGATTTAAAAAGCATCATCAATATAAGTGACTTCATCGCATATCGAACCCTCGCCTCGACGGCAGTGCGAGCAGCCGGCGGAAGGTTTTCGATGGCCCGGTGAAGTTCGCTCTTTTCCTCTAGTTTCCCCCTCCGGGAGATCAGTAGAACCAGAAAATTAGGCAAGGTCAGATCGTGCGCGAAGCGGATATTCATTTCTAACGAACGTCGAATGGCCCGATATTCCTGCGATTTGAAATTCAGGTCGCCGTTAGCGGCCATGTCGAAAATATGGTCTCTCGCCTCAAAGAGTTTTTGCCGGGCAAAGTCCGTACACGCCCACTGCCACGGCCCATACACAACGAAAAAGAACGCCGCGAGAACTAGTAAACTGACCAGCGCATTTGCTGCGATCAGGGTCATTTTGTTTTGTCCTTTGGGTTGGTCTTTCCTTTAAGTGTAAGCCCGGAACTGGAGCGATTGGGATCTAATCTAGTCTCCAATTCCTTAATGCGACCCTGCATTTGTTCCACTTTTCGGTGCCTAATCACTCTCTCTGCAATGGCCCATGTGGTCGTCGCGCCAGCCAACGTCAACGTAACCGCGAATTTAACGTCAGCCAAAACGGAAAGTTCGAACGCCAGCCTGGTAGTCTCTCCTGATAGAAGGGCTATTGCCCCCTGACCTAGGTGAACGGCACCGACGCCCCCAGCGACCCTAATGAGGGTACGAATGGTCCGGTACCGCTCTTCCACTCGCGCAAGGCTTATTCGCTCCTGACTCCGGACACTGGCAGGCTTATTCATTTTGGTGGCCGTCATCCTTCGATGACGGCTCCATATCTCAGTTTTCAGTTCGCGGAAAGGTACATGGCGCTCTAGTTCAACTACCTAGACGGTTTACGCGGTGATTGGGGCGGCGGCTGCCTGATTTTTTGGGCCTATCACCCTCGCTGCTGAACTTCGGCCTCGTGCGGCTTCGGCGGCATCTTGGGCATCCGCTTTAGGACTTCATCGCGCGCGTTGTTTCTGCCTGTGGACGACCGGGATAAACCCATGAAAAACCGAGAAATGTGGGTGTTGATAACTTTTCCGCGTGGACAGGCAGACTCATAGGCATCACCATCCAGTGGTGAGTCGCGGTTCCACCCTCGATTCGCGTCTAGGAAGTGCGGGACCGGCACCCTTTTGCCAAAGAACCGGCCCTCGCATTAGCTAGTGACTAGCCCCTTCCATAAGGGCCTCTACCCCTCGCGTTCGAAATCGAGGCACCAAGCGCAGGCCCTCCCGGTACACCCCGGCGAGGGCCTTAGCTTTTGGGACTCAGGCCTCAATAGGACGAATCCTATTTCACATTTCGTGAAGCTCCAAATTATTTGGAAACCTTCGATTTCTGGCCCCTGTTACGCGCCGCGCATTTTCCCATTTCGGTGTGCCCATCGGGACCGCTTGGCCCTGGTGCACGGCAAGCCATGGCGCGCGCCGCCCATGCGGATGATCTGCCTGACCGAAAGCCGGGAGGACGCCCTACCCTTGGGGCATCCGGATGAAGAGCGGTGATAGCCGCAGGGACGATGCTTGCGATACCTAATCATCCCCGTTGTTCGCATCGGCCCGCGCCGATCCGGGGAACATATGCCGATCGAAACGGGCGCGAGGCGACCCCATACAGTGCCGATTTACAGTATCGGCGGGCCGTGAAATGCAAAAAAACCTTATTTATTGGGCTTTTTGCGCTAATTAGAATCCAGCCCGTGGAGCCAATTCTTCAATGATTTCAATGGCTTAGGTGGGTTTAACAGGACGCTAAGGTTCGCTAATGTCCCCCTTGGTTTACCTGTGTCCACGCTGGTTCGAATCCATTCGGAGTCGGGCTGATGGTATTTCACAATCAGAGAGCGTCGCCCGCTAAGGACACCAGCCGATTTGGCGCGGCGCTCGGGCTCAACTCAATCATGCTCTGCGATACGGTAGGTGCGGAGGCCGGATGAATGAACTGGCAGCTGCGGACTGAAGGCTGCACGCGCGCCGCCTCACTCATCGCTCGCTGGCTTTATCGTAAAGCCAGGTCGGGGTTGCTCGCCGACGCTTCAGATTTTTACTGCGCGAACGGCATCCAAGGCGGGACTCACCCCTTAGTGTTTCTCGGATCTGCTCCGTAAGTGCGCTCCTCGCGGATTTTTCCGTCACTCTTATGCAAAACGGCCTGACCGAGTCCACCGGCGTTCTCAGCCTTGTGGCCGGCCTTAATCGCCGCAGCCTCAGCGGCCTTCTGCGTGTTGTGGTTAGAGACGGTCGTGCCATTGTGAACGACCGCCCAGGCATCATTTTTTGCAGCGGAATGAAACACTTGTCGCTTTGACATCTCGCCCTCCCCCTGGCGCGCCTATACACAAACCGAATATCTAACAACCTGGGGCTGAGGGCAAGCTCTCACGATCCAATAGTTATCTCCTGTTGCGCGATCCAAGTGTCTGCGAAGTTTTCCGGCCTGGCCTCAGCGCGAGACATTTAGCGACGCATGTCTTGCGAACGCCATCCAGGTACATGTGCAGTCATCAGCGCCTTAAACAATCGTCCATGGTTCGGGACACGAAGATGCAACAATTCGTGCGCGACAACAAAGTCTTGAAATCCAGATGTTTGATCCACGAGGTCGGCAGCGATGGTGATCGTGCCATGAGATGAGCATGAACCCCACTTGCGCGTCATCTTCTGGACGCGAACAAGTTTTGGCTCCACGTTGAGCCTTGTGGCCCAGCGTTCAATGCGGCGCTTTAACAGGTCACGATTGTCATCACGTTTCGACATGGGCAGTATTAACTCAGGAGATTGGCGACAATCCGGTCGACTACAAGAATGCGAGGCTCCTTCGCCAGCGTGATCAGCGGTCGATAGAGAGCTGCCCGAAGCTGCCTTTGCTCATCGGCGTTGACAAGAAAATTTGGAAATCGGGCCAATAGCTTTTCGATTTCCTTTCCCAGTTCCAGCGGATCAATACCTGCGTGCTTGAGGGCTGCTTCGTCGCGCAGTGCCCAGAACACCGCAAAGGCTTTCGGCGTCAGGCCGGTATCCTTCGCGGCCTTGGCCGCGGCGTCTTTCTCCGCAGCCAGGGCCGCGAGGAGGTCCATTGCCGCAAGCCCAGTCGTATTGCGATTTTGGAGATCCTTGAGAATTCGCTCTGCTCGATCTTTCAGTGGCTGGAGCACCGGCGTCATGTCAGCGTGGTCATCGATCTCCTTCTGCAAACCGCGAACAAGGTTGAATACCTTACCTTCATCTGAACCTTTCTCCGCGCGAAGCGCATCCAGGGTCTTCACGTCGAAGGTGACGCTCTTGGTCAGACGACCAAGGCCGTCTTGCATCGCGTTTTGCTCGACCAACTGCCGCGTCTTGTGGGCTAAATCGGAGATAAATCCGACCTTGTCTGCATAGGCGTTGCGAACCGCCGCGTAAAGCTGGGCGAGGCGTTTGAAGGTGCCGATGTGGTCAACGAGTTCTTTCGACGGAGACAGAATTTCCCAGAGGTTTTCGATGTCCTTGTAGGCTTCAAAAAATGCTTTCAGCTTGACAGGGCGATCGCGGCTTAAGTTGTTTTAGCCAGGTCAACGAGCGTCCTACCGAGAATTCGGCAGCAGCGAAAGCCTGAATCGTCGATCATCAACGAGAAGACAGTCGCGGACTTTGCCCGCGTGGTCGAGCAGACTGGGATTTTGCAACGTGGCTCTGAGATGGGTGCTACCGGAGCAGATACCTGATGGGTACCAAGTCGCGAGAGACGATCTATGGCAGTTCAATCCGCGCCTCGGCGGAGCGCGCGCAGGAAGCGCGCAAGGAGGCCGACCGGCTTGCCTGCGTCGCCTGGAACCATCGGATGCTCGTTACAAGGGACCAGCCCAACCTTCGCCGGCGTTAGGTGACGCACTCAACGCAGGCTACTGCTATCTCGAAGTCCGGTGCCTTGGCTGCGATACGCACCAGACGGTTGCGCTGACTATCGTCCGTCGACCGAAGACGACGCCGATCCACGAACTGGAACGCTACATGCGATGCAAGGATTGCTCCCAGGTTCGGGGCTATCCGTACAAGCGCAGCCATCTGGTGGCGCTGCGTCCGACGAAAATATCTGCCAATGACCCACCGTCCGCTTGGTGGCCGGGAGAACGATGATGACACCCTTCATCCTGTGTGCCTTGATTTCAGCCGTAAGCGCACTGGTCAGCTTGGGATTTTCTATTGCAGCACAGCGAACTGCGACGGGCGCAGCCCGCACAATGGCCCTTTATGCGTGTGCCAGGAGCCTCGCTCTTTTCGTAGCGAGCGTCGTGCCGTTTCTGTCAGGATCGGTCGGATGGCTCCTCGCCGTGGCTTGGAGCATGATCATCGTTCAGGCGCTTGATGCCGTCGTTGGAATGACAGTCAAGGACAACGTGAAGACTTTTGGCCCGGCTGGCACCGCACTCCTAAACCTCGCCGCCGTTATCTGGCTGATCCAATCCACTTGACGGCCGGACATGCAACTTTGGTCTCGTCCGATTTTCGTAAATGACAGCGGAGTGCCTTAGATTAATCAATGTGCAACCTTTATTCGATCACCACCAACCAGGCCGCCATCATTGCGCTATTTCGCGTGATGAACCGCTACGTCGGCAACCTGCCGCCGATGCCCGGCGTGTTTCCCGACTACCCCGCGCCGGTGGTTCGCAACGTCGGCACCGACCGCGAGCTGACGATGATGCGCTGGGCAACAAAGAAGATCGGGCAGCGGCCTGAACCCCATTAACAGGAATTTGGCATGGCAAAGGGATACATCATTATTTTTGAGGGCAAGGGGCCGCTGTTTGAAGAACGTCATCCGGGCGCGGTGGTTCACGAGACATTCGATCAAGTCGACGCCGCGTGGAAACGCGGAGATCAAGTCGGCAGGCCACTGCAGATCATTGAAATCGATTGGGACGATACCGGAGCCAAAAAGCCGTGGCCGCCTTGAACGACCCGACTGGATTGTCGGCGGCGATATTTACCGGGCTAATGCTTGCATCGATGTCGGCTGCATTCGCGGATGATCTCGTCGGTCAGGCCAGCATCATCGACGGCGACACGCTGGAAATCCACGGAACACGTATCCGACTGTGGGGCATCGATGCTCCGGAAAGCAGTCAGGTTTGCCGGGGCGAAGATAGCTTGCAGTATCGGTGCGGAGCGAAGGCGGCGAACGATCTCGACGCCCTCATTGAAAGGCGGCCGGTGAGCTGCATTCCGCTCTCGCACGACCAATATGGGCGGACCGTGGCCTCATGCTCGGTTGGCGGGACTGACCTCGCAGGGTGGCTTGTCAGCAATGGGCTCGCGCTGGATTGGCCGCAGTATTCGAAGGGAAAATTCGCCACGATCCAACGGGAAGCCGAGCACGCGGGGCGAGGCAAGTGGGCGGGCAGTTACGTCGAGCCGTGGCTATATCGGGTGTGCATTCGAGCGGGCGGAAGTCCCAGCAACTGCTCAAACGACGCGAATGCGCATCCATAGCTCCTGACGACCGCGCCCCATGCCATTCGTGATTATCTGCCCCAAGCATCGCCGAATCGTGGCATGATCTGTCCGGCGGTGCGTTTGTGATCTCGTGCCGCTCTCCCGAACTTGACCCCGTCGAGGCGCGGCGGGGTTTTTTCGCGTGGTGTATGGCGGTCACCCGGACGACGGACTGGGCGGGAATTCAGCGAGCCGATCCTGCTACCCAAGGGCAAAAAGCTCCCGACTCTGCGCGACGCTGCGATCTTCATACGAAATTGCCCAAGGCAGAACACGACGCCGAACCATGGCAGGCGGCGATGGAGGTACTGTTGCTGGTCGCAGAACATGACGGGCCGACGATGTTCGCCCGGATCGGCATGATGCGGGCGCTGAACCACAGCAAGCCGAAGCCAGCGAACACGCCGCGCCGCAAGCGGGCCAAGGCTTAAATGAATCGCATCGGGCGGCGCACCATCCTTGCCATGCTGCTGATCGCGGCGTTGGCGCTGTTGTGGAATGTGCTCGGCCGATGATGCGAAACGCGGGATCGCTGAGAAATCCGAAAATGATGTCCGGTTTGATGCGCATTCCGGACTCGGGTCGGACATCGCGCCATGTCCGATAATGGGATGGACCGGCTGCTTCCCCCACGGGGATAGTCTGCAAAGACTATACCGCAGCACCCGGAGAAGCAGCTCATGGATACCACCACACCGCCCTTTGCCTCGATCGGCATCGACATTGGCAAGGAAGTCTTCCACATCGTCGGCTTCGGCACTGACGGCAAGATTGCTTTTCGTCGCAAGATCAAGCGACTGGCACTAGCCGAGACCTTCAAGAAGTTGCCACCTTGTGTGGTCGGAATGGAGGCATGCCTCAGTGCGCACTTTGTCAGCCGGGCCCTGCGGCAGCTGGGCCATGAGCCGAGGATTATCCCGGCGATCTATGTGAAGCCGTTCGTGAAGGGGCAGAAGAACGATTACAACGACGCCGAGGCGATTGCCGAAGCATCCCTACGGCCGAACCTGCGCACCGTGCGCGAGAAGACGCAGGATCAACTCGATCTCCAGGCCTGCCATCGAGTTCGCTCCCGCCTGGTCTCGCGGCGGACGGCGACTATCAATCAGATCCGAGCGTTCCTTATCGAGCAAGGCATCGCGGTTAGGACTGGAGCAAGAGCTCTGCGCAACTCTCTCCCCGCAATTTTAAAGAACCGCAAGGACGAGATATCACCACGGATGAGCTGCCTGATCGCTGGCCTTTATGAAGACTGGATTTTGCTCGATGAGCGAATCGAGACGATCGCCAGCGAGATCGAGAAGATCAGCGAGAAGGAAGCCAACTGCCAGCGCCTCATGAGCGTTCCCGGCATTGGCCCACTGATCTCGACCGCCGTGGTCGCTGCCATTGGAACCGGCGAGGCAT
>NZ_JNIJ01000012.1 GCF_000701345.1 Bradyrhizobium sp. URHD0069 | reverse complement strand
GGCCTGGGCCATGATGGCCAAGGGCGAGCGCTACAAGCAACCCGTCGCGCTGGCGGCGTAAACGAGATCGCGCCGGTCAATCGGCGTGAGGTGAAGGTTGGGAGGGCGAACAGCACGTAATGCAGAGCCGGTCGATCCGGCGATCAGGACAACCCACTTGTGCCATCGCATCGTCGAATGCGTGTTGTTGACCGGGACCTGATCCGCGGAGGGCATTATGGCCAGCGGTCATGTGAACCGCATCTACAGGCCGAACACATGGCAGCACCGACCAAGCCTGCGACGTGAAGATTTCTCTTGCCAACTCGGAGCCGTCCACACATGGGCACGAAGCGGACCCAAAGCGAGGTCCGCCTTTGTGCCGCCGTTGGAGGAATAGTGGACATTGCGCGGCCCAGATCAACCTACGCCGACTTTGTGAGGACACGGCCTAGCCGGGTCGCCGCGGTTTAGCCAGTTGCGCGCTGGTGCCGTTGCGCCGCGAACGCGCCGCGGCCTCACGGCGTTGCGGCTGTGAACAGCGGGGACAGTTGTCGCGGCGTCCTTGTGTTCGAAGCGTGATCGCGGCTTCATGGGTGATCTTACGGAGATGGGAGACCATCGCGTCGGTTCGGGCTCCAGTTCGCGACTGTCCCGATTTGCAGCGGCACCCGAGTAGGACACGGCCGGGAGATAGGCCCCTGGTGCAGAGGTTCTGAAATCGCCCGTTAATGTGGAGCTGCCGTAGGACAAGAAGGGCCGTCTGGGAAACCAGGCGGCCTTTTTCTTTGTGAGCGGATTTCAAAGCGACGTTACGCCGCTGGTATTTTTCGTCGTTCGAGCCGGGCGGCGGCGCGAGCGCGCGTAGCGGCTATCGCGGAGCATCCGGATGCCAGCCGAGGATCGCCAACATGACGAAGAATCCGATGACATAGGCAACCGCAACCGGCCAACCGTGGCTGATCCAGCGTCCGACCGACTTCGCTTCCGGATACATGTTGGATAGCGCCACACCGGCGGAAGAGCCGAACCAGATCATCGAGCCGCCGAACCCGACAGCGTAGGCCAGGTAGCCCCAGTCGTAGCCTCCCTGTTTCAAAGCGAGCGCGGTGAGCGGGATATTGTCGAAGACGGCGGACAAAAAGCCCAGTCCGAGAGCTGTCTGCCAAGAAGCGGCTGGCAGCCTGTCGACGGGCATCATGGAGGCCGCGGTCACCAGGGCGAGAAGAAACACGGTGCCCTTGAAAGTTTCAGGCATCACCGACCAGTCTGGCCGTCGCAAGGCCGCGGTCAGAAGGATGGCCGCCCAGACGGCGAGGCCGAGCACAGGAATCGTGTGCAGAAGCGCGGGGAATTTCAGATTTGCGATCACATTGGCGGCGAGCGCCGCAACGAGAATAGCCGCGACAATGAAAACCCGCACCTTGTGGATTTTCAGTCCCGATGGAGGGTTTTTGACGATCGGAGAAAACCGCTGTTGTTGCAGCGATGCGGGCACGGCAAAGATGAACATTGCGACGATGGCGGCGACATAGGATTCCACAACGCTGAGCGGACTGACGCCGGCAATCCACATCATGGTCGTCGTGGTATCGCCGACCACGCTGCCGGCGCCGCCGGCGTTCGAGGCCGCAACGATCGCGGCGAGATAGCCGATATGGACCTTGCCGCTAAAAACGTGCCGCGCAACCGTGCCGCCAATCAGCGCCGCCGCGATATTGTCAAGGAAGCTCGACAGGACGAACACCAGGCACAGCAACGTGACGCCGCCCTTCCAGTCGTCGGGCAGTAGCGCCGGCATCTCATCCGGAATTCTGCTCTCCTCGAAGTGCCGGGATAGCAGTGCGAATCCCATCAAGAGCAAGAACAGATTGGCCAGCGTCACCCATTCGTGCGCCATGTGCTGACCGAGGCCGCCAAGCCCGATGCCGTCTTTGAAACCGGTGAATGCCAGTTTGTAACTGACGATGGTTGCGAGGCCGGTTAGCGCGACCGGAAGCGTGTGATGATGGAACAGCGCGACGCCGAGCAGGGTCAGCGCGAACAAAATGAAATCAACGGGTATTCCAAACACCAGGATAGGTTCAATCACAACGGCCTCGACAGCAAGGAAACTCATGGGAGACAAGAGCGGATGATCGCCCAGGCTCTAGTTCAGCGCCTTCAGCCAGGCGCCAATCTCGTTTGCCGCGACATTAGCCTGTTGCAGCAGCTTGCCCATGGTGAAGAAGCCATGGAATTGGCCCGGGAAGGTCCGGTACGTCACGGGGACGCCGGCGTCTTTCAGACGGCGTGCGTATTCGTCGCCTTCGTCGCGCAAGGGATCAGCGCCCGCGGTCAGCACATAGGCCGACGGTAGCCCGATCAAAGTCTTGGCGCGTGCCGGTGAAGCCTGCCAATCGTGCACGTCGGCGATGCCATTCAGATAGTGATCGCGAAACCACCGGATGACGGAATGCGTCAGCAGGATGCTGGTCTCCGGCTCGCTGTGCGAGGGATGCGTCATCGCGAAATCGATCGCCGGATAGATCAGCACCTGGCCGGCGATCGCGGGGCCGTTGCCGTCGCGCGCCGCGATCGCGACCACCGCCGCGAGATTGCCGCCGGCGCTGTCGCCACCGACGCTCAGCCGCGCCGCGTCGATGCCGAGCTGCTTGGAGCGTTCCGCGATCCACGCCGTCGCGGTGATGGCGTCCTCGACGGCTGCAGGGAATTTGTGCTCGGGCGCGAGCCGGTAATCGACGGAAATGACAATGAGCTGACCTTCGTCGGCCAGTTTGCGGCACACCACGTCATGGGAATCGAGATCGCCGATCACCCAGCCGCCACCGTGAAAAAACACCAGGCACGGCGCGAGGCCGTTCGCCTCCCGCAGTTTATTCGGCGTGTAGACGCGCGCAGGGATCGACCCGTGAGGCGCGGGGATCGTGAGCGGCTGCACCGATTTCATTTCGGGCGGCTCGGGATTGGTGACGACACGGCCCTTCAAATAAAGTTCGCGCGCCTCGGCTGGCGAAACCGTTTCGTAAGGCGGCCGGCCGGCCTCCTGAAACGCCTTGAACACGGCGGCGGCATCGGGATCGAGGGTCACGGGCATGATGGGAAAACCTGTTGGTAGTGAAAAGAGTTCGTTCTTGTCGTTCCGGGGCGCGCGTAGCGCGAACCCGGAATCTCGCGCTGATCATCTCTCCGCATTCCGGGTTCGCTCGCGTCCCGAAACGACGATCTTTAGCTCGCAGTCCGCCCACCGTCGACGGTGTAGGCGGAGCCCGAGACATAGCTCGCCTCGTCGGAGGCGAGAAATGCGACGACGGAGGCGACTTCTGAGGCTTGGCCCAACCGGCGCGCCGGAATCCGCTCGACGATCTTGTCGTTCGGAACCGGCGCATTGCCGGGATTGCGGCCTTCGATGATCGCGCTCAGCATGCGGCTGTCGATCAGGCCGGGGCAGACGCAATTCACCCGCACGCCGGTGGCGGTACATTCCAGTGCGGCGCTTTTGGTCAGCCCGATCACCGCATGCTTGCTGGCGCTGTAGACTGCGACTTGGGGGGAACCGATCCGGCCCGCAATCGAGGCCGTGTTGATGATGCTGCCTTTGTTCTGCTTAAGCATCACCGGTAGCACATGCTTCAATCCCAGGAATACGCCGACCACATTGACGTCGAGCACCCGGCGAAACGTCTCCAGCGAATATTTCGTAATCGGCGCGACATCGCCCTCGATGCCGGCATTGTTGTAGAAAACGTCGACGGTGCCGAATTTGTCGAGGACGGCGCGGACATACTCCGCGACCTCGTCTTCGCGCGTCACATCGGCGGTGATGGCAAGCGCCTGTGCGGAGGCCGGCAAATCCTTGATGGCGGTCTGCAGATCCTGCTCCCTGCGGTCGACGGCGACGACACGGGCGCCGCGTTCGGCCAGAAGATGGATGGTCGCGGTACCGATGATGCCGGCAGCCCCGGTGACGACGGCGACCTTGCCATCCAGACGGATTCGATCGGGCATTAAGTGCGTTTCCCCTTGGCTCGCCCGGTTATCCCGGCTTTTCATGGTTCAGCGCGGGCGCGAACTTTTATCGGGACCGACTATTTCATCTGGCGCGTGCGCTGACCAGTGGCCCGGAGGAGGGGCAAGCCGCCCTTTCCCCGCCGTATTCGGCGTGTTAACCGGTGGGTCTGCGCGCGGCGAATAACCCGTACCCTTTACAATGTCGCGAGCCTGATTCGCCTATTAAAGCCGCGAGATGTTTCGAACCATTGCCCTGACTGGTTTTGCGGCGCTGCTAGCCGCCACGACAATCTCGCTTGCGCCGCCCGCGCGCGCGCAGATAGGCAACATTTTTTCCGATCCTCCGCCGCGGCCGCCCGGCAATGTTCCCCGGGGCAACCAGCCGCCCGAGGATGAAGAGGAAGTGCCGGAGCTGCCGCGGGGCCGCCTGCTGCCGACGCCCAATCGTCTGCCGCCGGGGCAGGGCGTACCCGCTCCGGGCGCCGTGCAATCGCAACCGCTGGCGCCACCGCCGGGCACGACCGTCATTCCGCAGAATACCCCGCCGGGCATCGCGGTGGCGCCGCCGCAGCCCGACCAGGGTGTGGCGGGCGTGCCGCCCGGAGCCAATCCGCTGCCGGGATTGCCGCAGGGACAGCGCCAGCCCAAGGGCGTGCCGCAATCGCCGGCCACGCTGCAGCCCGGCGACGAGGTGGTCTCCGAGCCGCCGGCGCAGAAGATCGTCAACAAGAAGGCGAGCTTTTCGGGGCTCGACAAGATCACCGGGCGCATCATCAAATTCGATGCGGATATCGGCGAGACCGTGCAGTTCGGCGCACTACGGGTAAAAACCGATGCCTGCTATACTCGTCCGGCGACGGAAGCCGCCAACACCGACGCCTTTGTCGAGGTCGACGAGATCACGCTGCAGGGCGAGGTGAAGCGGATTTTCTCGGGCTGGATGTTCGCGGCGAGCCCCGGCCTGCACGGCGTCGAGCATCCGATCTACGATATCTGGCTGACCGATTGCAAAGCTCCTGACACCACCGTGGTCAGCGCCGCGCCGCCCGAACCGCCGAAGCCGGCGCCACCCGTCGCGCAGAAGCGCGCGGCACCGAAGCAAGCCCCGCGTCCGCCGCCGCAGGCGCAATTCCAACAGCAGCCACTGCCGCAGAACCAGCCGCCGCCCCAGCGGCAGCCTAGCCTGTTCCCGTTCGGCAGGTAATAACGTAGCTATTCGCGGCCGGCGATGATCTCGAGCGCCCGTGCGCCGCTGATAGGCCGATCGATTGGCAACTTCTGGAAATCCGCCCCGCCTTTGATCGCCTTGTCGAGTAGCGCGGTATAGCGTCGCCGCGGAATCTCCACCGCGCCAAAGCTGCGTAAGTGCTCGGTCACATATTGCGTGTCGAGCAACTGGAATCCGCCTGCGATCAGGCGCGCCACCAGATGCACCAGCGCCACCTTCGAGGCATCGCGGGCGCGATGAAACATGCTTTCGCCGAAGAAGGCGCGGCCGAGGCTGACCCCGTACAATCCACCGACAAGCTCGTCGTTCTCCCAGGCCTCCACGCTATGAGCATGTCCGATTTCATGCAGTCCGATGTAGAGATCGCGGATGCGCTTGTTGATCCAGGTGTCGTCGCGGCCGGGCTGTGGTGCGGCGCAGCCGGCGATCACCGCTTTGAAAGCGGTGTTGGCGGTGACGGTGAAGACGTCGGAACGCACCGTGCGCGCCAGGCGAGAGGAGAAGCGAAAGCCATCGAGCGGTATCACGCCGCGCATTTCCGGCTCGACCCAGAACAGGGTCGGATCGTCGGCGCTTTCGGCCATCGGGAAGATGCCGCAGGCGTAAGCGCGCAACAGCACTTCGGGCGTGATTTCGGAAGCGGCGGAGTCGCGCGACGTCATGCGAGGGAGAATAGCAGGGCTGGGGCGGTCACGGCTAGCTGGCCGCCGCGCGCGCGGGTTTCGTTGCAGGCGGATTGACGCGGCTAAACCGCACCACGATCCGGGTGCCGGCGTGCGTCGGATCGCGCTCGACGCTCGCGTCGAGCTTGGAAGCCATGGCGGAGACGATGCGCTGGCCCATGCCGGTGGAACGCGGATCGGTCTTGACGTTGAGCCCGACGCCGTCGTCGGCAATCGACAATACGAGATCATCGCCTTGCGCATTCAAGGTGACGTGAATCGGGCCGGCGCCGTCGGGGTAGGCATATTTTACCGCGTTCATCACAAGCTCGTTGACGATGATGCCGATCGCAACCGCGCGGTCGGGATCGATCTCGATCAGCTCCGCCTTCAATGTCAGCCGCGACATCCGGTTGCCCTCGGCCGACCTTCTGAGATCTTCAAGCAGGGCGTCGAGATACTGGTTCAGCAGCACGCTCTTCAGGTCGTGTGAGGTGTAGAGCCGGCGGTGGACCTGCGCCACGGCGGCGACGCGGCCCATCGCACTGGTCAGCGCCGCCTTGACGTCCTCCTCGGTGCTCGAATTGGCCTGCAGGTGCAATAGCGATGCAATGATCTGCAAACTATTGCCGACGCGGTGGTTGACCTCGCGCAACAGCACCTCGCGTTCGGCCGCCAGCGCCGCGTAGCGGTCGCGCGAGGCATGGACCTCCGCCTCGGCGTCATCGCGGGCTTTTTGAATGCGGGCCCGCCGCAGCGCGCCGTCGATGGCGACATGCAGCAAGGGGATGAAATCGCCGAGGGTGTCCTTCACCAGGTAGTCGGCCGCGCCAGCCTTGAGAGCTGTGACGGCGATCTTTGAGTCCTGCGCGGCCGTGACGAACACCACCGGCGGCGCGTTCGGGATTGACAGCATCCGTTCCAGCGTTTCGAGGCCATCGAGGCCGGGCATGTATTGGTCGAGCGCGACGACGTCGATGCCGCCATGCGCGAGGCGATCGAGCCCGTCGGTGCCGCTCGCGGCATGAACGACCTTGAAGCCGAGCCGCGTCAGGCCGCGCTCCACCAGCCGGGCAAGCGCCTCGTCATCGTCGATATACAGCAGGGTGGGCGTCGTGTCGTTCATGGGGCGGCTGGCGGTACCTGAATGACGGAGAAGAACAGCCCAAGCTGGCGAATGGCGTTGGCGAAGCTTTCGTAATTTACCGGCTTGGTGATGTAGACGTTGCAGCCCAGTTCGTAGCAGCGTTTGATTTCCTGGGAATCATCCGTGGTAGTGAGCACCACAACCGGGGCGCATTTGAGATATTTGTTTTCCTTGACCCGCCGCAAGATGTCGATGCCGGTCATGTCAGGCAGATTCAGGTCGAGCAGAATCAGCAATGCCCGGCCCTTATGGTAGCGGCCACTGCCGTCGCTGCCGAACAGGTAGCCGACCGCCGCTGTACCGTTGGTGAACGGCAGGATGTCGTTGTTGACACCGGAACGACGGATATTTCGCTCGATCAGACGAGCGTGTCCCTCGTCGTCCTCGATCATGATGATGGTAACGGGCTGGCTCATGAACCTCTATTCCGCTTATTTAATGTCCAATTAATGGGCAGCGTTATCGTGAAGGTGCTGCCGCAGTGAAGTTCCGACGAGACCGACATAGTTCCGCCTAATCGTCGTACCAGTGCGCGGACATGGGCAAGTCCTATGCCCTGTCCCGGCTTGTCTTGAGCCCCGGCGCGGCGAAACAGTTCGAAGATCCGCTGATGGTCCTTGGGATCGATGCCGCGGCCATTGTCGGCGACCTCGAAAATCGCAAAGCGGAGCTTTGTTCGGCCCCTGATGGAGATGTCGCCGGGGACGCCCGGCCTGAGATATTTGAGCGCATTGTCGATCAGGTTCGAGAAGATCTGCTCCATCGCGAGGCGGTCGCTGACGATGTGCGGCAGCGGTTCGATTTGAATCCGAGCTTGCGCCTCCGCGGCCTGATGCGCCATGGTCGCGACGATGCCTTCGATCAGTTCGCGGGTATCGATCGGTACCGGTTCGAATTCGCGCCGCCCCTCGCGGGTAAGATTGAGGATGGCTGATATCAGGCGGTCCATCTTGGCGATCGAGGATTTGATGAATCCCAAGGCTTCGGCGAAATCCTGCGAGAGCTGCTTGTCTTCGCCCTCGAGGACCGGTTCGGTCTCTCCGGCGACCACCGGCGCCGGCGCAGCCGAAGCCGCCGCATGGCTGAGCATTGCGATCCGCTTGAAAATGTCGGCGCGCAATTCTTCCAGTTCGCTGGTGAACCCCATGATGTTGACGAGCGGCGAGCGCAGATCGTGGCTGACGATGTAGGCGAAGCGCTGGATTTCGTCGTTGGCCTCGCGAAGATCGGCGGTGCGCTCGTCGACGGTCGCCTCGAGATTGAGGTTACTGTCGCGTAACAGCGCTGCGGCGTCGTCGCGTGCACGCGCCGAGCGCCGCACCAAAAAGATCGAGATGGCGGCCAGCACGACCACCAAGCCTGAGCCGACGGCGGTCATCGATGCCGCGAGCGTCTGACTGCGGTCGGCACTGGTCGTGCGCTCGACAAACAGCCGGTCTTCTTCTGCCCGCATCTGGCTTGCGAGATCGTCGATGTGCTTCATGGCGTCGCGGCCGATACCCTCGCGCACGATCTGGGCGGCGTCGTCGATGCGCTGCGTCCGCGCAAGTTCGATGATCCTGCGGAACTCCTCGATTCGCTGATTGCTGAGCGGAATCATCTCGTCGACGAGGCGCTTTTGAACGGGGTTGTCGCTGATGAGCTGGCTCAATCGCTGCAGTGCGGGCGTGAGCTTCGATGCAGCCTCTTCAAAATCGCTCTGAAAATCCAGCCGCGTAGTTGAAAGGTAGCCGCGCTGCGCGCTTTCGGCGCGACGCAGTTGCAGTTGAACCATCGATATCTGGTTTTCGACTTCGACGGTGTGGAGAACCGAGCGCGCGTCCTCCCGCGCCCTGTTCACCAGATAGACCGATCCGGCGCTGATCACCGTCAGCACCACGAGGCCCGCCGCAAGCAGCAGGAGATGCCCAATCGCGCGCCGGCGCATGGCGTCAGGCGTCACAATAGTCTCGCGTCATGAACGAATGGAATTCAAACAGTCCCCCTGCACCGGAAAGGGTCCCAGCCGACCGAAACGCCAGTTCCAGCAATTGGTTCCAGGCGGCGCAAGGGTTTTCGCGACAGAGCGGCCGCTTAGCCGCCCGCCTGGCCGGCCAAATACTGTTCGAGCCAGTGAATATGATAGTCGCCGTCGATAATGGCGGGCTCCCGCACCAGCGCCCTGAACAGCGGCAGCGTGGTCTCGATGCCTTCCACCACCATTTCGTCCAGCGCACGGCGCAGCCGCATCAGGCATTCGCTGCGGGTCTTGCCATGGACGATCAGCTTGCCGACCAGCGAGTCATAGTAAGGCGGGATGACGTAGCCCTGGTAGACGGCGGAATCGATCCGCACGCCAAGGCCGCCCGGCGGGTGGTATTGCAGGATCTTGCCGGGCGAGGGGCGGAAGTTCTGCGGATTTTCCGCATTGATGCGGCACTCGATGGCGTGGCCGATGATGGCGATCTCATCTTGCGTCGCCGGCAGTTCGCCTCCGGCGGCAATACGGATCTGTTCCAGCACGAGGTCGATATCGGTGATCATCTCGGTGACCGGGTGTTCGACTTGGATCCGGGTGTTCATTTCGATGAAATAGAATTCGCCGTCCTCGAACAGAAACTCGATGGTGCCGACGCCAAGATATTTCATATCCTGCATCGCCTTGGCGCAGGTCGCGCCGATCTTTGCGCGCGCGGAAGCGGCGAGAATCGGCGAGGGGCCTTCTTCCCACACCTTCTGATGGCGTCGCTGCAGCGAACAATCGCGTTCGCCGAGATGGATCGCGCCACCGCGGCCGTCGCCGAGCACCTGGATTTCGATGTGGCGCGGCTTCTGCAAGTATTTTTCCAGATAAACCGACGCGTCGCCGAATGCCGATTTGGCTTCATTGGCGGCCGTGGAGAGCGCCAGCATCAGGTCTTCGGCGGTGTGCGCGACCTTCATGCCGCGGCCGCCGCCGCCCGCGGCCGCCTTTACCAAAACCGGAAAGCCGATGGCTTGCGCGATCGCCATCGCGTCGTCGTCGGGACCGACCGCGCCGTCGGAACCGGGCACCACGGGAATGCCGAGTTTCTTGGCGGTCTTCTTGGCCTCGATCTTGTCGCCCATCAGGCGGATGTGTTCGGCCTTTGGCCCGATGAAGTGCAGGTTGTGATCGACGAGAATTTCGGCAAAGCGGGCGTTTTCGGAGAGGAAGCCGTAGCCGGGATGCACCGCGTCCACGCCAGTGATCTCGCAGGCCGCGAGCAGCGCGGGCACGTTGAGATAGCTGTCCTTGGACGGCGGCGGGCCGATGCAGACGCTCTCGTCGGCGAGCCGCACATGCATGGCGTCGGCGTCGGCGGTGGAATGCACCGCGACGGTTGCGATGCCAAGCTCCTTGCACGCGCGCAGAATACGCAGGGCAATCTCGCCGCGATTGGCTATCAGGATCTTGTCGAACATGTTGTCCTAGTGGCGAGTAGCGAATGGCAAGTGGCGAATAGTAAGACTGAAGCTATTCGCTATTCGCCATGCGTTATTCGCGCTTTTACTCGATAATCACCAGCGGTTCGCCGAATTCGACCGGTTGGCCGTCCTCGACAAGAATCTGCGTCACGGTCCCCGCGCGCGGGGACGGAATCTGGTTCATCGTCTTCATGGCTTCGATGATCAGCAGCGTTTGTCCGACCGCAACCTTGGTGCCGACTTCGATGAACGGCTTGACGCCGGGCTCGGAAGCCCAATACGCGGTGCCGACCATGGGCGAGGGCACGACCCCCGGGTGCTTGGCGAGATCGGCGACAGCGACCGGAGCGGCAACTGCCGGCGCGGAGGCGGGGGCTTGAAAGTTTGCCGGCATCGAGGCCGCGATGCTGATGTTGCGCGCGACCCGTACCCGCAAGCCAGCGCGCTCGATCTCGATCTCGGTGAGACTGGTCTCGTCGAGCAGCAGTGCGAGTTCACGGATAAGCGCACTGTCGTCGCTTTTGAATTTCGCGGCTGTTTTGTCGTCAGGCTGGCGCGCCATGTCTTGATCCGGAACTTTCTGCTTGCTGATGTGGCGGATGCGTCAGGCCTTCGCCTTGACGCCGATCTTGGCGGCAAGTCCAGTGATCGCGAGCCGGTAACCGTCGATGCCGAAACCGGAAAGCGTGGCGAACGCGGCCTTGGCGGTGAAGGAATGGTGACGGAAATTCTCGCGGGCGTGAACATTGCTGATGTGCACTTCGACGGTCGGAATTTTCACCGCCACCAAAGCGTCATGCAGCGCGATCGAGGTGTGCGAATAGCCGGCCGCATTGATGATGATCCCGGCCGCCTTCATGGCGTGCGCCTCGTGGATGAAATCGATCAGCTCGCCTTCGCGGTTGGACTGCCTGCAATCGGCTTTCAGGCCGAACTGGGCTGAAGTTTCGGCGCAGAGCTTCTCGACGTCGGCGAGCGTAGCGTGGCCGTAAGTCTCGGGCTGGCGGGTCCCCAACAGATTGAGGTTCGGGCCGTTGAGTACGTAAATCGTCTCGGCAGCTGTCTTGGCCATCCAAATCCCGGCAAATGCGGCGGCAGGTGGCGCGGTTATAGGTAACAACAGACCGAAGGGGAAGCCCTCTAGCCCTTCCAGTAATCCCTCAAATGCCTCATCTGCCTCGCAAAAAGACGTGTACAACTTGCGGAAACCGCGCGTTAACCAAGGTAAGAGACGGGCACCGCGGCAGCCGACAGACCGCCATTCCCTCACCAGCGATTCTGAAGCCGCAGGCTTTCCGCGAGGTCGCCGCGGAAATTGTGCTGGCCGAGGTGCAGCAGTTTGCACTGCAGATCGACCCAGATCTTGCCACCGATGTCGCGCCAGCGGCGGCAGAACGCGTAATCCTCCGACAGGTAGCGGCCGGAATCGGGATCGACCATGCAGTCGAAGAACAACCAGTGCAGATGCGCCTGCGGATTCAGCGGCCCGTCCGGAACGTAATTCAGCTCCGGGTATTTCTGCATCATCTGCCGGAACACGTCCCGCTTGATGCACATGAAACCGGTCGGCGCCTCCGCGACCTCGACGAAGCCGTCAGCGTCGGTGTAGGCGCTGACGCGCTCGGCGCCATGGCCGATCGGATTGAACGGATATTCGGTATAGCAATCCTCGAATTGCTGCCGCGTCGTTCCCGCCGGCAAGCCTTCGTCGGGCCAGTTGAAGCTCTTCATCGGATAGACGCCGGCGGTGACGTCGCGGTCAATCAGCAGCAGGCGGCAGACTGATTGCGGCGTGAAGGTAATGTCGGAGTCGATCCAGAAGAGATGGGTCAGGGTTTCGTCGGACAGGAACTTGAGCACCATCTTGTTGCGCGAACGGGTGATCAGGCTTTCCGAATGCATATGCAGGATGCTTTGCAGCCCGAACCGGTTGCAATGATGGGTGAGGTCGAAGATGCTGGTGACGTAGTGCATGCTGACGGCCGAGATGTAGCATGGCGTCGCGAACATCACCTTCATCGATTTCAAGGCTTCATCGGGCAGCATTTTTCAGGCGTTCGCTCGCTCGCTTGCGGATCGATCTATTTCGGTTGCGGGCCGTCGGTCGGCTTGTTCTCCGCTGGCGTGAGCTTGATCGCCGGCGCGGACTTTGCTGAGGCTGGCTGCTTCGCGCTATTTGCAGGAGCAGGTTGCTTTTGCGCGGCCGGCGGCGAGGGTGGCTCCGGCGCAACCGGCCCGGACTGGCCAATCGACACCGAGATTCCGAACAGCCGCCACTGTCCGTTCACCGGCGCAAACGACAGATCGAAATTGACTTGCGTCGGTACCGAGGGGAAGAAGCCCGCCATATGCATCAGGCCGTTGGCCTCGATCTGCGGCAGCAGATTGAGCTGCGGGTCGATCACGGCGACGCCGGAGAGATCGAGATTGTCATTGCGCAGCTTGGCGAAGATCTCGCCGAGCCGTGCCGCCGAGTTGCTCTGGAATCCGGGAGCGCCGATGTCGCGCAGCACCGTGTAATTGCCGGTCTTGTTGGCGTGGTCGAGCGCGAGCAATGTCGACCGGACCAGGATCAGCACACCGTTGCGATCGATCTGCGCGGGCTTTGGCGTTTGCGCTGATGTCTGCGCATGACCGACTGACGCGATTGCGGCCAGCGCCGCCGCACACATCAGAACTTGCCAGCCGAGGTGTTTTCCAGTCACCACGCCGCGGTCACCATGCGACGGTCACTCCGGCCCGCCCGCCGATGCCGCCCTGGGCAAATCCGGCCCCCACGCCGCCATTGAGGACCACATATTCGCTGAGCCGCATCTGGGCATTCAGGCTCATGGCGTTTTCGCCGCGGAACGTTCCCCAGTTGGTGGAAATCGCAAATCTCTTGTCCGATGGCAGTACCGATCCGCCCATCGCGATCGCGATCGCCGTTCCCTCGAATCCCTGTCTCATCTGGGTTTGCAACGTTGCGACGTTGGATTGCAGGAGCGTGATGTCCTGTCCGTTGAAACCGGCGGCAGCGAGATTACCGTTGGCGTCGGTGGTGACCAGCGAGGTCGGGCCGGATTGCGCGGCGAGACTCGCCGCCGAGGTGATGCCGGCCATGCGGTAGGTGTTCGACGCCGTGCCGATCGCAACCTGATTGGCGGCGCTCGCGGATGCGCCATTGCCGATGGCTGTCGAATTGGTGAAAGCCGCGGTGGCGCCGGCACCAAGCGCGGTCGCGCCGGTGGCAGTGGCCTGGCTTGCCTGGCCTATGGCGGTGGTGGCTGCGCCGGTGGCGTTGCTGCCTTGGCCGTATGCGCTCGCGGTGACGCCGTTGGCGACGCTTTGAGCGCCCGTCGCGGTCGCATTGAAGCCGTTCGCGGTGCTGTCCTGGCCTGTCGCGGTGGTGTTTGTGCCGTTCGCGAAGCTCTGCTGGCCGGTTGCGGTCGCATTGCCGCCGTTCGCTTGGCTGTTCATGCCGGTCGCAGTCGCGTTGGCACCCCTCGCCCTAGAGATGTAGCCCGTCGCGGTCGCGTTGGCGCCGTTCGCCGTCGATTGGTCGCCGGTCGCGGTTGCGGCCTCGCCGTTCGCGCTGCTGGCTGCGCCGGTCGCGGTAGCGCCCCCGCCGTTTGCGGTGCTGCCCATGCCCGTCGCGGTCGCGCCGGAGCCGTTTGCGGTGCTGCCGTTGCCGTACGCGGTCGCGGCGATGCCGGTTGCGTTGCTGGACGCGCCCGTCGCGGTCGCGAAGTCGCCGGTCGCTACCGCGCCATCGCCGGAAGCGTAGGCATCGTTGCCGGTGGCCGTGCCGCCGTCGAGGGATTGCTGGCTCATCGCCGGAACGGCCCAGAGGGTTGCGGCTGCGATTGAAACGCCGGCGGCCAGCGCTAGCCCGCGCAGCCTCCCGCCGGACAGGGCGCTGCTGGCAAGCAGCCGCGCTCGCAGGTCACGTGTATAAAACAAGTCGGAGGCGCACGCTGTCGCCAAATCCGCTGCGCCCGCCGTCGAAAAGCTTGTCATCGCCGGCTTTTCTCATCGCCGGCCGGTGAAATGACCGTTTGGTGACGCCGAACATCAAACATAAAAAATTCCCCAAGGCAGACGGCACGATTCTGTCGCTTCGAGGCTGCCGTGATGTGACCTTGGCCAAGCCATGCAGCGGCCGCATCTGACGTTCGTCAGATGCAAGGAGCGAAAGCAGGTATTTCGACGTGAATGTTGCGAAGTGAGACTTCGCGGCAACATGTGTTTGACGCCCATCATCGTACTTGATGCCCAAAATGAGCCTTGCGGTCGGGACGGCACCTAGGCCAGAGTTCGTGCACAGCTGGGGGTGGGATCGATGTCTGGCAGTGGGCACTTCGGTGAGGACGAGGTGCTGGACCTTGTCGGATCCATTTACGATGCCGCGCTCGACGCACAGCTCTGGCCGGGCGTCCTGAACAGGATTGGCGATGCCGTTGGCGGCCCGCTGGTTGCGTTCGGATTTTACGACCCGGCGAACGAAATAGTGAGCATGCACGCGCCGCGGACCGATCCGGACATCGTGCGCAGCTTTGACGGTTGGACGCCGAATATTCCGGCCTTGCCGTGCACTGGAAACTATCGGCCCGGCAAGGTCTTCACCGGTGCGGACGTCATCTCACGGGACGAGTTTACCAGCACGGCCTTTTATCACGAATTCTGGCGGCCGGCTGGTTTCAGCGCCGAGCCCCTCGTCACCAACCTGTTCGCCGATAGCATGGCGTCCGGGCACATTGCGAGCCACGCGCTCCCGAATCGACCGTCATTCGACGATGGCCAAAAGCGGCTGTTCGCCGTGCTGGCGCAACATCTCGTCCGCTCGGTCGCGCTGCAGCGCCGACTGCACCATCTGACGATCGCGAACGAGCGCGCGCTGGCTAGTCTCGACGAATTGCAACAGGGTTTTCTGCTTGTCGATGCGCATGCGCGGCCCTTGTTCGTCAATCGTGTGGCCGGCACAATGCTCGATGCCCGCCACGGCCTGCGGCTCGAAGCCGGCGCCTTGTCCGCCTCCGATGCCGACGGCGGACGAGTATTGCGCGGGCTCATCGCCTCGTGCGCTGCCCAAGCCAATGGCGCAACCGATTCCGGTGGCGACATTGCGCTGTCGCGTGGGGCAGGGCGGTTGCCGATGGATGTTCTGGTGACGCCGATACAGCCGGAAACGGCAATGGCCTCCATCCCGTGGAGTTTTTCGCAACGTGCGGTCGCAATCGTACTCATCTCCGATGCCGAGACGGAGATGCAGGCGCGCGTCGAAAATTTGCGCGAGCGGTTCGGTTTCACGCCAGCCGAGGCGGCGTTCGCGCTTGAGATCATCAAGGGTGACGGCCGGAAAGCCACTGCCGACCGGCTCGGCATCACCGTTGGAACGGCGCGTAGCCATCTGTCCAAAATTTTCGACAAGACTGGCGTCAGGCACCAGGCGGAACTGGTGCGCCTACTTCTGCAGAAATAAAAAGAAGCTGCCGGCATATCGCTGAGTGAAGCCTCGCGCACGAAAGAGGGCGGGCATTTCTGCCCGCCCCGATCTCGCCGCCGATCGTTGAGTTTAGGCCTCGAGGATAGCCACGATTTCGAATGTCCGCGGATCCACCACGACGATCTGCTCCTTGACGAGGACAAATTCATATCCGCGCCATTCCGGATAAATCGTCACGACCTCACGCGGAAGCGGGTGGAATCTCACATCGCGTGGAACGCGTGTGCCGACCGAGATCGAGAAGTTCACGTTGTTGAGCGGCTGAACGCGCTGATCGCGGATCACCGTGGTGATCTTGGTGCGCTGCTCGGTCGAGAGCTTTGCCGCAGCGCCAGCCTGTCCAACGGTGGTTTGGGACTGGCCGGTCTGTCCAATCTGGGACTGGCCCTCGCGGCTCTGCGACTGGCCGGTCTGTCCAGTCTGGGACTGGCCCTCGCGGCTCTGGGCTTGGCCGGTCTGTCCAGTCTGCGACTGGCCCTCGCGGCTTTGGGCCTTCATGTCCTTACTGCCTTCGTGGCCCTGGGCTTTCATGTCCTTGCTGCCTTCGTGGCCCTGGGCTTTCATGTCCTTGCTGCCTTCGCGGCCCTCAGCCTTCATCTCCTTGTTGCCCTTGGCGCCTTCGGTCTCGGAGCTCATGCTCTTCGACTTCTGACCTTGCATGTTCTTGTCTTCGGCGCGCTGGTTCTTGGCCGCGCCCGGTGACTTGTCTTCAGACTGCGTAGCCTTCATGTCGGACGAAGGGCTCGTCGATTCAGTAGCGCCGCGATTTGCCGGGGCTGCCGAGTTTCCGGAGGACGGCGCGCTCTGCTGCGCGCTGGAACCCGCCGGTGATCCCTCTCGCCCCATTCCGGTTCCCTGTGCGTGAGCGAAGCCAGCTCCCGCAATCAGCGCCGCTGTGGCGACTGAGATCATAAAGCGACTATTCATCGAATGTCTCCTCACGTGTTTGCATTGCCCGGGCCAACAACGACGGGAGGTCGGCGATGTTCCGCGATATCAGCGGTTCCTCCGATTTTGTTTTGTGCAATTTTGTTTTGTGCGATTCTGTTTTGTGAATGCGCGATGAACGGCTTCGCCTCGAACTCGCTCAAATAAGAAGTTGCTCAAATAAAGTAAAAAGGCCGGGAACACAGCCGGCCTTTCCATTCGCTGGTGCACAGCGCTTGATGGCTGCGAATATCGCTCAACACGTCGCCTTGCCGCAGCGCGCGACGCCGATCTTTTCCCTGAGAGTTTCGACGCCGACCGCGCCGATCACCACCTGCTTGCCGATCACGTAACTCGGCGTGCCGTTCATGCCCATCGCTTCGGCGAGTTTGAAGTTTTCCTCGAGCGTGGCGCGCACTTCCGGGCTCGCCAGATCCTTCTCGATCCTGGCCATATCGACGCCGGCCTCCTTGGCGGCCGCCATCGCACGCGCCTTGTCCGCCGCGCCCCGGCCGTTGAGCAGCTTCTGGTGAAAATCGAGATACTTCTTGCCGCTGGGATCTTGCATGCGCACAGCGACCCCGACCTGCGCAGCCTCGACGGAGCCGGGATTGAGCACCGGGAATTCCTTCAACACCACTTTCAGTTTGGGATCGGATTTCATCAGCTCGAGCATGTCGGTCATGGCGCGTTTGCAGTAGCCGCAATTGTAGTCGAAGAACTCGACGAAGGTGACGTCGCCGTCCTTGTTGCCGAGCACGACGCCGCGCGGCGAATTGAAAATCGTCTCTGCGTTTTTGGCGACGCCCGCTTCATGTTTCTCAGCTTCGGCGGCGGCCTGGCGCTTGCTCAGTTCGCCCATCGCCTCCTCCAGCACTTCGGGATTCGCAAGCAGATAGTTTCTGACGATGGTCTCGATATCGCGGCGCTGGCTGTCGGAGAAACTTTGCGCCGATGCCGCCTGGGGCGCGCTGCAGAGCGCGAGCGCGAACAGGGCGGAAGCGAGCAGGCGGATCGAAGGCATTGGCGAATCCTCTTGGTGAAAGCCGGTTTCCGAAAACCTTCGTACGCCGGCTAATTGATTTCTAGTTGCTCTTTTGGCCGGGCAGCGGTTTTGCGCTGACGATGTCGTCGGCCTTGACCCAACCGGGCGTGCCGACGGCGAAACGGGTTTTCGCGCGCGAGGCGAGATCGCGCGCGGTCTTGTTGTCGCCGCGAAGGTAGGCGGCCTGCGCCGATGCCAGATCGGCCTGCGCGTAATCTCCCTTTCGGCCGTAGGCCATTGCAAGCTGGCTATAGCCGAGCGGCGCTTCAGTCTCCCGCGCCACCGCCGCCCGCAGAATCGCAATCGCTTCCTCGGTGTAGGCCTTATTATCAGATGCCACGAGCGCCTGCCCAAGTAACATCTCGATGAGCGGTGAGTTGTTCGAGAGCTGCACCGCCTTTCGCAGGGGGGCAATGGCCTCCGCAGGCTTGCCGCCTTCCAGCAGCGCCTGGCCGCGCAATTCATAAAAGTACGGGTTGGCGGGCTGCACTTGGATCAGCCCGTCGATCTGAGCGAGCGCGTTGCGCAAATCGCCATGCCTATAGGTGGCGATTGCGCGGGCATATCGCGCGGGCAGGCTGTCATTCGAGAGCGGATAGCGCCGGTAGACGGTGTCCTGCCGTTCCATGAAAGCCGATATCTTGGCGCGCACCATGTCGTGGCGCAACTGCAGCGCCGGATCGTCTTTCTTGTCCCAATAGGGACTTGAACGCGCTATTTCCTCCAGCGCGGCGACGCGCTCGGCGGGCATCGGATGTGATTGTACGTAAGGATCCGAACCTCGTGTGGCGAACAGGCTCTCATTGGTAAACCGCTTGAAGGTCTCATACATGCCCTTCGCGGATTGGCCGGTAGCGGACAAAAACTTCACCCCTGCGCGGTCGGCATTTTCCTCCTGCTGACGCACATAGGAAAGCAGGGTGCGGCGGATCATTTCTTGTGGTGCTGCAATCGCCGCCGCGCCGGCATTGGCCAGGCCGCTGTTGGCGTTGCCGCCTCTCGATCCCGCCACCAGCGCGCCGGCCCCGAGCAGCATGGCGATGATCATTTGCGTCTGCGCCTGCGCCAATTGTTCGCGAAGCTTGGACAGATGGCCGCCGGCAAGGTGGCCGGTTTCATGCGCCAGCACCCCGATGATCTGGTTCGGGGTCTCCGATTGCATCATCGCGCCGTAGTTCACGAAAATGCGCCGGCCGTCCGCGACGAAGGCGTTGAACGCGCTCTCGTTGATGATCACCATCTGAATGTTCTGCTTTTCCAGGCCCGCAGCTCGCAGGATCGGGCGAGTATACTCGCGCAGCAATTGCTCGGTCTCGGTATCGCGCAGCACCGGCAGGCCCTTGTTCTCTTGCGCAAGCGCCGGTATCGGCGCGACGGCAAGCGCGGCCGCTGTGATGAGCGCCGTCAGCTTCAAGGTGTTTTTGCGTAGCGCGATGCGGAGCAGCATTGAATGGTCTTTTGAGCGGTCTTTTATCATTGGCGGCGGGGCGGATAAGAGCTATGCCCTACCAAACTACCGAATGCGGCTAGTCTGGGGCACTGGTGAATCTATGACTTCTAGCGCCACTGTTCGATTTGAAGTTCCTAACACGAGCTTGCGGTAACCGATGCAGAAACCTCAAATCGGCGGCGCTAGCCCAAATAGCAGATATCGATGCTGGAAGCGACACTGAGAGAGCGTGCGAGGAACCTGCTGACGGCGTCGGGACGAAGCGACGTGCCGCCGTTTATGGTGATGGACGTGATGGCGGCGGCGGACCGTATTGAAGCCGCCGGCGGGCACGTCGTTCACATGGAAGTCGGACAACCGGCGGCTCCCGCGCCGAAGACGGCGATATCGGCCGCTCATGCCGCACTCGACAGCGGACGAATCGACTACACCTCCGCGCTGGGTATTCCCTCGCTGCGGCAGCGTATCGCCAGGCACTACCGCGAGGCTTACGGATGCGCGGTGGATGCGGAGCGGATCGTGATCACCACGGGTTCGTCGGGAGCCTTCATCCTGGGCTTTCTTGTCATGTTCGAGCCGGGCGACCGGGTGGCGGTTACCGTGCCCGGTTATCCGCCATACCGGCACATTCTCACCGCGCTCGGCTGCGAGCCGGTGCTGATCGAGACCTCGAGCGAAACCCGTCATGCGCTGACGGGTGATGCCTTGCTCGCCGCGCATCACCGAACCCCATTGAAGGGTGTGCTGGTCGGAAGCCCGGCCAATCCGACGGGCACGATGATGTCCCGCGAGGCGCTCACCAGCCTGATCACGGCGGCGGAGAGTGCGGGCATTCGTTTCATCTCCGACGAAATCTATCACGGTCTTGATTATGCGTTTCCGGCGGTGACGGCGGCGGAGCTCTCTCCGCACGCGCTCGTGATCAATTCGTTTTCGAAATATTTCTGCATGACCGGCTGGCGGGTCGGCTGGATGGTGGTGCCGGAGCCGCTGGTGCGTCCGATTGAACGGCTGCAGCAAAATCTTGCCATCTCGGTGCCGACGCTGTCGCAGATTGCCGCGGAGGCTGCGTTCGAAGGCCGCGAGGAGATGGAAGAAGTAAAGCGCGGCTATCAGGAGAACCGCCGCATTTTGATCACCGGCCTGCCGCAAGCCGGCCTCAACAAGTTCTTGCCCGCCGACGGCGCGTTTTACCTCTACGCCGACGTCTCGGAATTCACGTCCAACAGTTTCGAATTTGCCAAACGGATGCTCGAACAGGCGCACGTCGCAGCCACCCCCGGCATCGACTTCGATCCGGTTCACGGCCATCAGTTCGTTCGTTTTTCTTACGCGCGTTCGGCAGATGACATGCGCGAAGCGGTCGCGCGTATCGCGCGGTGGCTTGGATAGGACGACCGATCGCAGACCTTGTCTCGTAAGCTGCACACTTTTTCAGCACCGCGAGAAACGGCCGCGGCGCCATTGACTCCGCTGGACCAATTTGGTTTTGGCTATGCCCCCGGTGGGTGGCCTTCGCGCGGAGCGCGGACAGATCCGCGAATCCTGATGGCGAAAGAAACAAATGGCGGCAACGATCGCAATGGAAGCGCCGCGCGGCGCGCCCAGACCCTGGTACCGGGTACTTTATCTTCAGGTGCTGATCGGAATCCTGCTCGGCGTCCTCGTCGGCTGGCTGTGGCCCCACTTCGCAACCAACGACTGGATCAAGGCACTTGGCGACGGCTTCATCAAGCTGATCAAGATGGTGATCGCGCCGATCATCTTTTGCACGGTAGTTTCAGGCATTGCGCATATTCAGGACGCCAGGAAAGTAGGGCGTGTCGGCATCAAGGCGCTGGTCTACTTCGAAGTCGTTTCGTCGTTCGCACTGATCCTTGGTCTTGTCATCGGCAATCTTTTCCAGGTGGGTCACGGTCTCGCCGCGAAGCCTGATGCGGCGGCGGTCGCCACTTACGTCAAGCAGGCGGAAGCGCAAAAGTCCGTCGATTTCGTCCTCAACATCATTCCCGACAGCGTGGTCGGGGCGCTGGCACGTGGCGACATCCTGCAGGTGCTGCTGTTCGCGATCCTGTTCGGCTTTGCGCTGATGGCGCTCGGCGAGCGTGGTCACCGTCTGCGCGAGATCATCGACGACACCGCGCATGCGGTGTTCGGCGTGATCGCCATCGTCATGAAAGCGGCGCCGATCGGGGCCTTCGGTGCGATGGCCTACACCATCGGCAAATTCGGACCCGCCGCGCTTGGCAATCTGGTCGGGCTGATCGCCCTGTTTTATGCGACAGCGGCGTTGTTCGTAGTGGTCGTACTCGGCCTGATCGCACGCTTGGTCGGCTTCAACATTTTCAAGTTCGTCGTCTATATCAAGGACGAATTGCTGATCGTGCTCGGCACCAGCTCGTCGGAAAGCGCGCTTCCGCAATTGATGGAGAAGCTCGAGCGGCTCGGCTGCTCGAAATCGGTCGTCGGGCTGGTGGTGCCGACCGGCTACTCGTTCAATCTCGACGGCACCAACATCTACATGACGCTCGCGACGCTGTTCATCGCGCAGGCGCTCGGCGTCGAACTCTCGTTCACCCAGCAATTGACCATCCTGGTCGTGGCGATGTTGACATCGAAAGGCGCCAGCGGTGTCACCGGCGCAGGCTTCATTACGCTTGCGGCGACATTGACGGTGGTCAATCCGGTGCTGGTGCCGGGCATGGCAATCGTGTTTTCGATCGACAAGTTCATGAGCGAGGTTCGCGCGCTGACCAACATCACCGGCAACGGCATCGCCGCGGTGTTTGTGTCTTGGTGGGAAGGCGAACTCGATCACGAGAGGCTGCATGCCAATCTCAACAAGGAGATCGATCCCTCGGACGTGGAAACCGCCATCACGACGGGCTAGCGATTTTCTTGTGGCGGAGCCGCTGGTGTCATTGCGGGCAGCCTGAAGGCTGAACCCGGAATCTCCTCAGACGTGCAATTGCACATGAGGATTGACGAGCCAACAGAAAAACCGCCCGGTTTTGCCGAGCGGTTTTTCTGTTCAAGGTTCCTGTTCTTATTCGCCGCCGCCGAAACGCCGCGACCACCATCCGGCGCGGCGGGGCTGGGTGTCGGTCGTTACCTCGGAAGCTGGCTGCGCTGCCGGGGGCGAGGGTGCCGGTGGCTCAGGCTGGCTGGGATTGACGGGTGGCGCCGCATCGCGCTGGGCATCAACCAGGAAGCTTACCTTTTCGCGCACGGTTGAACGCCGGCGTGCGGCCCTTTCGGCTTCTTGCGCGGTCTCTTCCTGCGTGGGTGCAGCGGCCGGCTCCTGTTGAGCACGTTCCGCAGGGTGTGGCTCGGGCGTCGGGGCGATGGATTGCGGTTGAATCTCCGGCGCAGGTGATTCAGCTGGACTTCCGTCGAAATCGGCAACCGCGCTGGTTGCTTCCGAAAGGGATGCCGGCCTGAATTCGTCGACGATTGAGCCGGCCAGACCGTCCTCGAGCCCGCCGCGCCGCCGGCGCCCGCCACGACGTCCGCGACGGCGCGGACGCCGATCGCCGCCCGCCGCCTGATCGGTGCGAACCATGGGCTGTTCGTCGGTTTCGTCCTCGTCGGCTTCGCCTTCATCGGCGATGGCGCCGGCAGCCGCGACCGCGTCAGGCGCAACGCGAGAAGTATCGCTTCCGTCCCGCGCGGCCCCGCCTTCGCGCGCCTCGCCGGGACGGCCACGCCGTCGCCGCCGCCGCTTGCGCTTGTGAAGATCCGCATCGGCTTCGCCGTCGCCGGCCCCGCTGACCGGTAGATCGTCGGTCAGGCCTTCGGTCTCTTCGGTTTCCACTTGAGATTCGAGTTCGGCGTCGAACGGCTCGTCCTCGTCATATGCTTCTTCGGTTTGCGGCGGGAACGCCGCAACCTGCGCTGCCAACAGCGCCTTGGCCGCTTCCAGCGTATGCACCTGTTCGCCGCGATCGATGACATACGACTGCTGACCGCTCACGGTCGCGTCTGCAACCACCGCAAGCGTCACCTTGAAGCTGTTTTCGAGATCGCGCAGATGGCCGCGCTTGTGGTTGAGAACGTAAAGCGCAACGTCGGTCCGCGTGCGCACCACGAGATTGTGCGTCGCGCCCTTCATCAGGATTTCCTCGAGGCCGCGCAGCAACTGCAAGGCCACCGAAGACACCGAACGCACATGGCCGCTTCCGCCGCATTGCGGGCAGGGCTCCGTCGAACTCTCCAGCACGCTGGCGCGAATGCGCTGCCGCGACATTTCGAGCAGGCCGAAATGCGAGATCCGCCCGACCTGGATTCGCGCACGGTCCTGCCGCAGACAATCGCTGAGCTTGCGCTCGACCGAGCGGTTGTTGCGCTTCTCGTCCATATCGATGAAGTCGATGACGATCAGGCCCGCAAGGTCGCGCAGGCGCAGCTGTCGCGCGACTTCCTCGGCGGCTTCGAGGTTGGTCTTGAGCGCGGTATCCTCGATGTGATGTTCGCGGGTCGAGCGGCCGGAATTGACGTCGATCGAAACCAGCGCTTCAGTCTGGTTGATCACGATGTAACCGCCGGACCGCAACTGCACGGTCGGCGAGAACATCGCGTCGAGCTGGCTCTCGACCCCCATCCGCGAGAACAGCGGTTGGCCGTCGCGATATTGCCGGACCGCGCGCACATTCGAGGGCATCAGCATCTTCATGAAGTCGCGGGCTTCCTGATAGCCGGCTTCGCCGGCGACCTGGATTTCATCGATCTCCTTGTTGTAGAGGTCGCGCAGCGATCGCTTGATCAGCGAGCCTTCCTCGTAGACGAGTGTCGGCGCCTGCGACTTCAGCGTCATGTCGCGCACGGTTTCCCACATGCGGATCAGATATTCGAAGTCGCGCTTGATTTCGGGCTTGGTGCGCGCCGCGCCGGCGGTGCGCAGGATGATGCCCATGCCCTCGGGCACGTCGAGATCTTGCACCACTTCCTTCAGCCGCGAGCGATCCTGCGCAGAGGTAATCTTGCGGCTGATGCCGCCGCCGCGCGCGGTGTTCGGCATCAATACCGCGTAGCGACCGGCCAGCGAGAGGTAAGTCGTCAGGGCGGCACCTTTGTTGCCGCGTTCTTCCTTGACCACCTGCACCAGCATCACCTGACGGCGCTTGATGACTTCCTGAATTTTATACTGACGGCGCGGGCGGAACGGGCGCTCCGGCACCTCTTCCAGGACGTCGTCGCCGCCGACCGATTCAACAACTTCTTCCTCGGCCTCGTCGCCCTCGTCTTCATCATCATGGTCTTCATCATGGTCTTCGTCGCCAAGCGGCGCGGCGGCCAGTTCGGCGTGATCTGATGCGGCGGGCTCGCCATCGGCGTGCTCGGTGTCCGGAGCGTCGTCGGCATGAGCCGCGTCTTCGCGCGAATTCTCCTCGTCGGTACGCTCATCGTGGGCGGGCTCTCGGCGGGCGTCGGATGCTTCGTCCGCGGCCTTCTCAGCCATATCGAATTGGAATTGCGTTGCTAGCGGCTCGCTCGCGTGACCGTGGTCGTGCTCACCATGGGGGTGATCATGATCATGCGAATGCTCATGATCGTCGTGATCATGATGCTCCGCATCGGCGTGTTGATGTTGGGCGTCCTGCGCATGGCCGCTTCCAGCCTGCAAGCCTTCTGCGTATTCCTGGCCTTCATGCGGCTGAGCGCCCTCGGACGGATAGGGGCTTGCGTTCTCGACGACCTCACTTTGGATGCGCTCGCCATTGCCGCGGCGGCGCGCGTTGCGGTGGCGCGGACGGCGGCGATTGGAGCGGTTTTCGGACTCTTCCTCGGCTTCGCGATGAGCGCGTTCGTCGGCCTCGATCAGCGCCTGGCGATCGGCGACCGGAATTTGATAGTAGTCCGGATGGATTTCGCTGAAGGCTAGAAAGCCGTGGCGGTTGCCTCCGTATTCGATGAAGGCTGCCTGCAACGACGGCTCTACGCGCGTGACCTTGGCGAGATAGATGTTGCCGCGCAGTTGCTTGCGCTGAGCGGTCTCGAAATCAAACTCTTCGACGCGATTGCCGCGGACCACAACGACCCGGGTCTCTTCCGGGTGAGTGGCATCGATCAACATTTTGTTGGGCATTTTGGAACTCTTGACGGCGGCGGCCGCGTAATACCGTGAGCGCGTGTCGCGCCGCCGGGTGACGCGACGGTCCACCTGATTCGGGGGTGAGGGGAAGGCCAAAACGCAACCCGGGGCGCCGGTCCGAACGGGATCCCGGCGAAGCAAAACGACGCGCGGAGCTTTCGCTCCGCGTCGGCGCGATTCTTCCGTGGATCATGGTCGGCAATACAATCTGGCGCATCAAGCGTCGGCCCGTCTAAGCACGTTGGCGGCAAACATCGCCGCCTTATCTATTGCTGAAGGACCGGCGCAGCACGAAAGCGCTCGCCGGCGATCGCATATCGGACCTTGAAGGTCCGGGTAATCGGTATGCCGTGTCTGAAGCCGTCCCTGGAACAAGATGGTAACCTGGGACCGGACGCCGCTCGGGCTCGAAACCGCCGCTCCTTGTCAACCGCGCGCTGCGCTGGCTGTGGAGGGATCGGAAAGACGCTGGAATCTCCTGAAGTGGAAGGTTCCGGCGCTGCACCGGGAGGCTGAACGCGACACAACCGGGAGTTTTAGCCGTCAGCCCCTTTTACATACGTGGATTGGCGGCCGCGTGCAAGGGAAGCGTCGCAACGCGGCAACACTCCGCCTTATTCGCCGCCGGAGTGTTAGGCGGCAGTTAACCCTGTGGTTCTATTGCGGTAAGAGGGCTGCTCGGAGGCACGGATTCGTTGGCGAGCCGCGCAAATCATCGTGTTTTGCTGAGATGCGCCGTATTGTGCGCTGCAGCTTTGCTATGTTCCGATGTTACAGCTGTGAGCGCGGCTGAAAGTCCCTCGGCCACCCCGGTCGCGGCGTCGAACTTTCCCATCGCCTCCGCCGCCCGTCTGGCCGGCGACAGCAAGCAAACCCGCTTTGTGCTTGATCTCGACAAGACAATCCAGTTTCGCGCCTTTGCACTCGCGGACCCGTATCGGGCGGTCCTGGACCTCCCTCAGGTCACCTTTCAGCTTCCCGCGGGGGCGGGCACCGGGGGCCGCGGACTGGTCAAGGCGTTCCGCTACGGCCTGGTGATGCCGGGCGGTTCGCGGATCGTATTTGATCTGACCGGCCCGGCCAAAATTGCGAAATCCTATGTGCTTGATGCCGCCAACGGCCAACCGCCGCGGCTGGTGCTGGAGCTGGAAGAGGTGGATCGCACCACCTTCGTTCAGTCGCTCTCGGTTGAAAGCCGGCCCGAGCTGAGACCCGCGATCGCAGCCGCGGACGCCACTGATGCTGCCGTGCCGGTCGCTGCATTCAAGCCCGCGGCGTCAGCGGATTTGCGTCCGGTGGTCGTGATCGATCCCGGCCACGGCGGCATCGATAATGGCACCCAGGCCGGCAGCGAAAGCGAAAAGAGCCTCGTGCTGCGATTTGGGCTGGCGTTGCGCGATCGCCTCGAGAAGAGCGGCAAATATCGGGTGGTCATGACCCGCACCGACGACACCTTCATCCCGCTCGGCGACCGCGTTCGGATCGCACGCAATCAGTCCGCGGCGCTGTTTGTGTCGATTCATGCTGACGCCTTGCCGCGTCGTGAAGGCGACGCCCAGGGCGCCACGATTTATACGCTTTCGGACCGCGCTTCCGACGCCGAGGCCGAAAGGCTTGCGGAGGCGGAAAACAAGGCCGACGCCATCGGCGGGGTTAACCTCACCGAAGAGCCGACCGACGTCGCCGACATCCTGATAGACCTCGCGCAGCGTGAAACCCGCGCATTCTCAAACCGCTTCGCGCGGCTGCTGATGGGGGAGATGAAGACTACCGTGCGGATGCACAAGCGCCCGCTGAAGTCTGCAGGCTTCAAGGTTCTGAAGGCTCCCGACGTGCCGTCGGTGCTGATCGAACTCGGCTATGTCTCGAACAAGGGTGACCTCGAGCACCTGGTATCGGAGAACTGGCGTTCCCGGACCGTCGGATCAATGGCGCAGGCAATCGACACCTTCCTTGCCAAACGCCTGGCGACGGCTGGCGCGGCGAACTGAAAAGGCAGCCCATCCGATGGTGGAAGCCCTAGTTTGGCCACAGCGGCGGCTCTATAAAAAAACCACCGTGGGGGGTTCGGAATCGATCAAATCTCCCCCAGGGCCCACGTATCATGCGCCTGCGCGGAACGGCAGATCGTCCCGCGTGGGTCTCCAGGTTGAGGACAACGCCGGCTGCTACGGCGCGAGGGCTGAAACGGATCATCGATAATGCGCTTGCTGGTGCGGTTCATGGGTTTCTTGTTCGCCGCCGGAACCGTCGTGTTTCTGGTCGGCGTCGCCGCCACGGCGGGGCTGATCTGGCATTTTTCCAAGGATCTGCCGGACTATTCGCAGCTTCAGGATTATGAGCCGCCTGTCATGACGCGCGTCCATGCCTCCGATGGCGCGCTGCTCGGCGAATATTCCAAGGAACGTCGGCTGTATTTGCCGATCCAGGCGGTTCCAAAACTGGTCATCAACGCGTTTCTGGCGGCCGAGGACAAGAACTTCTACGAGCATGGCGGCATCGATTTCTCCGGCATGGCGCGGGCAGCCGTGCTCTACGCGCAAAATTACGGCTCCAACCGCCGGCCGCAGGGCGCATCCACGATCACGCAGCAGGTCGCGAAGAACTTTCTGCTGACCAACGAAGTGTCGTTCACCCGCAAGATCAAGGAAGCCTTGCTGGCGATGCGGATCGAGCGCGCCTACTCCAAAGACAAGATCCTCGAACTCTATCTCAACGAGATTTACCTCGGCCTTGGCGCTTACGGCATCGCCGCGGCATCGCTGGTCTATTTCGACAAATCGGTGAACGAGCTCACGGTCGCGGAAGCGGCTTATCTCGCCGCGCTGCCGAAGGCGCCGGCGGCCCTGCATCCGGTGCGCAACCGCGACCGGGCGATCGAGCGGCGCAACTACGTGGTCGACCGCCTTCTGGAGAATGGCTGGATCAAGCAGGCCGATGCCGACAAGGCCCGCAAGGATCAGCTGACCGTGACCAGCCGGACCAATGCCGCGCATATTTTCGCCGGCGAGTATTTTGCCGAGGAAGTCCGCCGCGACGTGTTCGAACGCTACGGCGAAAAGAAACTCTATGAAGGCGGCCTGTCGGTCCGGACTACGCTCGATCCGAAGCTGCAGGTGATGGCGCGCAAGACCATGACCGCCGGCCTCGTGAATTTTGACGAGGCGCAGGGCTGGCGAGGCGCGATCGGCAAAATCGATATATCGGGCGACTGGGGCGTGAAGCTTGCCGACAACAAATCGCTGTCGGATATCTCGCCCTGGCGGATGGCCGTGGTGCTGGAGACCAGCGAGCAGTCCGCACGCATTGGTTTCCAACCCGGCCGCGAACTGGGCGGCGCCGTAGCTAAGGAACGGCAGACCGGAATCGTCACGCTTGACGGCGTCAGATGGGCAAAGGCGGCGTCGGGGCCGACCCGCTTCAAGACGCCGACGGCGGTGTCGCAAGTGCTTTCGCCGGGCGATGTGATCTACGCCGACCCGTTGATCTTGAAGGATGGCACTCAGATTGAGGGCCAGTTCCGGCTGCGCCAGCTGCCGGAGGTTTCCGGGGCGATGGTTGTGATGGATCCCTGGACCGGCCGCGTGCTGGCGATGGTCGGCGGGTTCTCATTCGATCAGAGTCAATTCAACCGTGCGACCCAGGCCTATCGGCAGCCGGGATCTTCGTTCAAACCGCTGGTGTACTCGTCCGCGCTCGATAACGGATATACGCCGTCGACGGTGGTGGTCGACGCGCCGATTGAGATCGATCAGGGGCAGGGCGCTGGCGTCTGGCGTCCGGAGAATTATTCGAGCGGCAAATATTATGGCCCGACCACGATGCGCAATGCGCTGCGACTGTCGCTCAACACGGTGACGGTGCGGCTGGCGCAGGACATCGGCATGCCCTTGATCGGCGAATATGCCAAGCGCTTCGGCGTCTATGACGAGCTGCCGAACTATCTGTCCTACGCGCTCGGCGCCGGCGAGACCACGGTCATGCGAATGGTCACGGCCTATTCGATGTTCGCCAATGGCGGCCGGCGGGTGAAGCCGACGCTGATCGACCGAATTCAGGACCGCTACGGCCGTACGATCTTCAAGCATGATGCGCGGGAATGCCGGGGCTGCGACGCACCCGGCGGCTGGAAAAATCAGCCCGAGCCCCAGCTGATCGACCGCAGGGAGCAGGTGCTGGATTCGATGACCGCCTATCAGATCACCTCGATGATGGAAGGCGTGGTGCAGGCCGGCACCGCAACCGTGGTGAAGGAGGTCGGCAAACCGATCGCCGGCAAGACCGGCACTACCAACGACGAAAAGGATGCATGGTTCATCGGCTTTTCGCCTGACGTCGTGGTCGGGATCTATATGGGCTACGACAAGCCGCGCAATCTCGGCAAAGGTGCTACCGGCGGACATCTGGCCGCGCCGATTGCGCGAGACTTTTTGAAGCTCGCGCTCGCCGACAAGCCGGCCGTGCCGTTTCGGGTTCCTGCCGGGATCAAGCTGATCAGGGTCGACGCCAAGAGCGGAATGCGGGTCGGTCCGGGCGAGGGTGGGCGGACCATTCTGGAAGCGTTCAAGCCGGGTACAGCACCGCCGGATAATTACTCGGTGATCGGGGTTGCCGATGCCGACGGTCGTTCGCTGCAGCCATCACCCGATGCGGATCGTAGTCTGTTCCGTCCCGGCACTGGCGGTCTCTATTAGGTTAGCGTGGTTTTCCAGCGAAACGGGCGCCGGTTCGCCTGAAGAAACACGTCAATAGAAGAGAAGCGATTGCGCTTTGCGGCGCCCGCCGCTACATCCCCCCAGCATTGAAACAATAGCGGCCTGCGCCGCAGATCAGAGAAGTACATGCGCGCCGAAGTCGAACGTTTAGTCGGAGAGATCAAGCAGTCAGTCGGGCTGCTGAGGAGGCATCTTTGACGTCGATGCATCCACGGCACGCCTCGCGGAGCTGAACAAGCTCGCCGAAGATTCCAATCTCTGGAACGACCCCCAGAAAGCACAGAAGCTGATGCAGGAGCGCACCTCGCTGGAGGATGCGCTGAACGGCATCGGCAAGGTCGAGCGCGAGTTGGACGACAATGTCGAGATGATCGCGCTTGGCGAGGCCGAGAACGATGAAGGCGTGGTGGCGGAAGCCGAGGCTGCGTTGAAGGCCCTCAAGAAGGAAGTGGCGCGCCGCGAACTCGAAGCGCTGCTCGGCGGCGAAGCCGACCGGTTCGATTCCTATCTCGAAGTCCACGCCGGCGCAGGCGGCACCGAGAGCCAGGACTGGGCCGCGATGCTGCTGCGCATGTACACGCGCTGGGCCGAAAAGCACGGCTTCAAGATCGAATATCTGGAAGAAACGCAAGGCGAAGAAGCCGGCATCAAATCCGCCACCATCCAGATCAGCGGTCACAACGCCTATGGCTGGCTGAAGACCGAAGCGGGTGTGCATCGGCTGGTGCGGATATCGCCGTTCGATTCCAACGCGCGGCGGCATACTTCGTTTTCCAGCGTTGCAATCTTCCCCGTGGTCGACGACAGCATCAAGATCGACATCAAGGAATCCGACGTCCGCACCGACACCATGCGTTCCGGTGGCGCCGGCGGTCAGCACGTCAACAAGACCGAATCCGCCGTCCGGCTCACGCACATTCCGACCGGGGTTGCGGTGGTCTGTCAGGCCGGCCGTTCGCAGCACAAGAACCGGGCGCAGGCGTGGGATATGCTGCGCGCGCGGCTCTACGAAATCGAATTGAAGAAGCGCGAAGAACAGGCCGCCGCCGACCAGGCCGCCAAGACCGACATCGGCTGGGGCCATCAGATCCGCTCCTATGTCTTGCAGCCCTATCAGATGGTGAAGGACCTTCGCACCGGCGTGCAGACGTCCGACACCTCGGGCGTGCTCGACGGCGACCTTGACGAGTTCATGGCGGCGACGCTGGCGCAGCGCGCATTCGGAACGGCGCCGGCCGCGGTCGAAGATGTGGAGTAACGCATGGCAAAAGTTGCTTTCATCGGCCTCGGACGCATGGGCAACGGCATGGCCGGCCGCTATCTCGACAGCGGATTCACTGTTGCAGTGTGGAACCGCAGCAAGGCGAAAGCCGACGATCTGATCGCGCGCGGGGCGCGATGGGCTCGGTCGCCTGCCGACGCGGCTGACGGAGCCGACGCTGTTGTCACGATGGTGGCCGACGACGCGGCGTCGCGCGCCGTGTGGCTCGGCAAGGACGGCGCCGCCGGGACCGCCAAGGCCGGCACGCTGGCGATCGAATGCTCGACCGTGTCATACGGCCACGCGCTCGATCTTGCGCGCGAACTTCGCGGGCGCGGTCTGGTCTATATCGATAGTCCGGTCGCCGGCTTGCCGGATGCCGCGGCCAGCGGAAAATTGACGCTGCTGGTCGGCGCCGAGCCTGCGGACCTCGTGCGAGCCCGGCCATATCTGACGCCGCTCAGCACGATCATCAGGCATTTCGGCGCGGTCGGTACCGGCACGGTCTACAAACTGATCAATAATCTGATGGGCGCGATCCAGATTGCCGGTATCGCCGAGGGTCTTGCGATCGCCGAGCAGGCCGGACTCGACATGAGGCTGGTGCTTGAGGCCGTCGAAACCGGCGTTGCCGCCAGTCCGCAGGTGATCCGTCATTCCAAACGCATGGTCGCGCGAAATTTTTCGGGCGCGACGTTCACGGCGGCGCTGCGGCACAAGGATGCCGTTTACGCCGTGGCATTGGCCGAGAGCCTGCTTTCCGACGCTCCCTTGATGGGACGCGCCGCGGTTCACGCGTACGACAAGGCGAAAGCCTATGCACCTGATGACGATGAAGGAAAAATGATCGAGATCGTGTCGCGTCCAAAGGGCGCTGCGACGTAATCAGCCAGCTGTCGCCGCAATTTTCCATTCCGAAAGCCAGCCGGTGAACCGGCCGCTGCCGCGCTCGCCGCCGTGCCATGCGGCGTACACCACGCCGTCGCTCGCCACCAGCAGCACCACGTCGAGGCCCTTGGAACGGCGCAGCGTATCGATCGCCTGTTGCGGGGTCTGTGCGATCGGGCCGGCGACGTTGAAGGAGGTGTTGACCGAGACCTCGACGCCGATGCGGCGGCCGAGCGCCTTCAAATAGGCGTAGGTGAGGGGATCGTCTTCCACACGCACGATCTGAATCCGCCCCGTCCCGTCGGCGTGAATCACCGCCGGAATTTTCTCGTGTGCCGGCGGCTTCGATTGCGCCGTCAGCACCATGTAATTGTAGGCGTTGTAATCGCCGTCCGAGGCGCCCTCGAGCAGATCGAAATATTCGCGGGCCGCTTCCGGCGTGGCCATCGGCGCGAGCGGCCGGATCGCCTCGCGGTATTTCACGCGCTCGTTGAGGCGCCGGCGCGTTTCGGGATCGCAGGGGTTTGCGAGGATCGAGCGGTGACCCAGCGCGCGTGGCCCGGTCTCGGCGGCGCCCTGATAGAGCGCGATGACGCCGGTTTGCGCGACCGTGAAGGCCATCAAATCGGCAATGGCGTCGCGGCCATCCGGTGTCGAGATATCCCCGATCCGCTGCGAGGCGATGTCGGCTGCCTGAAGCGCCGCCGTGACGTCCTGATGCGATGGCGAACAACCGCAATAAAACGCATGCGTCATCGGAGCGCCGCGCGGCGCGCCAGCGAGATGCGCGAACAGCCAGGCCGCGCCGATGGTGACGCCGGGATCGCCTGGTGTCGGCGGCACCCACAGATGCAGGCGCGCTTTGCGCTGTTGGGATTTCGAAAACCAGGCCTCGTCGAAGTGCTCGAGCAGCCGCATGTTGCCGACCGCGTTCAACGCCACGCCTCCAGTGAGCACCAACCGGTTAGCGCCGGTCGTACGCAAGAGATGATCGACCACGTGGATCATCGCATCCTCGAACACCAGTTGCGTCGCAGCCGCCTTATCGAGACGATCGCGCGTGTCGGGCCGGTGATGAATGTCCTCGATACGCAGCACCGCATCGGGATTCCAGAGCTGATCCGGCTTGAGCGGCTTGCCGAGAATGTCGACCAGCGCTGGCTTGTAGGGATGGTCGAACGGCTCGCAATACCAATTGGCCATGGCGCGATTGAGCCGGACTTCGCCACACTCGCCGAAATGCAAGACGTCTTTCAGTCGCGGGTAGTAGGGATTGCCGGCGCGGTCCATGTCGCCCCACGCGGCGGCGCCCATGTAGCGGCCTTCGCACGACAGCCAGGTCCAGCCGCCTTGCGTCGATGATATCACGCTGTAGAAGGCGCCCAGCGAGTCGAACATGCTGTCGTTGCAATAGAGCCGGCGCATGGCGCCGCTTTCGGCGACATAGAGCGAGATCGATCCGCGATCACCGGTGCCGTCCAGCACGGCGATGGCGACGGGTTCTTCATTGTCGGCAAATGGCGAGGCTGCAAAGGAAAACCATGCATGATTGTCATGATGCGGCATGCAGATCAGCGGTACCCGCTCTGAAAGACCGAGCTGCCGGCCAAGAATTTTCGACGTGCGCGTCATTTGGTCGAGCCGGCGGCCGTCAAATCCGGCGGCTTCGGTGGTGCGAAGCAGCTTCAGGCTTTGCGGCAGTTCCTCCAGCACCGAGCGGGCAAGTGTTCCGGCGAGCGTCGGGTAATCCCAGCTTGTAAGCCAGGCGGCGATGTCGCCGATATCGCGCCCCCTGCTGCGCAACGTCTCCACCATGGCGTCGATCGATGCCTTCGGATATTCGGTCGTGTGCTTGTTGCCGGAAAAGCGTTCTTCTTCATTGTTGACGATCAGCCGCGGACCGTTTGCTTGGCTCACCTCAACCAGCGCAACGCCCGAATTGTGCGTGCCGGGGAGCCCTAGTCCTGCGAGATAAACGGTCTCGCCCCGAGTGAGCTTTTCGCGGACTAACCCAATCCGCGCATCCGCAAAGTCCGAGCCGAGCTGATGAAAGCCAGCGGCTCCCATCAAGCGCCCGGCGAGCCAGCGCGCGGCGCGAAATCCGAGCGCGCCGAGCCTGGGATGTCGCGGAGCAATTCGTCGGTTCAGTTTCAATCTGCCGGCCTTGTAAATGAAAGGTGCTGCCATGCATCAATCATAATTGGCGAGGCGCAACAATGCTGTTTCGTCCGGCGGAAAAAGCTGATGCTTGCAAGCGCGCAGCTGAGTTGCGAAACGTCCCGCAAAGGAAACCATCAGCGGGAGAACGATGCCGGCTCGCATGCGAAGCCTCGTTGCCTTGACGGGTTTGCCACGCCGGCAGCACTGATCGTGACCGCGGTGAATGCGCAAAAGAAATATGATCCAGGTGCGAGTGATGCCGAGATCAAGATCGGCAATATCATGCTGTAGAGCGGTCCGGCCTTTTCCTATGGCATGATCGGCTCGACGGGCAAGCTGCCCATTATTCGAGTTTCAGCCGGATCTTAGTTTCAGCCGGCACTGAGGCGCACGCCGGCGCGCAGGAATTTCTGCGGATCGACCGCTTCGCCGTCGATCCGGGTTTCGTAGTGCAGATGCGGACCGGTGGATCTGCCGGTCGAGCCTACAGCGCCGATCACCTGTCCGATCTTGATCGGATCGCCAACCTTGACGTTGATTTCCGACAGGTGACCGTAGCGGGTCAACAGGCCGTTGCCGTGGTCGATTTCCACCATGCGGCCGTAGCCGCCGGCCCAACCCGATGACACTACTTTCCCGTTCGCCGTCGCCCGTACCGGGTCGCCCGACGCTGCGCGGAAATCCAGGCCGGTGTGCATGGCCGGGCGGCCAAGGAACGGGTCATTGCGAACCCCAAAGCCGGAAGTGAATTCGACTACGCCGATCACCGGCTTGCGATACGGCACCAGCGCAAGGGTTCGGTTGAGGCGATCCACTTGGGCGCGCGTGACATTGATCCGGTAAAGCTGGCGCTCGAAGGCGCCGGCGTCCGGAGGAAGTTTGACCGGCACGAAGGGGCCGCCCATGGCCGCGCGCGGCGCTCCTTCCACCTGCGGCATATCAAGGCCGAGGTCGGTAAAGACGCCGCGCATCCGGCGCACCCGCAATTCCATGCTCTCTTCGACCGAACTGAGCGCCGCCATCTGGCGGCGTTCGACCTGATCGAGCGAGGTCTGCAGGCGGACCAGGACGCTGTCGGCGCCCCGGACCTTGGCAAACTGATTCGGCTGGGCGTTGGTGACGACGGGCGTGCGCGATTCAAGGCGCGCTTCGCGATCCGGCGGCGCCACGAAAATCACGGTATCGCTGATCGGCGAGGGCTTCGGTGTCCCCGAAGCGGCTGGGTCAGTCGTCGCGGCTCCTCGCAACGGGGCCCTGATCGATCCGGTAGCAGAGGTATCCGGAATGGCGCCGAGCGCTGTGGCACGCGATTCCAGCGTCGTCTGGCGGCGCATGATCTGCTCGAGTTTCTGGTCGAACTGTTCCTGGTCGAGCAACTGGCGACCGGTGGTGCGATCGACCTTGGCGCGCAGTTCGGCGATGCGGTCCTCGTAGGCGTATTGCATCTCTGCCTGGCGGGCGATCAGCCGGGTGAGAACGTCGTCGCGGAAGGCGAAATAGGTCGCGGTCGCGGCCGACCACATGCCGAGCACGATCACGGAGCCGACCACGATCCAGAACACCACCGGACCAAACCGAACCTGCTTGCCGGCGTGGACGAGGGTATAGCCGTCCTGGGATCGCGGTGCTGGGGAGGGATGGCCGGGCCCGGCGCGGCGAGTGGATGCCCTGCCATGGTCATGCGGATGGTGTCGGGAGGGCTCGGAAAAATGACCGGAACGGTACGACATCGGCACTCCCGCGCCGGTCGGAGATGAGTTCCGTACGGCTAACTTTGCGGAGCGGATTTGACCTTCTCATGGTTAATTTTTGGCGAATGGAGCCGGACAACTACAGCGTACGGGCGGCGGCAAGCACCTCGTCGGCATGGCCATCGACCCTGACGTTGCGCCAAATCTTTGCGATTCGGCCGTCTGCCCCGATCAGGACCGTCGTGCGAAGAATGCCCAGGAAAGTCCTGCCATACATTGATTTTTCGCCCCAGACGCCGTAGGCGTCCAGCATCTCGTGCTTCTCATCTGAAACAAGAGGAATAGTCAGTCGGTGTTTATCGCGAAAGGATTCCTGTGTCTTTTGGGGGTCGGCCGAGACGCCGAGTACCGCGGTTTGACTTTCCGCAAAGGCGCCCGCCAGCCGGGTGAAGTCGATGGCCTCTTTGGTGCAGCCCGGCGTGTCCGCGCGCGGGTAGAAAAACAGCACGAGTTTCTTCCCCGAATAGTCGGACAGCGAAACGGTATCGCCGCCGTCGCGAGGCAGGCGGAAGGCAGGGGCCCTTGCGCCCTCGGTCAAGACCGATTGACGATCAGCCGGCGTCTCGGGTCTTTCTAATTTTAACTGTTTTGAGGGGGGCTTATGCGATGCTCTCGCGGAAGCCTTGGCAGCGATGGGCTCCTTTGCATTGGTGGACTTCTTGCCTGACTTGCTCGCTGTCGCCCGCCGGGTTTTCGAAGGCGGTGATTTCGCCGACGTCTTCGACTGAACGCGGGCCGGCTTGCCGGAGGACGCCTTGGTGGATTTCTTGCGCGTTTTCTTGGACATACGCCTTCCTTTCGTCGCTTTCGGCGGAACAATCATAGCGGTATTGCGGGCCTTGTCCTGGCAGACCGGAATCGAGCCGACCGCTGGGCAACTGTGATGGCCCCGGGGTATGGTTACAAGGAATTCGACGCACCACCCGCCCGCTCGTTGAATAGGCTCTCTGGGAATAGGCTCTCTGGGCCAGTTGACGAGTAACTGTATTAATCGAGGATTGGCAGCGATGCCGGCTCAGGAGCGCTCGTTACGTATCGACGAGCGGGGCTTTGGCGGCGACCAATCTTACAATCAGCGCCAGCACCGAGAGGCAATGGCAAGGAATACGTCGCCCCAGGGATCTAGTCTGCGTGCTGACGGCCACCGCTCGCAGTGGGATGATGCCGATTGGGATCAAGACCAGGACGAGGTGGCGTGCAATCGCGCGCGTCGGCTGTTGTCCGGGTCGAACTCCGGCATTCATCGGCTGGGCGACCGGTTCGGAGCGGTGCGCCGCTGGCTCTCCGGTGAACGTTGGGTAAAGCGCCTTGCCATCGCAATCGCGGTCTTGCTGCTGATCTTCGTTGGTTGCTTCGGCGGATTGTGGTGGCGGCTGGGCGCCGGTCCGATCAATCTTGAGATGGCGACGCCGTGGCTGGCGGCTGCGATCGAGGAAAACATCGGTCACGGCAATACCGTCGAGGTGGGCGGCACGCAAATCGAGCGTGCCGGTCGGATCCGTATCGCCGTGCGTATCCGGGATATCATTGTCAGGGATCGCGACCATGTCGTGGTGGCGACCGCGCCGAAAGCCGAAGTGAAGCTTTCAGGCAGCGCGCTATTGATGGGCAGCCTTCGCGCCGAGAGCCTCAATCTGGTGGACGCCGAGCTCGCAGTGCGGATCACGCCGGACGGCACCGTCACCGTTTCCACCGGTGACACCGCACGACCGCTCGCAACCGGCGTCGCCTCGAAGCGACAAACAGCCGGAGTGCCGTCGCCAGGCCCCACAGCGACGACGCCTCCCAGCCCGGTTGCCCCGTCAGGCACTCAATCCGGTACGGCCGCAACGGCGTCGAATAAGGCCGATATGACAAGCGGGCTGCTTGCCGGCCTCGATTGGCTCGACAGCCTGAGCCTGACCGGACTTGATGGGCAGAACCTCAATGAAATCGGTTTGAAGAACGGAAGCCTGATCGTCGACGATCAGCAGCGCGGCAACAAATGGAATTTCGAAAACATCTCGCTCAATCTTCGCCGGCCGAGCGGCGGCGGCGTGGCGCTTAGCGTGGGCGAAGAGGGCAACCACGCCTGGTCGCTTCGGGTCGCGGTCGGACCGCCCGCGAACGGCGTGCGGTCGGTTGACATTCGCGCCGACAAGCTTTCGACCACGAATATCCTTTTGGCGTTGCGGCTAAAGGATCTAACCTACACCGCGGATTTGCCGCTCACCGGCGAATTGAAGGGCGAGTTGGGCCGGGACGGCCTGCCGACCTATTTCCGCGGCAAAATTTCCGCCGGCGCGGGAACCGTCATCGATACCGATACGCCGGATTATCCAATGGAAATCGATTCGGCGGAAATGAGTGTCGAATGGGATTCCGGACGGCGCGTGCTGGTAGCCCCGTTCAAGATCATTTCCGGTCACAATCGGATCACGCTGCTCGCCCATCTTGAACCACCTAACGACAGCATTCCCGATTGGCAGCTCGGCTTCAGCGGCGGCACCATCCTGCTGGTAGGCGTCGATGGTGAACAGCCGCTGATTTTCAACCGCATCGCCATAGGCCTGCGCTTCGACACCGACAAACGGCGCGTGCTGCTCACGCAGGCCGATATCAGCAACGGTGAGATCGGCATCGCCGGAACCGGCAGCGTCGATTATTCGGCGGAGCCGCGCCTGACGCTCGGTTTCGCGGGAACGCCGATGTCGGCTTCCGCGCTCAAGCGCATGTGGCCGATCCTGATCGTTCCGGAGGTCCGCGAATGGGTCATCGAGCGGATCGAGCGCGGCTCGCTTCAGCGCATCGAGGTTGGCGTCAATTCGCCGGTTCGAAACCTTTCGCGGCGAGGGCCGCCGATTCCGGATGACGGTCTCGCGGTCGATATCCTCGCCAGCGGCGTGACATTGCGGCCGGTGGACGAATTGCCGCTGGTCCGCGATGCCGATTTGAGAGCCCATGTGACCGGCCGCACCGCGACGGTGACGATCGCGCAGGCGGCGTCCGATACGCCGGCGGGCCGCAAACTCAACATTTCAGATTTTGTGTTCGAGGTGCCGGATATGGCGCCAAAGCCCGCGCCGGCCAGGGTGAAATTCCGGATCGATGGTCCGGTGCCCGCGGCGGCCGAGGTTCTGGCCTCGGACCGCCTCAGCGAATTTTCCGGCACCTTGATCGACCCCAATTCGAGCAAGGGAACGGTTTCGGCCGTGGTGACGCTCGGGCTGCCGATCAAGCGCGAACTGACGAAGGCCGATACGACCTATGCCATCACGGCCGATCTCAGCGGATTTGCCGCGGATCGCCTGGTGATGAATCAGAAGCTTGAAGCCAATGCCCTGAAGATCGTCGCCAACAATCAGGGCTACCAGGTCAAGGGTGACGTCAAGATCAATGGCCAGGCGGCATCGCTGGACTATCGCAAACCGACCGAAGGCGATGCGGATATCAAATTGCAGGCGACGCTCGATGACACTAGCCGCGCACGCCTGGGACTCGACCTCGGCCCAGCGGTCAGTGGCGCCATTCCGATCAAGCTGATCGGCAAGATCGGAGGCCCCGATCGCGACAGCCGCATGGGCATCGAGGCCGATCTGACCGCATTGAAGCTCGACAATATCCTGCCGGGCTGGGTCAAGTTGCCGGGCAAGTCGAGCCGCGCCGTTTTCAATGTGGTGCAGAAGCCGCAATCGACCCGCCTCGAAGACATTGTCATCGATGGCGGTGGCGTGTCGATCAAGGGATCACTGGAGGTCGATCAAAACGGCGACCTGATGAACGTGAACTTCCCGACCTATTCGCCATCCGAAGGCGACAAGGCTTCGCTGAAGGCCGACCGCAACTCCGATGGTATTCTGAAAGTGACCATGCGGGGCGACGTGTTCGACGGCCGCGGCTTTCTCAAATCCGCCATTTCCGGTAAGGAGGCCGACGCCAAAAGCAAAACCAAGAACATCGATTTTGATATCGACCTGAAGCTCGGCGCCGTCGCAGGCTTCTTTGGCGAGGCGTTGCGCAGCGTCGATTGCAAATTGTCGCGGCGCAATGGGACGATCAGAAGCTTTGCGCTCAGCGGCAAGCTGGGACGCGATACCCCGCTGACAGGCGATCTGCGCGGTCGCGCGCAGGGCCGGGACGTGGTCTATCTCGAGACCAATGATGCCGGCGCGTTCTTCCGCTTCACCGATATCTACTCCAAGATGCTTGGAGGTCAGCTTGCATTGGCGATGGATCCTCCGACGGTTGAACCCAGCGCCAAAGAGGGATTGCTCAACGTCCGCGATTTCGCGGTCAAAGGCGAGGCTTCGCTTGATCGCATCGCCGCGGGCGGACAGGTCGGGGTGCAGAATGGCATTTCGTTCTCGCGATTGCGTGCGGAGTTTACCCGGCACAATGGACAGCTGACGATCCGGGAAGGCGTCGTGAAAGGCCCGGCGGTCGGCGCGACCATCGAGGGCAGCATCGACTTCCCCGGCAATCAGGTGCGGATGAGCGGCACCTTCGTGCCGATGTACGGGCTGAACAACATGTTCGGCCAGCTTCCGATTGTCGGACTGTTTCTGGGCGGCGGCAGCAACGAGGGACTGATCGGCGTGACCTACGAAGTCGTTGGTACGCCCGGCCAGCCGGTGCTTCGCGTCAACCCGATTTCGGCGATGGCGCCCGGGGTGTTGAGGAAAGTCTTCGAGTTCAATACCGGCAAGCAAAACAATCCGGTGGAGTTTCCGCCAAACAACTGACCCGCGTTTTGTTGCTGTCTAGCGCCGCAGCGCGGGCACCACCAGAAACGGGATCATTCCCAACAGCACGCTGACCAGCGAAAACGCGATCAGCGGATTATAACTGTGGGTCCAGTCGTGGATCAGGCCGCCGCCCCAGGAGCCGAACGCCGATCCCAGGCCGCTCCCGATCGAAATGGTGCCGTAGATTGTTCCGACGCGCTCGCCGCGAAAGATCTTCATGGCGGTTGCGGTCAGCAGCGGGCCGCGTGAGCCGATCATGCTGCCGAAGCAAATGACGAAACCCGTCAGCAGCCAAAAGTTCGGGTACCACTGCAACAGCCACAGCATGACAATGCCGACGATTGAAACGGCATAGCTGAACAGCACCGACGGCCTTCGGCCGACGATGCCGTCGAGCCAGGAGACGCCGAGCATGCCGAACAGCAGCACGACGCCGCTGAAACCCCAGGCGGTCGCGGCCTGCAATGGCGGGAATCCCGCATCGATCAGATAGGCGACGACTTGAGCGGCAATCGCATACATGCCGATGGCGGTGAAGAAGAACGTCGAGAACAGTGCCCAGAACGCGTGGTGGCGCATCGCGCTCAGCAAGGTCCAGCCTTCATCGATGAAGTCGCCGGACGGGCCCTTTGCCAGATGCGGCGAACCGGTGGAGAACAAGCGCCACGGCAATACCAGTAGCGGCAACAGCAGCAACAGCGCGGCGGTACCAAAGATCTGATAGGCCCCGCGCCAGCCGTAATGATCGATCAGCATTTGCGACGCAGGCAGCAGGATCAACACGCCAGCGCCGGTCGCGGAATAAACGATGGCCATCGCGGTCGGCAATCGCGGACCGAACCAGCGGCCCAACAAAATTGAATTCGGAACGTTGCCGATAAAGGCAATGCCGAGACCGACGCAAAGACCGAGGCTCAGCTGGAACTGCCAGAGGTGTTGCGCATGCGCCGCGACCAGGAGCGCTCCGCCCAGCAGGAGCAGCCCGAGCGAATAGACCGTGCGCGGCCCCGAGCGGTCGAACAGCCGTCCAACCAGCGGCGCGGCCAATCCGCCGGCGAGCGCCGACAGCGAGTAGACCGACACGACCTCGGCGCGGTCCCAGCCGAAACTTTCCGAAATGGGTTTAAGAAAAACCGTAAAACTCTCGCCGAGGCCGCGGCCGAGCACGGATAGGGCAAAGCACAACGCAAGCACGTTAAGCGCCACGCGCGCAGGTTTCAGCGGCTTGGTCGCGGGAGGTTCGCTCGCGGCGTTCTGGTCCATCACCCCAAGGAACGCTTTTCTGCCGCAAGGAGCAGGGGTCTAAAGCGAATGCGCCTATGCAGGCTTGAGCAGGACGTGGCGCTTTCTGCCGAGAGACAGCTTGATCACACCTTCCGGCGTGAGGTCGCTAAGCTTCAGCACCATCTTCTCGTCCGAGACCGCGACGTCGTTGACGCGCAGCCCACCACCCTTGATCTGGCGCCGCGCCTCGCCATTGGATGCGACAAGGCCGGCCCTCACGAACAGCGCCGGCACGCCGATGCCGGCTTGGAGTTCAGCGCGCGGAATCTCCACCGTCGGCAGATTTTCGGCGATTGCGCCTTCCTCAAAGGTTTGCCGCGCGGTTTCCGCCGCGACCTTGGCTGCATCAGCACCGTGCAGCAGCGCGGTCGCCGCATCCGCCAGCGCCTTTTTGGCTTCGTTGATCTCGGCTCCCTGCAACGCGGCCAACCGTTCGATCTCGTCCAGCGGCAGCGTCGTGAAGAGCTTCAGAAAGCGCTCGACATCGGCGTCGTCGGTGTTGCGCCAGAACTGCCAGTATTCGTAGGGGCTCTTCATGTCGGCATTCAGCCAGACCGCGCCGCTGGCGGTCTTGCCCATCTTCTCGCCTGAAGAAGTCGTGATCAGCGGCGTCGTCAGCGCGTGCAATTGGGGTGTGCCCATGCGGCGGCCAAGATCGATGCCATTGACGATGTTGCCCCACTGGTCGGACCCGCCCATCTGCAGCCGGCAGTCGTAGCGCTGGTTGAGCACAACGAAATCATACGCCTGCAGGATCATGTAGTTGAATTCGATAAAACTCATCTCCTGGTCGCGCTCGAGCCTGAGCTTGACCGAGTCCATCGCCAGCATGCGGTTGACGGAGAAATGCCGGCCGATATCGCGCAGCATCTCGATCCAGTTGAGCCTGGTCAGCCATTCGGCATTATCAGGCATGATCGCGTCGTGCTTGCCCTGGCCGAAGCTCAGGAAGCGCGAGAACACCTGCTTGATGCCCTCCTTGTTGCGCTCGATGTCCTCGATCGAAAGGATTTTGCGCGTCTCATCCTTGCCGGAGGGGTCGCCGACGCGGGTGGTGCCGCCGCCCATCAGCGCGATCGGCTTGTTACCGGTCTGCTGCATCCAGTAGAGGCACATGATCTGTACCATGGAGCCGACGTGAAGCGAGGGTGCGGTGCAGTCGAAGCCGATATAGGCGACGAGCTCGCGCCGCGCCGCCAGCGCATCCAGCGAGTCGGGGTCCGAAATCTGATGAATAAAGCCGCGACTCTGCAGCACATTGAGAAAATCAGATTTAAAGGCAGTCATTTCTGTGCGACTCTGATCATTCTTAGTTCACGCTATTCTTCTGGAAGTCGGAATAATTGGCGGAACACGCTGCCGCCGCCCGGCGCGCTGTGGCATTATAAGATGTGCTTGTTTGACACAAGCCGGGCGTCAAGGGCAGGGCGTCTCGCGAAGGCACAATGGCGATGATGATGACGGCCATCGGTCTGATGAGCGGCACCTCGCTCGACGGGGTTGACGTCGCCGTGATCGAAACCGACGGCAAGCAGGTGAAGGCGTTTGGACCGTCCGGATACCGGCCTTACACCGAAAAAGAGCGCAGTCTCTTGCGACAGGCCCTGGCCGAGGCCGTCAACCTGCCGCAGCGCGACGCGCGGCCGGGCATCCTGCGCGAAGCCGAGCGCGCTGTCACGATCGCGCATGCCGAGGCCGTCGCCACCTTTACCGCGCAGAACCGCATCTCACGCGAGGATGTCGATATCGTCGGCTTTCACGGCCAGACCGTGCTGCACCGGCCGGCACAAAAAATGACTGTGCAGATCGGCGACGCCGTCGCACTCGCGAAGACCATACATATCCCTGTCATGCATGATTTCCGCGCCGCCGATGTCGCAGCCGGCGGGCAGGGCGCGCCGTTTGTGCCGGTCTATCACCGCGCGCTCGCCCAGTCGCTGGAGCGCGAAGGGCCGATGGTCGTGGTCAATATCGGCGGCGTTTCCAACATCACCTACATCGATGGCGCCGATACGCTGATCGCCTGCGACACCGGGCCGGGCAACGCGCTGCTCGACGATTACATGTTCCGCACGATGAGCCGGCCGTTCGACTGCGAAGGCCGCGTGGCGGCCCAAGGTGCCGCGGATGAGGCGTGGATCGCGCGCGCACTGGAGCATCCGTTTTTTGCGCTGGCGCCCCCCAAATCGCTGGACCGCAACGATTTTGCATCGCTGGCGCTGCGCGAGATGCCGCCGGCCGACGGCGCGGCGACCCTCACGGCGTTTACGGCCGCGGCGATCGCCCGCGTCGTTCCGCTGCTGCCGAAGGTGCCGCGGAGCTGGATCGTTGCCGGCGGTGGCGTCCGCAATCTCACCATGCTGCGGATGCTGCGCGAGCGCCTGGCGCCGGCTAGCGTCGAGGCCGCCGATGCGCTGGGCTGGTCGGCGGACGCCATCGAGGCGCAGGCCTTCGGCTTCCTGGCGGCGCGGGGCCTGAAAGGCCTGCCGCTCAGCTATCCCGCCACGACAGGCGTGCCGATCCCGATGACTGGCGGCGTGATCGCCCGGCCCTGATCGAAGGTTCATTAATGCAGTTGCATTGATCTTGACAGTCTCATGCAGATGCATGTAAGTATATACATCTGCATGCAACTGCGAGATATTGATATGGCCGCGCCACTGCGACTGATCAGCCATAAGCTTTGTCCCTATGTGCAGCGCGCGGTGATCGCGCTGAGCGAGAAGGGCGTTGCCTTCGAGCGGATCGATATCGATCTCGCCAACAAGCCGGATTGGTTCCTGGTGATCTCTCCGCTCGCCAAGACTCCGGTGCTGCAGGTCGGCGACACCGCGATTTTCGAGTCAGCGGTCATTCTGGAATACCTTGAGGAAACCCAGCGGAAGCCGCTGCATCCCGCCGATCCGCTCGCACGCGCCGAGCATCGCGCGTGGATCGAATTTGGATCCGCGGTGCTGAACGACATCGCTGGATTCTACGCCGCGCCGGACGAGGCGACATTCAAAGCCAAGACGTTGCAACTCGAACAGCGCTTCGCGCGGTTAGAGGCGCGCGTCGCAGCCTCGCCATGGTTTGACGGCGAGAGCTTCTCGCTGGTCGATGCGGTATTCGGTCCGGTGTTTCGCTATTTCGATGTGTTCGACGAGATTGCAGACTTCGGAATTCTCGCGGGCAAGCCGATTCTTGCGCGCTGGCGCAAGGCTCTCGCGGCGCGGCCATCGGTGCAATCAGCCGTGAGCGTCGACTATCCTGCGCTGCTTCGCGATTTCCTCAACCGGCGCAATTCCTGGCTATCAGGCTTGCAGGTCCGCGCCGCCGCCTGACAGTCGGGGCGTTGCGCGAATTGTTGTCTTGACGCGTTTTCCTTACGCGAACCGTCACGCACTTCGCTCGAAAACGCTTTGGTCAGCGAACGTTGGCGAGCCGCATGTCGAGATAGCCCGTCACCGTTTCCATCAGCGGCTCCAGCTTGTCCTCGAAGAAATGGTTCGCGCCGGGAATGGTCTGCTGGTCGATCACGATACCCTTTTGGGTTTTCAGCTTTTCGACCAGCGTCGTGACGTCTTTCGCCGGAGCCACGATATCCTTGTCGCCGTGGACGATCAGGCCGGACGAGGGGCACGGCGCGAGGAACGAAAAATCGTAGCGATTGGGTTCGGGCGCGATCGAAATAAAGCCTTCGACCTCCGGGCGGCGCATCAGCAATTGCATTCCGATCCACGCGCCGAACGAAAAACCCGCGACCCAGCAGGCGCGCGCCTCCGGATTGATAGTCTGCGCCCAATCGAGCGCGGACGCGGCGTCCGAAAGTTCGCCGGTGCCGTGGTCGAACGCACCCTGGCTGCGACCGACGCCGCGGAAATTGAACCGCAACACCGAAAAGCCGCGCGCTACAAAAGCGTAATAGACCTGATAGACGATCGGATGATTCATGTTTCCGCGAAACTGCGGATGTGGGTGCAGAACCATCGCAATCGGCGCGTTCTTCTGCTTCGCCGGATGATAGCGGCCTTCGAGGCGGCCTGCGGGGCCGGTGAAAATGACTTCAGGCATCAGTGATCCTTGGCAAGATCAACCGACTTTGTGCGAGCTTCGTCTAGCTCTTGCGCTGACGGAACTCGCAAAGAAAGGGGTGATCGGGGCGACGTTGGGCGCTAAGCGAACGGCGCTCGGTGAACTGGAGGCCGGGTTCTAGCATGAGGCGAGGGGCAAAAAGCAAGGGTTTTGAACATCTGGCAGCGCATTCAAGATGTTAGGGATCCGATTGCCGGCAGGCGGGTGGATCACCAATTGCCATAAGATCAGACATGACCGACAAGTTGCCGTCAGCCGCGCTCCCGCGTTCAAAGGCAGGGGCTCTTAAGGTATTATCATACGCGATGCCTGACCGTACCTATCTCGACTGGAACGCGACCGCGCCGCTTCGCCGCGAAGCCAGGGAGGCAATGGCGGCGGCATGGGATTTGGCCGGCAATCCCTCATCGGTCCACGCGGAAGGCCGTCAGGCCCGCAGGCTGGTGGAAGACGCCAGAGTCTCGGTCGCCGGCGCCATGGGCGCCCTGCCTCGAAACGTCGTCTTTACGTCAGGTGGCACCGAAGCCAATGTACTGGGGCTGACGCCTGGGCTTCGCCGAGCTTCCGGGCCTCCGGTGAAAAGGCTGGTGGTTTCGGCGATCGAGCATGCCTCGGTTCTCGCCGGCGGCCGGTTTCCTGCCGATGCCATCAGCACCGTCGGCGTTACGCGTTCCGGCCTGCTCGATCTGGACCATTTGCGTGCCGCGCTCGAGGGTAGTCCTCCGGCGCTGGTTTCGGTGATGCTGGCCAACAACGAAACCGGCGCGGTGCAGCCGGTCATGGAAGCTGCCGAGATCGCCCATGCCGCGGGCGGATTGCTGCATGTTGATGCAATCCAGGCTTTCGGAAAAATACCCTTTGATATCAATGCGATCGGTGCAGATCTGATGACGCTTTCGGCGCACAAGATTGGCGGGCCCAAAGGCGTGGGCGCCCTGATTCTGGCCGAAGCCTTACAGGGACCTGAACCGCTGCTGCGCGGCGGCGGCCAGGAACGAGGGCACCGGGCGGGAACCGAGAATGTAGCGGGAATCGCAGGCTTGGGAGCCGCCGTAAAAGCCGCTATCGGGGCCCTGGAAGGTGATGCAATTCGGCTCGAAAGCTTGCGCAATCGGCTCGAGAGCGGCTTGCGCGAGACGCGGGGCCTGATCGTGTTCTCAGATGACGTGCGCCGGCTGCCGAATACCACGCTGTTTTCGGTTCCCGGCCTCAGGGCCGAGACGGCCGTAATAGGCTTCGACCTCGCCGGTATTGCGGTTTCCTCGGGCTCGGCCTGTTCTTCGGGGAAGGTGCAACCATCCCACGTGCTGGAAGCCATGGGATTCGGCGAATTCGCGCAAGGAGCGGTGCGGCTCAGTCTAGGCTGGTCCACGTCTGACGCGGATATCAATTGCTGTATTGAGGCTTGGCGAAAGCTCTCACGTACCTTACTTAAAGAGAACGACGAAACACAGCTTGAACGGTTCTAAGCAGGTGATTTCCTCGAAGAAACATCGTAATAGTCTTTAGGAATTGATCCACCGCGGTCCTTGAAACCGCGAGCGGAGGATGGAATGGCGGCTGTACAAGAGACCGTCGACCGGGTGCGCCGGATCGACGTCGATCAATATCGATACGGGTTTGAGACTGTAATCGAGTCCGACAAGGCCCCGAAGGGGCTATCGGAAGATACGGTCCGCTTCATCTCAGCGAAAAAGAATGAACCGGCCTGGATGCTGGAGTGGCGGCTCGAGGCCTATCGCCGTTGGCTGACCATGGCCGAGCCGAAATGGGCGCGCGTCAACTACCCGAAGATCGATTACCAGGACCTCTATTACTACTCGGCGCCGAAGAGGAAGGAACTGGCCTCGCTTGACGAGGTCGATCCGGAAATCCTGAAGACCTATGAGAAGCTCGGCATTCCCCTGCGTGAGGTCGAGATTCTCGAAGGCGTGGTGCGCAAGGACGGCGAGGGTGCCCCCGAGCGGCGCATTGCCGTCGATGCTGTGTTCGATTCGGTGTCGGTTGCGACCACCTTCCAGAAGGAACTCAAGCAGGCCGGCGTGATCTTCATGCCGATCTCGGAGGCGATCCGCGAGCATCCCGATTTGGTGAAGAAGTATCTCGGCACGGTGGTACCGACCTCGGACAATTTCTTCGCCACCTTGAACTCGGCGGTATTTTCCGATGGCTCGTTCGTCTACGTGCCGCCGGGCGTGCGCTGCCCGATGGAGCTGTCGACCTATTTCCGCATCAACGAGCGCAACACCGGCCAGTTCGAGCGTACTCTGATCATCGCCGACAAGGGCGCCTATGTCAGCTACCTCGAAGGCTGCACCGCGCCGCAGCGCGACGAAAACCAGTTGCACGCCGCTGTGGTCGAACTCGTCACGCTTGACGATGCCGAAATCAAATATTCGACGGTGCAGAACTGGTATCCCGGCAATTCCGAAGGCAAGGGCGGCATCTACAATTTCGTCACCAAGCGGGGCGATTGCCGCGGCAACAATTCGAAGATTTCGTGGACCCAGGTCGAGACCGGCTCGGCGATCACCTGGAAATATCCGAGCTGTATCCTGCGCGGCGATAATTCGCGTGGTGAGTTCTACTCCATCGCGATTTCGAACGGTCACCAGCAGGTCGATTCCGGAACCAAGATGATCCATCTCGGCAAAAACACCACGAGCCGGATCATCTCCAAGGGCATCGCCGCCGGCGTTTCGCAGAACACCTATCGCGGCCTGGTCACCGCCCATCGCAAAGCGACCGGCGCGCGCAATTTTACGGCCTGCGACTCGCTGCTGATCGGCGACAAATGCGGCGCGCACACCGTGCCCTATATCGAGGCCAAGAATTCGTCCGCGCTGTTCGAGCACGAGGCGACCACCTCAAAAATTTCCGAGGACGTGTTGTTCTACTGCGTGCAGCGCGGGCTGTCGCAGGAAGAAGCGGTCGGTCTCGTGGTCAATGGGTTTGTAAAGGACGTGCTGCAGCAGTTGCCGATGGAGTTCGCTGTCGAGGCGCAGAAACTGATCTCGATCTCGCTGGAAGGTTCGGTTGGATAACGCCTCACCCTGAGGAGGGCCGCGTAGCGACCGTCTCGAAGGGTGAGAAAGAAAAATTGTCGGATCCGTCCTTTGAGACGCGCCTTCAGCGCTCCTCAGGACGATAAAATACGGAAGAATGTGATGGCACTACTCGAAGTCAAAGATCTGCAGGTCCGTGTCGATGATCGTGAAATCCTTCACGGGCTTTCGCTCACCGTGAACAAGGGCGAAGTGCACGCGATCATGGGGCCGAACGGCTCCGGCAAATCGACGCTGAGCCACGTCATCGCCGGCAAGCCGGGCTACGAGGTCACCGGCGGCGAAATTCTGTTCAACGGCGAAGACCTGCTCGAGATGTCGCCTGACGAGCGCTCCGCAAAGGGCGTGTTCCTCGCGTTCCAGTACCCGGTGGAAATTCCGGGTGTGGCGACCATGACGTTTCTGCGCACTGCGCTGAACGCCCAGCGCAAGGCGCGGGGCGAGAGCGAATTCTCCACGCCGGATTTTTTGAAGAAGGTGCGCGCAGTGGCGGCAAGCCTGAACATTCCGCAAGACATGCTGCGTCGTGGTGTCAATGTCGGGTTCTCCGGCGGCGAGAAGAAGCGTAACGAGATTCTGCAGATGGCGCTGTTCGAGCCGAGCCTGTGCATCCTCGATGAGATGGATTCCGGCCTCGACATCGACGCGCTGCGGATTGCCGCCGACGGTGTCAATGCCCTGCGTTCGCCGGATCGGGCGATGGTGGTCATCACGCATTATCAGCGGCTGCTAAATTACATCGTGCCCGATTTCGTGCACGTGATGTCCAGAGGTCGCGTGGTGAAGAGCGGCGACAAGGAACTGGCGCTGGAACTCGAAGCTTCCGGCTACACGCAGTTCGAAGACGCGGCCTGATGCCCGAACGGATTTTACGATGAATCTTGCACTGGCAAAAACCGAGACCGGACGTGCGCTGAGCGATGCATTCGCCCTCGCGCGCGATCGGCTGCCCGGCGCGGGCAGCGTCGCCGACGCGCGTCAGCAGGCGTTCGAGGCTTACGAAGGCGCAGGCCTGCCGCACCGGCGGATAGAGGACTGGAAATATACCGATCTGCGCGTTTTGATGCGTGAGGTGTTGCCATTAGCGGCTGCACCGGATGCGGCGGCGCTGACGCGCGCGGGTGCTGCGTTGAAGCTGCACGCCATTGAAGGTGTGCGCCGGCTGGTGCTGGTGGACGGGGTGTTCGCGCCAAAACTGTCCGAAACCGCCAATCTGGAAAAAGGCCTCGGCATCCGCACGCTGCGCGAAGTGCTGCAAGCCGGCGATGCCGCGCTGCAGGCGCAATTGTTCGCACCCGACAGCTCCAATCCCCTGGTGGCGCTGAACAGCGCGATGATGACGGATGGCATCGTGATCGATGTCGCCGATGGCGCCGTGCTCACACAGCCCCTGCATATCGTCCACATCGCCAGCGGCGCCCAGTCAGCTGCGATGTTTACGCGCTCGCTGCTGAATCTCGGCCGCGCCGCGAGCGCGACGCTGGTGGAAAGCTATATCGCCGCCGATGGCGCGAAAGCCTATCAGGCCCATGACTCGCTGATCCTTTCAATCGGCGATAACGCGCGGCTCGACCAGGTGCGTTTGATCGAAGACGGCCGCGAAGCCTTCAACATTTCCTCATCCGTAGTGACGTTGGGCGCCGCCGCCTATCTCAATACCTTTGCCATCACCAGCGGATCGTATGTGAGCCGCTACCAGGCTGTTATCGCGTTTGCCGGCGAGGGCTCCCGCGTTGAGACCAACGGTGTCAACCTGCTCAATGGGCGCCAGCACGCCGACAGTACGCTGGTTCTGGATCACGCGGTGCCAAACTGCACGAGCCGTGAGATCTTCCGCTCCGTGGTCGATGACCGCGGACACTCGGTGTTTCAGGGTCGCATCATCGTTCGCCCGGACGCGCAGAAGACCGACGCCAAGATGATGACGCGGGCGCTGCTTTTGTCCGATGAGGCCGAAGCCGATAACAAGCCGGAACTCGAAATCTTCGCCGACGACGTTACCTGCGGTCACGGTGCGACCACCGGCGCGCTCGACGAGAGCCTGCTGTTTTATTTGCGGGCGCGAGGCCTTTCCGAGAAGGAAGCCCAGGCGCTCTTGATCCAGGCGTTCGTCGGTGAAGCGATTGAATCGATCGCCAATGATGCCTTGCGTGAGATCGTGATCTCCGCGGCGGAGCGCTGGCTGGAGGCAAGGGGTTGACCATGCATCCGGCAGTCTCAAACGGTGCGTATGACGTGGCCCGGGTGCGGGAAGACTTTCCAGCGCTCTCGCTCAAAATCTACGGAAAGTCGCTGGTCTATCTCGACAACGCCGCCTCCGCGCAGAAGCCCATTGCGGTGCTCGAGCGCATGACGGAAGCCTACAAGACCGAATACGCCAACGTGCATCGCGGGCTGCACTACCTCGCCAATGCGGCCACCGAGGCCTATGAGGGCGGCCGCGCCAAGGTCGCGAAATTTCTCAACGCGGGGCGCACCGAAGAGATCGTCTTTACCCGCAACGCCACCGAGGCGATCAATCTGGTGGCGTCGTCCTGGGGTGAGCCGAACATCGCCGAGGGCGACGAGATCGTGCTCTCGATCATGGAGCACCATTCCAACATCGTGCCGTGGCACTTCCTGAGGGAACGTCACGGTGCCGTCATCAAGTGGGCGCCGGTCGACGATGAAGGCAACTTCCTGATCGACGAATTCGAAAAGCTGCTGACGCCGCGCACCAAGCTCGTCGCGATCACGCAGATGTCGAATGCGCTCGGCACCATCGTGCCCGTCAAGGACGTGGTGAAGCTCGCCCATGACCGCGGCATCCCGGTGCTGGTCGACGGCAGTCAGGCCGCGGTTCACCTCGCGGTTGACGTCAGGGATATCGACTGCGATTTCTACGTCTTCACCGGCCACAAGCTCTATGGCCCGACCGGAATCGGCGTGCTCTACGCCAAGCACGAACATCTGGTGGCGATGCGCCCTTACAACGGCGGCGGCGAGATGATCCGCGAAGTCGCAAGGGACTGGGTCACCTATGGCGATCCGCCGCACAAGTTCGAGGCGGGAACGCCGGCGATCGTCGAGGCGGTGGGGCTTGGTGCCGCGATCGACTACGTCAATTCGATCGGCAAGGAACGCATCGCCGCCCATGAGCACGGGCTTTTGACCTACGCCCAGGACCGCCTGCGCGAAATCAATTCGCTGCGCCTGATCGGCACGGCGCGCGGCAAGGGACCGGTGATCTCTTTCGAAATGAAGGGCGCCCATCCGCACGATATCGCGACGGTGATCGACCGGCAGGGAATCGCGGTGCGCGCCGGTACCCATTGCGTGATGCCGCTTTTAGAGCGGTTCAATGTTACGGCGACGTGCCGCGCCTCGTTTGGAATGTATAACACCCGTGAAGAAGTCGACCATCTGGCACAGGCGCTGATCAAGGCGCGGGAACTGTTTTCATGAGCGACACCGCCGAAATCAAAATCAGCAATATGGAAACGCATTCGGCGCTGCCGCCGGAGGAGACCGAGCGGCTGGCCGGCGAAATCGCCGCCGCGCTCAAGACCGTGTTCGATCCAGAGATTCCGGCCGATATTTACGAACTCGGCCTGATCTACAAGGTCGACATCAAGGATGATCGCGCCGTCGACGTCGTAATGACGCTGACGACGCCGAACTGTCCGGCGGCCGGAGAGTTGCCGCAGATGGTGGAGAACGCGGTGGCGAGTGTTCCCGGCGTCGGCGTAGTCAACGTCAATCTGGTCTGGGAGCCGGCGTGGTCGCCCGACCGGATGAGCGACGAGGCGCGCCTCGTCCTTAACATGTGGTGAAGCGTTAGAGCATCAGGGCTTAGCTGTACGAAATGACGGGCATTGATTTGCCTTTTGGATTGACCACATGACTGACATGACACCCGCCTCACCAACACCGGCCTCCAAGCCGAAGCCGCGGCCCCGCCCGCAAGTCATGAAACTGACTGACGCGGCGGCGCAGCGCATTGCCGAACTGACCAAACGCGCCGATTCCGAGATCGTCGGCTTGCGGGTTGGCATCAAAAATGGCGGCTGCGCCGGGCAATCCTACACCGTCGAATACGCCCACGACGTCCGTCCGACCGACGAGGTCGTCGAGGACAAGGGCGTGAAGATCCTGGTCGATCCCAAGGCCGTGCTGTTTCTGCTCGGCACCGAAATGGACTACAAGGCCGACAAGATGTCGGCGCAGTTCATTTTCAACAATCCGAACCAGACCGGCGCCTGCGGCTGCGGCGAGTCGGTGCAGTTGACGGCTGCAAAGGTCTAACCACCGCGTGGTGACGGCCTCGAGCCGGGACCCCAGACCGCCATTGTTGCTTTGGCGATGGTGTTGACCACTCTGCCCAAACGAGATGACACGGCATGGCCTTATCCTGAAGGGGCGCGCTTGCGCGCGTCTCGAAGGAGGGCGACGTCAATCCCGTAACCTAATGGTTCGAGATGCGCGAGGCAGGTATCGGCGGTCAGACTCGGGCGCGAATCGGCCGCAGCAGGAATGCCGGAAGATGGGAGTGATCGCCAGGTTCTGACGATGATTCACCGGAGGGTTGCGGTGCGGGTGCCCGACCGATCGAAGGCGTGCGGGAGGCCGGAGCAGCTGATGGCTGCGCGAACGCAGTCACCGCGGCCTGCGGCTGTGGGCTGGAATTGCGACCGCCGCCCCCCGAGCGCCGCGGCTCGCGTTCACGGCGCGGCTTACGGCCGCCGCGTGAGCCTTCCCGCGATCCTTCACGTGAGCCTTCTCTTGCACCTTCTCTCGTCCGCGGCTCGCGCGGTTCTCGTGCTTCGGCAGTGGAGGGCTCTGCCGGGCTTTCGCCCGACTCTGCCCTGGCGCCGCCTTCGGCGCGCGGAATGGCTTGGCCGATCAGCTTTTCAATCGCGACGATGGATTTCTGATCGAGCGGGGTGACAATGGAGATGGCGGTGCCGGCGCGCCCGGCGCGTCCGGTGCGGCCGATGCGATGGACGTAGTCGTCGGCATGATGCGGCACGTCGAAATTGAAGACGTGGCTGACCGCCGGAATATCAAGACCGCGCGCCGCGACGTCGGAGGCGACCAGCAGCGGAATTTCGCCCTTGCGGAATTGATCGAGTGCAGCCGTGCGCGCTGATTGATCCATGTCGCCGTGCAGGGCGCCGACGCTGAAGCCGTGCTTCTGCAGTGATTTGTACAGCAGCGCCACTTCGCGCTTGCGGTTGCAGAAGATGATGGCGTTCTGGAGGTCCTTGGCGTCGCGCAGCAGGCGGCGCAGCGTGTCCCGTTTTTCGTGCGGCTCGCGGCCGACACTGACCTGGAACTGGGCCACACCCGCGGCGGTCGTCGCCGGCCTGGAAACTTCGATCTTTTCGGGATTGTGCAGGAAGGTTCCGGTGATGCGGGCGATTTCGGGCGGCATCGTCGCCGTGAAGAACAGCGTCTGGCGGGTGAACGGAACGAGCTTGCAGACGCGTTCGATGTCAGGAATGAAGCCCATGTCCAGCATGCGGTCGGCTTCATCGATCACCAGCAATTCGACGCCGGTGAGCAGCAGCCCGCCGCGCTCGGTGTGGTCGAGCAGCCGGCCGGGGGTTGCGATCAAGACGTCGACGCCGCGCGTCAACTTGGTGTCCTGGTCGCCGAACGAGACGCCGCCGATCAGCAGCGCAACGTTAAGTTTCTGCCCCACTCCGTATTTGTCGAACTGTTCCTTCACCTGGGCGGCGAGCTCGCGGGTCGGCTCGAGGATCAGGGTGCGGGGCATTCGAGCCCGGGCGCGGCCCTTTTCCAGCATGGTGAGCATCGGAAGGACGAAGGCAGCGGTCTTGCCGGTGCCGGTCTGGGCGATGCCGAGGACGTCTCGGCGGGCCAGAACGTGAGGAATCGCCTGTTCCTGAATGGGGGTCGGGGTGGTGTAACCGGTGGCCGCGACGGCGGCGAGCACCTTATCGGACAAGCCGAGATGGGAAAAAGACATTGAGCCTCTGGTAGAAACCGCCGCTTGGAATCTCGGATAAGACTGTCGCGCTCAACCCCGGAACGGCACGCAGATTTGCACGGGATTTTCGGATACGCAGGCAGGCGGCTTATCAAGATATCGCGTTTCGATACCGGGCCGCGTCAGGCCGGAACATAGGGGCGAATTGGCCAAAGTCAATGGAGCAGGCGCGGGAAGCGCCGAAAAAGCTTAATGTTTTTCCATAAATGCCGGATTGTTCCCCCTTCACCGCACCGCTGATCCGGCGTTGAAGCGAAGCCGCAGGAGCATGCGGGGTATCCAGTACGCTGCGGCTTATCGATTCCATCACTGATGTCTCTGGAATACTGGATCGTCCGCCTTCGCGGACGATGACGACTGTTTCCGTCATTGCGAGCCAACGGGTCGCGCGAATGCGCGCCCGATGACAGGCTCCGCGAAGCAATCCACGTCACGGCACAAGGAAAGAATGGATTGCTTCGTCGCTACGCTCCTCGCAATGACGGCTGGATACAGTTTCGCGATCTCGCGGCGCGATGCGCCCGAGGTTTGCATGAACCTTGTCCCTCGATGAGAGGGAGCAGGGAATGCCGGGTGCTTGCTGCACCCGCGGTCTCGCGTGCAAAGATGCACAAAAAGAAACGCACACGAGCATACAGGTACAGACGGAGCAATCCGGCATTCCCTGCGCAATGGCTTTACGGCTTATGCCGTGCTCTCCCCGGTGAGCGAATTCGTCTTGTCACCGTCATCAGCGGATCAATGGCTCGTCAATCCGGTTGGACTGATTTCGCCTCCGCGGACTTGCACCAGCAACGGGTGTCAGGACCACACGGTTTTGCCGTACGCGAGATGCGCCGTTCGTCTCGCGCGCTGCGAACCGCTCACGAGTTTGACCTCGCCCTGCGATTGCCTTGCGCGCCGACGCGCTCGCGTCCACCACATCCCGTCCCGCGTTCGTGACGACGCGCGATCGCCCCTCTTGTTGGGTCGGAACAACGCGATGGAGCCACTGATTTGGGCTGGTTGGAAAGCGTTATATCTTTGCGAGGAGGACTGGACGACCCAAATCAGCTTGAAATGGTTCAGCAATTCGCAATTTGCGCGCAACGATGTTTTGATCCCCTTGAGCCGAGTTGAGGGATTTTGAGACCGTCATTGCGAGCCAACGGGTCGCGCGAATGCGCGCCCGATGACAGGCTCCGCGAAGCAATCCAGAGGATTTAATTAATATGGCTGTTACTGGATTGCTTCGTCGCTTCGCTCCTCGCAATGACGAGAAGTGGCCTATTCTACTGGCCGTATTTTGAGTCAGACCCTCAGGTGCATTTCGGAAAAAGGGGTCGCATCATGAAAGTACGTTGCTGCATCGTCGGCGGCGGGCCCGCCGGCATGATGCTCGGTTATCTGCTCGGGCGCGCCGGAGTCGATGTCGTGGTGCTCGAAAAGCATGCGGATTTTTTTCGCGATTTTCGCGGCGATACCGTGCACCCTTCGACCCTGCAGGTGATGGACGAACTCGGGCTGATCGACGGCTTCCTGAAACTGCCGCATCAGCGCTTGCAGAAGATGCAAGGGATGTTCGGCGGGGAATTGGTGCGGATGGCCGATCTGAGCCGGCTCCATGTGAAATATCCCTTCATCGCCTTCATGCCGCAGTGGGACTTTCTCAATTTCCTGCGTGAGAACGGCAAGCGGTTTGCTTCGCTCAAAGTGATGATGTCAACGGAAGCGATCGATCTCATCCGTGACGGCGATCGCATCGCGGGCGTGAAGGCAAAGACGCCGGATGGCGTCATCGATATCGAAGCCGACCTGACCGTTGCCTGCGACGGCCGCCATTCTTTGATGCGCGAGCGTGCCGGACTCGAAGTCGAGGAGATCGGTGCGCCGATGGATGTGTTGTGGTTTCGCGCCGGCAAGCGGGAGACCGAAAGCGAGCGCCTGTTTGCGCGCGTCGATCCGGGAAAGATGATGGTGACCTTCGATCGCGGCGACTACTGGCAATGCGCCTATGTCATCGCCAAGGGGCAGTATGATGCGGTGAAGGCGAGAGGATTGCCGGCCCTGCTCGACGACGTCGCGCGCATGGCGCCGGTCCTCAAATCAGGACTCGCCGATGTGAGCAACTGGGATGACGTAAAGCTGCTGACGGTGGCGATCAATCGGCTGAAGCGCTGGACGCGCCCCGGTCTGCTCTGCATCGGCGACGCCGCGCATGCGATGTCGCCAGTCGGCGGTGTTGGCGTCAACCTCGCGGTCCAGGACGCGGTCGCGGCCGCAAATCTGCTGGCGGCGAGGCTGATGAGCGGCTGCCCAACGGAGGATGAACTCGGCGCGGTGCGGCGGCGTCGGGAATTTCCGGTACGGATGACGCAGGCCATGCAGGTCGTCGCCCAAAACAATATCGTCAGCGCCGCGCTCAAGCCGGGCAACCAGCCGCTGAAGGTCCCGCTGGTCATGCGGCTGGTGACTGCCGTGCCCTGGCTGCAGGGCATCACCGCGCGGTTTATCGGTCTCGGCGTCCGCCCCGAGCATGTGCAGTCGCCGGAGGCAACGGCGTTCAGCCCATGATGGAGTAGCCCCCGTCGATCGGAATGGCGGTGCCGGTGACGAAGTCCGACGCGCTTGATGCGAGAAACACTGCGATGCCCACGAAGTCGCCGATCGCGCCCCATCGCGCCGCCGGCGTGCGCGCCAGAACCCGGTCGTGCAAGCCGTCGATTTCCACTCGCGCGCGCTTGGTCAGATCGGTGTCGATCCAGCCCGGCAGCACCGCGTTGGCCTGAATGTTGTCGGCGGCCCAGGCGCAGGCGCAGGAGCGGGTGAACTGCACGATGCCACCCTTGCTTGCGGCGTAAGCCGGCGTGAAGCTGACGCCGAAGATCGACATCATCGAGCCGATGTTGATGATCTTGCCGCCGCCGGCGGCCTTCATGGCCGGATAGACCGCCTGCGAGCACAGGAACGCACTGGTGAGATTGGTCTTGATCACGCTGTCCCATTCCTCGATATCGAGCACGTGCGGGGGTTTTCGAATATTGATGCCGGCGTTGTTGACGAGGATGTCGATGCGCCCGAGCTCGCGCGCCACGAGCCCGGCCATGGTCACGACGGCGGCCTTGTCGGTGACGTCGGCGACGACGGATATCGCTTTGCCGCCGCATTGTCTGATGTCATCGACCGCCGCATTCGACTTCGCCTCGTTGCGCCCGACGATGGCGATATCGGCGCCGGCTTCAGCTAATCCCCGCGCCATGCCGAGGCCAATGCCGCCATTGCCGCCGGTGACGATGGCGACTTTGCCGCTGAGATCGAAGAGTTCTGATGCCATGATTGGTATCCGCTTTGAGTTGGGTGGGCAAAGGCGCGCTTCGTGCCGTGTCCGCCGTCTTTCAGAGATTTGATACGAGGCGTTGGTTGGTGGGCACGCTTCGCTTTGCCCAGCTTTTAAATCGGAGATCTACTAAAGTCTTTTCCGTTTGGTAGAATCGAAACGGGGCTGGATTCTTGATTTGACGCGTTTTCTTGACGCGAACCGGGCTCCACTTCGCTTGAAAGCGCTCTAGCCGGGTTTTCATCGTGTCCTCTAGCGCTGGCACTGCCAGATCAGGATCAGCCCGAGGGCGGCGAGCGCCGCGCCGTATCCGGCCCACTGGATCTGGCCGATCATGAAGCTCGATTGCGGCCAGGGAAGCGCACCGGTGCCTTGGCCGATCCACAATAGCCCGACGGCGAGCGCGAGAAGACCAAGGATCAAAAGCAACTTGCTCATGCTTGTCGCTCGCTCTCGCGAGGTGCGGCGCGGCAATCGCGCAACCCCGCCCAGACTGGCGTGCTTGCGCGCCGGGGGCAAGAGGGAGGGACCCTTAAGAGCAGGGACCATGCTTCTCCGTGTTGGACCTTGTCACCATCGGCCAAAGCACAAAAAAGCCCCGGACGATGCCGGGGCTTTTGAGTTGTCGGAGCGCAGCAGCAAAGATCAGTACTTCGCGACGGCGGGACCGCCCCAGTTGAAGCGGTAGACCAGCTCGGTGCGAACGGTGTGGAGGAACTTCTTGGACTCGACCGAAGCGCCGGCCAGCCCGCCGGTTGCAAAAAACCGGAGCGGATCGGTCCGGACATCATACTCCGAGAAGCGGTACTCGGTCTTCCAGAACAAGCCCGGCAGAAAGCTCAGCGCATATTCGTCGCCGGCACCTAGGAACCAGCCTTTAAAGGTTCGCTTGTCGAGGAAATAAAAGGGCGAAAGGACGCCAGGAGAGAGATTAACCCGGTCAAAGGTGGCCTCGGTATAACCACCGGAGAAATAGGTCAGGAGGCCTGGCAACGCCACCCAGCCGACCCGACCGCCGACCGACCAGGCCGAACTCATCTTCTCCTCGCCCCTATAGCCGCCGACCGGGTCTACAGTGCCCTTGAGGCTGCTGAAATCATAGTCCCCGAAGGCGCCCACGACGAAGCTCGTGCCCATCGCCGGGAACTGATAGTCGCAGCCGCCCTGCACCGTTCCGAAATAGCCGCGGCCGCCCGCAGTCGTCGTCGGGAAGAGCACAGTCCCGGGCAACGCAGCACTGAAAAGCGTGTTTTCCTGGTTCCATAGCCCATAGCCGCCGCCGCCGCCGACATAGCAGCCGGTCCAGGACGGAGCATAAGCAACGGGAGCCGCTCTCAACGGGGCTTTGGCGGCGATATCGGCTGCAAAAACCGGGGCGGTGAGGGCCGCGATGGTCGTCAATGCGATGACCAATTTTTTCATCTTGAATCTCTCAACAAAAGCGTTCGGACCCGATCTCGTGACAAGGGTGAGGTCCCGATTCCCCAAACCCATTGCGGTGACCATAGCGGGTTCCAGCCAAAAGGCTGTTGCCGGGCGGGCACACCCGAAACAATTACGCGCGCCCTTCGGCAACGCTCGGGTGCAGAGACACGCAAAAAAGCCCCGGACGATGCCGGGGCTTTTGAGTTGCTTGAGTTCAGCCGAGATCAGTACTTCGCGACGATCGGACCACCACCCCAGTTGAAGCGGTAGACCAGTGACGTGCTGATGGTCTGCACCCAGGGCTTGAAGGTAACTGCTTCGCCCGTCAGGCCCACACCGCCAAGAAAATTACCCGCTACAAAAGTCGTGGGCAGGGCAATGCGATCATAGAATGCCGAACGGTATTCGGTCTTCATGAACCAGCCCGGCGCCGTGATTCCGAAAATGTTCAGGTTGTTCTCGACGCCGCCGCCAATGAACCAGCCATCACGACGGAAGGAAGGGGTGGTGGTGAGCGCCGCGAATGGGGGTATGGCGAATGCCTGAGTAGTCCCTGACCACTCCGAACCGGAGTAACCAGCGTTGACGTAAGACAGCACTTGGGGCGCAACGAGATAACCTAGTCTCACGCCCGCGGCATAGCTGGTCCGAAGCTTTTCACGGCCTTCAGCGACGAAGGCGGGATCGATCAGGGAGCCCCGAATGTCACCGAATTGGCCATCACCGAAAATGCCGGCCACCCATGGACCGTTGAACTGCCAGTCGTAGCCGATACCGACCGTTCCGAACCAGCCGCTGCCGCCCAAGCGTTGATCGCGGGTAAAAGCAGTGCCGGCGGGGCCAAAGTTGAAAAATCCAGCGACGCCTGTGCTCTGCACGTTGCTGTCCGCATTCCACAGCCCGCCGCCGGCGCCGCCAAAGATGTGGAAGCCGGTCCAGTTGTAGGCAGGAACCACGGGGGCCTTGGAGTAGCGGACGGGAAGGTCAGCCGCCATGGCCGATCCGGTGCCACCCCCGTTGAAACGATAGACCAGCGAGGTGCTGATGGTCTGCACCCAGGGCTTGAAGGTAATGGCACGGCCGGTAGGTCCACCGGGAGCGCCAAACGGCGGGGCGAACGTCTCGGGCAAAGTCTCGCGGTCATAGAAAGCCGAGCGATATTCGGTCTTCATGAACCAGCCGGGCGCCGAGATTCCGAAAATGTTCAGGTTGTTCTCGACGCCGCCGCCAATGAACCAGCCGTCACGACGGAAGGAAGGCGTGGTAAATCTAGTCGGCCCGCCTGGGGTTTCCAAGGTCGAGAGACTGCTGCCTGACCACTCCGAACCGGAGTAACCGCCATTGACGTAGGACAGCACATTCGGCGCAACGAGATAACCCAGTCTCACGCCAGCCGCATAGCTCGTCCGAAGCTTTTCACGACCTTCACCAGCAGCGACATCGACCAGGGAACCACGGATGTCTCCGAACTGACCATCACCAAAAATGCCGGCCACCCATGGACCGTTAAACTGCCAGTCGTGCCCGATACCGACGGTTCCGAACCAGCCGCTGCCGCCCATCCGCTGGTCGCGACTAATTGCAACAGCTCCTGGGAAGGTCTCCAAATTGCTGTCGGCTGCCCACAGCCCACCGCCGGCGCCGCCGAAGATGTAGAAGCCGGTCCAGTTGTAGAGCGGAGCCACCGTGGCTGGAGCCTTGGTGTAACGGCCGGGAAGGTCGGCCGCGTTGGCTGATCCGGTGAAGGCCGCAACCGCGGTCAGCGCGAGCACCAATTTCTTCATCGTCAATTCCTCAGTATCCAAACGCGTTCGAAGTTGGGTCGCTTGATGGGGTGCGTGTGCACCGATTCCCCAAACCCTTTGCGGTAACCATAGCGGGTTCCAGTCAAAATGCTGTTGCCTGGCGGGCACACCCGAGACAATTGCGCGCGCCCTTCGGCAACCCTCGGGTGCAGGGGCACGCAAAAAAGCCCCGGACAATGCCGGGGCTTTTGAGTTGCTTGATTTCAACCGAGATCAGAACCGCGCGCCGGCCGGGCCACCCCAGTTGAAGCGGTAGACCAGTGACGTGCTGATGGTCTGCACCCAGGGCTTGAAGGTCGTCGCGGTGCCCGTCAGGCCCGCACCGCCAAAAGGATTACCCGCTGCAAACGTCTCCGGCAGGGTAATGCGATCATAGAAAGCCGAACGGTATTCGGTCTTCATGAACCAGCCCGGCGCTGTGATTCCGAAAATGTCCAGGTTGTTCTCGACGCCGCCGCCAACGAACCAGCCATCACGACGGAAGGAAGGTGTGGTAAATCTAGTCGGCCCGCCTGCGGCCAGCGCGGTCGAGAGACTGCTGCCTGACCACTCCGAACCGGAGTAACCGCCATTGACGTAGGACAGCACATTGGGCGCAACGAGATAACCCACTCTGACGCCAGCCGCATAGCTGGTCCGAAGCTTTTCACGACCTTCAATGCCGTCGCCGTCGGCCAGGGAACCACGAATGTTTCCGAACTGCCCATCACCGAAAACGCCGGCCACCCATGGACCGTTGAACTGCCAGTCGTACCCGATACCGGCGGTTCCGAACCAGCCGCTGCCGCCCAAGCGTTGATCGCGGGTCAGCGCAGTGCCGGCAGGACCGAAAACGCCGATAACACCTGTGCTCTGCAGGTTGCTGTCGGCTGCCCACAGCCCGCCGCCGGCGCCGCCGAAGACGTAGAAGCCGGTCCAGTTGTAGGCCGGAGCCACCAGGGCTGGAGCCTTGGAGTAACGGACGGGAAGGTCAGCCGCCAGGGCCGATCCGGTGCCACCGGAGTTGAAACGATAGACCAGCGAGGTGCTGATGGTCTGCACCCAGGGTTTGAAGGTAATTGCCTCGCCCGTCAGGCCCACAGGAGCGCCAAAAGGATTACCCGCTGCAAACGTCTCCGGCAGGGTAATGCGATCATAGAATGCCGAACGGTATTCAGTCTTCATGAACCAGCCCGGCGCTGTGATTCCGAAAATGTTCAGGTTGTTTTCGACGCCGCCGCCAACGAACCATCCGTCACGACGGAAGGAAGGTGTGGTAAGGACGGTCGGCCCGCCTCCGGCCACCAAGGTCGAGAGACTGCTGCCTGACCACTCCGAGCCGGAGTAACCACCGTTGACGTAGGACAGCACATTGGGCGCAACGAGATAACCCACTCTCACGCCCGCGGCATAGCTGGTCCGAAGCTTTTCACGACCCTCATCCCCCGCGACATCATTCAAGGAACCACGGATATCTCCGAATTGCCCATCACCGAAAATGCCGGCCACCCATGGACCGTTGAACTGCCAGTCGTACCCGATACCGACGGTTCCGAACCAGCCGCTGCCGCCCATCCTCTGATCGCGGGTGATCGCAAGCCCGCCGGGGTTCTCACCACGTTGCTGTCGGCTGCCCACAGCCCGCCGCCGGTGCCGCCGAAGATGTAGAAGCCGGTCCAGTTGTAGAGCGGAGCCACGGGGGCTGGAGCCTTGGTGGTGTAACGGCCGGGAAGGTCGGCCGCGTTGGCCGATCCGGTGAAAGCCGCAACCGCGGTCAGCGCGAGCACCAACTTCTTCATGGTCAATTCCTCAGTATGCAAACGCGTTCGAAGTTGGGTCGCTTGACGGGGCGCGTGTGCACCGATTCCCCAAAACCCTTGCGGTGACCATAGCGGGTTCCAGTCAAAAGGCTGTTACCGGGCGGCCACACCCGAGACATTTATGCGTGCCCTTCGGCAACCCTCGGGTGCAGGGGCACGCAAAAAAGCCCCGGACGATGCCGGGGCTTTTGAGTTGCTGAAACCTGAACGGAAGATCAGTACCGCGGGGCGACCGGCGGGCCACCCCAGTTGAAGCGGTAGACCAGCGACGTGCTGACGGTCTGCACTATTGGTTTTGCGGAAATCGCCAAACCGGTAAGACCGCCGCCGACGAAAGTTTCCGGGAGCTCGACCCGTTCATATTCAGCAACGCGATATTCGGTCTTCATGAACAAACCAGGAACGGAAAAGCCGAAGATGTCTAACGTGTTTTCCACGCCGCCGCCGACGAACCAGCCATTACGTTGGAATCTTGGAGTTGTCGCGATCGCAAGGCCAGATACGTTGTCGAGCAGCGTCGAGCCCGAGAACTCTCCATAGCTGTAACCGCCATTGACGTAAGACAGCACTTGGGGCGCAACGAGATAACCGAACCGCACGCCCGCAGCGGCGTTAGTCCTGTTCTTCAGCTGACCGGAAGTGCCAAAGGGGCCCAACAATGGATCTGTGAGCGAACCTTTTATGCTGCCGAATTGGCCGTCGGCGAACACGCCCGCCACCCAGGTGCCGCCCCACATGCCGCTGAACTGCCAATCGTAGCCGACGCCCACCGTGCCGTAAAACCCATCACCACCGTCTTTATGTCCGATCGTCAGCGGCGCGCCGCCGGGAAAGGCGTCTGTGAAATTGTGAGAGTCGAACATGCCATAGCCGCCGCCGCCGAAGATGTAGAAGCCGGTCCAGTTATAGACCGGCGCCGGCGGGGGCGCCGGAGGAGCCTTAGTGGGAAGATCAGCCGCGATCGCCGATCCGGTAACGGCGGCGAGCGCGGACAACGCGAGCACTAGTTTCTTCATGTTGAATTCCCCGGTGTTTAAGCGTTCGAACCCGACCGCATGACAAAGGTGCGTGCACCAATTCCCAAACCCCAAGTGTCGGCACTATAGCCGCTTCCGCTTAAAATGCTGTTGCGGGCCAAGCACACTCGCCGGAAAACGGTCGGGGCGAAAAGGCCATAAAAAGCCACAAAGGGCTTGGCCTCAAATCCGCTGCCCCAGGTCGCGGAACTCCCGCGGCGGCGATGCCGGCGGCCGGCCCGCGACCTAGACGTCCAGCAAATCGTCGCTGGCGAATTCCGCCTTGTCGGAAATGAAGGCAAACCGCGCCTCGGCCTTGGTGCCCATCAGCCGTTCGACGGAATCGGCAGTGCCTTCGCGCTCGTCGGCCAACAGCACCACGCGCAGCAGGGTGCGCTTGGCCGGGTCCATGGTGGTTTCCTTGAGCTGTGCCGGCATCATTTCGCCCAGACCCTTGAAGCGGCCGACATCGACCTTGGCGTTGGCGTTGAATTCGCTCTTCAGGAGCGCGTCCTTGTGGGCGTCGTTGCGCGCGTAAATCGTTTTGCTGCCGTGGGTGAGGCGGTAGAGCGGCGGCACCGCGAGATAGAGGTGGCCCTCGTCGATCAGCCGCGGCATCTGCCGGTAGAAGAACGTGATCAGAAGCGAAGCGATATGCGCGCCGTCGACATCGGCGTCGGTCATGATGATGATACGGGCGTAGCGCAAATCCTCTTCGCGATAATGCGCCCCGGTGCCGCAGCCGATCGCCTGCATCAGATCAGCAAGCTGCGCGTTGGCGGTGAGCTTGTCCTTCGTCGCGGAGGCGACGTTGAGGATTTTTCCGCGCAACGGGAGAATGGCCTGGGTTTTGCGGTCGCGCGCCTGCTTGGCGCTGCCGCCGGCGCTGTCGCCCTCGACGATGAACAGCTCGGAGCCTTCCGCGGCCGTATTGGTGCAGTCCGCGAGTTTGCCGGGCAGGCGCAGTTTCTTCACCGCGGTCTTGCGCGAGATTTCCTTTTCCGCGCGCCGGCGCAGCCGCTCGTCGGCGCGCTCGATGACGAAATCCAGCAGCTTGTTGGCCTGCAGAGGATTGCCGGACAGCCAATGGTCGAACGGGTCCTTGATCGCCTGCTCCACGATGCGCTGCGCTTCGGCGGTAGCAAGGCGGTCCTTGGTCTGGCCCTGGAATTCCGGCTCGCGCACGAACACCGAGAGCATCACGGCGGCGCCCACCATGACGTCTTCCGAGACGATGCCGGCGGCGCGCTTGCCCTGGCCGACGCGCTCGGCGTGATCCTTCAAGCCGCGCAACAGCGCGCTGCGCATGCCCGATTCATGGGTGCCGCCATCCGGCGTCGGCACGGTGTTGCAATAGGAGGATAGAAAGCCGTCCGCGTCCGCGGTCCACGCGACAGCCCATTCGCAGGCGCCGTGCGCACCGTTGCGGCCTGACTTTCCGGCGAAGATATCCGGATGCACCAGGGTATCGGCATGGATCGCGGCGCCGAGATAATCCTTCAATCCGCCTGGGAAGTGAAAGCTGTCCTCGGCGGGTACATCCTCGATGCCCTTGAGTAACGCAGGGTCGCAGCGCCAGCGGATTTCGACGCCGCCAAACAGGTAGGCCTTGGAACGGGCCATCTTGAACAGGCGCTGCGGCTTGAAGGCGGCCTTGGCGCCGAAAATCTCGGCGTCCGGCTTGAAGCGAATTCGCGAGCCACGGCGGTTGTTGATCTTGCCGAGGTCTTCGAGCTTGCCCTTGGGATGGCCGCGCTCGAACGCCATCCGATAGAGCTTCTGGCCACGGGCAACTTCCACCTCGAGCCGGGAGGAGAGGGCGTTCACGACCGACACGCCCACGCCGTGCAGACCGCCGGAGGTCTCGTAGACCTTGGAGTCGAATTTGCCGCCGGAATGCAGCGTGCACATGATGACTTCGAGCGCGGATTTCTTCGGAAATTTCGGATGCGGATCGACCGGAATGCCGCGACCATTGTCGGTGACGGTCAGGAATCCGTCGGCTTCCAATTCCACTTCGATGAAGGAGGCATGGCCCGCCAGCGCCTCGTCCATGGCGTTGTCGATGACTTCGGCGAACAGGTGATGCAGCGCCTTTTCGTCGGTGCCGCCGATGTACATGCCCGGCCGCCGGCGCACCGGCTCGAGGCCTTCGAGCACCTCGATATCCCGCGCGGTGTAGCCGGCTTCGGCGCTGGAGGCGCGCGACGCGACCTTGAGTGAGGCGCGGCCTTTCGGCTCCGAGGCGCCGAACAGGTCGTTCGCTGCTTTAGGTTTTGCGTTCGTTTTCAATGGTTTGGGCATGTCTTTTCATGTTTGGCGCGCGAGCAGAGCGCAGCGAATCGGTTTCCCTGACTATGCCACGGATGAGCTCAAAAGGTGACGGCGGGGCTGGCGTTCTGCGCTCGGCAGAGTTCCAACTCAAGGCGGGGCACGACCAACCCTGCAACCGCTCGCACCGGCGCCGCCGCGCGCGGTAAGGCCGCGACCGCCAAAACGGCTGCCGCCGCCGCAGAGCTGAGTGTCGCTCGATGGTTCAGGCGCGCGAGGTCCGGAACACGATCACTGTGAACAGTTGGGATGGGCGTGCGCCGGCGCGAGCACAAAGTTTTGCTGGATGCCCATCACGATGCCGGCGAGCATCCCGACCAGTAGAACCACAACGCTCAGGCACATGATCAGCGATCCGATCATCGGTCTTTCGCCGTTTCGGTTTGTGGGTTGAACAGCCATTCGGAAGAGCCGGAGCTCACGCACTATCCCCCGGCTTTGTGACTTGATGTCGAGGAAGGGGCTGGCTTACCTGTTCTTAGGCACGGAACCCGTTAAAAGGTTTAAGGCCTGAACGGGGGCAACGGCGGGGGAAGGGCGTTCGGAATGGAAGATTTTGCGCGCGCCCTGGCGGACTTCGTGCGCGACCACCAGGCCTGGGCCGCACCGATCGTTCTGGTGCTGGCGTTCGGCGAATCGCTTGCGTTTATTTCATTGCTGGTCCCGGCCTGGGGTGCGCTGGTGGCGATCGGCGCGCTGATCAGCGCGAGCGGCATCAGCTTCTGGCCGGTCTGGCTGGCCGGCGGACTCGGCGCCGCACTGGGCGACTGGGTTTCCTACTGGTTCGGCTTCAAATTCAAAGAACACGTCGCCGAGATGTGGCCGCTGTCGCGTTACCCGGACCTGCTGCCGCGCGGCGAAGCGTTCGTGGAGAAGTGGGGCGTACCGAGCATATTCATCGGACGTTTTTTCGGACCGCTGCGGGCTTCCGTGCCGCTCGCTGCCGGAATATTCGAGATGTCATTTTGGCGCTTTCAAATCGCCAACTTCGTATCCGCGCTGGTCTGGTCGGCGGCGCTGCTGCTGTTCGGCGACGTGATCGCGCATATCGCCGAATGGCTGTGGCGGGTGGTCTGACGCTTGCTTTCCGCGAACCCGGAATAAAGCGCGGAGGCAGGGGTTAATCCCCTCAAATGCGATCCGCAGCCGTCGCATCGGTGTCATCGTATAACGGACAAAATGCTGGTAAGAGCAGCCGCGACGAAAAGGAAGCGGGGTATGCCGCACGGAAGTCATCGCCTCACTGGGAGCACATCGCCATGGAACTGACACGACGTCATGCACTTGCCGGAGCAGCAGCGATCGCTGCCTCGCCTTTGTTGAAGACTTCGGCTGCGAACGCCGCGGCGCCTCTCGCCGACAAGCAAGCGCCGAGCTTCTACCGCTATAAGGTCGGCGATGCGCAGGTGAACGCTATTTCGGATGGCATGAATACGTTTGCGCTGGCCGATACCTTCGTGCTCAACGCGAAGAAGGACGCGGTCAACGCCGCCCTCGAAAAGGCGTTTCTGCCGAAAGACAAGGTGAGCATCCACTTCGCACCGCTTGTGATCAATACGGGCGGCAAGCTTGTCGTCGTCGACACCGGCAACGGTCCTGGTGCCTTCGCATCGAGCAAAGGCAATGTCGGGCAGTTCGCCAACAATTTGGCGGCGGCCGGGTTTGATCCCAAGAACATTGACGTGGTCGTGATCTCGCACTTCCACGGCGACCACGTAAATGGCCTGCTCGCCGCGGACGGCGCGCCGGCATTTCCGAACGCCGAAGTGCTGGTGCCGGCGGCGGAGTGGAAATACTGGATGGATGACGGCGAGATGAGCCGCGCTACTGGCGACCGGATGCAGGGCCTATTCAAGAACAGTCGCCGGGTGTTCGAGGCTGGCCTCAAGAAGAAAGTGACGCCTTATGAGTGGGGCAAGGACGTGGCACCGGGATTGCTCGCGGTGGAATCGATCGGCCATACGCCGGGGCACACTTCCTTTGTCTTGTCATCCGGCTCCGACAAGGTGTTTATCCAATCCGATGTAACGAACCTCCCCGCGTTGTTCGTTACCAATCCCGGCTGGCATCTGATGTACGATCAGGATCCCGCGCTCGCTGAAAAGACCCGCCGCAAGGTCTATGGCATGCTCGTCGCCGACAAGATGCGGGTCCAGGGCTTCCACTATCCATTCCCGGCCAACGGATATGTCGAGAAGGATGGCAACGGCTATCGCTTGGTGCCGGCGCCGTGGAATCCAACGACCTGACAGTCGCGTCATTTCGGGGCGATGCGTAGCATCGAGCCCGGAATCCATAACCGCGACCGGGCAATTGGATTCCGGGCCTGTGCCATCCACGTCGGCTGTTGACTAGAGCGAGGTATTCCAGAGCGCTGGGACCCAGCGATAGCCATTACCGTCCTTCTCAACTCGCACGTGCCCGGGGAAACCTGCATGGAACGCCTGTATCGGCATCTTTTCCGCGATCGCCATGTCGTAGAGCTTGCGTCTGGTTTGTACCGCGAGTGGCTTATCTACATCAAAGAGTAGCTGCCAGTCGGGATTCTTCACGAACAGAAATGCAGCGCCGGCAGTGATATCCACCTGCACCAGTAATTTGTCGGAGCCGGATGCGACGATATAGGAGGTATGACCCGGCGTATGACCGGGGCTTGCGACGGATGTGATGCCGGGAGCAATCTCCTTGCCGGCGTCATATTGCGTTACCTTGCGGCCGAGGGCATCGAAGACGCGCCGGGCATTCTTGAAGTTGCCCTCAAGAATAGGGTTTCCCGTCCCCTTGCTCATTTCGCCGTCGTCCATCCAGAATTTCCACTCTGCGGACGGCACCATGATCTCGGCATTTGGATAAGCGGACTTGTTGTCGGCAGCCAAAAGCCCGTTGATATGATCACCATGGAAATGGGAAATTATCACCGTGTCTACGCTATTGCGGTCGATTCCTGCTGCAGCGAGATTGGTCTGAAACTGTCCGACCCTGCCTTTGCTTTGTTCAAAATTGGTGGGGCCGAGACCGGTGTCAATCACGACAAGTTTGGACCCGGTATTGACGACGATCGGGCTGTAGCTTTGGGTGGCCTTGTCAGCCGGCATATAATTGTCGGCAAAAACCTTGCTGACTTCATCCTTCGATGCGTTGGCGACATAGTTGTCCGGCCGTGAGACAACTGTGACACCATCGCAAACGACGGTGATCTGGTGAGTGCCGACGTTGTAACGATAAAAGCTGGGCGCCTGTTTGTCGGCTTGCGGTGCGTTAGCGCGCGCGGGTGTCATAGAGAGCGGCATAAGCGTCGTTGCAGCGACGCCCGCCAGCGCGGCCCGGCGAGTAAGTTCAGTCATTGCGATCTCCTGATGTTGGGAGGATATTGATTGCATGAGGGTATGGATCCGCACAAACGGGAAGATTCGGCATGTGCTTAAACCCCGCCCTTGTGAGGAAATTCCGACCGGATTTGGTTGATTTCGAAACCGGAGCGCCGCTTGAGCCGCGATCGGACGCGCCGAAGCAACTCGGTTATCGCCGATATCCAATCGAGGGGTGGACCGGGTTGGGGCGGCCTTGGTGTTTTGGCTTGACCGTGGAACCGCGCGGCCTTATAGCCCCGCCCATGATCAACGCCGCGACCACCTTCATCGCTCGCCGCCGCCGCATCATTGCGGTATGGGCGGACGTCAGCATTTAAGATCGTCGCCTCTGCCGCCGGATCCGGTCCGCGGCATTTCCTCAATCAAAGCAGCGCGATCTGATCCGGCGGCTCCCCAGAGCAAGCAGGAGACCGCCATGTTTACCCGACCCTTCTTCGAGCCCGATCGAACCGCGAGCCTTGCCTTTGTGGCGGCGCGCGGTTTTGGCGTGGTCTGCGCCCATGACGGCGGCAAGCCGGTCGCTTCCTCGCTGCCGTTCTGCCTCGAATACTCAAGCGACGGCACGCCTTGCGTGTCGTTCCATGTCGCGCGCGGCAATCCACTGGCGGCACTCGCGGGCGACAAATCATCTGGCAGCTCTTCCAAATCTTCCTGGCTGCTCGCGGTGAACGGCGCGGATGCGTATGTCTCGCCGCATTGGTACGCCTCGCCGGATCAGGTACCGACCTGGCTGTATCAGGCCGTACATCTGTCGGGCCCGGTTCGCACCATGACCGGGCAGCAACTGGCTGACCATCTTGACGCGCTCAGCGCCAAGTTTGAAAGCTGGCTGGCGCCGGAGCCGCCATGGACGACATCCGAGCTGACCACCGGACGGCGCGAAGCGATGATGCAGGCGATCGTGGGTCTGGTGATGACGGTCGAGGAGATCGAGGGCAGCTTCAAGCTCAACCAGCACAAATCCGATGTCGATCACGTGGCGGTCGCGACGGCGCTGGCGCGGCAACCGGACGCCGCCGCGCAGGCGGTGGCGAGCGAAATGCGTGCGCTGCGGCCGCAACTGTTTGCAGCGCAGACGACACAACTGAATGCTATGGCAATTCCTGAAGGAACGATGTGATGAACGCAAAGAAGAAGATCGGCATCCTCGGTGCATCCGGTTACACCGGCGCCGACGCGGTGCGCCTGCTGGCGCGGCATCCGAATGTCGAGATATCGGCGCTTACCGCCAATACCCATGCCGGCAAGGCGATGGGCGAGGTGTTTCCCCATTTCTTCATGCTGGACCTGCCGAGGCTCGTGGAATGGGAAAAGGTCGAGTGGGCAAAACTCGATGCGGTGTTCTGCGGCCTGCCGCATGGCACGACGCAGGAGATCATCGCCGCGGTGCTGGCCGCCAATCCGGCGATCAAGATCCTCGACATGTCGGCGGATTTCCGGCTCCGCGACATGAGTGTGTACGCGCAATGGTATGGCCACGAGCACCGCTCGCCGAAGCTTCAAGGCGAAGCCGTCTATGGCCTCACCGAATTCTATCGCGAGAAAATCGCCGCGGCGCGGCTGGTCGCCTGTCCGGGCTGCTATCCGACGGCGGCGCTTCTTGCTCTCGTCCCGATCGCAAAGGCGAAGCTGATCGATGTCGACGATATCGTCATTGACGCAAAATCAGGCGTCACCGGCGCGGGCCGCGGCCTCAAGCAGAACACGCTGTTCAGCGAAGCAGGAGAGGGGCTTTCACCCTATTCGGTCGGCACCCATCGGCACGCGCCGGAGATCGAGCAGGAAATCGGCGCCGCGGCAGGCACCAAAGTGACGGTAAACTTCACGCCGCATCTCATTCCGATGAGCCGGGGCGAACTTTGCACGTCTTACGTCAAACTCAACGGTGCCAGCGCGGACGATTTGCGCGCCGCGCTGGAGGAAGCCTACCGCGACGAACCGTTCGTACATGTCGCGAACAAGGGCGTGCTCCCGCAGACGCAGAACGTGCGCGGCTCGAACTATGTACAGATCGGCGTGTTCGCCGATCGCATCAAGAACCGCGCGATCGTGATCTCGGTGCTCGATAACCTGGTGAAGGGCTCGGCGGGACAGGCGATCCAGAACATGAATTTGATGCTCGGATTTCCGGAAGTAACTGGGCTGGAGCAGATCGCGCTGTTTCCGTGAATCTTAAAACCTCTCCCAGGCAACAAGCAGAACCTCTGCTTGTTGCCTCCCGGCGGGGCCTGCCTGACGGCCTCAGAATTGTGTCAATCCGCCATCGACGACAATTTCTGATCCGGTGATGAATGATGCATCTTCGCTGGCCAGAAACAACACCGCCTTGGCGACTTCGTCGGCTTCACCAAAACGGTGTAGCGGAACCCGCGCTTGGATTGCTCCGGCTGCTTCCCTCAACTCCTTTTCCGAAAGTCCGAGCTTGCTGTGGAAGGGCGTGCTGATCGGGCCCGGGCTAACCGCATTCACGCGAATACCACGCGGAGCCAGCTCTGCACCGAGCGATCGCGCCAGCGATCGTACGGCTGCCTTGGTGGCGGACAGGATCGAGAGCCCGGGGGAACCGACCGCGTTCAGGAACGATGTGGTCAGCACGATGCTCCCGCCTTTCGCCATCAGAGGCGCTGCTTTCTGAACGGTGAAGAAAATGCCTTTGAAATTGACCGCGAATTGTTCGTCGATCTGTTTTTCGGTAACGGCGTCCAGCGTGGCCGCGAGGCCGACGCCCGCATTGGCAAAAAGGACGTCCAGACGAGCGAATTTCTGCCGGATCTGATCGAAGACCTTGTCCAGTTCGCCGGCCAGCCGCAGGTCTGCGCGCAACACCAGAACGCCGCCGCCGAGTTCGCGTGACGCCGCGTCGAGGCGGGTCTGATCGACACCCGTGACGATAACGCGCGCACCCTGGTCGCGGAACAGCTTGGCGACTTCAAGCCCGATTCCGGATGTGCCGCCGGTGACGAGTGCAATTCTATTTGAAAGCTTCATGTTCATTCTCCTGGTCCGAAGATTTGTTTCGTGCCCGGAGCGCGCGTTCCGTGAGCGCGACCATGATCGTTGACGTTCGATCCCACAACAGAGATGATCTGTGCGGCCGAGATAGACAAACTTCGTCGGAAATCAATGAGAGCGCCCAACCACTTAAACGCGCTTCGCGCCTTCGAGGCCGCCGCGCGACATTTAAGTTACGTTGCCGCCGCGGATGAGCTGAATGTAACGCCTGCCGCCGTTGGCCAACTCGTGCGCGGCCTTGAGGAGGTTCTCGGGATTGAGTTGTTCCACCGCTCTCAAAGCGGGCCTGCACGTCTTGTCTTGACCGAGCAGGCGCGGGCGGCGATCCCCGATTTGCAGGCGGGTTTCGACCGGCTGACAATGGCGTTTGAACGATTGAAGGCAGATCAGACCCGGATCGCGATCAACGTCACCGTGCCCCCGGCATTCGCGGACAAATGGTTGCTGCGACGCGTCGAGCGGTTCGGGGCACGATATCCCGCATACGATTTGCGGATCGATACCAGCGGGCGGCTGGTGGATTTCACTGCGGAGCGCATTGACGTGGGAATCCGCTACGGCGCCGGGCGCTGGCCGGGACTTGAGGCAACATTTTTATTGCAGGATGCGTTTTTTCCGGTGTGCAGTCCGGCGTTGCTTGAGGGCACACGACCACTTCGCGGTCCGGCCGATTTGCAATACCATCCGCTGATCCACGACAAGTCGATGGCCTTCGAAAGCACCTTTCCGACATGGCGCTCGTGGCTGCAAGCCGCGGGCTTTCCGAACATCGAATGCGAACGGGGCTTGCAGATCAACGATTCCGCGGCCGTGATTCAAGCTGCCATCGCAGGAACCGGAGTAGCGCTCGGCAGAACCACACTCGTTGCCAGCGATCTAGCCGAGGGTCGGCTGGTTCGACCGTTCGGCGATGATCTCGCGTATGACTTTGCCTATTATATTATTCATCGGCCGCACGCGGACAAAGAGCCCGGCATCGCGGAATTGAAGGAATGGCTGCTCGCCGAAGCCAACAGTCAGTAAGGTTTGCCGGTGCGGCGGCAACGAAATCGCGGCTGAGGGCCAAGTGACAGCAAGCGACAGGAAGTCAGAAAACCCTGAAAATCGCCAGCGCCAGCACGGCCTGCGCCAGAAAGCCGATGGTGAAAGCCAGCGTGCGGAACACCGGCAGCCCGACCGTGTAGACAATGACGTGAGCGACGCGCGCCCAGAAACACACCGCGCAGGCATAGACGGTCCAATTTGTGGAATAGTCGATCAGGTTAAGGATCAATACCAGCGGCGCGAAGATGATCAGGCTCTCGACCGCGTTGTCATGGGCGAACATCAAGCGGTTGGCCCATTCCGCCTGCGGCTTGTCGTTACGCGACGGATTGGCCATCGCCCCGCTGAGGCCGCGAACCTGACAGCGGTTCACCATGTACGGTATCCACAGCAGTCCGGTTAAAATAACCGTCAGCGTGAGCCAGAACAATTCGCGCGTCATCGGTTCCCCCCCTCAATTCAGATTTCGAGTCTCGTCCCGGCAGGACGGCCTGTTATATTCAAATGCTGGTCATCGCGCTACGCGCGGACCTGGACGTAGCTGCCGGGCGCGTCTTCGATCGGAGGCAACGCGTCGGTGCCGACCGCGCGCGCGGGCACTTCCTCGGCGTCGATGCTCGCAAGCCATTCGCGCCAATGAGGCCACCACGAGCCCCGGTGCTCCTGCGCGCCCTTGAGCCAGTCGACCAGCGTAATGTCGCTGATATTGTCGTTGGTCCAGTACTGGTATTTGCCTGACGACGGCGGGTTGACCACACCGGCAATATGACCGGACCCGGCCAGCACGTATTTCACCGGGCCGCCGAAAAACTGCGAGCCGTAGAGCACCGAATCCGCCGGCGCGATGTGGTCCTCGCGCGTCGCCAGATTGTAGATCGGCACCTTCACCTTCGACAGATCGAGCAGCGTATTGTCCAGCACCATGCTGCCGGTGGACAGCCGGTTCTCCAGGTAGCAGTTGCGCAGGTAATACGAATGGTTCGCCGCCGGCATCCGCGTCGCATCCGAATTCCAGTGCAAGAGATCGAACGCCGACGGCGATTGTCCCTTCAAGTAATTGCTGACCACGTAGGACCAGATCAGATCGTTCGAGCGCAGCATGTTGAAGGCCATCGCCATCTTGCTGCCTTCGAGCACGCCCGCTGCCTGCATGTCGCGCTCCAGCGCCGAGATCTGGCCTTCGTCGACGAACACCAGAAGATCGCCGGCGTGAGTGAAATCGACCTGCGCTGCCAAAAATGTCGCCGAGGCCACCCGCACGCGGCGCTTTCCCGCAAGCCACGCCAGCGTCGAGGCAAGTAGGGTTCCGCCAACGCAGTAGCCCATGGTGTGGACTTTCAACTCGCCGGTGGCCTTCTCGATCGCGTCCATCGCCGCCAGCGGGCCTTCCTTCATGTAGTCTTCGAAGGTTTTCGCACCCAGGCTCTTGTCCGGGTTGACCCACGAAATCACGAACACCGTGATGCCCTGATCGACGCACCACTTGATGAAAGATTTTTCCGGCTTGAGGTCGAGGATATAGAATTTGTTGATCCATGGCGGAACGATCAGGAGCGGCGTGCGCAGCACGTTTTCCGTGGCCGGCTCGTACTGGATCAGCTGCATCAGCTCGTTCTGGAAGATCACCTTGCCCGGCGTCGTCGCCAGGTTGGCGCCAACGACAAGGTTGGAAGGGTCGGACTGACGGATGCGCAGCATGCCGCGCCCGGCCTCGATATCTTCCGCCAGCATCTTCATGCCGCGAACGAGGTTGTCGCCGCTGGACGCCAGCGTCTCGCGCAATACTTCCGGATTGGTCAGAACGAAATTCGATGGCGCGAGCGCGTTGGCGATCTGCTGGACATAGAATTCGGCCTTTTTGCGGGTACGCGGATCGAGGCCTTCGGCGTTGTGCACCAGCTCCTGCGCCCACTGCGTCGAGAGCAGATAGAGTTGCAGCATGAAATCGAAAAACTGGTTCGACTTCCACTCAGGATCTTTGAATCGCTTGTCGCCCGCAGACGGCGCGATCACCGGCGGCGTTTCCTCGCCGGCAAAGCGGCGCATCGCCGAGCCCCACAGATCGAGATAGGCTTTGCCGATCTTCATCTGCAGTTCTGCCGCCCGCTGGTTATCCGACAGCCAATATTCCGCGACCGTGCTGAAAGTCTTGATCACCTCGGCGAGTTCGCCGGGCGTCTTGTCCTCGAGTTCGCCGCTCTGGCGCGGCTTGAGATAGGCTGCGAGCGCCTGGCCGCTGCTCTCCATCGCCCGTGCGAGGTTGAGCGCAAAGGCTTGGGGGTCGAACTCTTTCGCAACTTTGGTTTCCGTCGGCACGTCGCTCATATCCGAACCCTACAGATTCATTTCAAGTTCGTCACCGCGCTGATCGACCGTGGCAAGTTCGAGGGTTAATCTCGACGTGCGGCGTGTTGCACTGCGACAAAACATCCTGGTCCTGACATAACATCTTGGTTCTGACATATTGAAGCCGCAACGGTCCGGTTTGCTCATTAGGCTCTAACCATTTGCGGCGACAATGGTTTGAATGATGCTAAAGAATCTGAAGAACTAGACCGTTGTCGCTGCAGGGCTCATACCAGCGACGTGGGGACGTCGGGGATGTCAGTGGATCGAAGGAAGAGAGCGCTGGCCGTGGCCGCGCTGCTGGCGTCGGCGCTCGCGCTTGGCGGCTGCTCGATATCGATCGCGGATTTGCCGTTGGTCGGCTCGCCGGCCGACGCGCCCGACCGTCCGAAGGAACCCGGCGGCTATCTTCCGGTTCATGATTTGCCGCCGGATCGTGAAGAGTCCGCGATGGAGCCGGCGGAGCGGGCCAAAATCCAGAACGAACTCATCGCCGCACGGGACCGCCAGGCCTCCACCGCTGCCGCCAAAGGCACAGCCGCGAAGTGAACTCAAGCGCGCTATTACGGCTGGCGCAGGCGGACGTGCGTGGTAAAAGTGGCCCAATCAACGATTTAGCGCTTGAATTTACCCTAAATCATTGATTCGGCGTGTTTTCTCGGCGGAATCGGGTTCCGCTTTACGACAAGGCGCGCTGGCGACTCTGCCGTCACCGGCATCCGGAGCTTGAGACCGATGGAAGAATTCTACCGCATCCGCCGTTTGCCGCCTTACGTGTTCGAGCAGGTCAACCGGGCCAAGGCGGCCGCGCGGAATGCCGGCGCCGATATCATCGATCTCGGCATGGGCAACCCCGATTTGCCGACGCCGCCCCATGTCATCGAAAAGTTGAAGGAGACGCTGGGCAAGCCGCGGACCGATCGCTACTCCGCATCGCGCGGCATTACCGGGCTGCGCAAGGCGCAGGCGGCGTATTACGGCCGTCGTTTTGGCGTGAAACTCAATCCGGAGACCCAGATTGTTGCAACGCTGGGCTCGAAGGAAGGCTTTGCCAACGTAGCGCAAGCGATCACCGCGCCCGGGGACGTGGTGCTCTGTCCCAATCCAAGCTATCCGATCCATGCCTTTGGATTTCTGATGGCCGGCGGCGTGATCCGCTCGGTACCATCGGAGCCGACGCCGCAATTCTTCGAGGCGGTCGAGCGCGCGATCGTCCATTCGATCCCGAAGCCGCTCGCGATCGTCGTCTGTTATCCCTCCAATCCGACCGCCTATGTCGCGAGCCTCGATTTTTACAAAGACCTGGTGGCGTTCGCGAAAAAGCACGAGATCCTCATCCTGTCGGATCTGGCCTATGCGGAAGTCTATTTCGACGACAACAACCCGCCACCCTCGGTGCTGCAGGTTCCCGGCGCCATCGACGTAGCCGTGGAATTCACCTCGATGTCGAAGACGTTTTCGATGGCCGGCTGGCGCATGGGATTTGCGGTCGGGAACGACCGTGTCATCGCGGCGCTGGCGCGGGTGAAGTCCTATCTCGACTATGGTGCGTTCACGCCGATCCAGGTCGCCGCGACGGCCGCGCTGAATGGTCCGGACGATTGCATTCGCGAGATGCGCGACACGTACCGCAAGCGCCGGGATGCGCTGGTGGAGTCATTTGGCCGAGCCGGGTGGAATATTCCGCCGCCTGACGCCTCGATGTTCGCGTGGGCGCCGCTGCCCAAAGCTTTCCGCGAGGTCGGCAGCATGCAGTTCGCAACCCTGATGGTTGAGAAATCCGGCGTCGTGGTTTCGCCCGGTGTCGCTTTCGGCGAGCATGGCGAGGGCTATGTCCGGATCGCCATGGTGGAAAACGAGCAACGTATCCGCCAGGCCGCACGCGGCGTGCGCCGCTTCCTTGAAAGCGGCATTGAAACGTTGCACAACGTGGTTCCTCTCGCCAACCGGCGATAATCCCTCCGGCAGGTCATTTTCGTCATGGTCGCACCCCTGAAAGTGGGTATTGCGGGGCTCGGCACTGTTGGCGCCGAAGTCGTTCGCCTCATCGAACAGCAGGGCCGCGCTTTATCGGCGCGCAGCGGGCGCGGCGTACGCGTCGTCGCCGTGACGGCGCGTTCGAAGGCAAAAAAGCGCGGTGTCGACCTGCGCGGTATCGCCTGGGCCAAAAATGCCCTCGATCTCGCCAACGATCCCGGCATCGATTGTTTCGTCGAGTTGATGGGCGGGTCCGGCGAGCCCGCGCTGTCGGCGATCGAGGCGGCGCTGAAATCCGGCAAATCCGTGGTTACCGCCAACAAGGCGCTGATCGCCAAACATGGATTGCGGCTGGCGAAGTCAGCCGAGAAATATGGCGGCGCGCTGAATTTCGAGGCGGCTGTCGGAGCTGCGATCCCGGTCATCAAGACCTTGCGCGAAGGTCTTACAGGGACCGACGTCAATCGCGTCTACGGCATTCTCAACGGCACCTGCAATTACATCCTGAGCCGGATGGAACACGAGGGCTTGTCGTTCGCCGACTGCCTGAAGGACGCGCAGCGCCTTGGCTATGCCGAGGCCAACCCGTCGTTCGACGTCGACGGCCATGACACCGCGCAGAAGCTTGCCATTCTTGCGAGCCTTGCATTCGGCACCAAGGTCGCGCAGAGCGCGGTTTATGTCGAAGGCATATCGTCCATCACGCCGCAAGACCTGCGCGCCGCTGAAGAACTCGGCTTTCGCGTCAAGCTGCTCGGCGTCGCGGTGCGAACCGCCAAAGGCATCGAACAACGCGTGCACCCGACCATGGTGCCGAAATCATCGTCAATCGCGCAAGTGATGGGCGTCACCAATGCCGTGACCATCGACGGCGAAGGCATTCCTCCGATCACGCTGGTGGGTCCCGGCGCGGGAGGGGCTGCGACAGCATCGGCCGTGGTCGCCGACATCGCCGATGTAGCGCGCGGCATCCGCGCCAAGCCCTTCGGACGTCCTGTAGAGCGGTTGCGCGCGACCAAAAAGGCGCCAATGGAACGCCATGAGGGTGGCTATTATATCCGCCTGATGGCGCGAGATTTGCCGGGCACCGCCGCTGCTATTGCCACCCGACTTGCCCAGCAGAAGATTTCGATCGAATCGATCGTGCAGCGCCATCCGGACGGCGTTGACGCGAACGGCGCGGCGAGGAAAGCTTCGCCGGTGCCGGTCATTCTGATCACCTATGCCACCAGCGAAGATGCGGTGTATCGGGCGCTGGAGGCGGTACAGCGCGACAAGGTGATCAGCGGCCGGCCGCAGGTGATACGGATCGAAAAAAACTAGCGCCTGGTCTGAACGGACGATGCGCGAAACCATATATCCCGACCAAAAAACCGCAGTGACGTCTTAAGGAGTGCGCCGATGTCGACACATATTTCTGTTCCGCCGCAGCTATTGCTGGAACGCATCCTGACGCTCGAGATCGTGCGTGTGACGGAACGCGCGGCGGTCTCGGCGGCGCGATTGCGGGGCCATGGCAACGAAAAGGCAGCCGACCAGGCCGCTGTCGATGCGATGCGCCGCGAACTCAATAAGTTGCCCATCGAAGGCACCGTCGTGATCGGCGAGGGCGAGCGCGACGAGGCGCCGATGCTCTTCATCGGCGAGAAAGTCGGCATCAATGCCGGCCCGCAGGTCGATATCGCCGTCGATCCGCTCGAGGGCACCACGCTGTGCGCCAAGAACATGCCGGGCGCGATTGCGACCATGGCGATCGCGGATGGCGGCACGCTTCTGCACGCGCCCGACGTTTACATGGAAAAGATCGCCATCGGCCCCGGCTACGCCAAAGGCATCATCGAGCTTGATGCATCGCCGGCCGACAACGTTCGCCGGCTGGCCAAGGCGAAAGGTGTTGATGCATCCGCCATCACGGTGCTGGTGCTCGATCGTCCGCGGCATGCCGATATCATTCAGGGCGTGCGCAGCACCGGCGCGGCGGTACGCCTCATCACCGATGGTGATGTCGCGGGCGTGATCCATTGCGCCGATCCCGAGAATACCGGCGTCGATATGTATATTGGTACCGGTGGCGCGCCCGAAGGCGTGCTGGCGGCGGTCGCGCTGCGCTGCATCGGCGGCCAGATGCAATGCCGGCTGATCCTCGATACCGACGAGAAGCGCGAACGCGCCCGCAAGATGGGCGTCACCGATCCGCGCATGGTTTACGGCATCGAGGACATGGCGAGGGGCGACTGCCTGTTCGCGGCAACCGGAGTAACGACGGGCTCGCTGCTGTCGGGCGTCAAGTTTCGCAAGGATGTCATCGAGACCGAGACCGTGGTGATGCGCTCGGTGACCGGCACCGTGCGCTACATCAAGGCCGAACACCGTCAGCTCGAAAAATTCCACCTCGATTGAGGCCGCCGATGATGCCAGGCGAAACCGTCGTCAGAGCCTTGCAGCCCGGCGATCGCGAGGCATGGGAGCCACTGTGGCAGGGCTATCTGACTTTCTATAAGGCGACCCTTGCTTCTGATGTCACCGACGCGACATGGCGGCGGTTCTTCGATCCACTCGAACGCCTCGGCGCTTTCGTCGCCGAGCGCGACGGACGATTGATCGGGATCGCGCACTATCTGCTGCATCGCTCGACCTGGGCGCCGCTGTGCTACTGCTATCTCGAAGACCTTTTCGTCGAACCGTCGGCCCGCGGAAGCGGAGCAGGGCGTGCGTTGATTGCAGCGGTTGAGGCAGCCGCTCGCGAAGCCGGCGCAAGCCGCCTCTACTGGATAACGCACGAAACCAACCAGACCGCACAAAATCTCTACAATCAGGTCGCCGAGCGGCCGGGCTTCGTGCAATACCGCAAGAAACTTTGAACGCGCCTCTTCGGTCAAGAACGACAATAGCAGGAGCCGGCATGTCTGATATTTCGGCGGTGAAAGCCCTGGTGTTCGATGTGTTCGGCACCGTCGTCGACTGGCGCTCGAGCCTGATCGCGGATTTCAGCAAATGGGCCGACAAGCGAGGCGTCAAGGCGGACTGGACCGCGCTGGTCGATGCCTGGCGCGGCGTCTATGCCGCGTCGATGGATGAGGTAAGAAAGCATCCGGAGCGCGGCTACGTGATCCTCGATGTGCTGCACCGCCGATCGCTGGAAAAACTGGTCGCGCAATTTTCGATTTCGGGCTTGAACGAGGATGACCTGCATCACCTGACCATGGGCTGGCACCGGCTCCATCCCTGGCCGGACAGCGTCTCTGGACTTGCGCGGCTAAAGACAAATTACATCATCGCTCCACTCTCGAACGGCAATGTCGCGCTCTTGACCAACATGGCGAAATTCGCGGGCCTGCCGTGGGACCTGGTGTTGTCGGCGGAATTGTTCGAGCACTATAAGCCAGATCCCGAAACCTATCTTGGGGCCGCGCGGCTGCTCGGTCTGTCGCCGCAACAGGTGATGATGGTCGCCGCGCACAACAGCGACCTCGAGGCCGCGCAGAAACTGGGGTTGAAAACCGCCTTCGTCGCGCGGCCGAGCGAATACGGCCCGCTGCAGAAGCACGACTTCGAGGCGACGGGCGATTGGGATGTCGTCGCCAAGGATTTTGGGGAAATCGCGGACCGAATGGGGTGTTGAGCTGACGCCGCCGTCATCCCCGGATGAGCGCATTGCGCTCCTCCGTGGTAAGCGCCCTTGCGCACGTATCGAAGGATGGGCCACGGATTGGTCGCCGTCATCCTTTCGAGGCTCGCCGAAGAGGCTCGCAGCTCCAGTGGTAACGGCAAGCCGTCACGCGGGGATGACGGGTATAAGTTGTGATCGCCGTGAGCGAATCATTGAACCCGCGCCTGCCTCGCGTATCTTCCAAAAGCATCATGACGCTCCCTGCATCCGCCTTGCCCATTGAAGCGCCACCGGCGTTTCTCGGCGTTGCGCGATCGGCGACGGGTAAGTTGTGGCGCGACCGGCTCGATGCGCGCGGCGCCGCGCGCGCTCTTGCGATCACGCAGCGCCATCAATTACCGGAGATGCTGGCGCGGGTGCTCGCGGGGCGCGATGTCGGGATCGATGCGGTCGAGGATTATCTCGATCCGGCTATCCGCAAATTAATGCCCGATCCCTACACGGTGACGCAGATGGAGGCCGCCGCGAAGCGCATCGCGGATGCCGCCACACGCGGCGAAAAAGTTGCTGTCTTCGGCGACTATGATGTCGACGGCGCCACTTCCGCGGCGCTGCTCGCGTGGCACCTGCGGCATTGCGGACTCGATCCGCTGATTCATATTCCCGACCGGATTTTCGAAGGCTATGGCCCCAATGTCGAGGCCGTACGCGCACTTGCGGGCAAGGGCGCCACGCTCTTGGTGACGGTGGATTGCGGCACCACCAGCCTCGAGCCGCTGGCAGAGGCGCGACGGCTCGGGATGTCGGTGGTCGTCATCGATCATCATCAATGCGGCGACGAATTGCCTGATGTCGATGCGCTGGTTAATCCGAACCGGCCCGACGACCTCTCAGGTCTCGGCCATCTTGCCGCGGTCGGCCTTGTGCTGGTCACCCTGGTCGCGGTGAACCGGGAATTGCGCACACGCGGATTCTGGACCGGCGAAATGCCGGAGCCGGATCTGCTCGGCATGCTGCATCACGTCGCGCTCGGCACCGTCGCCGATGTCGCGCCGTTGACCGGCCTCAACCGCGCCTTCGTGGCAAAGGGCCTGATCGCGATGCGGCGCCGCGATCATGTCGGCCATACCGCGCTGATGGACGTGTCGCGGCTGAACGGCCCGCCCGAGGCCTGGCATCTCGGCTTCATGCTGGGACCCCGCATCAACGCCGGGGGGCGGATCGGGCGCGCCGATCTCGGCGTGCGGCTCTTGCTGGAGGGCGACGTCTCCGAAGCTGCACGTATCGCCACGGAGCTTGATCGCCTCAACACCGAGCGCCGCGTCATCGAACAGATGGCGGAAGCGCAAGCGGAAGCCGAGGCGCTGGCCTCGCTCGGGCTCGAAGATAAGGGCTCGGTGATCGTCACGGCATCGGAAGGCTGGCATCCCGGCGTGGTCGGTCTTGTCGCCTCGCGGCTGAAGGAAAAATTCGCGCGTCCCGCCTTTGCCATTGCACTGGAGCCGGGCGGCATCGGCACCGGCTCGGGCCGCTCGATTTCCGGCGTCGATCTCGGCAAGGCGGTGCGGCAGGCGGTGAAGGAAGGATTGTTGATGAAGGGCGGCGGCCACGCCATGGCCGCAGGCGTGACGCTGCGCAAAGAGAGATTGGCCGAATTCCGCGCCTATATGGAAAGCGCGCTGGCGCAGGATGTTGCGAACTCGCGGCACGAAAATGAGCTGTTCATCGACGGCGCTTTGAGTGCACGGGCGGTGACGCCGGAACTGGTTGCAACGCTCAATCGCGCGGGGCCGTTCGGCAGCGGCAATCCCGAACCGGTGGTGGCGCTGCCCTCGCATCAATTGGTTTATGCCGATGAAGTGGGACAAGCGCATTTGCGCGTGCGGTTCAAGTCCGGCGACGGCGCGATCGTCAACGGGATCGCCTTTCGCTCGATCGGACAAAAGCTCGGCAATGCGTTGACGGGAAATCGCGGGCAGCCGCTGCATGTGGCGGGATCGCTCGCGGTGGATCGCTGGCAAGGCACCGAGCGCGTGCAATTGCGCGTGCTCGATGTTGCCGTGCCGGATCAGGGACCGGCGGTGATCAGGTAATAGCGAGCCCAGAATTCATAACCACGATCGGGAGTATGGATTGCAGGCCTGCGCCAACAGGCGCATCCCGGAACGACGAAGTCAAAAAGTCAGCCTATGCTCGGCGACGGCTAGCCGCCCTGCCTCAGCCGCGCCAGCACCTTCAGCCCGCCATACCCATCCGCCGGCAACAGGCCCGTTTTAGTCTGATAATCCTTCACCGCTTTCATGGTGTCGTTGCCGACGCGGCCGTCGGTGCCGCCGGTGTCAAAGCCCGCCTTTGTCAGTCTGGTTTGCATTTCCTGCACTTCCGCGAGCGTCAGCGCACGCTCGGAGCCGGGGAACGGCTGAATGAAGGGCGGGGCGCCCAAAATGCGGTCGCCGAGATGGCAGATCGCCAGCGCGTAGTTCATCGAAGGGTTATAGCTGCGCACCGCATAGAAATTCGGACCCAGCAGGAACGCCGGTCCGCCTTGCACCGGCACCCACATCTGCGCGGAGGCGTTCGGTTGCTGGAACGGCTGACCGTCGGCGCGCGAGACGCCGGCGCTGGACCACGCCGCATAGGTTCGGCTGCCGCTCGCGGCTGCGCCCGGCGCGCGCACCTCATAGCCCCAATGTTCGCCGCGGTGATACTTGCCGCGATTGACCAGGTATCGCGCGCTGGAGCCGAGCGCATCGTCCGGCCTGCCGAACGGCGACACCCGGCCGTCCTTGTCGTAATCCATCCCGACATTGAGCCAGACTTCCGGCATCCACTGGGTATGTCCCATCGCGCCGGCCCACGAGCCCCGCATCTCCTCCGGCGTGCTCCAGCCGCGATCGACGATCTTCAAGGCATTGATCAGTTCGGTCTCCCAATAGGCGCGGCGGCGCGGCTCGTTCCAGGCGAGCGCCGCGAGCGAAGGGAATACCGGCCGCATATGATTCTGCTGCACCAGCGGATCGCCATAGGCGGACTCGACGCCCCACAGCGCCAGCAGCGTGCCGCGTTCGACGCCGAAGTCCCGTTCGATGCGCGTAAACAACGCCTCGTTCTTCCTCAGTGCCTCCTTGCCCGCGATGATGCGCCAGTCCGAGACGCGGCGATTGATGTATTGCCAGACCTGCTCGTTGAACTCAGGCTGCTTCTGCATCTGTTTGAAGACGGTCATGTCGGGTTCGATGCGGCCCATCACGCGAGTCCAGGTCGCATCCGAAATGCCTTTCGCCAGCGCCCGCGCGCGAAAGCTGTCGCGCCATTGGTCGAAGCCGGGCGGCGCCGCAGCAAATGCCGCAACCGGCTGCGCGAGCAGGGCGCCAGCGCCAAGACCAGATCGCAGAATTGCGCGGCGCGTCGGCGTTCTCGGAGAATCAGATTGTTTCATCAGCGCAGTCTAGCGGGGCGGGGAGGGGCGGGGCAAAAGGCATAGCCTTTGGGAACTAGCCATCCTGCTGCAGGTCTGCGGCAATTTTGGACAGCCAGCGCCGGATCGTCACCCGATCAATGTCTGGAACAGGCCTGGCGCCGCCCATCGCTGGACCCCGCCGGCGCAGCAAAAGCCGTTCATGCGGCGTCGTAAAGATCAGTCGTCGCCGTCTTCCTCCCGCTCGGGACGAAGCGCATCCTTCGGCGATGCGTGGGCCACGGCGGGCAATGAGACGGATTCGGGCCCGATCTCGCGCCCGCGTCCGCGGATCAAGCGCTCATAGGCCGCGATCAGCGTGACGTAGGGATTGACCCAGAGCCAGCCGTCGCGCGTGAACACCTGCACGTCGAAATGCAAGTGCAGGCTGGTGCCATTGGGACGGTCCAGGTAATTCGAAACCAGGCCGATTTTCTCGCCTTCATTGACGCGGCGTCCATTCAGAATGCCGTCGGCATCCATGCTGGCGGGGTTCATATGCATATAGCGAAAGCGGATATGTTCATTGTAGCTGTTGATCTGGAGCGTTGCCGCCTGCTGTTTCGCTGAGCGGATCAGCACACCATCGCGGACGGCAACAATCGCCTGCTGATTGCGATCGCAGCGCTGGGGACCTGCGGTTGGCGGACACGCCCCGGGGCGGATATCCTGCCCCTGATGACCGAATCCGCTGGCGCATTGCCCCACCCCAAAACTGCGGGCTTCGCAAAAATTATCCTGCCATAGATAGCCGGAATTGCCGCCGACCAGCTCGTCGAGCATCAGCGGCTTGTCGTTCGATCTGCGCTCCCGAAACGATTGCGAGTGAGCGAAGGCCGGAGCTTTTTCCAGTGGAAATCGAATTTGCGAGTAAGTGGTAAAGTCGGTGCGGCCGCCCTGCTTGCGAAAGCCGCTGTTGGCGATGATGTCGCCACTGGGGCGATAGGTAAAATCAGGCGACCGCGCCACCGGCCGCTCGGCAATTCCGGACGGAATATCCATTCCCGGCCGTGAGGGCAGGCCGCCGGCGATCCGCAGTGCTTTGAGGAAACGCTCGGCGACCGGGTAGGCCTCGCGGCAGGCGAGCCGTAGCGGGCGCGGGGTGCTGTCGAGACACTGGATCGACACCACATAAGGTACGCCGAAGCGCGTGAAGGCATAGCGCACATAGCCTTCGCGGATGAAGCGGCGCAGGTCGGGATATTGTGCGGCCAGCCCCCTGACCGGTTCGCCTTTGCCGCCGAGCGGGTCGCGGATGTCGTAGGTCAGGATCGAACCGGTGATCTGCACTTCGATGGGTTTGGCAAAAGTTCGCTGAGGCATGCCGTCGCCGGCGCCGGGCTCGAGGGAGAATACCGCGTCGTAGCCGGCAGGGCCGGCATCGAACAGGTCGGCGGGCCGGAAGTCCGCCTGATAGCGCGACAGTGACAGGCTCTCCGGCGCGCCGTTCAGTCGCGCGCCAAAAAATGCTGCGGTGTCGAGCGGCAGCAGCACCGGCACCGGACTGCGCGCGATACCGGTGAAGATCTGCGAGGTCACCGCGTTCAATTGCACCAGCGCGGGCGTCGAACGCGGATCGAACGGCCCGAGCCTGCGTCGGCCTAAAAACGTGAAGGCGGACGCGACGGCCGGCTGGGTGATGATCTCCGATCGCAGCTGATCGAGAGCCGCGCGCCATTCGACGCGAACGGCCGAGATCGCAGGCGTTCTGAATTCGTCGGCGCTAACGATAGCGGCGCTGGCGACGAGCAAAGGGAAGGCTGCCAGCAAGCGCAGAACATGCCGGACGGCTTTCGTACCCACCTACGTCGCCCCCGGCGCCCAAGCGTAGCCTGTCTAATCCTTGGCGCGCTCGACGTAGGAGCCGTCCTCGGTCATGACGACGATGCGCGTGCCCGTACCGATATGCGGAGGCACGGCCGTGCGCACGCCGTTGGAGAGGATAGCAGGCTTGTAGGACGACGATGCGGTCTGACCCTTGGTGACGGGCTCGGTTTCCACAACTTCCAGCGTCGCGCGCTGTGGCATCTGGATCGCCACCGGAACGACGCCGTGCAGCGACAGCTTGACGGTCATGTTCTCCTGCAGATACGGCGCGGCCGCGCCCACGACATCCTTGGGCACCTGAACCTGATCGTAGGTGTCGGCGTTCATGAAATGGAAGCCGTCGGCATCGTTGTACAGGTAGTTGAAGTTGTGATCCTCGATGGTCGCCTTCTCCACCTGGTCGGTGGTCTTGTAACGCTCGGAAATCTTTACCCCATCGCTGATTCGGCGCATTTCGATCTGGCTGACCGGCGTTCCCTTGCCGGGGTGGATGTTCTCGGCGGTCAGAACCACGTAAAGCTTGCCGTCTTGCTCGATGACGTTGCCCTTGCGAATAGAACTGGCGATGACTTTCAAAGCTGATTTTCCTGATATTCTGGCCTGGGCCCGATCCGGACAACGCTGTCCTGCGGCTTTTAAGGCGGTTTCGGGCTGCAACATACTGATTTTGTGCGTCGATACTAGTGCCGCCGACTTGATGTCCCTGCACCGGTTGCCTGGCGAGGCGGCAGGTTGATGGCCGGAAACGATCAGTATTCGCCATGGTGGTCCGCCGCGCGGCACGCCGACGTCAGGCCATTTTTGACGGCGCGAAGCGCTATCACCAGGGCCATTAGGACATGGTTCGACGAGCAGGGTTTTGCCGAGGTGGAAACCGGAATTTTGCAGGTGTCACCGGGGAATGAGACCCACCTGCATGCGCCACGGACTGAACTACAGCGCGCCAATGGCGAGCGCGCGACACGGTATTTGCGGACCTCGCCGGAATTCGCCTGCAAGAAATTGCTGGCCTCGGGCGAAACGAAGATTTTCGAGCTTGCGCGGGTGTTTCGCGACCGCGAGCGCGGCGATTTGCATCTTCCCGAATTCACCATGCTGGAATGGTACCGCGCCAACGCAACCTATGACGCCGTCATGGCCGACAGCATCGTCATCATTGCGCACGCCGCACAGGCGACCGGCATCGGACAATTCTCGTTTCGCGGCAACGTCGCCGATCCCTTCGCCGAGCCGGAGCTTTTGACAGTCGCGACGGCGTTCGAGCGCTTTGCCGGGATCGACCTGCTTGCAACCGTTGCGGACGGCAAGGGCGATCGCGATGGCCTCGCGGCGGCGGCAAGGAAGCGGGTGCGGATCACGGATGACGACACCTGGTCGGATATTTTCAGCAAGGTATTGGTCGAGCATATCGAACCGAATCTGGGGCAGGGACGTTTGACGGTATTGTTTGAATATCCGGTTCCCGAAGCGGCGCTGGCGCGCGCCAAATCGTCCGATCCACGCGTCGCCGAACGCTTCGAGGTCTATGCCTGCGGCGTCGAGCTCGCCAACGGATTTGGCGAATTGACCGATGCGCGGGAACAACGCCTGCGCTTCACGTTGGCGATGGACGAAAAACAGCGGCGCTACGGCGAACGCTATCCGCTCGACGAGGATTTTCTCGATGCGGTCGCAAAGATGCCGGAAGCGAGCGGCGTCGCGCTCGGCTTCGACCGGCTGGTGATGCTGGCGAGCGGCGCGGTCAGGATCGATCAGGTGGTGTGGACGCCGCCGGCAGGTGATGCATGAACAAGATCAATTTCAAGCCGGCCGCGACTTTGCGCGAGCCCGCCGAGCTGGTGGCTCGCGGCCTTGCGCCCGCCGCTGCGCTTCCCGATCTGGAAGCGGTCGCGGCGCGCTATGCAGTGGCCGTGACCTCGCACATTGCCGAGCTGATCGACCCCCATGACCCCGACGATCCGATCGCGCGACAGTTCATTCCGAGCGCCGAGGAATTGCTAACTCAGCCGGAAGAGAATGCCGATCCGATCGGCGATCACAGCCATTCGCCGGTCGCCGGCATCGTGCATCGCTATCCCGATCGGGTGCTGTTCAAGCTGGTTCACATCTGCGCGGTGTATTGCCGTTTCTGCTTTCGTCGCGAAATGGTCGGGCCCGGCAAGACGACCTCGCTCTCGCAGGCCGCGTACGACAAGGCGCTCGACTACATCCGCGCGCATCCGGAAATTTGGGAAGTGATCCTGACCGGGGGCGATCCCTTGATGCTGTCGCCGCGACGGCTCACTGAGATCATGGCGGACCTCGCGGCCATCGATCACGTCAAGGTTATCCGGATTCATACCCGCGTGCCGGTTGCCGATCCCGCGCGGATCAGCGCCGAGACGATCGCGGCGCTGAAGGTCACGGGCGCGACGACCTGGGTCGCGCTGCACGCCAATCACGCCCGGGAACTGTCTGGCAGGGCCCGCGCCGCTTGCGCCGAGATCATCGATGCTGGCATTCCCATGGTAAGCCAGTCGGTGCTGCTGCGCGGCGTCAACGATAACCCAGCGGCGTTGGAGGCTCTGATGCGGGCCTTCGTCGAATGCCGAATCAAGCCCTATTACCTGCACCACGGCGATCTCGCGCCCGGCACGGCGCATCTGCGCACCACGCTGGCGCACGGGCAGGAACTGATGCGCGCGCTGCGGGGGCGGGTTTCCGGATTGTGTCAGCCGGATTACGTGCTCGACATTCCCGGCGGACACGGCAAGGCGCCGGTCGGCCCGAGCTATTTGTCGCATGCAAATTTCTTGTCTGCGGACTGTCAACTGCGCCCGGAAACGCGTTATCGTATTGTCGATTATTGCGGCGACGTACATCTCTATCCTCCGAAGCCATGATCGAAGTGATGGGCGGAGGTTCCCGATCGTGCGCGATAGCTCATTTTTCCGAAAATGGGAGAAGCAAGATGAGAAAATTGTTCACGACCGCAGCGCTGCTGCTTCTGATTGGCGGCGGTCCTGGGGTGGCGCAGACAAAGAGCAACAAGGGAGCTTCGGACGCGGCAAATCAGTCGCAGATTCAGCGGCAGGTGCCGCTCGAAGCCCCGATCGGCCACCGTCAGCCACGCGCCGATCAGGTGCCCGACACGGACCTCGACGATCCGAACGATCCGCTCATCAAGGAAAACCGTGCGCTCGATCGCAAGATCAAGAGCATTTGCCGCGGTTGCTGAATGTCAGCCGCGTTCCGCAAAGGCGGCCCACGGTTTTGATCCGAGGGTGATACCGGTGTCGCGGACAGAATACGCGCAAATTCTGTGATCACCCCTTGCGGGCCGCGAGCGCCATTGCGATCAGCGAAGCACCGCCGAACAAGAGGTTGATTCCGACCAGGAGTCCGACAGCCCATTCGGCCGAGCCGGGAAGCCCGGTGATGATCAGGGCGGCAATCAGGATATCCATTATGCCGGCGAACAGCATCCAGCTCCAGCGCTCGGATAATTCGCGGCGATGCTCCAGCGCATACATGATGGTGGCGACGCCTTCGGCGAGGAAATAGGCGCCGATCACGATGGTGAGTGTCAAGACGCCCTCGGCCGGCCTCGCCAGCAGAATGATGCCGGCGCCGACGGCCAGCGCGGCCGAAGCCAGCGACCACCGGAAGCCCGGCATCCGTCGAGCCCAGAACGTCGTCGCCAGTCCCACGACGCCGCTGATCAGAAACATCCAGCCGAAGAAAATCGTGAAGGCGAGGCTCGCTATCAACGGCGCGATCACCGCCGCCAGTCCCAGGATCATAAGCAGGATGCCTTCAAACAAAAAGACCTTCCAATGCTCACGGACCGCAGCGTTCATTTCGGATTGCACTCTGGTGATGTCCTGGTGAAGGGTCATTGAAAATCTCCCGATACCGGCAGCGCAGGATGACGCCCTAGGCGTAAGTATAACTTGCGCCAACGTCGCCGGGTCAAATTAGTTCGCTGATACGCGGCTTGAACGCGGCACCGCTGCCCTAACCACGTCCGGGAGCAGACGAAAAACTATTCAATGTGATGCGCATCCGATTGCGACCGAGAATATAGATCGCCGTGGTGGCTGCCAGCAGCGCGGTGCCGATCAGTATCGAGACGAGGCCGATCGGGATCAGCACGAGCGCCATGTTGCGTTCGGGATTGACCAGCCAGTGATGGATCGATGTGAGCACAAAGGCCAGACCTGCAAATCCAGCGCCGCCGCCCACCACCAGTAACGCCCACATTCGTCGCAACTGACTTAGTCGTTCGCGCGCGACTTCGGTGCGAGGGGCGTGGTGACGGCCGACCCGCCGCACCAGCCGCGCGGCAAAGGCGATCGAACCGAAGCCGATCAGCACGCTGGCCGATCCCAGCATCATTCGGGTGGATGGATCGATGTCCGGGTTCTGTTGCAGCGTCAGCAACGGGAAATCAAAGGCTGCGTGCAGCGCGAGCGGCACAAACAGCATCAGAATGAAACTTGAGATGCGCGCCCAGTCGCGGTGATGCCGGTGCGCACCCAGCGCGGTGCCGGATCGCGCGATCGCAAGATAGGCGCCGGCGATGATGCCGAGGGCGCCGTGGAACGGCACGGTCAGGACGCTGCGCAACGCGGCCAGCGACTGCCAGATCTCCTCATGCCGCACCAAGTAGGCGAGATTTTCGTACGCCGCAAAACCGAGACCCACCGCCGCACCATAGACCACGGTGTCCATCGGATCAGCGAACGGCCGGCGCCGCGCCGAAACCGCGAATATGACGAGAATCTTGACGATTTCCTCGGGCGCTGCGACCCCGAATACCGAATGCAGGACCTGCGCGACCCAGGGATTTTCGGAGGTCGCCGATATCGAGGCAAACGGCGCACGCGCTACGCCCAATAGCGAAATGCTGGCGGCGCCAAGCAGAAAGGCGGCCCAGACTCTGGCTGGCGGGCCAGGGCGCTCACCCGCGGCGATCACAAGCCACAATATCAGCAAGGCGGGGGCCACCGCCGCGGTGCCGATCACGGTTGGGAGGGATTCAAGGAGAAGCATCAGGATGGCAGATAGGCCATTTTTCTCCGTTTATCTACGCTTCGAAGGGTGGCGAAGCGCGTCCGCCGCGGGCAGTTATTGCCGCGCCGACTCGCGGCCGATGCATTATATCTGCTCAACAGCCGCGATCGCGGGCGCTATCCGCTTGGTGTCCGCTCTAGATGTCACCAACGATTCCACCCTTAATAATACCGGGCGCCATAGAATCGAGGACCACCGTAATAGCCATATGCGGGACGAAACACGCGCCGGTACCGGTAGCCGTAATATCCTGAATATGGCGCGTAATATCCGCCGTAATAGGCGGGAGCATAGCCGTAATAGGGGGCGTAGCCGCCATAATACGGGCCATAGCCGCCATAGTAGCCGTAGCCCGGCCCGTAAGCATACGCGCTGGAGGCCAAGCCGCCGATTAGTGCCCCCGCGACCAACCCGCCCGCCAGGGCAGGTCCAAAACCACCCCAACCCCAACCACCTCGTGCTTCTGCGGGTGCGGGAACTGCTACCGCAGTCAAGCCGAGCGTGGCAGCGGTTGCCAAAGCCAATGCTGCCTTTCTCATGGTTCCAAGCTCTCCATTTTCCATAACTAACTAACTGGAGCGGCAATTGAAAGTTGCTTGAAAATTGTGATGGTCGGAGCCGCGATCAAAATTTAATTTTGATGAACGCTTGTTCACATCGATCTTGCCCGCTGCTCCGGACCATACCGCTGCTGATCTTCCCTTTGAGGCCGGCCGAACGTGGCGCACGCGCGTGCAGATGGTGAGTCTGACGCAAGAGCGCGAGATCACGCCCGGCAGGTCTGGTGCTTCCCGATCAAGAACCACGGTGCTAAATCGGATCACCCCCGGGATTTTTTGTTTCTCCCAACGATCCTTTGACCAGCCGCAGCACCATTCGTCGGTTAATTCGGTCGAGCGCGTGCACCAGATCGTTTCTGTCGAGCACAGCGAGCAGGCGCTCTACAGTCCTTGTTGCACTATGTGGACCCGGTTCGATGTATTCTCCGAGGATACGCCTCGCGTCCTCAACGGCTCGCAATACAACTTCCTGGTCGGGATTATTCATCGTGCCACATCAGGGATCTTCGTGAAAATGAGGTGGCTCGTCGTAGCCTCGGCGGCTGCTGTAGAAAACAAGACCCATCAATCCCAGGCCGACCAGCACGGTGGCGAGAGCGCCCAAGGCTAGCGCGACGTAGCCCTTAGTTGGCATGGGCTCACCGGGGCCCGCGAGACCAGCCCACGCGAACAGGCCGACGGCCGTCAACAGTCCCAGCAGAACAGTTACGATCAAAATGGTGCCAGTGCGCACGGCATTTCTCCATTGCAAGGCAAGCAACAGGAAAAGGTTTCGTTCCGCCGCCATCGCGACGTGAGGGGCAGGCCCCTGAAAGGCGGAAGCGGCGCTCCATACCGTGGTGCCGAAGGGTGGGCTAAGACGGTCATTCAGTCGACGAATGCTTTAAGCCTAGTCTGACGTTCCTCCATGGAAAGGCTACATGGAAAAGGCTGCCTGGAAATTCGCGAGGCGAGGAGGGAGTTCCTCAATCTGGAACAATAGAGATTCGTTTTGGGGCCGGAACCAATCGCCGGGCGCGCCACGCAGACGATCTCCCATGAGGGAACCACGGGGAATAAGGCCGCCGGTATATTTCAGCGGCACTACCAGGCCCAAATTTTTTTGGAATGAAAGCTACCCTTTAGCTGAAGGCCAATGCGAGAAGGCCAGAGCAGAGGCCTGTTTCGAGGAAGCAGCCTTGGGGGATCGCGATTGGCAGCAGCGTCGAGCGATTGCGGCGCGCGAGTGGGCTTATGCAAGAATTCGGAACTTCACTTCCTCAAAACGGCGGGGCTTTTCCGGCAAAGATTGCTTACGGGATCGGCTGCGTTCCGCTTCGATCAACTGGAGATGACGCCGCAATTCGGCAGTGTACTGGTTGATTTGGTTGCGCGCTTCGCGGCGGTCGAATGATGTGAGTAGCGGGTTTGCAAGATCGCGCCAGGCGACCCTCAGCAATTCCTTTAGCCCGTGTATGTTGCGGTCCAGAACTTCCAGCTCGGTCATCTCCGGTTCGCCTTCGCGACGTCAACGGGGCAACGTTGCGAAGATAACCCTGATTCTGCTCAACTTGACAGTCGATTATCCTGGGCCGACGGGAAGCCGGACCGGACCCGCGTCGACGGGAGGGTAGCGCGCAAAAGCGGGGAGTCTCGTCCGCAACTAAGTTACCCCCGGCGCCACGATGTAATTCCGAATTAACTCTTCCGGCTCACTCTGTGATATCTTCTAGCGAGCGATTGCGGCTGGAGCCGTCGTTTGGGGGCACCGGCGGTTGCTTGTTCATAGGGGCTGGGGACCCGATGAATTATCGAGCATTCACGAACGACAGCCTCACCATGATGTACGAGGGCATTCGTGGGGCGCTGGCGGCTGATGATTCGCTCCGCGGCCTTGACGAGGGACCCAGATTTCGCATTCGCGAGACGCCCGACTGGAAAAAGCACGCCGCTGATCTCGAAATCGAAATGCTCAGGCGCGGAATGGTTTTCGCGATCATCGACTGGTCAGAAGATCAGGCGACGCTGCCCTTTGAGTGATGAAGCACTCAGGCGTCCGTTAGCCGCCCCGCCTCGCGCCCTGCAACCGGTGGAGCGGCTCTGTTGTCTTCCGCGCAAGTCGTAAACATCCACCGATGACAGCGTGGTTGTTCACCTTTGCCGAGGGTTGAAGCACAAATTTCCCAAACAACTGGAGGGATAGATCCTATTTCACGGATACACCGCCCTGCTTTCCAAAGTTGTGGTGCGGGTTTTCTGATTTCCCCCAACCGGGGGGCGGCGGATTCTTGCGGTGATCGGTGAACTGCCTGGGGGGCTCTTTGGGCCTGTGGTCCCGCGTCACCTGGGCCTCCGCGCTCGCGAGCCCGACGGCGAAAGCGCCGCAGGCCAGCAGCGCCGTGAAGCCGCGCGACCATACGCGATATGTCGTCATAAAATACGTCGTCATAATATCCCTGCTCCAGATCATGTTCCCATCTGTTGCCTCTCATGATAGGCGGGCAGTTCGCGTCATCCGAACGGATGACAGGCCTTCACGATCTGGTGGCCGGCGCGTGATGAAAGGAAGAGGGCGCCGTGAGGTGCCCTTCTGCTGCGATATCCCGGATACCTCTACTCAAGCCGAGCTGAGCGCCGCGCCGGAGTATAAGGCACCGAGCGCAGGGGGATGCCGGTGGCATCGAACACGGCATTCGAGATCGCCGACGGCACCACCGCCGTCGACGGCTCGCCCGCGCCCCAAGGGCGTTCGTTCGGGCGGTCGATCAGGTCGTAGACCAGTTCCGGAATGTCCGCGAAGGTCAGGATCAGGATCGGATAGCTCGCCCAGTCGAGCGTAGTCACCATGGAGCGGTCCCATTTCACTTCTTCCATCAGGGTGCGGCTGATGGTCTGGATCACATTGCCATCGAGCTGACTCTTCACGCCGTCCAAAGGCGAATGAAAGAGGCGGCCAACTGAGGCGGCGTCGAAATTATAAACAAACTCAGGTTTTCAGGGGATTTGGGCGCACTGGTGGACGCACAAGGCATCGAACCTTGGACGTCTCACGTGTGACGGGAGGCGCGGGGATCCACAAACCTCTTCCGCTTTTTCACAGACAGAGGCCAAGAATTGTAATTCTACAGGCTTGGTGAGCCGGCCGTTTTGCGGACTTGGTCGGTGCCGTCGTGGGTTTGGACGCGACCGCGATCACCATTGCCCAATAGGTGGGGCCCGTGGAGCTTTTTGAACTGGCTACACCGACCCGAGATGCGTTGTGCAGCAACAGATTCTTTCGGTGACCATCCGACCCAATCCATTGAGCTAATGTGTTTGCGAAACTATCATGGCCGTAAGCGATATTCTCTGCGGCACGATCCGATCTTGAAGAGGCTACACGCGAATTGAACGGCGCGAGCACACTATGGTCGAGCGTCTGTTTGGAGGCCATGGCAGTGGCCTGTTCCTGTGCAATCTTAGTGAGCGCAGGATCCAGGGTCACCCGCCCTTCGCCGTGCTGAATGCGATAGTTCGAGATCATTTCCGCCGGAGTTGGAGGCGCTGGTTGGGCGAATGCCTGTGCATAAGGGATTAGGGTCAGCCCAAGCAAAACGAGGCACACTGACTTGATAGGGCCTCGCCGTGAGAACAGAACAAAATTCATCGATTTATTTTCGATCAATCGAGCAACGAGAACGACACCCAAAGCTCTGGCTTATGTGAAGGCGAATTGAGCCTTTCAGTTGACGTTGTGGCTTCTTGGAAGGCGTAGACCAGTCTCCATACGATGGAGACTAAACCACATGAAAACGAATGTCGTTGACCTCGCGGTCCGGTGTGCGATCTGTGCGATCGGGCTCGGGATTTGCGCAATTATTTTTACGGCCGGCAGCGCAAATCCATCGTGGGCAAAACCTAAAATTCACAAGACTTGCGACCAAAAGGCCGAGGAATGCCACAAAAGATGCCTCCATCGTTACCCAAACAACGTTGAGCAACAGGGTAGTTGCGTAGGGCGCACCTGCGCAAAACAAGAAAAAAACTGCTTCGATGCGGAAAAGAAGCCAAGTAAAAGAGACGGCAGTTCCACCCGACGGGACCAAAATCCGGGCCCGGTGCAGCGCAAGTGCCACCGAAGCTTCCGCCTAGAGTTGGTGCCGGTACGCCTCCAAACGGTGGAATTCTCAATCAAGGATCGCCGGGATTTACGCCTTCGCGTCCGTCAGCAATAGGGACGCGGGCTCCAAACTGATTGGGCCACAAACTGGGCCACATGGATTTGGCGGCCCTCTGAAAAACTCAGTAAAATAAGGGTTTTTGGAGGGTCGTTGAGCTGGGTGGCGCTCCCTAGCGGAATCGAACCGCTCTCTCCACCGTGAAAGGGTGGCGTCCTAACCGATAGACGAAGGGAGCGAAAACGTCCGCCTGGCCACGACCGAGGCTGGTCGGGGCATCGCCGTTTCGCTGTGGTCACAAACAAATATACCCGGCAAATCAACGCTTTGGCTCGCGATGACGCCGTACCGAACCCGGACCGTGGCGAATTGATCCCGATGGCGGCGGGCGAACGTATAGTGGCGTTTGCGCGGCCGGGCAAGCCGCCGGGAAATTGGTTTTTCGTGGCGGGCCGAGCGCCTTCGGTGCAGCGAGAACCGCCCAAACATTGACCGAATTTCAACGGTTCTCGCGGCTCTCCTTGGGGTGGGGCCGAACTCTCAGCTTAATGGCCGCAGCCATGAAGGAAGCGGGGATTGCGCAGCCCGCTGCGAGGCCGGAGCTGCGAAGTGGTCTGGCGCCGCGGCAAGTCGGTCGGCCTCAAGTCCGTCCGGTAGCCTAAACAGGCCGCAGGCGATAAAGAGACGGGATGAGAAATATCGTCCTTGCGATTGCTGCTATGGCGCTGCTGCCGGCTTCGATGGCCGCGGCCGAGCAGTCCGGTATTCGGAAGTCGGACAAATCCAGAGCCTCAGCCAGGCCGCTCCCGCTGAAAGATGCAGCCCGCCGCAACTCCTGCGCCGACTATGGTCCGGGGTTCGCCAAGATCGAGGGCACCGAGACCTGCATGAAGATCGGTGGCGCGGTCAGCATCGGAGTGGGTAGTTCCAGCGGCTGGCGCTGAGCGGCAACAGGACGAGCCATTGCACCTCGATATCATCGTTCCCGTCGTGATGAGTTGCGCGCTGCTGTGGTGGGTGAGCCGCGGCATGAGCTGGACCGCGCGCCTGGCGGTGGCGGTCGTCACGCTGCTCTTGATTATTTGCATTGTGCTGTTCGAGCGATCGGGGATCTAGCACTGGATCGCAAGGACGCCTTCTCAGAACAGCGGCGGCGCAACGAATTGCGCAAATCCTGCGCGGCCGGCGAGCTGCGCAAACCAGCGCTCGAGATGTGTTAGCTGCGGCTTGCTGATGCCTTCGACCCCGAACCAGCGCCGCGCATAGGCGCCGAGCGCGATATCGGCGAGCGTAAAATCATCGCCTTCGATGAACCGCCGCGTCGCCAACTGCCTATCGACGATGTGCCATTGCTCCGCTTCGGCATCGGCGTCCTTCTGGATTGCGGCCATATCGCGCTGTTCGATCGGCGTTCGTACCAGCGCCCAGAACACCGGTCGATCGACCGGCTGCAAGGTCGACAGCGTCCAGTCCAGCCACCGATCGACGGCGGCGCGCTGTCTCGGCGCCTGCGGATAGAGCGATGTGCCCTCGCCATAGGCGAGTACGAGATAGCGCATGATCGAATTGGATTCCCAGAGCACGAAACCGCCGTCCACCAGCGTCGGCACGCGCCCGTTCGGATTCATCGCGAGATAGTCGGCATCGCGATTGCGGCCGAACTGCATGCCGGCATCGACGCGTTCATACGCGAGATCGAGTTCGCGCACGCACCACAGCACTTTTTGAACATTCACCGAATTGGCCCGGCCCCAGATCTTAAGATGCCCCCGATTGTTGTCCGCCACGCGTTTGCACTCCCAATGATTGACCCTGGGTCATATCGGAATTTTTGCAAAAAAGCGTCCGCCGCCGCGGATTTCCCAGTCAATCACGCTCTGCAAAAAGGCCGCGCCATTAGCCGGGCCTGATTGACGCAACCAGATCGATCCTTCGCGGTCAGTGGCCAAGGAACAACCACAGCAGAATAATCACCGGAATTGGCACACCTAACAGCCAAAGCAGAATTCCTCGTCCCATCATCTCCTCCATAAACACCTCTTGGTTGAGAACGCGAGAGGGAGACGCCGGTTCCGGTGAAAGCAACGCAAAACCGGATTTTGCAAATTTGCCTAACGCGGCGCGACCAGGATGGGCCCTGGCATTGGCGGCCGCGGCTTACGGCTCTGGAATTTCGGAAAGCGGGAGGCCGTTTTTGAAAAGCGAGTAGCCGTCTCGATCGAACGGCCTTGCGTACTTCTGCGTCGACGTCGATGGCCTCGTGGCTGCGGCTAGATCGCCAATCGTCTTCGGATGCGCCTGGCGAAAACGGCGCATCCGCTCTCGTCACCAGCCGGTCGAAGGGATGCCGGAGATGCACAAAGAATTTATGCAAGGTTTACCAGTGCCCGGTGTTTGGCATCGAGGTCCACGGCTCCGCCGGCGGCTTCGCGTCGCCCTTTTGCAGAAGTTCGATCGAATGCAGATCGGGCGAGCGGACAAAGGCCATCTGGCCGTCGCGCGGCGGGCGGTTGATGGTGATGCCCATTTTCATCAGACGGTCGCAGGTCGCATAGATGTCGTCGACCTCGTAGGCGAGATGGCCGAAATAGCGGTCTTCACCGTATTTTTCCTCGTCCCAGTTGTAGGTCAGTTCGACCAGTGGCGCGCCGCGTCCCTTGGATGCTTTCAGCAGTCCCTCGTCTTCGGGGGCGCACAAAAACACCAGTGTGAATTTCGCCTTGTCGTTGTCGACCCGGCGGACTTCCTTCAATCCCAGCGCGTCCTGGTAAAATTTCAGCGCGGTATCGAGATTGCGCACGCGCAGCATGGTGTGGAGATAACGCATGTTTCTCTTGCTCCCTGAGATATTGAAGAGATTGTGCTTGGTTTCGAAGGCTTCAATAGCAGCAAAACAGGAATGAGGGCAGGGGGCGTTGCGTGCGGATCCCTCTTACTTTCGTGCTGATCCGAAAACCTGTAGCCCGCATCAAGCGCAGCGAAATGGCGGTCGGTCTTGATGAAGGTGGGGTAAGCCCCGGTTGCGCTGCGCTTCGTGGGGCCACGTTTGCCATCCAGCATTCACAGGCCACGCCGACAATTGAGAATTGCAGGCGCGCCCAGTCCGCTGCCGTAGTTTGGAATTTCCTGATGACCTGGTTTAACCGGCCGGTGTATCCAAATCTGCAATGACTCTATCCCTCAAATAATTTCTGTTCGGTTTCAGCCGCGGACGGTTCCATCGGTTCCGGCATGGCTCCCCTTCCTCAGCTTTCGTTTTCCCGGGCGTTGTCTTGGGGAAGGGAGGGCAATTATGCCGACTTATAGAGCTTATCTGATTGATGGAGACAATCGCGTAGCCTCGTCCAAGCCCATTGACGCCGAAACGGATGCGGAGGCCTTGAAGGCCGCGCGTCAGTTTGTGGACGGCTGCGATGTTGAAGTTTGGTATCTAGATCGCAAGATCGGGCGGCTTGAAGGCCAGAAAAATTAGCGTTTCAACTTTGCTTATGATGTCGAATGCCGTTGAAGCGTGCGAGCGCGTTCGCGCATGGACGCGCTCGCAGGCGAGGCCACATCAGACACGCGATGCCCCGACGCCGCGGTTTCGTTCCGGCCAGCTCATTTTTTTGCAGGACCAAACGGGTGTTCTGCAACGTCGGGTCCGTCGGTCGCGATTCCCGCTGCGGAACCCCTGGGGTTCCTGCGCAACCATGCAAAAGCGTTTGCGTTATCTGTGGGGCACTCAATGGAGGGAGATGCGTATGAAAAAGACGTTAGCAATCCTGGCGACGGTTGGTGCGGTTGCGACAACCGCCGTGAGCGCGCCGGCTGAGGCGGGGGGTCGGGGTGTCGGCCCCGGATTGGCGTTCGGCCTCGCTGCAGGTGCACTCGCCGCCGGAGCCGCCGCTAGCGCGTACCCGTATTATTACGGACCGGGCTATGGTTACGGCCCGCGCTCCTATTATGGACCGGGGCCTTACGCCTACTACGGCGGGCCTTACTACCGGCACCGCTACTGGCGGCACTACTAGTCCTGGTCATCGAAAAGCCCGGAGCATCGCATCCGGGCTTTTTGTATTTGCTGTGACGGCGCTCGAAAGTTCGCCATAGGGCCAGAACGGCGACCGCTCAAAGTGACGAATTTTCGGAGTGACGCGCGTTTTCCAGCGTGGTGATGAAATATTCCTCGCGCTCGCGTTCGAACTTTTCCTGAGTGGCTCTGAAAAGTGCCAGGCGCGCTGCGATTTCTTCCCGTTCCTGAGCGGCGCTGTCTTTTTGGTCGGCCATGCCCATCCCCCCTTTTCAAGTCGTATCCCGACACTCATTGATGGCCTCGATTGGGGCACGAATTGGGAGGAGGCGTTGCAGGATTGTGATTGCCGCGCGCCGACCTTCACGGTGGATAAGACCTCCACCGTGCTTGTGGCTTGCGCGCCGCCCCGGTAGCCAGAAGAAAACCGGAGGCCCCCATGGCAAAAATCGACCTGGATTCGCTTGGTATTGAAGAACTCGCCGCGTTACGCGACAACGCGACCGACAAATTGATGGAAAAGGTCGCGGCGCGGCAGGCCGAGCTGGAAGCTGAGTTGGAAAGATTGTCGCAGTACGGCAAGCCAGCGAAGAAATCGTTCGCCTCGGCGCCGGTCGCGAAGATCAAAAAGAGCGACGAGAAGAAGAGCGACGAGGCCAAGGAGCCGATCGCAGAGGCGGCGTGAACGCAGCGCCCGATGCCGGCGCGGTCAACTGATCTCTGACCCAGCGAAGGTGCAGTCCGACGGGCCGTGCTATAGTGCACGCGTTCAAGTTTTTCGGATTACTCCCATGATCGCATCGGATCTTCGCAACGGCGTGGAACGGCTCGGCGATATGATCGCCGAGGCATCAACCATCGTTCCCTTCACAGGCGCCGGCATTTCGACCGAATGCGGCATTCCCGATTTCCGCTCACCCGGCGGATTGTGGACCCGCAACCGTCCGATCCCTTTCGACGAGTTCGTCGCGAGCCCTGACGCCCGGGATGAGGCATGGCGGCGGCGCTTTGCGATGGAACCGACATTCGCGGCCGCGCGGCCGGGGCGCGGCCACCGCGCGCTCGCCTCGCTCTACAGGGCCGGCAAGATTCCCGCCATCGTCACCCAGAACATCGACAATCTGCATCAGATATCGGGGGTTGCGGCGGATCACGTCGTCGAGCTTCACGGCAACACCACTTACGCCCGCTGCATCGGCTGCGGACATGCTTACGATCTCGTCTGGGTCAAGCAGCGCTTCGACGAAATCGGCGGCGCGCCGGACTGCACTGTCTGCGACGAGCCGGTCAAGACCGCCACCATCTCGTTCGGACAGGCGATGCCGGAGGATGCGATGCGCCGCGCCACCGAGCTTGCCCGGCATTGCGACCTGTTTCTTGCGATCGGATCCTCATTGGTGGTCTGGCCGGCCGCCGGGTTTCCGATGCTGGCGAAAAACTGCGGCGCCAAACTGGTGATCATCAACAACGAGGCGACCGAACAGGATGATATTGCCGATCTGGTGATCCACTACGATATCGGGGAAGCGCTCGGGCCGTTCGTCGGGAACTGATTGCCTAATTGATTCGCGGCCGCGCAAGACTGTTCATAGCTTTCGACGAATTTGTTTTTTGTCTATCCACCGCACGCGGGAGTGTTATCTTTTGATTCGAGAGATTCGTGTGGCGTCATCATGGCAATTCATGAATGGACGCTTGTTCCAGTGCCGTCGCGCTAGACGACGGGCTGCAATCATGTGTGGGGTCCGGGGTCATGGGGTCGGACGGTTTTGAGTCCAAGAAGCTCGGCGGCCCGCCATCAGGCGGTACGGTATCGAACCAATTCGGACCGGGCGAATTTTCAGGCAGGATCGAGCGCGATCCGGCGATGGATGCGCTTTCCGGTCTCGGCGACAGCGCCGCAGACCTCGTCGAAATCTCCGGCGTCATCAAATGGTTCGACGCATCAAAGGGCTACGGCTTCATCGTTCCCGACAATGGCTGGCCCGATGTGCTTTTGCACGTAACGGTGCTTAGGCGCGACGGCTATCAAACCGCTTACGAAGGCGCGCGACTGGTCTGCGAATGCGTGCAGCGGGCCAAGGGCTATCAAGCGTTCCGCATTCTATCGATGGACGAATCGACGGCAATCCATCCGGCGCAAATGCTGCCGCCGCGAACCCATGTCAGCGTCACCCCGACCAGCGGCCTGGAGCGGGCGCAGGTCAAATGGTTCAACCGGCTTCGTGGATTTGGATTCCTGACCTGCGGCGAAGGGACGCCGGATATCTTCGTGCATATGGAAACCCTGCGGCGCTTCGGGATGACCGAGCTCCGCCCTGGCCAGTATGTGCTGGTGCGGTTTGGGCCCGGCTCCAAGGGGATGATGGCCGCCGAAATTCAGCCGGAGAAGGGCGCGCCGGGACTATCCTCGCACTAGAGCCTCTTCCGTTTCGATAGAATCGAAACGGCGCTCTAGATTCTTGTTTTGACGCGTTTTCTTGACGCCAACCGGTCTCCACTTCGCTTGAAAACACTCTAATCGAGCGGCTTCCCGTACCCCTGAACGGGACCGCCGGCCGTCACGCAGCCTTGAAGACGATCTGAACGGCATGGGTCTGGTATTTGCCAGGATCCTCGGGCTAGGGTTCCCCAAATCTTCACGGCTGGGTAAAGCGTTGTCTATGAGTTTCTCTCGAGGTGTTCATCCCCATCGCGCGCGCGGATGGCTTTGGGTTGCTGTCGCTGCGGTCGGCGTGCTCTGCGCATTTGCCGGCGCCAGCGCCCGTGCGGCTAGCTTCCAGCCGCTCGAGATCGTCACCAAGTCAGGCGTGCAGGTTTTCTCGGTCGAGATGGCAACCACCGACGAGGAGAAGGAAACCGGCCTGATGTACCGCAAGGAATTGCCGGACGGCAAAGGCATGCTGTTCGACTTCTCGCCGGAACGGCAGGTCTCGATGTGGATGAAAAACACCTACATTCCGCTCGACATGATTTTCATTCGCGCCGACGGCCGTATCCTGCGAATTGCGGAGAATACCGAGCCGCTGTCCACCAAGATCATCTCGTCAGGGGGCCCGGCGAAGGGGGTTCTGGAGGTGATCGCAGGCACGGCGCAAAAATACGGGATCGCGCCCGGCGATCGTGTGGCGCACCCGCTGTTCAATGGCCGCTGAAACGGCCGGAGCCAGCCTTGCTGGCGGGACTTTAAGCGTGTATCGACGTGGTTTCCCAAACAGATCGGGGTATAGCGCAGCCTGGTAGCGCGGCAGTTTTGGGTACTGCAGGTCGTTGGTTCGAATCCAGCTGCCCCGACCAAAACGCTAATGAAATCAATTGTTTATAACGATCGATTGATTCCTTCGCGCGACAGTACTTCGCACTGCAGGTCGTGTGCAGAATCCCTCGCAAATTCTAGTGCTTTCCTCGCATCAGCATCAGCAGTGTCACTTGGGGACGCACGCGCAGGCCCCAATACGGGCTACGCGCCGCGAATGACACGCGCCTGTTCGGTCTCGCCGCACCGTCGCCTGCTAGGTCTGCCTTACGACAAAGTCGAGGCCGTTTGGGACCGAGAGGCGCTTCATCACGTCTAAGATACCTTCGGCTGGGTCGGCGGATAGCTCTCTACCAATTTTGTCGTCGCCTTTGTTACAGCGCAGCCCATCGGCGATAAGTTCCCCAACTGATGACGATCCTGTAACGCGCTGTAGAATGGGCTTGGATGCCAGGGGAGCTTTGACCGAAAGGATGCGATCCCTCTCGTAGACCCACACATACGAGGACTTTTTGGAGCGTCGGTGCATCTGCTTGCACTGATTTCCCAAACGTTGTGGCTCACCGCTCCTGAGCATGGCATCTCGTCGTTTCGTTTGGACCAACATGCCTTTGCTTATTTGATTGTCCGTGTTCTTGCGGACAACCGAGATGTAGAGGTCGGCGCCGGCCACTTTTTCCTGCGGCTTGGTGAACTCCTCCGCGTGCACATCCAATACTAAGCCGGGTGCTGTGATTGGATGGCTGCGAATGGCAGAGTTGATGGCCTGCGCCAAACGTGAAGTCGTGTACTCCTCATGCCTGCCGAATTGCTGTGACTCGTTTGCGATACCGTTGGCTACAGCATCAACGCGCTCGGTCAATTCGTGGAGTAGCTGTTCAAATGGATCGTGAAAAGCAGAGCCGGTAAGCGTAGTGAGACTCATCAAAATCACGCGGGGGTTAGCTACGCGGCGGCGCGACGAGGGTCGTGGATCTGACAGTGTTCGAACTCGGGCGGAAGCTTCAGCCCCCTCGAGGGGATGAGTAACTCAGTGCCGGTTCGTTTGATTTGTACCGAATAGTTGAGGGCGAACTTTTCGTAGAGGAAAATGCACTCAACGCCGATGTCTTCGATATCCATGGACGATTAGCCCCCCAGCTAACGCGGCGCTGCCCACGCCTATTGATGACCACGGCTCCTCGTGCGCAGAATAGCAACTAACAGGTGCAAACGGGTGAGCTTCCCGAATAAAGAGACTCAATTCAAAAAAGGCAAGAGCGGAAATCCCGCCGGACAGCCAAAAGGGTTCATCAGTTTGGATACAATGGTGCGCCGCATCCTCGAAGGCGACGAGATGCAGCCTGCCATTGACCATCAAGGGAGCTATGGCTTTGGTCCGCTCGAAAGGGACGGAGGTGAAAATGACGTCGAAATTGGCGTTGAAAGCGAACGACGAGTTCATTCAGGACTTCCGCCGCTACCTGAATGACGTGGATGGCGTGTCCAACGTTATTCTGAGAGGGCACCTGGAAATTGAGGGCCATCTCGACACGGTGCTCGATCTGATCTTCTTTCGGCCCGAGTATCTCCGGAAGGTGCGGCTCGACTTCTCAGACAAAATCCTATTGGCGAAAGCGTATTGCCCAGACCCGGATGCGAGGGACTGGGCCGTGATCAAGCCTCTAAATGAAGCGCGTAATTCGATCGCGCATAGGCGGACGGCTGAGGTTCGTGCCACGAAGGTAGCAGCAGTACGTCAATCGATATCGAAATTTGGAACGGAAGCCTTTCAGAAAGACGTTCGTGAAGCGGACGACAAAGAGGTCATTGTATTAGCGGCGGCCGTGGCTTCCGGGTTTCTTGCATACTTGGAGGATTGCGTCCGGAACGTACGGCGCGTTATCGCGGAGGCGCTCGAAGTTCCGAAACACGCGGAGTCGTAAGATTGATCGCTTTATCTCGGGCATATATTCGAGGCGAGGGGATTTTAGACGGTTGTGCGCAGCATGATCTGAGGCTGCTTCATCCAGATTGAGCCACGGCAAGATCCGAGACATGCAGCGACTGTCTGAAAGCGAAATCTGCTTAAGTTCTTCAGGTCCCGGGGACCTGAAATCGCGATACTGCTTGAATGCAAATGGCCAATGTGACGAGGTTGGAATCAGCAAATTCAATGGCTTAGCGTTTGCAGCGCGTGCCAGCTTGACCATACGAATGCAAAGGAAACATTTTTGGGTACTGCAGGTCGTTGGTTCGAATCCAGCTGCCCCGACCAAAAATTAACGGTCCGTTCCGGACACATAGGTCACGTTTCATACCGAAGACATAGGTAACAGTTTCGGCCCGAAGGGGTTTGCAAGGGGTTCGAGCCTGCAAGTCTCGTCGTCGAAGTAGCCGAGATCATAATCCATAAAACTGACGAGCCGCCTCAACGGACCTTTGAAACCGGACTGGGTGATACTGTGAACTGGTATTTGCAATGGTTCCGCGCGGCTCGGCGGGTTGTCTGCGCCGCCACGTCTTGGGTCATGGGGTATATGTCGTCGGTGAGTTCGCAAAATTTCGAGGCGCTTTGTGTATAAGGCTTCGCTACTCTAGCCTCGCTGCTATCGTCCCCGGCGACCACCAGCATCACGTCGGCGCCTTGACGCTCGATGCGGTTTCGTACGCGGTACGAAGCAGGGCGCGTGTTCACTCTCACGCCGCCATCGGGTGCAGGATCGTGCGCCGATGTAGAAATCTCGTCAATTTCACGTATGGTGCGTTCAACGGAGTTAGATATGGCAGGTAGGCAGCGTCCTAATTTGCGGGAATCTTGAGAAGTGCGTCGAGTATTTATTCATCGAGAAGGTCGGTTCTACAAACCCTCGGATAGCGTTGTTCTTGAAGGGGCACTTCAGGAGCGGACGAAACTACGACTGTGAGAATATTAAACAACTCTTGTTTCGCTTTGATTCCGAGTGGGGCGAAACCTTTGGTAAGTTTGTTGAGAGCAACGGTTTGGTCAAAGAAGGTGTCTCAGGATGTTACTCGGCGCGTAATTCCATAGCTCATGGCGGCGGACAGTCTCTCGGTCCGCGCTTGTTGAAGCAGTATTACGAAGCATCGTTCACGTTAGTTGCCGAACTGGAAAGATGATTCGTTAGAATTGACAGCGCCGGCGAGCTGTGCACACAAGGCGGCACGCATCATGGCGGCGCGCTGGCACAGAGGTCGTCGTCCGATTGAGTTGGCTCAATCGCATGCGCCGAGGTTTTTAATGCTGCAACCCGCCGCGATCTTCGATCCAATCGCCAGCGAAATTTATTTCGGTCTTAAAAAGAAAATCAGGTGCACTGGTCGACCGATGCACCTGATTTTTATTTTTTGTTCGAGCCTTGCGTAGCGACGACGCCGATTGAGCCGCGATCAATACCGGCAGACGGTGCGACCCCAACGGGGGCTCCAGTAGCATCCGCGGCCGACGCCGCCGTAGTAGCCATAGCCGCGACCCCAACCTCTGCCGCGGCCCCAACCGCCGTAGCCGCGACCCCAACCCCTGCCGCGACCCCAGCCTCCGCCGCGGCCCCAACCACCGCCGCGACCACGGCCTCGCGCCTCGGCTTGGGTGGTGGATGTACCTACCAGGATGGCAGACGTGCTGACGAAATAAATGAATACTAATGCCATCGCTGCGATGCAGCGGCTAACGATATTGTAGCGTTTAGCCATTCTAGATCTCCCACCAAAACTTCCAAGCCTGTCTCATCTAAACTTGCGAGACCTGCTTTCGGTTCCGATGTATCCTAAGGTCATTTGCATTATTGCTCTTGTGACCTTTTAGAATGCTATGGGGAAGCGCAACCGGGGTCAAGTTACACAGTCTATCGGCGAAAGTGAGGAAGGGTTCAAGCATCGCAGCCGTGTTTATCGAGTCGTACATTGCGTTTGTTTCGCGCACGGCGAATGAACGTTTCAAATCTGCCGAAAATGTGACTTGGCAAGCGGCAACGTTCGACCTCGCAAGCCTGACAACTCATCTTCGATCAAACCCCACAGCCATCCTTCCAAACAGCCATCTTTCCAAAGAGTGTCGATGCCCAAACAACACTGCTACGTTCTCGGCCTGAACACCTACGATCACGATGTGAGTGCCTGCCTGCTGCGCGATGGCGCTATTGCGTTCGCCATCGCAAAAGAACGAATCACGCGCGAAAAGCATGCCAGTGGCTTCTACAGGGAGGTTATCGACTATTGCCTGGATGCCGAAGGCATCACCCTTGATGACGTCGAGCTGATCGTCCGCAATTGCTACGTCCTCCCCGTGGCGGAAATGGAAGAACGTCTGGCGTATCAGGACATGCCGGGCTTCCTTCCCCCACACGAGCGGACCGAGGCCTCCAAACATCCGTTGTATCTGTCGCGTTCCGACAAGGTGGTGTCGATCTCCCATCATCTGGCGCACGCCTACAGCGCGTTTGCCGTGTCGCCATTTGAAGAAGGCGTCGTGATGATTGTCGACGGCGTCGGCAGTTATCAATCCGACGTCGCCGAATCCTATCCATCGACCGATACCGCGACCCCGCTCGCCCGGGAATCCGAGAGTTACTACAAATTCAGCGGCTCAAAGCTCGAATGCGTGAAGAAGGTCTGGATGGAGCCCGACCGCGGCTTCCTGAGCGATGAATTTTACAACATGCCGGGGCTTGGCGCGCTCTACAGCCGCGCCTCGACTTATATTTTCGGCGACTGGAACAAATGCGGCGAGCTGATGGGACTTGCACCCTACGGCCGGCGCGAGCAGGCCAAGCATCTGCTCGAACTCACCGACGGCAAATTGCACGTTCCGCATTGGACGACCGAATTCAAGCAGCCTTACGTCATGGATAGCGGCAGCTGGGAAGGCAGTCCCTCGATGCGACATTGGGAGGATCTGGCCTGGCGGGTTCAGGATGACACCGAAAACGTGCTGCTGGCGCGGGCCCGGTGGCTGCGCGAGACAACCGGCGCCAAGAATCTGTGCATCGCCGGCGGCGTCGCGCTGAATTGCGTCGCCAACGGCCGGGTTGCTCGGGAGGCGGGTTTTGAGAATGTCTGGATTCAGCCGGCGGCTGGCGACGACGGAATTGCGATCGGCTGCGCCTATTACGGCTATCTCGAAATTCTGAAGCAACGCCGATCGTTCGTCATGGATCACTCCTATGTCGGCAAGCGCTATACCAACCAGGACATTAGCAACGCCACGGCGAAGTTTCTCGTGCGGATACAAACCTCAGCCGTTGGCAGACACGATATCTGCCGCGACACGGCAAAACTGCTCGCCGACCAGCGCGTGATCGGCTGGTTTCAGGGCAGCTCCGAATTCGGACCGCGCGCGCTCGGCAATCGCAGCCTGCTTGCCGATCCACGCAAAGCCGAGATGAAGGATATCCTGAATAAGCGGGTCAAGCACCGCCAGGCGTTTCGGCCGTTCGCGCCGATCGTGCTCGCCGAACGGGCCAAGGAGATATTCGAGGGCGAGGAGGACTCGCCGTTCATGCTGATCGCCAAGCGCGTCCGGCCGGAGTGGCGCGACAAGATTCCGGCCGTCGTCCATGTCGACGGAACGGCGCGCGTTCAAACGGTTCGCGAGCAAACCAATCCGGTTTTGTATCGGCTGCTCAGGGAATTCGAGGCGCTGACTGGCGTTCCCGTGTTGATCAATACCTCATTCAACGTCAAGGGTGAACCGATCGTGGAGACGCCGCGCGACGCCGTGATCTGTTTCCTCACCACAGGGATCGATAATCTGATCCTGCACGACACGGTGATCTCGAAAAATGCGCTGCACAGGATCGTTGCGCCGCTGGTGGAAATTTATTCCGACGTTGCGACCATGGTCATGACGAGCACACAGCCGACGTGAGTTGGCGCACCCGCTGGACGGCACGCACGTATTCCGCAAACATAAAGACCGTCTTTTGCGATTAGAACACACGCAAACCGTTGAGCCGCGTCAGCCGGACTTGGCCGCCGCCGGTTTGGGAAGCGGTTTGTCCTGCCTTTTCGACCAGGAGATGTAGTAGGCAACGACGGTCATGATCGCTATTCCCGTCACGCTGATGAAGATCTGCGCGAACAGCGAGCCCGAGCTTATCATCAATTCGAAATGCCCGACAAAGGAGAGGAACACGCCGACGCAGAACACGGCAAGCGATTGCTGACCGCAGACGATGAGCGGATCGAATACCTTCCATTCCAGGCCCGGCCAGTCCTTCGGTACGAACCGGATGACCATGATCACGATCACCACGAAATGCAGAAAACGATAGGGCGCGAGGTTGGTCTTGTCGTTGGGATTGAAGGTCGAATAAAGCCACTGCGGGAACAGCGCGCCGAAATCCGGAAATTTGCCAGCCATCGTCATGACAAGCGCCAGGATCAGATAGCCGATGCAAAAATAGAGGGTGATGGGCGAATTGATGATCGACATCGACGTCCGGGCGCCGCCCAGCGCGCACCATGAGCCAAACACGAACAGCAACTGCCAGCAGAACGGGTTGAAGTACCATGTCCCGGCGGGATAGCCCGGCAGGTTCCAGCCGAACTGCCGGGCCGCGAGCCACAGCGCGATCGAAGCCAGCAGGGTCAAATTCGGCTGGCGCAGCATGATCCACAGCACCGGCGGGAACAATCCCATCAGCACGATGTAAAGCGGCAGCACGTCCAGATTGACCGGCTTGAATTTCAGCAGCAATCCCTGGCGCAGCGTTTCAATCGCCTGGTCGCCGGCTAAGCCCGCGAGGTTGAACTCGTTGATGATCTGCGGATCGCTGAAACGCAGCGCGACATAACCGATCGAAACAATGTAGATGACGAACAGGACGATATGCGCGACGTAGAGCTGCCAGACGCGTTTGGTCAGCCGGGTGGCGCCGACGATAAAGCCGCGTTCGATCATCATCCGGGCGTAGACAAAGGAAGCCGTATATCCCGAAATGAAAACGAACAGGTCGGCGGCGTCGCTGAAGCCATAATTTCGCGTGGTGACCCAGTTCACGACGTTGTCAGGAATGTGATCCAGAAAAATCGCCCAGTTCGCGATTCCGCGAAACAGATCGAGCCGGAGGTCGCGTCCTCTATCAGGCAGGGTTGCGTTGATTTTCATGAATGGTGCCGTTTCGCAGTAATGCCTTCGAGAGGATCGAGCCGCGGGCGAGGGGCGTCAGCCGCGCGAGCGGCGAAGATTGTCACAGCGCAGCATAGTGACTATACCGGTCAGGAAAATGTAACATCCATGGGGAATCACCGATCAAAACACTTGAAAGGTGTCTCTATACTATCTTGGCCGTTTCCACTACCCGCTCCGATGCCGCATATCTCACGGGACCCGATCATTCATGACCGCACGCATCTTTAAGCCCGCCAAAAACGCGATGCAATCAGGGACCGCCAAAACCAAGGAATGGCAGCTCGATTACGAGCCTGAGCAGCCCCGAGCGATCGAACCATTGATGGGCTGGACCAGCTCCGGCGACATGAAGCAGCAGCTCACCATCCGCTTCCACACCAAGGAGGAGGCGATAGCATATTGCGAGCGCAAGGGCATTCCCTATCAGGTGATCGAGCCGAAGGAGCCGGTGCGGCGGCCGGCCGCCTATGCCGACAATTTCGCATTCCGGCGCGCCGAACCCTGGACCCATTAGCGGTCGCCATCGCTGAAGCCACTTCCCGGTATGCAGTGGGAGCGAAAGTTCTGGGTTGCCTAAGACGGCGGCGCAATGACACCATGGCGCAACCCCGTTGCCGGATTTGCGGCGCACCATAAACTGCTGAAGGCCATGCCGCTTCATTCCAGCACTGACCCCACCTCGTCCGATTTTGCCAGCAACGCCGAAGCCATGCGCGCGCTGGTCGCAGAACTCCGCGAGAAGCTTGATCAGGTGGCCGGCGGCGGCGGCGAAGTGTCGCGTACCAGGCATACCTCACGCGGCAAGATGCTGGCGCGCCAGCGGGTCGATCTCTTGATCGATCCCGGCACGGCGTTTCTCGAACTGTCGCCGCTCGCGGCCTATGGCCTGTACGGCGGCGACGTGCATTCGGCGAGCATCATCACCGGTGTAGGCCGGATATCGGGGCGCGAATGCGTCATCGTCGCCAATGATGCGACCATCAAGGGCGGCACCTATTATCCGATGACGGTGAAGAAGCATCTTCGCGCGCAGGATATCGCGCGGCAGAATAATCTGCCCTGCGTCTACATGGTCGATTCCGGCGGCGCATTCCTGCCGATGCAGGACGAGATTTTCCCCGACGAACGGCATTTCGGCCGCATCTTCTACAATCAGGCTCAGATGTCCGCGCTGGGCATCCCGCAAATCGCAATCGTGATGGGCTCCTGTACCGCCGGCGGCGCCTATGTTCCGGCGATGTCGGACGAGAGCATTATCGTACGCAACCAGGGCACGATCTTTCTCGGCGGGCCGCCGCTGGTGAAGGCTGCCACCGGGGAAGTGGTAACGGCGGAAGAACTCGGCGGCGCAGACGTCCACTCGCGGCAATCCGGCGTCACCGATCACTATGCGCAGAACGACAGCCATGCGATCGGCGTTGCACGGCGCATCGTCGCCACGCTGAAGCAGCCCACACGCGTTGCCCTGAACATGCGCGAACCGCGCGAGCCGCTGTTTGCGCCTGAAGAGCTTTATGGCGTCGTTCCCGCCGACGGCCGCAAGCCGTACGACGTGCGCGACATCATCGCGCGCGTGGTCGACGGTTCGGAGTTCGATGAATTCAAGAAGCTGTACGGCCAGACCCTGATTTGCGGTTTCGCCCATATCTGGGGCTATCCAGTCGGCATCATTGCCAACAATGGCATCCTGTTCAGCGAGAGTTCGCTGAAGGGCGCGCATTTCATCGAGTTGTGCTGTCAGCGCAATATTCCGCTGGTGTTCCTGCAAAACATCACCGGCTTTATGGTCGGCAAGAAATACGAAGCCGGCGGTATCGCGCGCGACGGCGCCAAGCTGGTGACGGCGGTTGCGACCGCGGGCGTGCCGAAATTCACCGTTGTGATCGGGGGCTCTTATGGGGCCGGCAATTACGGGATGTGCGGCCGCGCCTATAGCCCGCGTTTCCTGTGGATGTGGCCGAACGCCCGCATCTCCGTGATGGGCGGCGATCAGGCCTCGATGGTGCTGAGCCAGGTCCGTCGCGATAACGTCGAGGCGAAGGGCGATGCGTGGTCGGCGGAGGAAGAAGACGAGTTTCGCAGCCCCATACGCGCGCAGTACGAAAAGCAGGGCAATCCCTATTACGCCACCGCGCGGCTCTGGGACGACGGCGTGATCGATCCCGCCGATACGCGGCTGGTGCTCGGCCTCGGGCTTTCGGCCGCAGCCAATGCGCCGATCGAGCCGACGCGCTTCGGCCTGTTCAGGATGTGATGATGAAACCGGCAGCTCAGTACCGGCGATTTCGCACCCTGCTGATCGCCAATCGCGGCGAGATCGCCTGCCGCGTGATCCGCACCGCCCGGGCGATGGGCCTGCGCACCGTGGCGGTCTATTCCGAGGCCGACCGCGACGCGATGCATGTCGCCATGGCCGACGAAGCCGTGTTACTCGGACCGGCGCGGGCGCGCGACAGCTATCTCAACATCGAGCGTGTGATCGAAGTGGCGCGCAAGAGCGGCGCCGAAGCCGTGCATCCCGGTTACGGGTTTTTGTCGGAAAGTGCTGAATTCGCGCAAGCCTGCGCGGGCGCGGGATTGGTATTCGTCGGCCCGACCGCCGAGATGATCAAGGCGATGGGCTCGAAGTCCGGCTCCAAATTGCTGATGGAAAAGGCCGGCGTACCGCTGGTGCCGGGCTATCACGGGGAGGCCCAGGACGACGCGACACTGGCGAAGGCCGCCGACCAGATCGGATTTCCGGTTCTGATCAAGGCATCCGCAGGCGGCGGAGGGCGCGGCATGCGCATCGTGCATTCGCCCAGCGAGCTTGCCGCGGCCGTCACAAGCGCCAGACGCGAGGCGAAGGCCGCCTTCGGCGACGATCGCATGCTGATCGAAAAATTCGTCGAAAATCCGCGCCACATCGAGGTGCAGATCATCGGCGACAGCCACGGCAATCTACTTTCGCTGTTCGAGCGCGAATGCACCTTGCAGCGGCGGCATCAGAAGGTGGTCGAGGAGGCGCCATCGCCGACGCTTAATGCCACGCAGCGCGTGGCGGTCTGCGCCGCCGCGCGCAAGGCCGCGGCCGCGGTGAGCTATGTCGGTGCCGGCACCATCGAATTTGTCTCCAACGGCAAGGACGTGTTCTTTATCGAGATGAACACGCGGCTGCAGGTCGAGCATCCCGTGACCGAACTGATCACGGGCATCGACCTCGTGGAATGGCAGCTGCGCGTGGCGTTCGGCGAAAAGCTGCCGCTGGCGCAAAATGAAATCAAGTTGCACGGGCACGCGATCGAAGCACGGGTCTATGCCGAAAATCCACACAAGAATTTCATGCCGTCGGTCGGTCGTATCCGGACCTGGCGCACGCCCGATCAGTCGAACGGGTTGCGGATCGATGCCGGATACCGCGAGGGGGACGCGGTCTCGCCGCACTATGACGCTATGCTGGCCAAGGTGATCGCGTGGGCGCCGACCCGCGATGCCGCGATCGAGCGGCTTAACCGCGGGCTCGAGGAGACGGATGTTCGCGGCATCGTCACCAACATTCCCTTCCTTTCGGCGCTGGTGACGCATCCGGACGTGCGCGCCAATGCCATCGACACCGGCTTCATCGAGCGTGAGTTGAAGGAGCTGACGCCAGTAGCTGCGCCGCCCGGCGATCTCGAGCTTTGCGCGGCCGTCGCGGCCATTCTCGGCGAAGAAGCGAAAGCGGCGCGCGCGGAATCGCATTCGCCGTGGCGAACGTCCGGCTGGATGCCGGTGGGCCGGCGGCAGCGGTTATTCACCTTCCGCCATGGCCAGGCGACTGAACAGATAAGCCTCACATACGGTAACGGTCCCGCGACGCTCTCGATCGGCGAGCGCGAGTTTGCGTACGCCTTTTCATCCAGCGACGACCGCAGGTTAGATCTCACGCTTGACGGCATGAAGTCCCATATCGTCGCCGTCATCGAAGGCCATGAACTCTATCTGCGAACCCGCAACGGGCGTTTCGACCTGCACTGGGTCGATCCGTTCGGCGGTGAAGACGAGGAGCAGGTCGGCGAGGACAAGATCGTCGCGCCCTTGCCGGGCACAGTGGTGGCGTTGCTGGCCGAGGAGGGCGCCCCGCTGGAGAAAGGCGCGCCGATCCTCACCCTTGAAGTGATGAAGATGGAACAGACGCTGCGCGCACCATTTGCCGGCGTGCTGAAACGGATAAAATGCAAGGTGGGCGATATCGTGCAGGAGGGCGTCGAACTCGCCGAGGTCGAGCCTTTGGCTACGTGAAATCAGCATGAGCGATTCCGTTCGCATCGTTGAAGTCGGCCCGCGCGACGGTCTGCAAAACGAAAAGACGCCGGTCAGCGTCGCCGATCGCATTGCGTTCATCGAGGCGCTGATCGGCGCCGGGCTGCACACGGTGGAGGTCGGAGCCTTCGTGTCGTCGAAGGCGATCCCGCAGATGGTGAATTCGGATCAAGTGCTGCGCGGCGTCAACCATCATCCCGAGAGCGAATTCCATGTGCTGGTGCCGAACGAAAAGGGCTATGAGGCCGCGCGCGCGGCCGGCGCCAAGGTAATCGCGGTGTTTGCTTCGGCCTCTGAAGGCTTTTCGCGCGCCAATATCAACTGCTCGGTCGCCCAATCGATAGAACGATTCAAGCCGGTCGTCATCAGAGCGAAAGCCGATGGAGTCAAGGTGCGCGGCTATATCTCCTGCGTGCTCGGTTGTCCCTATGACGGCGAGGTCAAGCCGCAAGCGGTCGTGGATGTCGCGAAGCTGCTGTGGGATCTCGGTTGCTACGAAGTTTCGCTCGGGGACACCATCGGCGTCGGCACGCCGCTCAAGGCACGGCAGTTACTACGCGCGGTGGCCGGCGCCGTGCCAATGGCCAGCCTCGCGATGCATTTTCACGACACCTACGGCCAGGCGCTCGCCAATCTCTATGCCGGATTGGAAGAGGGAGCGCGCGTGATCGATTCCGCGGCCGGCGGTCTCGGCGGCTGCCCCTATGCGCCCGGCGCAACCGGCAACGTCGCGACCGAGGACGTGGTGTACATGCTGGAAGGCATGGGGATCGCGACCGGCGTGGATATGCCAAGATTGGTAGCGGCCACCAACCAGGTGAGCGGCTTGATCGGCCGGCCGCCGGTAAGCCGCGTGGCCGCGGCCTTGAATGCGAAGCGGGCGATTTCGTAGCGCGGTCATCACCCGCGGCAGGACACGGCGCACTTTTGGCGGAAAAATTTTGAGCCGCGGGTAACAAACGGGACCAAGGACCGTTGAGATCATAGCGGCATCAGTCGCTTTCAACCCCAATTGCGAAGGACCAACCTATGACCATCAGCACCCGCATCGCCCTCGGCGTATCTGCCGCCGCTCTTTCGCTTAGCCTGGCGCTTGCGCCCGCCGCCTTCGCCCAGGACAAGATGGGCAAGGACGACGGCATGAAGAAAGATTCGATGTCGAAGGGCACCACGAAGAAGGACACCATGTCCAAGGGCACGACGTCCAAGGACACCATGTCCAAGGACACCATGTCGAAAGACGGCATGAGCAAAGACGGCGGAATGAAGAAGAACTAACCGCCGTTCGCTCGGTGCAGGCTCGCCTCTTCAGGGGCGGGCCTGTGACGTCTGGAAGTTACGGCGAACAAGATGTTCGGCTATTTGCGCTTCTTGCGCGCGGCATAGCGGGCGTCGCGCGCCGCCTTGCGTTCGGCCTCAAGCGCGGCCTCTTTCACGGCAGCCTCTTCCTTTTCGCGCGCGAGCTGGGCAGCGGCCTGCGCCGCCGCCTCGGCCTCGCGGCGTTTTTCCTCGGCCTGGGCGGCCTCGCGCGCCAGTTTGGCCTTGGCCCGCGCGGCGGCCTGGGCTTCACGCTCGGCCTGCCGCTGCATCACCGCGGGATCGTCGGGACCCGGTTGGCTGCGAAACTTGTTCAGGATGTCTTGCCTGGCCTGCTGCGCCGCCTTCTGTCGATCTGCAAAGCTAGGTTCCTTAAATCCACTCATTGAACGCCCTTGTTGCTTTCATTGTTTGTTGTGAGACAATCGGTTTTCGCGGTCGCGGTAGCGCGCGACAAAGATGCTCGCACGATTTGGAGCGGTGTACAGCCGCACGCGGCGGGAAGCCATCAATTAATCCGCCAGCCAGCGCAATGTCGCGCGAAAACTGATGCTTCGGCTACCCACCAGGGAAGTGCCAAAAACCTCGGATTCGCCTCCTCGATAGGTCCCGGAAAAGCCCGTGGTTACTTCCCGGCCTGCAAAGACGGGACGCGCCGCGCTGTCGCGATACGGTGTGTGCTGGTTGGTGACCAGTTCACCCTTCCAAGTGGCTTCCTTGCACGTGTAGGTGCCCACCGTCCAAAAATAGGGGTCGCCCCCGATCAGCCTGCCGTCGTGAAGGATGATCACACCGCTGGACCAGCCCTTCACCCCGTCGAGCATCTGGATGTGGATCGAGTAGAGCCCGTTCTTCATAATGTTAATGCCGCCCGAAAGGTCACAACCGGAGGGGGCCATGTATTTTTCTTGGAGATGACGGATGCCGGGCGTCCGGCGTCTCCCGTTATCGACCCGATTATTTCTCATACAGGAATAAATCGTCATCATGTGTCCAATCGTTGATTTCGCATCGCGAAATTCCCCCTAGCCGGCGTTTTGATGATGAAAGGAGGCCATGACAGCCGCTGACGCGGCGGGGTACTGAAGCAAGATGCTGAAATATAGAAGGATTTTCCGGCAAGATTCGATGCCATCTGCCTTCCTGATGGCGAATACTTGAAGCCTTCCGGCCCTATCAGAGCTTCCAGATGGCGCTGAGTTACTGGATCGGGGAGCACGTTCATGCCGCCGTGCCCTGACTGCTCCCTATCTCAACGGCGTGATCGACGCTGTACTCGATTGATGGTCTGCGAAACGCCATCGCGAGAGCCGCTTTGAGTGCAGCGACGCGCGGGGGGGGGGGGCGGGGCCGCCGGCGGGAGGTTAAAAAAGCCGGCGACCCCTGTCGTGCAATTGAAATCGTTGGTGTGATGCGACTCACGACCAGCTCTGCGCGACGTAAAGTTAAGTTTTCCCGAGCGCTATTGGGTTCGACCAGGTTCGACAAATTTATCGATCAAAAACAGTTGATCGTGGGGAATAATTTAGGGAAGTGCCTGAAGTTGGGGAGGGGGCGGACGCGCAACATCCGACGCGAGCCTTCAGCGACCGTGCCATAGCAACTTAAGCTACCGGCTTGGGTACATCTGGAAGTGGAGAGGTGAAAGGGAACTGAAGCCGACCGCCTGCGCCAAACGCTGCGGTTCAGCCCAGAAATCTGATGCCAAGTGTATTCCCACGACGCCAAACGACTTCGCACGGACGCTTCGGTGCGCGCGGCACCAGAGAAATAGCGAACTGACTTCCAACCTCCGCGGCGATGCCGGTTATTTTCGCGCCAGCTTGTGAAACATCCTCCACCCGGCATTCGCAATCGGCTTTTTCTCCATCAAACGCGATCCACGCGGATTGACGGCGACGCCTGCGCGTTGGTTGGCGCTTTAGTTTGAGTTTTTGTCTCATTTTGTCCACACACCGTCCCTTACCGTTAAACGGTTAAGGTTCGCTAACGGCAATGCGTCGCTTTTGGGCGTAAAAAGAATCTGGCCAATCATGCAGACGGACCGAGCTTGCAGGACCGGGCTTGAAGGATCGAGCTTGCGGGATCGAGCACGTCATCAACCGCGCGCTGAGCGCCGCCGTCGCTTTTTCTGCTGTCCGATCTACCAGACTTTCGATGCTCAACGTCGCGATACTCCGCGCGCTTTTCAGGCAATCGTCGCGCGAGGGTACCGGCGCATTTCAACCAGCCGTGCTCGGCAATACGCTCGGTAAAGTAAGCTGATGAACGTCCACATGATCGAACCCCGTTGTCTGACTACCGGATTGACTCGTAGCAGCCATTCGTTTCAGGCCGTCGGCGCGGGGCGGGGAAATGGTTTCGTGGGCGCTGCGGGTTGTTTCGTGGCCGCCAGGCCCATGAAACCTGTTCACGGGTTCGAGATCAGCAGGCGGACGAAAAACGGAAGGCGATGCCCAACAATGGAGGGCGATGCCCAACGTCGATATGATCGATTTCAACCGACGCCTGCGTGACCGCGTTAGCGAGCCGATGAGCCGCGATAGTCGCGGTCGCCCGTGGCGCCCTGTGGCACGGCACGGGACCGGCCGCCGGTTCATGCCGGCGGAGGGCAAGGTTTGGACATTTCAGTTCAGTGCCAGTAAGCCTGATTTCAAGCTGTCTTGGCGAACATCGTCAGGACACCGTCGGCGATATTGATAGCAACGACGTGTGACGAAGAGAGGCCCTTGGCTTTAAGCGCGGACGCCGCCTCCGGTGTCGCGTCGATGGCTTTCCGGAGTGACTGAATATCTTCGTCGCTTGTGCGCGCAACGATCTCATCGACCTTGGAGCGCACCGCCGGTGCCAGTTCCTTGATGTCGACGACCTGTATGCTTCGTATGACCGTACTGGACTGGGCAGGCGGTGTCTGGGCCTCGGGTTGCGCGGGTGTTCCCTGTGCCTGCACGAAAGCCGGCGTCCCGAGGGAGAGGGCTGCAATAATGACGGATGCTGTAAAGATGCGCATGGTCATTCCTTTCCACGTTGAAAAACAAGAAGATTGCTATTCACGAAATTTGGTTAGCGTCTGATTCTCATGTGGCCATTCGGTGAAACCAATGCGGCTGCAATGCGCTCGCTCAAGGGCTGTTCATTGCTCACATGCGGCGGAGGCCTAGAAACCGGCCGATACCAACAAAACTGCACCGATTGCCAAAAGGACAATGCCGGGCCAGTTCGTTCCGACCCCCAAGAATCCCAAGCCGCGCCGTGGTGGCTCCAGCGTGTCGCGAGGCGGCTGGGAGGAATCCCGGCCGCTAAGTGGTCCCCGCCAAATGGCGGTACGTGCCATGTACAAGATTCCGCCGAGAACGAGCAGCGCGCCAAGTCCCATCAGGAACATTCTCGCCTCTCAATTCATCGATGCCACGCACAAAGAACCCAGGATTCAAGCCGGCGGCCACCGATTCGTTCCGAGCATCCCGACCGAACCCTGTAGGGCGGCCGTGTGTCTAGCGAAGGTCGCCCAAAATAGCGCCACCAATTTGGAGGTTCGTTCCGTGGATCAAGAATTAGGCCAAAAGTAACGGCCTCAGCTGTTGGGTGAAAGCTGAGGCCGTTGGATTTGCGCCGAGCCGGCGAGGAATCGGCGCGCGGTATAAGCTGCCAATGTCAAATCGGTTCCAAGCCGCAAAATCTTCACGAGACTCTTGGGGGAGGGCGGTGACGTTTTTCAAAATGTTTGCGTGCAGAGGACTTTCGCACGAACTTCTTACTTCAAACCGAGTTGATTGAGCGGGCTGTGAACAATGCTCCCGCGTGACCCTGCTCATCCCCCAACGGCCACCAGAGGGCGGGGCTGCGGCTTCCCATTCGGAGGAAACGATGGACGATCTGAAGAAAAAAGGCGCGGCCACGCGCACCAGGATAAGCGTGCACATAACAGACATGCACAAGATAAACGTGCATGAGCCATGGGAAATGGATCATTGGACCAAAGAGCTGGGTGTCTCGAAAGGCGAGTTGCAGCGACTGATCGAAAAGGTCGGCAATTCATCTGCCGCCATTCGGAGGGAATTGGGGTTGTGAGGCAAACCTCTCCACCAATTTACCCACATTGCGCGCTGCTAGAACTGGGTTCGACCTGACTACCACAACAGGCAATGCCATTCGAGGTTCCCCTCGTTGCATGGCAGTTTTTGCCCGATTTATGTCATTTCGGACAGGCCATGAGAGCAGCGGCTACGAGTTAAGACACGTAACTGTAGACCGTTGAGGCAAGTATCCATGAATTGGCGGCTTGTATTGTGGAGCGGTTTGGGCGCCGCCGCACTTCTCGTGACAATCGGCGGCGCCTGGATTTTCACGCTGCCTCCGGCGCCGTCGTTTGGAGCCGCGCCGCCGATCGCGAAGGACGAGGCCGACGCCACGATCGCCGCCTTGAAGCCGCCGAAACGCCAGCGCCCGCTGATCGCGATCGTCGGCGTTAATGACAGCAGCGAGACCACCGACTATCTGATGCCCTATGGCGTCCTCCAGCGCGCCGACGTCGCCGATGTGGTGGCGCTGGGAACGAAGCCGGGACCTGTGACGCTTTTTCCGGTGCTCAAGGTTGAGCCGCAGGCGACGGTCGCGGACTTCGATGCGCAGCATCCGGAAGGCGCCGACTATGTCATCGTCCCCGCCATGAGCCGCGATGACGACCCGGCGGCCCTGCAATGGATCAAGAGCCAAGCCGCCAAGGGCGCGATCATCATCGGCGTCTGCGCCGGAGCCAAGGTCGTCGGCAATACCGGACTACTCGACGGCAAGCGGGCGACGACCCACTGGTATTTCCTCAAAGAGCTGCGCGACAAGCATCCCGCGATCCACTATGTCGCGGACCGTCGGCTGGTGGTCGACCGGGACGTTGCGACGACGACGGGGATCACCGCGTCGATGCCGATGTCGCTCACCCTCATCGAAGCCATCGCCGGCCGGGACAAGGCCGAGGCGGTCGGCCGGGATCTCGGCCTCACCGAGTGGGACGCCCGTCACGATAGCAACGCGTTCCAGTTCACGCGGCCGTTCGCGTTGACGGCGATCCGCAACGCACTAGCCTTTTGGAACCAAGAGCAGCTCGGCATCGAACTTGTGCCCGGCGTTGACGAAGTGTCGCTAGCCCTCGTCGCGGACGCCTGGTCGCGGACCTATCGCTCACGCGCGGTGACGTTTGCTGGCGCCAATGGTGCGCAGCAAACCCGCGGCGGCTTGCGCATTTTGCCTCATCAGGTCGCCGCAGGCTGGCCCCCGGAACGACTGCTGCCGGCGATCGGGGAGCTACAACCAGCGAAAGCATTGGACCAAGCCCTTTTCGGAGTGGAGGCCCGCTACGGAATGCGCACAGCCGACTTCGTCGCCATGCAGCTCGAATACCCCAGGCATAGGGCATCGCATTGAAGAGGCCGGGCTGGACTATCCCCGCCCGCCCGGGCGGCTTTCGTGGGGTGATCGAGTTCAGGCGGTTCGCTGGACATGTGCTGAGAGGCCCGAAAGGGCGTAGAGCCAGCCCAGCAGTGTGACGACCGACAGCAGCGTTGTGATCGAGACTGTGGCGGTGACCAGATCCTCCTCCACCTTGTACTCGCCGGCGAGGATGAACACCGTCTTTGCAGTCGGCACGGCGGCGCAGACGACGGCGGCAATGGTGTAGAGCGGATTGAGGCCCGAGATCGCGCACAGGCCGTACACGACCAGCGGCATGATCACGAGCTTGACGACCGTCAAGGCGAGGGACGCCGCGAGCTTCGAGCGCATGGCTTCGACCGACAGGCCGAGCCCGATGGCGAAGAGCGCGCACGGGGTTAGCGCAGCCGCGAAGATGTTGAGATAGGCCGCGATCGGCGCCGGGACCGGCCAGCCTGTGATCGCCCACGCGAGACCCACGAGGGTTGATAGCACCATCGGATTGAGCGCGATCTGCTTCACCAGGACGACGGGACGCGCGGAGGACCCGGGCCGGCCGTGTCCCTCGCTTTCCAGCAGGATGACGCTCGCGGGGAACATCACCGCTGCCACGAACACGGTCGCGATGGCGGCGGGCAGAACGGCGGGCTGACCGTAGATGGAGTGCAGGATCGGCAGCGCCACAAATCCGGTGTTGGTCATCGCCGCCGTCATTCCCAGGATCGTGCTGCTGGCGAGATCGCGTCCCCAGGCGATGCGAACCACCAGGAATACCAGCGCGAAGCAGAGGACGGACCCGCCTCCGAACGCCATCAGGAAGCGCCATTCCAGGAGATTGCGCGCCGGTTCCTGCGCGACGGTGATGAACAGCAGCGCCGGCATCGCGACGTTGTAGGCGAAATGCACGAGTCCGTCGGCCAGCGAGCGCGAGATGTAGCCCAGCCGCCCGGCCAGCCAGCCGGTGACGATGACCGCAAATACGGGAAGTACGAGGTCGGCGACTTCCATAGGTCTGCCTCCTCGCTGTTCTCGATCCGAGTTTCGGACCAATAGGCGCGCGCGTGCACGAGGCTATCCCCTGTAGTTTGTGACACTTCTGACTGTCCCGGGCAATGCTCGCGGGTAGTTCGTGGTCACCCGTGGTGGGACCTCCCGCAGCCGAGATTTTGGAACCGTCTAGGTAGATCAAGCGGCTGCGTGATGCCGATCCTTGCTTGCTCTCGCCAACGTCCGCATCGGAGCGCATTACGGACTCAAGTTAGACACCGCGTCAGGTCCGAAATGTGCCACCCCGGACTTTCGCCCGATTTCGGCTTTTTGATCCTAAGCGGAATACCGATTATGTCTGGTGCCCTCGAGAAGGTGCTACGTTGTGGCCGGCGCGGTTCTTCGTGCCGCAAAGGCCGGCAGGAATGTTCCTAATTTGCACGGGAAATTCCCCGCCACGATGATGGAGCATCGGATGCGGACGACACGCCGAACGTTCGTGCGGGCCTCCTTGGCGACGGCCGCTGCGGCGCTCCTGCCAATTTCTCTGCATGCCCAGGAAGGCTCGCCCGCCCGCCGTCCCATACCCTCGACCCGCGAGGCCATGCCGATCGTAGGGCTAGGGACCTGGATCACCTTCAACGTCGGCGGCGATCCGGTGCTCAGGGACGAATGCGCTGATGTCATGGCCGCCTTCTTCGAGGCAGGCGGCCGCATGATCGATTCCTCCCCCATGTATGGCTCGTCGCAACCGGTGGTCGGCTACGGCCTTCAAAAGCTCGGACGACCCTCCACGCTGTTCTCGGCTGAAAAGGTCTGGACGTCCTCGGCAACGGCAGGCCCGACCCAGATCGAGCAATCGCGTCGCTTCTGGGGCGTGCCAAAGTTCGACCTCGTTCAGGTTCACAATCTCCTCGCATGGAAGGCGCATCTGCAGACGCTCTTTCAGATGAAGGCGGCCGGTGCGGTGCGCTATGCTGGAATCACCACGTCGGAAGGGCGCCGTCATGATCTTCTCGAACAGATCATGCGGAACGAGCCCATCGATTTCGTGCAGTTCTCCTACAACGTCGTCGACCGCGAGGCGGAGCAGCGGCTGCTGCCGCTGGCGTCGGAGCGCGGCATTGCCGTGATTATCAACCGGCCGTTCCGGCAGGGCGCGCTGACCCACCGGCTCAAGGGTGAGCCGCTGCCCGAATGGGCGATCGAACTCGGGGTGTCGAGCTGGGCGCAGCTCGTCCTGAAGTTCATCCTCTCTCATCCAGCCGTCACCATCGCAATTCCGGCGACCACCCGCGTCGACCACGTGCGCGAAAACCTCGCGGCTGCCGCCGGACCCATGCCGGACCTAGCCATGCGGGAGCGCATCTCGGCCTACGTGCAGGCTCTTTGATGTCGGAGTGGTGGACCTACCGACCGGAAAATTTCCTGCTCTTTTCTCCACGTGTCTACTGGCGGATGTTCGAATTGCACAATGCGGCGCTCTGGCCTCTGCAAGTGCTCGCGCTCGCCGCCGGCCTCATCATCATCCTGCTCGTCGCGTGGCGGCCGAGAAGCGCTGCACGGTGGCTCGCGCTCCTCCTCGCGATTCTCTGGATCTTCGTCGGATGGTCCTTCCTGTGGAACCGCTATGCGACCATCAACTGGGCTGCCGCCTATGTCGCGCCGGCCTTCGCCGTTGAGGGCGTGTTGCTCCTCGTCTCCGGGCTTTTGCTCGACGGCCTCGCCTTCGACCGGCGCGGGCTTGCCGGTTGGACAGGATACTTCATCCTTGCCTTCGCACTCGCCGGACAGCCCTTGCTTGCGCCGCTGCAGGGACGTGGCTGGGCCTCGTCCGAGGTTTTTGGCATCGCGCCGGATCCGACGGCGATCGTGACGCTCGGCCTTCTGCTCCTCGCCCGCGGCAGGCTTTTGCCATTGCTGCTGCCAATCCCCGTTCTCTGGTGCCTCTTGAGCGGCATAACCCTTCGGACGATGGGAGAGCCGCAAGCGTGGGCTCTTCATGCCGCCTTGGCGCTGGCCGCTGCAGCCGGCACCTGGACGATCATCCGTCAGCGCGGATCGCCTCAAACCGCGTGATGCAGGGATGGAACCGTATCCATCGTCGCCGAGCGCGACGCCGAAGGCCCGGTGCGCGTCGTTCGGAGCATAGGCATCGAACGCCTGATACACGCGACCGCCGTCGCGAAGGCCATCGTGGCATTTCTGCCGGAGGCCGAACTTTAGGGCCTGCTGCCGCGGCTACGTTACAACGCCTTTGCGTCCTGGATGCAGGAACTGCATCAGTGTAGGGCCATTCGAAGGCGAGGATGCAGGTTACCGTTGTAGCCAAATAGATCAAAACGCAATGCTATCGTGATCTATCTGATATTGGCTTGGGTGAGGGGTAACCGCCACTTCCGGCGTTGTCCTTCTGACAAACTCTCAGCAAACAGGCAGGTCGACATGACGTCACCGACAAAGCAGCCGAGCTTTTGCACGGCCATCAAGGCAGCGGTCGGCGACCACAAACAATCTTGGCTGCCGCATTGTCAGACCGACTTTGCCAGCAGGTCTTCACAGTATCGATCCACCTTTCTCTGAGAGGATCAACCTGATGCTCGGAACTGCCGGACTTCGTTTGGCGCAAGCCGACGGTGCCCTCCCGGCTACGCTGGCAGCTGGGAGCGCGCCAGGCGAAAGTGGCCTTTCAGTGCTCAGCGTACGGTTTCGGGACGGTGCTCACTTCAATGTTGAGACCCGAAAGCACCTCGTCTGCTTTGTCTCACAGGTGTCCATCGATTGCCGGATGGCAGGAAGGGCGCTCCGGCACGAGGCGCCGGCCGGGTCGCTGGCCATCTGTCCTGCCGGGATAGACGCCCGCGCGGACGCGGAAAAAAGCGTCGATGCTATTCTCGTTACAATCGATCCAAGCAAATTTGCGCTGGCAGCCGCGGACGATGCGGCGCTCGAAGCACAGTTGGTAGAGCGCCTGTCAGGCTATGACAAGGCGCTGCTTCAACTTGCGCAGACCCTGGCGTCGGAGAGCGCGCGCGGCTATCCGAACGGACCGCTGTTCTGGAACGAGATTGCCAGCGGCTTCATTGATGGGTTGGTTGTCCGTCATACGTCGGAGCACGAACTCCCGGCACGCGGCGCGCTGGGCAAGGACGTCCTCGCGCGCCTAAAAGAGTATGTAATTGATCACATTGACGAACCGATCGAGGTCTCCACTCTTGCAAAGATAGCGGGGCGCAGCCAGTACCACTTCACCCGCATCTTCACCCGATCCGTGGGTATCAGCCCCCATCGCTACATCGTGCATCTGCGCCTGCAACGCGCGATCGAATTGGTTCGCGATGGTCGATCCGGTCTGGCTGAAATCGCAATACGCACCGGTTTCGCCGATCAAAGTCATCTCACCCGTTGGGTCCGGCGCGTTCACGGGGTTTCCCTTACGCAACTGGTCGGCTGACCACGCCCCCAAACAGCATAATTTTTCAAGACGATTTGCCCCGCTCTCTCTACGTCGCAACGCTCGGCGTACGCTGTCGCGTTGGCGCCTCCACCGGGAGAAAGAGCAATGACGGATCTGATTGAAAGGAAACTTCATCGTCTGGCCGGAAAATTGTCGGGACGATTGTCGAGGCCGGGCCAACAGCTGTACGCCGCAGCAACGGCGATCTGGGCAAAACCGGTCGGCCGCATGCCGAGCGTGGTGGCTCATTGCCAGACACCCGAAGATGTGCGGGCAGCAATCCAAACCGCGCGCGATTGCGAGCTCCCATTGTCAGTCCGCGCCGGAGGTCATGATTGGGCCGGCCGCGCGTTGTGCGAAGGGCTCGTCATTGACTTGAGCGGCATGAACAGTGCGGTCGTCGACTCCGTCAAGCGCACCGCTCAAGTTGCGGGAGGCGCACGTGCTTCGGACGTTCTCGCGGTAGCGGATCCGCTCGGCCTCGCGGCCGTGACGGGCTCGTGCAGTTCTGTCGGTATGGCGGGGCTCACACTTGGCGGCGGTTATGGATCGCTGATCGGCCGATTTGGTCTAGCGCTCGATAATCTGCTTGCCGCTGAGGTGGTCCTCGCGGATGGGCGCATCGTTTCCGCCCGGCAAGACAGCGAAGCAGAGCTATTCTGGGCACTGCGCGGCGGCGGCGGAAATTTTGGCGTCGTAACAGCAATGCAGTGTCGCTTGCACGATGTACCCAACGTGCGCTCTGGCATGCTGCTTTTCCCGTTCGGCGAGGCCAAGGCTGTTCTCGAAGGATGCGTAAGTATCACGGCTAATGCGCCCGAAGAGTTGACGGTTCAGCTTGGTCTCGCTGGCGGGCCCGACGGCACGCCGCTGGCGATGGTCGTCCCGACATGGTGCGGCCCGCCGGAGGCGGGCGAAGCGCGCCTCGAGCCGTTTTCCAAGCTCGGAACGGTGGTCGCAGGCGCCATGGACGCGATGTCTTATGGCGACTCGCTCGCGGCATTCGATCCGTTTCTGGTCATCGGACAGCGCGTATTCATGGAGAGCTGTTGGCTTCCCGCACTCGACGGCAGGAGCATCGATGCCTTTATTGAGGCGATTGCAAATGCGGTGTCGCCGGGATGCGCGATTTTTACCCACGAGTGCCGGGGTGCCGCTTCCCGCGTGCCGGTGGAGGCAACGGCCTTCGGTTTGCGCCGCGACCATGTGCTGGTCGAGATTCTCGCTACCTATGCCGATCGTTCAAATCCAGTGGATGAGGACCAGCACCGACGGTGGGTTCAAGATACGCTCGATGCGTTCAGCACGATGGCACTTCCGGGCGGATATCCGAATTTTCTCCCCAGCGGCGACGTGGAGCGTGCAATGAAGAGCTATGGCTGCAATGTCGATCGGCTGATCAAAGCCAAACGGCACTACGATCCGGACAACGTATTCGGCTCCGCCATTCCGTTGCCGGCTTCTATGCGGACGTTGGCTGCCGAATAGCCCCGCACCTCAAACTTAGCGAGCGCCGCGTCGATCGGCGCTCGCGCTGCACTAAGCGATTTGGGGACATCCGGGTTTTTCAGCACTCATCCCCAACGGGATATTGGGGTCGCGGCGCGAACGGCTTTCCTTGCCACTGAAATGTGAGAGTTGCGGGTGCTGGCCTGACGGCCATGACCGTTTTCCAATCTAGACTGGTTGCAAGCCGAGCGCCTGCGCGCTCTCCATCCAGACCGGCAATTCGCGCTGGTATAAAGCATTGCTTTCCTTAAAGTCGAGCGGCGATTCCAGCACGAACGTGCTGAGAATTTCCTTCACTTTCGGATCGTTGTTGGCCGCCACGCAGAGTTCCGCTAGCCGATCGACGATCGGCTGCGGCGTCGCCTTCGGCAACGCCCATCCCGTGAAACCGCTCACGGTGAAGAACCTCGATGTCGCGCCTTGTTCAGGCAGAGTCTTGACGTTCGGGATCGCGTCGACCTTCTTCGAATGCACCGCGAACACAATGCCGCGATCACTTTGCAGGACGGATTGCGCGGCCGTGTAGCTGCCCATCGCGACATCGAGCGTGCCTTCCGCCAGCCCCGTCCACATCGGCGCTTCGCCTCGGTAGTGGATCGGTTCGATGTTGAGATCATACTGCTTGTTGAGTTCATTGATCGTGATGTGCGGGGCTGAGCCCGCGCTATAGGTGCCGAAGTTCACCTTGCCGCTCTTACGCGCGAAAGCGACGAATTCGTCCAACGTTTTGACGCCGGACTTCGGGCTCGCGACCAGCAGCAGCCCGGCGCCCGGGATGACACTGACGAGCGTCAGGTCTTTGTCCATGTCGTAGCCGGGGTTCTTCATCATTATTCTGTTCATCACGTAGGTGGTCGAGATGGAGCACAGGATTGTGTGGCCGTCTGGCTCCGCGCGCGCGACTTCCGCCGCGCCTATAGAGCCGGAAGCGCCCGCTTTGTTTTCTATGACGACGGTCTTCCCCACCTGCTTGGAGATGAATTCGCCGAAGGCGCGCGCGAGCAGGTCGGTCTGCCCGCCCGCCGGGTAGCTGCAGATCATACGGATCTGCCGCGACGGCCATGCGGCCTGCGCCGAGGCCCTGCGCAAGAGGAAAGGCATCGCGGCGGCTGCCGTACCGGCAGCGATGAAGTGACGGCGATTAAATTTCGCGAACATGATTGCCTCCCTGAATTTTCTACGACGGTATCGCATCGTCAGGCTTCTGCCACGTGCGACAGACGGGACAGATTGGCGCATTCAAACAAAAAGTCGGGCTTTCCTCCCATGACCCGCGATTGCCCGTAGTCCTGAAAGCGGGAGCTAGGACAAAGACGCTCCTGGCTCAACCGAAGGGAAATGGTTCGAGCCCGGCTACTAGAAAGGATTAAATAGCGTGCTGGATATCTATCGCCGAAAGCCTTGGCCTCAGCGTTTTTAAAGCCGAAGAAGAGCCCTAGCGAAACGTCCTAGGCTGCCGGCTTCGACTTAAGAGAGATAACGCTGCTGCCAACCTGCAGAGTTGACAGAACCGTCCTGTTCACGATCAGTCAGCGCTTGTGCCGCAATGACAACTTCGAGGCGATTGCGAGCGTGAAGCTTCTGCATGAGGATTGTCATGTAGTTCTTGACAGTCTTCTCGCTGATTTTTAACGAAACAGCGATCTCTTTATTGGTATTGCCCCGCAACAATAGCCGGACGATCTGCTCTTCGCGGATGCTGAATCTGACGGCTTCAGCCGCCATCCGTCGCAGTGACGTGTTTCGCAAGGCTGCAATGACCTGGCTCGCAAAGCTTTGCGTAATGTATGTCTCGCCATGCCGAACCGATTTCACAGCCTGGATGAGCTCTTTCGCGCTACTGCCTTTTAGGACGTATCCGCTTGCGCCGGCATCGAGTGCTCGGATCGCGGAATCCACGCCGGTTGCGGCAGTGAACGCGACAACTTTTGTGTTCGGCGCGACTTTGATGGAAGTTGCAATCGCTGCGTAGACATTGCCCGGCATGCTCAGATCGACAATGAGGACGTCTGGACGGAAGCGCATCGAAATGTCGATGATATCTCTTGCCGTCGAACCAGTCGACAATACCTGGAGACCCTGAGCGCGCGACAAAAGGGCGACAATACCCTCAATCATCAAAGGATGATCGTCTACCAAACCAATGGAAACCGTACTCATACTGGCTCCATAAAATACGCTTGGTACATATCATTTTGAAAAATTAACTCAACGATGTGGCGAATATAGCTCAAGCAAGTGGGAAATGTAAATGTCGATGTTTATGCACCATTAATTCGTTAATGACCATCTGTGCGCGAATGTACAAACGTCTGCTCGTGAAGAGACACACGCACCAATCGACTGCAATTCTAGCTTTCCGTGCGAGCGATTGGAAGCTTCGCTCGAATTGTGGTTCCACTGCCGCGCTGCGATAGCAGTTCAAAGGTGCCGTGGAGCGCTTCGACACGGTTCCGCAGACCTGTGATGCCGAGGGCTCTTCTGCTGCGCGAGTCCCGGTGATTGTCTTCGGCACATCCGGAACCGGTATCGCTTACCGCGATGGCGATCCACTGCGTATCCGCCGACACCGCTACGCGCTGTCCTTTTGCCTTCGCATGATGGAAAGCATTGTTCAGTCCCTCCTGCACGATTCTGTACAGGCATATTGTTAGCGGCTGTGTCAGGTCTTCGGGCAAGTCGCCAATTCGACAGCCAACCTCCACCCCCGTCGCGTCCTCGTACTGTTGCACGGCGAGCCAGAGTATTTCATTCGGCGTCAATCCATCCAATTGGGGCAGCACAAGACCGCTCGAGATATCGCGGAGCTCGGTTAGTATCCGTGCGGTCAGGACTTGGAGGCTGGCGTCACGCGGACCGTCATATCCAGTTCCCGCCGATTTTCGATCGTTCGACTCGGTCAGCTTGAGCATCAAGAGGCTGACGAGTTGGATCGGACCATCGTGCAGATCCTGTCCAATCCGGCCAAGGAGGTTCTCGTTGGAACTCCCGGCCTCAAGCCGGGCGTCGTCTGCCATCCGTCGCAATCTGTCGTTCTGCGTGGCGAGGTTCTTTGCCTCGATCACCTTTTGGACGAGGGACGTTTGGTGGCTGGTGACCAGGTCTGAAGCACGACGAACCATGAGGAACAATATCAGCATCATCGGAGCGCTGACTGCGCCAACGATCCCGATGGCTGTGAGCCGGATCGAAGCCAGATCGGCCGCGAGTCGCCTGCCGTCGTTATACACCTCGCCGACGGCGATGATCTCCGGTGTCCCCGTACGGAATAGCGGCGCATAGATTTCGACGACTGCAACATGCAGCTGGCGCTCGGTAGCATTTTCGATGTCGTCCAGATAATCGAAATGGCCAAACACCTTGCCTTCGACGGCCGCGGTGATATGAGGCGAAGGAAATCGTCCGCCGATGGTTTCCTTACTGGTCGAGTATACGAGCGTGGCGTCGGGCAACCAGATCTTGATCAACCTCACACGTTCGCCAAGCTTTCCCGCAAGCAAATCATCCAGATTTTTTACGCTCTCTGGAGACAAGGTGCGGGAAGTGGCGAGTTCTTGCGCGGACGGACCGAGGAAGAATTCGGTGAAGAGGGCACCTTCTTCGGCCGCCGTTTGCATCATGCTGGCTTCGATACGTTGCGAGATTGCGAACGAAAGCACCGCCATCGAGACGGCTATCGTTATGCCGGCCGCGGCAACAAATTGGTGAGAAAGTCCAAGCCGAGAATTCTTGCCGGTCCTAACAGACGGCCAAATCATCGTCATGTGTCCTTGCGCAAAGCGAGGTGCAGCGTTTGAAATTCATGCGCGCTTTAAAAAACGTTCCTCATCTTCGTCGATCGTTTAGATTGGTGCACACGCGATTGTAGCACATCCACGGCGCGAAGTAGCACCCGACTGAACTTAAGGGAGTTAACGCTAACGGCAGCGGCGCAATCGATCAACGAAGCAACCTCAGCCAGACGATGTTTCGGGACCTTGGTCCTGATTTTTAACGGGACCTTGGTCCTCGCCTTCCCGGGACCTTGTGCCTCGTTCTTCTCGGGACCTTGTCCCCTTACCGACGCCCTTCGAAAAATTTTAGATGACATCGGAGAAGCGCATTTGCGCAGTGAGACCAGCCGCCATTGCGGTCGGGTTCAACAACGGGTGAGGGCGTCATGGTTGCATATATCAGAAGCGACTTGGATTTCATTCTCGCGCAGATCAAGATTGCCGAGGCACATGCGGCCGGTCAGCCGCTGTATGGGCCGGGCGGCCTGATCCCCACCTATAATCTGGCTTGGGGTCTGCGGACGGTCGATGGCACCTACAATAACCTGCTGAACTCGGAGCTCGGCGCAGCCGACAACGAATTTCCCGAATCGCTCGGCACGGATTTCCGCACGATCATGGTCCCAGCCGGCCCCGGTGGCGCACTGGTTCCCGTGAGCTATACGCCGGGTGTCGACAACGATGGTGATGGCCCTTCGGACCCAAGCGATGTGTTCGATCCCCACGTTCGCACCATCTCCAATCTGATCGTCGACCAGACGCTAGGCAACCCGTCGGCAATCCTCACTGGGCTGCAGCGCGCCGGGATTGTCGCGCCTGCGGACCAGATGACCGTCACGGCGCAGATTTCTGCGGCCTACGAACCACTGGCGCCGCTGTTCAAGGATGTGTCCGAGGCTGAACGGGAGAACGCTGCAGCGCAGGCGGCGGCTTCCGCCAGCCCCGGTAACGCGGCTCTCCAAGACGCGGCTGCAGCGACCGCGGCGGCTCTCGAAGCCGCACAAACGGCGCTGAATGCGGTTGATGATGACCTTATGGCGCTGCTCAGCGCAATTGGCATAGAACTCGATGGCGCCAATGTCGTGATCACCAATACCGCGCCGGACGGGGGTCTGTCGGCTCCGTTCAACTCCTGGTTCACGCTGTTCGGCCAGTTCTTCGATCATGGCCTCGACCTGGTCGCCAAGGGTGGCAACGGCACCGTCTTCATCCCGCTAATGCCGGACGATCCGCTATACGTCCCCGGTGGCACCACTAATTTCATGGTGTTGACCCGTGCAACGCTGGCAGGGCCTGGCGCCGATGGCGTGATGGGAACCTCCGACGACACCGACCGTCCCGTGAACACCACCACTTCATTCGTCGACCAGAACCAGACCTATACGTCGCACCCGTCGCACCAGGTCTTCCTGCGTGAGTATGTGCTTAACGCCGCTGGCGACCCGGTCGCTACCGGCAGACTCATCGAGGGTGGCAATGGCGGCATGGCCACCTGGGCCGATTTGAAAGTCCAGGCCGCTGACCTTCTGGGCATCCAATTGCTCGATTCCAACGTGGGCAACATTCCGCTCCTGGCGACCGATCAGTATGGCAACTTCATTCGCGGTTCGAATGGTTTCCCGCAATTGGTGACGTCAGCAGGACTGATCGAGGGTGATCCGTCCGCGAATGGCGGACTAGGTATCCTTGTCGATGACCCCGCCCACGTCCCCCCTTACACTGCCATCCGGACCGGCCACGCCTTTCTCGCCGATATCGCACACAATGCGGTTCCAGACGGCCTCGCGGATGGCGACATCGAGATCGGCCTCGGCAATGGGGACGGTAGCGCGACAGACAACAACTACGACAACGAATTGCTTGACGCGCATTACGTCGCAGGCGACGGCCGCGCCAATGAGAACATCGGCTTGACCGCCGTCCACCATGTCTTCCATTCCGAGCACAACAGGCTCGCCGAACACACCAAGACCGTGGTCTTCGCGGATGCCGAGGCCATGCTCGCCGACGGGGCGTCACAGGCACAAGCCGTGGCCTTCCTCAATGAGTGGCTGATCGACGACGTGGCGGCGGTCCCGGCCGGGCCAGAGGGGCTGATCTGGGATGGCGAACGGCTGTTCCAGGCGGCCAAGTTCGGCACCGAGATGCAGTACCAGCATCTGGTGTTCGAAGAATTCGCTCGCAAGATCCAGCCCAACATCAACGTCTTCCTGGTTCCCGATGGGTACGACGTCACCCTCGATCCCTCGATCGTCGCCGAGTTCGCGCATGTGGTCTACCGCTTCGGCCACTCGATGCTGACCGAGACGATCGATCGCTTCGACCCCACCTTTAACGCCAATCACATCGGCCTGATCGAGGGCTTCCTCAACCCGCTTCAGTTCGAGAACAACGGCACCGGTAGCACCGTCGACGCCAATATTTCGGCGGGCGCTATCATCCGCGGCATGACGCGGCAGGTTGGCAACGAGATTGACGAGTTCGTCACCAGCGCGTTGCGCAACAACCTGCTGGGCCTGCCGCTCGATCTCGCCACCATCAACCTGGCTCGCGGCCGTGACACGGGCGTTCCGTCCCTGAACGCTGCCCGTGAGCAGTTCTACGCCGCAACCAACCAGGATGCGCTGCTCAAGCCATACGAGAGCTGGGCGGATTTCGCCGGGCATCTCAAGCATGAAGCATCGATCATCAACTTTATCGCCTCATACGGCACCCATGAATTGATCACAAGTCAGACCACGATCGAGGCCAAGCGCGACGCGGCACTGACCATCATCACTGGCATTTCCGTCGGCGGTCTAGCAGTTCCGGCGGATGCCACCGACTTCCTTAACGCCACCGGTGCTTACGCCGGCGGCACGCTGGGCGGCCTCAACAACGTCGACCTCTGGATTGGCGGCCTTGCGGAAGCAATCATGCCGTTCGGCGGTATGTTGGGCTCGACCTTCAACTTCGTCTTCGAAGTCCAGATGGAGAACCTGCAAAGCGGCGATCGCTTCTACTATCTGCAGCGGCTCGACGGTCTGCATCTCTTTGGCGAGATGGAGAACAACTCTTTCGCCGCCATGATCATGCGCAATACAGATGCAACCCACCTTCCGTCGGACGTATTTTCTACTCCAGGTCTGATCTTGGAGGTGGATACGACCAAGCAGTTCAACGACCTGGATGGCGATGGCATTTTGGAAAGCGCCGACCCGATTGGCGGGGGAATCCTGACGCCACTTGTCGTGCGCAATAATCCAGCGACCCCGGGCACCGACACGAACTACCTCAAGTATACCGGCGGTGACCATGTCGTCCTCGGTGGGACCAACAATGCCGACATCCTCATTGCCGGTATCGGTGACGATACCCTCTATGGGGACGCCGGCAACGATCGGCTGGAAGGCGGCTTCGGCAACGACATCATCAATGCCGGCGCGGGCGATGACATCATCGTCGACTCCGGCGGCGACGACAACATCAAGGCCGGCGCAGGTAACGACGTGGTCCATGCCGGTCCCGGCCTCGACCTCGTCATGGGCAATGATGGCCAGGACTTCATCGTCCTGGGTACCGACATGGGCTCGGAGGTGTTCGCCGGCACCGGCAACGACTTCATCTACGGCAACAAGAACGCCGAACGCATTCTTGGCAACGAAGGCAACGACTGGATCGAAACCGGCACCTTCGACGGCGCCCCGGGCGACAACTTCGACGAAATATTCGCCCATGACGGTATCGACGGTCATGATGTGTTTCTTGGCGACGGCGGCTTCGACGAGTTTATCGGCGAGGGCGGCGACGACATCATGGTCGGCAGCGCCGGCCGCGGCAAGATGGTGGGTATGTCCGGCTTCGACTGGGCGACCTACAAGGACAACGCCATCGGCGTGAACGCCGACCTGTCCATCCCGATCATTTTCGACGAGGCGCCGACCTTGCCGCAGAATGCGGCGCTCGATGAATACGAGTCGATTGAAGGGCTCTCCGGCACGAAGTTCAACGACGTGCTCAAGGGCACCGAAGACGTGGCCGCGGATCGGTTACCACTGTTGGCCGGCGGCACGACGGGCTACCTCGGCAGCGTGCTGGATGCGGAAGGCATCGCCCTCATCGCAGGCTTGCAGGAAGTGCTTGGTGCCGGCGTCACGTCCTTCGATGGTGGCGACATCATCTTGGGCGGCGACGGCAGCGACACCATCACCGGCAATGCCGGCGACGACATCATCGACGGCGACAAGTGGCTCAACGTGCAGATCGGCGTCTTCGCTCCCGGCGATACGGAGCATGCCGGCGAACCGATCGCCCTGCACAATTCCATGACGACACTCGCCGCCAGCATGTTCAACGGCTCGATCAATCCGGGCCAGCTGGCCATCGTGCGGACGATCCGCAACAGCAACGATGAGACCGACAGCGATGGTATTCCTGATATCGATCGGGCGGTCTTCTCTGGCGCCCGGGCCGAATACGACATCGACTTCAATGCCGATGGAACCATTACCGTGGCCCATACCGGGGGTCTGGCGACCGACGGCACGGACACCATCCGCAATGTCGAAGTGCTCGACTTCACCGACCAGGACATCCTGCTGCAAGCGCCGACGCTGGACCTGCATGGCCCCACCACGGTCACAACCACCGCGACTGTGGCGCAGGCCTACCGGGATACGTTTGCCGCCAATGCCTACAACAACAACAATGGCACTTCGAGCTGGACGGGGAACTGGACCGAGACTAACGATGACGGCAGTGCCACGACTGGAGACGTCAGAGTCGCGGGCGGCAGACTGCAATTCATCGAGGGAACTGATGGCAATGAAACCATTGCCCGTGCGGTCAACCTTACGGGTGTCACCAGAGCCACTCTGTCCTTTGACTATCAAGCCGACGACCTCGACGGCGGCGAGAACGTGGTGGTCGAAGCGCGCAACAGCACGACTGGAGCGTGGACCACGCTGACCACGCTGGGCGGCGATGTGACCGACGACTTCTCCATCCAGTTGCCGACTGCGCTGGTCGGGGCGAATACGCAGATCCGCTTCCGCGCCCAGGGCACCTATGATGCGGGGCAAGGCGAGAACTTCTTCATCGACAATGTCAATATCCAGACCGAAATCGACACGATCACACCGGTTCCGGGCGCGCCCGGCAACAACTACGAGACTAACTACGCAGAGAATGCCGCCGGGGGCGTCGCAATCACCGCCGGCACCGTGGTCACCGATGACGGCGGGACCATCGGATCGGCTCGCGTCGTCCTCACCAATGCCAGTGCAGGTGACGTCCTCTCCGTGGCAGGTGCGTTGCCAAGCGGCATCACCTCCGCAGTCAACACCAGCGTCTTCGGGCAGATCACCCTGACCATCACCGGCAATGCGTCGCCGGCGAACTACCAGACTTACCTTCAGCAAGTACGGTACTCCAACTCCTCGGAGAACCCGGCTGCTGCCGACCGCATCCTGCAGGTCACCGTCAATGACGGCCTGCTCGACAGCGCGGTCGCGGTGACCACTGTCCACGTCTTGCCGTCGAACGATGCGCCCTCCGCCAACAACGACGCGGTCATCACCAACGTCGCCGCGAACACTTCGTTCTCCATCTCGCAGGCAGCCCTGCTTGCCAACGATGCGGATCCCGAAGGGTCAGCCGTCACCATCTCGGCTGTTGGCGGCGCGTCCGGCCTTGCAACCGGACCCACGGTGGGGGCCGGCGTGATCACTCTCTCCGACAATACTACGGCCGGAGGCTCCTTCACCTACACCGGCAGCGACGGGACGGCCGGCGATCTAGCGACCGTCAGTGTCACCCGTGTCACGACGGCCAACATCGCCGGCACCGGCGCCAGCGAGATCATTGTTGGCAACACCGGAATCAATTCGATCACCGGCGGCGGCGGCAATGACAACATCAATGCCGGCGACGGCGGCGACGCGATCAGCGGCGGCACCGGCAACGACATCATCCTTGCCGGCACTGGCAACGACACCATCACGTGGAGCGCCAATGCTTCGGGTGACACGGATGGCTTCGACATGGTGGATGGCGAAGCCGGTGGCACCGACACCTTTGTTGTGAACGGGCGGGCCGGTACGGCCGAGACGTTCCGGATCTATGCAAGGGAAGCCGCTATCACGAGTGGAATTACGGTGCTGGGAGCCACCACCGAGATTGTAATCACTCGCACGGTCGCAGGGGTAACAACGGTCATTGCCGAACTCGACAATATCGAGGAGATCGCCATCAGCGGTCTCAACGTATCGGCCAACGACGGAAACGGCGTCCCGAACAGTGGCAACAGCGTGCCGGCCGGCGACACCATCCAAGTGATCGGCGACTTCAACTCCCCGTTCACCAGCCTCAACTTCAGCACCATCACCATCGACGGCAACGCCGGCGATGATACCATCGACATCTCGTCGCTCGACTCGGCTCACCGCATCGTGTTCCGCTCAAACGGCGGCCACGATACGATCGTCGGCACCCTGCGGCCGCAAGATGTCATCGAACTGCTCGACGGCGAGACGGTCGATGACTACGTCCAGACCGTTGCCAATGGTGTGACCACCCTGACCAATGGGAATCACAGCATCTCGTATGTCGCCACTGGTGATGGGCCGCAGATCGGCAATAACGACGATGACGAGACGACATCGGCAGCTCGAACCGGGACTGCGCAGTCGGATGTGCTGATCGGCACGGCAGGCGACGACAACATCATCGCCTTTGCGGGAGACGATGTCGCCATGGGTAATGGCGGCGCCGATGCGATCTCGGCCGGAGAGGGCGCCGATTTCGTCAATGGTGGAGCCGGGAGAGATGTGATTTTCGCCGGAGCCGGCGATGACCACGTGTTTGCTGGTGCGGACGCTGACATCGTTTACGGTGATGCTGGTGCGGATCGTATCTTCGGCGAGCAGGGCAACGATCTGATCACAGCCGGAGCGGGTGATGACACCGTCTTCGGCGGCGCCGGGGATGATCTGATCGTAGCGGAAGTTGGCGACGGCAACGACGTCTACTTCGGCGACGAAGGCGGCGGAGGCACCGGCATCGACACGCTCGATATCTCCGCGGCGACCGCGAATGTCACCGTCAACCTGGGATCCGGCCCGTTGTCGAACGGCACCGCGTCGAGTTCCCAGACCGGCAACGACACGATCTGGGGAATCGAGAACGTCAATACCGGGTCCGGCAACGACACCATCACCGCGAGCAACGCAGTCAACGTGATCAATGGCGGCGCAGGCAACGACACCTTCAAGTTCACGTCGGCTTCGGCCGCCGATGGCGACACCATTCTCGGTTTCGAGCCTGGCGACCGCCTCGATCTGACGGCGATCGACGCCAATGTGGGTGCTGTTGGGGACCAGAGCTTCACGCTGGTCACCGCGGCGGCCTTCACCGCGGCGGGGCAACTCGCAGTGAGCTTCGAGACGCGCACCGATGGCGACTTCACCGTGGTCCAGGGCAACATCGACGGCAACGCCGATGCAGACTTCAAGGTCGAGATCGCAGGTCATCAGAACCTGACCAACGCGAACCTCGGTCTCTAACGGGCCTGCAATGACGATCGGGAGGCAGGTGCCAATCCTGCCTCCCGTTCGGCGTCGCCTCTGCCGCTTTCGATGCCATCACTTCAACCGGGGCGCATCACATGGCTAACTCAAAAGAGCTAACTCCCGCAAAACGCCGCAACCTTGCGGAGCTCACGCGCGGCTTCCGCGGCATCGTCCTGTTTCTGTTTTTGATCTCCGGGATGATCAACGTGCTGGCGCTGACCGGCTCCTTGTACATGATGCAGATTTACGACCGGGCGCTGACCAGCGGCAGCATCCCAACCCTTCTCGTTCTTTCGGGCCTGGTCATTGGCCTTTATCTCTTCCAGGGCGGCTTCGACGTCATCCGCTCGCAGGTGCTGGTGCGTGTCGGGGCACGGCTGGACCGGAAGATCGCGCCATTGGCGCACCGGGTGGCGATCGACATGCCGCGGTTCGGTTTCTCGACGTCCGAGGCGCTCGAACGGGGGCGGGACGTCGATACGGTCCGCGGCTTTCTCGGCAGCCAGGGGCCGGCGGCGCTGTTCGACCTGCCATGGATGCCGATCTATCTCGCCTTCATCTATTTCCTGCATCCGCTCCTGGGCGCGCTGACATTCGCGGGCGCGTTCGTGCTTACGGTTCTGACCGTCGTCAGCGAAATCATGACGAAGCGCCTCAGCCTTTCCACCCGGAAGGCAGCGATGGCCCGCAATAGCATCGCCGACAGCAACGCGCGCAATGCGGAAGTACTCAAGGCGATGGGCTTCGCGGGCCGTGCAGTGAGCCGCTTCAACGACGCCAACGGCGAACATCTGGAGCTTCAGACCAAGGCGAACGACATCACGGGTACATTCGCTGCGGTGTCCCGGGTGCTGCGCATGCTGCTGCAGTCAGCGGTGCTTGGCCTCGGTGCCTATCTCACGATCAAGGGCGAACTTACCGCCGGAGCCATCATCGCGTGCTCGGTGGCATCCGCGCGCGCCCTCGCGCCGGTGGACCTGGCGATCGGCAACTGGAAATCGTTCGTCGCGGCGCGGATGGCCTACCAGCGGCTTCGCGACACGGTCGTGGCACTTGCCGCCGCCGACCAGCCGATGAAGCTCCCCGTGCCGAGCAAGCGCCTCAGCGTGGAGAAGATCACGGTCGCGGTGCCCGGGTCCGGGCAGGTCATCTTGAGCGACGTCGGCTTCGAACTGGAGGCAGGCCAGGCGCTCGGCATCATCGGACCCAGCGCCGGCGGAAAGACGACGGTGGTGCGCGCTCTTACCGGCATCTGGCCGGTGCTGCGCGGCAGTGTCCGGCTGGACGGCGCGGATCTCACTCAATGGCGCGAGGACGAGATCGGACAGCATATCGGCTATCTCCCGCAAGAAGTCAGCCTGATGGATGCAACGATCGAAGAGAATATCTGCCGCTTCGAGCCTGAACCAGATTACCGGAAAGTTGTCGAAGCGGCGCAGGCGGCGGGCGTGCACGACATGATCGTGAGAATGCCGGACGGATACCGGACACAGCTCGGCCCCCAGGGTGCGGCCTTGTCGGCCGGTCAGCGGCAGCGCGTGGCGCTGGCGCGCGCGCTCTACGGCAATCCTTTCGTCGTCATCATGGACGAGCCCAACTCGAACCTCGATGGCGAGGGAGAGGCTGCCCTCACTCAGGCGATCGAGGGCATCAGCGCGCGGGGCGGCATCACGATCGTGATCGCGCACCGGCCAAGTGCACTCGTCGCCGTGGATCTCGTCGCCATCGTGCAGAACGGCCGCATGGTTGCGTTCGGCAAGAAGCACGACATCATGACGCCCGGACTCCAATCGACGGCGAGGCCTGTTTCCGAAGAACTCCAAGCGCAAGTGAGGAGGCCGGCATGATCAGCGCCAAAGCGTTCAAACCAGCATCGAAGCTGTCGCAGCCAACGCGTGACGATTACGCCGAGCCGGAACCAGAGAAAAGAAAATTCCTGCCTCTCGCTTTCCTGCTATTTCTGACCGGATGTGCTGCGTATCTGAAGAGCTTTCTCCCCGCAAAGCTGGAAGCGCGCGAGGAGCGGCAGGATAGTAAGCGTAGTGATAGCGAGCAAAGTGACCCGCAAAGAGACGACGAAATCGGCGCTGCGACGGATGGAGATACGACCACGGGAGCGACCGACCGCGCCACCAAATCTTCCGACAATGTAGTCCCGATCCGGATCGTCCTGCCGCAGGAGATCGGCGATTTCCTGGCGAGTGATTCTCCGCCCATTGACTTCAAGGCACTAACATCTCCTCGTGTCGACGCCTATCCGATCGGTGATCCAGTTCGGGCCGGCAATGACAACCGCCCACCCGCCCAATCCAATTCCGGCGCAGGAGGTAGCGGCGGCGGTAGCGGCGGCGGTAGCGGCGGAGGAGGTGGCGGGGACGACAAGCAACACGAACGGTCCCCTAATCCACCAAGGCCTGGCGGGACGGACGTCGACCCTGCTCGCAATCGCGCGCCGCGGATCAGCGGGCCGGTCCATCTGCGCGATGTGGTCGGCTGTGAGGCATTGATGATCTCGGTGCTGACCCTGCTGTCCGGCGCCACCGATCCGGACGGCGACAATATGAGGATCGTCAGTCTCTCGGCGAGCTCCGGCACCATCACACTGGCGCAAGACGGCAGCTGGGTGTTCGCCCGTGACGATGGGATGATCGGCGACGTAACATTGACGTATAGGATTAGCGACGGCACGGCATCGGTCGTGCAGACAGCCTATTTCAGGGTGGTCGAGGCGCCGCCGATCATTGGGACCGCCGCGGACGACAATCTTCTCGGCACACATTGCGCCGATACCATCGACGCCGGCGCGGGCGACGACAACATCGTCGCCCGCGAAGGCAACGATATCATCATCGGGGGATCCGGTGCCGACCACATCGTTGCGGGGACCGGCAACGACGTTGTTTACGCAGGAGCTGGCAACGACGTGGTGTTCGCGGGCGCGGGCAACGACATCGTTTTCGGTGGATCCGGTGATGACCGTTTGTTTGGCGAGGAGGGCGACGACACGATCATGGGTGAGGACGGCAACGATTTCATCTCGGGCGGTCCAGGCCCGGATGTTCTGATGGCCGGCCCTAACAACGACACCGTGCAGGGCGATGCCGGCAACGACAAGATCGACGGCGGCCCTGGCGACGACACGCTCGACGGTGGTGAAAACGACGACGTCATTGCGGACGGCGCGGGGCGTGACACGGCCCGCGGCGGCCCTGGCGACGACCATGTCATGGCTGCAGCCGACGCGGACGATGATGTCTACGATGGCGGCGACGACCAGGATACTTTGGATTATTCGACCGCAACGTTGAGCGTAACGGTCGATCTCGGAAGGGGCAAAGCCGACGGGCAAGATATCGGTCACGACCTGATCTCAGCCTTCGAGAAGGTGCTGGGCGGATCCGGCGATGACCATATCGTCGCCGGATCCACCTCCGTCTCAATGACCGGCGGCAAGGGACGTGACACGTTCGAATTCCAAAGATCCTACGATGATGACTCGCAAGCGATGATGGTTCGCAAGATCACCGATTTTACGGTGGGCGACCGGATCGTCGCTGCGACCTACGAGATCAGCTACCTCCGGGAGGAGGGGGCCGAAGACCAGATCTCCGACATGTTCGACGACATCTATCTGTCAGCAGACGGCAACCACCGGCCGGTGCGTTTCCGCTTAGAGCAGATCGACAGCAACGATGTAACCTTCGTCGATGTACACGACCGGTCCGACTCCGATGATTTTTATTCCATCGAAGTTCTCGGACATCATCATCTTCAGTTCACCGTTGCCGTCTCGTAAGCCAATCGAGGAAATCAGGCCATGAAACATTACGGTTCGAAAGATTTTACCTCCGACGGCTCGCCCTCCGCCAGCGCTCACTCTTCGGAACGGTTTTTCCGGCTGTGGCCACGGGTGCTGGGTGGTCTGGCGCTTGTGGTTCTGTTGGTGGTCGGCTGCGGTGGATGGGCGGCTATCGCGAAGCTTGAAGGCGCTGTCGTCGCCTCCGGTATCGTGAGAGTCGACCAGAACCTCAAGGAGGTCCAGCACAGAGATGGTGGCATCGTGAAGACTCTCGCGATTCGGCAGGGCGATCTTGTCAAGGAAGGCCAGGTTCTGGCGACTCTGGACGACATCCAGATCAAGGCAGAGCTTCTTATCGTGCGCTCGCAGCTTGGCGAAGCCTTGGGCCGCCAGGCGCGGCTGGTGGCGGAACGAGACAATCTTTCCTCGATCGAATTCCCGTTCGACCTCGGGCGGACATCGAGCGCTGCGAACATGGTGATCCACGGAGAAAGCCGCCTGTTTGCGGGTAATAAATTGGGCAGGGACAGCCAGAAAGAGCAGCTGGAGCTTAGCATCAATCAGACCCAGGAAGAGATTAAGGGAATGGAGGCGCGGCTCGCCGCCAAGGAGGAGGAAATCAAACTGGTTGGCGCCGAGCGCGACAAGCTGGAACTTCTGTTCGAGAAGAAGATCGTCGAGTACACGCGGGTCTATTCGGCGCACCGGGATTGGGCGAGGATATTGGGGGAGCGCGGCGAGATCTCGGCCAGCATCGCCCGCGCGAAAGTCCGCGCCAGCGAGATCAGAGTGCAGATCATCGCTGTTGATCAGAACGCCAGCACCGAGGCGCAACGCGACCTGCGGACTGTAGACGCCCGCATTTCCGAACTGAGTGAACGCAAATTGGCGATCGAGGACCGTCTGTCCCGCACCGAAATTCGATCCCCCGTTTCGGGCTACGTAAACGAGCTGTTCGTGCACACGGTCGGCGGGGTCATAACGCCGGCGGCGAAGATCGCTACAATCGTTCCACAAAATGCAGAACTCAAATTCGAGATCAAGATTTCCCCGGCCGACATCGACCAGGTAAGGGAAGGGCAGCCCGCTCGGGTCCGTCTCACCGCGTTTAACCGAACCACGACGCCGGAGATGAAGGGCAGTGTCGTCATGGTTTCACCTGCCTCGACGCGCGATCCAACGAACGGCCAGGAGTATTACATCGCATACGTCAATCTGCTCCCGACCGAGGACGCCATTGTTCAACTAAATGGAATGAAGTTGGTGCCAGGCATGCCAGCAGAGGTGTTTGTTTCGACCCAGGAAAGAACGGTGGCCTCCTATCTGGTGAAACCATTCACCGATCAGATGAATCGCGCCTTCCGCGAACGCTGAGCATTGGCCGGCAGCCAGAGGAGCGAGCTATGTCTTGCGTGCGAGTTTCGCGAGGGCTAAACGCATTATGTCCGGGTGAGTCTGCCCAAAGCGGGCTTGGGTAATGACTTGGGCGAGGTCTTCGATCGGCAGCAGATTTCTCCACTGCTCGTAATTCAGCTCAGCTGTGCCGAGCAAATCAGCATTCGGATGCATCATCACCACCACTCTTGGGGTTTCGTCCGAAGTTCAACGTGAAGACTTCCAAATCAGATTTTTCCATGGACCGCACTTGTCAAATCTCGGAGACGCGCGCAATCGTGATATTGGAAGAGCCCGGCCGGTGCAGGGTCGGCGCGGCGTTCACCGTCGACGGCGGTTATCTGAGCTGAACCGCCGCATTCCTAAGCGGCGTCTTGTTCAACCCGGCAGGTGCGTCAAATACTCATAGACCGCACGGAGTTCTTCATCGCTCATTCTTCCAATTGGCCGCCACGGCATGTCCTTGCCAAGTTCATGGCCATTGGGATCGACGCCGGTGCGCATGGTTGCGACGAAATCCTCAAGCTTCCACCCCTTTACGAGATTGAGGTCTGGCCCGAGCGGCCCCAACTGCCCTGGCGCGCCGCCGGTCAGATTGGCACCGTGGCAGGCGCGGCAGTCCTGATACGACAGGATGTATTCGCCATACTGCAACGTGGGACCCGCCAACGGTGCCTTGACGATGCCGGTCGATACCGGTTTCCCCTCCGGCAGCATGCCGACGCCTAGCATCACGATTCCCAGCAAGTTGAGACGATCCGGTGGATTCCCGGTCGGCTTTCCGGCCGCCGGCAGACTGCGGATATAGGCGGTTACGGACCGTATATCGTCATCGCTCAGTTTTCCGGCATTGGTATAGGACATCATGACTAGCCAGCGCCCGTCCCGGTCAACACTGTTGCGAATCGCCCGAAAGATGTCGCCATCCGACCAGCTATTCAATTGCCCGGCGGGGGTAAGGTTGGAGGACACGAACGAGCCGACAGGCATGGGAAAGTGCTCGCCGAGGTCGAGGCCGCCCGTGAGCGTGCCGGTCTTTGAGTGGCAGGCGCTGCAAAAGCCGTCGGAGATTGCTTTACCGCGTTGAATTTGTTTTGGGGTGCCAGCCACTTTCAAATCTGGTGCCGGGGCGCTGCGGGCATGCACCTTGAACAGCCCGACGATTGCGATCACGCTGATTAAAGCGGTGGCAGTCGAAAAAAAAGCTGCCAGCCCACCGCCGCCCCACTTTATGAAAGGGTTGCTTGTCCGCCAGGCGCGAAGGCCCGACCAGGCGAGCAGTGCGGCGATGATGATCAGCATCGCCAGCCCGAATAGATCAAGCATAGTTCTTCCCCGGAAATATCGAGCAGAATAAGGTCCGCTGTCACCCGCGGCACGGCAGTGCTAGAAAGACCTACGCTACGGCTGGAAAAATTATGAAGCGATTTCGATACGGGCTTGTTGAGTTACGATTGTAACGTTAAGCGCCGTGGCGACGTCGAAGGCTTAGCGGCTGGTTCATCATGTGAAAGACGACGCGATCGCTCGGTCCAACTCCGCGCGCCGCCATTCCCAGCGCGAGGCGTCGTAAGTCCAAACCTCGTCATGAAAGGCAAGCGCCGTGCTCGTCGGCCGGGTCTGCGCCTAGTGCATCATGGCGCTTGCTGGGGTCATTTTCACTGGCCGGTCTCCCGCTGCTGATACGCAGCCAAACTGGGCGCGCTCCGCCACGGCACTATTTCAGCCTCGGGAAAAGCGTTGCGATTGTAGGCGCGAGAACAACAGATGTAGAGCCGATGTCGACAAACGATGTCGCGACAAGGATGCCGCGGCGCCGAACGAATGCGACATCGCGTCAGGCGCAACCGTCGAATTCAAATCAACATCAGCACGCTCACATCGCCGCCGCGAGAAGTTCGTTACGAACCCGTAATGAAAATGCATCTTCTTGCATAAGGCTTTGCATCGCGCGCTCATCACATTTGGATCGCACGAATTTCATTCGAAACGTCTCGTGGATCGGCGATCAATGCCCTTGCAGCATTCAGCAATGACACTGGATCTGTTCAAAAAAAGGGAAGAAACATGCTTAAGAAACTACTCGGCGCAGCCGCAATGGCTGCCGTTGCCTACGCCGTCGTCCCAGCCTCCGCCGCGAAAATGGCAGGCTGCAGCGGTGAAAACCTAGAGAAGACCGAAGCCGCGACCGAAGCCATGCCCAATGGCGCCGGCAAGATCGCGGCACAAAAAGAGATCGCGCAGGCCTAGGAGGCCATGCTCGGCGGCAAGAGCGGTGCATGTGCGATGCATCTATCCAGGGCGATGCACGCGGGCACGATGAACCATGCCGCGTACGGCGGCACGATGAACCAAGCCCCGGCCGAAACCACAACCCAAGCCCCGTACCAATCCCAAGGGCAATGGCAGTGGAAACCGATCCAAGCTGCGAAGTAAGCCTGGCAAAAGGGCCGATTGCCTCGCGATCGGCCCTTTAGGCCGCAGGATTTGTTCCATCTGGGCCATGGTGGCTACTCAGCGCGCGAACCGACTGCGCGCACGTCAGACCAACGGCGTCAGACGGCCGTAGCGACCGTATCGGTGGTACGGTTCAGCTATGTCACGCCTTCGTCGGGAATATTCAGGACCGTGCCGCACGCCTTGCAATGCACGGCATCGCTGTCGTGGCGCTGCAGGCCGCAGGTCGGGCAAGGAAACCGCACCTTGTTCGGGCTCAACAGCGCGCGGGCGAGATTGAAGAACAGGGTCACGCCAAAAATCATGATGACGACCGAGATCAGGCGGCCGACCGTGCCTGGCAGGGTGATGTCGCCAAAGCCGGTTGTCGTCAGCGCCGTGACGGTGAAATACAGCGCGTCCGCATAGTTCGTGATCTGATCGTTGCGAAACTTCTGGGTTTCGTAAACGATCGCGGTCATTACGAAGATGAACACAGCAAGGTTGGTGACGGCAAAGATGACTTCTTCATTGCGCCGAAAGAACGGGCTATCGACGCGCAGCCGCACCAGCATTTGATAGTCGCGCAGCAGCCGCAACGTTCGCAGGATACGGAGAAAGCCGCCGGCCTCTCCCGCGAGGGGCGCCAAAAATGAAACGATCGCGACTATGTCAGTCCACGTTGAGAAGCGGGTGAAATCGCGCAGCCGATGCCGGCTGACGAGCAGTCGTGCTGAGAAATCGGCAAGTATCGCGATACCGAACAAGACGTCGAGCGTTTCAATTATCTCGCTGGAGGGCAGGAACGACGTCGCGATGATGAACAGCACTGTGACCATATCGAACGCCAGCAGGGCATAGCGGAAACCGACGCCGCTCGGCGTAGCGCCCTCGTAAAGGCGACGGATACTCCTGCTCAGGGAGGCGAAGGTTTTCAGGGAGGCGACAGTCATAGCGACATATTCAGCGGTTTACGCCTAATATTGCAAATCGTGGGACCGTGGCGGGCTGGAGCATAGAATTCAGCCGTTGGCTTGCCGAAATAGGGGCGGGGCCTTGATCTAGGAGCGAAGTCGCTCCGGCGGGTCACGCCGGCCGGTCTTTCTGCCGCAGCCGGGATGGCTCCCAATAAAATCGTGCGACGTAGAATCATCCTGATGCTCGGTCGGGCCGGCAGTTGAGGATGTCTGACCTACGAACACAGCCCGATGCCGTTCGACCACCGCAATGGCATTCGGCGGGCGGGCGACGCGAAACCTCAGCGTCGCGCCTGAAGCCGTCATACTGAAGCTAAAGAGTGCGTCCCGATTCAAGGCTTCGCACGCCGCGACCGACAGCTTCGTTCCACCCTCGCGGCGTCCCGACGGGCAATGGTTAATAAACCGTCACCGCGTTGTAACTAACGGCTGTTTATACTCCGCTCGTTGACGCCACACACAACCTCACACGCGTCCCCCCAATTTCAAATGCTGCACGAGCCCTTCGTGCCGCTGCGGTTTGCTTTTGTCTATTTCGCAATGGAGATTTATCAATGGCCACGACTCGCATCTTCTCGGAGAACTTTGCTAACTTCACTGCGGATGGCTTCAATCCGAATCCAGTCGCTGGCCAACTTGATTCAGACATCTGGCGTGTGGCGGGACTGAGCGATAACCCAAACCCTGCCTATGGTTTTTCTGCCGGTGGCGACAATGCGAACAATGATTTCTCGCGCGGTGATATCGCTGCAAACGATCCAACGACTGCAGGCGTCTACTCGCCTACCTCCAATCGCGCGCTCATGCTCCAGCCAACCGGGGCTGAGCTTGACAACAACGGCTTCATCGAAGCGCGCATTCAGAACACCTCCGGCACGGCTGCGAACAGCTTTGCGATCAACTTCGACTGGGCATTCCGCAACAGCGGCGATCGTGCCGACAATCTTCAACTTTCTTTTTCCACAGACGGACTGACCTTCACGCCAGTCACGTTGGCAAATTTTTCAACCCCAACGACTGCTGTCGCCGGCTCGGCCTTCAGCCTTCAGAATGAAGTGATCAATCTGACCGGTCTCAATGTGGCCGACCAGGGCTTCCTTTTTCTGCGCTTCACGCATCCGAATTCGACGGGCAGCGGCAACCGCGACGAGGTCGGCATTGACAATCTGACGGTGGATGTCGTCACGCCTGACGCGCAACCCCAGACCGTCGCTTTCGCGGCCGGCTCTGTCTCGATTTCCCAGGCGGAAGGCAATGCCGGAACAACCAGTTTCACGTTCACGGTCGAGCGTGCGGGTGGCACCACCGGTGATGTCAGCTTCAGCGGTCAGGTTTCATCGGCTGCTGCCGACGCCGCCGATTTCAGCGGACCGGCGTCTGTGCCGTTCGCCTTCAACGGCACGATCCCAGCCGGTCAGACCTCGGCTATTGTCACCATCCAGGTGCAAGCGGATGCGATGATCGAGCCGAGCTTGCGAGCGAGGTTGGCCGCGAGCTGCGTGAGATCGACGGAAAGGTAAATGAGTACACTGAGCGGAAGGTGGCTGCCGAAGATCAACTGCGGCGGACCGATATCCGCGCCCCGATTTCAGGTACCGTGCATGAGATGAACGTCCATACGGTCGGCGGTGTGATCAGCGCGGGTGAGCAGTTGATGCTGATCGTCCCGGCGGCCGATCGCCTGACGGTGGAGGCAAAGGTGGCTCCGCAGGACATCGATCAGGTGCGCGTCGGCCAGGTCGCGTCGCTTCGTTTTTCTGCATTCAGCCAGCGCACCACACCCGAAATCAACGGCACCGTCAGTCGCGTGTCTGCCGACGTGACCACCGAGCAGCGCACCGGCATCACGTACTACACGGCGAGAATTGCAATCGAGCCGGCGGAAGTCAGTCGGCTGGGCGACGTCAAGCTGGTACCCGGCATGCCGGTTGAGGCGTTTATCAAAACGGGGGACCGGACCGTGGGCTCCTATCTTACTAAGCCGTTGCTCGACCAGGTTGCCAGAGCATTTCGTGAACGATAGCTTTTTTCAGTCTTGCGGGACTTTGACGAAGCGAAACGACGCAGCAGCAATGGTTCGTTCGCCTACTATTCGCGAATCCTTCATGCCCGCCGTCAAGGCCATCAATCAGGAAGCGAAGAAGCGGAAGCACAACAAGAGCCTCAATTCCGCCTCCTAGCGTTCCGCCTTGGAGGCATCGCAGGACCTAGCTTCGAAGCGCCGGACTCGATTGAGCGGTGCTCGCGGCGCCTTCTGGGGTTTTCACCTCAGGCCCTGCCGGTTCACGCCGGCGGGTTTTTTTCTACTTGCGACGGATATCCTGTTTTCAATGTCGCAAAGTGAACAGACGGCCAAGCGCGCATCGGCTTTAAGCCTTCGCGTTTGAGTACCGAAATAGTTGGGTTCTCAGGCTCAAGGCCCGACGTATGTCGTCCGGCAACGTCGTGCGTCGGGCCGCCTTTCCTGCTTTCGATCGCTCCCCGTTCGAACACCACAAACCAGAACAAATAACGAAACGCCGTGTTGCGTGGACTGAGCGGGACTAGACGGGAAAGCCTGAGATCAAAGGGCAGGGCTTTTTACATTACAGAACGCAACACCAAAAACGACCCGCCGAAACAATCATCTCGTTGATATCATTGGCGATCCCAGCAGGATTCGAACCTGCAACCCACGGAGTAGAAATCCGTTACTCTATCCAGTTGAGCTATGGGACCGTCGGGCATTCATAGCACTCCCAATATGAAAAATCCGCTTTCCCGCCAAGCCCGTTCCGAACCGTTTTCATGGACCGAGCGACAAAGCCTAAGCGGTGGACCGCTGCGTCAGTCCACCCTCAACGTATTGCTCCGCCGCGCCGCCGACGGCCGGCGCAGCGAGGGGTTCGCTTTGGCCATGTCGTATGCGACTTTTTTGCCGCCTTGTTCCATCGCCATGAGCCCGTCACCTTCCAGCGCACCTCTGTTCATCACGCGGCCTTCGTCCGCGCAGGGAGTTCCATCATGATTGGTTTGGTTCGCGCCGCAACGCTTTGCGCAACGCTGGCGCTTGGCCTCGTCACGGCGCAGGCGGCGGACAAGGCGTTCAAGCGCGACGATCTGGCCGATTCGGCGCTCAAGCTGGAAGCCCAGATCAAGAGCGAAGCCGGGCCGGTCGCGAAGTCGGGGGCGACCTTGCGGACCGACGCCGATGCCGCCTTCAAGCGCAGCGACTTCCGGACCGGCCTGCAAATCCTCGGGCAAATTGCAGCCGTCGCCCCGGAGGATAGCGGCAATTGGCTGCGGTTGGCCCGCGTCATCTTCCAGATCGGGCCGAAGAACAGCAGCGAGCAGACCTTGCTCCTGGAACGCGCCTCAACCGCTGCCTACATCGCCTATCAGCGCGCCGGCAATACCGGGGAAGAGGCCGACGCGCTCGCCGTGCTCGGACGCGCGATGTCGGAGCGAAAGCTGTGGCGCCCGGCGCTGGACACGCTGCGGCTGTCGCTCGATCTGCGTGAAGTCGCCGAGGTGCGCGGGCCATACGAAAAGATGCGCGACGAGCATGGTTTCCGGCTGCTGGATTACACGGTGGACTCCGACTCGGCGTCGCCGCGGGCCTGTTTCCAGTTCTCCGAGGACCTCGCCAAACGCACCGACTTTGCGCCATTTTTGGCGCTGGCGGGCAGCGACAAGCCGGCGCTGTCGTCGGAAGCCAAACAACTCTGCGTCGACGGCCTGAAGCACGGCGAGCGCTACAACATCAATCTGCGCGCCGGGCTGCCGTCCACTGTCAAGGAAACCCTGCCCAAATCGGCTGAATTCAATATCTATGTGCGGGACCGCAAGCCGTTCGTGCGCTTTACCGGGCGCGCCTATGTGCTGCCACGGACTGGCCAGCGGGGCATCCCCCTGGTCAGCGTCAACACCCCTGCGGTAACGGTTGACGTGTTCAGGATCGGCGATCGCAACCTGATCAATACGGTGATCGGCAGCGACTTTCAGCGGGCGCTGAGCAAATATGAGCTTTCCGACCTCGGCGACGAGCGGGGTGTGAAGGTCTGGTCGGGCGAACTCGCGACCGCGACCACGCTCAATCAGGACGTCACCACGGCATTTCCGGTCGACCAGGCGCTCGGCGATCTGCAGCCGGGCGTCTACGTCATGACGGCTGCGGCCAAAGGCCCGGGCAGCAACGACGACTCGTCGCTGGCGACGCAATGGTTCATCGTTTCCGATCTCGGCCTTACGGCATTTTCGGGCAACGACGGCATCCACATTTTTGTCAATTCGCTGGCGTCGACGGGTGCGGTCGCGAAAGCCGAGGTGCGTCTGGTCGCGCGCAACAACGAGATTCTGGCAACCCGGAAAACCGACGATTCCGGTCACGTGCTGTTCGAGGCGGGGCTCGCGCTCGGCGAGCGCGGTCTGTCGCCGGCAATGTTGACCGTGACCGGCGAAAAAACCGACTACGCGTTCCTCAGCCTCAAATCCAACGCCTTCGACCTCTCCGACCGCGGCGTTTCGGGGAGGGCCGTGCCCGCAGGCGCCGATGCCTTCGTCTATGCCGAACGTGGGGTCTATCGGTCCAGCGAGACCGTGTATCTCACCGCGCTGCTGCGCGACGGCCAGGGCAATGCCGTGACCGGCGGGCCGCTGACGCTGGTAGTCGAGCGGCCCGACGGCGTCGAATTTCGCCGGGCTGTGTTGGCGGACCAAGGTGCGGGCGGTCGCAGCATGACATTGCCGCTCAATTCGGCCGTCCCGACCGGGACCTGGCGGGTGCGGGCCTTCACCGATCCGAAGGGCTCGTCAGTTGGCGAAACCACTTTCATGGTCGAGGATTACGTCCCCGAGCGCATCGAATTCGATTTGTCCAGCAAAGACAAGCAGATCAAAGCTGAATCTCCCACAGAACTTAAGGTCGACGGCCATTTTCTTTATGGCGCGCCTGCTTCGGGGCTGCAGTTGGAGGGTGACCTGCTGGTCGCCCCGGCCTCGAGCCGGCCGGGCTTCCCCGGCTATCGGTTCGGCGTCGCCGACGAAGAGACCGCTAGCAACGAGCGCACGCCGATCGAAAATCTGCCCGAGGCTGACGCCAACGGCGTCGCGACTTTTCCGGTAAGCCTTCCAAAGCCGCCGTCATCGACCCGTCCGCAGGAAGCCCAGATCTTTATCCGCATGGCGGAAGCCGGCGGCCGCGCGGTCGAGCGCAAGCTGGTACTGCCGGTCGCCCCAGTGGCGGCCATGATCGGCGTTAAGCCTCTGTTCGGCGACAAGAGTGTCGCGGAAGGCGACAAAGCCGGTTTCGACGTTGTGTTCGTCGCCCCCGACGGCAAGCAGCTGGCGCGCGATGGACTGCGATACGAGCTGTTGAAGATCGAATCCCGCTACCAATGGTATCGCCAGAGTTCGTTCTGGGAATACGAGCCAGTCAAATCGACCTCGCGCGTCGCGGATGGCGATCTCGGCATTGCTGCGGACAAGCCGTCGCGGATCACCCTTTCGCCGCAGCCCGGTCGCTATCGCCTCGACGTTAAATCGGTCGAGGCCGACGGGCCGCTGACGTCGGTGCAATTCGATGTCGGCTGGTATTCCGACGGCAGCGCCGATACGCCGGACCTTCTGGAAACCTCGATCGACAAACCGGAATATCAATCCGGTGATATCATGGTGGTGTCGGTCAATGCGCGCTCGGCCGGCAAATTGACCATCAATGTGCTGGGCGATCGGCTGCTCACGACGCAGACTACCGACGTCAAGGAAGGCACGGCGCAGGTCAAGATTCCCGTGGGCAAGGATTGGGGCACCGGCGCCTATGTCGTGGCGACGCTGCGCCGCCCGCTCGATGCCGCCGCACTTCGGATGCCGGGACGGGCGATTGGGTTGAAATGGTTCGGCATCGACAAGAAGACCCGCACGCTCCAGGTCAATCTTTCGCCGCCGGCTTTGGTGCGTCCCAACACCACGCTGAAACTGCCGGTCAAGCTCGGCGGCCTCAACCCGGGCGAGGACGCGAAGATCGTCGTCGCCGCGGTCGACGTCGGTATCCTCAACCTGACCAGTTACAAGCCGCCGGCGCCGGACGACTACTATCTCGGCCAGCGCCGCATGACGTCGGAAATCCGCGATCTCTACGGGCAGTTGATCGACGGCATGCAGGGCACCCGCGGCCAGCTCAAGACCGGGGGCGATTCCGCCGGCGCGGAGCTGCAGGGCAGTCCGCCGACGCAAAAGCCCCTGGCGCTGTATTCCGGGATTGTCACGGTCGGCGCCGACGGCTCGGCCGAAATCAGCTTCGACCTTCCGGAGTTCGCCGGCACCGCACGGGTGATGGCGGTGGCGTGGACCGCCACCAAACTTGGGCGAGCCACGACCGACGTCACGGTGCGTGATCCTGTGGTCCTGACGGCGACGCTGCCGCGCTTCCTGCTCAATGGCGACCACGGCACCCTGAGCCTCGATCTCGACAACGTCGAGGGCGCGCCGGGCGACTACACTATCGACGTCAAGACATCGGGGCCGGTGAAGGTCACTGGCAATCCCGCGACCACGGTGAAGCTCGCGGCCAAGCAGCGGACCTCGATGTCGCTGGGGCTCGATGCCGGCGGCGCCGGAACCGCCCAGCTCGACGTCGATATCAGGGGACCGAACGGGCTGACGCTGGCGCGGCACTATGCGCTCGACGTCAAGGCGGCGACGCAGATCCTCGCGCGCCGCGCGATCCGCACGCTGGCTAAGGGCGAAAGCCTGACCCTGACCTCCGACATGTTCTCGGACCTGGTCCAGGGCACCGGCGGCGTCTCGCTATCCGTCAGCCTCTCCACGGCACTCGATGCCGCGACCATCCTGAAGGCGCTGGACCGCTATCCCCATGGCTGTTCGGAACAGATCACGAGCCGCGCCATGCCGCTGCTCTATGTCAACGATCTGGCGGCCGGCGCGCATCTGGCAATGGACACTGAGATCGACCAGCGCATCAAGGATGCCATCGACCGGCTCTTGGCGCGGCAAGGTTCGAACGGGTCGTTCGGACTGTGGTCGGCCGGCGGTGAGGACGCCTGGCTTGATGCCTATGTGACGGACTTCCTGACCCGCGCCCGCGAAAAGGGATTTGCGGTGCCGGATGTCTCGTTCAAGAGCGCGCTCGATCGCATCCGCAACTCCGTCGTCAACGCAAACGAGCCTGAAAAGGACGGTGGGCGCGTTCTCGCTTATGGCCTTTACGTTCTCGCCCGCAACGGCGCGGCGCCGATCGGCGATCTGCGCTATCTCGCCGACACCAAACTGAGCAATCTGGCGACGCCGATTGCAAAATCGCAATTGGCGGCGGCGCTGGCGCTGGTCGGCGACAAGACCAGGGCAGAGCGGGTCTATGCCGCCGCACTCGAAAGCCTCGCGCCGCAACCGGTGCTGCAGTTCGGACGCGTCGACTACGGTTCGGCGCTCCGCGATGCCGCAGCATTGGTTTCGCTTGCGAGCGAAGGCAACGCACCGAGGGCGACGCTGACGCAGGCGGTCGCGCGCGTGGAGGTGGCACGCGGGCTGACGCCGTATACGTCGACCCAGGAGAATGCCTGGCTGGTGCTGGCCTCGCGCGCGCTGTCGAAGGAAACGCTGACGCTCGATCTCGATGGCGCGCCGGTCAAGACGGCGCTCTATCGCAGCTACAAGGCCGCCGAGATGGCCGGCAAGCCGATCAAGATCACCAACACCGGCGATGCGACGGTGCAGGCGGTGGTCTCGGTCAGCGGCGCGCCGATCACGCCGGAGCCGGCGGCGTCGAACGGATTCAAGATCGAGCGCAATTACTTCACACTCGACGGCAAGCCCGCCGATGTGTCGAAGGCCAAGCAGAACGATCGCTTCGCCGTCGTTTTGAAGATCACCGAGGCCAAGCCGGAATACGGTCACATCATGGTGTCGGATTATCTCCCGGCCGGCCTCGAGATCGATAATCCGCATCTGGTCTCGTCAGGCGATACCGGCACGCTGGACTGGATCGAGGATGGCGAAGAGCCGGAAAATACCGAATTCCGCGACGACCGTTTCACGGCGGCAATCGACCGCGCGGCCGATGACCAGGCGGTCTTTACGGTGGCCTATGTCGTGCGTGCGGTGTCTCCGGGCAAGTACGTGCTGCCGCAGGCCTATGTCGAGGACATGTACAACCCCTCACGCTACGGCCGCACCGGCACCGGTTCAGTCGAGGTGCGTGCGGCGAAATGAGCACTTCGACACCCATAGCGCCGGAGACGCATCGAGAGCGGCGTCGGCGAAGGATCAAGCCGGTAGCGGCGGTCACCGCCGCTCTTGGCTCGATCCTGATGAGTGTCTTTGTGGCGTGGGTCGTCTCACTCGGGCCGCTGCCGCTGGCTCAGGCCAGAAAGGTCTCCATCACCATCGTCGACCGCAATGGCAAGCTGTTGCGCGCTTACGCCATGGCCGATGGCCGCTGGCGGCTGCCGGTCGATGCCAAAACCGATGTCGATCCGACCTACCTCAAGCTGCTGCTGAATTACGAAGACCGACGCTTCTATTCCCATGCCGGGGTCGATCTTCTGGCCTTGGGCCGCGCCGCGTTTCAGCTGATCACGCGTGGCCACATCGTTTCCGGCGGCTCCACCATCACGATGCAGCTGGCGCGGTTGATGGAGCCGCGTCGCGAGCGCTCGGTTTATGCCAAGCTGCGGCAGATGGTCCGGGCGCTGCAAATCGAGCGGCAGCTGAACAAGGAACAGATTCTCGATCTGTATCTGGCGCTGGCACCGTTCGGCGGCAATCTCGAGGGCATTCGTGCAGCCTCAATCGCCTATTTCGGCAAGGAGCCGAAACGATTGTCGCTCGCGGAATCGACGCTGCTGGTGGCTTTGCCGCAGTCGCCAGAAACCCGCAGGCTCGATCGTTACCCCAATGTCGCACGTCTGGCGCGCGACCGCGTTCTCGACCGCATGGCTGAAGACGGACGCGTGCCGGAGGAAGACGCCGCTCACGCGAAAGCCGTGCCGGTGTCAAAGCTGCGCAAGCCGATGCCCATTCTGGCGCCGCATTCCGCCGATCAGGCGATGGCCATCGTGAAAGATGCAACCGTCCTCAAGCTGACGCTGGATTCCGGTTTGCAGAGAAATCTGGAAGCGCTGGCGCGCGACCGCGCGGCCGCATTGGGCCCAAATATTTCCGTCGGCATCATCGCGGTGGATAGTGAAAGCGGCGACGTGCTGGCGCGGATTGGGTCGCCTGATTATTTCGACGACCGGCGAGCAGGGCAGGTCGATATGACCCGCGCTGTGCGCTCGCCGGGATCGACGCTGAAACCGTTCATCTATGGTCTCGCGTTCGAAGACGGCTTCGTTCATCCGGAAAGCCTGATCGACGACCGGCCGATCCGGTTCGGCAGCTACGCGCCGGAAAATTTCGATATGACGTTTCAGGGAACGGTCCCGGTGCGCAAGGCACTGCAACTGTCGCTGAACGTACCGGCGATCGCGCTGCTCGATCGCGTCGGCGCCAGTCGGTTGTCGTCGCGGTTGAAGCAGGCGGGAGCCAATCTGGTGCTGCCGAAGGATGAGGCGCCGGGCCTTGCGATGGGTCTCGGCGGTGTCGGCGTCACGCTGCAGGATCTGGTGCAGCTTTATTCCGGGCTGGCGCGGCTCGGAAACACGCGGACGCTGCGCGAGATCGCGAAAGACGACCAGGGCGATACGCTGCGGCTGCTCGACCAGGTCGCAGCGTGGCAGGTCGGCAACGTGCTGATTGGCACGCCGCCGCCTGAGAACGCCGCGCACAACCGTATCGCGTTCAAGACCGGCACCAGCTACGGCTATCGCGATGCCTGGTCGGTCGGCTTTGACGGCCGCATGACTATCGGGGTCTGGGTCGGACGTCCCGACGGCGCACCTGTGCCCGGTCTGGTCGGCCGTACCGCCGCGGCGCCCATTCTGTTCGATGCCTTTGCCCGGACCGGAAAACTCCCCGCAGCCCTGCCGAAGCCGCCAAAGGGGGCACTGGTCGCGAGCAATGCCAAACTTCCGCTGCCTCTGCGGCGATTTCGTCCTGTGGGCGACCTGGTCCGGCCTGGAAGTGAGCAGGCACCGCGCATCCAGTTCCCATTGAACGGTTCGCGGATTGACGTGGACCGCTCCGGCGGCACGGAATTCTCCGCGATGCCGGTCAAGGTTGCTGGCGGCGTGCTGCCGATGACCATGCTGGTAAATGGCGTGTCGGTGGGTGAAATCGATGGTCGGCGCCAGCGCCTGATCGATCCGCCCGGCCCGGGCTTTGCCAGATTGACCGTGATCGACGCCATGGGCGCCGCGGACACAGTTGTCATCAGAATTCAATAGAAGTTCCCTAACCGGTTGTCCTGATAGCGGTTTCGGCGTATGCGGAACCGATGGTCGAGACCTATGCCAGCCCCCGATTTGGAGCACCGCGCGAGCCGAAAAACCGGGCAAATCCGGGTAGCAGGCTCGCCGGAGTGCTCGATTTCGTCACGAGCAGCCATTTCCGGGCGGTCGCGTTCCTGACCCTCTGCGGTCTGTTGTTGTTCCTGCCGGGTTTTTTCAACATCCCGCCGATCGACCGCGACGAGGCGCGGTTCGCGCAGGCGACCAAACAAATGGTCGAGACCGGCGATTTCGTCGACATCCGTTTCCAGGACGAGGTGCGCTACAAGAAACCGGTAGGGGTGTACTGGCTGCAGGCAGCCGCGGTCGAAACCGCCTCCGCGTTGGGCTTGCCGCGGGCGCAAGTGCGCATTTGGCTCTATCGCGTTCCGTCCCTGATCGGTGCGATCGGCGCGGTGCTGCTGACCTACTGGACGGCGCTGGCGTTCGTGACGCGGCGCGGCGCGATACTCGCCGCGCTCATCCTGTGCAGTTCGGTGTTGCTCGGCGCTGAAGCTCGGCTCGCCAAGACCGATGCGATGTTGTTGCTCACGGTCGTCGCGGCGATGGGCGCGCTGGCGCGGGTATATCTGTCCTGGCAGCGGGGCGAAGATCCCGTGCATCCGCCATGGACATGGCCCGCGATTTTCTGGACGGCGCTGGCCGGCGGCATCCTGCTCAAGGGACCCTTGATCCTGATGTTCGTGGCGCTGACGATCGGCACACTCGCGATCCTCGATCGGTCCGCAACGTGGCTGTGGCGTCTGCGTCCGGTATGGGGCCTGATGTGGCTACTGGTGCTGGTGCTGCCCTGGTTTGTCGCGATCTTCTGGCGTGCCGGCGATACATTCTTCGCGGATTCGATCGGCGGCGACATGTTGAGCAAGCTGGGCGCGCAGGAATCCCACGGCGCGCCGCCTGGGCTTTATCTGCTGCTGTTCTGGGTGACATTCTGGCCCGGGGCGCCGCTGGCGGGAATGGCGGCGCCGGCGGTGTGGCGCGCGAGGCGGGAGCCCGGCGCGCAGTACCTGCTGGCGTGGCTGGTTCCTTCCTGGATCGTCTTCGAGATGGTGCTGACCAAGCTGCCGCATTATGTGCTGCCGCTCTATCCGGCGATCGCGATCCTGACGGTCGGCGCGCTCGAGCGCCGCGTGTTGTCGCGATCCTGGCTGATGCGTGGCGCAGCCTGGTGGTTTGTCATCCCGGCTCTGGCTTCAATCATCGCCGTCATCGGCGCGATTACGCTGACGCGTCAGCCGGTGTTTCTGGCGTGGCCCTTCGTGGCCGCGTCGCTCATTTTCGGACTGTTCGCGTGGTGGCTTTACGACGACAATCGCGCCGAACGCTCGCTGCTGAACGCGGTGGTCGCCGCGATGTTTTTGGCCGCGGCCATCTATGGCGTCGTGTTGCCGGCGCTGACCCGGTTATTCCCGAGCGCCGAGATAGCGCGCGCGCTGCGCAACGTCGTCTGCGTCGGACCGAAAGCCGCCGCAGCGGGGTTTCACGAGCCGAGTCTCGTGTTCATGACCGGCACCTCGACGCTGCTGACCGACGGATCGGGTGCCGCGGACTTTTTGGGCCAAGGCAGTTGCAGGTTCGCGCTCGTGGAGTCCCGCTCCGAACGTAGTTTTGCCCAGCGCGCCGAGGCCATCGGGCTGCGTTACAACGTCGCCACCCGCATCGACGGCTATAATATTTCGCAGGGCAAAGCGATTTCGATTGCGATCTTCCGCTCCGAGGGAACGGAGTAAGATGTCCTCTCAGAGCGGAACCGGCGTACAATCGAACTATCTCTCACGGTTTTTCACCCTGGTGGTGCTGTCGGTGACGCAACTCGTGCGGCCGCCATCGCACTCGCAGCGCGCGGAGGCGGCACGGAGAGCGGCACGCCACGTATGGCTCGCCACCGCAGGCATTGGCGTCGTCATCATCGCGATGATGTACATGCTGGATGTGCGAGAGATCGGCCTGATGCCGCCGCGCGGCACGGCGAGCCTCTGGCCGGTTCGCATCCTCACCGACTTCGGGAAATCCGCCTACGTGCTGTGGCTGTTGGCGGCGATGCTGTTCGTCGTTGCGCTTGCTTCTCCACGTTTGCACGGAGCCTCGCGATCCCTGCTGCTTGGCCTGGGCACACGGCTGCAATTTCTGTTTTTTGCCGTGCTGGTGCCGGTCCTCACTGGCGAAGTCCTCAAATGGATGGTGGGACGCGGCCGGCCTTTTGTCGGCGGTGAAGCCAACGCGTTCAAGTTCGCGCATTTCGATGGGAGCGAAGCCTATGCCAGCTTCCCTTCGGGTCATGCGATCACGAGCTTCGCCTTGGCTTTCGCGGTATCAGCGATTTGGCCTCGGGCCCGGATTGCGATGGCAGTATATGCTGTTCTGATCGCGCTCAGCCGCCTCGTGTTGCTGGCCCATCATCCCAGCGACGTGGTCGCGGGCGCATTGATCGGTGTGATCGGCGCAATGGCCGTTCGATACTGGTTCGCGGCACGCCGTCTGGGCTTCGCCATCCGCCGCGACGGCGCAATTGTGCCGCTGACCGGACCCTCGCTGGGCCGTTTCAAAAGGGTTGCCCGCGAGGCGTTCGCCCCATAAGAAGCGGACGCCGCAAAGCACTGGCACGGCGGTTCCGGGCGCAGGCCTACTCAAACCATGAGTGTCGAATTGCCTTCCTCTGACACAGCCGCTGTGGCCGTTTCTATCGTCGTTCCCGTGCGCAACGAAGCCGAGAACGTAAGTCCGCTGATCGCCGAGATCGTTGCTGCCCTCGACGGCCGATGGGCTTATGAAATCATCTACGTCAATGACGGCTCAACCGATGCGACCGCGGAGCGGCTTGCAGCTGTTATGAAGCAGCGCGCAAATCTGCGTCAGATCCGCCACGCGACATCGTCAGGTCAGTCGGCGGCGGTGCGCAGCGGGGTTCGCGCCGCGCGCGGCACGATCGTGGCGACGCTCGACGGCGACGGGCAAAACAATCCGGCATTCCTGCCGGATTTGATTTCGACGATCGAGAAAGGCGGCGACCGCGTCGGTCTTGCCGCCGGGCAAAGGGTCGGACGCAAGGACACCGGGTTTAAGAAGATTCAGTCGCGCATTGCCAACGGCGTGCGCAGCGCAATCCTGCGCGATGGCACCCGCGATACCGGCTGCGGCCTGAAGGCATTCCGACGCGAGGTATTCCTGATGATGCCCTATTTCGACGGGTTGCATCGCTTTCTGCCGGCGCTGATGCGCCGCGAAGGTTACGAGATCGCCTATGTCGACGTGATCGATCGGCCGCGCCGTTCCGGCGTGTCAAACTATGGGTTCTTTGATCGGCTGTGGATCGGGATCATGGATCTCGCAGGCGTATGGTGGCTGATCCGCCGCAAGCAGCCGACGCCTGTTGTGACCGAGGTGACGTGCCATGACTGAAATCTTCAACGCACTGGCCACCTATCTGCACGATGTCTTCGTCATCAAGTTCGATGGCTGGGTCGTCCTGGGATTCGTGGCGCAGGCGTTTTTCACCATGCGCTTTGTGGTGCAATGGATCGCCTCGGAGCGCGCGCGCAAGAGCGTGATCCCGGTGGCGTTCTGGTTCTTCTCGATTGGCGGCGGCGTATTGCTGTTGATTTACGCGCTGTATCGCAGGGACCCTGTATTCATCGCCGGCCAGGCATTCGGCCTCGTAGTCTACATTCGCAACCTGTATTTCATCATCGTCAACGGACGCCAGGCCTCGACAGCGGGCGACTGAGCGTTGCGCACCACTAAGTATCCGCTGCGGGATGGTTACTGCGGCATTTATAGCGATTCACGGCAATTCGAGATGTGTCTGCGGAATTAGATAAAAAGAATTCAAAAAGAAAGATACATTGCAACAGGTCCTGCTAGGCAGATTCCAACGATTCTTCTTTAAAAGCGGTCGGAATGGCGGAAGAACCATTATCGAACAAGGTGAAGGATCGACATGTTGGCGAATCGGCGTGGAAGTGAACGTCGTCTATGTAGAAGTATCGCGAGGATCCAATTCGGGACCGGCTCGTTGCCGCGCGACTGCTTGATCACGGACGTGTCGGAAGGCGGGGTGAAGGTAATCGCCGAATATCTCGACATTCCACGCGAGTTCACCATCATATTCTCAACAGGTCGCCCGCGCCAATGTCGGCTGGCATGGCGGATCGGTTGCGAATTGGGCGCTCAATTCATCGACTAGATCGAAAGGCCCCCGTCAAGGCATCGAGGCCGGTCAGCGCCCTTGGTCCATAAGCGCGAGGCCGGCCCCAACGATCTCGCTCAGGTCGCCCGTGACCGCAACCGGGGGCATACCGCCGGTTTAACCGGAACTTAGGGTTAACCTGCGAGCATTTTCTGGTCGGTCGCCCGACCAGAAGGTCAAAGTACATGCTCCAGCACTGTCGCTTCGCGAGACTTCTCGGATCCACAGCATTGTCCGCGATTTTGGTGTTGGGGCTGAGTAGCTGCCAGACCGCGGGCCCGTCGGATATCACGGGGTCGCTGGGTGAGAAAACCGAGGCAAGCGGCGCGGCCGACCCTCGGCGCGAGGTAGAGCTTTATCGCGATCGCTTTCGCGCTAACCCCAACGACGCCGTCACGGCGTTACAATACGGAAAGGCGCTGCGAGCCGCGGGGCAGCGGTCCCAGGCGGTCGCGGTGCTCGAACAGGCTACGATCGCTCACCCCAGTGACAAAACGCTTCTTGCTGGTTATGGGCGAGCGCTGGCGGACAATGCCAATTTCCAGCAAGCATTCGACGTCCTCAGCCGCGCCCATACCCCCGACGATCCCGATTGGCGGATCCTCTCGGCTCAAGGAACCGCACTCGATCAACTTGGCCGATACGACGAAGCGCGGCAATACTACGCGAGCGCGTTGAAAATTGTGCCCGAAGAACCCTCAGTGTTGTCCAATCTCGGTCTGTCGTACGTTCTTTCAAAAGATCTGGCCAAAGCGGAGGAGACTTTGCGCCGTGCGCAGAGCCGCCCGGATGCTGATCAACGCGTGCGTCTGAATTTGGCGTTGGTGGTTGGCCTGCAGGGCCGTCTTGCCGAGGCTGAAAGCATTGTGAAGGCCGATCGGCCGGCCGACGAAGCGGCGGCGAATGTCGCTTATCTGAGGCGAATATTGTCTCGGAAAGGGAATGCGCGTGCGGACGCGGCTAAAATGCCGGCGACAGCTATCGGGCGCCCTGATTGACCTTTGACGAATGGGCTTCGGGTTCAGTCGTCGGCGATCCCTTATGGCTTACGAACCGCCGGCGGTCTTTGCTCGCAACTTCTTGATGATAGGCGAGAGGAACGAAGCCCGCGGCTTTTTGGTTTCGCCACGGCCTGTCAACCGTTGCGCGATCTGCAGGAACATTTCAGTGGTGCGGTGTTTGGCGTTGATTTCCGCGATCATCTGACCGTTGTTGGCAGCTGCGCCGAACATTCGCGAATCGAACGGAATAGCCGCGATCGGCTGGCTCTCGATGGTCTTGGCGAATTCGCGCGCGGTGATTTCCGGGCGCTTCGGCATCCCGACCTGATTGAGACAATACAACGGCGGCCGGTCGTTGGGCCGCGACGCTTTCAAGATATTCAGCATGTTCTTGGTATTGCGTAGATTAGCGAGGTCCGGCTCGGCAACTATCAGAATGTCATCCGCCCCGACCAGAGCGCGCTTGGTCCATCCCGACCATTGGTGTGGAACGTCCAGCACGATGCAAGGCGTCGTCATGCGTAACGTATCGAAGATCGAATCGAAGGCGTCGTCGCCGAAGTCGTAGACCCGCTCGAGCGACGCCGGCGCCGACAGCAGGCTGAGGTGGTCCGTGCATTTCGCCAGCAAGCGTTCCATGACTGCGGTATCGAGCCGATCGGGCGAAAACACCGCATTGGCGATTCCCTGCAATGGATCCTGATTGTAGTCGAGGCCGGCGGTACCGAACGCGAGGTCGAGATCGATGACGACGGAATCCAGCGCGACATCGCGCGCGATCGCCCAGGCTACATTGTGCGCAACGGTGGATGAGCCGACGCCGCCTTTTGCGCCGACGATTGCGATGATCCGACCGACGGTTATTGCTTCCGACGCAGAGAACAAGCCGCAAATCGAGCGCACGACATCAAGGGTGTCGACCGGCCCGACTACGTAGTCGCTGACGCCACGACGCACCAGTTCGCGATAAGGCGCGACATCGTTGTCACTGCCGATCACGACGACGCGGGTGCCGGCATCGCACACGGTTGCGAGCTGATCGAGGCCGGCAAGGATATCGCTGCGGCCTTCGGTTTCCAGGATGATCACGTTCGGAGTAGGCACAGTGCGATAGGCTTCGATGGCGGCTGCCACGCCGCCCATTTGCACCGAGAGATGGGCCTTGCCGAGACGGCGGTCTTCGCCCGCCGATCGCACGGCGGCTCCGGTTTCCGCGGTTTCGCAAAAGGCCTGCACCGACACACGAGGTGCCGGAGCGATGTAATCGTCCGCGGGCGGTGCGATGTCCGGCTGCTCTTGGGGATTTTGGCGGGCGTGACTGATCATTTGCCTGTACTGCTGAGTTTGGCCTGGTCCGCTTCGGGATAGGTGGTCGTGGTCGACTCGCCTTTGCGATACTTCTCGAAAGCGGCCGTGCGCCGCGCCGTATAGGCGGGGGTTTCAGAGCGCGGCTGCACGAGGTCCGACGGGTTGTCGACCATCGCCGCCAGGTTGCGCTGGTTGGCGCAACCGAAATTGTGATACGGCTTGTTTTCGAAGTAGTTCTTGTTCTCGATCGAAGGTCCGAGATCTTCCGGCCACAGACCGCAGGGTCCGGCAACCGCCGCAATCCTTGGATAGCTCAGCCTGATCGTCGCGAGCGTTCGAGGGTCATTCGGACGGTAGTGACGCAGCTTAATTCCGCGTGGAGGTACGCCGCCCGCGGCAAGTAGCGCCTGAACTTCCCGGAAGGTAGCCCCCGCGGCGCGTGCATTCGGCGTGTCGACCGGCACATCGACCACAATCGCACCGGTGCCTTCGCGAACCCATGTCTGCGCCAGTCCAACGACGTCAGCGCGTTGTGAAGCGGACAGTCCGCCGCGTGCATGACCGACGAAAATGACGACTGAGCGGTCGGCTTCCTGAATCGCGATCGGATGACGCAGGCGGTAATCATTGGGGACACTCGCCGTCACGACTTCTCCACCCGTACTGGTGCACGCACCCAGCGCGGTTGAAAGGCCAACTATTGCGCTCAATAAGCGCAGGGTCCTAAGGCGATCGACCGGTATTCTGTTTATCATCGTTCTGTCCTCGTCCCGCATTGGTCGGGCGCTCCGCCTCAGTCAGTGATAAAGCCAAAGTTGCTCTGATAGCTGCCAACTGGTTCGACGGGGCCGGAAACGCCGTAAATCCGGCTGATCTGGGCCAGCAGTGTCGATTGGGCATCCGATGCAGGCGCAAAGCCGTCATCAGGACGCGACAACTCTTGCTGGGCAACCGCCCGAACGACATAGGGCGTCACGATGACCATCAGCTCGGTCTGGTTGTTGACGAAGTCCTGGCTCCTGAAAAGCTGCCCAAGAATCGGCACCCGGTCGATGCCGGGCATTCCGTTGACGGCTTGCTTGGTTTGCTCCTGGATCAGGCCTGCCATCGCCAAAGACCCGCCTGACGGAATTTCCAGCGTGGTTTCCGCGCGACGGGTCTTGATCGAAGGAATCGTCGTTCCACCGGCGCCGCCAGTCAAAGCGTTTTCGGCCGAGACTTCCGACACTTCGGTCATCACGCGCAGGCTGATCCGTCCTTCGGTCAGTACCACCGGCGTGAAGTTGAGCGAGATGCCGAATTTCTTGAAGGCGACCGTCTGGACGCAATTGCCGAGCGCGCCCCCTGTCGTCGTTTGGCAGGTCACGCCGGTCGGAATTGGAAACTCACCGCCCGAGATAAATGTCGCCGACTCGCCGGAGATCGCTGTCAGATTCGGCTCTGCCAGCGTCCGCACCACGCCAGCGCTCTCCATCGCGCGCAGGGTAGCGACGACCGAGGGGAGACCCTTGGTTAGGGCCGCTGCGCTCAAGTGGTTGTCAGGGACGAGCGGCGCATTGTTTGCAGTGAACGGATTACTATTGTTGAAATTGACCACGGCGGTGCCGTAATTCATGCTGGCACTGAGATCGACGCCGATCTGTTTGACGATGTCCCGCCGCACTTCCGCGACTGTGACCTTCAGCATCACCTGATCGCGGCTGCGGACCACGATGGAGTTGACGACCTTGTCGGCACCGCCCACCAGCCGCGCGGCGACATCGCCCGCCTGCTGGGCCTCGATCGGACTGGACACCGAGCCCGTCAGCATGACGCCGTCGCCGATGCCTTCGGCCTGAATTCCCGACGTAGGCAGCATTTGCCTCAGCGCGGCGCGCACGCCGTTGAGATCGCGCTTGACCGCGATGTCATAGGCTAAAATCTGCTGGCCTTCGGCATCGAAGAATACGACGTTGGTCTGACCGACCGCGGCGCCGATAATGTAGGCGCGCTGCGCGGAACGTATGACTGCGTTTGCAATCTTCGGATCGGCGACCAGCACGTCCTTGGCCTCACGCGGCAAATCGATCACGACGGATTTCCCAATGCCCAGCGCAAGGAAGCGAGTCTTAGTTTGTCCGCCAGCGACGGCTGGCGTCGCGTAGTCGCTCGCCACAACCGGCGTCAAAGCCGGAATAAGTGTCAGCGCAGCGACCGCCGAAAACGACAAGGCGCGGACCAGAAAGGTTCGCATCGCCAGCTGATTTTCCCCGCATTTCATAGCAAACGTCCCTTCAGTCACTTCTATGTCGTCGTCGGGCTGGAGACGCCGCGGCGAATAAAGCTGTTGTTTGCGGTCGCTGCCGGCCAGATCTGCCATTGCAGGGTCTCAGGTGCGACCGACCGGCCAAGGCCGATGTCGGACGTCGCAACGAGAGCGTCCACGGTCTGCCGCTGGGCAACCGGTGTGATCGGAGAAGGCTTGTTATCAGAGCCGCTCGCAAGATCTGCGGCAACGCTGCCGGCACTGAGGGCGATGGTCAGGACGACGATCCGTGCGGTATACATACGCTTTCACTATCTGCATTTACGCGCAATGCCTGGACTGCATGCGGTGACAGCCTCTCCTGCAAGCATGACTAAGCAGCAAAGGTATAAGCGAACTTGCGGGCAGACCGATTTTGCAGAGAGGAGGTCAGGGATTTATTCTCATGGTGAACGGAGTGTTATTGTCCGGAGCCAGCCCCGCAAATCTGCGTGCCCTGCGCTAGCTGATCCACAACGTCCCGATTCACGAGTAATGGCTTGGTTTGCGAAAATGCCTGAGCGTGAGGCGGTTTACCATCGTCAACGGACGGCAGGCATCCCGCTGGCGATGGATAGCGTTACTGCGGCGTGGGGTGCGCCGCGGGCGCGGGGCAGGGTGCCAAAATCGCTTTCCGCGCTCTGCCGGGCCGGCAGTTCGCCGGCTGCCTTGAGCACGGGATAAGCCAACGAGCAGATATGCGAGATTGATGGCGAAGGAAATGATCTCCATCGCCGGCTGTCTCTCGCGCTCGCCGAGGCTTCCGCGATTGAGCTTGGTCGGGTAGAGTTTGATCGCCCCGTCAAGGCCGTCGGAAGGCAGCCTCCCGCGCGCTATGCGGCATTGAATGCCGCGAACCCGCGCTCAAGATCGGCTTTGAGATCCTCGACATTCTCGAGGCCGATGTGGAGGCGCAGGGCCGGGCCGCCCGGGGCCCATTTGGTCGCCGTACGATAGGGCGCGCAGTCGAATGGGATGACGAGGCTCTCGAATCCGCCCCATGAATAGCCCATGCCGTATAGTTTCACGGCGTCGAGCAATGCATCGACGGCCTTCTGCGGCGCGGGTTTTAGAACGATACTGAACAGCCCGGATGCACCGGTGAAATCCCGTTTCCAGATCGCGTGGCCCGGATCGCTTTCCAGAGCAGGGTGTAACACCCTGATGACCTCCGGTCGCGTCGCGAGCCATCGCGCCATCTCGAGCCCGGATCGATAATGCTGTGCGAGCCGCACCGCGAGCGTGCGCAAACCGCGCAGCGCCAGGAACACATCGTCCGGACCTGCGCAAACGCCGAGCAGCCGGATCGCCTCGGCAACCATCGGCCACGCCTTGGCGTTCGCCGAGATGGTTCCGAACATGATGTCGGAATGTCCGCCGATATATTTGGTCGCCGCCTGCATGCTGATGTCGACGCCTTGATCGAGCGAGCGATGATATAGCGGCGTGGCCCAGGTGTTGTCGTCGATCACAAGCGCGCCGCGCGCATGCGCGACAGCGGAGATGGCCGGAATGTCGGGCATCTCGAAGGATTGCGATCCCGGCGCTTCGACCAGCACCGCCTTGGTGTTCGGCTTGAACAATTCGGCGACGCCGGCGCCGATCAAAGGATCGAAATAGGTGGTCTCGACGCCATAGCGGGCAAGCAGGCCATTACAAAAATTGCGGGACGGCCGGTAGGCGTTGTCGCAGACCAGCAGATGATCGCCGGCGTTCAGCACCGCGAGCAGCGTGGTGGCGATTGCCGACAGGCCGGAGGGCGCAAGACCGACGCCCGCGCATTGCGGGCCTTCGAGCGCCATCAGCGCCTCCTGCAGTGCCCTGGTGGTCGGCGTCCCGTGGCGGCCGTACTGGAACTCGCCGCGATGGGCATGCAGATCCTCGGCCGTCGGATAGAGCACGGTCGAGCCGTGGACGACCGGGGGATTGACGAATCCTTTCTGCCCCTTGGTGTCGCGGCCCGCAGTCGCCAGCGTGGTTTCTACCTTTGGCGGATTAGATCGTCCGTCGTCTCTTGAAAAACTCATGCGTCTGCCGCCACCAAAGACTTTTTCCACAGCCGCGATGCTTCTTCGACCGCCGGGCGGCGGGTTCGGGCTGGGTTGGTTAATAACAGGACACGGAAGCCGGCCGTCAACCCCTTGACCCGGCAGGCCAATCGTTCTGTGATGCTTGGGAGCTATTCTATCGCTGCACGTTGAGGGGCCTGCCGCGATCCCAAAGATCCATCGTTTGGCTGGACTGCGTGTTAAGCTACCCGTCGGGCTGGCGTTTGCAGCAGTGGATCACGGGGTTGGCCCATCGGCAGGCGCGATGATAAGCAAGACGTTCCCGGACGACCTTGAAAGGCTTTGCCATGAAACGCGTATCCCTGGTTTTTACCCTTGCTCTCGCTGCCGGTCTTTCGACCGAGGCCGCCACGGCGCAAACGCTCAAGACGGTCAAGGACCGCGGTATGTTATCCTGCGGGGTAAGCCAGGGCTTGCCGGGCTTCTCGACGCCCGACGACAAGGGCAACTGGACCGGACTGGACGTCGACGTCTGCCGCGCGATCGCCGCCGCGATCTTCAACGATGCGACCAAGGTCAAGTTTGTGCCGCTGTCCGCCAAGGATCGCTTCACGGCACTGCAGTCCGGGGAAATCGACGTGCTGTCGCGCAATACGACCTGGACGCTTTCCCGCGATACTTCGCTGGGCGCCAATTTTACCGGGGTGACCTATTATGACGGCCAAGGCTTCCTGGTGAAAAAATCGCTCAAAGTGAATTCCGCGCTGGAATTGAACAGCGCATCGGTCTGCGTGCAGACCGGCACCACGACAGAGCAGAACCTCGCCGACTACTTCAAAGGCAACAATATGAAGTATGAGGTGATCGCGTTCGGCACCGCGGACGAGACCGTCAAGGCTTACGAGTCCGGGCGCTGTGACGTCTTCACGTCCGACATTTCGCAGCTCTATGCCGAGCGTTTGAAGGTTTCAAAGCCAGCCGATCACGTTGTGCTTCCTGAGGTCATCTCAAAAGAGCCGCTCGGTCCGATGGTGCGCCATGGCGACGATCAATGGTTCGATATCGTGAAGTGGACGCTGTTTGCGATGGTTGGCGCTGAAGAACTCGGCGTTACCCAAAAGAACGTCGATGAGATGGCAAAATCGGACAAGCCCGAGCTCAAGCGGGCCTTCGGCACCGATGGCAATCTCGGCGAACAGCTCGGGCTGACCAAGGATTGGCTATCTCGGATCGTCAGGGCGGTCGGCAACTACGGCGAATCTTTCGATCGCAATGTCGGCGCCGGTTCGAAGCTCGGGATTGCCCGTGGACTCAATCAGCTCTGGAACAAGGGTGGAATTCAGTACGCCCCGCCAATCCGCTGATCGCAACCAGCGGCTGCGGCGATGACCGTCGAGCCCCGAAAACCACCGCCGCAGTTCGTCGCAAAATTGCGGCGTGCCCTCGGCGGCCGTGCGGGCTGGGGAGGATTTGTCCTCCAGATCTTGTTCGTCGCCGCGCTGGTCTGGATCGGCTATGAGATCGTCGCCAACGCCCGCGCCAACCTGCAGGCGCAGCGGATCACGTCCGGTTTCGGGTTTCTGAACAATACGGCGGGCTTTGACGTCAGCCAAAGCCTGATCCCGTATTCCGGATCCGACACTTATACCCGCGTGTTCCTGGTTGGTTTGCTCAACACGCTGTTGGTCTCGATCATCGGCATCTTCTTCGCCACCGTGATCGGTTTTCTCGTTGCGCTGGGCCGGCTGTCGCCGAACTGGCTGCTGTCGCGCATCTGCGGCGGCTATGTCGAGCTGATACGCAATTTGCCGCTGCTGTTCCAGATCCTGTTCTGGTATTTGGCGGTCCTCAGCACCCTGCCAAACCCGCGGCAAAGCATCTCGCTGTTCGGCAGCTTCTTTCTCTCGAACCGCGGGTTCGTAATTCCGAAGCCGATCGCCAATCCTGGCTTCGAGCCGTTCGTTTTCGCTATCCTGATTGCGCTCGCAGCCGCGTTACTGTTGCGGCGCTATGCGCGCCGGCAGCTGTTCGAGAGCGGCCGATTGGTAACTATCTGGCCTTACGTGGTGGGCTTGCTGATCGGGCTGCCGCTCGTGACCGCGCTGGTGTTTGGCGCGCCCGTTGCCTTTGAAGTTCCCGAGCTCAAGGGCTTCAATTTTTCCGGAGGCTCGCGCATCATCCCGGAGTTTGTGGCGCTGACGCTTGCGCTTTCCACCTATACGGCTGCCTTTATCGCGGAAATCGTGCGGGCCGGAATCCAGTCGGTACATAAGGGGCAGATGGAAGCCGGCTCATCGCTCGGGCTGCAGCGTGGTTCTGTGTTGCGATTGATCGTGGTGCCGCAGGCGATGCGGGTCATCCTGCCGCCGCTCACCAACCAGTATCTCAATCTCACCAAGAACTCGTCGCTGGCGGTGGCGATCGGATATCCCGACCTGTTCTCGGTGTTTGCGGGAACGACGCTGAGCCAGACCGGGCAGGCGATCGAGATCATCGCAATCACCATGGGCGTCTATCTCCTGATTTCGCTGGTGACCAGCGCGGTCATGAGCTTCTACGGATGGCGGCTTGGCCGGAGCATGGGTTAATGAGCGACATCACGGCTTCGTCTTTCGTCCGCCGGGACCTCGTTCCCGAGCGCGCCGCGCCGATCAAGACCACGGGCCTTGTCGGTTTCCTGCGCACGCGCCTGTTCAATTCGCCGACCAATATCCTGCTTACCATCGTCAGCGTGCTCTTGCTGTGGTTCACCGTCGTCCCGGCGGTGAAATTCCTGCTGCTCGATGCGGTCTGGACCGGTAAGGACCGCACCGCATGTCTTTCGGAGACTGCGGGACACGCCGTGGGCGCATGCTGGCCTTTTGTGCAGGCCAAATTCAGCCAGTTCATTTATGGTTTTTATCCAGAAGCCGAGCGATGGCGCGTCAACCTGACGTTCTTTCTCGCAGCGTTGTTGCTGCTGCCGCTGTTGATTCCGCGGCTGCCGGCCAAGGGCCTCAACGCCGGTCTGTTCTTCATTGCGCTTCCGGTGATCGCCTTCTTCCTGCTGCACGGCGGCGGGTTGGGCGGTTTCGGCGTCAGCTGGACGGCCGAACTGTTGTCAGGGTTCAATGACAGCATCGGCGACGGCGGTCAGAAGCTTGCGAGAGCAGGCGAGGCCACGGCAGTCGTCGGACCGCTGCTGTTGTTGTTGGGAAAGCTTATCGTCCTGCTCAGCACCGCCATTTCTTATGTGATTTGGCCGCTGACCTGGCTTCGCGATCAAATTCAGGCTTCGGTGCGCCCGGTATGGACTGATCTTGCCGCGACCGCCGCGATCATTTCGATCCTGCTGTTCGTCCTCAATGGCGGTATCCGCACCGGTTGGCGTTCGCTCATCGTCAGCCTCGCGACCTTTGCCGGCATCGGCATCGTAATTGCGGTCATGGCCCTGGACCGCGGTGGGTTGCCGGTCGTCGATACCAGGCTTTGGGGTGGCCTTCTGGTGACGCTTGTGGTCTCGGTTACCGGCATCGTCGCCTCGATGCCGGTCGGTATTGCGCTCGCCCTGGGCCGACGTTCGACGATACCGCTGATCCGCGTTTTTTCGGTGGCCTTCATCGAATTCTGGCGCGGCGTTCCCTTGATCACGGTGCTGTTTTTCGCAACCTACATGCTGCCGCTGTTCGTGCCGACGGGCTTCACGATGGATGGGCTGGTGCGCGCCTTGATCGGCATCGCGCTATTTGCCGGCGCTTATCAGGCCGAGGTGATCCGCGGCGGGCTGCAGGCGATCCCGCGCGGGCAGGGCGAGGCTGCGAGCGCGCTAGGCTTGTCCTATTGGAAGACGACAGGGCTGATCGTGATGCCGCAGGCCCTTCGCCACGTCATTCCCGGCCTGGTCAACAGCTTCATCGCCCTGTTCAAGGACACTTCCCTGGTGTCGATTGTCGCGCTGTTCGATCTGCTCGGACAGTTGCGCGCCGCATTCGCCGATCCGGTCTGGGCGACACCGTCGACATTGTTTACCGGCTTTGCCTTCACCGGACTGATCTACTTCGTCTTCTGTTTTGGAATGTCGCGCTATTCGCTGTTCGTCGAGAACAGGCTGAACGCGCACAGGCGGACCTGAGTGAAATCATCATGACCACGAATTCGATTGTCAGCATTAAAGGCCTCAACAAGTGGTTCGGCGATTTTCATGTGCTGCGCGACATCAACCTAGAAGTCGCGAAAGGTGAGCGCATCGTGATCTGCGGCCCCTCGGGCTCGGGCAAATCCACGCTGATCCGCTGTATCAACGCGCTCGAGGAATTTCAGGAAGGTGAGATCGTCGTCGACGGCATTGAGTTGGGGCCGAACCTGCGGCGTGTAGACGAGGTCCGGCGCGAAGTCGGCATGGTGTTCCAGAGCTTCAACCTGTTTCCGCACCTGACGGTACTGGAAAACTGCACGCTGGCGCCGATCTGGGTGCGCAATATTCCGAAGAAGGATGCCGAAGCGGCGGCGATGAAATACCTGGAGCGGGTGAAAATTCCGCACCAGGCGAATAAGTATCCCGGCCAGATGTCCGGCGGTCAGCAGCAGCGCGTCGCGATCGCACGAGCCCTGACCATGAGCCCGAAGGTCATGCTGTTCGACGAGCCGACCTCGGCGCTCGATCCCGAAATGGTCAAGGAAGTGCTCGACACCATGGTCGACCTTGCCAGGGAAGGCATGACCATGCTCGTCGTCACTCACGAAATGGGATTTGCCAGGGAAGTGGCGAACCGCATCGTGTTCATGGATGCCGGGCAGATTATCGAGTCCAACACGCCGGAGAATTTCTTCGCCAATCCGCAGCACGCGCGGACGAAATTGTTCCTCAGCCAGATTTTGCGCTAGTCTGGAAGAGCGCGCGTCCCAGCTTCCGTCAATGCGAGGAGCGAGGCGACGAAGCAATCCGGTCTTTCCTTGTCGCTCTGGATTGCTTCGTTTTGCTGAAATGACGAATGCAAGGCGTCATCAGACCTTCTCGAACGGCACGTCGATCTGGCTGCGCTTCTCCAGCCATGCCGGCACCGGCAGGTTTTTCGAGCGCATGAATTCCGGATTGAACAGTTTCGACTGATAGCGGTTTCCGGAATCGGCGAGCACCGTCACAATGGTATGACCCGGCCCCAATTGCCGGGCGAGGCGGATCGCGCCGGCAACGTTGATGCCGGTGGAGCCGCCGAGGCAAAGACCTTCGTGCTCGAGCAAATCGTAAATGATGGGCACGGCTTCTTCGTCCGGAATAAGATAGGCCTCGTCCACCTTGGTGTCCTTGATGACAGGCGTGACGCGCCCGAGCCCAATGCCTTCGGTGATCGATCCGCCCGGCGTCGCCTTGGCTTCGCCGTGCTTGAACAATTCGTACATCGCCGCGCCCCGTGGGTCGGCGACGCCGATCACGATACCCTTGCTCTTTTCGCGCAAATAAGCGCTCGCGCCCGCCAGCGTCCCGCCGGTCCCGATCGAGCAGATAAACCCGTCGATCCTGCCGCCGGTCTGCTGCCAGATTTCGGGGCCGGTCGAAACGTAGTGGGCCTTGGGATTGTCGAGGTTGTTCCACTGATCGGCGAACAACACGCCGTTCGGCTCGGATTTGCGCAGTTGATCGGCAAGGCGCCTGGCGACGTGTTGATAATTGTTCGGGTTGCTGTAGGGCAACGCCGGAACCTCGACGAGCTCTGCACCGCAGAGCCGCAGCGTGTCCTTCTTTTCCTGGCTTTGGGTTTCCGGAATGACGATCAGGGTTCGGTAGCCGCGCGCATTGGCGACGACCGCAAGACCGATGCCGGTATTGCCGGCAGTGCCTTCCACCACGAGGCCGCCGCGCTTCAACTCGCCGCGCTTTTCGGCTTCGAGGATCATCTGCTTTCCCGCGCGGTCCTTCACCGACTGGCCCGGGTTCATGAACTCGGCCTTGCCGAGAATGGTGCAGCCGGTCGCTTCGGAAGCTTGCTTCAGCTTGATGAGCGGCGTGTTGCCGATCGCTTCGACGACGTCGTTGTTGATGGTCATGTATGCAATTTGCCGGTTGTTGCTCAATCGCCCCTTTGACCCTAATGGACCCCCGCAGGGCGCACAAGCCAACGACGCGCGATCGGATTTGGGAGGACGGGCGTGCCGTCATTTCCGATTTCGGAACCGGTCGTCGAAAGCGAGCGGCATCAGGTTCGGCCAGGCCGCGCGGAAATTGTTCCGCCAAGTCGCGAGCGTCTTGGCATAATCTTGCCCGAAAATGCGTTCGCGAATGACGGGGAACGCTGAACCGCTCGCCGAGCGATTTCAGCACCTGCGGCGAAGACAGCATTCCGCCGGGAAAAACGTAACGCTGGATGAAATCGACCTTGCATAGGTTTAGCGGCGTATTCCGCAAAGCCGCCCCAGCGAAGTTTTGGTAACGGTCAGAGACGCTTGGAAGCGGTTGTCCGACCATGGAAGCCAGATGAAATCTTGGTAAGATTGCGACATCCGGCGGACCGCGTCGATTCGCAAAAAGCCCATGGAATATGGAAAACTCTCCATTTTATGTGACGAGTCGGCGCCGTCGGTTCGATAACGACGGCAGGGGAGGGACACGCAACAGGACTGTGCGCGCCGTAATCCCCCGGCTAGTATGGCAATCAGGTTCCAGAGGAAGCATCACTCCGGTGAACGTCTCGCAGGCAGTCCCCACAACCGTCATCCGCGAATCGGGCTGGCGATTCTCGCAGTGTCGGAGGCCGGGCTTCATGCCCGGCGGAGGGGGAATGTGAGCCAGAGTTCCCCGGGGGTTGTCGCTGACGGCCTGCTTGCGGCTATTCCTTGCGTGGATCGCGTGGCCAAATGGCTCGCGACATTCTGCATTGTCGCCAGTTGTGCCGGCTGCATTCTGACCCAGGATCTGCCCGATCCGGCGCTGGACATCCCCGATGGATACAAAGCCGCGCGGTTGACCGACAAAGATGCGGCGCCGACCTTGGATTGGTGGCGCGGATTTCGCTCGTCGGAATTGACCACCCTGATGGAGGAAGCCCAGACGGTCAATCTGGACATCGCGGCGGCCACCGCGCGCTTTATCCAGGCCGACGCGCTGGCGCGCGTGGTGGGCGCAGCGCTGCTGCCGAGCCTCGGCGGCTCAGGTTCGGAGAGCTATTCCCGAACTTCCGGCTCGAGCGCTAGTGGATTGAGCATCGGCGGGCGCGAGGTCGTCAACTATTCGGCTTCGCTCGCCGCCAGCTATGAACTCGATTTCTGGGGCAAGAATCGCGATGCCACGCAGGCGGCGGAGGAAACGGCCATCGCCAGCCGCTTCGATCGCGATGTGGTGGCGCTGACGACGCTCACCAGCGTCGCCAATGCCTATTTCCAGGTGCTCGCCTCGCAGGACCGGATTCGCACCGCCGAGCGCAATATCGCCAGCGCGACCCGCATCCTCGATGCGATCAGGGAACGGTTCAAAGCCGGCACCGGGACCGATCTCGACGTTGCGCAGCAGGAAAGCGTTCTCGCCAATCAACGGGCGCTCATTCCGCCGTTGCGGCAGCTGTTGGCGCAGAACATCAACGCGCTGGCGACGCTGGTGTCGCGTCCGCCGGAAAGCGTGCGCGTCACCGGCGGCTCGCTCAATCACATTTCGTCGCCGCGAGTTACTCCGGGATTGCCGTCGGAATTGCTGACGCAGCGGCCGGATATCCGACGCCAGGAATCGCAGCTCGCGTCCGCCACCGCCAATGTCGGCAGCGCTCGCGCGCAGTTCTTCCCAAGCATCCAGTTGACCGGGCAGGGCGGCTATCAAAGCTCGTCGCTGGTGTCGCTGTTCCAGCCGCACGCGGCGTTCTTCAACATGGTCGGCGGTCTGACGCAGCCGATTTTCGACGGCGGAAGAATTCTCGGCAATTTCGAGTTCACTAAAGCCCGGCAGGATGAATTGTTGCAGATCTACCGCAAGACCGTGGTCTCGGCATTCGCCGACGTCGACAACGCGCTGACGTCGATCCGCGAGACCACCGAAAGGCTGCGGCTGCAACGACAGGTAGTGGCGGCTTCGCGGCGGGCGTTCGAACTGTCCGAGCAGCAGCTTCGGGCCGGGACCGCGGACATCGTAACTGTGCTAAACACGCAATTAACGTTCTTTCAGGCGGAAGATGCGCTTTGGCAGGCGCAGCTTGCGCGGCTGCTTGCCATTGTCAGCCTGTATCAGGCGCTGGGGGGCGGCTGGGAGCCGCGGATAGTCAATGCTCTTTAAGCCGGATTTGAACGAAACCGCGAAGGTCGCGGGCGACCGTGTTGCCCGCGTCGCATCACGCGCGCGCCGTCGAACCGTTTCGATAACGGTTACACTGCTGATCCTTGGCGGCCTCGGCTACATCGCCTGGACATCGCTGCAGAAGAAAGCCACGAACCGGGCGACGCCCGATCTCCCCGTGCCCGTGCTGGCCGCGACACCGCGGATCCAGGACGTGCCCGTTTATCTCGACGGCGTCGGCGCCGTTCGCGCACTGAACAACGTGTTGGTGCGCTCCCAGGTCGACGGCAAATTGATCGCCGTCAATTTCACCGAAGGACAGGATGTCAAGAAGGGCGACGTGCTCGGCGAGATCGACCCTGTACTCTACAAGGCGGCGCTCGATCAGGCCGTCGCCAAGAAGGCGCAGGATGAGGCGCTGCTCGCAAATCAGCGCCTCGACCTGACGCGCTATCAGCAACTGGCCGCCTCCAACGCCGGGTCCAAGCAGCAGGCCGACACGCAACGCGCCGTCGTCGCCCAGCAGGAAGCGCTGGTGAATGCCGACCAGGCGGCGATCGACAACGCGCAGGCGATGCTGGGCTATACCAAGATCATCGCCCCGTTATCGGGCCGCGCCGGCCTGCGTCAGGTCGATCAAGGCAACATCATCCATGCCTCGGATGCCACTGGACTTGTCATCATCACCCAGCTGCAGCCGATCGCGGTGCAGTTCAGTCTTCCTCAGCAGCAGATCGTTCGGGTCAATGCTGCCTCCGCCAAGGGAACGCTGAGCGTCGACGTCTTCGGCAACGACGGGGCAACGGTGATCGATACCGGGGTGTTGAAGGGCATCGACAATCAGGTCGATCCGACCACCGGGACGCTCAAGCTCAAAGCCGAATTTCCAAATGCCAATTTCCAATTGTGGCCGGGGCAATTCGTCAATGTGCGGCTCAAGGTGGACACCCTTTCGAAGGCGATTGTGGTGCCGACCTCGGCGGTGCAGCGCGGCCCCGCAGGGACCTTCAGCTACGTCATCGGCGAGGGGAATGTTGTAACCGCGAAGCCGGTTGCGGTGACGCAGCAGAACGAAATCGACGCGGTGATCGCGAGCGGATTGTCGCCTTCCGATCGCGTGGTGACGACCGGCTTTGCCAATCTGTCCGACGGCGCAAGGGTCATCATCGGCAAGGACGAACAGACGCCGGCCGCCGATCTCGCGCCGCGTAAAAAGGGCAGCAGGGGCGCGCAGGGCAAGGACGCCCAAGGCAAGGAAGGTCAAGGCGAACGCCCCGGCAGGCGGGGCGAGGGCGGCCTAAGCGAGGGCGATCAAAAGCGTCAAACCGGACCCGCACAAGGGAGCGATCAGTCAGGCGGCGGAGCGAAGGCGCAGCCATGACCTCAGAACCCGCCGCTTGATGTCTGACTTCGCAAGCGTGAGCACGCAGCCATGAGCGTCTCTGAACCGTTCATTCGCCGTCCGATTGCGACCTCGCTGTTGGGGATCGCGCTGTTGATCGGCGGTGCGCTCGGCTATTGGGCACTGCCGGTATCGGCACTGCCGCAGGTCGATTTCCCGACGGTACAGGTGACCACCCAATTGCCGGGCGCCAGCCCCGACGTGATCGCCTCGCTGATCACGGCGCCGTTGGAGCGTCAGCTTGGGCAGATTCCATCGCTGTCGTCGATGACGTCGACGAGTTCCTTCGGGGTCAGCCTGGTATCGCTGCAATTCGATCTCAACCGCGACATCGACGGCGCCACTCAGGACGTGCAGGCTGCGATCAACGCCGCAGCCGGAGTGCTGCCGAAAAATCTGCCGTATCCGCCGACTTACGCCAAGGTCAATCCGGCGGACGCGCCGGTCCTCACGTTGGCGCTGACGTCGGAGACGACCTCGCTGCGCGCGCTGAGCGATCTCGCGGACACCATCCTCGCGCAACGTCTCAGCCAGATTTCGGGCGTAGGACGCGTCGCGGTGCTGGGCGGCCTCAAGCCGGCGGTACGGGTCCAGGCCGATCTGGCGCGGCTTGCGGCCTATGGCATCTCGATGGAAGATTTGCGCAACGCGATCGCGGGCGCCAACGTCTCCGGACCGAAGGGATCGCTCGACGGCGCGCAGCAGGCCTACACCATCGCCGCCAACGACCAGATCGCGACCGCGGCGGCCTACAAGCCCATCATCATCGCCTATCGCAATGGCGCGCCGGTCACCATCGGCGACGTTGCTGTCATCGTCGACGGGCTGGAGAACGAACGCACCGGCGGCTGGTATCAGGGCACGCCGGCGGTCATCATCGACATCCAGCGGCAACCCGGCGCCAACGTCATCGAAGTCGTGCGCCAGATCCGCGACGAAATTCCAAAGCTGCAGCGCGCGATACCAGCCGGCGTCAACCTGACCGTGGTCAGCGACCGCACGGTGACCATTCGCGCCTCCGTGCATGACGTGCAGTTCACGCTGATTCTGAGCGTGGTGCTGGTTACCCTCGTGGTGTTGCTGTTCCTTCGCTCGTTGCGGGCGACGCTGATCGCGGGCGTGGCACTGCCGCTATCGCTGATCACGAGCTTCGGCATCATGTATTTTGCAGGCTTCAGCCTCGATAACCTGTCGCTGATGGCGTTGACGATCGGCACCGGCTTCGTGGTCGACGACGCGATCGTGATGATCGAAAACATCGTCCGGCACATGGAGGACGGCGAAACCGCGATGGAGGCGTCGCTGCGAGGCGCCCGCGAAATCGGCTTTACGGTAATTTCGCTGACCGTGTCGTTGATTGCCGTTTTCATTCCGCTGTTGTTCATGTCGGGACTGGTCGGACGCATGTTCCGTGAGTTTGCACTGACATTGACCATCGCGGTCGTGACGTCGGCGATCGTGTCGTTGACGCTGACGCCGATGATGTGCTCGCGGCTGCTCAAGCACGCCGGCGAGGAAATGGTGGTGCCCGGCCTGGCCGCGATCAGCCGCGGCATCGACCGCATGGTCAATTTCTATCATCGCACGCTGTTGTGGGTGCTCGAGCGCCAGCGCGCGACGATGCTGGTCACCTTCGCGACGATCGTCGCAACGCTGGTCCTGTACGTTGTGGCGCCCAAGGGTTTCCTGCCGTTGCAGGACACCGCATCGATCACCGCGGTGACCCAGGCCGGCCCCGACGTTTCCTTTGCGGAAATGCAAAGCCGGCAAACCCAGGCGGCGAATGCGATCCAGGCCGACCCGGATGTGACCGGCGTCGTCTCGGTGATCGGGGCGGGCTCGGTCAATCCGACCACCAATGTCGGCCGGCTGGTGATGACGCTGAAACCGCGCGGCGAACGGCGCGACGACGTTGCCGCCGTGGTCGCGCGCCTGAAGCAGCGGGTGGCATCGATCCCGGGCATGACAATCTATTTTCAGCCGGTACAGGACGTGCAGATCAGTACCCAGTCCAGCCGCTCGCAATATCAGTACACGCTGACCGGCACTGACTCCGCGCTGGTGACGCTGTGGGCCAATAATCTCGTTGCCGAACTGCGCCGCGACCCGCTGTTCCGCGACGTCTCTTCGGAAGCGCAGGAGGGCGGATTGCGCGCCGCGCTCGACATCAACCGTCAGCGCGCCGGTCAGCTCGGCGTCAGCCTCCAGGCCGTCAACGATACCCTGAACGACGCCTTCGCGCAGCGGCAGATTTCGACCATCTACGGACAGTCCAACCAGTACCGGGTGGTCCTGGAAGCGTTGCCGGTCTATCAGAGCGATCCATCGATCCTCTCAAAACTCTATCTGCCCGGCGTGCTCGGCGCGCAGGTGCCGCTGTCGGCGGTCGCGACCCTGACGCGCACCACCGCGCCGCTGGCGATTTCGCATCAGGCGCAATTTCCTGCCGTGTCGCTCTCCTTCAATCTCGCGCCTGGTGCTGCGCTTGGCGACGCCGTCGATGCGGTCAAGAATATCGAAACGCGCATCGGCATGCCCGGCAGCATCGTCGGCCTCTATGCCGGCGACGCCGCCGAGTTCTCAAAGTCGCTGGCGGGACAACCCTGGCTGATTCTTGCGGCAATCGTCACGATCTACATCGTGCTCGGCGTGCTCTATGAAAGTTACATTCATCCGATCACCATCTTGTCGACGCTGCCATCGGCGGGCGTCGGCGCCATTCTCGCGCTGATGCTGTTCGGACAAGATCTGTCGGTGATCGGCCTGATCGGCATCATTCTCCTGATGGGCATCGTCAAGAAAAACGCCATCATGATGATCGATTTCGCGCTCGAGGCGGAGCGCAATCAGGGCATGTCGGCGACGGATGCCATTGTGCAGGCCTGTCTGTTGCGTTTCCGTCCGATCATGATGACGACACTGGCGGCCTTGTTCGGCGCGCTGCCGTTGGCGGTGGAAAGCGGCACCGGCGCCGAATTGCGGTTTCCGCTGGGCATCTCGATCATCGGCGGGTTGCTGCTCAGCCAGGTGCTGACGCTCTATACGACGCCGGTGATCTACCTCGCGCTCGACCGGGTGAACCGCCGCATCGAAAGAGCGGTGCCGCCGGTCGGGCCTGAACTGCCGTCACCGCCGGTCGCGGGAGCCACCGAAGGGATGCAGTAATGGCATCGATCTCGGAGCCCTTCATCCGCCGGCCGGTCGGCACCACGCTGCTGGCGATTGGGCTTTTTCTGGTCGGCGTCGTCGCCTATCAGTTTCTCCCGGTGGCTGCGGTTCCCAATGTCGACTTTCCGATGATCCGGGTATCGGCGACGCGGCCAGGCGCGGACCCATCGGTAATGGCGGCAACCGTTGCCGCGCCGTTGGAACGGAAGCTAGGCGTCATCGCCGGCCTCGATCAGATCACCTCGACAAGCTCGCTCGGCACGACCAGCATCCAGCTGCAATTCGCGATCGGCCGCAACATCGACCGCGCCGCGCGCGACGTGCAGGCCGCGATCAACGCCTCGCTCGCCGATCTGCCGAGCGACCTGCCGAGTTTGCCGCGCTTCCGCAAAGCCAATCCCGCAGCGGCGCCGGTCGTCGTTTTGGCACTGACCTCGAAGACGATATCATCGAGCGCGATGTATGATGTCGCCGACACGGTGATCGCGCAGCGTATCTCGCAGGTCCCGGGCGTGGGCGAGGTCACCGTCAGCGGCGCCGATCAACCCGCGGTCCGCATTGCGCTCAATCCGGTGGCGCTGTCGAATGCCGGGATTGCAACCGACGATGTCAGGCTCGCGATCATCAATGCCAATCCGTTGGGACCGGTAGGCATCTTCAATAGCGGCCGACAGAGCGAAACATTGTCGACCAATGGGCAGATGCGAACCGCGGCCGAATTCCGCGATATCCTGATCAAGAGTTCGAACGGCAATTTTGTCCGGCTCTCGGATGTGGCCGAGGTCGAGGACTCCGTCCGCAACAGCCGATCGATTGCCTGGTTCAACAAGCAGCCGGCGGTATTGATCCAGATTACCAAGCAAGGCGACGCCAACGTAATCGATACCGTCGATCGCATCAGGGCGTTGATACCTGAACTGAGGCAGTGGATTCCCGGCGGAGTTGAAATTTCCACCCTCGTCGATCGCACTGGAACCATCCGCGCCAGCGTCCATGACATGCAATTGACGCTGCTGGCGACCGCATTCCTGGTCATGGTGGTGGTGTTCGCATTTCTGCGCCGGATCACGCCGACGATCGCGGCCGGCGTCTCGGTGCCGCTGGCTTTGGCCGGGACCTGGGCCGGCATGTGGGTCGCCGGTTTCTCGATCGACAACCTGTCGCTGATGGCGCTGGCGATCTCAGTCGGCTTCGTGGTCGACGATGCCATCGTCATGATAGAGAACATGTACCGCAACCTCGAGCAGGGCATGCGGCCCTATCAGGCGGCACTCGAAGGTGCGAAGCAAATCGGCTTCACGGTGCTGTCGATCAGTCTGTCGCTCATCGCCGCCTTCACACCGCTGATTTTCATGGACGGAATTGTCGGCCGGCTGCTGCGGGAATTTTCGCTGACCCTGACCTTTGCCATCGTGGTTTCCACCGTCGTGTCGCTGACCGTCACGCCGATGATTTGCGCCCATTACATCAAGACAGCCACTTCCGATAACGCGACCTGGCTCGACCGGATCGTCGAAGGCTCATTGTCGCGCATCGTCTCGTTTTATGCGCGGACGCTGCGCGTAGTGCTGGGGTTTCCGATGTTGACCCTGGTCGTGTTCTCCGCAACGATCGCATTGACGGTGACGCTGTATATAAAGACCCCCAAGGGATATTTCCCGGTCGATGACAGCGGCTTTGTGATCGGCTCGACGCGCGCGTCCCCCGATATCTCGTTTCAGTCGATGCTTGGGCTTCAGCAACAACTCGCCGACATCGTGATGGCCGATCCGGCCGTTGCGGGAATCGGGTCGATGCTGGGGGGAGGCGGCGGCGCCGGTGGCGCGGGCTCCAATCGCGGTACGATGTTCATCAGCCTCAAGCCGCCTGAGGAGCGGGGCGGTTTATCGACGCAGCTCGTGATCGACCGGCTGCGCAAAGACCTCTACAGGGTCGCGGGTATCCGGCTGTTCATGTTCGCGGCGCAGGATATCCGCACCGGCGGCCGACAGAGCGATTCCGACTACCAATATACGCTGTCGAGCACTGATCTCGATCTGTTGCAGAAATGGGCGCCCATCGTCGGGAAGCGCATGGAAACGGTCGAAGGCATTACCGATGTTTCCAGCGACCGCGATCCCGGCGGGCTGCAACTGACGCTCAAGATCGATCGGCAGAAGGCATCGAGCCTCGGCGTTCGCGTCCAGGACATCGACAACGCGCTGAACAATGCGTTCTCCCAGCGCCAGATATCGATCATCTACACCCAGCGCAACCAGTACATGGTGGTGCTGGAAATCGATCCGAAATTCCAGAGCGATCCGTCGAACCTCGAACACATCTTCGTCGCCGGCGCCAATGGCGCGCAGGTGCCGCTATCCGCCGTGGTGCATTACACGCGCGGGCTGTCGCCGCTCGCGGTGTTTCATTCGCAGTCGTTTCCTTCGACCACGGTGTCGTTCAATCTGCTACCCGATGTGCCGCTCGAAGTCGCGACGTCAAATATCCAGCGCGCGGTGGAGGAACTGCATATGCCCGAGGGCATCCGCGGCAGTTTCGAGGGCAACGCCGGCGATTTCAACAGAACCAGCGGGCGCCAGCCGCTGCTGATTCTTGGCGCCCTTGTGGCGATGTACATTGTGCTGGGCGTGCTCTACGAGAGCCTCGCCCATCCCCTGACCATCATCTCGACCCTGCCTTCGGCAGGGCTCGGCGCGCTGTTGGCGCTGCAGATTACCAACACGCCGCTGACGATCATCGCTTTCGTCGGGATCATCCTCCTGATCGGCATCGTCAAGAAGAACGGCATTATGATCGTGGACTTCGCGCTGGATGCCGAGCGCCATCGTGGACTGTCCTCGGCCGACGCCATTTTCGAGGCGTGCCGCGCCCGGTTCCGGCCGATCCTGATGACGACGATGGCAGCGCTATTCGCAGGCATCCCGCTGGTGATCGCCACGGGGCCCGGCACCGAATTGCGCCGGCCGCTTGGCATCACCATCATCGGCGGCCTGTTCGTCTCGCAGATCCTGACGCTGTACACGACGCCCGTAATCTATCTCCTGATCGACCGGCTGCGGCGACGGTCCAATCCCGCCGCAATAGGAGCGCCGGCCGAATAGCGGGGATGCGATGTTGAAGCGCGCCGCCGCGGGGCGTATACGGGCGCATGTCAAAACAATCCGAGCCTGAAACCGGGACCGCCACGGCGGAGGCGATGCCCGACTGTCCGCGCTGCCTCAAACCCTTGCCGCTGTGCATTTGCGACAGCGTTAAACCGATTGAGAGCCGGCTCTCGCTCTTGATCCTGCAACATCCGCAGGAGCAGGACAGGGCGCTCGGCACCGCGCGGCTGACCGCCCTGCACTTCAAGGATGCGGTCCTGAGGATCGGATTGTCGTGGCCCAGCCTTTCCAAGGCACTGGGACGACCGGTCCACGATCCCTCGCGCTGGGCGGTGCTCTATCTCGGGTCCGCGAAGGTGGCCGACCTCGACACGAAAAGCGATATCGTCGCGATCAACCGCAAAGGCGAAATCGAGGACAATCAGCGCGCCATCCTCAGGGATATCGAGGGCATCGTGCTGCTCGACGGCACCTGGAGCCAGGCCAAGGCGCTGTGGTGGCGCAACGCCTGGATGTTGAAATGCCAGCGCGTCATTCTCGGCCCGGCGCATCCGTCACGTTACGGGCAGCTACGCCGTGAGCCGCGCCGCGACGGTCTGTCCACGATCGAGGCGGCGGCGATGCTGGTCGCCAGCCTCGAAAAGCGGCCGGATATCGCCGAGACGCTGCACGCGAGCTTCGAGCGGATGCTGGCGAAATATCGCGCGGCCCAGAGCGTGCTTCCCGAACTCGCGCCCAAACCGAGGCCCAAACGGGACTACCGCCGCCGCAAACGGGCCTGATCAGGCCCTCGGTTGCCACGGTCCCCGAGCAAATGCGGCGGTCAGCGCGAGCTCTTGCTGACGCGGGAACTAACAAAGCGCTCTACCGACCGCACCCGCAAACTCGCCAAGACGCCGGAGCTGATTTGCTTTCTCGTGCCGTTGCGGTGTTTCTCTTTCGAAAGGCGCGACCAGCTTTCGGCCTCAGCCATCCAGAGAATTCCGTTAGCGGGCTCACGCTTTGCGAGTTGTCTGCATAGCGCAGCCAGCGAAGTAAGTTCTAGTTGACTGGTCATTGCCACCCCCTGCCTGAGGGTTGAACTATCCCCGCCAAGCTACGACAGGTGCCGTTATCCGGACAATTGCCCTTTGGGCCATTGTCCCAACGGGCATGTGACGTCGGCTCCTCCGTTTCGCTTGATCTGGGTCAAGCCTCAAGACGGACGAGCAAAGGCATGATTTGCGCTTCTGGATCTAGCGTGTGCCGCAGCAGAAAGGGCCGCCGCTGAGCAAGACCATGAGGAGGATAATATTATGGCCTATGTTCTAATCGTCGTCAGCTGGCTCGGCGGGGTTGTCAATGGCGCCGCAATATCAACCCAGGAATTTACGAGCGCAGAGCGGTGCGAAGCAGTCCGGCTGGCGCTAATCGAGGACGCTAAGGCCCGTAACTTTGACGACACGCTGAAGACCTTCTGCATGCAAAAGTGAAGCGCGCGGTTCGACCGTTGCCGATCGTTCTTGCGACGGAAACGTTATCCAGCTTCGTTACGCTTCTTGGCGGTACGATAACAACGTGGCCGCTCGACGCGCGCAGCCAAGGCGAGCGCATGCGGCGCGTCGGTGAGGTCGCGGCCACCACCGCGGAGACGACAGGAGGTGACCATGGCCGAGCCCGATCGCAATGGGATTTCCGCGCGGTTGTGGAGGCTCCCTGGACAGTTGCTGCTGGCGCTGATCAATGCGACAGCGATCCTGGTGATCGTCGCCGCGATTCTTGCACTGGTCGCAACTGTGCGCATCGAGCATTTTGCCAAAAACGTCGCCGCAACGATGACGGAGGCCGTGTTGTCGAAAGTCGATCTGCCGTCGAAAGACGCGCTGGCGAATCTCCGAAACCTGACGGCGGAAGTCCGCACGCTTGGCAACGCCCTTCGGGAGATTAGGGCAGGAGAACACCCAGCTCTTCAATCCGAGATCGCGCAATTGAAGGAGGCGTTGACCGTCCTGAATGTCAGCGTCGACCGGCTCGGAAGCGCGAAATCGATCCTCACCGACGAAGCGATTGGGCAATTGGGCCGGACGGTCACCGACGCACTGATGAAGTTGAGGGACTGCTCTTCCAGCGCCCGCCAGGTGGCGCCTCACCGCAACCTCGGAAACAAGACGGTCGAAGCCTGGAAGACCGGCGGCCCTCAGTAGCCGCGGCGATAATATCGTCCCGGGGGCACTCGCGCGCTCGCAAAATCAAAATATGGATTGATGATGCACTGGGCGGCGCGGCCCGATGCCGACGCGTTGCACTGAGGCAGCGACGTGTACATGCATTCGTAATAGTTGTTCCGGCCGTACACATGCAGGCACACCGGATAAGCCGGATCGTACGTCTGGGCCGCCGCCGGCCCTATTGAGATCGTCCCAATCGCCAAAATCGCCAAGGCCAGAATGCGCATCAGAACCTCCTTGGGATATGCGCGGCGCAGCAGACCGCGGCCAAAATGCCCTTCGCATTGCGTCCGCCGTTCCGGCCTCGGCCGGATTTTCAGATCGCAAGCAGACAGGCCCTTTGTTCCCAGTCAATTCACGTTCGCACGTTGGGGCAGGCTGGAACAGGCCGGATTGCGAAATCATTTCGGCTTGCGTTCCAGTCGGATTATCAAGCGTGGTCCGCTCCGAAGCTCTATGTCGTGACCATCAACCAGCTGCTTTGCCCACTCGATTGCGTCGGGATCGTTATCGCAGGAGAACGCTCGGGAGTTGATGAAATGCCCATCGTCGCCGATGGTGTACACACGGTAATCTGCCATTCCCACTTTCCAGCCGACTCTTTTTGGTCCGTGGTGGTATTCCGATTCCGTTTCATGAAATCAATGCGGCGTCTGGTCTCGGACTCAGATTCAATTTAGGCCGCTCCATGTTGGCGAAAGCGCCGAACAGAAAACCCGCTCGAATATCTTGCGGCATCGGGCGCGGTGCCGATCATCGTGACCGAACGCAGCGGCGTTTGCAGCATTCACGCGGGCGGCAAATTCCGCACGGTGCGGAATTTGATCTAGACGGTATGGCTTGGCGAACGGATGGCGCCCGTAGCCAGAGAAGCCCGCAAGCGACTGCCCGGATGTTGCTATCGTCGCCAACTGAAGCGGCCTTATTTCGGAGCGCCCCTGCCTTTTATCATCTGGCCGTATCGCTCGGTTTGATTGGCGATCCTGACCCAGCTATGGGAAAGACTTTGTAGGACCCGGGCCTCGGCTTCGCTCTGCGCCAATTTCATCAAATGAAGGCATTCTGACGATTGATCCCTGCAACGGTTTGCGGTGTCCATGGCAATTTCCCTGAAATCGCCACCAAGCTGAATAATGCTCGGCGCGTTGGCTTAAATCCGGACAGTGCAATCCTCCGGTAACCATCTGTCGGCACAAAGCGCGCCAAGGTTCATGTAATAATTTGGGACGGCAGATGAGGATGACGGGAAAGGGCCTGAAACGAAAGAGGCCGTCGCATAATCGGTTGCTCTGGCGGGGATGATCGGAGCAATTTCGCGGATCATCCGATGAGCCATCGCCCATTGTGAATATCGAACTTCACCAAACCTTCGCCGCGCATTTTCAAAAGGAGGGATTGGCAGACTTCCTCATTCACGACATTGGCGCGTTTCATGATCTCGTAGACTTTGAGCGGCTTCTCGCGAAGCACATTCAAGATATTCTCCCGATCATTCAGCATGACTACTCCTTGCAAACGAAACCCTGATGTTCACTCTTCAATGAGTCGTTTAGTTCATTACGAGTTTGATCTGGCCGTCTTCAAGGGTTCCCGTCGCAAGTGCGTCGCGGGCCATCTTTTCGATGATCGGCCAATGTGTGAGAAGGTATTTCTGCGCCTGCGCCTTCGTAGGGAGCTTGGTTTGCAGAATGCAGCTCTGCCGCGCGTTCCCGTTCGCTATCTGAAAAGATACCGTTTGCGGTCCCTCGTTGATCTCTTGTTCGGTGGGAATGGAAGGTTTCCGCATACGCTGTTCCTTTATGAACTTTGGTAAGGCTAAGCTATTGGAACGGACACCAACTGCCGCGACTGCGTTGGTTTCGTGTCGGCGGATATGATCGATGGACGGCCAGCTAGGGCTGATCTTTGTCGGGCTTCGGCGGGTGTTTCGGCCTGTGGACCGCGCTGGGCTGCGTGTTGCGGACGGCCTCGGCCAGCATCTGACGGAGCTCAGCCTTCGTCTTCGGTGGTTCGCGCGTGATAGATGCCTGCCAGTGAGCCATGAATTGTATATGGGGATGCCCGGGGGAGAATTAAACCGCGCTGAAGGCAGCAACCTGCGGATAATCCACGTCCGCTGGGGAGCGATTAGCGGCTAAAGTCGGACAGCGCGCCATGGCCCGCGTCAACATAGCGCCGCCGGAGCAGGACGTGAGGCCGGTTGCCTAAGTGCCTGATGCTCTATATTAAACGGCCCCAATGGGGCCACGTGGCGGAGTGGTTACGCAACGGTCTGCAAAACCGTGTACACCAGTTCAATTCTGGTCGTGGCCTCCACCTCATCTTGTTGATTTCACATAATTATTTTATTCGCCATCTGTTCCGTCAGGCTGGCCTGGTACCGCTTTGCTGCCATTTGCCTTTTGCTTCCGGTTTCGCATGGCCGATTTCAGCGCGGTATCCACCATCGCGGCGGCCTCCTGGCGCTGACGCTGTGGCAAAGTCGCAGTTCGACCGGTTCTGGTCGAGCGGCTGGAACTCGGCCGAAAAGGCACCCGGTGGGGATCAGGTGCTGTTCGCTGGACAGAATCTAACGCCCTCTCACTCGCAAGTTGACCGGAGCCTCTCCATCCTCCGTGTCCAGGATGTAGGCTTTCACTCTGGGCAGAGTCTTCTCCATGGTTTCAAGATAGAGGCGGGTGCGCGTCAGCTCGGGGGCCTTCGGATACTCTTGCTGTAAGGCTTTGAGACGGGTGGTCGTGCCTATGGCTTGCGCGATGCGCTGCTCACGCCGACTCTGTGCTGCCTGGATCAATGTGTGCGCCTCCCCGCGAGCCTTAGGCAGGAGGTTGGCCGCATAGACGCGCGCCTCGTTGCGTGAGCGTTCGCGATCGGCCATGGCGTCCGCCACGTCTTGAAAGGCCTGCGCCACCGCCGCGTCAAGCGTCATGGCCATGATGCTGGAAGCCGTGATCTGAACGCCGCTTTGGTAGCGATCGAGGAGCTCCTGAGTCTGTATCTTCACCCTGTCCTGGATGGCAAGCCGGCCTGTGGTCAAGACCTCATCAACCGACATGCCGGCCAAAACCTGGGTGAGCACACTTTCGGCAAGCCCGCCGATCAGCGCTCTTGTGTCCTCGACATGCAGCAGGAAGTCGGCAGGATCGCGTATCACGTATTGTAGCACGAGTGCGATGCTTAGGATGTTCGTGTCACCCGTCAGCAGCTCCATCCCAATCACGGTCTCCTGCTCGCCCTCGGGCAAAGCGAAGCCCACGCCGACTTTCGAGACACTTGTGGTCTTGACCAGGTCGACCCGGTCGACGGGCCAGGGGAAACGCCAGTGCATGCCGGGACCCAGGCGGTCATGGGGCACGCCGAGGCGGCGCGCCAAAGCTTGCTCGTCCGTTGCGACGAGATGGAAGCCCGTGGCGAAGTAGGCCGCGATCAGCAGGAGCAAGAAGACGACACCGCCCCGGAGCGCGTGAGCGCGCCAGCGCGGATGTCTGGGGGCGCTTTCCGCGCCGTCCTGCGGCGCCATGTGGCTGGCCGTCATGGCGATCCCCCGCGTGACGGTGGCTGCAGACCTTCGACACCAGCGCCCACGGTCTCGCCATTCCTGGGACGAGCCTTGGGCGGCTGGTTAAGATCCCGCGCGACCGATGCGCTAGGCTGCAGCATCTGCAGGAGTTCGGACTCGGCCGGCAGGAACAGGGTCGTCTTGTCGTCGAGGATACGATCATAGGCCTCGAGCGTGCGGACGAACTTGAAGAAGGGTAGATCGGCGGCAAACTCGCGCGCGTAGACACGCATCGCCTCAGCCTCTCCCTCGCCGTCGAGTCGCCTTGCATGTTCGTTGGCCTCGGCGAGGATGCGTGCCTTCTGGCGATCAGCTTCGGCGATGATCCGCCTCGACTCTGCCTTCCCCTCGGAGCGCAGCTGCATGGTGATGCGGGCCCGCTCCGCCTTCATCCGCTCGAAGACGCTCTGCCGGTTCTGCTGAGGCAGGGCGAGTTCACGCACACCGAGATCGATCACCTCGATACCATAGGCGGGCGCAACAAGAGCCTGAACTCCGGCACGTACCTCCGCGATTATCGCCCCGAACCGGTTCTCCGAAGTATGCGGCGCGATGAGGGAGGCGAAGCTATGGCGGCCGAGCACTGCACCGACTTCACCGACGATAGCCTCCGTAAGCCGCTGCTCGGCATCGCCGCGCGTGGCAAGCGTCGCGAGGAAGTGCGCCGGTTCGGCGATGCGCCAGGTAGCGAGCGTGGCAACGGACACGTTCTTCCTGTCCGCCGTGACGTACTCAACGGGCCGAGTGCTCAAGTATAGGAGGCGCTTGTCGAACCGCTGCACACGCTCGAAGGGCAGTTTGAAGCCTAGGCCCGGCTCTTCAACGAGTCGCACGATCCGGCCGAAGCGCGTGACCATCCCGTGCTCAGTGATATCTAACGTGAAGAGGCTCGCAAGAGCCGACAGCACCAGCACGGCGATAGCGGCAGGCGTCAGCACCCGCAGCGCCGTCCTCCGTCTGCCGCCCGCGCGGCTCATCTGCCAACTCCAGGGTAAGCTGCCTTCATCGGTTGCCCCCCGCGCTGATCGGAGGCTCAAGGAGCCAAAGGTCGAAGTCTTTGATGGCACTCGCCTTCGGCCGGACAAGCTTGTGCACCTTCGGCAACACGTCCTCGATCGTCTCCATCTGTAAGCGGAATGCGGCCAATTCCGGCGCCTGCCGAAACGCCTCGACCTGTAGGCTGAACGCTAGCGCCTCGCCGCGAGCGCGGCGGACCTGTTCGTCCTGGACGGCGAGGGCACCCTCGACCGTCGCCGCGGCCTCGCCTTTCGCTTCGTTTACCTCCTCGGTGGCGAACCCCTTGGCGCGGTTGATCGTGCGCAGCTTGTCCTCCTGTGCACTAGCCACGTCCCGCTCGGCGTCGTGTGCCTCCTGGGGCGCGTGCACGTAGACCAAGCGCACCGAGACGAGCGCGATGCCGGCGTTCAGACCGTCCAGGCGCGCCTGAACGAACTCATGCAGTCGCACCTCGACCTCTGCTTTGGCGCTTGTTAGCAACGCGTCGATTCGCTGAGTGGCAATAATGCTACGCAGCCCTGCGCGAGTAACGCTTCGGACGAGCGCCTCCGGTTCCGCGAGGTTTGTGACGTAGGCCACCGGATCCTTGACGCGGTACTGCACGGTTGACCGAAGATCGATGAGGTTGGCATCACCGGTCAGGAGGAAAGACTCGCCCTCCAGCATCTCGCGCTGGAACCAGGAGCCCTTGGCCTTGATCGCCTCCGGCACTGGATTCGAAGGCCCGCCCACTGTGAGCCGCTCGCGGGCGAGTGTGCGCGTCGTCAAGCTCTCGTCCGCCTGACTGCGGAAACCGAGCTCTGCACTCCGCGTGCGTTCGGTTTCGACGAGACGGTGCGTCTCGATTGGCGAGGGCAGGCGGTAGTGTAGGCCTGGGCCGAGGTCGGCCGCGACGATGCGAGCAAACCGGAGGCGCAGGCCGATCTCCCCGGACTGGATCGTAAAGAAGCCGCTTGCGAGCCAGAGGACGACCAGGCTTGCCAATGCCGCGATCTTAACGCGAGTGTCAGTAACAAACACGCGGGTCGCGGCCGCAAATCTGTCGCGCAGCCGGGCCCAATCCGGCGGCGCGTGCGTGTGCGGCACGTGCGTGTGGAGTGAGATTTCCCCGGTTCGGAGCTCACGCACCGCCTGTCGCAGGATTTGAGCGGATGACCACAGGAACAATCCCGCCATGATGGCGGCCACGATCAGGTCGGGCCACCTGGTCGCGGTTGCCCAAACGCCGAGCGCAGCGAGCATCACGGCGACGTTGCCGATCGCATCGTTACGCGAGCAAAGCCACACGGAGCGCACGTTGGCGTCGCCATCCTTGTAGCGCACGAGGATGACGACGCTAGTCACATTGGCAGCGAGAGCCAGGATGCCGATGGCGCCCATGATCTCGGCGCGGGGCACACCGAGCACAAGCACGTGATAAGCGGTCGCCCCAAACACCCACAGGCCCATCAGCGTGAGGCTGACGCCTTTCACAAAGGCCGCACGCGCCCGGACCCGAACGGATGCACCGATGACCGCGAGGCTGAGACCGTAGGTCGCCGCGTCGCCCAGAAAGTCGAGTGCATCGGCCTGCAGCGCTTGCGAGCCGGCGAGTGCGCCGGCGCCTATTTCCACCAGGAACATCCCGGCGTTGATCGCAATGACGAGCCAAAGCCGCCGCTTGTAATCAGCCGACAAGCCTTCGAAGGTAGCGCCTTCTCCGCAACAGGCTACGCCCATGTTCAGAGCCCTACGCTTGCTGAAGTTTCCCTTTAGTGCAACCTCACCGCGGCAGGTAGCGCTTGTCGAGTTGACAAGCCACGGAGTACTGTGGATCGACAACGTTGGCGATCTCGAGATTCGCTGCTTGGCCTAAAAGCTGAAGCGCCTCGATCTTGTCGTAGCCGTGATCCTGCACCAGCCAGTTGATGAGATCGACGCAGGCGATCCGCAGCGCATCGATCAACGGCCGCGTGCTGCCGATCGACATGATCATTCTGTCGTTCTCGAGCCGGGGCCAGTTGATCTTTTTTCCCTTGATGAGATTCACCGTGAAGGTGACGTCAAACGAGGTCTCGATAGCGGCGCCGTCCACCTCGCCGTCACCCTGCGCGGCGTGCCCGTCGCCCAGCATGAAGAGCGCACCCGGCTCGAAAACCGGGAAAGACATCGTCACACCCTCAACGACCTCATTGAAGTCCATGTTCGCGCCATGGGGGCCGGGTATCAGCGAGCTGATGCATTCCTTGCCACCAGGTGCGGTGCCGATTGTCCCGAAGAATGGCCGCAACGGGACCTCGACTTTGCCGATCTTGCTGTTGGGCAGGTCGAGCACACCGACCATTCTCGATTTGTCGAGCCGCCAGATAAAGAGCCGGTCCGGCACCGGGTCGGTTATCATCGCCGTCTTGTATTCGGGCGCCAATGCTCCGAAGTAGGGGATCGAAGCTCCCCAGCCCCAGTCTCTGTTGAGGCCGATCCTGTCGATACGCACGACGAGCGTATCGCCGGGCTCGGCGCCCTCGATGAAGAATGGCCCGGTCTGCGGGTTGACTCTGGTAAGGTCGAGTCTCGGAAACACCGTCTTGTCGGTCGGCTGGAAGACGTCGTTCGCCGCGTCCTTGGTCCTTGTGATTACCGTGTCGCCTGGCTTGATGCGGATCGCCGGCGGATGCGCATGGCAATAGGTGAAGTAAACAGTGTCTCCCGGGTCATAGCGGACTTCCGCGGCCGAGCCAGGCGCGACCCCAATAACTACGAGTGCCGAAGATAGAGCCACGATGGCCGCTCGTGCCGACTGCTCGTTCATTCGCATCATAGAAAATCCTCCTCTGTTGGCAGCGTGGATTGTTGCTATGGGGGCGGCGTAAGATTTCCACTCGTCATCTCATGGGCGTGTCCTTTCTCGCACTGTCGGCCAAGCTTGCCGGCGGCTTGGCGCGCTCATAGAACCCGCTGTCGTTCAGCAGGCCGAAGAGATCGGAGTTCGCCGGCAACACCATCGTCGTGCCCTCCTTGACGAACTTGCGCGACGCGTCGAGCGTCCGCCGCAGCGCGTAGAACTGCGGTGCCTCGCGAAGCGAGTCGGCGTAGATGCGGGCGGCCTCTGCTTCGCCAGCGCCGCGATGCCGCTGGGCGACCTTGAAAGCCTCGGCTAGAATGCTCGTCTTCTCGCCCTGAGCCGTGGAACGGATCTTGAGACCTTCCTCCTCGCCTTCAGAGCGGTAGCGCATGCTGATTGCCGCGCGCTCGGAGCGCATGCGAGCGTAGACCGTGAGCCGGTTGCGCTGAGGGAAGTCAAAGCGCAACAGCTGCACATCAAGGACTTCGATGCCGTAGTCCCGAAGCGCAACATTCCGGCACTTTCCGGCGACCTCGGCGAGCAAGGCCTCTGCTCGATAGGCTTCGGCCGAGACAAAGGCAGTGAGCGGACTTCGGCCGATGGCGGCGCCAAGCTCCGCAGAGAGGATGTCGCCCAAGCGCGATTCCGCACCCGCCTTGTTGAGAACCGTCTCAAAGAAACGTTTGGGCTCGGCTATGCGCCACATGACGGCGCCCGCTGCCGTCACGGCAGTCTTCTCAAGCGTCAGGAATTCGCTCAGTGGGGGCTGGTAAACAAAAAGCCGGCCGTCGAACTTGGTCACGCTTTCGTAAGGCAGCTTCACGCCAAGACCCGGCGTGGTGACTACCTGCACCGGCCTGCCGAACGACGTGACTACGGCCTGCTCCCCATCGCCAACGGCGAAAAGACATAACGTGGTCGCCGCGACAGCGCCAAGCACTCCGGCGGCGCCCAAAATGGCTTGCCTAGGCTTCGAGCTTGAGCGGGCCATTGCTCATTTGCCTAACGAGCTGGGGCTGTTTTCATTCTGTAGGGCGTGCTTCGGGTGGTCAAGGCATTTGTCTCCGGTGAGCTGCTTGCTTCCGTACGCAGTCCAGCCGGCTGGCGCGGGTCCGAGGCCGTCGGTCCCGGCGAGCACCTCGAGAAGCTGGGCGGCACCGCTGGCGGTACGAGCGATAGGCCCGGTATGATCAAGTGCACCGGCATCGAGGATGCGGGTCACAATGGTCGCGTCCACGTCGGGGACGTAGCCCTCCAGCACGTTGGAACCGTTCATCATCGGAATGCTGGCGACGATCGCCCGCGTGTAGCCGAACTGGCGTCCTGCCACGGGCGATTTCAGCGATGCGAGGGTGATCAGGAAGTTCGGCAATGTGCCGGATGAATTGATTGCGTTGTAAGGGCAGTTCGAAACCGCCAGCTCACCTGCTTAGATGGGGCGTTGGTCTGCTGCCATTTTGCTACCGAACTCCTGAACATAGGGCAGGATAGGGTGGTATCCGACAATCAAAGGCGGACAGCAAAGCCCAACGAAATCAGCCAGATCCACATCAACGATGATCAGTAGGAACAGGGGCCAGCGAACTGCAAAACCGTGTACACCAGTTCAATTCTGGTCGTGACCTCCATCAACATAATCAATGTCTTGTGCTGATCGGTTCAGAGACCGGAAAAAATTCCGCGCGCCCTGGTCAGCAGGCGGCGTACCAGCCTTCGGGAAACGGAATAAACGGCCAGACGAGGTGGTTATCGTTGGCAGCTTTCGGCGGCTGGAGGAAAGTCGACGGATGGGGCTCGAAATCCTCCTTCGGCTCGATCGCCGTTCTCACGGCATCCAGCATTCGGTTGAATTCGGCTTCGCTCATCGCGGCTCTCCTGGGTTCGAGAGCGCACGATCTCAAAAGTCCTTTGTTTTCAGATTGAAGCGATCGCTCAAATTGTAACGATCCGGCCATCGCCGGTGGCTTGGTTACTGAAGTGTTGATCCCCGAGCGGAAGGTCGATCGCCCCGGCCGCAATGGAGTGTGAGAGGGGTCACATCTCGCGGAAAATCGTTCGCGTATTGCCTGATGGAGACGGCGCACACGTAGGCGCCGGCAGCACCAGGAGGATACCGTCATGTCAGCAAAATTCAGGAGACGTTGGGCGTCGGCGAACCGCGCGAATCTTGCTTTGGCGCTCACCCTCGCCACGACCGGTTCCGCGTTAGCCGCGGTTGCAACGCCGGAACAGAAAAAGGCCTGCATGCCTGACGTCTATCGACTTTGCGCCAGCGAAATCCCGAACGTCAGGGCCATCACGGCCTGCCTGCGGCGCCAGAAGGCCAGTCTCAGCGACGCCTGCCGGGCGGTGTTCGAGTGGTGAGGGCTGACGCACTCTCGGGCCGTTGACGACAACCCATCCGAGGAGTCACCGCTTTTGTAAATACGATAGAAGCTCGTATCTTGAACAGAAGCGGTGAAGTCCAGGGAAGGCGGCGTCTGGAGGATGCGATCATGATTGAGACTGTCATGTCCGGCCTGCTTTGGTTTTCCGCGATTGGATGCGGATTGCTGGCGGGACTCTATTTCGCCTTTTCGACCTTCATCATGACGGCGCTTGGCGGGATCGGGCAGGCGCCGGGCATCATGGCGATGAACGCGATCAACACGACAATCTTGCGGTCGCTGTTCATGCCGTTGTTCCTTGGAACAACGCTGACGAGCCTGATGCTCGCCATCGTCGCGGTCTTTCGATGGGGTGAGCCCGGGACCATTGCGACGGCGGCAGGAGGCATTGTCTATGTCGTAGGCATGTTGGTGTGCACGATGATCTTCAACGTACCGTTGAACAACGCGCTCGCTGCGGTCGATCCGGCCAGCGCGGAGGCCAAATCAGTATGGGCGCGCTATCTGAACGACTGGACATGGTGGAACCACGTGCGGACGGTCTCATCCACCGCGGCGTGTGCGCTTTTCATCTCAGCCATCGCGGCCAGATAGCAGGCGTGAGCCGCGACGGCGACGAGCGGGCGATTTTTTCCGGAAAACCGCTGACCGTAATGTCTTTGGAATATCTTGGCGTTCACGCAAAATGGATTGGACGTTACGACCGGCCCGGCGTCAAAATGCAGCATGGGTCAGTCCTATTCACATGAGCGATGCGAGCACTGCGGCGGCTTGATGGTGCTGGTGATGGCGCCTGACGGTAAAGGGCCGGGCACCCTTCGATGTTTGGAGTGCGATCAGATTGATCCGCTGCAGTTGCCAACGATTACGGCGTGGCTTGTCGGCGAACTTCGTCCTCCAAAGTAATCGGAAGGTGCGCGATACCTGCGGCACCAGCTTCCGTCGTCCCCATTTCGCGTCTTTGCGCAGGGCGTCGTGGCGGCGCCTTGAGCCTGTCAGGCGGGAACAGGCGCGTCCTGTTCGATGAGTTTGCGCTCCTTCAGCTCGGCCCAGAACTCCGCCGGGGTCTTGACCTGCATGGAGCTGTAATCAGCGACAATCTGCTGCTCGTTCGCGGCGCCGACCACCAGGGCCGAGGCGATATCCGGCGTTGCGGAGAATTGCAGCGCCGCCGTCCGGAGATCGACGCCGTGCCGTCCCGCTACCGCGCGCAGCTTTTCGCGCTTTTCGATGATCGGCTGCGGGATCTTGTAGTTTTCCTTGCCGTAATTGTACCGCTGACTGCCGCTGATGAAGCCGGCGTTAAGCGACGAACCCACCACGAATGAAACGCCCTTGGCGCGCGCGGCCGGGAAAACCTGGTGGAGCGCGTTCTGGTGGTCGATCAGCGAATATTGCGAGGCGAGCAGGCAGACGTCCGGGTCTGCGACCTCCAGCAGCTTCAGGATCGGTTCCGGCCTGTTCACGCCGAGGCCCCAGCCCTTGATGATCCCTTCCTCGCGCATCCGCGTGAGAGCTAGGAAGGCGCCCTTGCGCGCAATCTCGAATTGCTCCTCCCAGGGCGATGGCAGAAGACTATTGTCGGGCGACAGATCGTGCACGAAAGCGATATCGAGCGTATCGACGCCGAGCCGTTGCAAGCTGTCCTCGATCGAGCGCTTCACGCCATCCGCCGTGTAGTCGAAAACCACGTTGTTCGGAGACGGCGTGAAGGGGAAATACTCCTTGGCGTTATTCTGGCGCGAAGCCTTGAGGAGTTTCCCCACCTTGGACGAGAGGACATAGTCGCGGCGGTCCTTGGTGTGGAGGAAATTGCCGAACCGGCGCTCGCACAGGCCGAGGCCATACCACGGCGAGGTATCGTAGTAGCGAACACCCGCGCTCCACGCGGCTTCGAGCGTGGCGTAAGCGTCTTTCTCCGTGATGACCGCGAACTCATTGCCGAGCGGCACGCCGCCCAGGCCGAAGCGGACCGGGGGCTTGTAGTGTTCCGACGTAGTTGTTGGCATGCTGGTTTGCCCTTTTGTCTGCGCGGCGGCCGAAAGGCCGGGCAGGGTAGCTGCTGCCGCGACCGCCGAGCCCTGAATGGCCAAGCCGAGGAAATCTCGGCGGCTGTGCGGGAGCGTCGCAATCTTCGGTGTTTTCAACATTCAGTTCTCTCAACGTCATGGCGCGGCTGACCCGACGCCCTGCGCTGCCGCCGACGCCACGCGACTGCCCCGTCCGTCATCGCAGCACCAATTGCTGGCCGGGTTCGCCGGTGACGATGATGGTAGCGGGAGGATCGATCACAAGGGGCGGCAAGCCTCACGTTTCGTTCAGATGCTCCGGCACGTCGCTCGGCCTGGCGTTTCGGCTTGTCGGCGTTGAGCGGCAAATCTTGAAAATGCCGGGGATGCCGGACGCCGCGATTCTCGCCTGCGATTCACATAGTCAAGCTGCCGCAGAAGCGCGGGATTTCACCCTACTTCCCGGTGCATCCGGACGAGGAGCGTTGAGGCACCAAACGGCCCAGCGCGGGCGCCAAACGACCCCGCCTTGCGGAGCCGCAGCAAGGGCGAGGCCGCTGGCGGCGGCTGGAGGTGTGGTTCCGCCGCAGCTTGGAAACGGCGGCTGTTCAACTTCGTTGCACCATCGCTTCAAATTTGAATTATCGCAGCCCTCACCGGCGCCCACCCGCGCCCGGCGCTGCCTCGCCAGGAACGATGCCGCCTTGCGCCTTCGCGGGACTGACCGGCGAAAGCCGCCTGACGAGTAGCGATCGCCGTAAATCAGGTGGGCTTTTTGCTTGTTGGCCTAACCCCGGCGCTCGACGGCAGGCCCAATTTCATGCGGAGATTGGAGAGCGAGCCCCTTCCAAAGTCCGGGAGGCTGATCATCAGCGCCTCGTCTGATATCTCGCGCACCTCGCCGACGGTTTTCAGGTCGGCTGCCCGGAGCGCGTTCTGGATCCTGCTGGAAAGTAGGACGCCTTCGATCGGCATATCGTCCGGCAATTCGGGAGTGGGAGCGACCATCGGACCCGCGGCCGCCTCTCCACCCATGCGTTCTTCCCGTCGCCGTTCCCGATTTTTATGGAATGCCTTCCGAGCGGATTGATGATCCGCGATGGCCTCTTGTGCGTCGTGCTCGCCAAGTGTTTTTCGCTCAGCGGCCGACAGGCCTGGATCGGTGCTTTTCTTGTCGCCGATCATTTTCCCTGCGCCTTCGCCCTCGACCCGGCGGGATTTTCTATGGCTTTTGCCGCGCGGCGCATGTTGACCGGCGGGTGTTTCAGTCCGGCTTTCTTTGGCGTGGCCGGGCTCATCGGCGAACCGAACCGAGCAGCCCAGCGCTGCTCGCAGCGTCTTTGAAGGTGAAGAGGAATGGTGCTCATGGCTGGAGTTCCCGTTACGGATCGCCCCAACGACATTCATAGCAACGCGTCCCCATCGCTTAAGGTCCCTCGTTCACGCCGAAGTGCTCATCCGGACCACGAGAGGCGAGGGGCCAGTATCGGCAATTCGGCTGCAACAGTCAGGAAAGAGTTGGGACGCACCTCAGGCTAACAAAAAGGACCCCGGATCGCTCCGGGGTCCTCGACCGCGCCGGTATGTCCGCCGATCGGTCGTTCGCTTTAATGTTGCCGTCTCAAACAGGTCTGTCGATGTCGTCGTCGTCGATCCACTCGGTGCCCGGCTTGATCGGATGAGGCAACGGACCCCGGTGCTCGGCCAGACTGGCAGGATCGCTGCCGTTGACCCACTTGCCGCACCATCGGCAGTGCACGTAGTGGCTGCCGTCGTACACGACATCGCTGGAGTTGGCGTTGTCGATGGCGGCTGCTTTCTTTCTCTTGCTCATGGCGGAAATACAAAACGACTTAGCTGCCTTTCGTTCCACCCGAGCGCGGCACAAGCCGCAATTTTTTCACAGCTAGCGCCCGATCAAGCACCCGCTCCGCTTCCCTAGTAGGTGTCAGCCGCCTTTCCGGGAGCAGGCGAGCCGCGCCTCGAACGGGAGGACTTCGGGTGATAGGCATAAGCGTTCTTGCTGTCGTTAGCGTTCTTGCTGTCGTTGAGGTACGGATCGCGGAAACAATCGCCGCCGATACCGGACGATGCTGCCTGGCATTGCGCCATGCTATCGAAGCCGCAGCTCGTCATATGCCCGGAGACATCCATGCGGCAAAACTCGGCAGCGCGTGCCTCAGGCGCGATCATTGCACCAAAAGTGAGCGCCGCGACTAACGCCGCAGCGGAGGCGGTTGCTGCTTTCAAAAGCTCTTTCATCATGTTCTCTTTGTTCTTTCTCGTTTCAGCTTGGGCCCCGCAGCCGAGGTGGGATATCAGGGATCGATGCGCCGCAGTCATCAATCAAGTATCAATCAATTTTGAAGTATGACGATCATATGAAGCCCTGTGCCGTTTGATTTCTTATCGAGCAACTGATTCCATCGAGCAACGTGTCGCCCCTGATCGGCGATCGTTCAGTGTGGAAAGCCGTAAGCGTCTTCGTAAATGTGCTTCAGTATCGACGATGGTCGTTGCCAAGCGCCACACACGGAGCGAGCATCGACGCTTTTGCTCCTCCTCGTTTTTCCGCGGCTGAGAGCGCAACAAAGCTCAGAGTCCAACGACGTGGATTTGCGAAATAAATTCAACCTGGGACAGGGCGCGACGCGACATAGTTCAGCGGCGCATCCGGATGAGGAGAGGTGAGCGACAAGTTGCGGCAGCGCTAGCCGAAAGCGAGCATGAGCAATCCAAGGCCGGCAACGGCAAATGAATTGTCCACCCCGTTCCTGTCGGCTCTGCCTTAACTTGGGTTTTCCGGAAATCCCAACGAACAATCAAAACGGAGGTGGCGGTGGCTGCTTCGGCTTCGGGCCGAATGCTCGCGCGGTGTCCCGCTGTGGGCGGCTCACTTTGGATAGAGCGAGTTGCCGTGCATGCTCCTGATCACCAACTTCTTTGTATTGGGGGCTTGTCAGTGAGGCAAGCAAGGCCACCACGTCATCGATCTCCGGCTCCGTCAACGCCAACGGCTGCATGTCCTTGTCGAGCCAGGGGTTAGTGATTCCATCACCCTTGTTGTAATGATCCATGACATCCCACAGTGTTTGCATCGACCCGTCGTGGAAGTAAGGCCCGGTCACGAGGACATTTCGCAGGTTCGGCGTCTTGAATGCCGCGATATCCTTCTGCTTTCTCGTAACGAGGAAGCGCCCGAGAACCGACATATCTTTCGTAATCGCCGCGACGTCGACATCCGGCAGATTGCCTTGCGCCAGCTCGCGCTCAGCCTGCTGCGCAAGGGCGGCTACGTTATGCCGGAGGATTCCGATGCCAATGTTGTGAAAATCGTTATCCATGAAGAGGGTTACATCCGGCTGATTGTCCGTCAAAGCATGGCAGAGCTGGCAACGGGCCTTGGCGTTGAACAATTGCCAACCGCGTTTGGCCGAGTCGCTGATGGCGTTTGCATCTCCCGCGATGAAATGGTCGAAGGGAGAATCGAATGAGGCCAGCGTCCGTTCGTACGCTGCGATGGCGCTCACCATATCCTGCTCATTCGCGCCCCGGCCGAAGGCCTGCATAAATTGGGTCTGATAGTCCTTGTCCTCGGCGATCCTGGACACAGCATCGCCGATGCTGGCCGAGCCCATCTCGAAAGGATTCGTAATCGGCAGTGCCGCCTGCTGCTCCAGCGTAGTGACCCGGCCGTCCCAAAACTGTGTCTTGTTATAGAGCGCATTCAACACGGTTGGGGCGTTGCGTTGGCCGACGCGGCCGTGGATGCCGACTGACACGGGCCTGCTGTCGGCGAAAGCGCGATCCGGATCGTGGCAGGTGGCGCAGGCGACAGTGCCATTACCTGAGAGCCTCGGCTCGAAGAACAGCTTCTGACCCAATGCAACTCTGGCAGGCCTGAGCGTGGCCGGCGAGATAACATACTCGGTCAAGACCGTGGGAAAGCCGACCTGGCTTGATGAGCGCGGCTCGGCCAGCGGGCCCGGCTTGGGCAGGGGCGGTGCCTGCCCGGGCGCCACCACGGGCGGTGGAGCGACGCCAGCGTCTTCATCAACGGCCCGAGCAGCAATTACCGCGAAAACATATGATAGGAGCAATAGTACCGCGAGGGATGTGGTGCGCATCCGACATGCCTTTGCTCTTGCGACGAACACGAAGTTCGTAAGAATCGCTCCTCCTGGATTGCCCTAAGTGCTTTGAGATTGCTCTAAACCGGTCCGTCGTCCCTCAAGGCAAGCGTATCGTGGCTTACGGGACATTTCGCATGCTGCCGCGCGGCATCGCGCCGTAGCGTAGAAAAGGCTCTGGCTCCCCGGGCTGGATTCGAACCAGCGACCATTCGATTAACAGTCGAATGCTCTACCGCTGAGCTACCGAGGAATAGGCGAAACCTGTTCGCGACGGGCAGCGTATAACAAAGCCTCCGAGGCTTGCAAAGGACGAAATAGGCCATTCCGGCGCGGCATTAATGGGGAACGGAAACGACCTGCGCCACAATCATTTGCGACCCATTTCGACTGAACATGACTCGCGGTCCGCCACGTCTTTGGAGATCCAGCGGCTTCTCCGTGCCACGAACCGAGCGCCAAAAGGACGTATTCCCCGACGATGCTCGACCATGCCGGATTTGAGCCGTTGAGGTGATTCGATGCCAGATATCCCGACCGACCTCGTGAGGCCGGTGCCGTCGATCGTTCCGAGCGACCTACCCGCAATGAGCGACGAGGAATGTCTCATTCGGCTGGCGCGAGCCGTTGAGAACCACGATTCCGAGCAGCTGGATGAGGTTGCAAGGCTGATCGGGCGGCTTGCGGTTACCATCGAATAGATCGCTTCAAACCAGCAGTGTTATGAGGGGATGGCGGATCGCCGACTTGGGCCGGCGATTTCGCCGTGTTGCGTTTTGGCGCACCTTGTACCAAAGATGCCGGGGTTCTAGCTCCTCCCGCGGCCATGCCCGCGACTCTCAGGGTCCCTCAATGTTTGGTTTTTCGACCGCGCGCCAAAACATGGTCGATGGCCAGGTGCGCCCCAGCGACGTCACAGATATCAGGATCCTCGATGCGATGCTTGCCGTGCCGCGCGAGGCATTCGTTCCGGAAAATAAGCGCGCGCTGGCCTATCTGGATCTCAATCTCGATATCAGTGAAGAGGCTTCCGCGAAGCGCTTCCTGATCAAACCCGCGGTGTTGGCGAAAATGCTGCAGGCCGCCGACATCAGGGATACCGACAATGTTTTGGTGGCCGGCTGCGCGACCGGATATGCGGCTGCCCTGGTTGCCAGGCTTGCCGCACGTGTGACGGCGACCGAAACCAACCCGGCGCAGGCCGCGAAGGCGAGGGATGTTCTGGCCCAGCTCGGGCTTGGAAATGTGACATTCCGGGCTGCCGCGCCGGCCGCTGGGGACCCGGCGAACGCTCCCTACGACGTGATCGTGCTCGATGGGGCGACCGAGATCGTGCCCGACCGCCTCTGCGGACAGCTTGGGGAAGGCGGCCGGCTGGTCGGGGTTTTCGCCATGACACAGCCGCCGCGGGCCGCGATCGTGACGCGTTCCCATGGCGATTTCGGGAACCGGCCGCTTTTCGACGCGTCGGTTCCGGTCTTGCCGGGCCTCGAACGGCTCCCCGCGTTCGTTTTCTAGCCTTTCGCTGCCGAAATCCAAATCCTGCCCTGGATCCGGAGGTGTGGCCCGGATGCCGCAGGTGAAGAGTTTCCGCTTCGTTTCGCCGCTGCGGGGTTCCGGCCTGCTTGCGCGGGGAATATGGTGCGGAGAGACTGACTCGGAATTTGGCCGCTACCCGGTTCAAGCGGCGTGACCGGCTAACGGTATGAATGGATTGCCAGGAATGCGTGGGGTGAAGGTCGTTACCGGAGCTGCGGCTGCGGTCCTCCTGATGGGATATTTGGGCCCGACGCTAGCCTTGGCCGATACCATCGAGGCTGCGCTGGTGCGCTCGTACCAGAACAACCCGCAGCTTAACTCGCAGCGCGCACAGGTGCGGGCCACGGACGAAAACGTGCCTCAGGCGCTTTCGGGCTATCGCCCTCGCGTCGCGCTCACGGCCAGCGCCGGATACCAATATACCGATACCCTTACCAACCTGGGCGGCGGGACTGGCGCGTTTATAAATAACGGCACCAACGCGCCGCGGAGCGTTGGCCTCACCGTCACGCAGACGGTTTTCAATGGCCAGCAAACCGCCAACAGAACCCGGGCGGCGGAGAGCCAGGTCTCCGGCGCCCGCGAGGGCTTGCGGGTTCTCGAACAGTCGGTTCTGCTCTCGGCCGCTACCATCTACATGGACTACTTACGCGATTCCGCAATCGTCGAGGTTCAGCGCAGCAACGTGCGCGTTCTCGAACAGACCTTGAAACAGACCCGCGATCGCTTCAACGTCGGCGAGGTCACCCGCACCGACGTCGCGCAGTCGGAAGCGCAGCTTGCCGCCGGCAAGACGCAACTCTTGACCGCTGAAGCCAATCTGACGACGACACGAGCAAACTTCCGCCGCATCATCGGCAATGAACCGGGACAACTGGCCCCGGGCTCCCCGGTGGATCGCTATTCGCCGGGAACGCTGCCCGCCGCGGTCGATCTCGGTTTGATCCAGAATCCGAACGTGACTGCGGCGATGTTCGGGATCGATGTCACTTTTCTTCAGGTCAAGGTGAATGAGGGCGCGCTGCTGCCCTCGGTCACTTTGCAGGCCTCGGTGCAGCAATCCTATGAACAGACCCTGACGGTCTTCAGGTCGTTTGGCGCCTCGGCGGTCGCGCAGCTTTCGGTGCCCATATATCAGGGCGGCGCCGAGTACTCGTTGATCCGTCAATCGAAGGAATCATTGGCTCAGCAGCGCCTCGTTCTCGAACAGGTTCGCGACCAGACTCGTGCCAACGTTGTTACCGCATGGGGGCAACTGGTGGCGGGCAAGGCGCAGGTTGCGTCGGCGCAAGCACAGGTCAGTGCATCGGAGATCGCACTCAACGGCGTGCGTGAAGAAGCCAAGGCCGGGCAGCGAACCACGCTCGACGTGCTGAACGCCCAGCAGGCGCTGGTCAACGCCCGTGTCGCGTTAGTCACTGCGCAGCATGATCGCGTGGTCGCATCCTATGCCGTCTTGAACGCGGTGGGACGGCTCTCGCCGCAGGTGATGAATCTCGCTACCAACGTCTACGACCCGAGTGTGCATTATAAGCAGGTGCGCGATAGCTGGTACGGCGTTCGCACGCCCGACGGTCGCTGATCGCGATAGCGTCGGTGTCGGTTGAGAGAGCAACGAGATCCCTGGAACGCGATCAACAAAGGGGAGTCCGGTTTTGCCGGACAAATGCCTCGGTTTGTCCCGAGATCACGTTTCAAATTACTGAAAACGCGCACGATCTTTTCGCCAAACCGCCCACAACCCCGAGTCAAGCACGAGGGTATGTTTTGCCGCATCAAGCGCGGCGGCGTTGCTTGCAATCATTTGTTGCCATGACGTACGTTTCTTAGGGGCAGCAGAGCGATTCGCGCCGCGACGTTTCAGTGCCCGGAGCAGGGGCGGGTCCCGCACGATGTGTCGAGCGGCGCTTGATCTGGGGACAAGTCAGGGTTGTGCGATGAAAATCCTGGCCTGCACATCCGGAATTGGAAAATCCTCTCGTGCTTGGTGTTAAAACGCATACGAGCGCGTTGATGATGTGGGGTCGGAAATGACGCAGCCTGCAAAGGTCCAAGAGCCCTCGATGGAGGAGATTCTGGCGTCGATCCGGCGCATCATTGCCGACGACGAGGCCAAGCCGCCGGCCGCCGAAAAGCCCGCTAGCCCGGCGCCCACAGCACCCGCGAAACCTGAGAAGCTTGTCGCAGCGGCGCCGCCAGCCAAAGCGCCCGCGATGAAAGATATTCCGCCGTCGGCCATTCCAGCAGCACAAGCCGCGGCTGCAAAGGTGTCGGCGCCACCCGTCAAGGCCGCCCCTCGCGTCGCACCACCTCCACCTCCCGCGCCGGCACCTGCGCCCGCTGCGTCCAACGGTCAGGACGACATTGACGCCTTGCTGTCGGGCCTCGATGAAGCGACATCCGCGGACGAGATAAGGCCGCCCCTGCTCGACGGTGATGTGTTCGAGCTCACCGATGAAATGGCGCTGCCGGATCCGCCGCAGCCTTCGTTCCACAAAGCCGAACCTGAGGACGATCTCGAATTTGCCGAAACCGCGGCGGCCAAGGCGATGCATCGGCAGGCCGCATACGAAGCGCCAACGTTTGAAACCTCCGCGGCGGCCCCGACTCCTCCGCAGATCCTGTCGCGCTCGACGGTGGCGGCCGTCGAATCCGCCTTCCATACCCTTGCCAATACCGTGCTCAGCAACAACGCGCGGACGCTGGAAGATCTCGTCAAGGAAATGCTGCGGCCGATGCTGAAATCCTGGCTGGACGATAACCTGCCCGGGCTGGTGGAGCGCATCGTCAAGGCCGAAATCGAGCGGGTTTCGCGCGGGCGTTAGCTCTGGGGCTGATTGCAAGCCCCAATTCAGCCACCACATCAGACGTTATCTGAGCTTTCGACGGGCCTGTCGTGTTGACTTGGCGCGTTCCGGCGGCTTTCTAGCCCACTCCACATCCCCGATTGCAGCGTCATGATCGAGAAAAACTACCAGCCTGCCGATATCGAAGGCCGCATGTCCCGCATCTGGGAGGAAGCCGGCGCATTCAAGGCCGGCCGCCCCGAGCGGCGGAACGCAAAACCGTTCACGATGGTGATCCCGCCACCAAACGTGACGGGTTCGCTGCATATGGGCCATGCGCTCAACAATACCTTGCAGGACATTCTCTGCCGCTTCGAGCGGATGCGCGGCCGCGATGTGCTGTGGCAGCCGGGCACCGATCACGCGGGCATCGCGACCCAGATGGTGGTCGAGCGGCAATTGCTGGAGCGGCAGGAGCCGGGCCGGCGCGACATGGGGCGGGCCAAGTTTCTTGAGCGCGTCTGGCAATGGAAGGCCGAGAGCGGCGGCGTCATCGTCAATCAGCTGAAGCGGCTTGGCGCGTCCTGCGACTGGTCGCGCGAGCGCTTCACCATGGACGAAGGACTGTCGCGCGCGGTCGTCAAGGTGTTCGTGGAGCTGCATCGTGAAGGGCTGATCTACAAAGACAAGCGGCTGGTGAACTGGGATCCCAAGCTGCTCACGGCGATTTCCGATCTCGAGGTGCAGCAGGTCGAGGTCAAGGGCAGCCTGTGGTATTTGCGCTATCCGCTGGAAGACAAGGCGTTCAATCCCGACGATCCCTCGAGCTTTATCGTCGTCGCCACCACGCGGCCCGAGACCATGCTCGGCGACAGCGCCGTCGCGGTGCATCCGGACGATGAGCGATACACGCATCTCATCGGCAAGCACGTGATCCTGCCCCTTGTGGGGCGCAAGATTCCAATCGTGGCGGATGAATATTCCGATCCGGAAAAAGGCTCGGGCGCGGTGAAGGTGACGCCGGCGCATGACTTCAACGACTTCGAGGTGGGACGGCGGCACAATCTGCCGCAGATCAATGTGCTCGATCAGGAGGGCCGTCTCGCCCTCGTCGGCAACGAAGATTACCTGCGCGGATTGCCCGAAGGCTCGATGCAGCTTGCGGAGGAATTGCACGGCGTCGACCGCTTCGCCGCCCGCAAGCAGATCCTCGCGCGGCTGGAAGATTTCGGTTTCCTGGAGAGGACCGAGCCGAACACGCACATGGTGCCGCACGGTGACCGCTCCGGCGTCATCATCGAGCCGTACCTGACCGACCAATGGTACGTCGACGCCAAGACCATGGCGCGGCCTGCCATTGAAGCGGTGCGCACCGGCGCGACATCGTTTGTGCCGAAAAATTGGGAGAAGACCTACTTCGAGTGGATGGAGAACATCCAGCCCTGGTGCATCTCCCGCCAGCTCTGGTGGGGTCATCAGATTCCGGCGTGGTACGGGCCGGATGGCAAGGTGTTCGTCGCCGAAACCGAAGAGGAAGCCGTCGGCAACGCGCTTGGCTATTACGCCGAGCAGGAAGTCATTACGCCCGAGCAGGGGCGGGAGATGGCGCTCGATCCCGCCAAGCGCGAAGGTTTCATCACACGCGATGAAGATGTGCTCGACACCTGGTTTTCCTCGGCGCTGTGGCCCTTCTCGACGCTGGGCTGGCCCGACGACGATACCGACGTAAAGCGCTACTATCCGACCGACGTCCTCGTCACCGGCTTCGACATCATTTTCTTCTGGGTCGCCCGAATGATGATGATGGGCCTGCACTTCATGAAGGACGTTCCGTTCCCGACGGTCTACATCCACGCCCTCGTCCGCGACGAGAAGGGCGCCAAGATGTCGAAGTCGAAAGGCAACGTCATCGACCCCTTGCACCTGATCGACGATTACGGCGCCGACGCGCTGCGTTTCACGCTTGCCGCGATGGCGGCGCAGGGCCGCGACATCAAGCTCGCCACCAGCCGCGTCGAGGGTTACCGCAATTTCGCGACCAAGCTGTGGAATGCCTGCCGTTTCGCCGAGATGAACGCCTGCGTCCTGCCTGCCGGGTTCGATCCGACCCAGGCGAAGGAAACGCTGAACCGCTGGATCGCGCACGAGACGGCGCGCGCCACGCGCGAGGTGACCGAGGCGATCGAAGCCTATCGCTTCAACGATGCCGCGGGCGCTATCTATCGCTTCGTCTGGAACGTCTATTGCGACTGGTATCTCGAACTTGCGAAGCCCGTGCTGATGGGCGAGGAGGGCGCCGCCAAGTCTGAGACCCGCGCCATGGTGGCGTGGGCGCGCGACGAAATCCTGAAGCTGCTGCACCCGTTCATGCCCTTCATCACCGAAGAGCTCTGGGCGGTGACGGCAAAGCGCGCCGGCCTGCTGGCGCTGGCGCCATGGTCACGCAGGGGCGACGAGCTTACGCCGACGCAACTGGCGCTGATGTCGACCACAAGTCCGGGTGATCCGTTCATGCCGCCGGTTCTTGTTGCTTTCGACGCTGCCGACTTCAGTGACCCTGCCGCGGAATCCGAAATCGGCTGGGTCGTCGATCTCGTCACCGCGATACGCTCGGTGCGCGCGGAGATGAATATTCCGCCGGCGACGCTGATACCGCTGGTGCTGGCCGGAGCGTCCGCCGAAACCAAAGGGCGTGCGCAGCGCTGGAACGATGTCGTCAAGCGCATGGCCCGGCTCGCCGACATTTCCTTCGCCGATGCTGCGCCGGAGGGCGCAGTGCAGCTATTGGTGCGCGGCGAGGTCGCGGCCTTGCCGCTCAAGGGTGTGATCGATTTTTCGGCCGAGAGAGCCCGGCTCGACAAGGAATTGGCCAAAGCCGAGGCCGACATCAAGCGGGTCGACGCCAAGCTCGGCAACGAGAAATTCGTCGCCAACGCGCCGGAAGACATCGTCGAAGAGGAAAAGGAGAAGCGTGAGGCAGCGGTAGCGCGCAAGACCAAAATCCTCGAGGCGCTGGAGCGGCTGAAGAACGCGGCATAGTGGAAGATCGATGCTGGACCACTTTCCATTACCGTGTCGGATATCCCCGCTGCCGGCCGTTTTGGGCAAAAACTAGTCGACCGGTCGGAGAATTTATAGGGGGCGATTTGTTGAACGGGATCAATCTGATTTGGGTAGTCCAGCCCCATTTGCAAAAATATTCCGCTTCCCGTTTGACCCAAATCACTTCTAGAACCCTCGCCGTCTCACCCCATGAGAGCAACTGTGCTGAAGGTAGACCGGTGAATCGGCCGGGCTCAAGGCTGGCGCTGGGCGCCACCGCCTTCGGCGGCTGACGGCCTTGACCCCGCCCGCTCACCGGTCTGTTGGCTTTACATCGCGCTCGGTCGAGGATCGAGCGCGATGTAGACGCGCTCATTAGGCGACGGCGTAGCGGCTGGGATCCCATTTCTGTCGACGTGCGATCAGGATATTGAGGATGACGATCAACTTGCGCATGCAAGCGACGAGCGCAACCTTCGGCTCCTTTCCTTTGGCAATCAGGCGGTTGTAAAAGGCCTTGAGCACCG